>NZ_JACJKN010000020.1 GCF_016900775.1 Olsenella uli | reverse complement strand
CCCCCGCCATCAGCCGCCCCCCACAAAGCGGACGACCTCGAGCGCATCCTCGGCCGTCAGCCGGCGGGCGTCGAACTCGGCACGGGGAAGGATCTCCCCGTTGAGCTCGCACGCCACGCGGGCGCGCTCGTATCCCATCTGCTCGAGCAGCTCGGCGACGGTCCGGCCGTCGGCCTCGGGCGCGGTCCTGCCGTTTATCTGTGCCATGGCAGTCCCCTATTCCAGGTCGAGGTCGATCGTGGTGCCCTCGAAGACCTTGTTCACCGTGCGGACGGCGCACATCTTGCCGCACATGGTGCAGGTCCCCTCCGTCGAGGCCGGCGAGGCCTCGTAGCGCGCGCGGGCCGTGTCCGGGTCGAGCGCGTAGGCCCACATCTCGTCCCAGGCCAGGCGGCGACGGGCGTCTGCCATGCGGTCGTCCGCCTCGCGCGCGCCGGGCACGCCCTTGGCGATGTCGGCCGCATGCGCCGCGATCCTGGTGGCGATGAGGCCGTCGCGCACGTCCTTGGCGTCCGGCAGGCACAGGTGCTCGGCCGGCGTCACGTAGCAGAGGAAGTCCGCCCCGGCGCTCGCCGAGATGGCCCCGCCGATGGCCGCCGTGATGTGGTCGTAGCCCACGCCCACGTCCGTCACGAGCGGCCCCAGCACGTAGTAGGGCGCGCCGTGGCAGAGGCGCTTCTCCATCACCACGTTGGCCGCGATCTCGCCCATGGCCATGTGGCCCGGGCCCTCGATCATCACCTGCACGCCCGCGTCCCAGGCGCGGCGGGCAAGCTTGCCGAGCTCGATCATCTCTGCCGTCTCCGCCGCGTCGTTGGCGTCGAAGAGGCAGCCCGAGCGGCACGAGTCGCCCAGAGAGATGGTCACGTCGTACTCGTGGCAGATCTTGAGCACCTCGTCGTAGTGCTCAAAGAAGGGGTTCTCGTTGCCCGTGACCTCCATCCAGCCAAAGAGGAGGCTCCCGCCGCGGGAGACGATGTTCATGAGGCGGCCGGTCTCCTTGAAGGTCTCGATCACGCGGCGGTTGATGCCGCAGTGGATGGTGAGGAAGTCCACGCCGTCCTCCGCGTGGGCGCACACCGTGGCGAGAAGGTCCTCGGCGGTGAGCTCCACGAGCGGCTTCTCCATGTAGCCGATGGCGTCGTACATGGGGACGGTGCCCACCATGAGCGGCGTGCGCGCGACGAGCTCCTGGCGGAAGAAGCGCGTCTTGCCGGAGTTGGAGAGGTCCATGATGGCGTCCGCGCCGTACTTCTCGGCCGTGCGGACCTTCTCCCACTCCATGCCGGCGTCCGCCACGTCCCCGGAGATGCCCAGGTTGACGTTGACCTTGGTGGAGAGGCCCTCGCCCACGCCACGCGGCACGAGGCCGCGCTCGAGGTGGCGGACGTTGGCCGGGATGGCGATGCGCCCCGCCGCCACGCCCGCGCGGATGAGATCCGGGTCGCGCCGCTCGGCCTCGGCCACGGCGCGCATCTCGGGCGTAACCTGCCCGGCGCGGGCGTAGTCGATCTGCGTGACGAGGTCCTTCTCGCCGCGCGGTGCCTGCCCGCTCGATTTCTCTACAGCTGTGCTCATGCGCAAGACTCCCTCCGTTGGCATTACCCATGTCAGGTTCCTCGGGTCGGGGCGGGCGCGCCCCCTCTCAGCCTGCCGTCCTGCAAGCTCCCCGCGCTATGCGATTGTCCGGCGGCAAATCGTCCGCCTGCGGGCAGTATAGCGCGCCGGGCGTGGGCGCGCGGCGACAATTCTCGGCGGCCGGGCGCGGGCGGGCGGCGCGGCGGCGCTCCTCTCGTGGCCCCCTATGCTCCTTTCGTCGTCTCCGCAGCTCCTGATGGTCAAATCCGCTTGTGGCGCCGCCCCGTGCGGGAGAGGATGGGGCCGTCAGCCAGGCACCCGGCGTCCGGCCGCGCACGCCGGGAGAGACGAAAGGACGCGCCATGACCGAACAGCAGATCGCCGAGCTCGTCACCAAGGCCCTGGGGCCCAACGCCCCGCTCACGCTGGAGCAGCTCTCCGTGCTCCTCATGGTCCTCGCCATCGCCACGGTGCTTCTCGCCATGGGCATGGGCTACCAGATCGCCCGCGTCGAGCGGCGCATCAGCGCCCTCGAGGCCGCGCTCGGCCGCGACGGCGCCGCAAAGGGGGCGATGTAGGTGGAGCCCGCGCTCTTCGGCGCGATCGTCATCGCGTGCTGCTTTGTCGCCGGCGTCTTTGAGACCGGCAGGCGCAAGAGGGGGAAGGGCGAGAAGGACGGGAGCGCGAAGGCTCCCCGGAAGGAGGGCGACGATGGCCGCGACGCATAGCCCCGTGCTCACGATGGAGGGCGTCTGCCTCTCCTTCGGCGCCAGGCGCGTGCTCGACGGGCTCACCTTCGCCGTGGCCCGCGGCGAGTGCTTCGGCTTTCTCGGCCCCTCGGGCGCCGGCAAGACCACCACGATCAAGCTCCTCACGCGCCAGCTCGCCGCGGACACCGGGCGCATCACGCTGTTTGGCAGGCCCATCGAGAACGCATCGGGCGCGGACTACGACCGCATCGGCATCCTCTCGGACACGAGCGCGCTCTACGAGCGGCTCTCCATAGAGGAGAACCTCAGGCTCTACGCGCGCCTGCGCGGCCGGGGCGAGCGCGGCATCCCGGCGCTCCTCGAGCGCGTGGGGCTCGCGCGGGACCGCGCGACGCTCGTGAAGAACTGCTCCAAGGGCATGCGCCAGCGGGCGGCCCTTCTCGCCGCGCTCGTCCACAGCCCGGAGCTCGTCTTCCTGGACGAGCCGACGAGCGGCCTGGACCCGGCGGCCCGCGCCGAGGTGCACCGAATGCTCGCGGAGCTTCGCCGCGCCGGGACCACGGTCTTTCTCACCACGCACGACATGGCGGAGGCCGAGGCCTGCTGCGACCGCCTGGCAATCCTCAACGAGGGGCGCATCGTGGCAACGGGCGCCCCAGCATCGCTTACCATGGAGCACGCGCGCAACCGCGTCGTGGTGGTCACGCGCACGCGCGGCACCGTCGAGCTCACGAAGGACGCCGCCGCGACCGACGCCGTGCGCGACCTCTTCGCCGCCGGCGAGGTGGCCTCCATCCACTCCGACGAGCCCGACCTCGAGGAGGTCTTCCTCGAGCTGACCGGAAGGGAGCTCTAGATGAACGCGACGCTTCGCAAGGTGGGCGCCCTTGCCGGCAAGGACCTCGCCGACCTCTTCAAGAACCCCACGATGCTCGTGGTGCTGCTCATGCCCATCGGCTTCATGCTGCTGTTCCGCCTCGTCATCGGGGACACCGCCGCCGACGCGGGGCTCACGGGCGCCGAGCTCGCCCTCGCCGAGGGACAGATCGGGACGTTCCTGCTGGGCTCCGGGCTCTGCATGAGCGTGGGCATGGTCGCCTCGATGACGCTCATCTACGGCATCGCCGAGGAGAAGGAGCGGCACACCCTGCGCACCCTCATGCTCGCCAACGTGAGCGCGGGCGAGGTCGCGGCCTCCAAGGGCGGCGTGGCGCTGGCGGCGGTGGTGGCCGTGGGCGCGGCATGCTTCGCCGTGGCGGGAGGCGAGCCGGGGCTCCTGCCGGCGTACCTCGCGCTCACCGCGCTGGGAGCCGTGCCCGTGGTGCTGGTCTCGCTCGTGCTGGGGCTGGCCTCGCGCGACCAGATGACGGCCGGCTTCTACAGCGTGCCCGTGCTGCTTCTGGCCCTCGTGCCCACCTTCGGGATGGTGAGCGAGGCCGTCGAGGCCGCGGCCGCGCTGAGCCCGCTCGGGGGCGTCTGGGACCTGCTCGGCCTCGCCGCGGGCGGGCGCCTCCTCACGGCGGACGCGCTCGCGCCGCTGGCCGTGACGCTCGCGTGGGTCGTCGCCGGGGCGGCGGTCTTCGCCGCGCTCTACCGCAGGCTCGCGCGGGACAACTAGGGGCGCCCGGCGCCGGGGCGCGCTGGTGCCCACGGCCCCGCGCGGCGGCCACTTCCTCGTTCCGGCGCCCCGCGCCTCGCCGGTATCCCACCGGCACGGGCGAATATCAAATCTGGCCGCGGCCTTTTGGCAGTTTCGGGCCTCCTGGAGTACCCCAAATGGCCAAAAGGCCGCGGCCAGATTTGATGCGAGAAGTGCGGGCGAGAAGGACCTCGGCCCAGCTCACGCCTCCCAGCCGGGGGCCGGGAGCCCCCGCCGTGCGACGGCGCGGAGCAGCGCCAGGCCCGCCGCGGCCACGGCGATCGGGACCGCAAGGTTCACCGCCACGGAAGCCCACGCGCCACACGCCCCGCACGCCGTCACGGAGAGAAAGCCGCAGACCAGCGCGACGGCGATGCCGCCGAAGACGCCCGCCGTCATGGGCAGGCCGCGCTTGACGACCTCGGCCGGCGCGGTCCAGGCGAGGTTGGGGCGCGCCGCGTCGAGGGAGAGCGCGACCGCAGCGAGGCCCGTGAGCAGGCCGAGCGCGGCCACGGCGCACTGAAGCACCAGCAGCGGCGCCATGCCGCCCACAAGCAGCGCCACGGCGGAGACCGCCACGGCCGCCCCGCCCAGAACGAGGTTGGCGAGCAGCTTGGACGCCAGCACGGTCCCCGCGCCCACCGGCGCCGTGAGCATGAGCCAGGACGCGCGGCCCTCGAGCGAAACCGAGGGCCCCGCCGTGAGCGACATGGCGCCGCAGAGCCCGAAGGCCCAGGGCAGCGCCGCGTCGATCTGCCCGCGCATCGCCGCGAGCGTCTGCGCGTCGAGCCGCACCCCGTTGACCACGCCGGACGCGAGCAGCGCGTCCACCCCGAGGGCCGCCACCGCGACCGCGGCCACGACCATGAGGATCATCCCCACGCAGCAGTTCATCGCGTAGAAGGGCATGGAGCCGATGCGCCGCAGCTCCTTGGCCGTGAGGGCGGCAAGCGGGGTCGCGGCGGACCCGGCCTCGACGGCCCGGCGAGCGGGGCGGCGCGGCCCGGACGTGGCCACGGCGTTCGCGGACGGGTAGCAGGCCGCAAGCCCCGCGGTCACGACGGCCGGCAGCGCGAGCGAGAGCGCCGCGAAGGCGGCGAGCCCCGCGACCGAGCCCTCCCCCACCGCCGCCGCGACCCAGGCGGCCGGCGGGTACGTGGACGCCACGGCGGCAGAGAGCGCGGCCGCAACGTCACCCATCGCCATGAGGGCAGCCGCGTCGTCCTTCTCGCCAAACGCCCCGCCGAGCGCAAGAGAGCCCGCCACCACGCCCGCCACCAGCAGCACCGAGAGCACGAGCTGCACCACCCCCGCATGCCGGAACCGCACGGACAGCGCCGTGAGGGCGAGCGAGGCCAGCGTGGCCACGGCCGCCGGCGCAAGAGGCGCCAGCAGCGCGCAGAGCAGCGCGGCGGCAGCGGCCGCCGGCGTCGGCGTGACCGCCGAGAAGTACGCCGCGTAGAGGGGCGCCGCCAGCAGCGCGGAGAGCGCGACGCCAAACCCGTAGAGCGGCGCCGTCCGCGCGAGCACCACCGTGCGCACGCTCACCGGCAGCGCCGCCACGAGGTCGTAGTCACGGCAGCCGAAGACCGTGCCGGGCGCCTTCACAAAGACGAGCGCCACCGAGGCGAGCGAGCCCGCGAGCGCCGCGAGCGCGGGAATGGCCCCCGCGGCGCCGGCGGCGACCATGCCAAAGCCGAGCGCCCCCAGGTAGAGCACGGCCACCCCGGCGATGAGGGCAACGAGCGTCGCCGCGAGGGCGGCGCGCGCCCAGCCCGAGCCGCGCCGGACGCCAAGGCCGTAGAGCAGGGCGCGCACCTGCAGGGAGAGCAGCGGGCCGAGCGAGCGGCCGGCGGAGGAGGAGGTCCTGGGCGTCACGGCGCTCACCTCGTCCTTCTCGTCGGCGTGGCCACGGCAGCGCTCTGGCCGTCCACGAGCTCGAGGAACACGTCTTCGAGCGAGTCCGAGCCGCGCACCTCGTCGGTGGGGCCCGAGGCCACGAGCTCGCCCGCGCGGATCACGGCCACGGTGTCGCAGAGCCGCTCCACCACCTCGAGCACGTGGGACGAGAAGAACACCGCGCCCCCGGCGTCCGCGCGCTCGCGCAGGATGGCCTTGAGCTCGTGGGAGGCCGAGGGGTCCAGGCCCACGAAGGGCTCGTCCAGCACGAGGAGCGCGGGGTCGTGCAGGAGCGCCCCTGTGAGCACGAGCTTCTGGCGCATGCCGTGGGAGTAGGCGGAGACCGGGTCGCCGAGGGCGCCCTCGAGCTCCAGGCGCCCCGCGAGCTCGCCCACGCGCCGGCGGCGCTCGGGGCCCGAGACGCCAAAGACGTCCGCGATCAGGTCCAGGTGCTGCATGCCGGTGAGGAAGTCGTAGACGTCCGGGTTGTCCGGCACGTAGGCCATCTGGCGCTTGGCGGCCACGGGATCGGCCCAGACGTCCATGCCGCAGACGCGCACGGTGCCTGACGTGGGCGGCTGCGCGCCCACGACCGAGCGGATGAGCGTGGTCTTGCCGGCTCCGTTGTGGCCGATGAAGCCGCAGATCTCGCCGGGCGCCACCGCGAGCGAGAGGTCGCGCACGGCGACCTTGCCCCGGTACTCCTTCCGGAAGTGGCTGACCTCGAGCACGCGTTCCATGTCTCCTCCTTCGCACCGTTGCCTAAAAGGGGGCAGTCCCCTTTTAGGCAATTTCTGCTATATCTGATCTATAACAGATGGCGGGTACTATACCCCTTTGGCGCGCGCTCTGCTATAGTTCGGATAGAACACAATTCCTTCACGTGAAAGGCGGGCGCCCACGGTCATCACGGTCGACAAGCTCTCCGAGACGCCGCTCTACCTGCAGCTGCGCGATGCCGTCATAGCCGGCATCGCCGCCGGTGAGCTTCGCCCCGGCGACGCCCTGCCCTCCGTGCGCTCGCTCGCCGAGGATCTGGGCATCAACCTGCACACCGTCAACAAGGCCTACGCGACGCTGCGCGACGAGGGCTACGTCATCATGCTCGGCCGCCGCGGCGCCTACGTGGCGGACGCCCCCGCCGACCCGGCCGCCGGCCTCGACGCCACCGCGCTGACGGCCGCGCTCGCCAAGCTCGCCACCGAGTTCAAGGCCTCCGGCGGCACGCGCGGCGCGTTCCTCGCCGCCGCGACCCGCGCCGCGGCAGGCCTGCCGGAGGGAGAGAGCCATGCCCGCTGACGCTGCCTTCGGCATGTCCGCCGAGCTCACCGCCCAGGTCACGGGCATCGCGATGGCGCTTCTCACCCTGCTCGCGGGGGCACTCCTGGCCGCCGTCCCCTGGCTCGGACGCCGACGCGAGGCCTTTGCCGTGACCGTGCCCGAGACCGCGCAGAAAGACCCGCGCATCGCACGCATGCGGCGCATCTACCTCGTGGTTCTTCTCGCCGTTTCGGTGGCCTCGGCGGTGGCCGCCTATCTGCTCGTCCGCTCCGCCGACCCGCTCGTCTTCTCCGCCGTGGTCTGCGCGCCCGTGCTCGCGGGCTTTCTCCTCATGCTCTTCTTCCGCTCCCGCGTGCAGGCCATCAAGCGTACCGAGGGCTGGGAGGCCCGCGGCATGCGCGCCGCCGCCGTGGCGGGCGCGGCCGAGAAGAACGCGCCCCGGCCGCTCCCCCTCACCTGGGACCTCCTCTACCTGCCCGTCATCCTGGCCACGCTGGCCATGACCGTGGCGCTCTACCCCGGCATGCCGGACCCGGTGCCCGTGCACTTTGACGCGGCGGGCGTGGCGGACGACTATATGGCCAAGGGCTGGCAGGTCATCGCCATGCCGCTGGCCGTGCAGGCGTTTCTCGCCCTCTCGCTCACCGCGGCCCACTGGCAGGTGCTCCGCAGCCGCCGGCCCGCCGCGCCGGAGAACCCGACGGCCTCCGCGCTGGCCTATGGGATGTTCGCCCGCGCGCAGAGCGTTGCGCTGCTGGTCACAGGCCTTGTGATCGTGGCGTCCATCGCCCTCATGCCGCTCTCCTTTGCGGGCGTGGTGACGTCCGCGCAGTCCCTGGTGGCGCTGCTCGTGGTCTGCGTGGCGGCGATTGTCCCCAACGTGGGCATCTCGCTCGTCTACGGGCAGGCGGGCTCCAGGCTCCTACGCCGCATGAGCGCCGCCGGCGAGCTGGACTTCGACGACGACGCGCACTGGCGCCTCGGCGTCTTCTACGTCAACCGCGAGGACCCCTCCCTCGTGGTGCCCCGGCGCTTTGGCGTGGGCTGGGCCATGAACTGGGGCAACCCGCGCACGTGGGGGCTCGTCGCGCTCTTCGTGGCGGCGGTCGCGGCGTTTGTGGTGGGGCTGGAGGCCCTTCTCGCCTAGTGCCCGCTGCCTCATAATGGCCCCGAGCAGATGCAAGCCGGCCGGAGGAGGCACCATGGCGCGCAGGTCAATCGCCGAGCTCTCGTTCTCGCAGGTCTACCCGCTGCTGGTGCAGAAGGCCGAGCGCAAGGGCCGCACGCGCGCGGAGGTGGACGCCGTCTGCTGCTGGCTCACGGGCTATGACGAGGCGGGGCTCGCCCGGCAGCTCGGGCGCGAGCTCACGTACCGGGAGTTCTTCGACGAGGCGCCGGCCATGAACCCCCGCCGCACGCTCATCACCGGCAAGGTCTGCGGCGTGGACGTGGCCACCATCGAGGACCCGGTGGAGCAGAACGCGCGCTACCTGGACAAGCTCGTGGACGAGCTCGCCCGCGGCAAGGCGCTGGAAAAGGTGCTGCGCGGCTAGGGAAGCCGGTCGCGGGCCTTCCCCCACACCGGCGTCGCAGGCTGCCCGGCTCGTCGTGACGCGCCCGCAGGGACGGCGGCGGCGTGCGGCCCTTTCCGGACCTTTTTCCAAATCCCTCTTGCACTGTGTATATGTGAGTATATACTGTATTTATCGGGTATACACGGTATATCCGGAGGGGAGAAGCGAAGACGTCCGCGGCTCCCCGGCCGCCGAGGGGGGCGCCCCGGAGCGGCAGACCCCCGAGGGGACGCCCGCGGGGCGAGAAGGAAGGACACGACTTGGACATCATCATCTCAAACTCGAGCGGCAAGCCCATCTACGAGCAGATCACGGACCAGATCAAGGCCGCGATCGTGACGGGCCAGCTCAAGGAGGGCGAGCAGCTCCCCAGCATCCGGGCCCTCGCCAACAGCCTGCGCGTGAGCGCGATCACCACCAAGCGCGCCTACGCGGACCTGGAGGCCACAGGGCTCATCGAGACCGTGCAGGGCAAGGGGAGCTTCGTCGCCGGCGGCAACGCCGAGCTCATCCGCGAGGAGCAGCTGCGGGAGGTCGAGGAGCTTCTCGCCCGCGCCGTGGAGCGGGGGCGCGCGATGGGCCTCACGAACGACGAGCTCTCCGAGATGCTCACCCTGGTACTGGAGTAGCGCGAGAAGAACCTCGCGCAGAAAGGACGTCAGCATGAGCGCAGACATCGCCGGCGGCACCCTCATCGAGGCCCGCGGGCTCACCAAGCACTACGACGGCTTCTCCCTCGAGGGCGTGGACCTCACCGTGGGCGAGGGCGAGGTCGTGGGGTTCGTCGGCCAGAACGGCGCCGGCAAGTCCACCACCATCAAGGCCCTTCTCGGCCTCTTCCCCGTGGACGGCGGCGAGGCGCAGGTGCTCGGCACCCCGAGCGCCGAGCTCTCCCGTCCCTCCGGTGCCGCCACCAAGGAGCAGGTCGGCGTGGTCTTTGACGCCATCTCGCTCCCAGAGCACCTGCGCGTGGCCGACGTGGGCCGCATCTACGCTCGTGCCTTTGCCACCTGGGACGCTCACCGCTTCTCTCGCCTGACCGCCGAGCTCGGCCTGGACGCGAAGAAGACCGTCAAGGAGCTCTCACGCGGCATGGGCATGAAGCTCAGCCTGGCCTGCGCGTTTGCCCACGACGCGCGCCTGCTCATCCTGGACGAGGCCACGGCGGGCCTCGACCCGATGGCGCGCGACGAGGTGCTCGACCGCCTGCGCGACTTCGTGGCCGAGCCGGGCCGCGCCGTCCTCATGAGCAGCCACATCACGAGCGACCTCGAGCGCATCGCGGACCGGATCGTGTGCATCGACGCCGGGCGCATCGTCTTTGACCTGCCCAAGGACGCCATAACCGACGAGATGGGCATCGCGCGCTGCCGCGTGACCGACCTCGAGCGCGTGGCGGCGAGCGGCGTCATCCCGGAGCGCGACCTGCGCTACCTGCGGCACGACTACGGCATCGACCTGCTCGTTCCCGACCGCTTTGCCTTTGCCGAGAGCTTCCCGGAGATTCCGGTGGACCGCATGACCATAGACGACTACCTCACGCTCACCCTGAAGGGCGGTGTCCGATAATGAAGCGCGCATACCTCATTGAGATGACCATCTTTCGCGACTACGCAAAGCAGCTCGTAGGACTGGGTTTTTTCGTGAGCCTGTGCATCGGGCTGGGCATGCAGACGCCGCTTGCGATGCCGGCCACCCTCACCTGCATGTTCTTCATGATGGGCTCGATGGGCCTGGCTGCCTACGACGAGCTCAACCACTGGGGGCTCTTCCGCCTGACGCTCCCGCTCTCCCGGCGCGACGTGGTGCTCGGCCGCTACGGCGCCATCGTGACGCTGGGGCTCATGGGCATGGTCGTGGGCGTCGCAGGCGCGCTGGTCTCCATGGGCGTGATGAGCGCACTGGGAATCGGTGGGGAGGTAGGCGAGGCGTTTTCGTTTGACGCGGAGCTCATGGGGCCGATGCTCTTCGTGACGAGCTTCACCCTGCTCATCGGCTCCGTGGTGGCAAGCGTCGTGACGCCGCTCTACTTCCGCCTGGGCCAGACGCGCGCCACGCAGATCCTGCCCACGGTGATCGTGCTGCTCTTCGTGGTGCCGGTGGCGGTGCTGGGCAACAGCGGCATGCTCGACGGCGGAATCCCGGGGCAGGACCTGCTCTCCGACCTGCTCACCGCGCTGGAGACGCCGGAGGGCATGGTCTGCGGCGTGGCGGCGTGCGTGGCGCTGGCCGCGGCGGCGCTGGCAATCTCTGCCGCGGCCTCCCTGAAGCTCTACGAGAAGCGCGAGCTGTAAAGAGGGGACGGGTCATTTCTCTCAGAGAATTTGGGACAGGTCTCGGGGGCGCCCCGGGGCCTGTCCCTTTTTCTCTGAGGGAAATAACCCGTCCCCACTCGCAGCCCCCAAGGTACGGGCTTTGTAAGGGCCATGCCGGCAACCCTTCAGATAATGGAGGGGGGACATAGACTGGGGGCATCTCAGGCCCGTCAGAAAGGAGTCGGACCACATGCCGCCCTCGCTTTCCCAGCTGCTCATGGCCTGGGGCGTCCCCGTGGGATACCTCGCCCTGTGCATCATCACGAAGCTCATAAGCGCACGACGGGCGCAGCACGTCCCCGACGACCTTGCACCGACGGCCAAGGTGCCCGACCTCCACCCCGTGCTACTCGGCGCGCTTCGGTATCACCGAGAGATGGACATCAGAAGCGAGCGAAGGGCCTGCCAGGTCGCGCTCGCAGGGCTCGTCAGCCTGATGGGACGCGGTAGCGTCACGTTCGAGGAGAGAGCGGCCGCGGATAACAAGGCGGACGAGGAGGACGGGCCGGTCGCCACGGGCGGTCGGTCTCGCCGGGAGCGCACGCGCCGCTCGACCGACCAGCAGTCCAGCGCCTTCGGGGCGGGTCTCTGGGTTGACGTGCGCACGCGGGAGCTGGCCCCCTACGACCGCGAGGCGGTCGAGCTCATGATGCCGGAGGGCGCCAGGAGCGCGAGCATCGCGGAGCTGTGCGGCCGCATCGACTCCGGGGACAGCTATCGCCCGCTCCAGAGGTTCCTCGGACGGTTCTCTGGCGACCTGTTTGCCGCGGGGCTTGCGCGAAGCCCCAGCATACTCAGCCAGATCGTGTTCAGCGGCCCCGTCACCGTCCTCTCGGTCCTCTGGTGCCTCTTCGGGTCGGCGGCGGCGGGCCTGCAGCCGTCGCCCGCGTTTGCCCCCACCGCCTGCGCCCTCATGCTTGCCATCATGGTCTGCCGCGCCGTCCTCGTCGACCTGGGTCCCCGGCTCACGCCGACCGGCGCCCAGTTCCTCGGCCAGGCAAACGCCAACGTGCGCTGGGCGGAGGGCGCGGCTCGCGGGGACTTCGATCCTGCCCGTGACCTCGCGCCCACCGACACGGCGGGGCTTCTCGCCGTACTTCTCGCCATGGGATGCCCCGCGGCTGCCTCCGACCTGGCCGACCAACTCGCTCGGGACGGGTACGAGAGGCGTGACGATGCACCCGGCGCGGCGTCGGCGGTGCGGTTCTGCGCCCGGCGCACCTACATCGAGACGTCGTCGATGCGCGAGGACCTCTCCCCCGCATGGCTTCTCATCAAGAAGGTGGGGGACCTCGCCAGAAGCATGTCGTGAGGCAACCAGATGGGGACGGGTTATTTGTCTCAGAGACAAATAACCCGTCCCCATCTGTCATCATGTCCTCCAGGACACTCATGGGAGGGCGGCATGCTGTTCATTCTCACCGGCGGCATCCGGACGGGCAAGACCACGTGGCTTGCGGCGCGCGTGCGCGAGCTCGAGGCGGCGGGCGTGCCCGTGCGCGGCGTGCTCGCGCCCGGCGTGTGGCGCGGCGGCGAGAAGCTCGGGATAGAGAACGTGCTTCTGCCCTCGCGCGAGCGGGTCCTTCTCGCCACGCCGACCGAGGCGGGACCGTCCTCCCTCGGCCTGGGCTGGGACTTCGACCCGGCGGCGCTCGCGCGCGTGAACGCGCACCTCGCCAGGCTGGCCGTCGCGGGAGGCGAGAAGGACGCGCGCGCCGGGCTCCTCGTCATTGACGAGGTCGGCCCGCTCGAGCTGCGCCGCGGCGCAGGGCTCACCGCGGCGCTCGAGCTGCTCGCCGCCGGCCCCGGGCCCGCCTGGCCGCATGCGCTCGTGGTCGTGCGCGCGGCGCTGGCCGACGAGGTGGCCGCGCGCCTCAGCCCCGTCTGGGGCGAGCCCGCGCTTCTCAGCCCCAACGAGGCCGACGCGCGGCGGCTGCGCGAGCCCCTCCTTGCGATGTCTCGGCAGCCGCGCCAAAATTAATCCGCCCCCTGGCGCTCTCTGCGAGCGTTTTCCCAGTTGAACTTTTCCAAAGGGACTCAGAGGGCGGATTAATTTTGTGCCGCGCCCAGACGCCCGCTACTTCCGCACGGCACCCTCCGTCAGCGTGTCGTACTCCTCGTCCGTGAGGTCGTGGCCGTAGAAGAGCCGGTAGTACTCCCCCACCACGTCGCGCAGGTCGTCGTCGAAGCGGCCCGGGTAGCACAGGCGCGCGTACCACTGGACCCCGAGGACCTGGTTCACCCCGACCGGGGAGGACACCCAGTTGTACGGCACGCTCGGCACCCGGTAGTAGTTGCCGGACTTGATCGCCGCGAGCTCCGCCCAGGCGGGGTCGTCGCCCACGGTGTCATAGATTGAGTCGGCGGAGAAGACGATGAGCTCGGGGTCCCAGAGCGCGATCTGCTCGAGGCTGACCTCGCTGCCCTTGCCGCTGGAGGACGGGTTGTCCACCACGGCCACGTTCTCGGAGCACAGGTCGATGACGCCGGACTGGAACCCGCCGTTCGGCATGGCGTTGGTGCCCGTCTCGCCGAGCAGGTACGCGGCCGTGGGGCGCTCGTCCGCGGGGACCTCCGCCAGGACGCCCTCGACCTCGGCCACGGCGCTGCGGCAGTAGTCCGCGAGCTCGGCGGCGCGCTCCGAGCCCAGGATGTCCGCGAGCTGCTCGTAGAGGGGGGCGTAGGAGTCGAGCGTGGTGGAGTCGAGGTGCACGCACGGGATGCCGATCTGCTCCTGCAGCGCGTCCAGCTCCTCGGCGAGCGCGTCCTTGGGCTCCCCGACGTCGACGATCAGCTGCGGCGCGGCGGCGGCCACGGCCTCCTTGTTGAAGTCGCCCTTGCCGCCGTAGATCTGGCCGAACACGGGCAGGTCGGCGAGGTCCTCGCCGAGATAGGCGAGCTGCTCGGGCGTGAGCTCGGTGGCAAGGCCGACCATCCTCTCGGGCGCCACGCTCAGGAGCACCTGCTGCGCCACGGGACCGGACGCCGCGATGCGCTCGACCTCGGCCGGGATCTCCACCTCGCGCCCGAGCGAGTCCGTGACCGTGCGCGTGGCGGCCTGCTCCGCCGCAGGCTGCTGACCGTCGGGCTGCTGACCGGAATCCTCCGCAGGCGCACCGGCGCATGCCCCAAGCGACACCGCCACCGCAAGCGCCGCAACTGCCGATAGGAACGTCCTTCTCTTCACTTCTTCTCCCTTCCCGATGCCTAAAAGGTGCCTAAAAGGGGACAGGCCCCTTTTGATCACTTCGTCATGTCCAGGGGCACGCAGGCGCGCGCCCGGTCTCCGTGGAGCGAGCTCACCTCCACGGGCAGGCCGTAGAGCTCGCTCAGGAGCGGCCCGGTGATGACCTCGGCCGGCGGCCCGCACGCGCGGACGCGCCCGCCGTCGAGCGCGAGCACCGTGTCCGCGTAGAGATAGGCCAGGTCGGGTGCGTGCGTGGACGCGATCACCGAGAGTCCCTCGCGCGCGAGCCTACGCACCACCGCCATCACGCGCGCCGTGTTGCCAAAGTCGAGCGCGCTCGTGGGCTCGTCCATCACAATCGAGCGCGCGTCCTGTGCGATGGCGCGGGCGATAAGGACGAGCTGTCGCTCACCCCCTGAGACCTGCATGAAGCTCCGGTGCGCGAGGTGCGCCATGCCCACGCGCTCGAGCGCCTCCTCGGCGCGGGCGCGCTCGGCCGCGCCCGGCGCGCGCAGCGGCCCCAGGCGCGATGCCGCGCTCATGAGCACCACGTCGATGACCTCGTAGTCAAAGACCTGCGCGTGGCTCTGCGGGACAAAGGCCATCTCGCGGGCGCGCTCGGCAACGGAGAGCTCGTCGAGCGGCCGGCCGTTCACGAGGATGGTCCCCGCGCGCGGGCGCTCGAGGCCCAGGATGCAGCGGAAGAGCGTGGTCTTGCCCACGCCGTTGGGCCCGAGCACGCACGCGAGCTCGCCGTCCGCGACGGAGAGGTCCACGCCCTCGAGGACCGCGTGGTCGCCGTAGGAGAAGCTGAGGCCGGAGATCTCAAAGCTCATGTCAGCCGCGCCCCCTCTCGCCCGCCGCGGAGCCGGGGCGCCAGGTTCTTCTCGCCCGCATCAGCCGCGCCCCCGCTTCACGATGAGCCACAGGAAGAACGGCGCGCCCACCACGGACGTGAGGATGCCAATGGGGATCTCCGACGTGAGCGCAAGGCGCGCGATGTCATCCACCACCAGGAGAAACGTGGCGCCCGCGAGCATGCTGGCCGGCAGGAGGCGCCGGTAGTCGCTGCCCACGAGGCCGCGCGCGAGGTGCGGCACCACGAGCCCCACCCAGCCGATGAGCCCGGAGACCGCCACGCTCGCCGCGGTCACGAGCGCCGAGAAGAGCACGGCCACGGCGCGCACGCGCGGGGCGTTCACGCCCATGGAGAGCGCCTCGTCGTCGGACATCGTGAGGACGTTGAGGCGCCAGCGCATGGCCATGAGGCCGGCAAGGCCCACGGCGATGGGGCCCGCCGCCAGCGCGAGGTCGGCCGTCTTGGCGCCGGTGAACGACCCGAGCAGCCAGAACGTGATGGCCTGCAGCTGGTTGGACGGGTCGGCCACGAGCTTGGTGTAGGAGACGCCGGCCTCGAAGAGCGACTTCACCATGATGCCGGCGAGCACGGTGACAAGGATCCGGTTGCCGCGCGCACGTCCGCTCACCAGCAGCACGATCCCCACCGCGGCGAGCGAGACGACAAAGGCGGAGCCGGAGATCGCGAGCGAGCCGGCGCCCGCGAGGATGGCCAGGCACGCGCCGAAGGCCGCCCCCTGCGACGCGCCGAGGAAGTCCGGCGAGACCAGGGGGTTCTGGAAGATGCCCTGGAACGCGGTGCCGGCGGCCGAGAGGCTCGCGCCCACGAGGATCACGAGCAGGATGCGCGGCAGGCGGACGTTGAAGAAGAGCGTCTCCTGCTGCGCGGAGAAGTCGCCGAGGCCGGGCGCCACGCGGGAGAGCAGGAGCTCGAGCGCGTCCGCCGGGCCGATGGGGTAGCGGCCGAGCGCGAGCGAGGCCGTCACCGCAGCCACGAGCAGCACGCCGAGAAGGACGATGATGCGCCCGGGGTGCCTGCGGGCGAGCGTGCGGACGGGGCTGTGGGCGGGGGCGCTCATGCGCGCTCGCCCTTCCCCGGGCCCTCGCCGCGACGCTCGGCGCGGCGCCGGACGAGCTGCGCCACGATGGCGAGCGCGATCTCGGCGGGCGTGACGGCGCCGATGGCAAGGCCTATGGGCATGGCCACGGCCTCGACGCGCTCGGCCGGCAGGCCGGCGGCGGCGAGATGCTCGCGCGCGAGGGTGGCCTTGCGGGCGCTGCCGATGCAGCCCACGAAGGCGGGCTGGGGCTCGCGCGAGAGCACGGCGAGAAGAACCGCCTCGTCGTGGGCGTGCCCGTGCGTGAGCGCCACGACCGAGTCGCGCGGCCCGATGGCGGCGTCCCTGGCCAGGTCGCCGAACGCGCCGCAGGTCACGGTGGTTGCGTGCGGCAGGTTCTCGCGCGTGGCGAGCTCCGGGCGGTCATCGTAGACGTGGACCTCAAAGCCCGCCTGCGCCGCCAGCCCCACGAGCGCGGCGCCCACGTGCCCAGCGCCGAAGACGTGCAGGCGGCTCGGGGCGACGACGGGCTCGCGGTAGGTGGCGCGCTCGTCATCCCAGGTCGGGGCGGAGAGACGCGCGGCGGGGCCGGCCTCGATCGTGGGCGCGGCGGCGTCCGCCCAGCGCTCCGTCACGCAGGCGGGCTCGTCGCGCAGGAGCGCGTCACGCACGGCGAGAAGAACGGGCAGGTCATCGGCCGTGAGCGCACGCACGGCGAGCAGCGCGTCGCCGCCGCAGGCCATGGCGTCGCCGGTGTGGTACCACTCGAGGCTCGGCGCGCCGCCCGTCTGCGCCGCACGGGCGCGCCCGATGGCGAGCTGCTCGATGGCGCCGCCGCCGACGGTCCCGATGAGCGCGCCGCTTGCGAGGACGGCCAGGCGCGCGCCCTCGTGGCGCGGCATCGAGCCGCTCGTGGCGAGCAGGCTCGCCAGCCCCACGCGCCGCCCGGCCGCAAGCTCCGCCGCGAGCGCGGAGACGAAGCCCTCGTCGGAGAGCGAGCCGTTGACGGGGCGAGCGTTCTTCTCGGTCGGCACGTTCTTCTCACCCGACGCGTTCTTCTCACCCGACGCGTTCTTATCGCCCGCTGCGCCCGAGAGCGCGAGAATCGCCTCGAGCACGCCCCCGCCCACGGCCAGCGCCTTGTCCGACGCCGTGCGGATGTACTCCGGGCGGCAGCGCGGGTCCACGTCGCCGCACTTCATGCCCTCGTGCACGGGCACGCCCGCCTGCAGGAGCCCCCGCACCACGCCGTCGATCGTCGCGCGCATGGGCTCGCCGGCCACCGTCGCGCAGACGTCGCCGGCCGCCACCTCGGCACCGATCTCCACGCGGGGCTCGAAGGTGCCGTCCGCGGGAGCCCGCATCACACGCTCGCCCGCGTAGCCGCCGATGAGCCCGGGCACCGCCGTGTTGGGGATCGGCGAGCCCTCGTAGTAGACGCGCCCCAGGTAGTGGCCGCGCATGGTCTCCACCGCGGCGTCGCAATCCTCGCGCGCGGTGAAGCCGGGGCCCACGCCAATGACGACGGGCGCCAGGTCGCGCGTGGTGCCGAGGTTGCGCTTGGCGAGAATGGCGTCCACCAGCGCGTCGGGCGCGAGGTCGCGGACGCACGCGGCCTCGGGGTCCACGAGCACGGCCACGTCTCCGGCCGCCACGGCCGCGCGCGCCGCGGCAGCGTCCGCGCACAGCACGCCGCGCACGCCCTCCACGCGCGTCTCGCCCAGGCGGATGGCCTCTGAGAAGCACACGGTGCGCCGGATGGACGTGGACACCGCGAGGTCGCACATCACGACTTGCATGCCCGCGCGGAAGAGGCGCAGCGCAATGCCCGACGCGATATCCCCCGCCCCGCGAATCACGACCAACATGAATCGCCAACCTCCTCGTCAGCGTTATTTTTTTAAAAGCATAACGATGGCTACGGCCATCCGATTCCAACTAGTTAGTCTAGCTCACAAATAGTTTGGTCAGTCACGACACCCGGCCAAACGGCACCGTATCCCTGCCGGACGGCAAAATGGGAATGGGTTAAAGCGTGCTGCTCTTTTTAACCCGTCCCCATTATGCAGAGAGCTCTCGCAATGCGGAGACGGCGGCGTCCACCTCGTCCTTCGTGGTGAACCAGCCGCAGCTCAGGCGCACGATGCCCTGCCGCTCGGTCCCCAGGGCGCGATGCATGAGCGGCGCGCAGTGGGCGCCTGCGCGGCACGCTATCCCCCAGCCCGAGGCCAGCGCGTCGGCCGTCTCCGCCGAGTCCAGCCCCTCCACGTTGAGCGCCACGATCGAGCCGCAGCGCTCCGGCGCCACAGGCCAGCCGCCGTACACAACGACGCCCGGCACGCCGGCCACGCCCTCGTAGAGCCGCCGCGCCAGCCCGTGCTCGCGCGCGCCCACCGCCGCGGGCCCGCCGTTCCCCTGGATGAACGCGACGCCCGCCGCAAGGCCGGCCAGCCCGTGCGCGTTGAGCGTCCCCGCCTCCATCCGCGTGGGCCACTCGAGCGGGTGCCGTCGCTCGAAGGAGCGCACGCCGGAGCCGCCCTCGGCCCACGGCCGCACGTCCACGCCCTCCGCCACCGCCATGCCGCCCGTGCCCTGCGGACCCATGAGGCCCTTGTGCCCGGTAAAGCACACCACGTCGATGCCCATGGCGGCCATGTCCAGCGGCACCGCACCCGCCGTCTGCGACGCGTCCACCAGGCAGAGCGCCCCCACCGCGTGCGCGATCTTCGCCACGCGGGCCACGTCCACGAGGTTGCCCGTCACGTTGGACGCGTGCGTCACCGCCACGAGGCGCGTGCCCGGCGCGACCAGCCGCTCAAGGTCAGCCAGGTCGAGAAGCCCGTGCTCGTCGCAGCCGGCATACGCCACCTCGACGCCCCGCTCGTCCGCCAGCCGCGCGAGCGGGCGCAGCACGGAGTTGTGCTCCAGCACCGTCGTGACCACGCGGTCGCCCGGCCCCACCAGGCCCGAAATCGCGGCGTTCAGCGCCGCCGTCGAGTTGGCCGAGAAGCACACGTGGTCCGCGCGCGGGCAGCCCAGGAGCGCCGCCATGGCCTCGCGGCAGCGCAGCACCGCGCGACCGGCGTCGAGCGCGCCCGCGGACGCCCCGCGGCCGGCGTTGCCGAGCGAGCCCATCGCGGCCACGACGGCGTCTGCGACCTCCCGCGGCTTGCGTATCGTCGTCGCGGCGTTGTCCAGGTAGATCATCGGCCCCACGTCCTTCTCGCCCATGAGTCAAAGGGGACAGTCCCCTTTTGCACTTGCCTAAAAGGGGACAGTCCCCTTTTGCTCATCGGAACTCAAGCAGCTCGATTACCGTCATCGCCTCCACGGGCACACCGTCGGCGGCCAGCGCCGCGGCCAGCTCGTCACGGGCCTCGGGTGCGGTCTTCCACGCCAGGCCGCACCCGGCCGAGATCTGCCCCGGCACCGGAATCATCCGCCCGCCGAGGCCGCCCCGCTGGCAGCACTCCTCGCATGACAGCGCCGCCGCCGTGGTGGGAAACGTCACCACCAGGGACGGCTCGCGCACGCGCGCCACCGCCGGCCCCTACGGCCGCACCACGAGGCTCGCCTGCGTGAGCCGCTGCGCGATCACGTACATGTTGGTGACCTCACCCACGGCGAGCGTGTCCGCGATGCCGTAGTGGTCGAGGCAGGTGCCGCAGGTGAGCACCTCCACGCCGGAGGCCGCAAGGCCCCGCAGGTCCTCGAGCGCCGCCGAGCCCTCGCAGCTGAGGTGCGCGCCGCCGTTGTAGAGCAGCACGGTCGCGGGCAGCTCGTCGAGCTGCGTGAGCGAGTAGACGAAGCTCCCCATGAGCTTCTTTCCCAGCACGTCGTCCCCGGTGCCCATGCACTCGGAGGTGATCGCCACGACCACGCGGCGCGGAGAGGCCGCCGCGGACGGCGCGCCCGGCGCCGGCACCTCGCACGTCGCCGACTCGGCCTCCGCGTCGCTCACACCCAGCGCGACGGACGTGGACACGGTGACGCGCCACTCCTTCTCGCCCAGGCGCTCGCTCGCCACCGCGCAGCCCTTGCCCTCGCCCATGCGCGTGAGGTTCTGCACCGCGATCTCGTTGTCCACGAGCGTCTCCACGCTGCCCGGGCCCGCCAGCACCGCGAGCGCCTTGAGGGTCCGCACCACGGGGATGGGGCACGCCTCGCCCCGCGCGTCGATCGTGAGGGTCGTCTCTGCCATGTTCTCTCCTCTCGGCCCCTCCCGGGGCCCGTCAAGCGCGGACGAGAAGGACCTCGGCCTGCGCCTCATACAGCCTACTCCAGCTCCAGCGCCATGAGCGCCGCGCCGAGGGCGCCGGCGTAGCGCGCCTCCGGGCACGTTGTCACGGGAGCGCCGATCCGCTCTCCCAACAGCCCCACCACGTAGTCGTTGTCGCAGAGCCCGCCCGTAAGATAGTACGGCCCCGCGCCTCCCGCGGAGCCCACGAGCGCGGCCACGCGTCCCACCACGCTCTCGATCACGCCGCGCGCGATGTTCTCGCGCGGCTCGCCGCGGCCCACGAGACTGATGACCTCGCTTTCCGCGAACACGGTGCACATGCTTGAGATCTGCGTCGGCTCGCCGTCGCGCGCCAGCGCAGACAGCTCGTCGTGCCTCACGCCCAGCCGGTCCGCCATAACCTCCAAGAAGCGACCCGTGCCCGCCGCGCACTTCTCGTTCATCACGAACTTGAACACGCGGCCGCCGCGCAGACGGATGACCTTGGTGTCCTGTCCTCCCACGTCAATCACGGTGCCGTCAGGCCCAAAGAGGCGCGCGGCGCCGCGCCCGTGACACGTGATCTCGGTCACGACCTTGTCCGCATACGGCACCGCCACGCGCCCGTAGCCCGTCGCCACCACGCGCGCGCCGAGCGTGCAAAAGTGACTGTCCCCTTTCCACGCCTCGCGGGCGCGCTCGGCGGCGTCCACGCTGGAGAAGCCCGTGGGCATGAGCTCGGTGCGCACGAGTTCGCCGGCGGCATCGACCACGGCGACCTTCGTTGCCGTGGAGCCGATGTCGACGCCTATGCCCATGCGCCCGGGCGGCGCGTCCTTCTCGCACACCACCACGACCCCCTAGAGCGTCTCAATGAAGGCGGCGATGCGCGTCCCGAGCTGGCCGAGGTCGCCGGAGGAGTAGTCGGTCTCGATCTTCATGTACGGCACGCAGGCCGCCTCCACGGCGCGCTCCATCCGCGCCGCCTCCACGTTGAAGGTGTGGCAGGCCGTGAGCACGCACTCGATGACTCCGTCCACGCGGTACTTCTCGATCATCTCGCGCGTGGCGACGAAGCGGCCCTCATTGGGGGTCATGACCGAGCAGTTGATCTTGAGGTAGCGCTCGGCGATCGCGCGCAGGATGTCCGGCGCATCCTCGTCCACCATGAAGCGGTTGGTTCGCTCCCCGGAGCAGTCGTCCTCGCAGACCACCACGCCGCCGTTCTTCTCTATCGTGGCGCCCACCTTGTTGATGACGCCGCCCACGGGACAGCCGGTGATGAGGATGCGCTTGGCCCCCACGCTGATGGGGCTGCCGCCCGCCTCGGCCTCCGCCCGACGCTGCGCGCACAGGCGCTCGAGGCTCTCCACGTACGCGCGCACGTCGAAGTTGAACGTGCCCGCGAACATCGTGCTCATGAGCTCCACGCCGCTCATCGCCGGCGGCACGCTCTGCTGCAGGTCGTAGAGGGCCAGGATCGCTCGACGCAGGCGGTTGCGCAGGCGCGCGGCATCGCGCAGGGCGTCGTCGGTAATCTGGATGCCGTAGAGCCGCCCGAGCGTCTCCTTGAGGCCAACGACCTCCCGGTACCAGCCCTCGCGCTCGTGCTCGCGCGAGCGGCCCTGCGGCAGGTGCAGCACGTAGGTGGGCTTGAGCTCGTCCAGCAGCTCGTACATCTTCTTCTTGCCGTCGCAGGTGGTCTCGCCCACGATGAGGTCGCTGAAGTGCGTGAACGGGCACTTCTGCGAGTACGCGAAGCCATAGGTCGACTTGACGAGCGGGCAGAGGTTGGCCGGAAGGACCTCCTCGGCAGCGGGGATGACCTCGTCGGAGGTGCCGCAGAGCCCCACGCCCGAGGCGCCCGCGGCGTCAATCACCTCGAGCGGCGTATAGCTGCAGAGGTAGCCCACCAGGCGGCCGCCCGCCTGCTTGAAGTCCTTGACCTTGAGGAAGCTCTGGCGGCGCTGCTCGTTGAACTCCTCGAAGGTGCGCGGGAGCTCGAGGGCTGCAGTGGGGGCGGTCATGGGTCCTCCTGTCGGTCCGTGGTCCATCCAGCGAGTTTGGTCACCAAACAAAGAGTAATCTCTCGTTGTAGTTTTGGAACTCCAATGACCCCGAGCGGTAGGATTGCTTCGAGGAGGTGCGCCATGGAACTTGCCAGGCTGCTGCGCGTGGAGCGCGGCGTGACGTCGGTGATAGGCAGCGGCGGCAAGACGTCGCTGCTGGCGGCGCTGGCCCGTGAGCTGCCGGGCACGGTCGTGCTCACCACCACGACGCACGTGCGGCCGTTTGCGGGCGTGACGACGCTCGACGGGGGCGACGCGGGCGCGGTTGCGGCCACGCTCGAGCGAGAGCGCGTCGTCTGCATCGGCTCGCCGGGCGGCGAGAAGGACCGCGCCGCCGACAAGCTCGCGGCAGGAGCGCTGGGGCCCGCGGAGCTGGCGGAGCTCGCGGACTACGTGCTCGTGGAGGCCGACGGCTCGCGCGGGCTGCCTCTCAAGGCGCACGCGCCGTGGGAGCCGGTGGTGCCGGCGGGGTCCTCGCAGACGATTCTCGTCGTTGGGGCGAGCGGCTTCGGCCGGCCCGTGCGCGAGGCGGCGCACCGCCCCGAGCGGTTCTGCGAGCTCGCCGGGTGCGCACCGGGCGACGTCGCCGCGCCCGAGCTCGTGGCGTGCGTGATCGCCGCCGAGGGCCTGGCCACGCGCGTGCTGGTAAACCAGGCGGACACCGACGAACTTCTCGCCCGCGCACGCGAGCTCGCACGGCGGCTTGACGTCCCCGCGGTCGCGGGCAGCCTGCGCGCCGGGCGGCTTGTGGAGCTTTGTGGCTGAGCCCCGGGCGAGCTGGGATGAAGGGCGGTCCCTATCGTTGCCCAGGCTATTTATCCGCACGTGGTTCATCGAAGGCAGCAGAATCGCAGTCGGCAGCCATCGACATGTCGTCAAATGCGGATTATTTCTCGTTGCCACTCGGAGCACCCGCCCTTCGGCGCGCCGCAACCGAAGCGCAACCGCACGTTGCGCGATAGGTGCTGTCCGCAACCGGGCGGCAGCGCTACATTTGGCTCAACGTTACGGGGAGAGGAGCGGAAATGATTCTAGGATTTGGGCCCACCGAGATGGTCATGGTACTCGTCTTCTGCCTGTTCCAGGCACTCCCCTGGATCCTCTTCACCGTGGTGTGCGTCCTCGCCATCCGCTGGTTCGTCCGGCAGGACCGCCCGCGCAAGGACCCGGAGTCGGTGGCGGTGCGCCGCTCGCTCGCCGAGGTGCTGCGCTCCCACCGAGAGCGCTGCAAGATGACGCAGGAGTTCGTCGCCGAGAAGATCGGCGTGAGCCGCCAGGCCGTCTCGAAGTGGGAGTCCGGCGCGTCGGAGCCCAGCACCACCAACCTCGTGAAGGTCGCCCGCCTCTACGGCGTCGACCCCGCCGACCTCCTGCGCGAGGTGGAGGCCTAGGCGAGAAGGTCCGACGCGGCGCGCAGGGAGGGACGCACTTCTCGCCCGCACTTGGGAGTGCGGGCAGTCAGCGCGTCTCAACACAACAAGTGCGGTCACCCACCCGACGAATCCCATCGAGTGCCCCATCCGACCGCCTCCAAGCCCGCACTCCCAAGTGCGGGCAACAAGTGCGGGCTCCCACGTGAGGCTTTAACGACAAGTGCGAGCAACTGACACGGGCAACACCCCACACCTCTCGGCACCTGAGGACCCGAAACGGCGAGCGCCGGGCGACTTCCCAAGCGGGAGCTTCTCGAAGAGCACTTCCGCGTGGAAATCGCCCGGCGCTCCATCACCGGCGAGACCCTGCCTACAGGTAGGCCACGGCCTTGATCTCGACCTTGGCGGCCTTGGGCAGCGCGGCCACCTCGAAGGCGGCGCGGCTGGGGTAGGGCGCCTCAAAGAACTCGCCGTAGACCTCGTTCATGGCCGCGAAGTCGGCGATGTCGTCCAGGAGGACGGTGACCTCGGCGACGTCGGCCATGGAGGCGCCGGCGGCCTCGAGGATGTTCTTGACGTTGGTGAGGCTCTGGCGCGTCTGGGCCTGGATGTCGTCGCCCGCGAACTCGCCGGTGGCCGGGTCGATCGGCAGCTGGCCGGACACGTGGATGGCCTTGGTGGCCGGGGCCGCCACGGCCGCGGAGTAGGGGCCGAGCGCCGCGGGCGCCTTGTCGGTGACGATTGCCTCGAGTGCCATGTTCTTCTCCTTCTTCCGTGAGACAAGGGGGATAGGCTCCTTTGTCTCATTTCTTTTCTCATGAGACAAAGGAGCCTATCCCCCTTGTCTCACCAACGACTATCTTGCCACGTAGCGGCCGGGCGTGGCGCCGGTGGGCTCGCCGTCTTGCGCCACGAGCTCGCCGCCCACGTAGACGAGGTGCGCCCGTCCGTGCGCCTCGAAGCCCTCCCACGGCGTGTAGTCCACGGCCTGGTGCTGGGTCGCCGCGCTGATGGTCCAGCGCGCAGACGGGTCCCACACGCAGACGTCCGCCGCCGCGCCCACGGCAAGCCGTCCGCGCTCCGGCCAGAGGCCAAAGGTGCGCGCCGGGCCCTCCGCCAGCAGGCGGCAGAGCTCCATGGGGCCGAGCTCGCCCCCGAAGGTCGTGGCCATCACGGCCGGGCGGTGCTCGATGCCGGGCCCGCCGTTGGGAATCTTGGTGAAGTCGCCGCCGAGCTCCGGCCGTCCGCGGTCCTTCTGGCCGCGCAGGTTGAACGAGCAGTGGTCCGTCGCGATGGAGTCCACCTCGCCTGAGAGCACCGCCTCGCGCAGGGCGCGCACGTCCGCCGGCTTGCGCAGCGGCGGGCTCATCACGTACTTGGCGCCCGCGAAGCCGTCATCGCCGGCCTCGAGGTAGCGCATGTCGTCCAGCGTGAGATACTGCGGGCAGGTCTCCACGTAGACGCCCCTCTGTCCGCGGGCGCGGGCGGCGCGCACGGCGAGAAGGCCGAGCTCCGTGGAGAGGTGCACCACGTTCACCTTGGCACCCGCGACCTGCGCCAGGTAGAGCAGGCGGGAGACGGCGTCCGCCTCGGCCTCGGCCGGGCGGCTCAAGGGGTGCCCCTCCGGGCCCGTGATGCCCTCGGCCAGCACCTGACGCTGCAGCTCGTTCACCACGTCACCGTTCTCGCAGTGCACGCAGAGCACGGCGTCCAGGTCCCGCACCGTCTCCAGGCAGCGCAGCGTCTCGGCGTCCGTAAGGCGCAGGTGATCGTAGGCGAGGTAGGTCTTGAAGCTCGAGACGCCCGCCTCGCGCATGCGGCGCATCTGCGCCGGCGAGTCCTCGCCCCACTCGGCGATGGCCATGTGGAAGCCGTAGTTGGCCGTGCAGCCGGCACCCGACGTCGCGCGCGCCTGCCACTCGGTCAGCGCCTCGTCCATCGTGACGCTCCGGTCGGCCGTGGCGTAGTCCACGATGCAGGTGGTGCCGCCGCAGGCAGCGGCGCGCGTGCCGGTCTCAAAGCTGTCCGCCGTCCAGTCCATGCCGGTCCAGCACTGCAGGTGGGTGTGCGCGTCGATGAAGCCGGGGAAGACCCAGCAGCCGGAGACGTCCACCACCTCGTCTCCGGGCGCAGGCTCGACGCGCGCCGCCAGGGCCACGATCTTCTCGCCCTCCAGCGCGAGGTCGCCGCGCCGCAGGCCCTCCGGCGTGACCAGCGTGCCCCCGGCCAGAATCCTCCTCACCGCAATCCCTCCTCTCTCGTTACCTGACAAAGGTGACAGGGCAGTTTGTCAGGATTAGGTTTCCTGACAAACTGCCCTGTCACCTTTGTCAGGTCCTGTCGGCCAGCGCGCCCTCGAGGCGCGCGAGGTCCTCGGGCGTGTCCACGTCCGTAAGCTCCCACTCGCTCTCGGCCTCCACCAGGCGCACGCGGTCCGTGAGCTCGGCATGCCCGGCGAGAAGGACGCGCCCCCCGGCGTCGCCCTCCAGCCTCGCCAGGGCATCGAGTGTGTCCGCCGGCCAGAGCACCGGGTTCGCGGCCCGCCCATGCCAGGCCAGGCGCACGATGGCGGAGGGCTCCCGCGTGAGGGCGGCCACCATCGAGCGCACGCTCCTCTCGCCAAGAAGCGGCTGGTCGCCGGTCACGAAGAGGCAGCCGGCGCGATGCCCCAGCGCCTCCAGGCCGGCGCGCATCGTGTCGCTCTTGAGCGGGCCCGCCGCGCGCACGCAGCGCACGCCGAGCCGCGCGCACAGCACCTCGACGGCGTCCCAGCGCGTCACCACCACGACGTCCAGGAGGTCCGCGGGCAGTACGGCGAGCGTGCGCTCGAGCACGGGCACGCCGGCGAGCGGCGAGACGAGCTTCTCGCCCGGCGCGCCGCCAAAGCGCGCGCCCTCGCCCGCCGCCATGACCACGCAGCCCAGACGCGCCACGTCGGCAAAGCCCGAGAAGCACGTCTCGTAGGCGGCGGAGAGCGCCCGGCGGCTCGCGCGCTCGAAGGCGCGGTAGCGCCCGATCAGCTCGCGCGCCTCGGGCGTGAGCTGGGACCCGCCTCCCCCGGTTCCGCCCACGGTCCGCTCGGTGAGCGCAAAGCCGAAGGCGCGCTCGGCGTCGTGCACGAGGCGCGTGGCCTTGGTGTAGGCCATCCCCATGTCAATCGCGGCGGCGCGCAGGCTGCCCAGCTCGCCCACGCGCTCCAGCAGGTCGACGGGGCCGGGCCCGAAGACCCGGCGTCCGTCGTCATCCAGAAGATATGCCCTGAGGTCGGGTCTCATGCCCGCGATTCACCGTCCTTCTCGCCGAGCCGCCCTTCTCGCCGAGCCGACGAGAAGGGCCCGGGGCCTGCGGCCCTCGTGCAAAAGTGACTGTCCCTTTTGCACACTAACCACGTACGATGGTACCCGTCTTGCCGGCGATGCCGTCCGCCGCGCGCTCGAGGAGCGTGATCAGCGAAGAGCGGCCCTCGCCGGACTGCGCGAACGCGAGCGCGGCCTGGACCTTGGGCAGCATCGAGCCCGGCGCGAACTGGCCCTCCTCGATGTAGCGCGCGGCGGTCTCGGGCGTGAGCTCGTCCAGCCACTGCTGGTCGGGCTTGCCAAAGTTCACGGCAACCTTCTCCACGGCCGTGAGGATCACCAGGAAGTCGGCGTCCAGCTGCTCGGCCAGGCGCGCCGCCGCGAAGTCCTTGTCGATGACGGCCGCAGCGCCCTTGAGGTGGTTGCCCTCGGTCCTGAACACGGGGATGCCGCCGCCGCCACAGGCGATGACCACGTGATTGGTCTCGACGAGCGAGCGGATGGTGTCAAGCTCCACGATGCCCGCGGGCTTGGGCGAGGCCACCACGCGGCGATACCCGCGCCCGGCGTCCTCCACCACGTCGTAGCCGCGCTCGGCTATCATGCGCTCGGCCTCCTCGCGCGTCATGAAGGAGCCGATCGGCTTGGTGGGGTTGGCGAAGGCGGGGTCGTTGGGGTCCACCTCGACCTGCGTGAGCACGGTGGCCGCGCCCACGTCTATCCCGCGGTCGAGCATCTCCTCGCGCAGCGCGTTCTGCAGGTCGTATCCGATGTAGCCCTGGCTCATGGCCACGCAGACCGACAGCGGGCACGGGATGTACTTCTCGGGGTCGGAGCGCGTGAGCTGCGTCATGGCCTCCTGGATCATGCCCACCTGCGGCCCGTTGCCGTGGGCCACCACGACCTCGTTGCCCTGCTCGATGAGGTCCACGATCGCGCGCGCCGTGTGCTTGACGGCCTGCATCTGCTCGGGCAGGTTGTTGCCCAGGGCGTTCCCGCCGAGGGCGATGACGATTCTATTAGACATTTGATGCCCTCTCAACGTAAGGACGGGGCCGCCCATAAGTCAGTGAGCGACTTCTGCGCGGAGCGCAGCGAGCGAACGACTTATGGGCGGCCCTCACCCGGACGAGCGATTGTTCCTACGCCTGGTTCCAGCGGGGCTTGGCCGCGGCCTCGAGCGCCGCGAGCGTGGCGACGGGGTCCTTGACCTTCTGCAGGAAGATCATCGCGGCGATGGCGTACGGCTTGTAGCTGGCCTCCTTGTACATGCCCACGCGGTGCATGTCAAAGACGTCGGCCATGACCTCGCCGTGCTCGCAGGAGACGCCGGAGATGTCGGCGGGCAGCGGGTGCATGTAGATCGTCTCATCGCCGTGAGCGGTCTTGGCCATGAGCTCGCGCGTGGAGCACCAGTCCATGTGCGTGGCGTTCTGGGCGAGCAGCTCCTTCTCCAGGGCCTTGATGCCGGCGTCGTCGCCCTCGGCGTAGAGGTTGGTGCGCTTCTCCATGGCGGCATAGGGCGCCCAGCTCTTGGGGATGACGATGTCGGCGCCCTCGAAGGCCTCGGCCATGGTGTTCACCTGCTTGAAGGTGCAGCCGGACTCGGCGGCGTAGGTCTTGGCGGCCTCCACGCGGTCGCCCATGAGGTCGTAGCCCTCGGGGTGGGCCAGCGTGACGTCCATGCCGAAGCGCGGGAGCAGCGAGATGAGCGACTGCGGGCAGGAGAGCGGCTTGCCGTAGCTCGGGGAGTACGCCCAGGTCACGGCAACCTTCTTGCCACGGAGGTTCTCCAGGCCGCCAAACTCCTCGATGAGGTAGAGCATGTCGGCGGAGGACTGGGTGGGGTGGTCGGAGTCGGACTGCAGGGAGATGAGGGTCGGGCGGTGGTCGAGCACGCCGTCCTTGTAGGCCTCGTCGACGGACTCGGCGACCTCGGCCATGTAGGCGTCGCCCTTGCCGATGTACATGTCGTCGCGGATGCCGATGACGTCTGCCATGAAGGAGATCATCGTGGCCGTCTCGCGGACGGTCTCGCCGTGGGCGATCTGGGACTTGCCCTCGTCGAGGTCCTGGAGCTGGAGGCCCAGCAGGTTCGTGGCCTTGGAGAACGAGAAGCGCGTGCGGGTGGAGTTGTCACGGAAGAGCGAGACGGCGAGGCCGGAGTCGAAGATTCGCGGCGAGATGTTGCGCTCGCGGAGGTTGCGCAGGGCGGCGGCCACGGCGTAGAGCGCGCGCAGCTCATCGGTGGTCTTGTCCCAGGTGTGCAGGAAGTCGGCGTTGTACATGCCGGAGAAGTCGTAGCCCTTGAGCTCGTCGAGAAGCGCGGAGAAGTCCTTGGCCATGGTCGTTTCCTTTCTGCGTGCAAAAGGGACAGTCACTTTTGCACGGTCCTGTTCTTCGGTTCCGGGGGCGTGCAAAAGTGACTGTCCCTTTTGCACGCCCCACGCATCGCTACTTGATGTCGTTATCGGTGGCGCCGGCGCGGAAGACGGTGACGTCGCCGGTCTTCTTGGACGGGTCGTAGAGGTTGAGCGCGGCGGTGTAGAGCGCGGCGCAGGTCACGAGGTCCTGCTTGTAGGTGACCTCGTTGGGCGCGTGCGCCTGGCTCTCGGCGCCGGGGCCAAAGCCCACGCACGGGATGCCGTAGCGGCCCTGGATGGACACGCAGTTGGTCGAGAAGGTCCACTTGTCGGTCAGCGGACGGCCGGCGCGCTTGTCCATGGACGGCTCGCAGCCAATGCGCTCCTCGCCGTAGAGCGCGTGGTGCGCGTCAACGAGAGCCTGGACGTGAGCGGCGCTCTCGGCGTTAATCCACGTGGGGAAGTAGGCCTCGGTCTCGTAGACGGTGCCCTTCCAGCTCGGGCGGTCGTACATGTACATGGAGACCTTGACGTCGTCGCCGTACTTCTTGACGGCGGGCAGGTCGCGGATCTCCTGGAGGCAGGAGTCCCAGGTCTCGCCAGCGGTCATGCGGCGGTCGATGGAGATCGCGCAGGAGTCGGCCACGGCGCAGCGGCTGGGCGAGGTGTAGAAGATCTGGGAAACGGTGCAGGTGCCGCGGCCCAGAAAGCGCGCGTCCTCGAAGTGCTCGGGGTTGTACTTGGGGTCGAGCATCTTGACGAGGCCCTTGATGTCGGTGGACTCGTCGCAGCCGTTGTTGTTGAGGGCGCGGACGTCGGCGATGATGTCGGCCATCTTGTAGATGGCGTTGTCGCCGCGGTCGGGCGCGGAGCCGTGGCAGGAGACGCCGTGCACGTCAACGCGGATCTCCATGCGGCCGCGATGCCCTCGGTAGATGCCGCCGTCGGTGGGCTCGGTGGAGATCACGAACTCGATCTTCTCGCGGGCGTCCTCGGGGCCGTCGAAGTACTTGTTGACGATGTACTGCCAGCACATGCCGTCGCAGTCCTCCTCCTGGACGGAGCCCACGACCATGATCTTGTAGCCCTCGGGGATGAGGCCCAGGTCCTTCATCATCTTCGCGGCGTACGTGGCGGACGCCATGCCGCCCTCCTGGTCGGAGCCGCCGCGGCCGTAGATGAGCTCGTCGGTCTCGTAGCCCTCGTAGGGGTCGGCCTCCCAGTTGTCGCGGTTGCCGATGCCCACGGTGTCGATGTGGGAGTCGATGGCGATGATCTTGTCGCCCTCGCCCATCCAGCCGATCACGTTGCCCAGGCCGTCGACCTCGACCTTGTCAAAGCCGAGCTTCTCCATCTCGGCCTTGATGCAGGCCACGACCTCGCCCTCCTCGCAGGACTCGCTCGGGTGGGAGATCATGGCGCGCAGGAAGGCGGTCATGTCCTTGCCGTAGCCCTCCGCGGCGCGCTTGATCTCGTCGAAGTTCAGTTCCTTGGCCATTTTGCTTACGTCCTTTCTGACGCCCTCGTTACCAGTCTTCTGCCGAGAAGAACACGTTCTTCTCGCCCTTCCCTACTCGGCGGGGTACGCGCCGTCCCACACGACCTTGCGGTAGTTCACCGGGTCCGTGTCGCCCTCGGTCGAGAAGAGCAGCACGGAGCTCGTCTCGTCGAGGCCGATGGCCTCGCGAAGCTCGGCGTACTCGTCGGACTCCATGAGGGTCGTGACGAGGCCCGCGCCCACGGCGCCGGACTCGCCGGAGATGACGCGCGGGTCGCCCTTCTTGGGGGCGCCGAGCACGCGCATGCCCTTGGCGGCCACCCAGTTGGGGCAGCTCACGAACACGGACACGTGGTTGCGCAGGATGTCCCAGCCCAGCGTGTTGGGCTCGCCGCAGGCCAGGCCCGCCATGATCGTGGGCATGTCGCCGTCCACGATGCGCGGGTCGCCGTCGCCGGCAAGGGCGCCCTTGTAGAGGCAGGCCGCGGTGTCGGCCTCCATCACCACGAAGGTGGGCAGGTTGTCGGGGAAGAGGTTGGTGAAGTAGCCCACCACGCCGCCGGCCAGGCTGCCCACGCCGGCCTGCACGAAGACGTGCGTCGGTCGCTCCACGCCGGCCGCCGCGTACTGCTCGGCCGCCTCGGAGGCCATGGTGCCGTAGCCCTCCATGATCCAGGACGGGATCTCCTCGTAGCCGTCCCAGGCGGTGTCCTGCACGATGACGCCGTTCTCGCAGGCCTCGGCCTCGGCGGCCGCCATGCGGACGCACTCGTCGTAGTTGACGTCCTCGATCGTGACCTCGGCACCCTCGGCGGCGATGTTGTCGAAGCGGCTCTTCACGCTGCCCTTGGGCATGTGCACGACGGCCCTCTGGCCCAGCTTGTTGGCGGCCCAGGCGACGCCGCGGCCGTGGTTGCCGTCGGTGGCGGTGAAGAAGGTGGCCTGGCCGAAGTCGCGCGCCAGCTCGTCGCTCGTGAGGTAGTCGTAGGTCATCTCGGAGACCGGGCGGCCGATCTTGCCCGCGATGTAGTTGGCCATGGCGAAGGAGCCGCCGAGCACCTTGAAGGCGTTGAGGCCAAAGCGGTAGGACTCGTCCTTCACGGCCAGGTTCGCAAGTCCGAGCTCGCCCGCCAGCTGATCCAGCTTGGCGAGCGGGGTGACGTCGTACTGCGGGAAGCTCTTGTGGAAGCTGCGCGCCGCCTCCACGTTCTCGAGGGACATGATGCCGAGGTGGCGATCGTCGCTCTTAGGCATCTTGTTGGCGACCCACTTGATCTTCTCGCTCAACGCTTCCTCCTTGTGCTCTGGCGGCTTTCCCGCCTGCGCTCTCGCGCTTGCCGTGCTTGCCAACTTTTTGTCTGGTATCCAAACAAAATGTTTGTTAGCCCATATATTCCCACTTTTCAAGCGTGTTTCAAGAGGAAATTTTGCGGTGTCGCAGACGGTACGTTTGCGGCTGCGAACGGCATGCCAGAAAGAACCACTTCATGACCAGCACACGCGACGTTCGTTCTTCTTGGCGGGGCGGCCGACCGCTCGACGCGAGAGAGCCGCCCCCAGCCCGCCGCCGCCAGAAAGAGCGGGGGACAGGGCCGCTCGCACGCCGCGGCGGCTAGGACAGGTGGACGCGCTCGGCGACGAGGGCGTCCAGCGCCTCGACCCCCTCAAGCGACGAGGGCAGGGAGACGCGCGCGTCAGCCGTGCGGACCACGAGCCTGCGCAGCGCCCCCGACCCGTCCGGGGCGACCACGCGATCGACGCCCGTGACCTCGGAGAATGCGAACGCGCGCTCGGGGCCGAGCGTCGGCCGCACCCTCATCCCGCCCAGGTCCGCCGTCACCCCAAAGCGCCACGAGCGCAGGGCGAGCGCCGCGCAGAGCAGGGAGAGGGGCGCGAGAAGGACGTTGATGAGCACCGCGCCGTAGACCCCCTCGAGGGAGCCCATCACGAGGGAGAGGGCCAGCTCGGCGGCGGCGACCAGCGCCACCAGGAGCGTCCAGAGCGCCGCGCTCGACCGCGGAGCGCGGACCTCGACCTGGAGGTGGTGGCCCCCTTGGCACCACAGCTTCCCGTCCTCGCTGACGAAGCGGACGTCAAAGCTGTCGCAGACCCACGGCCACAGCGAGCAGACCGCCTCGGCGACGGCGAGCCGCCGGGCGCCGTCGAGCCCGGCGGCGGTGAAGGCCCCGTCCGCGCCCAGAAACCGCATCTCGTCCGCATGCGCGCAGAACCCGTCCTCTGCGGTCATGTGCCCGGGGACGAGCCATGTGCCGCCTGGCAGGCGCACGCCAAACGAGCGCTCCAGCTCCCCGAGGTCCCACTCGGAGAGCTCGACGACGAGACGGGCGTCTGTGAGCTCAGCGACCCTCATGCGTGCCGTCCCGCCGGCTGGCCTTGGTGACGTCCTGGGTGCCCTCTAGGGCTGCCAGCACGTCCGAGAAGCTCCGTGCGAGAAGGACCGGCTCCTCGTAGACGTTCTCCTGACGGGCGTCGTCAAAGTAGCCCTCAGGAGCCTGCAGGAGAACGCTGCCGTACGTGCTCGAGCGCTCGTCGCAGTCGAGCGCCACAACGCAGCCGCAGCTGTCGAAGATCGGCAGCAGATGCTCCGCTATCAGCCCCTCCGCGCAGCAGCATCGATAGATGTCGGGTATGCGCTCGGCGGAAAACCACTCGGAGACCTCGTACTCGTCGCCGTCGCCCGTGACGAGATACGCCCGCGAAGGCATGACGGGTTCGGCGTGCGCGGCCGCCGCGTACCGGAAGAGGAAGTCCCTGTACTCGATGGGCACGGGATGGCGGAACTCCCGCTCGACCCAGCCCGCGAAGTCGCTCTCCATGTGCCCTCCCCCGCCTCGTTGGCGTGCGCCCCCTGTTTTCCATCTTACGAGAAGGGCGGGTGGAGTGACGGCCGGCGCCTCGTTGCTGGTAGTGAGACACGTGCTGTGGACGATCAAGCACATGAACGTCTAGGTGCTCGGCACGCCAGCGGCGCTGACCGCGGCGGATGCCACGCTCGTAGCGCCGAACGTAGCCAAAGTCGTGCAAGTGTGGGTGTGGCGGAGCTCTCGAAGCGCAGGGCGTCGCAGTGCAGCTGGAGTGCATGGACATTCCACCGATGTCGACTGCCACGTGTTTGATGTCCAGCGTCATGGCGAGAGGGGTCTCCCCGTGGGTGAGAAGAGCGTGTGGCCGAGGCTGGTCTAGCAAGAAAGTCGGGCGGGGCCCGCTGCGTTGTTCCCCAAGAGAGTTGGGCGGAAAGCTGGAGAGAGCGTAGGCTGGCTTGCCTCCACCTCGGAACACGCTGCGCCTCGCGCGGCGTCTGAAATGGCCACCGGGAACGGATCGCAGGACTTGGCTTGAAGTGTTCTACCAGAGAAACATCAGAAGAGGCAGCGCTCGATGATGTCCCTGCCGCGCAGCACCTCCATCCATGTGGCCGGGATGGCGTCCGCCCCGTACGCGATGCCCGCGAGCGCCCCGGCCACGGCGGCCGTGGTGTCCGTGTCGTCCCCGAGGTTGACCGCGCGCAGCACGCATTCCTCGTAGGACCCCGAGACCACAAGGCACCAGAGCGCGGCGCAGTAGGTATCTCGCACAAATCCGCCCGAGCCCAGGTCCTTCTCGCTGGCGGCGAGAAGGACCTCGTAGTCCGGGACCGCCTCCGCCGGCGAGGCGCCGGCCGCGAGCGCGCGCATCACGCGCACCATCTCCACGCAGGTCTCGGCTGAGACGGGGTGCGCGTGCGTGATGGCCGAGACCGCGCGGACCTCGTCGTCGGTGGCGTCCGTGAAGGCGAGCGGCGCGATGCGCATGAGCGAGCCGTTGCCGTTGTCGCGCTCGCCCGCGCAGCCCGTGCCGGCGGCGAGCGCGCGGGCCGTGGTGTTGCCGTAGTCAAAGACCACGCCGTCGATGGCGTAGGCACCGCCGTCGATCCACGCGCGGAACCGCTCGAGCATGTCCGCCGTGTCCACGCACCCGCACGCGCGGATGCTGTCGCAGGTGGCGAGCGTCATGCTCGTGTCGTCCGACCAGGTGCCCGCCGGCTGGTCGTGCGTGCCGTAGCCGACCATCCCCGTGCAGGTGAAGCTCCCGCGCGGGCGGAACTCGTACGGCACTCCGAGCGCGTCACCCACGGCCAGGCCAAAGATCGCGTCACGAAGCGTTGGCATGTTTGCCTCCCTCCCCCGGGGCCGCCTTCAGCAGCTCGTTCAGGTATCCGACGAACTCGCCCGGGCCCTCAGGCGGGCAGTGGCCGATGACGAAGGTCTCCGGTGCCGGGTCCAGGCCCTCAATCGTGGCGAGAAGTGCGCGCAGCCGCGCGGGGTCGAGGTGGCAGACGGACGGGTCGTCGCCGGAGTCGTAGTCCTCGCAGAAGCAGTCGCCCACGAAGAGAGTGCGCTCCTCGGGAACGTAGACGAGCGTAGAGTCGTTGGTGTGGGGCGCGTCCGTGGCGATCAGGCGGGCCGTCACGCCGCCGAGGTCGATCGAGAGCTCGCCCTCAAACTCTATGTCGGCGGTCACGACGACGGGGTCCTCCCCGGGTGGGAACTCCTCGGCAAAGCCCTGGGCCGAGCGGATGTCCGCGCGGCGCGGGTCATCCGGGTCCGAGAGGATTCCGCGCGCCTCGAGCAGGTGCTCGTTCGTCTCTTTCCGGGCGACCGTGAGGCCAGCGACGGCGCTCATGCCAAAGCTGTGGTCCCAGTGCCAGTGCGTGAGCGCGGTGAGGTCGGGCAGCGGGAGGCCCGCCGAGACGAGCCCGTGGTAGAGGTCCGCGACGTGGCGCGGCGAGTAGCCCGCGTCGACGGCGAGCGCGAGGCGGTCCCCACGCACGAGCGCCAGCACGGGACGGTCAAGCTCCTCGACGTGCGGGAGATAGGATATGCGCTCCGACAGGCGAACGAGCGGCATGGCGCCTCCTTGCGTACTTGCCCGAAGTGGCAGAAACCCCGGGACGGCCCTAAAGAAGCAGGTCGTAGCTTCCCTGGTCGATGTTGAACCTCATGTTGCCGACGGTCTGCTCAAGACCGAACGAGCCGTCGGGCCGGATGACGCTTTGCATGCCACCGGGCGAGGGAAGGATCTGCGTCATCCGCCCCGTCGCGAGGTCAAAGCGCATGGTGCCGATCTGATGCTCGAGGTGCGTCGTGCCATCGGACCTGATCACGCTGCGAAAGCCGGTGTCCATGGTTCTCCTCCCGTTCTTCTCACCTTCCCAGCCGTACGCCGACCGGGTCTCAGCGAGCGTCCGTCACGAAGACGCCGACGCGCACCTGCTTCCAAGGCGCAGCCTCCGGGTCCACCTGCAGCACGCGCGCCTCGAACGCCGCGGCGTGCCCGTAGAAGCACATCACCGAGAGCACGGCGTTCTCGTCCGATGGAACGTAACCGAGCTTGGTCCCATGGTAGCGCAGCGCAACTGCCTCGGGATCGTGCGGGTTGTCCGGCTCCGGGACAAGCTTGAGTAGCGTGCCCGCCTTGAGCTCCCCGAGCACCAGCGCACCATCCCAGAACTGGAACCCCGCGACGTTGAACGACATCAGCTGACGTGACGGCTCGTACATGTTGGCTCCCCTCTCTCGACTTGAGGGGAGTGTACAAGGGCGACCGGACAATAATTCAAGGAGAGCGTCGACTATATGCGACTCTTTCCAACATGATAATAAAGACACAAAATAGGGAGCACTCCTAAAGCTGCCTCTAGAAGCCCTCCCCTAAAACGGCATGCCGTTTTTCATAGTGTAGAAAATATACCCGATTTAGGAATCGGCAACAATAGCCTCTTTCTTTTCGCCGCTCACCCCAAAATACCATCCACTAACCATGGCCCCAATAAAGGCAAAGCCAGTAGACACAAGGCTGCCCGAGGCATAATAGTCGCTGTGTCTCGCCATTCTATTCACGAGCTCCTCCAGCCGCTCCGACCTATGCCGAATAACCCCTTCTGAGGCAATGCGGCTATGCAGATAGAGTGTCGTAGCAATCTGCTGGAATCTTTCATTTCCCATCTTCGTTTTTCTTGCGTCTTTGCCAATCCCAATTTGAGCAAGAGCCCTCATCACGACACGTCGAGCCTCATGAGTTGAGCTTCCCGTCCCCATGTCGTTGATTATGCAGCTGTTATGAGCACACGCATTTCGTAGTCCCTTCACGCTTTGCAGCAGATAAAAGCGGTCCCGCATTTCCTTATCCGAAAACCTGTCAGCACAGAATTTGACAAAGTGGGCAAAACGCCCAAAGGGGATGACCTCAAAGAACTCCCATACCGGATAGCCAGCATCTGGATGCCTCTCGATAAGCCCCATCGTGTACGGGCTTGTGCGTCCGCGGTTTATCTCGTCAATTGCCGAGTTTGTTCCATCATCTCGTGTGTAGCCCCTAAGAAAGTCCCGAACGATTGCGTAGCCATCTTCGCCGTTCTGCTCAATCACCCCAAGGAGGTTCATTTTGGAAAAATGCTCAATGTCAAGCGTCAGAGGAAGAAGCTCGTTCCTCAGATACATATCGATTATGGAGAGGTCGACTAGCATGGCGAAGTCAAGACCGATGTACTGCCCGTCTTGCTCTCCCCCAACTCGTTTTGCGAAGTTGGAACGATAGGACCTGAGGCGGAAGTACGAGTTGTTCTTCCTCAGATAATCTTCCGCCTCATCTTCAGGCCACAGCTCAAACTTGACGCCTTTGGAAATCAAGTGCTCGACTTGTTCGCGTGGCGTAAGCCAAGGCTTCTCTCGTCCTGACATACACCCTTCTTCCGACCGAGAATGGATATCACCTATTGGGCAATATATTAAGGCCGTAACCCCCCCCTGATGACAAACGCACAGAGCCGCATATGCCGCGGGATATCTCCTAACCACCCTCTCATATGACGCGAACTGTCGAATTATTATCAGCGTCCACAGAACTTAGAGGTTCTCGAGCGTACGGCGATAAGCATCGGTCAAATCGGTAAATGCCGGATGGGAGAGAAAATCATGCGTCGTCGAAATCTGCCAGCCGTTGACGTGCGAAACCTCCCTCGCGTAACGCCGCGCTATAGAGCAGGGAATTTCTCCGCCAAAGGCAATATCGCCATCTGGCTCAAAGAGCACGACAGAGAGCACGTCAAAGTTCCAGGATCGAAAGGCGGAGAGTGGCGTTGTCCTTACGTCCGTTAGCATGCGAGCCTTCACCTGAATGAGCGTTCCATCCTTAAGCGCGACATCGGCAGAGGGATGTGAGACAGCAAGAGGAACCGTACCGTGATACTCGGCAACGATCCGCTCAGCAAGCTCTCCAACAACGTTATTTGACCTACCAAGAGCAGATGAGATGCGGTTCTTCACTGAGCAGAACTCGCGCCAAAGGGAGCCTATGGGCTCACTGGACTCATTTGTGGAAGCGGAGGCGGCCGCGCCCTCTGAATGGGACTGTTCATGCAGTCCCACATCTGCTTTTGCGGAAACCTCATACGAGAATTGCTCTTTGGGACAATACTCGCTCAGCTTTGGAAAGTCTCTCCTGTTGACGGCACGGTAGTACCAGCGCAACGCATTCTGAAGTCCGCCATTACGCTCCTCCGGACACGACTTGAGCGTAAGCAGCGCGGCGTAGACTCGGTCATCATTTGCCACAACCACGTCAAGGTCTTCTCTCAAAATGCGCTCTACCCTGCGGGCTCTGCTCAGACACGTCCGAATTGCCTTGTCGCTGAGAGGATCGTTCTTCTCCCTGAGAGGATCGTTCTTCTCCAAGAGCGCGTCACGAAGCTTCCACTCGTTCATTGCCCCACACCCTTTATTCGCTTTAACGTATGCATCACGACCGCATGGCGAGACCCAGGCAGAAACCTCACCTTTCAGTCACAAAATCGGTTAACAGATCTTACGGGCAGTTTCCAATCCCCTACTACGACTGGGAGTACTCGTCCGCAATCTTCGTGTAAGTGCCGTATGAGTGGCCGTGCAGTTTCAGCCACTCGTCTCTCTTTCGATAGGCACACAGCGCCCTAGCGAGAGCATCTGCTCCATAGTCTCGAGCTATCCAGTCCAGAAAGCTGCGCCGGGCGAAAGTACTTATGTCACGACCAAGCGTTCCTCTCTGTACTAGAGAAACAACGGCATCGATATAGATTCTTGCGGAGCCCGCGTCCATTCCGGTTGATCTTGATACGTAATCCGCTAGCTTGGGCTTTGGTTCCCCATTGCGCAGCACCCTCCCGGCAGCTTCGTAGCAGGCACAAATCTGAGCTTCAGGTATTGCTGACATGAATGCCTCCTCGTTTGAATTGAACAAGGCAAACGTTAGCAGGTGAGACGTAATAACTAAATAGTAAACTTTCGGATAAATTGATGGTTGCACGTCACCTTCCATTTTCACGTACTACCGCAGCCACCCCGCGATCTTGCGGATACCCAGCAGCCTGTCAGCGATTCACGGATAGAGCTCGTCCCAGTGGTCGGGCGCCAAGTCAGCCGGCAGCTTCACAAGCAGCTCTCGGGACTTCTCGTTTGCGTCGTTCCAGACAACCTCTCCCCCGTCGCGACCAAGAAGCTCGTCAATCTCGTCCTTCCGCTCCAGGAGCCGCTCGTACAGCGAGAAGTCCGCAATCCAGATGCTCGCGCCAACCCAAGCGTCCCGACGCGAGTAATACGCAAGGGCGTTGGCACCTCGAAGGCCCAGGCTGAACGAGATATTCCAGCCGGAGTTCTCATACCGATTCGACTGATCCCCGTACGCTTCCACAAAGTCCGGGCGGTCGGAGCAGTAGTTGAAGAGCCCGTCCCAGAACGCCGTACGAAAGATCTTGGGGTCAATTTCCTCAGCTCGCTCGGCATCCATCAGGTATTGCACGCGCACGCCGACGAGAAGCGGGCCCGTCTCGCCCACGAGCCGGGAGCGGAAGACCTCGGGCTCCGGCGCGCCGATGTCCTCGCGGCCGACCGCAAGGTCGATGGAGCAGCCTAGCCTGTCGGCTATCTGCCAACATGTGCGACTGATGCGCGACGCGAGCGAGACAAGATGAGACAGCGCAACTCCCGCCTGTGCAGGAGGCGCGGGCCCAGGGGGCGGCGGGAGCACGGGGCAATGTATCCTTGTAGTTCCCCGAGCCCCCTTGTTGGATATCTCTGGCGATCAGCATCCCATCGCCCTGCAACGGGTGCGAACTCTCGCATTACGTCAAAGACCGACGCGTTGCCGAAGGAGATGCCTGCCGTCTGAAGAAACAGGAGGTCAAAGGCGACGTTATAGCCAACGATAAGATCTGTGCCCTCGAAGAACTCCTCAATCTCCGGCTTCAGCAACACCAAAGACGGACAGCCTGTCACCATCGAAGGAGAGATGCCGTGGGTGCGCTGCGCCAAAGGCCAGCTTGAGTGATGCTCGGGTCGTACGTAGCGAGACAGCGAGACCTCTCCATCGCCACGAACAAGAGCAATCTGCAGTACTTCATCGGAACGCGGGTCGAGTCCTGTGCTCTCAACGTCAAGGCACACGACCCTATCGCACGAGATTTCGCGCAGAGCGGTAATGTCCCCCGTTCTGTACCACAGTCTCATTGCGCCTCCGTTCGCGATGGTTTCAAGTGTCTAGACCATAGCAACCGGACCGGACAATAATTCCTCCTAGGGCACGCGGAGGACGTTTACCCCTCAACCCCATACCGCGCCAGCAACGCCTCGCGATTCTCAATCAGGTACTCCCTCATGAACGGAATCGAGAAGCCCACGTAACCACGGGCCGTCGGCTCAATGACCTGACGAGAGACGAGCAGCTTTCGTGTGGTAGAAAGGGACGAGGCGGGAACGCCCAGACGGCTGGCAATTTCCCCCGTTGAAGATGCCAGCGCGTCCTCAGCCATCGCAACCAAATACTCCATCGCCGTCTTGGGAAGATAAGCGATCGCCGTCTCGAGCACCGTCCGCTCGAACTCCCGCCGCGCGGCGACAACGCCCTTCTCGACATCCTCAACTGAAATGGCATCGAATTCCCCGCCGCCACGAACCTGTGCGGCACGCCAGACGTTGTAGCCCACCAACTGAATGAGATAAGCGTATCCTGCGGTCGAATCAGCAGCAGAGGAAAGCGCGCCCTCGTCAATCCGGACGCCGTTCTTCTCGAATGTTGCCCTGAGCGCTGTCTTGACCTCGTCTACTGGAATGGTGTCCAGCTCTTCCGGGTACGCACGCCTCAAGAACGTGGGCCCGTCCTCCCCCAGCAGATTCATCACTCCCGCAGTCAGCCCAGCAAAGACAAAGGCAATGTTGCGACGCTCCCGGATGAGATGTTGAATCGCTACGGCAATATCGCGAACGTCCCCAACGCTAGCGTCCTGAATCTCGTCAATTGTCACGAGTAGGCCTTTGCCCTTCTCGGTCAGCTTGCCGGCGACGCGGTCCAAGGCTTCATAGATATCCTCGGGCCTGTGAGGCTCGTCCTTCTGAGCCTTCGCCTTTACGACCATGAGATCAAGCTCTACCGAGTAGTCAACGCTGTCCGTCTTCTCGAGACGTCGACAAATCAATTGGGGAAGGTGCTCCGCCGCCGTCACGTCCACAACGCGCCACCCGCGCTGACGGGCAATATCGCCCAGCTCAGTGAGAAGAACGGTCTTGCCCGAACCTCGCGGACCGGTAATGCGCATAAGCCTGCCGGGGGCGCCGACGCCCTCCTCAAGCCCAATCTCAAAGTCGTCGAGAACCGCATCGCGACCTGCCAGGACTGGGGGCTCCGCACCCGCAGTCGGCTTGAACGGGTTGACCTTCCTCATGGCGCCTCCTCGCGTCGAGGGCTCCGTTTTCGTTATTTTATCCGTTTTCGTTTTTTTATTTTTTCTCGTTTTTCTATTTGAGATGGGAGGACGTCGAGCGCAGCTGCGGACCCGTGACCACAACAAATAGGCCCGGGAGCCGCCCTCAGCTCCCGGGCCCACACGCGCCAACAGTCAGCACCTACGCCGTCATGCCGCCGTCGACGGCCAGGACCTCGCCCGTCACATAGGACGCGAGGTCGCTCGCCAGGCAGACGAAGGCGCTGAGCACGCCCTTGGTGTTGGTGTCGATGATCTTGCCAAGCTCCTCACAATAGCGTCAGACTTGATTGTCAGTCAGGCTGCCGCCGCCCCGAACCGTGGCGGTCACTCCATCACCTCGAACTCGTCGATGAACCAGCACGGTCGGTCTGAGTCGGGGTCCCCGTCGACGAACCAGCAGTCCCCGTGGCGGAACGGGTGCATAGTCGGGCACTCGGCTACGGTTTCCCACGCGTCGTCCTCCTCGAACCTGTTCTCATCAATGCATCGCTCGTATTCCCACTCGATTGATTCGACATAGGCAATCGCAGCCTCGCGCGTGGAGTAGACGCGCTCAACGTAGCTCAGGTGGTCGCTATAGCAGCCGGATTCATGTCGGACGAGATAGACCTTCACTTCTTCCTCCCCTTGCTATGACGGACTCGTTTGCCCATGAGCCAGCTTATGCTGTCCTAAAACATCGCAGAGGAGCCTACCCCACCCTCACATACCGCTGGAACTTGCTCCTCGGGACGTCCGGCATGGTGAGTGCCAACTTCCCCGCGCGCACCAGCGGGAGGATGCGCGTGCGTCGAGCGGTCTCGACCTGAAGCCCAAGCTCCTCCGCGATCTCCTCCCTGGAGCGGGGCTCGCGACAGAACTCGAGGATTCGCTCCTCGTCGGCAACGACCCCGTCGTTCTTCTCGGCACGCCCACCGTAGAGCGTGCACATGAACGTACCCCTACGTTCTGCGAACTCCGGCTCCCTGAGTCCCGCGGCGCGCATCGCGTCGCGCATCGCGGGAATCCCCGAGCGTCGGTTCTCCACGTCGTGAGTTATCTCAAGCAGGGAGATGAGCGTGGGGTTTCTCGTTGGAAGGCTCTCCCGACCCAGCGCTTCCACGGTGTTTCCGCCGAAGATGCCACCGGGATTGACGCACTCAATCCTGTTTGAGTACACAACCAGGCGGACGGGGGTGCCTATCGCATAGGGACCATAGCCCCTGTGGACGAGGGCGTTCGCGATCATCTCCCTCACAGCGACCTCCGGATACTCCGGGACGTTATCGCGCTTGAGTCCCTTCACGACAGATGAGACGCGAACGTTGCGAGCAACGAATGCCCACGCGTCCTCCAGCATCTGCGGGATGGTGCCCTCGATGGTCCGGTTATCCAGGAAGCGCTGGCCCTCCTCGCCGGTACCCATATGCTCCCCCGCCACAGCGACCGCGGTTATGCAGCAGTTCCGGTAGAGCCTCTGGGGGTAATCGCCAAGCGTCATCATTCCGGCAAGCGTCGGGGCATCATCGCGCAGAACCCCCGTGAGGCGGAGCACGTCCTCGTCGCTACGACTCTCGAGGCGGGGGCGATCCCTTCGGGCGTCGAGAATGTATCGGGCCATGGAGTCGGCATCGAGCATGCCGCGCGAGGCGTCGGGGTGCACCGAGACGTCGTCGGAGACGCCCTTCTTGAAAGCGTCGATCTCATACAGCTCGGCATCGGTCATGCGCTCGTCGGCATCGCCAACGCGCACGTAGGACCCCTTGAGCATGCCTGACGTGCGCCTATACGCAGGGCGCTCCCCCATCATGAGGCCGCGGATATGGGCAACAACGATCGTCTTACCCTCCAGCTCACCAGTCTGAATGAACGGGTGAATCTGCGGCTCCATCTCCCGACACTGCTCGACGATGCTCTTCTGCAGCGTCTGGGCGTCGTAGACGCCGCACGGCTCAAAGCCATTCGTCTCGTCGATGCCAAAGACAATGGCACCGCCCTCCTCCTGGTTCGAGAATGACGAGAGCGTGTCGTAGATGCGCGGGGCGCCCTGCGCGGCCGCCTTCACCTCAATGGTCTGAGTCTCGCAGCGCATCGAGAGGACGTTTTGGATTAGTTGGTGAAGGGACTCCGGCATAGTGACCACCGCCAAGGTTGGTTATTTCTCGGTACCGTAAATATACCGTAAAACCGTATCTCTATACCGTTATTTTACTTTCGATACCGTAATTTGGCTAATAATACCGTTATCTATACCGAAAAATCTCGCTCAATACCGAAAAATCGGCTGTCACACCTCGGCCCCTCGCCGCGAGCAACGCCTTGCGATTCCCAGCCAGAAGCTCCCCCATAACCGAAATCGTGGTTTTATCCGTTTTCGTTATTTTATTTTTTCTCGTTTTTTTATTCGAGAAATGCGGCTCACTGGACGCGACCGAAAAACGCCCGTCCTCAATACAAAACGGTCCCGAAAGCAACTCCCGGGCCCGTGAAGTCCAGCGCTACCGCGCGACTACCAATCATGAAAGTCGTCTTTCGCCGGCAACCACGTCCCGGCCAGGAAGTCGACGGGCTCGGTCGTCTCCTCTATCCGCACGCCGATCCGCTCGAGGAAGCCCCGGTACTGCTCGTCCACGCCAAAGAACGGGTCCGTGTCCGCGCCGCTCGGGATCCCCTTCTCCAGGAGGGCGAGGCACAGCTCGCGCTCGTCCTCCCATCGCTTGCCGCGCCGCCACACGTCATGGATGCGCGCGTCAGGACTCGGGAGGATCCAGACCGTCCTGTCCTTCCGGTTGTGGAACCCGACGCACTCCGCGATGTCGACGACGTTGATGCGGACGATTCCGCGGCCGTCCCCGTTCTTCTCCTTGTCCGGCATGAACGAGGTATGGAACAGGCGCCCGCCGGCAGCGAACACGTCGCTCTTGACCGGATGCAGGTAATGGTGGCGCGCGACAAGAACCGACACGACCACTAGCACGGCAAACACGACGAACACGGCGGCGCCAATCGCGACGAGCCACGCAATGTCCTGATCACCGAACTCGCCGCGCAAGACGCCATCGACGAGCGTCACGATGACGATAGCGAAGACGATGAGGAAGACCAGGGCGAAGGCGGCCACCCCGAGCGCCGTGCTGTCGTGCGCGTAGGAGCGCCCGAACGTCTGGGCGGCCTTTGCCGCGGCCTTCTCATCGTCGGTCGGCTCGATGATCTTTGCCAGACGCTGGCTCGACCGCTCTTGTCCCCTACTCATCTCCACAGCCTTTCCGAACGCGCCTACTCCCCCACCAGCGCAAGAAAGTCGTCCACCGAGAGCGCCGCCACAGGAGCGTGACGCAGGAGTGCCTCGTCGCTGGTCACGAGATAGTCGGCCTTCGCACGCTGGGCTGCCGCCAACACCATACAGTCCTCGAAGTCCGCGTGGATGCGCTGGTACTTTCGTGCAAGCCAAACGTCCGAGGAATCGGCGCCCACAGCCGTCGCGATCTCGTCCATGTTGGTGACGCAAGCCGCGGCGTAGGTGGCTATGGCGCGGGCCTGGCCCTCGGAGAGCGCCGTACCCGCTGTCCGTGCCTGACGCTTAAGCGAGGCGCCCACGAGGTAGAACACGTCCTTCGACGTGCCGACCGCGTAGAGCAGATCAATCCCCTTGCGCACGCAAACGTCGATCAGCTCGCTTGCCTCGCGAGAGCGCGGACGTGCCCCGTCGAACGCGTCGAGCCAGACGTTGGTATCGAGAAGAACGCGCGAAGGCTGTGACATCTACGCCTCCCTGTCCAGGCGCTCGTCATACCAGTCCTCGCGGAGGTCGTCCCAGGATGGGATGTCCGTCCCGTCGTTTCCGGGGATGCCGAGCTCGCGGGCCGTCTGTGCGTACAGGGAGCGCAAGCTGGTAATCGCGGATGCCTTCCGAGCCGACTCGTCAGAGAGCGCAGAAGCCACACCGGGCTCGATGACCTTGCGCACAGATGCCGCGTCATCCTGGTGGTCCACCACAAACTGCCAGAGCCCGCGCACCGCCGCCGACGGCGAGTAGCCAAGCCGCGTGAGCACGGCGTCCCCGGCTTCTTTGAGGGCCATGTCTATGCGCGTATTCATCTGCGTCTGCCGAACCTGCGGCGCCGCGGTTGTTCCTGGCATACTCATCACCTCGACTTTGTATAGCAGTATAGCAAGAATAATCTGACATGCGATGACCTTTGCTCAGAAAAGTTGACTCAAAACTTTTGACTCAACTTTTCTGAGCAAAACAACCGAGCAAACTCGAGCATGTCGAGAAATAAAGCAAGCACGCCTCAGAACAGGCAGCTCTCGATGAGGGCCTTGCCCCGCAGCTTGTTTAGCCACTCGAGCGGGATTCTCTCGATGCCGTAGACGATGCCGGCGAGCGCGCCGGCGACGGCGGCCGTGGTGTCCGTATCGTCCCCGAGGTTCACCGCGGCGAGCGCGCACTCGGCGTAGCTCGATGTGTTGACGAGACACCAGAGCGCGGCGTCGAAGGTGTGGCGCACGAAGCCGGTGGAGCCGATCTCGTCCACAGGTCGCGCGGCGACGTCACCCGCCACGTCCACCGGGCTCGCGCCGGCGATAAGGTCCCGCGCAATGTGCACCATGGCAACGCACGCCTCCGTCGAGGTCGGGTGCGCGTGCGTGATCGCGGAGACAGCGCGCACCTCGTCGTCGGTGGCGTCGGTGAACGCGAGCGGGACCGTACGCATGAGCGAACCGTTGCCGTTGTCCCACTCCCCCGCAAGGCCGTGCCCGCACTCGAGCGCCTCGCGCGTGGCGTTGCCGATGTCGAAGAGCCCGTCGACCGTGTAGGCGCCCTCGCGATACCACCGCACAAAGCGCCCCCGGATGTCATCGACGTCAATGCGCCCCAGCTCACGGTAGCTGTCGCAGATCGCGAGCGTCATGGAAGTGTCGTCGCTCCACGTGCCCGCCGGCTTGTTGTGGCTACCGTGGCCGACCATGCCCGTGCAGCGGAACGAGTCCCGCGGGCGAAACTCGTACGGCACGCCCAGCGCGTCGGCCACCGCCTGGCCGTAGACGCAATCACGAAGTGTTGGCATGGTTGCCCCTCTCAAAACGGCACCTCAAACATTACGTCAAACGAGACAACTCATCCGCGCAGCTCCGCCTCAATCTCCTCAATGGTAGGCAGAGAGCCGCGCAGCTCTTTCGGCATCAACCTGGAAAGCTCGTACTCGGATATGCCGATCGGTTGGCTGGAGCCCTCCACTGCGTACTGTGCCAGCACATTGTCTTTGCCTTTGCAGATGAGAAGCCCAACCGTAGGT
>NZ_JACJKN010000019.1 GCF_016900775.1 Olsenella uli | reverse complement strand
GAGGACGGTAAGACCTACGTCTACCTGGCCGACAACGACGGGCGCCTCGCGGGCCCCGGCTGGGTGGTCTCCGACGCGTACGGCCAGGGCCTCCAGCGCTACTGGGTGGACGCCACTACCCATGGCGCGAAGACGGGCTACTTCGTTGCCGAGGGCTCTGCCTACTTCGGCACCGAGGCCGGCTACGTCCTGCGCGGGACGAAGCGCTTCGAGCTCTCAAGCTCCGGAAAGTTCGTGCAGGTTGCGGACAACGATGGCAAGCTGATTGAGAACTTCGTCTCAGGCGCTGGCTGGCAGGTGACGGGCGCAATGACCGAGGGAGCCCTCCAGCGCTACTACCTCACGAGCTTCGACGGTCACCTCTATGCTGAGGTTGACCTCTTCGAGGCCGATCTTGCTGGCAAGAAGAGCCTCTTCTATGGCGACGAGGCAACGGGTTATGTCGCGCGTAACGAGCGCGTCTCCGTCAACGGCAAGACCTACACGAGCGATAACGACGGGCGCCTCATCGTGGCCACCGTTCGCGTCTACCTTGACTCTGGCCACGGCGCGAGCGGCGGTGCGGGCTTTGACCCCGGCGCGAGCGGCTCGGGCTATCAGGAGTACAAGCTCACCGAGGAGCTCGTCAAGATGGTGGCCGACATCGTCCGCAGCAAGTATGGCCTTGACGTGGTGACGCACGGCGACACCAACTACAGCGATCGCCAGGACGAGGCCGAGGCCAACGAGTGCGACTTCCTCGTTTCCATCCACTTCAACAGCTTCAACGGGAGCGCGACCGGCTCCGAGAGCTACATCCACAGCGCGCATGCCGCTCCCGGCTCCGCCGAGCTTCAGGACATCATGCACAAGCATCTTGTCAATGGTACGGGTCTCTACGACCGCGGCCAGAAGCAGGAACAGTTCGCCGTCGTCGGCGGTGACATCCCCGCCGTCCTTCTCGAGATCTGCTTCATTGACAACTCGAGCGACATGGCCCAGTACCAGGCGCGCAAGCAGCAGATTGCCGAGCAGCTTGCTGCAGGCATCTGGGAGTACGCGCAGCGGATTTCATAACGGCAGCCCTGTCGGGCAACTCGAGCGGTAAAAAGGCGGCGCGATTTCATGAATCGCGCCGCCTTTGGCAGGGCCACGTGATTAACGCGCACTCGCGCACGTCCTTCTCGGCATTTGCCCTGTTGGGCAGCTCGGAGGCGTGCGCGAGTGCGCGTTAATGCGGACGCGCCGCCCCGCTTGACAAACGTCCGAACTCGGACTAACCTTGCCTTCCGCACGTTGGGAAGCACGACGGAGCGGGGCCATGGAGACAAACAAGCCCGAGGTCATGAGCGCACGAGAGCTCGACGTCCTCTACCAGAAGACCGACAAGGTCTACTACGAGCTCGCGCGCGGGTGCGGGCTCTCGGAGACCGCGTATTGGATCCTCTACGCGATCGAGGTCTCGGGCGGCAGCGCCACGCAGGCTCGCATCGCCGAGGAGTTCTCGTACTCGCGGCAGACGGTCAACTCCGCGCTCAAGACGCTCGAGGCGCGCGGGCTCGTGGAGCTGGCCTCGTCCGAGGGCGACCGACGCTCCAAGGTGGTGTCGCTCACGCCGGAGGGCCGCGCCTTCGCGGACGAGCGCATCGTGCCCGCCATCGAGGCCGAGGACCGGGCGTTCGGCACGCTCCTTCCCGAGGAGCGCGCGGAGTTCCTGCGCCTGGCAGATGCCTACGCGCGCGCCATAGACGACGAGCTCACCAGACTGAGGGAGAGGGGAGCAACCGAGTGAGCAAGAGACAGAGGAGGCGGGACTACAGCAAGCGCACCTCCGCGCGGCTTCTGCTGAGCCTCGTCTCGCCGTACAAGGGGCTTCTCGCCGCCATCTTCGCGGCGGCGATCTGCGACATGACGGGGATGCTCTTCATCCCGACGCAGCTCTCCGCCATGGTGAACGTCGCCGTCAACACGCGCGACATGTCGGCCCTCATGGGGCACGGCGTGGCCATGCTCATCGCCGCCCTCGTGGGGTCGGGCGGCTACCTCACCACCGTCTTTCTCGCCTCGCGCCTGTGCGCCAAGGTGGGGCGCGACCTGCGGACGCGGGTCTACGACGCGTCGCTCGCGTTCTCGGGCTCGGACTTCAACGCCTTCGGCACCGGCTCCATGATCACGCGCACGCTCTCGGACGCCAACGTGGTGCAGCAGACGCTGCTCATGTCCATCCTCATGATCTTTCCGGTGCCGCTCGCGTGCGTGATCGCGGTGGCGCTCGCGTTCTCCACGGACGTGGTCATGGGCTGGGTGCTCCTGGCCGTGACGCTCGTGGTCATCGGCATCTGCGCGCTCGCCGTGGCCAAGTCCGCGCCCATCTTCACGCGCCTGCAGGGCTTCATCGACAACATGAACACCCGCCTGCGCGAGTCCATCACCGGCGTGCGCGTAATCCGCGCCTTCGGCAAGGAGGCTCGCGAGCGCGGCCGCCTCGGGGAGACGTTCGAGGATTTCGCCACCAACGCCATCCGCGTGAACCTCGTCTTCGCGCTCACGGACTCCATCACGTTCTTCCTCATGAACGCCGTCGAGGCCGCGATTATGTGGGTCGGCGCGGACCGCGTGGGCGCCCACGCCATGCAGATCGGCTCGATCAGCGCGCTCGTGGAGTACGCGATGCTCATCATGATGTTCCTCATGATGGCGCAGTTCGCCATCCTCCAGGTGCCGCGCGCCCTGGCGTGCCTTACGCGCGCCGCCGAGGTGCTCTCCCGCGAGCCCGAGATCGAGGACGACGATGCCCCGGCGCGGCTCGCGCCCGCGGCGGGGGAGGGCGCCCCCGGGGACGAGGTCGCGCGCTTCGACCACGCGAGCCTGCGCTTCTCCGACGCCGACGAGGACACGCTGCACGACATCTCCTTCACCCTGCGCCGCGGCCAGACCACGGCCATCATCGGCAACACCGGCTCGGGCAAGTCCACGGTGGCCAAGCTCCTGCTGCGCTTCAACGACGTCACGGGGGGCAGCCTCGCGTTCGAGGGCGTAGACGTGCGCCGCCTCTCGCAGGACGAGCTCCGCCGTCGCATCGCCTACGTGCCGCAGAAGGCGTGGCTCTTCTCGGGCACCGTGGCGGAGAACCTGCGGCATGGGGACGCGGGGGCGGGCAACGACCGGCTCTGGCACGCGCTCGACGTGGCGCAGGCGGGCTTCGTGCGCGAGCTTCCCGAGGGGCTGGGGACGCGCGTGGCCCAGGGCGGCACCAACTTCTCCGGCGGTCAGCGCCAGCGCCTCGCCATCGCTCGTGCGCTCGTGCGCAGGGCCGACCTCTACGTCTTTGACGACTCGTTCTCCGCGCTTGACTACAAGACCGACGCCGCGCTGCGCCACGCGCTCGCGGGAGAGCTCGCCGGCGCGGCGACGCTCATCATCGCCCAGCGCGTGAGCACCATCCACGACGCCGACCAGATCGTCGTCCTGCACGACGGCGAGGTCGTGGGCCTGGGTACCCACGACGAGCTCATGGCCGGCTGCCCCACGTACCGAGCCATCGCAGAGTCCCAGTCCAGGGGGGAGGACGCCCATGCCTAGCAGCGAGAAGAACGTCGAGCTCGACGAGCTCGCAGAGCTCGAGCGGGGGAAGACGCCCTCCGGGCGCGACGCGGCGCCGGACGCCTCCGAGGAGGGGCTCGAGGTGCCCGAGGACGCGCTCGGGACCGCGCGGCGCCTCTGGGACGCCGCCCGCGGGCAGCGCTGGCGTCTCGTCGTGGCCGCCGCGTGCTCCGTGCTCTATGTGGCGGGGTCGCTTGGCGCCACCGCCTACAGCGCGGGGCTCATCGACCTGCTCTGGGGCAACATCCAGGCCACCTTCGAGACCGGGGCCCCCTTCGTGGTGACGCTCGAGAACGGCGGCCTGCAGATCCTCACGTTCCTCGGCATCTGGACGGCCGCGTGGGCGGCCTACACGGTGCAGGTGCTCGTCATGGCGAGCTTCGCGGAGCGGCTGAACCTCGGCCTTCGCCGCCGGATCGGCGAGAAGCTCTCGCGCCTGCCACTCGCCTACTACGACGCGCACCAGCCCGGGGACACCATCAGCCGCGCAACCAACGACCTCGACAAGGTCTCCGAGGTGCTGCAGCGCGGGCTCCTCCAGCTGCTCATCGCCGTGTGCATGGTCGGCGGCGCCGTCGTCCTCATGGCGACCTACGACCTCATGCTCACGGGCGTGTTCGTGGTCTTCGGCATCGTGGCGAGCGTGGCGACCAAGCTCGTGACCGCGCGCACCCTGAAGCTCGCCGCCGCCCGCCAGGCCGCCCTCGGCGACCTCACCGGGCGCGTGGAGGAGGCGTACTCGGGCCGCGCCGTCATCAAGGCCTTCGGGCGTGAGGACGCGAGCCTCGCGGAGGTGGCCGAGGCCGCCGAGCGCCTCGCCGAGACCTCGGGCGACGCCGACTTCGTGACCAACGCCATCGCGCCCGCCATCCGCCTGCTCATGCGCCTCTGCCAGGTGACCATCGGCCTTCTCGCGGGCGGCATGCTCGTGATGGGGCAGATCTCCGTGGGCGTCTTCCAGGCGTTCTTCCAGTACGTCATGCAGGCGTCCGAGCCCTTCACGCAGCTCGCCCTCACGGTGAACATGCTCCAGGGCGCGCTTGCCGCAGCCGAGCGCGTGTTCGCGTTCCTGGACGAGGACGAGGTCGTGCCCGACCCGGCGGTGCCCGCCGAGCTGCCCGAGCCCGTGCGCGGCCGCGTGGCCTTCGAGCACGTGCGCTTTGGCTACGCGCCGGACCGCCCGCTCATGCGCGACGTCTCGCTCGTGGCCGAGCCCGGGCAGAAGGTCGCCATCGTCGGCGCCACGGGCGCGGGCAAGACGACCCTCATCAACCTGCTCATGCGCTTCTACGAGGTGGACGGCGGGCGGATCACGCTCGACGGCGTGGACACCCGCGAGCTCACGCGCGCGGAGCTGCGCCGCCAGTTTGGCATGGTGCTGCAGGACGCCTGGCTCTTCGAGGGCACCATCGCGGAGAACATCGCCTACGGCAAGCCCGGCGCCACGCGCGAGGAGGTGGAGGCGGCCGCTCGCGCCGCGCACGTGGACTTCTTCGTGCGCACGCTCCCGCACGGCTACGACACGATGCTCTCCAACGACGCTGAGAACATCTCTCAGGGCCAGCGCCAGCTGCTCACCATTGCGCGCGCCATGCTCACCGACCCGGCGATCCTCATCCTCGACGAGGCGACCTCGAGTGTGGACACCCGCACTGAGCAGGCCATCGTTCGCGCGATGGAGGCCATCATGGAGAACCGCACGAGCTTCGTGATCGCGCACCGGCTCTCGACGATTGTGGACGCCGACCTCATCCTCGTGATGGAGAAGGGTACCATCATCGAGCAGGGCACGCATGCGGAGCTGCTCGCCGCGGGCGGGGCGTATGCGGAGCTCTACCGGTCGCAGTTCGCATAGCGGGGCCCCGGCGTCGTCGAACTGGGGGTTATGGCAGAAATCAGTTAGCCATAACCCCAGGAGTCGCAACGCATCGGGAAGAACGCCCTGTTGGCGTCCGACGGCGATTGCCATGGCTCCCCAAACAACAACGTGGGGCATCGCCCGGCTGCCACGTTCGAGCGCCTGCTCCGAGGCCGGGTCGCGCTCGGGATGAAGCGTGGCCCCTCAATGGATGTGGCCCCCAGCCTGCGGAGAGCTCGCTGGATTCCAGCGAGCTTTCGATTCGGCACGTCTCCTTCTCGTTCTGTCTGGTATGACGCTCACTCATCGAGGTCTCCCTGCGGTCGGCACGTGCCTGCGGCCGAGCGGCCGACAAACGACGAGCGCGACCGTCGGGACGGTCGCGCTCGTCGCATCTCCGCGTTATTTGGCGGGGCTAGTCGCAGGCCCCGCAGCTCTCGCACTTCTCGCTCTTGGGCGCGCCGCCCTTGTTGCGCTGGTCGGTGTTGTAGAAGCCCGAGCCCTTGAAGACGATGCCGGAGGGGTCGAAGACGCGCTCGGCCTCGCGACCGCAGCTGGGGCAGCTGACCTTGGGGTGTGCACTCATCGGGTGCTCGACCTCGAACGTCGCGCCGCACTCAGGGCAGTGATAGTCATAGCGTGCCATGGTTTCCTCCGTGAAGCTCCAGATGTCCAAACGCATGTTACTTTACCCAAACTCGCAGCTCGCATGCTCGGCGTTTTGCCCGTACACGCGCTTCTCGCAAACGGCGGACGCATGACACGGGAACGTCTTTCGCGCAGTCAGCCCCTTGGTGCGAAAAGGCGGCTCGATTCCGCGCAGTCAGCCCCTTGGTGCGAGCAATTTCCGGGTTTGCCAAGCATGGCGGGCCTCTGGGCCAGAAGAACCCCAGCTGGCTGGCGGGCGAGAGGGGATGTGTGGGCGAAAGGGCCGGAAAGTGCTTCGCACCAAGGGGCCAACTGCGCGTTGCGGGCTCATTTTTTTCGCACCAAGGGACCAACTGCGCACGATTCGGCGTCGGCGTGCCACGATTCAGTGGCGCGCCCTCTGGGCGCGGGCCCCTCAGCTTGCTATCATGCGCCTGTGAGCTCATTCGAACGGACGGGGGAGCAATGGAGATCACGGGCGCGATCTTTGACTGTGACGGGACGCTCGTCGACTCGATGGGGATGTGGTCGCACGCATTCGTGTGGCTCTGCGAGCGCTACGGCGTCGAGGGGGTCTCGATGGAGCGCGTCGAGTCCATCTCGCTGCGCGACGGCTGCGCGCTTCTGCACGACGAGTACGGCGCGGGGTCCTCGGTCGACGAGGTCTACGAGGCCATGTGCGCCCACGTGCGTTACGCCTACGAGCACGAGGTCCCGCTCATGCCCGGCGCCCGCGAGTTTCTTGACGAGCTGGCGGCGGCGGGGGTTCCGATGGTCCTCGCCTCCTCGACGCCGGTCCGCGAGCTGCGCTGCGCGCTTGCGGCGAACGACCTCGCGGACTACTTCGCCGACGTTGTGAGCACCGAGGACGTGGGCGGCCGTGACAAGGAGTTCCCGGACGTCTACCTCGAGGCGGCTCGCCGCCTGGGCACGCCGCGCTCGTCCACCTGGGTCTTCGAGGACGCCCCCTTTGGGGTGCGGACCGCGCGTCGCGCGGGCTTTCCCGTCGTCGGCCTCATGAACGACCACGACGGCCGCCGCGAGGAGGACGTCCGCCCGTGGTGCGACGTCTTCGTCCACGGCTACGCCGAGCTCTCGCTCGCCCTCCTGCGCGACTACGAGCGCCCCGCCCGCGCGGCGGGGGACCCGCTTCGCGCGCTCGTGGTGGCCGGCTCCCCGGAGCCGAGCGCGCCTGCCCTCGTCGCCCGGCTCGCCGAGGCGTCCGACTACGTCATCTGCGCCGACGGCGGGGCGGATGCCTGCCGCGCGGCGGGCGTCGCCCCCGACGTCTTCTGCGGCGACGGCGACTCCGCGTCCTCCGTCGCCGAGGCGTGGGCGTCCTCTGCCGCCCGCACGTGCGTCTCCTTCCCCTCGGAGAAGTACGCGACCGACCTCGCCCTCGCGCTCGACTGCGCGCACCACGAGGCCTCCCGGCACGAGGCCCCGCTCGCCCTCACCGTCACCTGCGCCTCGGGCGGCCGCCCGGACCACGCGCTTGCCGTCGTGGGCCAGCTCGCCAGCTCCGGGGCGGCGTCCGCGCGCATCGTCGAGGACGGCTACGAGATGAGGGTCGTCTCCGAGGCGGGGGAGCGCGCGTGGAGGCTCGGCCCGGATGCCGTGGGGCGCACCTTCTCCGCCGTCGCCGTGGCCCCCGGCACGCGCATCGACGAGCGCGGCATGCGCTGGGAGCTCGACGACAAGCCGATGGGCCTGCTCGACGACCTCGGGATTTCCAACGTGGTCACCAGCCCGGACGCCGAGGTCGTCTGCCGCGCCGGCGCCGTGGCGGCCTTCCTGCTCGACGCGACAAAAAAGCCACAATAAGTTGGGGTTTCTTGTTGCAGCCGCCACCGCATGTGCTATATTCGTACGGCTATGAAAGATGCGGGCGCGAGAGAGCGCCGCGCCCCCGAGGAGGTACGAGCATGTCCAAGGTCTGTGAGTTCTGCGGCAAGCACGCCGTTGCCGGTCATTCCATCAGCCACTCCCACCGTGTGGTGAACCGCACGTTCAAGCCGAACATCCAGCGCGTCACCGTCGTCGTTGACGGTCACCGTCGCAAGGCCAACGTCTGCTCTCGTTGCCTCAAGTCCGGCAAGATTGCCCGCAGCTAGTCCTGCGCACATCGAACGAGCAAGGGGAGGTCGCCTCGGCGGCCTCCCCTTTTGCGTGCATGTCTGAGCCCCTATCGCCCGCATTCGCGAGTGCCCTCCACAAGTGCGCCCGCACTCGCGTGAAAAAGGCGAGAAGTGCGGCCTGAAACCCCGGCGGGGCGTACGAGTGCGGCCACAAGACCGCTCGTCCGACCGCACTCGCGAGTGCCCCCAAGCGCCCCTCCCGGGCCCCGGGGCCGCGCTACGCCATCCGCAGCAGCCGCCGGTACGTCTCCACCCCCGCAAGCAGCACCCGCTCGTCGAAGTCGAACGTGTCCGCATGGAGGGGCGTCCCCGTCCCCGTGCCGAGCAGCAGGAACACCCCCGGCAGGCACCGCTGGTAGAACGCGAAGTCCTCGGCGATGAGCAGCGGCTCCTCGACGCGCGCAATCCCCGGCAGCGTCCGCTCCACGAGCGAGAAGAGCGCCGCGTCGTTGGTCACGGGCGGGTAGCCCTCGGAGAAGGTCAGCTCCACCGAGCATCCCTCGGTCCTCGCGGCGCCCTCGGCAAGCGTGCGCAGCGCGCCTCGCGCGCGGTCGAACATCTCGTCCGAGAAGACGCGCAGGCTCCCCTCGGCCCGTGCCTCGCCGGCGATCGCGTTTCTCACCGTCCCGGCCTCGAGCCGCCCGAAGCGCAGCAGGCAGGGCTCGCCCTTCTCGCGCGCGAGCCGCCCGCACATGGCCTCGGCCGACGGCACGAAGCGCGTGACCGCGGCCAGCGCGTCCGCGCCCTCCTGCCAGCGGGCGATGTGGCTCGAGCGCCCGTGAAAGCGCGCCGTGGTCTCGCTCGAGCGCGCGAGGAGCGGGCCCGGGCGGGAGGCCAGCGCGCCCGCGGGCAGGTCGGGCCAGAGGTGGAAGCCAAAGATCCGCGTGGCGCCCACGCGCCCGAAGACGCCGCTCTCGCAGACGACCCGCGCGCCGCCCGTGGTCTCCTCGGCGGGCTGGAACACGAGAAGCACGTTTCTCGGCAGGTCCTCGGCGCGCGTCCCCGGCTCGCGGCCCGTCATCACGCGCCCCACCCACGCCGCGGCGCCGAGCGCCATCGCCATGTGGCCGTCGTGCCCGCAGGCGTGCATGCGCCCGGGATGCTCGCTCGCGTACGGGGCGCCCGTCGCCTCCGCCACGGGCAGGGCGTCCATGTCCGCGCGCAGGGCCACCGTCTCGGGCCGGCCGAGGTCGAAGTACGCGCAGAGCGCGCCCGGGCACGGCTCCCACACCTCGCAGGAGAGCCCGTCGAGCACGCCCCGCACGTAGGCCGTGGTCTCGGGCAGCTCGAAGTCGAGCTCGGGAATGCGGTGCAGGTCGCGTCGCCAGCGCGTGAGGGCGGCGAGCTCCGGGTTCTTCTCGTCAGGCATGGGTCCTCCAATCGTTACGAGAGTATATCAGCCGCGCATTTCCGGGCGTGCGCGGGCGCGCTCGTGCTAGAGTGACCTCACTCGATAGAGGCGCGGGCGAGAAGATCCGCGGGGCAGCCGGCAGGCGTCACGACCCCGCGGGGAGGCGAGCCCGCCGAACTCGGCGCCCGGGCGCGGGCGCGGGGTGGGCCTGCGGGAAAGACCCGCAGGACTGTCTGCATGAAACCTGCAGGAGCGCTATCAAGGGAGCTTGCATGACGTGCATGAAGCAGCCTTTTGTGGCCACCGACCAGCTCGTTGGCATCGCCGAGCGGTACCCCACCCCCTTCCACCTGTATGACGAGGCCGGCATCCGCAGAAACGCGGAGGCGGTGCTCGACGCCTTCTCGTGGAACCCGGGCTTCAGGGAGTACTTCGCCGTCAAGGCCAACCCCAATCCCGCGCTTATCAAGATCTTGCTGGAGTACGGCTGCGGCTGCGACTGCTCCAGCTACACGGAGCTCCTCATCGCCCGCGCGCTCGGCGTGCCGGGCGAGAAGATCATGTTCTCGTCCAACGACACCCCGGCCGAGGACTTCCGCCTCGCGCGCGAGCTCGGCGCCATCGTGAACTTCGACGACATCTCGCACATCCCGTTCTTCGAGGAGGTCGCCGGGCCGGTGGCTGAGGTCGCGAGCTGCCGCTTCAACCCCGGCGGGCTCTTCCGCCTGGCCAACGGCATCATGGACAACCCGGGCGACTCCAAGTACGGCATGACCGAGGAGCAGCTCTTCGAGGCGTACCGCATGCTCGTGGGGCGCGGCTGCACCACGCTGGGGCTGCACGCGTTTCTCGCCAGCAACACCCACGGCAACGACTACTATCCCGCGCTCGCGCGTATCCTCTTTGGGCTGGCGGTCCGCCTGCGCGATGAGACCGGGGCGCACGTGGGCTTTGTTAACCTCTCCGGGGGCGTGGGCATCCCGTACCGGCCGGACGAGGAGCCCTGCGACATCCGCGCCATCGGCGAGGGGGTGCGGCGCGCCTTCGAGGAGGTGCTCGTGCCCGCCGGCATGGGTGACGTGGCCATCTACGCGGAGATGGGTCGCTTCATGATGGGCCCCTACGGCTGCCTGGTCACGCGCGCCATCCACGAGAAGAACATCTACAAGGACTACCTCGGCGTGGACGCGAGCGCCGTCGACCTCATCCGCCCCGCCATGTACGGCGCCTACCACCACATCACCGTGATGGGGCAGGCGGGCGGCCCGGACAAGTCCTCGTGGCCCGCCACGCGCACCTACGACGTCACGGGCTGCCTCTGCGAGAACAACGACAAGTTCGCCGTGGACCGAGAGCTTCCCGAGGTCGAGCGCGGCGACCTGCTCGTCATCCACGACACCGGGGCCCACGGCTACTCGATGGGCTACAACTACAACGGCCGGCTTCGGTCCGCGGAGGTGCTGCTGCGCGAGGATGGCTCCTGCGAGCTCATCCGCCGCGCCGAGAAGCCCTCCGACTACTTCGCCACCCTCGTGCAAAAGTGACCGTCCCCTTGCACGCCCCTTCGTACAGGAGAAAGGAATCGCCATGGACATGACCAACCTGACCGGATCGATCGTCGCGCTCGTCACGCCGTTTTCCGAGGACGGCTCCGTCGACTTTCCCGCGCTCGAGCGCCTCGTGGACTTCCACCTGGCAAACGGCACCGACGGCATCCTCGTGCTCGGCACCACCGGCGAGTCCTCCACGATGACCGACGAGGAGGACCTCGAGGTCGCCCGCTGCGTGGTGGAGCGCGTGGCCGGCCGCGTCCCCGTGATCGGCGGCGCCGGCTCCAACGCCACCTTCGAGTCCGAGCGCAAGGCCGCGGGCCTCGTGAAGGTGGGCGTGGACGGCCTCTTGCTCATCACGCCGTACTACAACAAGTCCAACGAGGAGGGCATCTACCGCCACTTCACCGCCGTCCTCGACAAGGTGGACGTGCCGTGCATCCTCTACAACATCCCCGGCCGCACCGGCTGCTCCATCAGCGAGAAGAACCTCGCACGCCTTGCCGCCCACCCCAACGCGTGGGGCCTCAAGGAGGCCTCCGGCTCCATCAGCTACGCAACCATGGCCGCCCGCTACCTCACGGACGACTTCCGCATGTTCTCCGGCAACGACGACATCGTGGTGCCGCTCATGAGCCTCGGCGCCAAGGGCGTCATCTCCGTGTGGGCCGACGTCGCGCCCGCCACGGTGCACCAGATGTGCGCGGACTTCCTCGCCGGCGACGTCGCGGCCGCGCGCCGCGCGCAGCTGGAGAACCTCGAGCTCATCCACGCCCTCTTCTGCGAGGTCAACCCGATCCCGGTCAAGTGCGCCCTCGCCGAGATGGGCATGATCGGCGAGCACTACCGCCAGCCGCTCTGGCAGATCTCCGACGCCGGCCGCGAGCGCCTCGTCGCGGCCATGAGGGGGGTCGGTCTCCTTGGCTAGCGCGATCGTCATCGGCGGCGCCGGGCGCATGGGCCGCCTCGTGCTGGAGGAGCTGGCCGCCCGCGGCTTCGAGCTTCTCGGCTCCTATGACGTGGATACCGTCGACGAGCTGGATGAGGCGGCGCCGGCGGCGGACGTGGCCGTGGACTTCTCCGCGCCCGCGTCGCTGCCGCACACGCTGGCCTACGCCCGCCGCACGGGCGCGGCGGTGGTCTCCGGCACCACGGGCCTCTCGGAGGGACAGCTGGGCGAGCTGCGCGCGCTCGGCGAGACGAACCGCGTGATCTGGGCGTCCAACTACTCGCTCGGCGTCGCGGCCCTGCGCCACGCCACGGCGCTCGTGGCGAAGGCCCTGCCCGACTGGGACGTCGAGATCGTGGAGACCCACCACAACCAGAAGGTCGACGCGCCCTCCGGCACGGCAAAGGCGCTGCTCGCGGCCATCGATCCGGAGGGGGGGCGCCGCGTGGTGAACGGGCGCGCCGGCCAGGTGGGCGCGCGCGTCCCCGGCGAGATCGGCATACACGCCATCCGGGGCGGCACCGTCGCCGGCACGCACGAGGTGCACTTCTTCGGCGTCGACGAGGAGGTCTGTCTCACGCACCGCGCCGCGAGCCGGCAGATCTTCGTCACCGGAGCCGTCGCGGCGGCCGCCCGCCTGCTCGAGCAGCCCGCGGGGTTCTACGACTTCGACGAGCTGATGTTCGGCTGATCGTCCTTCTCGCCCTGGGGCGAGAAGGACGGCGCGCCGGCGGGGCGTCGTCGCGGCACTCAGTTCCGGATTTGCGCACGGCGGCGTACGCAGTTCCGGAACTGAGTGCAGGTCCCGACTCAAATCCGGATTTGAGCCGCCGTTCGGCGCGAAGCGGACGCGCAACCCGCGATTTGGCGTAGCCGGGGAGCATGGCCGGCGCTCAAATCTGGAACTGAGTACGAGCCGCTGCTCAGTTCCGGAAATGAGTAACGACCCGTACTCAGATTCGGATTTGAGTGCCAGGCTACGAGGCCTCGCCGGCGGCGCGCGACCTCGACCTGCGTGAACGTGACCGGCCGGAGGACCGACATCCTGGCGTGCCGGCGCCTGCGGGAACGTCGGGGTTGCACGGGCCGCGGGGCAAGCGGACGCGAGGCGCCACTCAGTTCCGGAAATGTGCGCTGGCTCGTGCGCAGTTCCGGAACTGAGCGCTCGCCCGACGAACGGTCCGGCCCGGCCCGGCGCCGGGAGCCGCTACCATGGAGGAGACGAGACGCGGCAGGGGCCGCCACGGAAGGAGACACATGGACGCGCAGGAGATCATCGACTTCATCGCGACGGCGCCAAAGAAGACGCCCGTCAAGCTGTATGTGCGCGAGAAGGACGGCGCGCGCCTGGACTGGGGAGACGCCCACGTCTACGGCGGGCCCGAGGGCCGCGTCGTCCTCGGCGAGTGGGCCGAGATCGAGCCCGTCCTTCTCGCCAACGCGGATGCCATCGAGTACGCGGACGTGGAGGCGGACCGGCGCAACTCCGCGGTGCCGCTCCTCGACCTCAAGGACGTGAACGCGCGCATCGAGCCGGGCGCCATCATCCGCGACCGCGTGGAGATCGGCGACAACGCCGTCATCATGATGGGTGCCGTCATCAACATCGGGGCCGTCATCGGCGCGGGCACCATGATCGACATGGGCGCCGTGCTCGGCGGCCGCGCCATCGTGGGCCGGAACTGCCACGTGGGCGCCGGGACCGTGCTCGCCGGCGTGGTGGAGCCCGCGAGCGCCACGCCCGTCGTCGTGGAGGACGGCGTCATGATCGGCGCCAACGCGGTGGTGCTCGAGGGCGTGCGCGTGGGGGAGGGCGCCGTCGTGGCGGCTGGCGCCGTCTGCGTGGAGGACGTCCCCGCGGGCGCCGTCGTGGCCGGCGTGCCGGCGCGCGTCATCAAGATGCGCGACGAGCGGACGGACGGCAAGACCGGGCTTGTGGAAGCGCTCCGCCAGCTGTAGGGGCGCCGGACGAAGAGCGTCGCCTCGGCCCCGCGCGGCGGGTGCGCGGGGGTCTGGCGACACCTCCGTAGGTGGGATCGTCGCCTCGGCCCCGCATGACGTGCGTGCGGGGCCGCGGCGACAGTTCTGAAGAGAGGATCGTCGTTTCGGCCCCGCGGAGTTGCCGCGCGGGGCCGAAACGACGCTTCTGGAGGGAAAACCGTCGCCAAGGCCCCGCATGCCCGCCGTGCGGGGGTCCCGCGACGGATTCCGGTCGGCGCCGGCCCCCGCGCCGCCCGCGTTCTTCTCGCCCGCGCTATAATCAGATGGATTCCGAGAAGGCGCACTTCCTGCCAGCGAGAGGAGACCACATGTCTGGTGTCGTTCCGGGAACGCTGAGGGTGTCAAACGACTGCATCGCCGACCTCGCCGGCTACGCCGCGCTCGAGTGCTACGGCGTCGTCGGCATGGCCGAGATCGACGAGCAGGCCGGCGTCGCCCGCTTGCTGCCGTCCTTCCGCCTGAGGAAGGGCATCGACGTCGCCTCGGCGGGCGGCCGCGTCGCGGTGGACCTCCACGTGATTGTGGAGCAGGGCGTCAACATGTCCTCCGTCGTGAGCAACCTCACGAGCTCCGTGAAGTTCCTGCTCAAGCAGATCGCCGAGCTCGAGAGCGTTGACGTGAAGGTGCACATCGTGGGACTGCGCAACGCGCGCTAGGCGCCCCCGTCGAGAAGAACCGAGGTACCCCAAGATGATTTCGACCGTCATCCGCACCTGCTTCCCCGTCGCCGCCAAGGTCGTGGCCGACCGTGCGGAGGAGATCAACAAGCTCAACGTGTTCCCGGTCCCCGACGGCGACACCGGCACGAACATGTCCCTCACGCTCAACACTGTGGTCAAGGAGGTCGAGGCCCTTCCCGCGAGCGCCTCGATCGACGACATCGCCAAGGCCATCACGCACGGCTCGCTCATGGGCGCGCGCGGCAACTCGGGCGTCATCACGAGCCAGATCCTGCGCGGCATCGCCGAGGGCCTCTGCGACGCCAAGAACCAGGAGCACCCCACGCCGGCCGACATCGCGCACGCCTGGCGCCGCGGCGTGAAGGTGGCCTTCAAGGCCGTGCGCAAGCCGGTCGAGGGCACCATCCTCACGGTCCTGCGCGACGTCTCGGCCAAGGCCGACCAGCTGGAGAAGCGCCGCGACATGACCTGCCACGAGATGCTCGACGCGCTCGTCGTCGAGGCTTACGAGTCCGTGGCCCGCACGCCCGAGCTGCTGCCCGTCCTCAAGGAGAACGGCGTGGTGGACTCGGGCGCCTTCGGCTTTGCCACGTTCCTCGAGGCCTTCGTGAACGCCGCCACCGGCAAGGCCGGCGAGCTCACCGACTTCAAGACCACCGTCGACGCCAAGGCCGACGTCTCCGCCAAGGTGCAGATCGAGCTCAACGACGACTGGGAGGGCTCGGAGTACCGCTACTGCAACGAGTTCCTCTTCAAGGCCGAGAAGGACTTCGACGTCGACGTGTCCCTCGCCTACCTCGCCACGCTCGGCGACTGCGAGCTCATCGTGGGCGCCTACCCCGACTTCAAGGTGCACGTGCACTCCAACGAGCCCAACCGCGTGCTCGAGTACATGCTCCAGTTCGGCCAGGTCTACGAGGTCTTCATCCACAACATGGACATGGAGTCCCACGACCGCACGGCCAAGATCGCGGCCGACCAGGCCGGCGCGGCGGGCGAGAAGGACGGGCCGCGGAAGGCCCTCGGCTTCGTGGCCGTGGCCGCGGGCTCGGGCGAAGAGGAGATCCTGCGCTCGCTCGGCGTGGACGTGGTGGTCTCCGGCGGGCAGACGATGAACCCGTCGACGGCCGACATCCTCGCCGCCATCGAGCAGGTGAACGCCGAGAGCGTGATCGTGCTTCCCGGCAACGGCAACATCCGCATGGCCGCCGAGGCGGCCGCCTCGGCCTGCGAGGACGCCAAGGTGGCCGTGGTGCCCACCAAGACCGTGCTCCAGGGCTTCTCTGCCATGTTCGTCGTGGACCCGGAGGGCACGCTCGAGGACAACGTGGCGGCCATGACCGAGGCCATCGCCGACGTCCGCGGCGGCGAGGTCACCACCGCGGTGCGCGACTCGCAGGCCGCCGACGGCAGCCCCATCCACGCGGGCGACGTCATGGGCATCCAGGATGACTCCATCGACGTGGTGGGCTCCGACGTCGCGCAGGTGACGCTCGACCTCATCGCCAAGATGCAGGACGAGGAGGAGGGCGACTCGCTCACCATCCTCGCCGGCCAGGACATGGACGACGAGTCCTTCGAGGCGCTCGTCGCTGCCATCGAGGAGGCCCAGCCCGACCTCGAGGTCGACCCGCACCGCGGCGAGCAGCCCCTCTACCCGGTGATCTTCTCCATAGAGTAGGCGCTTTGGGGGGCCGCCCGTCCATACCGTCAGCCGCGGAGAGGGTGCAGCGAACCTGCGCCCTCTCCGACTCTGTGTCGCGGCTGCGCTACGTCTCGGGCGCGCGCGAGGAGGCGCTGCGCCGCCTCGGCCTCGCGCGCGTGCGCGACCTCATGCTGCACGTGCCGCACCGCTACCTCGACTTCACGCGGGTGACCACGATCGCCCTGGCCGACGTGGGTACGGACGCCACGATCGTGGCCACGGTCGACCGCGTGGAGCTCAAGCGCCCCCGCCCCCGCATGCAGATCGTTGAGCTCTCGGTGGTGGACGAGACGGGCGTGCTCGTGGCCACCTTCTTCCGCCAGCCCTGGATCGCCGAGCAGGTGCACGTCGGCGACCGGGTGGCCCTCTCCGGCAAGGTGGAGTTCTCCTACGGCTTCAAGCGCATGAAGGCCCCCTTCCACGAGGTTCTGGGGCCGGCCGCCGGGGCGGGCGGCTACGCGCGCGTGCTGCCGATCCACCCGGTGGGGGAGGGCGTCAGCGCCTCGTGGATGCGCCGCATCGTGGCCGCGGCCCTGGCCGACGTGGGCGACGTCTGCGACTGGCTGCCGGCGGGCCTTGCCGCCGGCCACGGCCTCATGACGCTCGCCCGCGCCCTGCGGGAGGTGCACTTCCCCACGTCGGTGGCCGCCGCCGGCCGCGCCCGGAGGAGGCTCGCCTACGACGAGCTCCTCTGCCTGCAGCTCGCCCTGCTCTGCCGCCAGAGCGTGGAGCTCGCCGGCGTGGAGCCGGTCTCGCACGTGACCTCGGGCCCGCACATGGACGCCCTTCTCGCCGCGCTGCCCTTCTCGCTCACCGCGGAGCAGCGCGCCGCCGCCGACCAGATCCTGGCCGACATGGCGGCCCCCCGCGTGATGAACCGCCTGCTGCTGGGAGACGTGGGCACCGGCAAGACCGCCGTGGCCGCCGTGGCGCTCGCCGCCGTGGCGGACACCGGGACCCAGGCCGCCGTCATGGCGCCCACCTCCGTCCTCGCGCGGCAGTACGCCGAGAAGCTCGGCCCCGTGCTCGACGAGGCGCGCGTGAGCTGGGCCCTCGTGACCGGCTCCACGCCCGCCGACGAGCGCGCCCTCGCCGAGATGGCCGCCGCGCGCGGCGAGCTCACGGTGCTCTTTGGGACGACGGCGCTGCTCTCCGAGGGGGTGGAGTTCGCCGCGCTCTCGCTCGCGGTGATCGACGAGCAGCACCGCTTTGGCGTGGACCAGCGCGCCGCGCTCCGGCGCAAGGGGGCCGGCGCGGACCTTCTGGCCATGACGGCCACGCCCATCCCGCGCACGCTCGCGCTCTCGCTCTACGGGGACGTGGAGCTCTCGGAGATCCGCCACCGCCCGCGCCCGGGGGCCGGCATGGAGACCCGGCTCGTGACGCCGGACAACCTGGACCTTGCCTGGGGCGCCATCCGCGAGGCCGCGGCGGCGGGGCGCCAGGCCTACGTGATATGCCCCCTCGTCGACGACGCGGACGACGGCGCCGAGCTCGACGACGTCCCCGAGGGGCTCACCTCGGCCGCGCCGCGCCTGCGCTCGGCCACCTCGACGCTTGCCGACCTGCGCTCGCACGTCCTGCCGGAGCTCTCGTGCGACCTGCTCACGGGCCGCATGGCGGCGGGCGAGAAGGACCGCGCCATGGAGCGCTTCCGCGCCGGGAAGACGCAGGTGCTCGTCTCCACGACGGTCGTCGAGGTGGGCGTGGACGTGCCCAACGCCACCGTCATGGTGGTGCTCGACGCCGACCGCTTTGGCCTCGCGACCCTGCACCAGCTGCGCGGCCGCGTGGGCCGCGGCGACGTCGCGGGCACCGTCTTCCTCTCGAGCGCCGCCAAGCGCGGCTCGCCCGCGAGGCGCCGCCTCTCCGCGCTCGAGCGGACGTCTGACGGCTTCGAGCTCGCGGAGCTCGACCTGCGCCTGCGCCACGAGGGGGAGGTGCTCGGCTACCGCCAGCACGGCGGCGTGACGCTCAGGATCTCCGACCTCGAGGCGGACCGCGACCTTGTGGAGGCCGCGCACGCCGACGCCCGCGCCATCGCCGATGACGACCCGCGCCTCGCGGCGCCCGCCCACCGGGCGATGGCGCTTGAGGTGCGAGACCGCTTCGGCGCCTACTTCGAGGAGCTTGATCGCGCATGAGGATCGTGGGGGGAAAGTGGCGCGGCCGCGCCATCGAGGCGCCGAGGGGGCGCGACGTCACGCGTCCGACGACGGACCGCACGCGCGAGCGCGTGGCGTCGATGATCCTCTCGGCCATGGGGCTCGACCTTACGGGCCGCTCGGTGCTCGACGCCTTCGCGGGGTCGGGCGCCATGGGCCTCGAGCTGCTCTCGCGCGGGGCCGCCCGGGCGACCTTCGTGGACCGCGACCGCAGGGCCGTGGCGCTCGTGCGGCGCAGCGCGGCCTCGCTCGGCGCCCGCGCGGACGAGTTCTTCTCGCTCGCGGGCGACGTCTGCGCGCTCGCGGGCAGGAGGCTTCCCGGCGCCCCCTTCGACGTGGTCTTCCTCGACCCGCCCTACGCCATGGGGGCCGACGCCGTGGGCGGCCTCGTCCGCACGCTCGCGGGGACGGGCCAGCTCGCGCCCGGCGCCGTCGTGGTGTACGAGCACGCCGCGCGCACGCCCGGGCTCGCGTGCGCGGGCCTTGGCCTCGTCCGCTCCAAGACGCACGGCGTCTCCACGGTTGACCTGCTGACCTATGACGCCCCGGGCGCGCTCGCGCGCGACCCCGCCCGGGGCCCGGAAGGGGAGTGAGCCATGGGCTCTGAGACCATCACCCACGTCGTCGTCCCGGGGACCTTCGACCCGGTGACGCTCGGCCACATCGACGTCATCCGCCGCGCACGGCGGCTCTTCCCCCGCGTGACGGTGGCCGTGGCGGCCTCCGTCAACAAGAACGGGCGCGGCACCGCGTTTACCCTCGAGGAGCGCGCGGAGATGATCCGCGAGGCCATCGAGCTCGAGGGGCTGCCCGCCGACATCGAGGTCATGCCCTTCACCGGGCTGCTCGTGGACTTCTGCAAGGAGCTCGGCGCGGGCGGCGTGGTCAAGGGCCTGCGCGCGATGACCGACTTCGAGTACGAGCTCCAGCAGGCGGACCTCAACTTCCACCTCTCTCCCGACATCGAGTCGGTCTTCGTCATGTCGAGCCCGGAGTACGGCTACGTCTCGTCCTCCATCGTGCGCGAGATCGCCTCGATGGGCTCGGACGTGAGCAGCCTCGTCCCCGCCAACGTGAACGCGCGCCTGCGCGCCCACTACGCCTGACGCGCCCGCCCGCGGCGGCCGGACCTGACGTTCTCGTTGAGCAGGGCGCCAGCTGCGTCCGCCCTGCCCGAATCTGCTACCATGCTGAGAGATATAGCTCGACCATCGGGCCCGGCGCCCGACGAATCACGCGAAAGGAACCATAGATGCAGCCAGGTGAGGAGATCGAGAGCTTGGTCGACGAGCTCGAGCAGATCGTGACCGAGGCTAAGTCCCCGATCATGGACAGCGGGCAGAAGAAGATCGTCGACGCCCAGGACATCTACGAGATCCTGGACGAGATTCGCCGCGTCTTCCCGCAGGAGTTCTCGGACGCGCGCCGCATCCTCAAGGAGGAGCAGGAGACCATCGACCGCGCCCAGCAGCAGGCGAGCTCCATCATCGCCGACGCGCAGCAGCAGGCGATGATCCTCGCGGGCGACCAGGAGATCGTGCGCCTCGCCCAGCAGCAGGCCGACGGCATCCGCGACCAGGCTGCCCAGTACGAGCGCGACACCCGCTACAACGCGGAGGAGTACGCCGACACCGTGCTCGCCCACCTCGAGGAGAACCTCAAGAGCCTCACGAGCTCGGTCACGCGCGTGCGCCAGACGCTCGACGAGAACTCCGGCCCGCGCAACACCACCAACAACGTGCCCTGGTAGCCATGGACGCAATCATACTGCCCATCGACGAGCGCCTCGCGGCCGCGGGCGACACCTGGTCGCTCGCCGGGCACCTCGACGAGCCCGGCTACTCCCTCGGCGACCACGACTTCGCCCTTCCCTCCGGGATCGACTACGACGTCGTGCTCACCAACTCCGGCGAGGGCATCCTCGTGACGGGCATCCTGCGCGCCCACGTGGCGGGCACCTGCGACCGCTGCCTCGAGGACGCCGAGTTCGACGTCGACGCCGAGGTGGACGGCTACTACCTCTTCGAGGAGCCCGAGCGGCTCTCGGACGACGAGGACGAGGCCGACTTCGAGCTCGTCTCCGCGGACCGCACCATCGACCTCTCGGGCGCCCTCGCCTCGGCGCTCGTGATGGAGACGCCCTTCGTGGTGCTCTGCCGCGAGGACTGCGCGGGGCTCTGCCCCGTCTGCGGCGCCAACCTCAACGAGGGGGACTGCGGGCACGCCGCGCAGATCGAGGCCGAGCGCGAGGCCGACCGCATGGCGTCCTCGCCCTTCGCCGCGCTCGCGGGGCTCGACCTCGGCGAGGACGTGCCCGACGGCGGCGCGGAGTGAAGAATTGCTGATGAGGTGTTCTTTGTCTCGTCCAGTCGTGCTATAGTGTCTCTTCGCATGACTGGCGATACGCCATCTCCGTGCATGCGGAGGGGCAGAGGTTTGTGAACAGGAGAGTCTGACATGGCAGTACCCAAGCAAAAGAAGGGCCGCGGCGCCACCCACACCCGTCGTTCGGCCAACAGCAAGCTCGAGGCCTCGGCCCGCTCCGTGTGCCCCCAGTGCGGCGCCCCCAAGCTCCCGCACCACGTGTGCCCCAACTGCGGTCACTACAAGGACCGCGAGGTCATCGTCACCGAGTAGGCGACGTCCGGCACCCATCAAGCGTTGAGCCTTCGGGGCCGTCCCATTCGGGGCGGCCCCGTTTCCTTGCCTAAAAGGGGACAGTCCCCTTTTAGGCAAGTCCCAGCGAGAAGAACGCGTGCCTGCTACTTGCGGCATAATGGAGGGGTATGTGACGGGGCGGGAGCGCCCCACTAAGGAGGAAGCATGACCACCATCTGCGTCGACGTCATGGGTGCGGACAAGGAGCCGCCCGTCCTTCTCGCGGGCGTCGAGGCGGCGCTCGCCGCCGACCCGGAGCTCGAGGTGCTCGTCGCCGGGGCGGCCGAGGTCGTGGAGCCCTTCGCGGCCTCGCACGGCCGCGCCCGCGCGCTCGTGACCACCGAGGTCATCGCCATGTCCGAGCACCCCGCCAACGCCGTGCGCGTGAAGAAGGACGCGAGCATCGTGCGCGCCGCCGCCGCCGTGCGCGCGGGCGAGGCCGACGGCCTCTTCTCGGCCGGCTCCACCGGCGCCGTGCTCACGGCCGCGACCTTCGGCGTGGGCCGCCTCAAGGGCATCAAGCGCCCCGCGCTCTCGCTGCCGTTCCCGGGCATCTCCGGCAAGCCGACCGTGTTTCTCGACATGGGGGCCAACGCCGACGTCAAGCCCGACGTCATGGTGCAGTTCGCCCACATGGGGCGCGCCTACAGCCACGCGGTCCTCGGCGTGGAGAGCCCGCGCGTGGGCCTGCTCTGCAACGGCTCCGAGGACACCAAGGGCTCGGAGATGGCGCTCGCCTATCACGCGGCGCTCGCGGCCGGCAACTGCGGCTTCGCGGGCAACGCCGAGGGTACCGACCTTCTGGCCGGGACCTTCGACGTCATCGTGGCGGACGGCTTCACCGGAAACGTTGCCCTGAAGTCCATCGAGGGCACGGGCAAGTTCGTCATCAAGCGCCTGAAGGCGGCGATGGGGGAGTCCCTCGGCAACAAGCTCGGCATGGCGCTGCTCGCCAAGTCGCTGAAGTCGCTCGCCGCCGAGATGTCCGGGGACGAGTACGGCGGCGCCATCCTGCTGGGCCTGCGGGCGCCCGTGGTGAAGGGCCACGGCGCCACGAGCGAGCGCGCCGTCTGCCAGGGCACGCTCGCCTGCGCGGCCGCCGTGCGCGCCGGGCTCACGGAGAAGATCGCCGCCGCCTGCGAGATCGCGGGCTAGCTCCGGGCGCGCGGGCGGCGCGCGCGGATGGGTAGAATCACGGGGGAGAGACCCCCTGGGAAGGAGACACCATGGATCATGAGGCCACGCTCGCAAAGGTCATCGAGGTCGTCGACGACACGCTGCAGCTCGGGGAGGGCGTCCAGCTCACCGAGGACACCAACCTCAAGGAGCTCGGCGCGGACTCCTTCGACCTGCTCGAGCTCGTGACGGCGCTCGAGGACGAGTTCGGCATGACGTTCGAGGACGACGCCGTGGGCAGCATCGTCACGGTGGGCCAGGTCGTCGCCGCCATCGAGGCCGCCAAGTAGGGGGCCCGTTCATTGAAGATGCACCAGAGGGTGGTCGCGGCCGAGGAGGTCTGCGGCCACCACTTCGAGAACCAGGACCTCATCGTGGCCGCGCTCACGCACCCCTCGGCCGCCGAGGGCAAGTCGCACGCGGCCTCCTACGAGCGCCTCGAGTTCCTCGGGGACTCGGTCCTCGGCGCCATCGTGGCCACCGACCTCTACGGGCGCTTCCCGGACATGGACGAGGGCGAGCTCACGCAGGCCAAGATCAGCCTCGTCTCGGGCAGGATGCTCTCGAGCGTGGCCGAGAAGATCGGCGTGGCCCCGCTCATCCTCATGGGCGAGTCCGAGCGCGGCACGGGCGCGCGCGGCATGCACTCAGCGCTCGAGAACGTCTACGAGGCCATCGTGGGCGCGCTCTACCTGGACGCGGGCTACGGCGTCACGCACGAGTTCGTCATGCGCACCCTCGGGCCCGAGGTCTCCCCGGCGCTCGCGAAGAAGCCCATCAGCCCCAAGTCGCGCCTGCAGGAGGTCGCCCAGCGCGACATGCACTGCGGGCCCGAGTACAAGCTCGTCTCGGAGGACGGCCCCGCCCACGACCCCACGTTCACCTCCGTGGCCATGGTGGGGGGCAGAAGGATCGGCCGCGGCTCCGGCCCCTCCAAGAAGTCCTCGGAGAGCGCCGCCGCGATCGACGCCCTCGTCCGGCTCGGCTATGCCGAGCAGGACGACTTCGAGGGCGCCGGCATCACCAACTAGCACGAAGGCAGGCCCCGTGTACCTCAAGTCGCTCACGCTCAAGGGTTTCAAGTCCTTCGCGGACAAGACGCAGATGGTCTTCGACCCCGGCCTCACCGTGGTTGTGGGCCCCAACGGGTCGGGCAAGTCCAACGTCTCCGACGCGATCCTCTGGGTCCTCGGCGAGCAGAGCGCCAAGCAGCTGCGCGGGCAGGCCATGGAGGACGTCATCTTCTCCGGCTCGTCGGCGCGCGGCGCCGTGGGCGTGGCCGAGGTGACGCTCGTGCTGGACAACTCCGACCACACGCTGCCGATCGACTTCGCCGAGGTGGGCATCACGCGGCGGATGTATCGCTCCGGCGAGTCCGAGTACCTCATCAACGGCGCACCCTCACGCCTCATGGACGTCCAGGACATCCTGCACGACTCGGGCCTCGGCAAGGACACGCACTCGATCATCTCCCAGGGCAAGCTCGACTCCATCCTCTCGAGCCGCCCCGAGGAGCGCCGCGCCCTCATCGAGGAGGCGGCCGACATCTCCAAGCACCGTCGCCGCAAGGAGCGGAGCCTCCGCAAGCTGGCCTCCATGGACGAGAACCTCTCGCGCGCCAAGCTCCTCTCGCGCGAGATCTCCCGCCAGCTCAAGCCCCTCGAGCGGCAGGTGGACAAGGCCAAGCGCGCCCACGACCTCGAGGACGAGCTCAAGGGGCTCAGGGTGCAGCTCGCCGTCGACGACCTGCGCACGCTCCAGGAGGGCTACAACCGCCTCTCCGCGCGCGGGCGCGAGGCCGACGCGGCCATCGAGCTCGCCCAGTACCGCTTCGACGAGAAGAGCGCGGAGCTCGAGAAGCTCCAGTCGCTGCTCGAGCAGAAGGGCCTCTTCGTGGGCGACCTCGGCGAGCAGCGCCGCCGCATGCAGGACCTCCTCGGCCGCATGGACTCAGACATGCGCCTGCTCGAGGAGAAGGGCAAGAACATGGTCTCGCGCCTCTCCGACATGCGGATGCAGCTCTCCGCGATGGAGAAGCAGCGCGCCGACGCCGCCTCCGAGCACGAGCGGCTCGCGGCGGAGCTCTCGGACACCGCGGTGCGCGAGGAGGACCTCAAGCGCCGCGCCGCCGAGCTCGCGTCCGCCTCGCACGAGGCCGTGGCGCGCCGCCGGGCGCTCGACGCCGAGATCGGACGCATCACCGCCGCCGAGCGCGCCGCCCGCTCCGAGGCCGACCGCGAGACGCTCGCCTACGCAAAGCTCGAGGAGCAGATCTCGAGCGCCGAGGTCGAGGACCAGATGTTCGTCTCGCGCATCGACCAGCTCGACGAGACCGCCCGGACCGCCGAGGAGGCCCTCGAGGAGCGCGCCTCGGCGGCGGAGCGCCTCGGGGGCGAGCTCGCCGCCGCCCGCGACCGGGCCGACGCGCTCGCGCGCGAGATCGCGACCCACGACGCCGCGCTCGCGCAGGCGCGCCGCGAGGAGTCCGCCGCCCGCGCCGAGCTCTCCTCGGCCGAGGCCACGCTCGAGGCGCTGCGCGCGGTCGACGCGGACGTGGAGTCCGCGAGCCCGCTCGTGGCCGCGCTCGCCGAGCGCGCCGCCGAGCGCGTCGAGTGCCGCCTCGCCGACCTCATCGACGCCGAGCCCGCGGTCGAGGAGCTCGTCGAGCGGCTCCTCGGCGACGACCTCGCGGCGCTCGTGGTCCCGGAGGGGGCGGACGCCGCGGAGCTCGCCGCCTCCGCACTCGGCCTCGCGGACGCCGGCGGCAGCGCGACCATCCTCGCCCGCGCCGCGGCCGCCCCCGCGCGCGGGGACGCGGGCGCCCCGGGCGAGCCGCTCCTCGCGCGCCTGCGCGTGCCCGACGGCGCGCGGGCGCTGCTCGAGGCCCTTCTCGGCGACGTCCGCCTCGTCGGCGGCGCGGCCGAGGCGGTGTCCGCGCACGCGGCCGACCCCACGCGCACCTACGTCTCCGCCGACGGCGTGACCGTCCTGCCCGACGGGCGCGTGCGCGTGGGCGACGCCCCCTCGGGCGAGGCCGGCGCGCTCGAGCGCAAGCGCCGCATCCGCGGGCTCGAGGGGGGCATGGCCGCCCTGCGCGCGGCGCTCGCCGCGGCGAGCGAGGGGGTCGCGGAGGCCGAGCGCGCGCTCTCCGCCGCGCGCGAGTCCGCGGCGTCCGCGAAGGGCGAGGTGGCGCGCCTCTCGGCCGAGCTCTCCTCGGCCACCTCCGAGCGCGGCCGGCTCGAGGCGCAGCTCGCGAGCGCCCGCTCGGAGCTCGCGCAGGTGGAGAAGCGCCGCGCGGCGTCGCGCGAGCGGGCCCGGGAGGCGCGCGAGAAGATCGACGGGCACCGCGCCGCCGCGCGCGCCGCCCGCGAGCGGGCCGACGAGCTCGCCTCCGAGCTCTCCGAGCGCTCCGAGGCCCACGAGGAGGCCATCCGCGAGCAGGGCAGGGCGAGCCGCGAGCTCTCCGACGCGCGCCTGGAGCTCGCCATGGCGTCCGAGCGCCGGGGCAACCTCGCCACGCGCGAGCGCGAGCTCTCGAAGCGCGTCGCGGAGCTCGACGAGCGGATCGAGGCCACGGAGCGCGGCTCGCGCTCGCTCGAGGTCGTCCGCCTGCGCGTGGACCCGCTCCACGACCGCTACGACGCCATCCGCTCGCGCGCCCTCGAGTGGGCCGCGCGCCTCAAGGACCGCGCGTCGCTCGCCGAGGCGGACTCCGACTCCCTCAAGCGCACGATCGGCGACGCCAAGGCGGCCGTGGGCGCGGCCTCCGAGGAGCTCGAGCGCGCGCGCAGCGCGGCCAACGAGGTCAAGGTGGACCTGGGCAGGCTCGAGGTCCAGGTGGAGACCGCGATCAACGCCATCACGGCGACCGGCGCCGTCCTCGACGACGCGCTCGCGATCCCCTCGCCGGAGGACCGCGACGCCGCCGAGCGCCGCGTCGCCGAGATCGTCCGGCAGCTCGAGTCCATCGGCCCCGTGAACGAGGTCGCCATGGACGAGTACCTGCGGCTCAAGCAGCGCCACGACTACATCGCCGAGCAGGTCGAGGACCTCGAGAGCGCGCGCGGCTCGCTCAAGAAGATCACGGCGGCGATCGAGCGCAAGATGCGCAACCGCTTCCTCGTGGTCTTCGACCAGGTCAACGAGAACTTCTCAGAGATCTTCTCGCTGCTCTTCCCGGGCGGCCAGGCGCACATCGAGATGACCGACCCGGACAACCCCTCCGAGACGGGGATTGAGATCGTGGCGCAGCCGCGCGGCAAGCGGCTCGCCAAGATGATGCTCATGAGCGGCGGCGAGAAGTCGCTCACGGCGCTCGCGCTGCTCTTCGCGGTCTACAAGGTCCGCACGGTGCCGTTCTACGTCTTCGACGAGGTCGAGGCGGCGCTCGACGACTCCAACCTCTCCAAGCTGCTCGACGCCATCGAGCGGCTCAAGGAGAGCACGCAGCTCATCGTGATCTCGCACCAGCGGCGCACGATGGAGCAGGCCGACGTCCTCTACGGCGTGTCGATGCAGGCCGACGGCGTGAGCCGGGTGGTCTCGCAGCGGCTCGACCGCGCGACAGGAAAGGTGGTAGATGCATAGATGGGCTTTCTCGACAGCCTGAAGAGGGGCCTCCAGCGCTCGCGCGAGGCCATCAATGAGATCTTCTACATGGGCGGCGAGGTCGACGAGGACTTCTGGGAGGACCTCGAGGACACGCTCGTCATGGGCGACATGGGCGCCGAGGTGGCCATGCGCGTGACCGACGACCTGCGCGAGCAGGCGGCCCGCGAGAACCTCTCCCGCGCCGAGCAGCTCCGCGACGCCCTCGCGCGCCGTCTGGCGGCGGAGTTTCCCGAGGCGGGCCGCGACCCGTTCTCCGACCTCCCGAGCACGGTGCTCTTCGTGGGCATCAACGGCGCCGGCAAGACGACCACGGTGGGCAAGCTCGCCGGGCGCGCCCGCGAGGCGGGCGTGACGTGCGTGATCGGCGGGGCCGACACGTTCCGCGCCGCCGCGATCGAGCAGCTCGAGGTGTGGGGCCAGCGCGCGGGCGTGGACGTCATCACCCGCGAGCGCGGGGCCGACCCGGCGAGCGTCTGCTACGACGTGGTGGACGAGGCCGAGCGCCGCGGCGCCCAGCTCACGCTCATCGACACCGCCGGGCGCCTCCACACCTCCTCCGACCTCATGCGCGAGCTCGCCAAGGTCGTGAACGTCACCAGGAAGCGCTCCGCCGCCCCCGTGGCGGTGGTGCTCGTCATCGACGCCACCACCGGCCAGAACGGCCTCAACCAGGCGCGCGAGTTCAACGACGCCCTCGAGCTCGACGGCCTCATCGTCACCAAGCTCGACGGCACGGCCAAGGGCGGGATCGCGCTCGCCATCTCCAGCCAGCTCGGCCTGCCGATCTACCGGATCGGCGTGGGCGAGTCCATCGACGACCTCCAGGCCTTTGACGCGCTCGACTTCTGCCGCGCGCTCGTGGGTGAAGGGATGTAGACCATGGCAGTGTTCAGCTCTCTCTCAGACCGCCTCCAGGACACCTTCGACTCCCTGCGCGGCAAAGGCCGCCTCACGGAGGACGACATCAACGTCGCCATGCGCGAGATCCGCATGGCCCTGCTCGAGGCCGACGTCAACTACCGCGTGGTCAAGGGCTTCGTGAGCCGCTGCAAGGAGCAGTGCCTCGGCGCGGACGTCCTCGACTCGCTCACGCCGGCGCAAAACGTCGTGCGCATCGTCCTCGACGAGCTCACCGTCCTTCTCGGCTCCACGGACTCCAAGCTCACGCTCGCCCAGAACCGCACGCCCAACGTCATCATGCTCGTGGGCCTGCAGGGCTCGGGCAAGACCACCGCCGCGGCCAAGCTCGCCTACCTCCTCAAGTCCCAGGGGCACAGCCCGCTGCTCGCCGCGTGCGACACGCACCGACCGGCCGCCGCCGACCAGCTCGCCACCCTCGGCGGCGAGATCGGCGTCTCGGTCTTCCGGGGCGACGGCAGGGACGCCGTGGCCGTGGCCGAGGGCGCCATCCGCGAGGCCGTCGACCACCTGAACGACATCGTGATCGTGGACACGGCCGGCCGCCTCCAGATCGACGAGGAGATGATGCAGGAGGCCGTGGCCATCAAGCAGGCCGTGCGCCCCGACCAGATCCTCATGGTCGTGGACGCCATGACGGGCCAGGACATCGTGAACGTGGTCACGGAGTTCGCCAACCGCGTGGACTTCGATGGCGTCATCATGTCCAAGCTCGACGGCGACGCCCGCGGCGGCGGCGCGCTCTCCGTGCGCGAGGTCACCGGCAAGCCGATCAAGTTCGTCTCGATGGGCGAGAAGCCCGACTCGCTCGAGGTCTTCCACCCCGACCGCATGGCCAAGCGCATCCTCGGCATGGGCGACGTGGTGGGCATCATCGAACAGGCCCAGAAGGTCGCCGACGAGCAGCAGATCGAGGACGCCGAGCGGATGCTGCGCGAGGGCTTCACGATGGACGACCTGCTCGCGCAGATGCAGCAGATTCGCAAGATGGGCGGCCTCCAGAAGATCATGGGCATGATCCCGGGCATGGAGCGGGCCCTCGCCCAGGCCCCCCAGGCCGTGGACGACTCCCAGATGACGCGCATCGAGGCCATCATCCGCTCGATGACCCGCGAGGAGCGCCTGCGCCCCAAGATCATCAACGGCCAGCGCCGCCGCCGCATCGCCGCCGGCTCGGGCCGCACCGTGCAGGAGGTCAACCAGCTCATCAAGCAGTGGGACGAGATGAACAAGATGGTCGGCCGCATGAAGGGCATGATGCAGCAGGGCGGCGGCCGTAAGGGCGCCAAGAAGGGGCGCCGCGCCATGCAGCAGATGATGCGCAACATGGGCGGCGGCAACGGGATGCAGTTCTAGGGCGCGTGCCCGCCGCGCCGGAGGAGATGTCGCCGGGCCCCGCAGCATGAGGTTGCGGGGGCCCGGCGACGTTTTTCGGGCTCAGAACGTCGCGAGTCCCCCGCAGGAAGGCTCTGCGGGGGACTCGCGACGGTTCTTCTCGCCAGGCCGCGGCCCGACGGGGGTGATGGGCTCGCCGCCTAGTAGTGGACCACCACGACGTCGCCGACCTTGGTGAGGTCGTAGAGCTCGGCGGCCTTGGAGACGGGCAGGTTCACGCAGCCGTGGCTGCCGTTGCCCTGGTAGATGGTCCCGCCGAAGTTTCTGCGCCAGTCGGCGTCGTGGAGCGCCACGAGGTTGCCCACGAAGGGGATCCAGTAGTTGACGTGGCTCTCGTAGTCGGGCTCGCCGTCCTCGTCGTAGTCAAGCCCCTTGAGCGTCTGGTCGAGCGCCTTGTAGGAGTTGATGGGGTTGACGCCCGTGGGCGTGTCGTAGCCCTGGGTGGGGTCGCCCGTGACGCAGGCGGACTCGAAGATGAGCGAGCTGTCGTCCCCGTACATGCGCACGTACTGCTCGGAGATGTCGATGTCGATGTAGCGGCTGCCCCAGTCGCGGCCCCCCTGGTCGGGGGCGAAGCCCGTGCTCTGCTTGAGCGGGATCTCGATCGCCTGCGCGGCGCCGCCCTGGATGGCGGAGACGAGCGCCGTCGTGGTCTCGGCCTCGTTGGTGACGATGCCCCACGATCCGCCGGAGACGCTCACCTGCTTGCCGTCGGCGCGGGTGTAGGTGCGGGTCTTGCCCACGGTGTCGAGCGCGCCCACGTTCTCGTGCACCCACTGGCCGATGGCCTCCTCGTCAAGCGCGACCGAGAGGTCCTCGCCGATCCTCACCCAGCTCGAGATGAGGTCGGGGCCCACGTCGAGCACGAGCTGGCCGCTGACGAGCAGGGTCGTACCCGCCGAGGCGAGGTAGGTGTTGGCGGCGTCCGCCGCGGCCTGGAGCGCGCTCGCGTCGGAGAGGCACTCGTCGCCGATCTCGACGGTGGGGGAGAGCTCGGCGACGGCCTGCCTCACGCGCTCGCAGACGGCGCCGGCGTCGAGCAGGCTCGCCGAGGCGTGCTCGTCCACCACGTAGGCGCCCGCCTCGGCGCTGTAGGAGACGCCCAGGCCCGTGGCCTCCTCGGCCGCGCGGACCCGCTCCTCCACGGCCGGCGTCACGATCTGCGCGAGCTTGTCGGCGTCGAAGGCGGGCTCGGCCTCGGGCGAGAGGTTGCGGGTCCCAAAGACTTCGAGGGGCCAGGCCCACGGGCTCACCTGCGCGAGCGCGGCCTCGGCATAGGCGGCGCCGTCGTAGGAGAGGCCGATCTCGGGGGCGGAGACGGTGAGGTCGAGGCCCTGCCCCGTGACGTGGAGGGAGTATCCGTCGAGCGACGCGGTCTTCTCCGCGGCGACCTCGTCGGCCGAGCGAAGGGAGACGTCCTGCCCCTCGAGCGTGGTCCCCGGCATGAAGCGCGACTGGAAGTAGACGGCCCCTCCCACGTAGGCCCCGGCGAGAAGGACGATGATGACGACGGGGATGACCCACAGCAGGCGCCGGCGGGGTCGCCCGGGCTCCGGGCCGTCGGCGAGGGGGGAGACGAAGGTGCTCTCGGGTCCGGGGACGAAGCACGCGTCGGGGGCGTCCTTCTCGGCGGGACGCGCGTTGGTCTGCTTCATGTGACTAGGCATGCGATCACCCTAGATGGTAGATGGCTCGTGTGCGGTTGCGTGGCGGCCGGCGGCCGTCTGGGCTATCGTACCCTAGAGGCGCGACACATTCTGCCCACATCGCGCGCTGGCATCAAAAGGGGGAGGAATGGCACACACCGTTCGGCTCGACACGCTCGACGACCCGAGGCTTGACGCCTTCGCCCGGCTCACCGACCACCAGCTGCGCGCCGGCGTCGAGGCGGGGCGGGGCCTGCTCGTGGCGGAGTCGCCGCTCGTCGTGGAGGTGGCGCTCGACGAGGGCGTGGAGCCGGTGTCGTTTCTCGTCGACGAGCGGCACCTCTCGACCTGCGGCTCGCTGCTCGAGCGCGCGGGGGACGTGCCCGCCTTCGTGCTTCCCGGCGCGCAGATGGAGCGGCTCTGCGGCTACCGGGTGACGCGCGGCTTTCTCTGCGCGATGCGCCGGCCGCGTCCACGCGCGGTTGAGGACGTGCTCGCGGGCGCCCGCAGGGTCGTCGTGCTCGAGGACCTGGTGGACGTGACCAACGTGGGGGCGCTCTTCCGCTCCGCCGCCGCGCTCGGCGCGGACGCCGCGATTCTCTCCCCGCGCTGCGCCGACCCCTACGTCCGGCGCGCCGTGCGCGTGTCGATGGGCTGCGTCTTCAAGCTCCCCTGGGCGCGGGCCGAGGCGGCCTCCTGGCCCGAGCTGACGCTCGACGCCCTGCGCGAGCGGGGTTTCTCGGTCCTGGCGCTCGCGCTTGAGGAGGACGCCGCGCCCCTCGACGACCCGGCGCTTCTCGCGAGCGAGAGGCGCGCCCTGCTCTTTGGCAGCGAGGGCTACGGCCTCTCGCACCGGGCGCTTGCCGCCTGCGACCGCTCGGTCATCATCCCGATGGCCCGCGGCGTCGACTCGCTGAACGTCGCCGCGAGCTCCGCCGTCGCGTTCTGGCAGCTCTTCCGCTGAGGTCGCGGCGCCCGCGCCTCTTTCGCGGCCCGCCCTGCGTCCGGCGTTTCCGGCGTGCTCTCCGCTTCGTGCTCATTTCCGGATTTGCGTACCGCTTCGTGCTCATTTCCGGAACTGAGTGCGCCCAACTGTCCCGGGGATGCTCGGATGCGGATTTGAGCGCCATCGGTCGCCCGAGTGGGCACTCAGTTCCGGAACTGCGTGCCACCTCGTGCTCAGTTCCGGATTTGCGCGGGGTCCCGTACTCAGATCCGCAACTGCGTGGGCCCGAGCGGCCAGGACGCGCCCGCCTCGGCAATGCGAGGCGCATCCTCGGGCGGCGAGGGCGCTCAGTTCCGCATCTGCGCACCGGGCGATACTCAGTTCCGCATCTGAGCACGGCCTGGCACGCAGGTGCGGGCCGGGGTCGCGGGCCTGGCCCGCGGGGCAAATCAGGGCCCCGTCCCCTCTGCGAGCAGCCGCGACCCCTCCATGAGCAGCGCGTCGGAGCGGCCGGTCCACGTGAGGCCGTCCGCCTGGTCGAGCTCCCGGCGCAGGCGCTCGCGACGCGCCCTTCTCGCCTCGCGGGCCCGCGCGTCGAGGCGCGGCTCCTCGATCCCGAGGTCGCGCCGTATGCGCGAGACGAGCCAGTCCAGGTAGCCGGGGTCGTCGTAGTGCTCCCTTGCGATCTCGTACGGCTTGATCCCGCAGGCGAGAAGCTCGTTTCTGCGATTGGTGTCCTTCCCCTCCTGCAGCTCGTCGCGATGGTAGCCTCCCTGGTAGTCGAGGGCGCACCCGCGAAACGGCATGGACCCCGCGGGGGCGTCGGCGGGCGCGAGCAGCATGATGTCAGGCTTTCTGATGCGCTCCCGCGCCTCGCCGAGCACGGCGCCGGCGCGCTCCACGAGGACGGGGTCGTTGAGCCCCACGACCTCGAGCCCATAGCCGCCGAGCCGCGGGCAGAACTCGAGCCGGTGCACGGTCCTGCTCTCGCGGGGCGACCCCGATTGGGCGCGCGCACGCAGGAGCGCCCGGCGGAGCTTGGCGGCGCCGCGGCAGGGCCCCATGAGGTCGAGGTAGCCCTCGATCCTCTCGATGCTCGTGAGCGGGTCGCGGCGCTTGACGAGCCCCTTTGCGGCGCGCGGCTGGATGCCGTAGTGGCCGCACAGCTCGTCCACGAGCAGGAGCAGCTCAAGGTCACTCGCGTACTCCGCCATCTGGAGCGCGACGAGCTCCGGCGTCGCGCAGAGGGCGTCGGGCGCGAGCGAGAAGAACGAGCCCGGTGGATACGAGGGCCGCGCCTGGTGCGCGACGAGGAGCTCGGAGCGGTGGCGGGCCGTCTCGCCGGAGACGATCACGTGGTGGGGCGGCCTCACCGAAGAGAGAGGCTCGAGTCGTGCCAGGATCGCCGCGGCCCCTGCGGGGTCCGGCATGCGCTCCGGGGCGGGGAGGGCCTCGCGGCGCCGGCCCCGTTCGAGGAGCCGCGGCGCGCTCCAGCAGCGGAGCACATCAAGTGCGGTGGTATGAGAAAGGCAGATGGTCATCATGGCACGAGCGTAGCGCGCGTTCGGGCCGTGGGCGCGGCGATTGCCCGATTTCTCGCCAGCTCGCTGCCACGAGGCGGACGCCGCGCTGACCAAATCACATATCCGCGCAGGTCGCGTTGGTTGACATAAGGTATGCGCCGCGAAAGTTTGCGCCATGGGAGGACCGCTCACGCCGCATGTGCGACCGCCTGCGGCGCCTGACGGCCCCTGGGCGGTCTGGGGCCGCGCGGACGGGTCCCAGACCGTCGCGGCGCGCCGCGCTCAGATGCGGAGCCGAGCTCCGGCGGCCACGCAGTTCCGCATCTGAGCGCGGGAGGTCGCTCAAATCCGGATGTGCGTCCCTCCCGGCCCGTCTTCCGATGGCAAAGGGACGCTTTTGGCGAGAAGAACCGGCGACCTTACGAAAGAGGGGACCCTCGGGCTTTGGTCGGCCACGCAGTTCCGCCCCAGCCGCAGCTCCGTCGAGCCTGCGGCCCTGCCCGCACGCAAACGCCGAGCCCCTCCCCCACGCGATTTCTGCGAAGCAGTGAGCGGTGAGGGAGGGGCTCGGCGTTTGCGTGCGGGCTTGCGGTGCCGCTACTCGGCCGGCTTGGGCATCTTGGGGGCGAAGCCGTCGTCGCGGGTGAGGATGTTCATGAACTCGTCGCCCGTGATGGTCTCCTTCTTCTGAAGGTAGTGGGCGATCTCGTGCAGCTTGAAGCGGTTCTCGCGCAGCGTCCTGAGCGCGGTCTGATGCCCCTCCTCTACGAGGCGCTGCACCTCGGCGTCAATCTCCTGGGCGGTGCCCTCGGAGCACGTGAGCTGCTGGCCTCCGCCGAGGTAGCGGCTCGCGGGCTGGCCGAGCTGGACCATGCCGAACTTGTCCGACATGCCGTACTGCGTGACCATGGCGCGCGCGAGCTGCGTGGCCTTCTCGATGTCGTTGGAGGCGCCGGTGGTCATCTCGCTGAAGATGAGCTCCTCGGCGGCGCGTCCGCCGCAGAGCACGGCGATCTTGTCCTTGGCCTCCTGGCGCGTGGTGAGGAAGTGCTCGTCCTCCTCGACCTGCATGGTGAAGCCAAGCGCTCCCGAGGTGCGCGGCACGATGGTGATCTTCGAGACGGGCGCCGAGCCCTTCTGCATCGCCGCAACGATGGCGTGGCCGGTCTCGTGGTAGGAGACGACCTCCTTCTCGTGCTGGGAGAGCACGGTGGACTTCTTCTTCTCGCCCGCGATGACCACGTCGACGGACTCCAGCAGGTCCTCCTGCGTGACGCGGCTGCGGCCGAAGCGCACGGCGCGCAGTGCGGCCTCGTTGATGATGTTCGCGAGGTCGGCTCCCGAGGCGCCGGGCGTGGAGCGCGCCACGACGCCGAGGTCGATGCCCGGCTCCATCTTCACGTCGTTGGCGTGGATCTTGAGGATGGCCTCGCGGCCGACGAGGTCGGGGAGCTCCACCGGGATGCGACGGTCGAAGCGGCCCGGACGAAGCAGCGCCTGGTCGAGCGTCTCCGGCCGGTTGGTGGCGGCCAGGACGACGATGCCCTTGTGGTTGTCGAAGCCGTCCATCTCGGAGAGGAGCTGGTTCAGGGTCTGCTCGCGCTCGTCGTTGGAGCTGAGCGAGGAGTCGCGGCGCTTGCCCACGGCGTCGATCTCGTCGATGAAGACGATGCAGGGGGCCTTCTCGCTCGCCTGCTTGAAGAGGTCGCGCACCTTGGCGGCGCCGCGGCCGACGAACATCTCCACGAAGGCCGATCCGGCGATCTGGAAGAACGTGACGCCCGCCTCGCCGGCGACAGCCTTGGCCAGGAGCGTCTTGCCCGTGCCCGGAGGGCCCACGAGCAGGGCGCCGCGGGGGCAGCGCGCGCCGATCTCGTTGTACTTCTCGGGGTTCTTGAGGAAGCTCACGATCTCCTCGAGCGACTCCTTGGCCTCGTCCTGGCCGGCCACGTCCTTGAACGTGACGCCGGTCTCCTCGCCCTTGATCTCCTTGGCGTTGGACTTGCCGAGGCCGCCGCCCATGCCGAAGCCGCCCCCGCCGAAGTTCATCGAGGGGCCGTCGTCGCCCATGGCCTTCTTCATGCGGCGGTTGAGCCACCAGCCGATGCCGAGGAAGATGAGGATGGGCAGGCCGTAGGAGATGAGCAGCATGAGCCACACGTCCCCGGAGGTGTCCGGGATGTTGGCGTCGGCGTCCACGTTGTGCTCGTCGAGCCGCTCGATGAGCGTGCTGTCGCCCGGCCACATCGTGGTCTCGTAGATCTTCTCGCTCTCGCCCTCACCGGTCGTGAAGGTGAGGGTGTTGTCCCCGGTGTTGAGGTCGACCTTCTTGACCTGGCCCTCGTCGACCATCGTGAGGAACTCGGTGTAGCTCACGTCCTGCACCTGGCGCGCGGTGAGGTTGGTCCCGAGCGTCTGGCTGATCGCGAGGTACGCGATGATCGCGATCAGGACGTAGAGCAGCATCGAGCGCCGCCTCTTGTTCTCGTTCATGTCCATGAGTTGCGGTTACCCTTCGTGCGTGTCCTTGCTTGGATTCTTTGATACCCAGTTTATCGGCCCTTAGTTCCGGGACAGACAATCTCCCGCTTTTGCCCTGGTGGGGGGCGACCTGACAAAGGTGACAGGGCAAACTGTCATGAAGCGCGGGGCTCAGGGCCGCGCCCCGGCGCGCTCCGGCAGCTCGCCCGTGCGGTACGCGTCGAGCAGCGCCCGCAGGTCAGAGATCTGCTCGCGGATGTCGGCGCCCGTGTCGGTGTCGTTGATCGTGAGCGGGCGCGGGTTCACCTCGAAGCGGTCGTCGTCGCTCATGATGTCCGTGTTGAGGTCGAGCACGTCGGCGATCGAGCCGAAGGGGCGGTGCGCCTTGATGCGCATGCCGTGCGGGTCGGCGATGAGCGTGTAGCCGGCGATCCCCGTCGTCTTGTGGTAGGCCTGGCAGAAGCCGCCGTCGATGACGATGAGGTGCCCGCCGGCCCGCACGGCCTTCTCGCCGTCGGCGGCGTGGACCGGCGTGTGGCCGTTGATGATGTGGCCGCGCTCCGGGTCGACGCCGAACTCCTCGAGGATGCGCCGGCAGACCCGCGCGTCGTCCGTGAGGGCGTAGTAGGGGTCGCGCGGCTCGGCCCAGGTGGAGCGGTCGCGGAAGTAGGTGCGCTCGAAGGTCTTCATCACGCGGCCCGACAGCGGCGAGTAGCGGCCGCACCAGAGGTACCACATCCAGTCGAGCGAGACCTCGTCGTGCTCGTGCCAGGCGCGCCGGGCGAGGCGGTCGGCGTAGTCGTAGTAGGCCTTGCCGGCGAGGAGCTGCCCCTGGTGGTTCACGGGGTGGAAGGTCCCGTCCTCGTTCATGGGGACGCACGCGTGGAAGAGCACGTCGTCGTTGTGGACGAGGTAGGCGCTGCCGCGCTCGTAGAGGAAGTTCACGTGCGCCTGCAGCTTGTACGAGGTGCGCACGGCCTCGAGCAGGTTGTCCATGACGCGGACCTCGTCCTCGGAGAGGGCGTAGGGGTCGGACCAGTCCACGGTGGGAAAGTCGCTCGAGACGAGCTCGTAGGCGCGCCCGCCCACCACGCACACGCCGCGCGCGGGGTCCACGCGCCCGAGCAGCAGCCGGTCCTCCATGTGCCAGTTGGGGTGGCGCTGGATCGTCTGCCCCTCGAGCTTGAAGAGGATGACCGAGATGGCCTTCTCCATCGGCGTCATGGCGTCGTCGGCCGCGTACGTGGCCTCGGCGAACAGGGCGAGCTCGCGCAGGGAGACGCCGTAGGCGCTCTCGAGGATCTTGAGCGAGTCGTAGCGGATGTTGTTGCGGATCACGGCCGCGAGGCACGTGGCCGAGCCCGCCGCGGCGCCCATCCAGACGATGTCGTGGTTGCCCCATTGCAGGTCCACGGAGTGGTACTCCATCAGGCGGTCCAAGATCTTGTCCGCGTGGGCGCCCCGGTCGAAGACGTCGCCCACGAGGTGGAGGTGGTCCACGGCGAGCCGCTTGATGAGCGAGGCCAGGCTCACGATGAAGTCGTCGGCCGAGCCCGTGTCCACGATCGTGTCGATGATGCGCTGGTGGTAGCGCTGGCGCTGCTCGCCCTCGCCGGGCGCGGCGTGGAGCAGCTCGTCGATGATGTAGGCGTACTCCACCGGCATGGCCTTGCGGACCTTGGAGCGGGTGTAGGAGTCGGAGAGGTAGCGCGCCAGGCGCACGAGCCGCATGAGCGTGATGGCGTACCACTCCGCGCTCACGACGCCCGCGGCCTTGAGGCGGCGGAGCTTGCGGTGCGGGTAGTAGATGAGCGTGCAGAGGTCCGCCTGCTCGTCGTGGGTGAGCTCAAAGCGAAACGTCGCCGCCACGCGCTCGCGGATGACGCCCGAGCAGTTGTTGAGGATGTGCTTGAAGGCGTCGTACTCGCCGTGGACGTCGGACACGAAGTGCTCGGTGCCCTTGGGCAGGTTGAGGATGGCCTCGAGGTTGATGATCTCCGTGTAGGCCGACTGCGCGGTGGGGAACTTCTCGGAGAGCAGCTCGAGGTACTTGCGGTCAGGCATGCGGGTCCCCTCTCTGTGTGTAACCCCTTCATCATGGGCGCGCGGCATCGATCGGGGCAACCAGTTTTCGGCGAGCAGAACCACGGGATGCCTTGCGCGCCGCACGCCCGCTGACCGACGTTTGGGGAGTGTTCAGAATGTTGTAGCAACAAGTGCACAGGGGGGCTACGTATATTAATGCTCATCTTGATTTTGCATTTATAGAGGAGGCGTGTCATGAGGGCGAACGGGCGCGGGCTGTTGGGCCGCCTTGCCATTCTCACGATTGTTATCGGTCTGCTGCCGCTGGGGCTAGGGGCCGCGGTTCCCGGGGCACTCCCGTGCGCATACGCCGAGGAGCAGGGCGACATGCCGCCCGTCGCCCCCGAGGACGTGGTCGATCAGGGAACGTGCGGGGAGAGCGTGGAGTGGTCCCTGGACAGGTTCGGCGTGCTGAGAATAACGGGCGAGGGTGCGATCAGCTTCGAGGGGACCACCGCTCCCTGGAACGTCTCGCATGAGGACGACATCCGCTTCGTCATCGTGGGGGAGGGGATTACTCACTTCCCGGGGTTTTGCTTCACGTCACCGGATATCAAGGCGATATTCTTCACGGGTCCTTTTGTGCCGGGTTACGAGAAGTACTTCTCGTCGAATACGTTTATCACGTTCGAGGGAACGGGCTATTTCCGTAAGGGAGACACCACGTGGGATGACGCCTTTCTTGTTGGCAGCCAGTCCCCCAAGGCATATCCGCCCGGAATGACTACCGTCGACTGGAGTGAGGTTGAGGACATCGGGGTCTGCGGTGAGGATGCGTTCTGGACCTACGGCAACGGGACGCTCACAATCAAGGGCTCCGGCGCCGTGGACTCGAGCGGCTGGTATGACCACCGGGAATCAGTTGCTTCAATCGTGGTCGAGGAAGGCGTCACGTCAATCGAGGATTTCAGCAATTTCCCCGAATTGACGTCCGTCTTGCTGTCCTCGACGATCGTTGAGATGGGCGAGGGCGCCTTCCGAGGATGCGAGAAGCTCGCCGAGCTGACGCTTCCTGCTGGGCTCAAGAGTCTTCCTGCGGACTCGTTCCATGGTTGCTCCGCCCTGGGATCGGTGACGTTTGGCGAGTCGCTTGTCTCCATCGGAAGCAACGCGTTCTACGACTGCTTCTCGCTCGAGGGCGTCGAGCTTCCGAGCGGTCTCAAGACGATTGGCGAGGATGCGTTCCGCAACTGCGGCGAGCTCACGACGATCGAGATTCCCGGCTCCCTCGAATCGATTGGGAGTGGAGCCTTTTCCGGTTGTGCCCAGCTGAATCGTATTGACTTTCTTGGTGCTCTGCCTCAAATCTCCTCTGATGCCTTCAGGGACGTAACTGCCTCCGTGGTACACCATCAGGGTGGCGAGGACTGGGATGGCCTCAACAAGGCTAACGACTTTGGCGGTAACCTCACGTGGTACGGCGTCGCGGAGGACGGATCCCTCGTCGAGGACTCGTACGTGTGCCCCGGCTACTACGATCCGATTGAGCTGGCTCCAAGCACCTGGGACACGCAGTCAAACTATCCTACCGAGTACGTTGCTTGGCACTTTACCGTTCCAGAGGATCAGAGCGTAAAGCTTGCGTACAGCTATGACTACGACGAGGGTTGTACTCATCACATGGGCAGCCTCAGGCTGATGTCAACCGTGGGAAACGAGGGAAACGAACTCTGGCTTGAGGTGTTCTCGCCCGTGCTCACGGAAAACGGTGAAATCTATTACAAGACGTTCACGCTTGAGGCGGGGGACTACTACCTGCTTGGCTCGCTGGATAACACCCATGGTAACGCCTATTCCTCGTTCAGTGTGAAGTTCACGCTCGAAGGGAAGGGCGGCTCGCCGACCCCCTCTGGATCACAGCCAATGTATCGCTGCTACAACCCTTGGACCGGCGAGCACTTCTACACGGCCTCGGGCGAGGAGTACTACAACCTTTGCTTCGCGCCCGGTGGCGGTTGGAACGCCGAGGGTGTGGGCTGGACCGCTCCTGCGTCCGGCGCTCCGGTCTATCGTCTCTACAACCCATTCGCCGAGGGTGGCGATCATCACTACACGCTCTCCTGGGACGAGTGCGTCCACCTCACCTCTCTTGGGTGGCACTACGAGGGCATTGGCTGGTACTCAGCGAGTGACTCCATGGGCAACCCCAAACCTGGTGCGAAGCCGCTCTACCGTCAGTACAATCCCTACGCGAGGACCGGCACGCACAACTACACCGCGAGCAAGGAGGAGAACGACCACCTCGTTTCCGTTGGCTGGCGCGAGGAAGGCATTGGCTGGTACGGTCTCTGAAATATACGTTCCTGATCTTACGCGCGCGGGGCATGGCATTTCGGCCATGCCCCGCGCTCTTATTTTGAGAAGAGCGGCTGGTCGGCCGGTCCCCGCCGTCTAAACGTGCTACCATGCTGCAACAGGCGTTGACGGGGAGAGTACCCGGGGGCGCGCGACCAAGAGAGAGCGGGGACGGTGGGAGCCCGCGGTCGCGTCCCGGCGAAGATCACCCCCGAGCCGCGGCCCCAAAGCGTGTCGGGAGGACGTTCTTCTCGGTGCGCGAGTAGGCGTCGCCGGAGTGGCCGCCGACACAGGCCAGCCGAGTACGGCGGATGTCCGCTCGCTGGGTGGTTCACAAGCGAAGTGCCTTGGAAGCGCTTCGTCCCAGCACGTGGGACGGGGCGCTTCTCGCGTTCCGGAGGATGGGAAGAGAGGAAAGCGTGGCCAAGAACGAGTACAAGAAGACGACCAACCTGCCGAGCACGGGCTTTCCCATGCGCGCCAGCCTGGCCCAGAACGAGCCCAAGCGCCTGGCGATGTGGGAGGAGAACCACGTCTACGAGCAGATGATCGCCAAGAACGAGGGGCACGAGAAGTTCGTCCTGCACGACGGCCCCCCGTACGCCAACGGCCCCATCCACCTGGGCCACGCGCAGAACAAGATCTCCAAGGACATCATCAACCGCTACTGGTCCATGCGCGGCTACCAGACGCCGTACGTCCCCGGCTGGGACTGCCACGGCCAGCCGATCGAGCACAAGGTCGAGACCATGCTCGGCACGGAGAAGTTCAACCAGCTCCCCACCGAGAAGGTCCGCGAGCTCTGCCGCACGATGGCCGTCGAGCAGGTGGACACCCAGCGCCAGGGCTTCAAGCGCCTGGGCGTCCTCGGCGAGTGGGACAACCCCTACCTCACCTACGTGAACGACTACGACGCCACGGACGTGGAGATCTTCAAGGCCATCTTCGACGCCGGCGCCATCACGCAGGGCTCCAAGCCCGTGCACTGGTGCAGCCACTGCCACACGGCCCTCGCCGAGGCGGAGATCGAGTACTCCGACGAGGTCAGCCCCGCCATCTTCGTGCGCTTTGAGATGACCACGGTGCCCGCGGGCCTCGAGGAGTGGGCCGGGCGCCTGTGGGTGGACATCTGGACCACCACGCCCTGGACGCTTCCCGCCGACGACGCCGTGATCTGCCACCCCGAGGCCACCTACGTGGCGCTCGTGCACGACGGCCGCGCCGAGATCGTGGCCGAGGCGCTGGCCGACCGCCTGGTCGAGAAGTTCGGCTACGGCGAGAAGGTCCTCGTGGCCGGCGCGGACGGCACCCCCTGGCGCGCCACCGGCGAGGCCCTCGCGCACAACCGCTACAAGCAGCCGATCTTCGGTGAGCAGGGCGAGACGGGCGAGTTCATCTACGCCGACTACGTCACCCTCGATGACGGCACGGGCATCGTGCACTGCGCGCCCGGCCACGGCGTGGACGACTACCTCGCCGGCCAGAAGTTCGGCATCCCCACGGTCATGCCGGTGGATGACGACGGCCGCTTCTTCGTGGGCGACGGCATGGGCACGGGCGGCCCGTGGTCCGGCATGGAGGTGAACGAGGCCAACCCCAAGATCATCGAGTGGCTGCGCGAGCGCGGCACGCTGATCCTCCACGAGGACATCAACCACAGCTACCCGCACTGCTGGCGCTGCAAGGAGCCGGTCATCTTCCGCGCCACGAGCCAGTGGTTCGTCTCGATGGACAAGCCCCTGCGCGGTGGCAAGAGTCTCCGCGAGCAGGCGCTCGAGGAGCTCTCCAAGGTGAAGTTCTACCCGAGCCACGCCATCAAGCGCATCGGCTCGATGGTCGAGGGTCGCCCGGACTGGTGCATCAGCCGCCAGCGCAACTGGGGCGTGCCCATCCCCGCCTTCACCTGCGCCGACTGCGGCGAGACCGTCATGAACGACGACACGCTCGACGCCGTGATCAAGCTCTTCCGGGAGAAGGGCTCCGACGCCTGGTTCACCGACGACCCGGCGAGCTACCTGGGAGAGGCCTGCGTCTGCCCCAAGTGCGGCGGGCACCACCTCAAGGCCAACAGGGACATCCTGGACGTGTGGTGGGACTCCGGCGTCTCCCACACGGCCGTCTGCCGCCACCGCGACAACCTCACGTTCCCGGCGGACATGTACCTCGAGGGCTCCGACCAGCACCGCGGCTGGTTCATGAGCTCGCTCATGACCTCCGTGGGCGCCTATGGCGTGGCCCCGTACAAGTCCGTGGTCTCCCAGGGCTTCACGCTCGACGGCCAGGGGCGCAAGATGTCCAAGTCGCTCGGCAACGTGATCGACCCCAACAAGGAGTGCGACACCCGCGGCGCCGACATCCTGCGCCTGTGGGTCACCTCCGTCGACACCTCCAACGACATCCCCTGCGACGGCCAGATCCTCGACCACGTGGGCGAGGCCTACCGCCGCTTCCGCAACACCCTGCGCTTCCTCCTGGGCGAGATCGAGGGCCAGTTCGACCCGGCGACCGACGCCGTGCCCTACGACGAGCTCATGCCCTACGACAAGCTCACCCTGGCGCGCCTCTGCCAGGTCCACGACCAGGTGAGCGCCGCCTATGAGTCCTACCGCTTCAACGTTGTCTACCGCACCCTCTACGACTACGTGATCACGGAGCTCTCCAACGGCTACCTCAACGCCACCAAGGACCGCGTCTACTGCGGCGAGAAGAACTCCTTCGAGCGCCGGAGCGCCCTCACCGTCTGGGCGCAGATCCTCTCCATGCTGGTGCACGACCTGCAGCCCATCCTCGTCTACACCACCGACGAGGCCATGAGCTACCTCCCCGAGAGCCTGCGCGACGGCCAGGAGTACGCCGCCCTTCTCGACTGGTACCAGGCGCCCTGGACCGCCGAGGAGTACGGGCCCTACCTGGCCGCCTATGACGCCGTGGTGGAGGCGCGCGCCGCCTTCACCAAGGCCTACGAGGCCGCCATCGCCGACGGCACGCTCGCCGAGAAGACCACGCAGGCCGCCCGCGCCGCCCTCACGGTGCCGGCCGAGGCCCATGCGCTTCTCTCCGGGCCGCTGGGCTGCGACCTCGCGGAGCCCTTCGTCTGCTCCGAGGTTGAGCTCGCCCGGGGCGAGGAGCTCTCCTGCGCCGTGGAGCCCGCGGCGGGCGAGAAGTGCCCGCGCTGCTGGAACTTCCGCGAGCTCGGCGAGGACGGCCTCTGCGAGCGCTGCTCGCACGCCGTGGCCGCGCTCGGGGACGCGGAGTAGCGCGTGGCCGCGGCCGACCCCTCGGCTTCCGCCCGCGCGCGGCGGCTGGCGCTCTTCGCGCTGGTCGCCGCCGCGGTCGTGGCGCTCGACCAGCTGAGCAAGGCCGCCGCGCGCGCCGCGCTCGTCCCCGGCGAGCCCGTCGCGCTGATTCCGGGCGTGATGGACCTCTCCCTCGTCTACAACACGGGCGCCGCCTTCTCGCTCGGGGAGGGCGGCGGCCCCGTCTTCGTGCTGCTCGCGGCGGCGATCCTCGTGGCGGGGGCCGCGGTCGCGTGGCGGCGCGCCGACGTGCCGCTGCCGCTCGTGCTCACGGTGGCCGCCGTCGCCGGCGGCGGCGCGGGCAACGCGATCGACCGCGTGGCGCTCGGCGCCGTCACGGACTTCTTCAAGACGACCTTCGTGGACTTCGCCGTCTTCAACGTGGCCGACATCTTCGTGACCTGCGGCGTTGCGGCGGCCGTCGTGCTCTACTGGCGCTGGGATGCCGCCCGCGAGCGCGCCCGCGCGGGGGAGTAGCGCCCGCGCCGCGCCGCCGCGCGTGCTACGATAGCCTGCCAGCAGACCCCGTCCCGCCGCCGAGAGGAGCCGCATGGCGCAGCGCATCGCCAACCTGCTCGTGGACCCCGCCGCCGACGGCATGCGGCTCGACGCGTTTCTCGCCACGGGGGAGGGCATGCCCTCGCGCTCGGCCTGCGCCCGGCTCGTGGAGGAGGGCGCCGTCACCATCAACGAGACGCCCGCCACCTCAAAGTCGGAGAGGGTCCTGCTGGGCGACCGCGTCCGCGCCACGCTCGACGAGCCGGACCCCGAGCCCATGGGCGGCCTCATCGCCCCCAACCCCTACATCCCGCTCGACGTGCGCTTCGAGGACGACTACCTCATCGTGCTCTCCAAGCAGGCGGGGCTCGTCTGCCACCCGAGCCCGGGGCACGTGGACGACACCCTGGCCAACGCGCTCGTGGCGCACTGCGGCTACGCGCACCTCGGCATGCTCCAGGGCGAGGAGCGCCCGGGCATCGTGCACCGCCTGGACATGGACACCTCGGGCCTCATGGTGGCCGCCAAGGACGACGCCACGCAGAGGGCCCTGCAGGACCTGATCCGCCTGCGCGTGCTCGACCGCCGCTACGTCACGCTCACGCACGGCTACGTGGCGCACGACGAGGGCACCGTCGTCACCGGGATCGCCCGCTCCACGCGCGACCGCGTCCGCATGGCGGTCTCGGACGCCCCCGGCGCGCGCGAGGCCATCACCACCTTCCGCGTCCTCGAGCGCTTCGAGGCCGGCCGGCGCGACGAGGGCTACACGCTCATGGAGTGCCACCTCTACACCGGGCGCACGCACCAGATCCGCGTGCACATGCGCCACATCGGCCACGCCCTCGTGGGCGACCCGCTCTACGGGCGCGGCGACGAGCGGCTGAACCTCGGGCTCGCGCGGCAGTTCCTCCACTCGTGGCGCATCGGCTTCGACCACCCGGCGACGGGCGAGCGCATCGCGATCGCCGACCGTCTGCCGGACGACCTTCTCGCTATACTAGAGGGGCTGGAAGAGCGCTCGATGGGCCGGACCGCGGCGGGGGATGAGATCTGCCCCGCGCTCGGCGCCGGGGCGTAGGGGCGCGAGAAGGACCGCGAGCAGACCGCGAGGGGTGGCCATGCCCATGATGGAGTTCAACAGACTCGGCCTCACGCCGATCGTCATCTTCAACCTGATCATCTGGCTCTTCTTCACGCTCGCGTACTTCTACCAGATCGTCTACGTGGTACGCGTCATGTTCCGCGGGACGGTGACGCTGCCCAAGGCCAAGAAGCAGCATCGCTACGCGTTCTTCATCTCGGCGCACAACGAGGAGCTTGTCATCGGCAACCTCGTGCGCTCCATCCTCGCGCAGGACTACCCGCGCGAGCTCATGGACGTCTTCGTGGTCTGCGACGCCTGCACGGACAGCACGCACGAGGAGGCCGAGAAGGCCGGCGCCATCGTCTGGGACAGAAACGACCTCGCGCGGCGCGGCAAGAGCTGGGCGCTCGACTACGGCTTCGACCGCATCCTCAACGAGTACGGCGACAAGTACGAGGCCTTCGTCGTCCTGGACGCGGACAACCTCGTCTCCAAGGACTTCATCTCCGTGATGAACCAGGCCTTCGACGCGGGCTACCTCGTCTGCACCGGCTACCGCAACTCCAAGAACTTCGACTCCTCCTGGGTGAGCGCCGCCTACGCCCTCTGGTTCATGCGCGAGGCCAAGTTCCTCAACAACGCCCGCATGATGGTGGGCACGAGCTGCGCCATCTCCGGCTCCGGCTGGATGGTCTCCGAGCGCATCGTGCGCGGCATGCACGGCTGGGACTTCCACACGCTCACCGAGGACATCCAGTTCTCCACCTTCTGCTGCGCCAACAACGTGCAGATAGGCTACGCGCCGGCCGAGTTCTTCGACGAGCAGCCCGTTACCTTCAAGGCCTCCTGGACGCAGCGCATGCGCTGGACCAAGGGCTTCTACCAGGTGTTCTTCTCGTACGCGCGCGACCTTGTGAAGGGCATCTCCAAGGGCCGCTTCGCGAGCTACGACATGCTCATGACGGTGGCGCCGGGCATGATCTTGACGCTGCTCTCGTTCTTCGTGAACGCCACGTACCTCATCGTGGGCTCGCTCTCCCACGGCTTCATCGCCACCCAGGGCGAGCTCAACATGTGCGTGGGCTCGCTCATCATGACCTTCGCGTCTATGTACGTCGTGTTCTTCATCCTTGCGATTATCACCACGGTCTCCGAGCGCAAGAAGATCCACGCCAAGAAGAAGTGGCGCGTGGTGGCTAACCTCTTCACGTTCCCGCTCTTCATGATGACCTACATCCCCATCACGGTGGCGGCGCTCTTCAAGAAGGTCGAGTGGGTCCCCACCAAGCACGACATCGCCGTCAACGTGGACGACATCGTGAGCGGCTCCGGCGCGTAGCCAAAGGGGGGACGTGTTTTTTCGCCCCGAAGATCCGGCGCGCTCTCGCAGCGGGAGTGCGCCGGATCTTCGGGTTGCGGGTGATGCTCCTTCGGCCGTGGCGCGTTTCTGACCTGCGGCGTCCTTCTCGTTCCTACGATGGTTCCAACCTCGTGGAAGGAGAAGGGCATGGCGAGAAGAACATCGGAGGAGAGGGCCTACCCCCTCTTCAGGCCGAGCGCGCGCAACCTCGCGCTGGCGCTCGGCGTGGCGTCCGGGACCGTGCTGTCGGCCGGTGCGGCGTACCTGCTGGGCGCGATCGTGGACGGGCTGGCGTCGGGCGCGCCTGCGCTCGGGGAGACGGCAGGGAGGTTGGCGGCGTTTCTCGTGGTGTCGCTTGCGGCCGCGCTCGCGAAGTTCGCACTTGACGACTGGCTGCCGCTCAAGGCCAACCTCCGCGCGGAGGTGGACGCCTCGGACGAGGCTATCGACCAGCTGCTGGCCATGCCGCAGCGCGCCTTTGAGCGCCACGACGCCGGGCACTTCCTCAACGTGGTCAACGCCGCCGCGTTTGGCTACGGCTCGATGTCCGTCTACCTGAGCGTGAACGTGGTGGGGTGCGTGATCGCGGTCGTGGCGCTGCTGGGCTGCGCCGCGGCGATCGACGTCCTGCTCGTGCCGGTCTTTCTCTGTGGCCTGGTCGTGTACTTCGCGGTCAACTGGGGCCCCATGCACTCCGCCGGGCGCCTGCTCATGGAGATGATGCCCGTGAGCGAGGCCTGGCAGGAGGAGGTCCGCCGGCTCGTGGAGGAGAAGCGCGTCGCCAACGCGGCGGGTGCCGAGGGGTTCTACGAGCGGCGCTTTGCAAAGAGCACGGACGCGTACCGCGCGTTTCTCCGCCGGTACCGCCTCTCCGACACCGCGCAGACGACGCTTCCCGCCGCCGTGTCGCCGGCGCTCCAGGTCGCGGCGCTCGCCGTGTGCGTGGCGCTCTGGGCCGCGGGACAGATCACGCTCGGGGCGGTCGTCGCGGCATGGCAGCTCTTCTCGCTGCTGCAGTCGCCCATGGCGGACCTCTGCTCGTTCGTGAGCTTCTACGTTGCCAGCCGACCGAACCTCGTCCTGCTGCGCGAGCACGCGGGGGAGGCCGAGGAGCCCTCCGGCTTCGGGGCGCTCGCGGCGCGCGCCGACGCGGGTCCCGTGGCGTGCGTCGACGGGACCCTCTGGGCCACGCCCGAGCGCGGCGAGGGAGGCAAGCGCCTCTTCGCGGGGGAGCTCGAGGTGCGTCCCGGCGAGCTCGTCGTGATCAAGGGCGCCAACGGCACGGGCAAGTC
>NZ_JACJKN010000018.1 GCF_016900775.1 Olsenella uli | reverse complement strand
CCGCACGGCGGCTCCGCGGGGCGGGGCGGGCAACCGTCGTCTCTCCCCCGCGGAGCCGCCGTGCGGGGGCGAGACGACGTTCTTCTCGCCTCAAGCGTCGCCTTGCCCCCGCGGAGTTGCCGTGCGGGGGCAAGGCGACGGTCCTGGGGCTCCCCGAGGGCCTCCCCGGCTCACCAGACGCGCGCGAGCACGCAGGCCGTGACCGACGCCGCGCCGCGGGCCGCGAGGGCGCGCGCCGCCTCGGCGAGCGAAGCGCCCGTCGTCGCCACGTCGTCGAGCAGCAGCAGCCGTGCGCCCGCGACGTCGCCCGCCGCCCGCGTGGTCCCCGCGAGGTTGGCCGCGCGCGCCTCGCGCCCGAGCGCGCGCTGGTCGCGGGCGGGGCCGCGCACGAGCACGTCCGCGAGGGGCAGCCCCAGCTGGACCGCGAGGGGCCGGGCGACGAGCTCCATGTGGTCGAAGCCGCGCCGCCGAAACGCCTCCGCCGTGGCGGGCACGAAGCAGACCGCGTCGGTCGCCGCGGCGTCGAAGCGCGGCGCGCCGTCCGCGGCGGGCCAGGCCGCGGCCTCCTCGAGCGCGCAGAGCATGGCGGCCGCCATCACCGGCGCGAGGCGCAGCTCGTGGGCGTCCTTGAGGCAGGTGACCATGCGCGCCGGCGTCCCGCGGAAGCCGAGCGCGGCCACCGTTGCGCGCACGGGCCAGTCGCCCCGGCACTCCGTGCAGGTGAGAAAGCCGTAGGGCGCGCCGCAGACCGGGCACGCCAGGCGCTGCTCCACCCAGGGCAGCGCGGCGCGGCACTCCTCGCAGACGAGCTCGCCCGGCTGCTCGCAGCCCACGCACCGCGTGGGGCTCACGAGCTCCGCGGCCGCGTCCCCGGCCGCGCGCATCGCGGCGAGAAACGACATGCGACCCCCTTCCGTCGGATGGGGGTCGCTCGGTGAGGGCAGTGTAGCACGCCGCAGGCCCGCGCGTCCCCCTTGTCCGCCGCCGCGGGCCCCTCCCCGGGACAGACTGCAGGAACAGGCCTTCTAGCTGCGGAAACGCAAATGGACTATGCTGGGGGGAGAATCTGCCACCGGAGCCTGCGCGGGCGGGCGCGGCGAGAGGAGGGAAGCGTGCGCGAGAAGGACATGCGCGCCGAGGGGGACGGCGGCCCCGCGGCGACCCCCGCCGCCCCTTGGGCGCCGCGCCGGGTGACGCTCGTCAACGCGGGCCCCCGCGACGCGCGGTCCGCCACGGCCCACCTGCTCGCGGACCTCGCCGAGGCCCTTCCCGTGTACGCCCGCATGGCCGGCGTGGAGGCGCCCGAGGTGACGGAGGGTGCGCCCTCCGGCCGGGGCGCCATCGTCCTGGGATGCGAGTCCCGCGCGGACGCGCCGCCCGCGCGGCTGCTCGACCTGCTCGAGGACCCGCGAGGCACCCTCGCGCCCGGCGCGCGCGTCTACGCCCTCTGTGTCACGGGACGCTACGAGCCCGAGCGGGCGCTCCCCTCCCTCGACGCGATCGAGCGGTCCTGCCCGGCGCACGGGGCGCGCTGGATGGGCGGCGTGGCCGTGGGCGGGGGCGAGCTGGTCCTCCCCACGGCGGGGGCGCCGCGCATGGGCATCTGGAGACGTCGCAGGTCAGAGGCCATCGACCGGCTCGTCGTGGCAATCCTCTCGGGCGCCGAGACAGGGGTCGTCCTCGCGCATCCCGCCGTGCCGAGGTGGGCCTACCGGCTTGCCCGCCGGGGCGACAGGGGGCCGGAGCCCTCCGCGTGAGCCGGACCCAGGCCGGGCGCGCGGACGCGGGGGTTCGAACGCGGGCATGCAAACGTCGCCTCGCCCCCGCGGAGTTGCCGCGCGGGGGCGAGGCGACGTTTTTCTCGTCACGTATGTCGCCACTCCCCCGCAACGGGGGTCTACGGGGGAGTGGCGACGTTCTTCGGCCAGAAGGCCCTACGAGAAGACCGCGCTCAGCACGGACCCCACGACCACCATGATCAGGAGGGCTCCCCCGAAGTTGCGCAGAGCGATCGGGTTGACCGCGTCTTGGGCCTCGTTGACGTTGAGGTTCTCGCACCAGGCCCGCTCGCCGCACGCGGGGCAGTCGAAGCGCTTTGCTACGTAGTGGTAGTGCGGCTCGCTCACGAGCGCGACGCCCTTCACGCGCGTCCGCGTGGTCGAGCGGGAGCGCTGCATCTTGCTCCGCGCGAACTCTCGCGGGGAGAGGTCGAACTCCGCCCCGCAGCTCTCGCAGCGCATGCGATAGACGAGCCCCGAGGCATCAACCTCCGCCAGCGTCCGGCGCCACGCGGCCACGAGCAGCGCGACCATGGCGACGCAGCACGCCAGGATGGCAAGAAGGGCGACGACCAGCGAGGCAGGCACGGCGGCTACCGCCCGAAGAGGGCGCAGGCGTTGTCCCAGAGGGCGTCGTAGGTGGCCTGGCGGCTCCCGCGCCCGCCGGCCTCGCGCACGTCCGCCACGCGGGCGGCCGTGAAGCCCACCATGGCGGGCTCGCACTCCTCGCCGCGCAGGGGCACGGGCGCCATGTAGGGGCTGTCGGTCTCGGTGAGGAGGAACCGCTCGGCGCAGAACGTGGCCGCCTTGCGGATCTCGTCGGAGCGGGAGAACGTGGCCGCCCCGCCAAAGGCGATGTGGCAGCCAAGGCCCGTAAACATCTCCATCACCTTGAGGTCCGAGGTGAAGCAGTGCAGGTCGCAGCCCGCCTCGGGCACGCCCTCCTCCTGCAGGATCCGCGCGGCGTCGCGGTGCGCGCCGCAGCGGATGTCGCCCACGGCGTCGCGGATGTGGAGCTCGACGGGCAGCCCCAGCTCGTGCGCCACGCGGAGCTGCCGGCGGAAGGCCTCCTCCTGGACGGGGTAGGCGATCTTGCTGTTGGGGCCGTAGTCGAGGCCGATCTCGCCCACGCCCACGCAGCGCGGGCTCGCCAGGAGCTCGCGCAGGCGGGCCATGGCGTCATCGTCGAGCTCGGCGGCGCCGTAGGGGTGCGCGCCGGCCACGATGCGGACGTTGTCCACGAGCTCGGGGAGGTCGCGCCCCGCGAAGGCGGGCGGCTCGAAGCCCCGCTCCGCGCACTCCGCGAGGCACGCCCGCGCGGCCTCGACCTGCGCGTCGAGCCAGGAGAGGAGGGCCGGGACGCTCTCCCACCTGCGCGGGACGTCGTCGATGGGGTCGAGCGGCACCACGAGCAGGCGCACGCCCGCGAGCGCGGCGCGGGCTATCGCGGCCGCCGGATCGAGGGAGCGAAAGCTCGTGAGGTGCCCGTGGGTGTCCGCGAGCGGCGCGAGGGGCGCCGGCAGCGGGCAGGCCTCCCCCTTTCGGTTGTGGAAGAGCTCGCCGTCGGCGAGCGTGAGGTCATCGAGCGCGTTCTGGGACATGGTTACTCCTGACGTCGGGAGAGTGCTGAGGCGAGAAGGACGAAGTCCTCCGGCGCGAGGGTCTCGGCCCGGCGCGTGGGCGCGATCCCGCACGCGGCGAAGGCGGCGTCGAGGGCCGCCTTGTCGAAGCCGGAGGCGGACATGGAGTTGCGGATGGTCTTGCGGCGCTGCGCGAACGCGGCGTCGATCACGGCGGACACCTCCGTCGCGCGCGCGGCGTCCACGAGCGGCGCGCGGTCGATGCGCACGACGGCGGAGTCCACGTGCGGGGGCGGCATGAAGTTGCCCGGACCCACCTCAAAGCGCCCGGTCACCTGGGCGAGCAGCGCGAGCTTGGCCGTGTAGGCGCCGTAGGTGCGGCTGCCGGACGCCGCGCAGATGCGGTCGGCCACCTCGGCCTGCACCATCACCACCAGGCGGCGCAGGCTCGGCACCTCCTGCAGGTAACGCAGGATCACCGTGGCCGCCACGTTGTAGGGCAGGTTGGCGACAAGGACGTCGGGCTCGCCGCCTGCCGCCTCCGCGATCTCCCCCGGCGTCACGCGCAGCGCGTCGCCCATGATGAACGAGAAGTTCGGGTGCGCCGCGGCGTGCGCGGAGAGCACGGGCTCGAGCTCGCGGTCCATCTCGACGGAGACCACGCGCCCGGCCCCGGCGAGCAGCGCCAGCGTGAGCGTGCCGATGCCGGGGCCCACCTCGAGCACGCAGTCTTCTCGCCCAAGCTCCGCCAGCCCCATGATCTTCTCGATCACGTGGTTGCTCACCAGGAAGTTCTGGCCCAGGCTGTGCTTGGTCGCAAGGCCGTACGCCTCGAGCAGGGCGCGCGTGGCGCCGGGATGTGCGAGAGGAGAACCGGTCACGCTCGCCTACTTCTTCTTGGTGTCCAGGCGCGGGAAGAGCGCGTCGCCCTTGGTCACGGGCACGCCGCCCGCAAGGCCGCCCCACGCGCAGGCGGCGGCGAGGTCGTCCGTGGCGACCTCGCCCTCGAGCGACATGCGGCGCAGGACCTCGGCCGAGGTCTCGGGCATGAAGGGGGCGAGCAGGTGCGCGCTGATGCGGATGGACTCGAGCAGGCTCGAGATGATGTCCGCGAGCTCGCCGGCGCGCTCCGGGTCCTTGGCCACGGCCCAGGGCGCGGAGTCCTCGATGTAGTGGTTGGCGGCGTGGACGAGCTCCATCACCTGGTCCTTGGCGCCCACGTAGTCGAAGACCTCCATGCGGCTCGCGTAGCGCTCGTAGATGCCCTCGGCAACGCCCTTGAGCGCGCCGTCCTTCTCGGCCCAGCCGTCGGCGAGCGCGGGCGTCTTGCCGTCGAAGTACTTGGCGCTCATGTTGAGCGCGCGGCTCACGAGGTTGCCCCAGCTGTTGGCCAGGTCGGCGTTGTAGACCTGCTCCATGCGCTCGAAGGAGATGGCGGAGTCCTCGCCGTGGATGACGTCGGTCATGAAGTAGTAGCGGTAGCCCTCCACGCCCAAAAGCTCGATGACGTCGCGCGGGGCGATCGCGTTGCCGCGGGACTTGGACATCTTCTCGGCCTGGCCGGTCTCGGGGTTGCGCACCGTGAGGAAGCCGTGCACGAAGACGTGCTCGGGCAGGGCCTCGTCGATGGCCATGAGCATGGCGGGCCAGAGGATGCAGTGGAAGCGGATGATGTCCTTGCCGATGAGGTGGCACTGGGCGGGCCAGCGGCGCGCGAGCTCGGCCGCGGAGGCGGGGTCGTCCAGGCTGTAGCCCACGGCGGTCATGTAGTTGAGCAGGGCGTCAAACCACACGTAGGTGACGTGCTTGTCGTCAAAGGGCACCTTGATGCCCCAGTCGAAGGTCGTGCGGGAGACCGAGGTGTCCGTGAGGCCGCCCTCCACGAAGGAGCGCACCTCGTTCATGCGGAAGTCGGGCTGGACGAAGTCGGGGTGCTCGTCGTAGAGCGCCAGGAGGCGGTCCTGGAAGGCGGAGAGCTTGAAGAAGTAGGACTCCTCCTGGACGCGCTCGAGCGGCCGGCCGCAGTCCGGGCAGAGGTGCTGCCCCTTGGTGCCGCGCTCCTCGTCTGCCTTCTCGACCTGGGTCTCGGTGAAGTAGGTCTCCTCCGGGACGCAGTACCAGCCGTCGTAGGAGCCCTTGTAGAGGTAGCCGCTCTCGAGCATGCGGTCCCACAGGTACTGGACCGCGTGGTGCTGGCGGGGCTCGGTGGTGCGGATGAAGTCGTCGTTGGAGACCTCGAGCTCGCGCCAGAGGTCCTGGAAGAGCGGGGCCTGGGAGTCGCACCACTCCTGCGGGGTCATGCCGTGCTCGGCGGCGGCCTCCGCGACCTTCTCGCCGTGCTCGTCCATGCCGGTCAGGAACTTGACGTCGTAACCTGCCGCGCGACGGAAGCGCGCCTGGACGTCCGCGAGCAGCGTGCAGTAGGCGGTCCCCAGGTGCGGGGCGGCGTTGACGTAGTAGATGGGGGTGGTGACGAAGTAGGACGGCTTCTCTGCCATGTGACGACTCCTCATGACGGACGTTGGCATGCGGAGTCGATTGTACTCTTTGCCGGCCCGCGCGTCCTTCTCGCCGCGTGCCCCGGGCCCGCACGAACCCGCTGCCCCGCAAGAGCCCGCAGGTCCGCAAGAACCCCCTGCGACTGGGTGGCATGTTTGATGCCGATCCCCCACCTGCATCAAACATGCCACCCAATGGCGAGAAGAACGTGGCGTTTTAGGCCGATTTCCTCGACGGGAGGGCGCCGGGCATCAAACATGCCACCCAGTCGCCCGGGGTTTCTGCCCGGAGGGGCAGGCGGCACGGCGCGGGAGAGGGCAGACACCCAATCGGAGGGAGTTTATGGCGGGCAGAGGCTCGGCGGGGACGCCGGGCGCGAGCCGCCCTAGCGCGCGGCGGCCACCACGGCGTCGTAGGCCTCGGCGCGCGAAAGCGAGAAGGACCTGGCGAGCCGCTTGGCGAGCGCGCTCTTGGGCTCACCCGCGGCGAGCCCGGCGGCGATCTCCTCCTCGAGGCTCCTCCCCGGCCCCGCGGCGGCCGCGCGGCGCGCCTCGAGCTCCTCGGCCCCGGGCGCCGCGATCACGATGACGCACTCGCCGCGGACCTCGTCCCGGGCGGCCACCGCCGCGGCGAGCTCCGCCGCCTCTCCGCGCACGACCTCCTCGTGGAGCTTGGTGAGCTCGCGCACGAGCGCCACGCGCCGCCCGGGGAAGACCTCGGCGACGTTGGCGAGGGTCTCGGCCACGCGGCGGGGGGACTCGTAGATGACGAGCGTGCCGGGGATGGGCGCCAGCTCCGCCAGGCGCGCGAGCTGCGCGCCGCGCTTCCGCGGCAGGAACCCCTCGAAGAAGAAGTGCTCGCTCGCGAGGCCCGACGCCACGAGCGCGCAGGTCACGGCGCTCGGCCCCGGGATCACCTCCACGGGCAGCCCCGCGTCGAGCGCGGCGTCCACGAGGCGCTGCCCCGGGTCGGACACGCCCGGCATGCCGGCGTCCGAGACGAAGGCCACGCGCTCGCCGGCCGCCACGCGCTCGAGCACGCCCGCAGCCCGGGCCTCCATGACGTTCTCGTCGCAGCGCTCGAGGCGCGCGGAGAGCCCGAAGGCGCTCATGAGCCGGCCCGTCACGCGCGTGTCCTCGCACAGGACCGCGTCGGCCTCGCCGAGGACCCGCCGCACGCGCGGCGAGGCGTCCTCGAGGTTGCCGATGGGGGTGCCGACGACGCTCAGGACTCCCGCCATCAGACGATCATCCCGCGCTCGAAGGTGGCGAGCGCCACCCGGGCGTCCCAGCTCGCGAGCTTGCCGGAGGTCTTCCAGGTGTTGAAGAACCAGGCGGGGCACTTCTCATACGCCCCGATCTGCTCCGAGGTGTAGACGCGCTCGAGCGCGATGCGGCCCTCGGGCGTCATCTGGGAGTCCGCGATCGGCAGCGACGAGGACCACTTGCCCACCATGACCGGCATGCCGGAGCGGCGGACGTCGCGGACGCGGCGCTCGAGCGCGGCCACGAGACGGCGCACGCCGGAGGGGCCGGAGACGTCAACGTGGACGTTCGGCCGGTCGAGATGGCAGTCGAGCCAGACGTTCTTGTAGTGGCGCTGCGCCATGAAGCGGCTCCAGCCGCTGGGCAAGGCCGCGTCGGGCATGATGACCACGGGGTCCTCCCCCGCGGCGCTGCGCACGAGCTCGTAGGCCTCGCGGTAGTAGTTGCGCAGGCGGTGTATGGGCACGCCGTCGGAGAGCATGAGACCGTGGCGGACCTGGACCACCGGGTCGTCGGCGAGCTCGATCCCGAAGAAGCCCACGCGCGAGGCGTAGCGCTTGGAGAGGGCAAAGACCACGTCGAGCGTCTCCTCGCGCGTGACGTGGCAGTCCGCGTTGTCAGGAGAGGTGCCGTTGTCCGTGTGGGGCGCGCCCGGGTTTATCGCCAGCGCGAAGATCACCTTGAGGCCGATCTCCTCCGCCCAGTCGAGCGCCTGGTCGACGAGCTCGATGCAGCCGACGTACGGCCCGGGCTCGGGGCCCTCGTCCCCGTAGACGTACCAGGGGACGGGCAGGCGCACCGCGTTGAACCCGCGCGAGGCGATCTTGGCGAAGTCGTCGCGCGTCACGAACTCGCGCCGGTGGGCGCGGACGCAGTCGGCGTAGCGCCGCTCCCCCAGGGTCGCGGCGAGCGACTCCTCGTCCAGCGCGCCGGCGCCGGCGAAGAGCTCGGGGGTGACCCACGACTCGAGCGTCAGCCATCCGGTGAGGTTGACCCCGTGCAGGGAACGATTGCCCATGTCACACCTTCGCCTCCCGCGGCCGCGGGGCCGCATCGCCCTTTCCGCATCCCCCTTCCCTGAGTATAGGATGAATCCTACGCCCCGTCCCGGACATATGTGGCGCAATTGAGCGGCGTCTCGTAGACGTCCACCTGCGCGCACGGAAGGCCGCGCTCGCACAGGCGCTCGCAGAAGTGCCGGGCGAGGTTCTCGGCCGTGGTGCGGAAGGGCAGCAGCTTGAGCGAGAAGCCCTCGCCCTCGAGCGCCTCGATCGTGGCCGGGCCGAGCGTCCCCTCCTCAACGAGGAAGGTGTGGTCGAACTCCTCGGCGAGCTCGCGCAGGGCGCGCTTGAAGGCGCCGAAGTCCATGACCATGTCGCGCTCGGTCCCCGCGCCGCCCAGCTCGGGCGCGCTGAGGTACGCCACGACGCGCCAGCGGTGCCCGTGGAGGTTCTCGCACTTGCCGTAGTAGTCCGCGAGGAAGTGGGCGGAGTCGAAGCACGCCTCGCTCTTGAGTCCGTACATGGGTTTCTCCTCTCGTCGTGCCCCCGGCGGCAGGGCGCGCCCGCCTCGGGGCGATAAAAAGAGAGTGACGGGTTTTGGACGAACGGGGCCTCCAAAAGGCGGTCTTTCGTCCAAAAACCGTCACTCTGTCGTCGTGGGCCCGGCGGCGCAGTCCTGGCATCGCAGCCCCGGCATCGCGGGCCCGGCGCCGGGCTAGAGGTCGCGGCGCATGTAGAGGGCGCCGCTCAGGGGGTTCTCGTAGTAGGCCTCGCACTCCCTGAAGCCGAGCGCGTGGTAGAGGTGGACGGCCGAGGCGAGGTCGGAGAAGGTGTCGAGCACCATCTCCTTGAAGCCGTCGGCGCGGGCCACCGCGAGCATCCGCGTCACGAGGGCGCGCCCGACGTGGCGGCCGCGCGCCGCGGGACGCACGTAGAGGCGCTTGAGCTCGCAGCGCACGTCCGTGAGCCGGTGGTAGGCCACGCACCCCACGACGCGGTCGGACCCGTCCACGGCCACGAGGGTGCGCCCGCTGGGTGGGGCGTACTTGCCGGACAGGTCGGCGAGCTCGGCCTCTATCCCCTGGAAGGTGAGGTCGCGGCCGAGGTTGGCCACGTACTCGCGCACGAGCTCGCGCATCTCCCGGAGCCGGCCGTTGCCGTCGATGATCCGCATGTCCTTCTCGCCCCGCACGCTAGCCCGCCAGAACGGTCCGCATCGTCTGGAGGAAGTCGGCCGAGAAGCGCGACGCGTCCACGTCGAGCGCCACGGCGACGCCGCGGGCGCCCGCGTCCATCGCCGCCTGGTCGAGCACCGTGCGGCCGCGCTGCGCCTCGTCCACGCGCGCCGTGACCGCGCACGGCAGCGCGTCCACGTAGCTCGGGTCGAGCGCGACGGCCAGGGCGAGCGGGTCGTGCAGCGCGCAGCCGGTGGCGCCCGGGGAGACCATCTCGGTGGCGTCGAGGTAGTGCGCGAGGATCTTGGCGTAGGCCTGCCCGCGCGGGCCGAGCGCGGCCCAGGACTCGGTCTCGGCGCGCGAGAGCGTGGCGCGCAGCGTGACGTCGAGTCCCACCATGACCACGGGCGCGCAGCACCCAAAGACCACGTTGGCGGCCTCCGGGTCGTAGGAGACGTTGGCCTCGGCCACGGGGCTCACGTTGCCGGGGACGGCGAGCGCGCCGCCCATGAGCACGATCTTGCCCACGCCCGCCATGGCCGCGGGGTCGAGCTCGATGGCGCGCGCGATGTTGGTGAGGGGCCCCGTGGGCACGATCGCGAGCTCGGGGCCGTGCGCGCGGGCCACCTCAACGAGAAACTCCGCCGCGGGGCGCGCGTCCACCTCCTGCGCGGAGGCCGGCAGCGCCACGCCGCCGATGCCGTTCTCGCCGTGGAAGACGAGGCTGCCGCGCTTGCGCTCGTAGGGCGCGCCGGAGAGCGGGCCCGCGCAGCCGCGGGCCACCGGCACCCCCTCGGCGCCGAGCAGCGCGAGGAGGTCGAGGGTGTTTCTCGCCGCGGAGTCCACGTCTATGTTGCCGTAGGCGCAGGTGATGCCGATGAGCTCGGCGTCCGCGCGGCCCACCGCGAGGGCGAGGGCCAGCGCGTCGTCGATGCCGGTGTCGAGGTCCAGGACGATCTTCATGCGCGCCTCCTAGGAGATGGCCACGCCGAGCTGCGCGATGAGGATGCGGCCCAGGTAGCTGCCCACAAAGACGAAGAGGGCGACGATGAGGTACTTCCAGGAGTTCTTGGTGAGGTCGCCCAGGCTGTTGGCCACCGAGATGCCCGCGTAGGCGAGGACCGGGGTGGTGATGGAGAGCAGGCTCACGCCGCCGATGGCGTCCACGAAGACGTTGGAGAGCAGGCAGAAGAGCAGCGAGGCGAGCGAGACCCAGCCGAGGACGGGGAAGTCCGCGAGGATCTTGACGCCCGACTTCTTGGCGAGCTCGCCCACCAGGATGCCGATGAACGAGAAGAGCACGAGCACCACGAGGCCCGAGAAGGTCTGCGGGGTCACCGAGTAGGCGGCCGGGTCGCGCAGGCTCTTGACGAACTGGGTGAAGAGGATGAGCACGGCCCCGATGAGGAGCATCTTGAGCTTGGGGAGCTGGGACTTGAGGAGTTCCATGTGATTCCTTCCTAGATCCGGAGACGTCGTGGCGGGCGCGCTAGTCTATCGCGCGCTCCTTCTTGACCCGCTTGAAGATGAAGTTCATGAGCGGGACGGAGAGGAACACCATGACGTAGGTCCCCATGAAGCTCGTGACGAGCTGCGAGGCGGCCGAGAAGGACGTGATGGTCTCGGCGGCCTCGGGGAAGATGCCCATGAGCGAGGTCGAGGCGGCCGTCATCATGGAGGCCGACCCAAGGCCGCAGCCGATGGCGAGCGCCTCGGGGCTGAAGCCGAGCGCCGCGAAGACGGGCGGGATGAAGCTGAAGAAGATCGAGCCGAAGATGGTGCCCACGAGATACATCGAGAGGATGCCGCGGCCCTCGCCGCCGTTCAGGCCGAACTTCTCGGAGATGTAGGTGAGCTCGCCCTCGCGGCCGATGCCGAGCGTGGCGCCGATGGCCTCGCGGCCGAGGCCGAGGGCCAGGGCGATGGGCAGGCCGAGCAGGACGGTGCCGATGTTGCCCACGCTCTGGAGCAGGAAGACCCAGCCGATGGAGAGGATCTCCTGGATCTTGGGCGCCACGTCGGCGCCGTAGCGGGCCATGAGCGGCAGCATGACGAAGATGAGGTTGCTGCCGGCGTACTTGATGTTCTCGGCGCTGTAGATGCGGGTCAGCACGCCCTTGCGGATGGCCGGGATGCCGAAGACCATGGCGATGAGGACGGCAAAGACGAGCGGCTGGATCGAGATGCCGAGGCTGCCGAGGGAGATGCGCTGGGCGCCGATCATCTCGGAGACGAAGATGACCGCGAGGATGAAGACGAAGAACGCGACCTTGTCGAGAAGGTCGTTCTTCTCGCCCTGGCCCTTCTCGCCCTGGCTTGTGAGTTCCTTTTCCATGTTCACCTTTCCTGTGGTTGCTGGGTGGCCTATGACTCAGCCCCTCTCCTCCTCCACCTCCTCGACCTCGAGGGGCACGGGCTGGTATGTGACGCAGTTGAGGTATCCGCGGTTGGTGATGCGCAGGACCGGCGCGCAGGCCAGGCAGATGACGCCGAGCCGCATGAAGGGCGAGGGCAGCGCGCAGCCCATCTCGGCCCACGCGGCCTCCACGCGCTCGATCTTGGCCGCGACCTCCTCGACGGGGCGGTCGGAGATGAGGCCGAAGACCGGCAGCTCCACGCGCGCGAGCACGCGGCCGTCCATGACGGCGACCTCGCCGCCCCCGCACTCGACAAGCGCGTTGGCCGCGAGGGCCATGTCCTCGTCGTTGTCGCCGATCACGAGCAGGTTGTGGCAGTCGTGGGAGACGGTCTGGGCGAGGGCGCCGTGGATGCCGAAGCCGTTGACGAAGCCCCGCGCGCAGCCGGGCGTGGCGTGGTGGCGCTCGAAGACGCAGATCTTGAGGACGTCGGCCGCGGGGTCGGCGAGAAGCTCGCCGCGGCGGGCCGGCACCTCGAGCTCGAGGTCGCGCATGCGGGTGTCCGTGGGCACGAGGCCGATCGCGTGAACGCGCACAGGGCCGTCCGGGCGCTCCGTGGGGATGCGGAAGGTGGCCGGCTCAATCTTCTGGCCCACGTGGACCGTGTGGGTGGCCTCCTCGGGCCAGGCGTAGGCGGGCACGTCGAAGAGGGCGCGGCCGTCCTTGGCCACGAGTGCGCCGTCGATGAAGACCATGTGCGCCGAGAAGGACTCGAGGTCGTCGAAGAGGACCATGTCCGCGCAGCGGCCGGGCGCCACCATGCCGAGCTCGCGCTCCAGGTGGAGGTAGGTGGCGCAGTTGAGGCTCGACATCTGGACCGCGGCGACGGGGTCCACGCCGTAGGACACGGCCAGGCGCGCGAGGCGGTCCATGTGGCCCTCGGCAAGCACCACGCGCGGCGAGGAGTCGTCCGAGCAGAGCATGCACAGGCGCGTGTCCACCGGATGCTCGGTGACCGCGCGGATGACGCGGGAGAGGCCGTTGCCCGTCGAGCCCTGGCGCAGCTGCGCGTACATGCCCAGGCGCAGCTTGGCGAGCACGTCCTCGGGCCGCTGGCTCTCGTGGTCGGCCGAGACGCCGGAGGCGACGTAGGCGTTGAGGTTGCGGTCGCACTCGGGCACGGGGTAGTGGCCCGTCACGGGAAGGCCGACCTCCAGCGTGGCCGCGACCTCGCCGAGGAGGTTGTCGTCCCCGGAGATGAGGCCGGAGTAGTTCATGAGCTCGCCGAGGGCCACCGCGTCGTCCCAGCTCACGGCCTCGGCGATCTGCGCCGCGTCGATGGTGGCGCCGGAGTCCTCGAAGCCGGGGGCCGAGGGCACGCAGGAGGGCGGGGTCACGAGGACCTTGAGCGGGGTGCGCGCCGCGTCGGCGAGCATCGTGCGCACGCCCGCGAGGCCGGCCACGTTGGCGACCTCGTGCGGGTCCCAGCAGATGGCCGTGGTGCCGCGCGCCACCACGGCGCGGGCGAACTCGGCGGCGCCCACCATCGAGCTCTCCACGTGCACGTGGCCGTCGATGAGGCCGGGGGTGAGGTAGCGGCCCCCGGCGTCCACGACGGTGGTCCCCTCCCCCACGCAGTGCTCGGCGGTGGCGCCGTCGAGGCCGAGGTAGGCCACGCGGCCGGCCGCCACGGCGACGTCCGCGGGGTAGAGGACCTCGCCGGTGGCCACGTTCACGAGGCGGGCGCCCCGGATCACGAGGTCGGCCGGCTCCTCGCCGAGCGCCACCTGCGCGAGGCGGCGATTGCACTCCCAGAGCGGGGTCGTGCCAAAGCTCTTTTTCATGTGCGCTCCTTGGGACAGGGGTGTGACGGACTGCGACAGCGGGCGGGGCGGCGTCGCGGACAGGCTAGAGGCCCAGCTCCTCGGCCGTGGGGATGGCCTGCTGGGCGCCCACGCGCGTGGCCGTGAGCGCGGCGGCGCGCGCGGCCGTGCGCATGGCCTCCGGCAGCGACGCGCCCCGCACGCGCGCGGCGGCGAGGTATCCAAGGTAGGTGTCCCCGGCGGCCGTGGTGTCCACGGCCTTAACGGGCACGGCGGCCACGCGCGTCACGACCCCGTCGGCAAGCGCCACCGAGCCGCGCTCGCCGAGCGTGATCACGGCCGCCGCGGGGCCGAGCGCGCAGAGCGCCTCGAGGGCGCGGGGCAGGTCGTCCTCCCCCTCGGGGAGGACCCCCGTCACGGCCGCGCACTCCGTCTCGTTCACGCAGACGAGGTCCACGCAGGACCAGAGCTCGCGCGGGAGCTCGCGGGGCGGCGCCACGTTGACCATCACGTAGAGCCCGAGCGCGCGGGCGCGCCTGATGGCGGCCTCGGTGGCGGCGGCGTCGCACTCCATCTGCGTCACGAAGACGTCGCCGGGCGCGGCGAGGCGCTCGAGCGCCGCCTCGGCGTCCCCCGGAGCGATGGCCCCGTTGGCGCCGGCGGAGAGCACGATGCGGTTGTCCCCGCCCGAGCGCAAGATCACGGCAACGCCGGTCTCAACGCCCGCGGCGCGCGCTACGCCCGCGCAGTCCACGCCGTAGCCCGCGAGCTCCGCGAGGAGCCGGTCGCCGAAGAGGTCCTCGCCCACGGCGCCGATCATCCGCGTGGGGACGCCCGCCTTGGCGGCGGCCACGGCCTGGTTGGCCCCCTTGCCGCCCGGGTTCACGATGAAGTCGCGCCCGGGGATGGTCTCGCCCTTCTGGGGCATGCGGTCGCTCTCTATGGCGAGGTCCATGTTGAGACTGCCAAACACCACGACGCCGCTCATGAGCGCCTCCCTTCCGACTGACATAGGCGTCGTAAGGATAGGACTTTACACGCGCCTTAACAACGCCCGCCCTCATCCGCCGCGCGACGCGGGGCGCGCGGGCCGGCTCCAGCGCGTGACGCGGCGTCGCGCGCGGCGTACCATGGTCGGGCACACGACGACCCAAGGAGGCCCCATGCCGCTTTCCGAGCAGCTCGCCACCTATGCCGCCCGCCGCCTCGACGCCCGCCGCGCCCTTCTGGGAGAGCGGGCCATGGAGGCCGAGGCGCTCTTCCCCACGCTTTCGCCCGACGAGGCCGCGCTCCTGCGCTACCACCTGGCCACGCTGCCGCTCACGGACGCCGTGGACGCGCCGCTCGAGGTCCTTCTCGCCTTCGCGCGCCACGCCCTCATGCTCCGCGAGGGGCCGGCGGCGGGCCTGCCCGAGGACCTCTTCGTCCACTACGTGGCCACGGCGCGCGTCAACAACGAGCCGCTCCAGGACTGCCGGGGCGCGCTCTGGGCCGAGCTCGCGCCCCGCGTGGCCGCGCTCGACCCCGAGCGCGCCGTCATCGAGGTCAACTACTGGTGCGCCGAGATGGCCACGTACCAGTCCACGGACGGCCGCACCCTCGGGGCGCCCGGCGTCATCGCGGCCGCGGCCGGACGCTGCGGCGAGGAGTCCACGCTCCTCGTGACGGCGCTGCGCGCGGTGGGCATCCCCGCCCGGCAGCTCTACGTGCCCTGGTGGGCGCACTGCGACGACAACCACGCCTGGGTGGAGGCCTGGGCGGGCGGCCGCTGGCACTACCTCGGCGCGTGCGAGCCCGAGGAGGCGCTCGACCGCGGCTGGTTCACCGCCGCCTCCGGGCGCGCGCCCATGGTGGCCACGCGGCTCTTCTCGGACTTTGGCTGCGACCCGGCCGACGTGGTGGGCCGCGCGGGCTGCACCGTGCTCGTCAACGTGACGGGAAGCTACGCCGCCACGACGCGCCTCGCCGTGCGCGTGGCGCTCCCGGACGGCGCGCCGGCCGCGGGGGCCACCGTGGCCTTTGAGGTGCTCAACATGGCCGGGTGGCGCCCGCTCTGCGTGCTCACGGCGGACGACGAGGGCCGCTGCTCGGCGGAGCTGGGGCTGGGGAGCGTGCGCGTGCACGCCTCGGCCGGCGCGCTCATGGCCGAGAAGGACGTGGACGCGGCGGAGGTCTCCGAGGTGGGGCTCGTGCTCGCCGCCGCCGGGGCGCCCGAGTCCGCCGGCTCCTGGCATGACGTGGACGTCCGCGCGCCCGAGGACCACCCCGCGCCCTCCCAGCCGCTCTCGCCCGAGGCCGCGGCGCGCGGGCGCGTGCGCAAGGCCGTGGCGGACGAGTCGCGCGGGATGCGCGTCTCCGCCATGCGCTCGCACGCCGAGCAGCTCGCCCGCCAGGCGGCGCTCGCCCGCCCGGACGACGACGCCGAGCTCGTGGCGCACATCCTGGGCGCCGCGCGCGGCAACGCCGACGCTATCTACGAGTTCCTCACCGCGGGCGCGGAGCCGGAGCGCCTGGCGCTTCTCGCCGGCCTCGCCGAGAAGGACTACCTGGACGCCGACCCCGCCCTCCTGGAAGGCCACCTTCCTGACAAAGGTGCCGGGGGCGTTTGTCAGGATCGCGAGACCTGGGAGCGTTATGTCCTCTGCCCGCGCATCGGCCTCGAGCACCTGAGCGCCTGGCGGCCGGCCTTCCCCGGCGCGCTGCCGGAGGAGCTCGCGTGCCTCGTCGCGGACGACCCCGCCGCCGCGTGGGCGTGGCTTGCCGGGCGCATGTCCTTCTCGCCCGCCGAGCACCTGGCCAAGCTCGTGGGCACGCCGATGGGAGCGCTCGCGTGCGGCGAGGCCTCCGAGGTGACGCTGCGGACGCTCTTCGTGGCCGCGTGCCGCAGCCTCGGGGTGCCCGCGCGGCTGGCGCCTGCCGACGGGCGCGCCGAGGTGCTCGCGGACGGGCGCTGGTCCTGCGTCGAGGGCGAGGCCGCGAGCGAGCGCGCCTGGCCGCTGCGCGTAGACGCCCCCAACGGCGCCCCCCTTGTCTACGGCACCGACTGGGGGCTCGCCCGCCTGGGCCGCGCCATGCAGGTGGGCGGCCAGGAGCTCTGGGGCTTCCACCAGCTTGACCTCTGGGGCTGCGACCCGGCCGCGCTCGAGGTGCCGGCCGGGACCTACCGCCTCACCACCACGACGCGCCTGCCCAACGGCAACCAGCAGGCCACCGAGCTCGTGTTCTCCGTGGACGGCCCCACCGAGGTCCGCGCCCGCCGGCGCACCCCGCGCCCGGAGGACATGCTCCAGCGCATCCCGCTCCCCGACGCGGCGCCGCTGCTCGGCGAGCGCGGCGGCCTTGCGCTCCTCGCGTTCCTGGAGCCGGCGGAGGAGCCGACGGAGCACCTGCTGAACGAGCTTGCGGACGCGGCGGAGGCCGTCGCGGCGGCCGGGCTCTCCCTCACGCTCGTGACCCGCGAGGACGCGGCGGGCGACCCCACACTCGGGCGCGCGCTCGCGGCGCTGGGTACTGCCGGCGTGCCCGTGACCCTTACGCGCGACGACTTCTCCGAGCTGCCGGAGCGCCTCGCGCGCCGCATGTTCGCCAACCCGGAGCTGCTGCCGCTCGCCGTCCTCGTTGACGCGCGGCCGGCAGCGGAGGCGCCCGCGGGGCTCTTCGCGCGCGGCGGCTACGCCGTGGGCACCGTGGAGCTCGCACTGCGCCTCGCCGCGCTGGCGTAGCGGGGAGCCGACTCCGCAAGGCGCGCCCTCTGCCGGACGTTCTTCTCGCCATCTGCGACGATGCGGGAGAGCCCGCGCAGAGGGCGCGCTTTTGTCCCTATGGCCCGGGTGCATACCGCGTTGCCACGACGCAGGGGCGCGCGCTCGTGTACGCTTCCGGTAATCGGCTGCGGAGAGGAGGCGGCATGATTCCCACGGCGTCGCAGGCGGCGGAGCGGGACTTCCGCGAGCGCGGGCTCACCGAGCGCGAGGCCGAGGCGGCGCGCTCGGCGCTCGCCGGCATGACGGCCGCGGCCGCGGCGCTTGAGATGGGCATCGGCGCCTCCACCGTAGGGAGCCTCTGCCAGCGCGCGTACCAGAAGCTCGGCGTCAGCGGCGCCGCCGGCCTCGTTAGCAAATACGCTGAGAAAAGCGCCGACAAGGACGCGGGCGAGAAGGACTGGCGGCCCGCGCTCCGTGCCCGCGGGCTCTCCGAGACGCAGGCCTCCGTACTCTCGCTCGCCTGCTCCGGGCGCTCCACCGCGCAGATCGCCGGCAAGCTCCACCTGGCGGAGGGAACCGTGCGCGCCGCCCGCGCGACGGGCTACCGCATGCTCGGCGTGCACTCCCGCGAGGAGCTCGCCGCCCTCCTCGAGCGCGAGGCCGCGGCCCCGCGCCGCCGGCGCGCCGCGCGCCTCGCGGCCGCGTGCCTGGCGGCGGCGATGGTCGTCGCCGTGGCGGTGGCGGCAGCGGCGTACCTCGGCTCGCGGCCGCCTGCCGTGGTGGAGACCGAGTTCGGCGAGATGCCCAACGTCGTTGGCATGGACCCCCAGAGCGCATGGGAGGCGCTCGTCGCCGAGGGCTACTTCCCCGTCATCCAGGAGTCGCGCTCCACCGAGAGCCCCGGGACGGTGGTGGACGTCGACGTGCAGGCGCTTCCCGAGAACATGGGCATCTCGATGCCCCTCGACCCAAGCGGCGCCATTCACGCCGAGCTCAACAAGGCGTCGTGGAAGGCAAAGGCGATTGTGAGCGTCTCGGGCCTGCGGCAGATTCCCCAGGTCACCCTCAACTGCTCCGAGCGCGATGCCCGGGAGCTGCTTGAGGGGACGGGCTTCTCGAACGTAGAGGTCACGTATCAAGGAGACGTTGACCCGAGCGACAATCGGGTCATCCTCGCGCAGTCTCCCTCCGGATCCTGGGCGTCTCCCAACGAGCCGGTGGAGCTTACCGTCACGAGCGACGTCATGGTGCCCGACGTGCTCTTCATGACGCCGGTTGAGGCCTCGAGCGAAATCTTCTTCGCCGGGCTCACTCCCGACCCCTACGTTACGGGATGGAGCTTCAACTTGGACGGCGAGGGCACGCCCGTCGCAATCGCCACCGACCCGATGTGTGGTGAGACCGCACGTGCGGGAGACACAGTGCACATCATCTTCGACCGCCCGCTGGAAGAGTAGTCCCATCCCCCGATGTGAAGCCCCAAGGAGACCCCATGTTCCCCTCCAGCCTCTCGCCAGAGACATGCCCCAACCCGCTTGAGCTCGTGTCGAGCTTCTTTGACGTTGTCGTAGTCCTCTCTCCCTTCTACGGCCTGCCCCTCCTCGTGGCCGTGCTCCTGTGGGAGCGCTCCGCCCGCAAGAGCCATCCGGGAGTCAACCGGCTCGTGCGGGACGCCTCCTTCGTCAACCTCATCCTGGCCCCGCTCGCGTTTGGCGTGACGTACGGAATCGCGCACGCGCTCTCTTGGAGCTATCAGGCGCCCTTCTGGCTTGGAATCGGCTTCTGCGGGCTCTGGGCGGCGAGCCTCGTCCTCTTCTTCATCGACCAGCTGCGACTCGACCCGGCGGTGCGGGAGACGCACCGCGACATGCTCCCCGGCTTCTTCGGTGCCGTCTGGGCACTCCCACTGCTTATTGTTGTACTCTTTATGCTCAGAATCATGTAGGGGACGGAGGTTCTGATGAGGCTCCTCAAGACTGCGCTCGCCTGCGCCACGCTCGCCACCTCGCTGCTGCTCGTGGGATGCGGCGGGGCCCCAGCGACAGAGCCCGACCCCGCCCCGGAGGAGCCGCCTGCCGAGACGGTCGTTGAGGACGAGGACGCGCAGCCCGACGGCGAGGCCATCGTGGAGGAGATCCTCAGCAGAAACGATGACGAGCCCAAGGACGTGGAGCCCGACGAGGACGTCATGGCCTCGATGACGTGCGTGCCGCTGACGCCGGAGCAGCTCGAGTCCCTCACCCTCCGCTTTGGCATCTTCGACCGGGACGTCTCCGTGGACGTCACCGAGAAGGATGGCGCGACGTGGAAGGTCGTCGCCCTGCAGCAGACCGCCGCGGACGGGACGCTCACGCGGCTCGCCTACCTCACCGACGCCGTCGACCTCGGCTGGGGCGAGGGCGAGACGTGGATCGAGCTTGAGAGCGACAACCCCTGGCGCAACGTCGACTGGGACGACGAGCTGCTCGTGCGCGGCCAGTCCGCCCTCACACTCGCGCAGGAGTGGCTCTCCGAGGGGGCGTAGGCCCGCTCGCACGACCTCAGAACGACCTAACCGGCGAGCATTTCCGTTTCTAGGTGTTTTTCAGCAGGACCGAATCTATCGCCTGAATAGTCACCTCATCTACCTGCTCATTTGTGACAACGGGAATCACCGATACTCTGTGATCACCCGAAAAAACACCTAGAAACGGCACGGAGCCCGAGCGGAAACGCGCTCGGGCCCCGTAATGTAGCGAAGCTCGGCAACCCCGCACCCGGATGCCGGCGCTCAAGGCCTACTCGCCCGCTGACGCGCCGCCCTCGGCGCCGGCGCCACCGCGCCCACGCCCCCCGCGACGGCGACGGCGACGCGGCTTGGAGGCGTCATCGGCCCCCTGCGGACGCGCGGCCTGCGGCCCGTGCTCGCCGGCCTTGCCCTGCTGCTGGGCGCGCTTCTTGCGCGAGGGCTGCATGCCGCGCGGCTGCGCGCCCTTCTCGGCCTGGCCGCCCTTGTCGCCGGGCCGGCGGGTGCGCTTGACGGGCTGCTGCCCACTGGCGGCGCCCGCCTCCGCGGCGCCCTCCGCAGCCTGGTGGTGACGACGACGGCGCGCGGGCGCAGAGCCCGCCCCCGCCTCGGGCGCCATGTGCGCGGGCGCCGGGGCGGCCGCTCCCCCGCCATCACCCGGGCGGCGCTTGCGGCGCCTGCGCGCGGGCGCCTCGTCGCCGGAGGGCGTGCCGGCCTCGCGCCGCGCGTTCTTCTCGCCCTGTGGGCCCTTCTCACCGGCCGGGGCCCCGTTGGAGGGGCGACGGCGCTTGCGCTTGGGCTCCACGAAGATGTCCGAGGCATCCGGCCCCTGCTCGGGCAGCACGCCCATCTTGCGGTCCAGCTCGGCGAGGGCCATCTGCACGTCCGGGGACTCCAGGCGGTCCAGAACCTCGCGCGTGACGGTGTCCGGGCGGCACGGGCAGCCGAGCTCCTCGCTCTTCTTGTGCGCGGCCTCGGAGGCGGTCATGTCCGCAAGCGCCACGCGAATCTGCTTTCCGCTCTCAAGGCGCAGGACGATCTGCTCCTTGGGCGTGTCGTACTCCACGATCTTGCCCTTACCGAGCGGCGTGTCGATCACGGCGTTGCGCTTGGGTGCGCGGCCCTTGAAGTCGCGGTAGGCCTCGAACTCGTAGCGCAGGCAACACATGAGCCGCCCGCACGCGCCGGAGATCTTGGTGGAGTTGAGCGGGAGGTCCTGCTCCTTGGCCATGCGGATGGAGACCGGGTCGAAGCCCGTGGCAAAGCGGCGGCAGCAGAGCTCCTGGCCACAGTGGCCGTAGCCGCCCACGATGGCGGCCTCCTCGCGCACGCCGATCTGGCGCATGTCAATGCGGACGTGGAACTCGCGCGAGAGGTCGCGCACGAGCTGGCGAAAGTCCACGCGCTCCTCGGCGGCGAAGTAGCAGACGGCCTTCTCGCCGTCGAAGAGGTACTCCACGCCCACGGGCTTCATGTCCAGCCCCGACTCCTTGACGTGCCGGCGGAAGGCGGGCATGGAGTCCTCGCCGCGATGGGCCAGGCGCTCGGCGCGCGCGAGGTCGTCCTCGGTGGCGATACGCACCACGTCGCGCAGGGTGGCGTGGCCGATGGTGCCGGCGAGCTCCTCCTCGCTCACCTCGCGGGCGTCCGCGGTGGCAAGGCCGATCTCGCGGCCGCGCTCGGTCTGGCAGATGACGTGGTCGCCCTCCTGGGCGCCGGTGCCCGCCGGGCTGAACCAGAAGTCGCGGGCGGCATAGGTGAACTTCACCGGGATGACGGTGGGCATGCGAGTGCCTCCTTGACGGAAAGCAGCATGACCTCGAGGGTCAGCTGCGGCGATACGTTGTGGGCGAGGTCGTCCGCAGCGCGCGCCACGGCCCCGAGCGCCCTGAGCGCGCCGGCGGTGTCGCAGCCGGCGGCGATGCGGTCCACGGTGGCGGCCGCGTCCTCGTTGACGATGGGCTGGCCGACCCCCTCGCAGCGGACGAGCACGTCGCGCAGGACGGACTCGGCCGCGGTCAGGGCCTCCATCATACCCGAACGCTCCCGCGCGGTGAGCTCGCGCTTGTTGGCGTCCTCCACCTGCTTGAGGGCGGCGGCGGTGAGGAAGTCCTGGCTCTCCTGCAGGGCGGCCTCCTGGGCCTCCTTGACGTCGGCGAGCGGCACGGCCACGGCGGCCACGAGCTCGCGCGCGGCCAGGAGCACGTCCCACGAGTCGTCGCGGGCGAGCGCGTCGAGCGTGCCCACCACAAGGCGGCGCACCTGGCGGCGGCCCGTCGACTGCAGAAACTCCGTCGCGCGCGCGGGCGTGCCCGCCACGGCGAGGGCCACGCGCGCCTCCTCCCGCGTGGCGGCGCAGGAGCGCATGACGGCGTCCACGCCCTCGTCCAGCGAGACCGCGCGGAAGGGCACCTGCTGGCAGCGGGAGACGATGGTGGGCAGCATTGAGGCCGTGGTGCGGGCGCAGAGGATGAACATCACGCCCTCGGGCGGTTCCTCGAGGGTCTTGAGCAGGGCGTTTGCCGCCGTGCCGCGCAGGAGCTCGGCGCGCTCGAGCACGTAGACCTTGGTGCGGGCGCGCACGGGGGCGAGGCTCGCGTCCTCGATGACCTCGCGAACCTGGGCCACGAGGTAGCCCGTGGCGCTCCCCGGCCTGAGCCAGCGGACGTCCGGGTGCGTGCGATGGCGCACGCGGCGGCACTCGTCGCAGGTGGCGTCCCCGCCGTGGGGGCAGACCACGCACTCGGCGAGCGCCTCGGCCGCCTCGTGCTTGCCGGAGCCGGGCGCGCCCACGAAGAGGTAGGCGTGGGAGAGGCGGCCCTCCGCCACCGCGGTGGCAAGGAGGTCGCGCACGCGCGGCTGGTCGGCGAGGGCGTCGAGCGCGGCGGGGACGGCCGGGGCACCGGCGCTGGCGGTGCTCTGGGCGGCGCTCACAGCAGGTCCCCCAGCGCGGCGGCCAGGCGGGCCGTGACCGCGTCCTTCTCACCCGCGGCATCCACCACGCGCACGCGGGCCGGCTCCTCGGCCGCAAGGCGCAGGTAGGCCGCGCGGACGCGCTCCTGGAAGGCAAGCCCCTCGGCCTCCATGCGGTCGGCGCCGCCGGCCGTGGCGCGCGCGTAGCCGATCGCGGGATCAAGGTCGAGCACGAGCGTGCGGTCGGGCACGCGCCCGCAGCTGCCGAGGACGTTGGACTGGCGGACGAGCGTCTCGTCCAGCCCGCGGCCGCCGGCCTGGTAGGCATAGGTGGAGTCGTAGTAGCGGTCGCACAGGACGACGGCACCGCGCGCGAGGGCCGGCTCGATCACCTGGCGCGTGAGCTGCGCGCGGCTGGCCTCGTAGAGCAGAAGCTCCGCCTCCGGCACCATCTCCGCGTTGGCCGAATCCAGAAGGAGCGCGCGGATCTTCTCGGAGATGGGGGTGCCGCCCGGCTCGCGCAGGCGCACGACCTCGCGCCCGCGGGCGAGAAGAACCTCCGCCAGCAGCTCGGCCTGCGTCGACTTTCCGCAGCCGTCAGCCCCCTCGAGCGTGATGAAGATGCCGCGCGCCATGTGCCCCCTCCGTGGGTCCGTAGTCTTTCCATGGTAGCGCGTCCGGGCATGCCCCGCCCCGGCCCGCGAGAAAACCACGGTGCCAGGGCGGGCCGCCCTTCTCGCCGGTTCTTCTCGCCGCGCGCCGAGGCGAGCCGAGAGGGGCCCGATGATCTGTGGCGCCGCGCCTAGCGGATGAAGTTCGTCCGCACGCCGGGCTCGCTCGCCGGCGCGGGGACGCCCGCCGCGCGGCCGGCCTCGATGCACCCGAGCAGCCACGCCATGTTGCGCCCGAGCTGGCGCATGGTCCAGAGGCCCTCGGCGTCCTGCGCGGCCTCCTCGGCGCTGTTGCCGTGGACCATGTTCCAGTAGCGGCTGCTCACGATGGGCATCTGCGAGATGGTGAAGAACTTCTCGATGTCCGCGAGCGCCGTGGTGGTGCCGGCGCGCCTAGCCGAGGTCACGGCCGCGGCCGGCTTGTGGGCAAACGCCGCGCCCGCCGAGTAGAAGAGCCGGTCCATGAAGCCGAGCAGCGACGCCCCGGCGTGCGCGTAGTGCGTTGGCGCGCCGAAGACAAAGCCGTCGGCGTCCGCGGCCTTGGCCGCAAACTCGTTGACGCCGCCGTCCTCGAAGGCGCAGCGGCCGAGCTTCCCGCACGCGCCGCAGGCCGCGCACCCGCCCACCGGGCGCGGGCCAATCCAGAAGATCTCCGTCTCTACGCCCTCGGCCTCGAGCGCGCCCGCCACCTCCTGGAGCGCGCGGTCCGTGCAGCCGTGCTCGTGCGGACTTCCGTTGACCAGCAGTACCTTCATGGCGTCCCCTCTCGTCGCGTTTGGTCACCGAAGAGCATACCGCGCCGCAGCGCCCGGGCGCGCGGTCATGACAAACGCCCCTGACACCTTTGTCAGGTTAGGAGCTTGTTCACGCGGCGGTCGTAGGTGAGAAGGCCGTTGGTCTCCTCCTCCACGTCGCTGAGCTGGGTGTAGACGTAGCCGGCGAGGCCCTCGGCCTCGAGCGCGTCCGCCCGGGCGAGAAGCCCGCGGACCTCGCGCGCAAAGTCGGCGGCCCCGGAGGCCGCCTCGTAGCCGTAGGACGTCCCGAGCGAGACGTGCCCGGGGACGGCCCAGCTCACGCCGCCGAACTCGGAGATCACGAAGGCGCGCCGCGGCCGGGCGCGGTCGGGCCAGACCTCGAGCGGGCGGAAGTAGTTGTGCACGCTGAAGAGGTCGCCGCAGGCGCGGTCGTACCAGCCGCTCGTGGCGCTCACGGGGCGCGTGGGGTCGAGCGCGCGCACGGCGTCGCACGCGGCGCGCGCGTCAAACTGGCCCCAGCCCTCGTTGAAGAGCGTCCAGCCAATCACGCTGGGGTACCCCGCGAGCAGGCCCACCGTGCCGGCGCAGGTCTCGCGCCACTCACGGCGGTAGGCCGGGTCTGCCGCGGAGAGCCTCCGGCGGGCGCGCGGGCCCTCGTCGGTGCGGCGCGTCCAGCTCGCGCGCAGGAGCGTGGGCACGTAGCTCGTGTGAAGCGCGCTGTAGGGGCCGCCGCCGGAGACCATGTCCTGCCAGACGAGCATGCCCTCCCGGTCGCACAGGGCGTAGAAGCGCGGCTGCTCGACCTTGATGTGCATGCGCAGCAGGTTGAAGCCCAGCTCGCACGCCGCGCGGACGTCATGGGCGAGCGCCGCCTCCGAGGGCGGCGTCATGAGGCCGTCCGGCCACCAGCCCTGGTCGAGCACGCCGCGCAGGAAGAGGGGCTCGCCGTTGAGGTGCACACGGGGGACGCCGCGCGCGTCCGGGCGCACCTCCACCGTGCGGAAGGCGCAGTAGCTGCGGACGCGGTCGGCGCCAAAGGCGAGCTCGATGTCATAGAGATGCGGGTCGGCCGGGCTCCAGAGGCGCGGCGCGGGGACGTCGAGGGCAAGCTCGCAGCGGCCCTCGCGCACCGGCGCCGAGCCGCGGGCCACCTCCGAGCCCCCGTCCAGGACGCGGGCCGTCACCGTCCCCTCCCCCGCCACGCCGACGGCGAGCAGGACCCGCCCCTCGGCGGGGCGCGCCTCGGCGGCGAGCGACGTCACGCGCGCGGCGGGCACGACCTCGTACCAGGCATCGCGCCAGATGCCGCTCTGGGCCGTGTACCAGATGCCGCCCCGCGCAAGGCGCTGCTTGCCGCGGAGCTGCGTGCCGGCATCGGACGGGTCGTGGACGCACACGGCGAGCCCGTTCTTCTCGCCGGGACGCAGCGCGTCCGTGACGTCTGCGGAGAAGGGCAGGTAGCCGCCCGTGTGCTCGGCCACGCGGACGCCGTTCACGTAGACCGCGCAGGCCCAGTCGACGGCGTCGAGGTGCAGGACGAGGCGCTCTCCCGGGCCAAGCGCCGGCGCCTCGAGGGGGCGGCGGTACCAGAGGAGCTCGTCCGGGCGGAGCTGGCGGCCCATGCCGGAGAGCGGCGCCTCGGGCGAGAAGGGCACGCGGACCGGCTCCCAGGGCCCGTCCGGGACAGGGGCGGTCCGCCAGGCCGTGGCGGCGTCCGGCGCGGGGGCGAAGGCGCACTCCCAGATGCCGTTGAGGGAGGTCCAGGCGCCCCGGGCCAGAAGCGGCCGGGGGTGGGACGGCGGATCGAGGTCCTTCTCGCCCGCCGGGACCGCGCGGCCCGCCGCGATCTTCTCGCCCCACGGGGTCCAGAGCGGCGTGAGCTCCACGTTCTCCGGCGGCTTGGGCTTGCTCTTGAGCACGCGCCTCAGGTCCAGCATCTCGTCCTCCCGCCGCGGCGTCCAACATGGCCCGATTGTCGCACATACCCCGGCGCCTCGGGGCGCAGGGGGCGGCGGACAGCCGCGCGCGTCCCGCTATTGGGTGGCATCCTTGATGCTGAGGCCGCACTCCCGGGCCGCACTCCATTTGCCCGAGGCCCTGACCTGCACTTTCTCTGCCCGCATTCTCCCGCGAGGCCATCGAGTGCGGGCTCAACATCAAACCATATGCCCAATCGCGGGCGATTCCGGAGGGGGCGAGAAGAACGCGGGGCCGAACGCGCCGCAAAAAACGCGGGGCCGAGAAGGACCTCGACCCCGTGCTCGCTAGGACTTCTTTCGGGACCCGCGGGCGCCCCCAGCACGACGGCCGCCGCGCCGCGGCGACGCGGCCTTCTTCTCGCGCCCCGGGCAGTCCATGTTGGGGCAGAGCTTCCACGGCCCGCGCGCGGTGGTCACCACCACGAGCGGCGCTCCGCAGTCCGGGCAGGTCTCGCCGGTGGCCTCGAGCGCGCCGCGGGCGGGCAGCGGGTAGCTGGTCCCGCACTCGTCGTAGTTGGTGCAGCGGATGAAGCGCTTGCCGCTCTTCTCGGACTTGTGGGCCACGAGGCGCCCCTCGCGCCCGGCCGCGGCGCACGCGGGGCACGCCCCCACGTCGACGTCGGGCTCGCGGTTGGTGGCGCAGGCCGGGTTCACGCAGACCTCGTAGGCGCGGCTGCGGAACGGCTGCACCTTCACGCGCGGCGCGCCGCACTCCGGGCAGACCGCGGCCTCGCCCTCGAGGGCGATGATCTTGCCCTGCGGGAGCGGGTAGGTGACGTCGCAGTCCGGCCAGCCCATGCAGCCCACGAAGCTGCCGCGCGTCTTGGCCGAGCTCTTGACCACGAGGTCCTTGCCGCACTTGGGGCAGACGCCGATCTTGGCGTCCGCGGTCACGGCGTCGGCGATCTGCTCGGAGAGGTCGTCGGTGTGCTCCACGAGGGCGTCCATGAGGCCGGCGAGCAGCGCCCGCGAGTGGTTCACGACCTGCTCCTGCGTCTGGGCACCGTCGGCCACCTTGGTCATGTCGTCCTCGAGCTCGGCCGTCATGTCCGGGCTGGTGATGCGCGGCGCGTACTGGGTCAGCGCGTCGATGATGGCCATGCCGAGCTGGCTCGGCTCCACCGGGTCGCCGCGGAAGTACTTGCGCTCGTAGAGGGTGTCGATGATGCTCGCGCGCGTGGACTTGGTGCCGAGGCCGCGCTTCTCCATCTCCTGGATGAGCTTGCCCTGGCTGTAGCGCGCGGGCGGCTCGGTCTGCTTGGCCAGGAGCTCCATCTGGGAGACGCCCACCACGTCGCCCTCGGCAAGGGCCGGGAGCTGGTCGTCCTTCTTGAGGCCGTAGGGGTAGATCGCGCGGAAGCCGGGGCTCGCGAGCACGGAGCCCGAGACCGTGAAGGGCTCGCCCGCGACGTCGATCGAGACCTTGGTCCCCTCAATCGTGGCCGGGCCCATGAGCGTGGCCAGGAAGCGCCGCGCGATGAGGTTGTAGAGCTTCCACGCGGCGGGCTGGAGCGCGTCCGGCGAGGCGGCCGCCGTGGGGTAGATTGGCGGGTGGTCGGTGGTCTCCTGCTTGCCGCGCGTGGCGGTGAGCTTGCCCTGGGAGAGCAGCGCCTGGCAGGTGCCGGCGTACTGCGGGACCTTGGAGAGCGTACGCACGCAGTCGCGCAGGTCGAGCGAGGAGGGGTAGACCGTGTTGTCCACACGCGGGTAGGAGATGAGGCCGTCCATGTAGAGGCTCTCGGCGAGGCGCATCGTGCGCGCCGGGCTGATGCCCTCGGCCGCGGCGGCGGCCTGGAGCGAGGTGGTGTTGAACGGCGCGGGCGGGCGCTGCGTGCGGCTCTTGCGCTCGACGGCCGTGACGCGGCCCTCGGTGGCGTCCGCCACGTGTCCGTACGCGGCGTCGGCAGCGTCCTTCTCCCAGAAGCGGCCGGTCGCGTGCGCGATGCGGAAGTCCGCGCCGTCCTTCTCGCCCTGGCCCTGGATGACCCAGTAGTCCTCCGGCTTGAAGGCAAGCCGCTCGCGCTCGCGCTCCACCACGAGGGCGAGCGTGGGCGTCTGGACGCGGCCGGCCGAGCGCACGTTGCCAAGGCCGCTCCAGCGCGCCGCCGTGAGGTAGCGGGTGAGGACGGCGCCCCAGATGAGGTCGATGTACTGGCGGGACTCGCCGGCGTCGGCAAGGTCCTGGTCGAGGCTCACGAGGTTGGCGAAGGCGTGGTCGATCTCGGCCTTGGTGAAGGCGGAGTAGCGGGCGCGCGAGACGGGCACGTCGGGCGCGACCTCGCGGATCTGGCGCAGGGCGTCTGAGCCGATGAGCTCGCCCTCGCGGTCGAAGTCCGTGCCAATGACCACGCTGTCAGCCTTCTTGGCGAGGTTCTTGAGGGCGCGGATGATCTCCTTCTCGGCCGGGAGCTTCTCGATGGGCGCCCACACCAGGTACGGCAGGCTGGCGATCTTCCAGCCCTTGAGGTCCACGCCGTCCGCGAGGAAGGGCTTGCGGCGGGACTTGTACGGCGGGCGCGCCAGGCCGTCCGGAACGTCGGCGGGAATGAGCTCGCCGTCGGCCGTGAGGCCCTGCCAGCCGTTCTTGTCGTCGAAGGTCAGCTGCACCGGGAAGTCCACCTTCAGGATGTGCCCGCGCAGGCCGATGGTCACGCAGTCCTCCCCGCCCATGCGGAAGCGGTAGACCGGGGTGTTGTAGACCTTGTCGGCCGTGGGCTTGCCCGACTCGGAGAGCAGGCGGGCGATCTGCTGGGCGGCGTCGTTCTTCTCGGTGACGATGAGCTTCAAGGGCATTCCTTACTGCTTGTCAAACTCGTGCTGCTCGTAGTCCTCGCGGCTCCACTTGAGGGCCTCCTTGCCGTCGCGCGCCACGATGATGAAGCGCGCCACGGCGAGCGCGACCTCGTAGAGGCCGATGAGGGCGGCGAACATGAGAATCATGGTCATGGGCGAGGCGTCCGGCGTGACCACGGCGGAGAGCACCATGAGGCCCACGTACACGAAGCGCCACTGCGCGCGGAACGTCTTGTACGGCACGAGGTGGAAGACGGAGAGGTAGAAGATCACCAGCGGCAGCTGGAAGGCGATGCCAAAGCCGATCTCCAGCAGCATGTAGATGTCCAGGTAGTCCTCCGCGTTGGGCATGATGGCGCCGATCTCGAAGGACTGGTCGAGCAGCCAGCCAAAGGCCGCCGGCTGGATGACAAAGAAGCAGAAGATCATGCCCAGGAAGAAGAGCGCCACCATGGCGGCGACGGTCGGCACGACCCACTTGCGCTCCTTGGGCTTGAGCGCCGGCAGGAAGAAGGCCATGATCTCCCAGATGATGATCGGGCAGCAGATGATCACCGAGAAGAACAGGGCGACCTTGAAGCGGATGGTGAAGCCGCCGAGCACCGAGATGACCACGAGCTCCTGCCCGCGCATGGCGGACTCGATCTGGCCCATCATGAGCTCGATCAGCGTGGGCGTGGCCATGTAGACGATGAGCGCGCAGACGATGACCGCGACCACGATGATCGTGACGCGGCGCCTCAGTTCGCCCAGATGATCCATGATGGGCATGCGTGCGGGACCGATCGGCATCGCTTACGCCTCCTTCTCGTTGGTCGTCGTGGCGGGGCCGGCGCTGACGCCGAGCCCTCCCTCGACCGCTCCACGCTCGTCGCTTCGCTCCTCGCTCGCTTCGCGAGTCGCGTCGAGGGAGGGCTCGGCGTCAGCGCCGGCGGGCTCCGCGGGACGAGAAGGACGGTGCATGGCGTAGAGGTCGGCTGCCGACGGCTTGCTGGGGGCAGAGGCCGGGGTCGCGGGCTCCTTTGCGGCAGAGCCGGCGGGGGCGACGGCATCGTCGCCCGTCTCCTCCGCCGCTGCGGCCGCGGCGTCCTTCTCGGCCTGCTCGCGGGCGGCCTTCTCGGCGGCGAGGCGCTTCTTGCGCTCGGCGAAGGTCTCCGTGCGGCGCGGCGCGGGGGCCTCCTCGCCCTCGGGGGTCTCGATGTCGGCGTCCTCCTCGAGCTCGGCCGCACGGTTGCGGTTGGGCTTCTTGGGTGTGTCGCTGATGGCCTCCGCGGCCGGGTCCACGATGTTGGTCTGGACGACCTCGGTGAAGCCCTCCTGGGCGTTCCTGAACTGGCGCAGCGCGCGCCCGAGCGTCCTGCCCATGCCCGGGAGCTTGTCCGGGCCGAAGATCATGAACGCGAAGAGGACTATGAGGAGGAGCTCGCCTTCTCCGATGCCTAACACGCTTGGTTCCTTTCCCTCTGGGGCCCGCCGCGGGCCTACGCCTCGCGGATGTTGAGGTCGGCGCCCACGCCCAGAAGGCCGAGCACGCGGGCCACGTTCCTCTGCGGGCGGGCGACCTCCAGCCGGACGTTCTTCTCGCCCGCACGATGGGCCGCGCCCACGAGGACGCCGATGCCGGTAGAGTCGATGTACGGCACGCGCGAGAGGTCGACGACGACCTGCGCCGTCCCCGCCTCGAGCCGCGCGTCGATGGCGTCGCGCAGCTGGTCTGCGTTGGAGACGTCCACCTCGCCGTCCACGAGGACGACGCTCTCGGAGACGCCCGCCTCCGTGACGGTGTTGGTGACGGTTATCGAAAGGCTCATGTCTTCTCCTTGTCTGGCCCGGACTAGAGGCCCGTGCCGGTGGCGCCCGTGAGGTCGTCGCCGATGTTGCCGGTGCTCGAGGTGATGTCACCGGTGCCGAGCGACTCCTGGGCCTCTGCGTCGGCCTCGGCCTGGGCGATGGCGTCGAGGCGCTGCTCGGCGAAGGACTTGGCGCTGTAGTCGTCATTCGGGTCGAGCTCGGCCGCCTTCTGGTAGGCGGACTTGGCGTTGTCGGTGTCCCCGCGGACCTCGTAGAGCATGCCGAGGTTGGCCCAGGCGGGCGCGTAGTCCGGCGAGCTCTGGGTGATCTGCTCGAGGTCGTTGAGCGCGGTCGTGGTGTCGCCCTCGTAGTAGAAGCACAGGGCGCGGTCCACGCGCGCGGCGTCCGAGTCCTCGAGCGCGAGGTACTTGTCGTAGTACTCCACGGCCTTGCCGAGGAGCTCGTTGGCGTGCGAGGTCTCGGAGTCGATCTGGGCGAGCTGGGCCACGCTCGCGCCCCACGAGAAGTAGTAGCGGCCGAGCGCGAGCAGCGACGCCGTGTCCTCGGCGTTCTCGGCGACCTTGGCCTCGAGGTCGGAGATGACGGGCTGGTAGTCCTCGTCGAGCGACTCGATGGTCACGTCCTCCTGGCTCTGCCCCTCGGCCTGCGTCTGCTGGCCCTGGAAGACCGAGGCGAGCGCGCCCGCCAGCGTGGAGAGCGCGAAGACGCAGATGAAAAGGACGATGACGACCTTCTGGAAGCGAGAGAGCTCGCCCGGCTTGCGCTCGCGCTTCTTGGAGCCCCGCTTGGAGCCCTCCTGCTTGCCTGCCTTGGCCACCGTCTTTCCTGCCATCCTGTCGACACCCTTCCCCGCTCGGTCCGCGCGGGCGTCACGCCCGCAAATTGCTAGCATATGCCACGCGACACCGCGTCGGCGCAGCATGACGCACGCGCGGCGATAATAACAGAACTTTGCCAAGAGTTTCGCCGGGCACGGCGCCGCCCGCCCCCGGACTCAGGCGGGCGTCTTGGAGCGTCCCTCGAAAATAATCCGCCCTGTGGCACTTCTGCTCGCGAGCCAACTGGGAAAACGTCAGACGGGCGTCCCACAGGGCGGATTAATTTTGGGCACCTAGCCGCGCTCGGCGCGCGCGAGGCGCGCGGACACCAGCTTGACCGCCACGACGAAAACGTCGAGCGCCTGACCGAGCTCCTCGAGCGAGGGGTAGGTGGGCGCGATGCGGATGTTGGTGTCGCGCGGGTCGGCTCCGTAGGGCCAGGGGGCGCCGGCGGGCGTGAGCGTGACGCCGAGCTCCTTGGCGAGCGAGACAATGGCCTTGGCCGAGCCCTCCGGCCCCTCGAAGGAGACGAAGTAGCCGCCCTTGGGGTGGGTCCACGTGGCGCAGTCCAGCTCGCCGAGGCCCGCCGAGAGCTTCTCCTCCACGAGGGCGAAGCGCGGGGCCACGAGCGCGGCGTGCTTCTTCATGTGCTCGGCCACGCCGGCGGCGTCCTTCAGGAAGCGGACGTGCGCGAGCTGGGAGATCTTCTCCGGCGAGACGCGCATCGCGGCGAAGGCGCGGCGCAGCTCCGCCATGTCGGCCGGGCTCGCGGTGACCCACGCCATGCCGGAGCTGGGGAAGGTCACCTTGGCCGTGGAGGCGAACTCGTAGACGAGGTTCTTCTCGCCGCCCTGCTCGGCCAGGGCGTCAAAGATGTTGAGGAGCTCGTCGCCCTCGCCCTCGAAGGTGTGGACGGCGTAGGCGTTGTCCCAGAAGATGCGGAAGTCGGGCGCGGCGGGCTTGAGCGTCGCGAAGGCGCGCACCACGTCGTCGGAGTAGGTGACGCCCGTGGGGTTGGCGTACTTGGGCACGCACCAGATGCCCTTGACCGTGGCGTCCTTCTCAACGTACTCGCGGACCACGTCCATGTCCGGGCCGTCCTCGCGCATGGGAACGGGCACGTTCTTGATGCCAAAGCTCTCCGTCACGGTGAAGTGGCGGTCGTAGCCGGGCGCGGGGCAGAGGAACTTGACCTCGCCCTGCTGGCACCAGGGCGCGTTGCCGCCGATGCCGTGGACGTAGCCGTGCTCCACGCAGTCGTACATGATGTTGAGGCTCGAGGAGCCCATGACGGAGACGTTGGCGGCGTCCACGCCAAGGAGCTCCGCCGCGAGCGCGCGGGCGGAGGGCAGGCCGTCGGGCGCGCCGTAGTTGTCGGCGTCCACGCCCTGGTCGGAGAGGTCGCTCTCGCTGGTGAGCAGGTCGAGCATGGGCTTGGAGAGCGCGGTCTGCTCGGGGCTCGGCTTGCCGCGGGCCATGTCGAGCTTGAGGTTGAGGGCGCGCAGGTCGTCCGCCTGGCGCTCGAGCTCCGCGACGGCGGCGTCGAGCTGGGCGTCGGTCATGTTCTGATACGCGTTGGGCATGGTTCCTCCTCTGTAGGGTCCAGTGAGAGTATAGATGCAAAACGCGCGCGGGCTGCTACCATGTTCCCCACGAAAAGGAACGCTTACAGGGAGGACGCCATGTTCGAGGTGCGGTCGGAGGACTACGGCGAGCTGCAGCGGCTCGTGGACGCGCTCTTTGCGCCCGGCGTCTCGGCGCGCGCCACGGTCTCCAAGATAGACATCCTCGTGCGCGCGGACGCCTTCGACCTGAACGACGACCTCATCGAGGTGGTGGAGCTCCTCCCCTCCGGCAGCTTCACCCGCACCCGCCTCTGCGACCAGATCAACTCCATCCTCTCCGGCCACGGCTGGGGCGCCTACTACGGGACGGTAGAGTAGCCCCGGGGGCCGGCGGGCGGGGGCATGGCTGGGCGCCCGCATCCCTATGCGCTGTCAAAAACGGGGTTGGGGCAATTCTCACCGAAGAGACGTTGCCGGATTGGGGGTTGTGGCAGTTTTTGCGCTGCCACAACCCCCAATCCGGCAACGGGCCAAGAAGAACGCCCAGTTGACGCCGTGGCGCGGCTGCCATAACCCCAACAAACGCAACGTCCCTCAGACCTCACGCGCCCGCACAGCCGGCAGTTTCCTGCGGTTGGCGACATTCGCCCCGCACACGCGAGCGCCCCCGTTCTTCTCGCCCGGCGATTTCTGCGCGCAGCGCAGTGAGCCGGAGAGAAGAACGGGGGCGCCCCCAGGTGCGTATGGGAGAGCGCCTACTCCTCCTCGAGGGCGGCGGCGATCTCGTCGGTCACGTTCATGGTGTGATAGACGTTCTGGACGTCCTCCAGCTCGTCGAGGCGGTCGACGAGGCGCTGGACCTTCTTGGCGTCGGCCACGGAGACGTCGGTCGGGGTGGTGGGGACCATGGTGAGCTCGGAGCCCTTGACCTCGATGCCCTGCTCCTCGAGGCCCTTCTGGACGTCCTGCATCTTGTCGTAGGCGGTCCAGACGATCCACTCCTCGCCGGCGTCCTCGTAGTCCTCGCCGCCGGCCTCGGCCACGGCCATCATGAACTCGTCCTCGTCGACGGCGTTCTCCTTGTCGGCGACCTTCTTGTCCTCGGACTTGATGACCTTCTCCACGGCGATGGAGCCCTTGCGCTCAAACTGGAACGCGACGGAGCCGGAGGTGCCGAGCGAGCCGCCGGAGTGCGAGAACGCGGAGCGCACGTCGGCCGCGGTGCGGTTCTTGTTGTCGGTCAGGCAGTCAACGTAGACGGCCACGCCCGCGGGGCCGTAGCCCTCGTAGGTGATCTCGGAGTAGTTGGCGGCGTCCGCGCCGGAGCCGAAGGCCTTGTCGATGGCGGCCTTGATCTTGGCGTTGGGCATGGAGACCATGCGGGCGCGGGCAACGGCGGCGGCGAGCGTCGCGTTGTTGTCCGGGTTGGGGTCGCCGCCGAGCTTGGCCGCAACGGTGATGTTGCGGGAGAGCTTGGAGAAGAGCGACGAGCGCTTGGCGTCGATAGCGGCCTTCTTGTGCTTGGTGGTTGCCCACTTAGAGTGTCCGGACATGCACATCTCCTTCTTGCCCCGCGGACGGCTGCCCCCGCGCGCGGAACCCTCGACAGTGATTCACGGCATGAAACGTGCCCACGATAGCGGAGACGGCGTGAGTTGTAAAGGGGCGCGATCCCACTTGGCGCGAGCACGCCTCTGCGCACGGCTCTTCACGCCAAGGTCGCGACTCCGTGCGCGGAGGCATGCTCGCCGGGATCGCGCGGGGCAACGATGGGCGAGAAGAACGCCGGGCCGTCAGAGGTCGTACTTCGCCACCACGCGGCGGATCGCCCTCCCCCACGACAGCCAGATCGCAGCGAGAAACGCGACCGTCGCCACGCCGTGCGTGACGTCGAGCGGCAGGCTGGCCACGCAGGCCGCAAGCGCTGCCGGCCAGGTGAGGGGCTGGACGTAGCCAAGCACGTGATATCCGTTCAGGATGAGGCCATAGACCAGTCCCGAGAGAAGGCCCCAGCCGTACAGCACGGCATCGTGCGCGAGCAGGCCCCTCTCGCCGAGGACGCCCCCGATGTAGCCAACGAGGCCCCACGCATACATCTGCCAGGGCGTCCACGGGCCCTGTCCGAAGAAGAAGTTGGAGAGCAGCGCGGCGAGCGCGCCGACCACAAAGCCGCTCCTGCGACCGAGCGCGGCCCCGGCCACGATGGCGACGGCCGAGACGGGCTTGACGTCGGGAAGCGGGGCAAAGAGCACGCGTCCCGCCGCGGCGAGCGCGGCGAGGACGGCCGTGGGCATGAGCTGGCGCAGCGGCGGGCGCGACGCCTCGAAGCCCGCGAGCGCCACCGCCAGGGCGGCGGCCGCCACGAGCAGCGTGAGGCCCGCCGTCGCGCGCACCCCCGCCGCCGCAAGCGCCACGAGCGCCGCGGGGACGGCCGCGAGGGCGAGCGCCTCGGCGACCGCAGGGAGCCGGTGGGCGGGCGTGGCTGTCTGCTTTCCTTCCATCATGGGTATCAGTGTGCCATAGGCACCCGCCGGGAGGGCGCCCGCGAGCGAGGAGGCACCATGCTGTACATCGGGAACTTCAGCTACAACGACGACGCCGACAGCAAGGACAACTACTGCCTCATGCCCTGCGTCGTCGAGGCAGCGAGCGCCGACGAGGCTATGGAGAAGTTCGCCACGCACTTCCACGAGGTCCGCAAGAACTCCGACCTGCTCGACGGGGCGCACGAGATCTATCTTGACTCCCTTGCCGAGCTCGAGGCCGCGCCCGCGGAGCCCGTGATCTGCCAGTGGCAGAAGATCGTACCGGCGATGGACGGACTGTGCAGCGTCACGAGCGCGCTGCCCGTCGTGGACGAGGAGAGCGACTTCGCGAACGCCTATGCCTGGGGCGACGACGAGGACGAGCACGACCACGAGCACGACGGCGACCACGACGACGTCTCCTTCGAGGACATCGACGAGGACGACCTCGTGGAGAGCGACCCGTTCCTGCTGTTCTAGGGCGAGCCGAGCATTCAGCGATACAGCCAGGAGTTTTTGAAGAACTCCTCGGTGGGTTCGGTCACGGCGATGCCGCCGTCAAACATGAGGGAGACGCGGTCCGCCACGGCGCGCACGAAGGCCATGTCGTGCGTGGCGAGAAGGACCGTGGCGCCCTCGGCGCGCGCCCGGGCCACGCGGGCAGCCACCCGCTCGCGCGCCGGGCGGTCGAGCCCCTTGGTCGGCTCGTCGAGCAGCAGCAGGCGCGGGCGCACGAGCAGCAGCTTCTCCAGCGCGAGCAGCTGCTGCTGGCCTCCGGAGAGGTCGTAGGGATGCCGGTCGGCGGCGACGTCGAGACCGAGCTCGGCGAGGGACGCCCCCACCTCCCGCGCGCCATACCCGCCAGCATGCGACCACTCCATGAGCTCGTCGCGCACCGTCTCGCGGGAGAGGAGCGCCTTGGGGCTTTGCGGCAGCAGCGCCTGGCTCGTCGCGGCGGCGTTGCGCACCCGCCCCCGCCGAGGGCGCACGACCCCCGCCATCGCCGCAAGCAGCGTCGACTTGCCGCACCCGTTGGCGCCCACTACGGCACGAACCTCGCCCGCGCCCAGATCGAGGTCCAGCTCGCGCAGGACCCACCGTCCGTCGCGGTCATAGCGGAACCAGAGGTCGTCTGCGACGATCAGGCCCCTCTCTTCGAAGCGCCCTCCCGAGGGCCCGTCGGGCGCGCATCCCCCTTGCAGCGAATCTGCCCGCGGGCTTTTGGCGCTCCCTGCCCCGCACCCTGCGCCGGGAGCGTCAGGACCCCGTGGGCGGACTTGACGTGGGGCGGCGCGCAGCGGCTCGGGACGAGCCACCTCCTCCAGCGGGACCTCCCGCACGCGCCCCTCCGCGAGCTCGAACGCGCACGTCGCGTAGTCAAGCATCGCCTCGGGCGCGTGGGTGGCCACCACCACGGTGACGCCCAGCTCGCGGTTCACGCGGAAGAGCATCGCGAGGAAGTCCTTCTCGGCAAGGGGGTCGAGCATGCTCGTAGGCTCGTCAAGCAGAAGCAGGCGCGGCCGCATGGCGAGCGTCGATGCGAGGGCGAGAAGCTGGCGCTGCCCGCCGGAGAGCTCCGCCGTGCGCTCGCGGAACCACGGCCCCATGCCAAAGAACGAGCATGTCTCCGCCACGCGCCGGCGCGTCTCCGGCTCGGGGACTCCGAGGTTCTCCAGGCCGAAGGCCATCTCGTGCCAGACGGTCTCGCAGACGACCTGCGCGTCCGGGCTCTGGAAGACGTAGCCCACGGCGCGCGCGGAGGCGAGCGGCCCCAGCGAGCGCACGTCCTCCCCGAAGGCGCGCACCGCGCCGGAGAGCTCGCCGGCAGGGGCGATCTCAGGCTTGACGAGACGCAGCATCGTGGACTTTCCTGACCCCGTTGCGCCAACGAGCAGGGCAAAGGCGCCCTCGGGCACATCGAGGGAGATGCCGCGCAGGACGTCCGCGCCGCCGGGGTACGAGAACGTCACGTCGCGGAACTCGAGCGCGCTCATCCCGCCTCCCCTCGCTCGGCCCACCTCGCCGCAAGCTCCGCGACGGCGGGCAGCAGGGCGAGCAAGGCAAACGGCAGGTAGCACCACCAGAGAGCGAGCCCGGACATCCTCGGGTAGAACTCCCAGGAGGAGCAGGCCGCCCACGCGCCCGCCGCGCCCAGGGCGAGAAGAGCCGCGATCCCCGCGGCCGCCACGGCATCGCGCGCGCGGAACCGCTCGGGCCGGTAGCGCGTCCGCGGGCTGCCGGACTCCCAGCCCCGCGCCCGCATGGCGTCAGCCCGCTCGAGGGAGTCCTCGAGCGACCAGGAGAGCAGCATCGTCGACGTGCGGAGCAGCTCGTCGCGCGCGGGCGGGCGCGGGCCCGCCGCCGTGCAGGCGCGCGCCGCCGCGCGCACCGAGCGAGCCCTGCCCAGCATCTGCGGCACGAGCTGGGCCGCCATGGACGCCACGAGCGGCACCGAGCGAGCGCGCCTACCTGCGAGCGCGAGCAGGCGATCCTGCGTGAGAACCGCCGCGGCGTCCTCGAACCACAGGACCGTCGCGACCAGAAGGGCCCCCATCGTGGCGCCGTACGCAAGGCTCTCCAGGTAGACGCTCCGAGGCCCCACCTTGAGGAGCAGCGTGGACCCGGAGGCCGAGAAGAACGGGTTGAGCAGGCACACGAGCACGAGCAGCGGCAGCTGCCAGGCGAGCCCGCGCACCGTGGCCGCCGCGCCTCGGGCGACCAGCGAGAAGGCCAGCGCGCCCGAAAGCGAGAGCGTCACGAGGACGGGATGGACCGCCAGCATCGAGAGCACGGCCACCCCCGCAAAGAGCATCGCGGGGACGGCCGCGTGGCAGGCGTCGAAGGCTGTGGAGCGCGGACGCGCCATCGCAGGGGCTACTCGGTGAACTCGGTCACGTAGGTCCAGGTCACCACGTCGCCGGCCTTGAGCTCGTACTGGGAGCAGCCGACCTCGGCCATCTCGCCGTTGACCTCGAACATCCAGCCGCTCATGTCGCCGAAGTCCCCTCCGGCGAGGCCGTTGATGCCCTGGACGTACATGCCGTAGTCGGAGTCGGTGGCATTGACGTCGGCGCCGGTTGCGACCAGCGCGTCGTAGACCGTGGCTCCCTCGGGAAGGTCGACGTCAGCGGTGGTCGACCCGCCCTCGCCAGCCGTGGCGTCAATCTCCACGGTGACGGAGATGGTTGCCTGCTGCTCCTGGGACTCATCTGCGCCGGAGGCCGCGGAGCCGTCCGTGGCAGGCGCGGCGCCGCACGCGGCCAGGCCCACGGCAAGCACGAGCGCCGCGAAGGCGGCGCCGAGGCGCGTGAGCAGGTTCTTCTCGACAGTGCTGTTCTTCTTGGACATGATGCCTCGCTCTCTCCCCCTTGGGGGGCGTCGTGAGGGCAAGGCAGGACCGACGACCCGCGCGGTCGCCTTCCTCGACACAGCCGTGTGCTGATCCGGAGTCAAACCGGAATCCTTTTTTCATCTACTAGGCGTAGCAGCTCTTCGAACCGTGCCCTCTATGCGGTTGGGGACCTCAGTGTAGCAGCTTGGACCGACGAGAAGCGCGGCGGGCCGCGGGGCTCACTCCCCCGGCACCACGGCCCGGTACCCCAGGCCGCGGATCGTCTCGATGGAGAACTCCCCCCAGCCCGCGAAGCGCGTGCGCAGGCGGTTGACGTGCACGTCCACGGTGCGCTCGGCGCCCTCGGTGTCCCAGCCCCATATCTCGTCAAGAAGCTGCATGCGCGTGTAGGTGCGCCCCGGGCTCTGCAGGAGGAACTGGAGCAGCCGGAACTCCTTGGGCGGCAGGCGGACCTCCTCGGTGCCGCGCACCACCACGAGCGCATCGGCGTCGAGCACCACGCGGCCCACCTCGAGCCGGCGCTCGCCGCGCGCATCGTCGAGCTGCACCGCGGCTCAATCGACGTGCAGAGCACGCCGGGCAGGGGGTCGGTCTTCGAGGTGCGCCTGCCGGCGCGCCGGGGTTAGGGGTCGCGGACGAGCCGCCGAGCCGCCGGCACCGTCGGCGGGCCCGTCTCCCTCCTCATGAATGAACCACATCCCATGCGGGTAGAGAAGGGGCATTTGTGCCCCCTCCCACAGAATCGAGCCCACATGTCGCGCAACCCCCGCCGCACCTCAGCCCTTCTCGCCAGCGTGGCGCTCGCAGCCCTCCTCGCTTGCCTCGGCCCCCGCCACGCCCTGGGCCAGCCCGTCTCCAAGGTCGTCGACCCGGACACCTCCTCTCGGTGGACCTCGGTCTTCGGGGACGGATCCGAAGGGGGCTACTCAACCGACCAGGCGGGACGCATCTGGGTCGACAAGTCCGTCTACGCGAGCTCCCAGGAGGCCCGCAACGCCGGGCTCGACGTCACGCTCGAGGACGAGCAGCACGGATTCGTGGTGGGACTCTCTGCGCTCTCTTCAGCCGTCTCCGTTCGCGAGGAGGGCGGTCCCGCCCATGACGTCATCTTCGTCGTGAGCACGAACCGCGTCCTCTCCGACCTGCCCTACGGCGGGCGGCCCCAGGCGGCCTACCTCGCCGACGCGCTCAACGCCTCCATCGCGCGCCTCATGGAGCAAAACGACGGGGCGCCCGTCCCGACGCGCGTCGGCGTGGTCGGATACAGCTCCGACGTCGTCACCCTCATGCCGCTTGACGTCTACGAGCCCGACGCAGAGGGACACTACGTGCGCTTCTCCCCGGGGACGGGCGGCGCCCCCGGGTCGCTTGAGGTCGTCGCCTCCTCGATGAGCGGCTCGGGCACCGAGAACGCCGCGCTCGGCAGCGGATCCTACCTGCAGCGGGCCGTGCACGTCGCCGCGGACGAGCTCGTCGGCGCGGCCGGGGACCAGGGCTCCGGGTCGCGCGAGCCGGTCCTCGTTGCCATGGGGATCGAGACGCCGCCCATGGCGAGCACGAGCCTCTTCGACCCTCCCTCCTACGAGGGGGACGGCACCGGGTTTCTCGGGCCCCTCCCCGGGAGCCGGCAGACCGGCTACGGCACCGACGCGCTCCTCGCCACGCTGCTCACCATGCGCTACGAGGCGGGCCGCGTGAGCGATGCCTGGGGCGGCGCCGGAGGCGAGCTCAGCCTCTACACCGTTGGCCTCGACACGAGCGAGACGGCGGCCTACCTGCTGGAGACCCCGCTCGAGCAGGCGGCCCACGAGCTGCCGGGCTCGGGGACGGCCGCCGGCCAGGACCTGCGCGACAACCTCAGGGGCGCGGCCCAGGCATACGCGGCCGCGGCAGCCGCGGGCGAGCAGAGCGTGACGCTCGACCTCTTTGGCTCGGGCGCGGGCGGGCTTGTCGCCGCAAGCGTGACGCTCCCCACAAAGGACGGCCTGGTCCCGGCAGGTGACCCGCTCGCGCTCTCCCCCGTCGACGACTACCTTCCCGCCCGCAGCGCCCGGGCGCTCACCTGGGCGCTCGGCTCGGCGGTGGGTCGCTCGCTCGGCATCTCGTACGCCGCTCCTGCCTCGGGAGGGCCGGACGAGGACATGCCGGGCGGCAGCCGCGTCCAGCTCTCCGACCGGGTGGGCGCGGGCATGCGGGTCGCGCGCGTTGACGGCATCGTTTACGGCTCTCACCTGCTCAGCGGCGCGCTCGCCGCGCAGGCGGTGAAGATCAGCCTGGAGGACCCCTACCACCCCGACGCCACCCACGAGTTCAGCTACCTCGTGGAGGCCATGAACGCGCGCTACGGACTGGGCAACGAGACGTACGACCTCTTCTACCAGGCCCTCGCCGACGGGCAGTTCTCCTATGCGAGTGACGACGACTTCTCCAACCACGCCTCCTGGTACGTCAACGGGGCGCACGGGATGGTCCCCTCGCAGGGCCGCTCGTACACCTTCGCCACGCAGGAGGAGGTCGACGCCGCGACGGACGGAGACTGGAAGGATCGCGCCCCCGAGAACGTGCGCGCCCGCATCGAGGCCGCCCAGGCGGCGGGTGCCGCCGCGGTCTGCGAGACCTACTTCTATATCGGCAACTACCGAAGCCAGTACGACGGCGGCGACGTCACCCTGTACGACTTCGTCGTGATGGTGGAGACCGACCTCGCGACGGGTCGCCAGGAGCTCCTGCTCTCCGTCCCCGTGGAGGCCGTGCCCGCCCTGCGCGCAGACGTGAGCGTGCGGGAGGACGGCTCCGCCACCATGAGTCTCGACCACGCGCTCGAGACCACCCCGATCCGCCTCGCCTACCAGGTGGAGCCGACGCCCGCCCTCTCGACGCTGCTCAAGCGCATGGAGGCCGGCGAGGTCGTGAGCGACGCGGAGCTCGAGGGCGCGCTCGGCGAGAGCTCAGCGAGCAACGGGCTCGCGGGCCGTCTCGTCTATGCGAGCGCGTTCACTGGGTCGGGAGACTCCGCCGAGGCGGGCGCGACGGGAGGCGCCTGGGCGTCCCAGGCCAACCCCTACTACGCCTTCACGAGGGACACGCCCCTGTTCGAGCGCCGGGGCGACGCCTACGTCCCGCTCGCCACGATGCCCGTGGCCGGCAGGACGTACTATTTCGAGAGGACCGTGTACTCGGCGAGCTTCCCCTCCCCCGACGACACGGTCCCGGCACGCGTCGAGCGGGCGTACGCCCCCTATGTGATGGCGGTCGACGACGAGGACGCCCCGAGGCACTTTGCCGTCAGGAACGGGCAGTGCGTCGCGCTCGCCGGGACCCCGCGCCGCATCGCCGCGGAGGCCCTCGGGTCCGTGGGCAAGGACCCCAACGCCACCGCGAGCGCGCCCTACGTGGAGCGCCTCTCCGTGGAGGCCCCCGAGTCCGGGGGCGTCCACCTCGTGTCGAGCCTCGGGAACAACGGCGCGCTCGTCGTGCCCCTTGGGGTCAGGACGGGGTCTCTGCGCGTTCGCAAGGACGTCGACGGCGGGCCGGCGGGAGCGAGCTTCTCCTTCTCCGTCACGCTCAGGGACGAGGACGGGGAGCCCCTCTCCGGCCAGGTCACCTATCGCGTGGGCGACTCCGCTGCGACGGCCGCGCTCGACGGGGACGGGTCCTTCTCGGCAAGGCTCGCTGGCGGCCAGGAGCTCGTGGTCGAGGGGCTTCCCGCCGGGACGCGCTACCTCGTGCGGGAGGACGACTACTCGGGCTCCGGTTACCTCTCCCTGCAAACGGGCGGCGAGGGAGCGGTCGAGGCTGATGGGGAGGCGCTCGCCTCCTTCACCAACGCGTGGAGCGCGGGCGACCTGGGGATCGCCAGCGTGATGGCCGGCAACGACGCCGAGCCCGACCGCGCGGTCTCGTTCGAGGTGGTCGTGCGAGGCCTCTTCGCGGCGCACCCCGACGAGGACGCGCTCGCCTTCGAGGCGACGCGCCGCGCGGGAGACCAGGTCAGTGAGGAGCGAATCGTGTTCTCGCGCGTGGGGGGAGGGACCGACGGCGTGGCCCGCGTCGAGGGACTCACGGGCGGTTCGGGCGTGCTCGTCTCCGGGCTCCCCGAGGGGGCCTCCTACGCGGTGAGCGAGGTTGACGCCGACGCGCTCATTGCCGACGGATACGCCATCTACGCGGGGAGCGCCGAGGAGGTGGCCTCGGGCAGGGAGGCGACCTCCGCCGAGGGCGCCATTGCGGGCGGGGACGCCGTGAGCGCCGCCTACTTCGTTCACGTGCGCGAGAGGGGCTCAGAGCCAGCGCCCGGGCCCGACCCCGGCCCCGATCCGACGCCGGGCCCGGAGCCCGATCCGACGCCCACCCCCGCGGGCGAGGTGACCGACGGCCAGACGGACGCCGAGCCCCTCCCCGAGTCCGGCGACGCAACGAGCTCCCTTGCGGTCCTTCTCGCCGCGGGGGCGTGCGGGACGGCGCTTGCGGCCTCCGGCATCGCGATTGTCAGAAGACGCGGAGGGCGCTGAGTCCGCCACCCCGCGCCGTTCGTCTCGCCTTTCTTTACCGATGGTTACGCACGGTCCGGCCGCGGGGATAATCCCTCACGACATCCGTTCGGCCTTGCGAACCGTTGGGGGGCAGTGTGGACCAGGAGCTCATCGCCCGCTCCATGCGCGACCTCGCGCGCGAGTTTGACTCGTGCCGCGACCTGCTTGTGGCGTTGGGCAACGAGAACCGCCAGCTCATCTTCATGGCGCTGCTCGAGAGCCACGGCGGGGCCCGCGTGGGCGAGCTCGCCGAGCGCGCGGGGCTCTCGCGCCCCGCGACCTCCCACCACCTCAAGGTCCTGCGCGAGGCCGGGCTGGTGGAGAGCTACCGGGTGGGGACGCGCAGCTTCTACCACGCGAGCACCCGGCTCGACCGCTGGGGCGAGCTCGCGCGCGTGACGAGCGACGCGGAGCGCTTCGTTCGCGCCATGGTGGCGCTCGAGGCGCGCGGAGAGGGATGCTCCCGCCGAGACGGAAAAGACGTATCCGACCGAGAGGAACGCCCAGATGACCACGACTCCCTTTGACGCCCGCGTCGCCGCGCTCGACGCCGACGCCCTCGCCGAGCTCATGCGCAGTCGCCACTCCGTGCGCGCCTTCACCGACCGCCCGATCGAGGGCGCGGTGCGCGAGGCCCTGGAGGCCCAGATGGCGGCGGAGAACGAGCGCGCGGGTCTCAGCATGCAGCTCTGCCTCGACACCCCGGGCGCCTTCGACGGCACGCTCGCCCACTATGGCAGCTTCCGCAACGTGCGCAACCACCTCGCCCTCGTGGGCCCGGCCGGCCCCGGGCTGGACGAGGCCGTGGGCTACGCCGGCGAGAAGGTCGTGCTGCTGGCGCGCGCCCTGGGCGTGGACTCCTGCTGGGTGGCGCTCACCTACGACCGCAGGAGGAGCCCCGCTCGCGTGGGGGCGGGCGAGAAGTACGCGCTGGCCGTGGCGCTGGGATTCGGCGAGAAGCCGGGCTCCGCGCACCCGGTCAAGCCGGTCGAGCGGCTCTGCCGCGTGAGCGGCGAGGCGCCCGCGTGGTTCACCGCGGGCGTCGAGGCCGCCCGCCTGGCCCCGACGGCCCTGAACCAGCAGCGCTTCCGCTTCGAGCTGCTCGAGGACGGACGCACGGTGCGCGCCCGCGCGCTGCCCGCGCTCTCCTGCGGGAGGGTCGACCTCGGCATCGCCCGCCTGCACTTCGAGCTGGGCGCCAATGCGGTCTCGCGTGACTGGGCGTTCGAGCGGTAGCGGGGCGCCGCGCACGGACCCTCCGGGGCGCGGGCCGCAGACGCCCATCGGTGCCACTTTGCGACACGTCGGGTCCCTGGCGGGCAGCGCGGCTTTTCTCGCTCTTCTCGCTCTTCTCGCTGGAAATAACGCGCAAAGTTTGACTTTTGCCTTTTTTGCCAACTGCATATATATGAAACGAAAACAAACTGTGTGCGTTAATTTCGAGGTGCCGCCGAAGTTGCCCACCCGAGCCAACGCCTGGCGAGAAGAACGCGGCGGCCCTCTGGCTAGAAGCCAGCCTCGATCTCGTGGATGCGCCCGTAGAGCCAGCGGTTGGTGGGGACGAGGATGCCGTGCCTCTCGGCGAGCCGGATGACGGTGCCGGAGAACTCCTCCACCTCGGTCGGCTTGCAGTTGATGCGGTCCTGCGCCATGGACGGCAGGCCGTCGGGCTCGAGGCCCGCGACGAGGTCGGCCATCTGCACGAGGTCGGCCTCCGTGACGTCGACCCCCTCGGCGCGCGCCACGGCCAGCGCCTCGCGCATGGCGGCGACGAAGCAGCGGTTCTGCTCGCTTCCCGGCTCGCTCGCGGTCCCGTACGTGCCACCGAAGGCCATGCAGGTCTGGTTTATCCCGACGTTGAGCATGAGCTTCACCCACATGCGGCGGCGGATGCCCTCCTCGACCACGTGCGGGATGCCGGCGCGCCCGTAGAGGTCCGCGACGTCGTCCACCACGCCCGGGTCCGTCCCCGGGGCGGCTCCGAAGCGGATCTCACCGGGATGCGTGTAGGTCATCTCGCCGCCGATGAAGACGGCGTCCATGCCCTGCGCGACAGAGAGCACGGTGCGCCCCCAGCCAAAGCGCTCCGCCACGCGCTCCTCGCTCGTGATGCCGTTGAGCAGCGAAGCGATTGCCGTGCGCGGGCCCACGAGCCGCTCCATGGTGTCGAGCGCCCGGTCGAGGCCGGTCGCCTTGGTGGCGAGGATCACCAGGTCGACGGGGTCGGCCTCGCTCGCGGCAAGGGTGCGCACGCGCAGCGGCTCCCCGTTGACGGTCGGCACCTCCCCCGCGTGACGGGCAAAGCGCTCGTCGTCCATCACGAACTCGACGGCGCCCGGCCCGAGGTTCCTCTCGGCGATGGAGCCGTAGAGCATCCCCACCGCGCCGCGCCCGATGATTGCCACGCTCTCGATTGCCATGCGCGCCTCCTGCCCCCGTTGTGACAGGGGGACGGAGGGTTTGTCACACCTCCGTCCCCCTGTCACAGTTTAGCGCGAGAAGGGTCTTCGGGCCTCTGCCCGAGCTAGTGGGACTCGCCCACGAGCTTGAGCCCCACCACGCAGCCGACGAGCCCCGCGAGCAGCAGGACCTTGGCCCACGAGAAGGGCTCCGCCCCGGTGGCGATGCCGTAGCCTACCGTGACCGCCGCCCCGATCCCAACCCAGACGGCGTACGCGGTCCCGATGGGGATGGTGCGCACGGCATGGCTGAGGCCGAGCATGCTCGCCACGAGCGCCGCCACGAAGACAACCGACGGCAGGAGCCTGGTGAAGCCCTCCGCGCGGTCGAGCGCCAGCGCCCACACCGCCTCAAGCATCCCGGAGCACACGAGCACGACCCAGTCCATGAAAGCCTCCTTCGGTAGATGCGCCGTCTTTGCGTTCCTGGTACGGCTGCCCCTCGTCAGGGACCCCCACGGGTCGTGGGGCAGTGTAGCACGCTGCGCGCGTGGAGGTGGCGCAGCCTGGCGGTGCCCGCCGGGCGAGCGCGCGTAGACGCGCATCTGTGGATTCGCTTGGGAGTCGGAGGGCGACCGCATCTTGGGCGGTTTTCCCTCAGGAATACTAGATGTGGTATCCCCGACCCGAAAGGATCGTCGTGCTTCTGAGCCTTCTCGCAATTGTCGTCGGCTTTGGCCTGCTCGTGGGCGGCGCCAACCTCCTCGTGGACGGCGCGTGCCGGCTCGCCGCGCGCTTCGGCATGCCCGAGCGCGTGGCGGGGCTCACCGTCGTCGCCATCGGAACCTCCCTGCCCGAGCTCGTCGTGAGCATCACCTCGGCCGCCGCGGGCCACGCCGACATGGCCTTCGGCAACGTTGTGGGCAGCTGCCTCGCCAACCTGCTGCTCATCCTCGGCCTCTCCGCCGTCATCGCCCCCGTCGCGCTCTCGCGCGGCACCATTCGCTTCGAGATCCCGGTGAGCGTGGCGGCCTGCGCGCTGCTCGCGCTGCTCGCCAACACCGGAGGCGAGGTCACGCGGTTCGAGGGAGTCGTGCTGCTCCTGGCCTTCGCGGCGTTTCTCGTGCAGACCACGCAGATGGGCCTGAAGGAGGGCGCGGACGAGAAGGACGCGGGCTCGCGGGAGGGCGCCGGGGCAGGGGCCCCCGCGAAGAAGCCGAGCGTCGCCTGGGCGGTGTGGCTCGTCGTCGTGGGCGCCGTCATGCTCAAGGTGGGCGCCGACCTCGTGGTTGACAACGCCACGCTCGTCGCCAGCGCCGCCGGCATCTCCGAGCGCGTCATCGGCATCACCGTGGTGGCGCTCGGAACCTGCCTGCCCGAGCTCGTGACGAGCGTCGTGGCCGCGCTGCGCGGCAACTCCGACATCGCCGTGGGCAACGTCACCGGCTCCAACATCGCCAACCTGCTGCTCGTGATGGGCGGGCCCGCTCTCTTCTCGTCCATCCCCTATGACGCGGCATACAACCTGGACCTCGCGCTCGTGGCGGCGTTCTCGCTTGCGCTCGTGGGCTTCTGCTACGTGGGCAGGCGCCACGAGATGAGCCGCGTGAACGGCGTGATCTTCGTGGTGCTCTACGCCGCCTACATCGCGGCGTCCGTGCTGAGGTAGCGGGCGCCGAGGGACGTGAGGCGCATCGCCGTCACAGGGAGCCCGGACGGCGTGGGCGACGTGACCGCCCACAAGGCTCCCGCGGGCGGTCACGTCGCGCTATGCTCCCATGAGCGAGCCGTTGAAGTGGACGATGAGCAGCAGCATGGCCACGATGCTCGCGGCAAAGAGCGCGCCGCCCGCGACCATGAGCACCTTGGCCCAGCGCGAGGCAAATCGGAGCGCACTCTGCCCGCCTATCCCGATCATGAAGATCAGAGCCGACGCCCCAAGGCCCACCATGGCCAGGCCCTCGCCGGTCGCGAGCGCCGGAACATCCGCCGGCGCCACGTTGGCGTAGTGGTAGCCGTGCAGCAGGCTCACGTCCCCGGTCACGATCATATGCGCGCCCGGTATGACGCCCATGAGCGAGAGCAGCGCGCCCACCGCAACGCAGACCGCCATCGAGGCGCGCGGTCCCAGGCCGACCAGGCCCGACCCAGAGGCCGAGGTGACAAGACCGCCGTTGTGTCGGGCGATGGTCACCAGCGTCCCCGCAATCCCCGCCACGAGCAGAACCACGCCCACGACCGTTGCCCAGTCCGGCAGGGAGCTCGGAATCATGAGCGCGATGGCCACGGCCAGGACCACCATCCAGGCCCCCGTCTCTCGCGCAAGGCGGGGCCGCTCCGACTCGGGGATGGTGGCGTAGTGGTAGCCATGCAGAAGGCGACAGTCCCCCGTCACGATCATGTACGCACCGAGAAGGGCCGTGATCCCCGCGACGGCGATGCCGATGAAGCCCTCCATGACAACCTCCCAACCACAGCGCCTCGCTCCAGGGCGCGCACATGGCCGAATATGGTGGAAGGATTATAGTCCCGCGAGCCCCCCTGCAAGGACCGTTGCCGGCGAGCGCGCAAAGGGTTGCCCTCAGGCGTCCCGGCGGTTCACGACGTGGCGCTCAACGAGCGCCCTGACCTCCTCGAGCTCCCCCGGGGCAAGCTCGCCGCCGTCCACGAGCACCAGCTTGTTGTCCCCGCGCCTGAGGTAGAGGTAGTCCCCCATGGTCCCCCACTCCGTGAAGGAGGGCCAGTAGCTCACGCCGTGACCGACCTGCGAATCGACGGTCACGCCGTCCTCGTCGAAGGAGTAGCGAACCTCCCCCGAGCGGAAGGCATCGTCGACGAACGTCTCCGCGCGCCTGAGCACGAAGCGTTGGAACGCCCGCGCCCGCGCGCCGAGCACGATTGCTGCGGCTCCGAGGACGAGGTAGGCGACGCCGAGGACGTCCGAACCCGAGCCGAGCAGCAGCGCCCCGATCGCGACGAGCAGCGCCCCCAGGACGACGAGGACGGGCCCGCCGATGCGACGCCGGCGCACGTTGCCGGGGCTCTCCAGCGCAACTTCGATCGCCACGGCTCGCCGCTCGTCGTTCAGGTCCATCTGATAGGAGACCATAGACACCTCCCGACACCGATAGCCATAGTTTAGCCCACGGGCTCTACGCCCCTCGCCTACCGACCGGAGCGGGGCCTGACGGGCACCCAGACCTCGCTGTATGCCGTGCCGTCATCGCGGACGCGGCTGAACGAGAACATCCTGAAGCCGTCGAGCTCGTAGGGCGCCGTCGCGAGCCACGTGCCGTAGATGTCCGCCGTCGCCTGCTGCATGGCCTCGGGGAAGGGGCCGTCGCTCGGGAAGACTGCCCACGTGCCAGCCGCCGCCTCGAGCGTCGCGAGCCCCGCGCCGACCTCGGCCGCGGGACGCGTGGTGAGCACGCCGATCAGGTGCGTGAGCTCGCCCTCCTCGCGCTGGAAGTCAGTGTCGGAGTCCCACGAGACGTTCACCACCTCGCGCGGGTCAAGGTCCATGAGGCGATGCATCTCGGCGCGCTGCTCCTCCGTGATGCTCCCCGCCAGCCGCGCGATCGCCGGGTTCTCGCCCTCGAACTGCATGGGCACCCGCGCCGCCACGCCGGCGAACCTGAACGCCGGCATCTCCTGAATCCGGTACTCCATGGGACCTCCCCTTCCGTGCGTCGTCCCCCATGGTAGCGCAGCTCCCCGGGTTGCAGGTCCTTCTCGCCCGCGTCGCTTTTGTCACCGTTCGCCGGCGTATGCAAAGCATACTTGTCATTTTGTGCAAAGCGTACTATGCTTGATTTGCAAAGCGCGCTTGTCAACTTCACATCCACGACCCCGGGAGGCGATGCCGTGCGAACGAGGATCAGAGAGCTGCGTCGGGAGCGGAGGCTCTCCCAGGCCGAGCTTGCCGACGCCGTGGGCACCACGCGTCAGACCATCACCTCCATCGAGGTGGGCAGGTACACGGCATCGCTTCCGCTCGCCCACAAGATAGCCCGGTACTTCGGGCTCACCATCGAGGAGGTCTTTGACTTTTCCGAGATAGACGAGGAGCTGTGATCAGCATGAGCAAGCTTGACACCCTGCGCCGCGGCCTCGACCTCTTCCCCGGCGAGAAGGACCCCGAGCCCGCCCGCTCCCTCGACGCGCTGCGCGCCGACGCGCGGCGCCGCTTGGCCCGCGAGAGCGCCTCGGCGGCAGTCATCGGCGCCTCAATCGTCGCCCTGAGCGTCCTCGCGGTGACCGAGAGCCTGCCCGCCCTGCGCGGCAGCACGCTCTCGTCCAGCTTTCTGAGCGGCGCCCTCATGGGCCTCTTCTGCGTCGCGGGCGTCGTCAGCGTCCGCCAAGTCACGGCGCTCAGGCGCGCGCTCGCAGACGAGCGGGAGCTCCGCCGCTACTACGCGCGCGAGAACGACGAGCTCACGGCCCACATGGAGCGCGAGGTGGCGCGGACGTTCGTGCGGGCCATCCCCGCGCTCGCCGTGGTGGCGATCTTCGCCGGTGCGCTCGTGAGCTTCGAGGCGATGGCGGCCGTGGCCGCGACGCTGGTGTTTCTCTCGCTGGCGCTGCTCGCCATCAAGCTCTCGTACCGGGCGCGCTTCCACGCGGGAGCCGAGGGAGACGCGGGGCTCGAGTAGGGCTGGCGCGGGCGCTTGGCCCGGGGCGCCTTGGCCCGATCCTTTCGCACGCTTCGGCGCCCCGTTCCGTACGAGGAGTCGGACTAGGCAAATCGGGCTAGGCAGATCCGAGCGCCGCGCAACAGAGCGTTGCTTGGACCGGGGCCTTCGTGCGGCGATACTGGTGCCAGCAACCAAGCCGAAGGGAGGCCCCATGGCCATCAAGGACGTGCTGCCCCGCCTGCGCCGCGAGCGCGGGCTCACCCAGGAGGAGCTGGCGCGCAGGCTCTACATCACCCGCCAGGCGGTGAGTCGCTGGGAGCGCGGTGAGACCACGCCCGGGGTCGACATGACCAAGCTCATCGCGCGTGAGCTGGGCGTCCCCGTGACCGAGCTGCTGGAGATGCCCGAGCACTACTGCCAGAGCTGCGGCATGATGTTCACCGGCCCCGACCAGCTCGGGCACGACGCCGACGGCGCCGAGAACCCCGACTTCTGCCGCTGGTGCTACGACGGCGGCGCCTACACCTACGAGACCACGATGGACGAGATGATCGAGGACTGCGCGCCGCGCATGGCCGAGGCGATGGGCTGGACCGTGGACGAGAGCGCGTCGCTTCTGGGCGCGGTGCTGCCCACCCTCGAGCGCTGGCGCGACGCGTAGGGCGGGCGGAAGATGAGCCACCTCATCGCCGCGCGCAAGACCCTCTACCTCGTCGGCGGGCCGATGGGCGTCGGCAAGTCGACGGCCTGCCGCGAGCTCAACCGCATGCTGCCGCGCTCGGTCCTTCTCGACGGGGACTGGTGCTGGCAGGCGGACCCCTTCCAGGTGACGCCAGAGACAAAGGCGGTGGTGCTCGACAACATCTGTCACGCGCTCGGCAACTTCCTGCGCTGCAGCGCCTACGAGAACGTGATCCTGTGCTGGGTGATGCACGAGCGCGCGATCGTCGAGACGATCCTCGGGCGCCTTCCGCTCGCCGAGTGCGGTGCGCGGGTGCGCTGGACGTCGCTCGTGGCAGGCGAGGGGGCGCTGCGCGCACGCGTCGAGAGGGACGTGACCGCCGGGCTGCGCGACGCGGGCGCCGTGGAGCGCGCCCTCGCCTACCTGCCGCTCTACCAAGGGCTCGGCTCCGAGCTCGTGGACACCACCGGGCGCACGCCACGAGAGGTGGCGGAGCTCGTCGCGGGCGTCGCGCGGCGGGGCCGCTAGGCCTCCGGCGCCATGCGCGCGTCCGCCCACCATCCCGGCACCAGCTCGCCGAGCCGGGTCGTGCGTCGGGACTCGTAGTCGAGAAGCACCTCGACCTCCCGCGCCGCGGGGTCGAGCTGCATCATGAGCTCGCGGCACGCCCCGCACGGCATCCCGGCACGCCCGTCCGGCATGACGGCGACGATCCTTCGAATCCGCGACTCCCCCGCCGTGACCATGGCTGCGATCGCCGAGCGCTCCGCGCACATCCCGAGCGAGCACGCCGTGTCGATGCAGACGCCCACGTAGACGTTGCCGGCATCCGTGAGCAGCGCCGCCGCGACGGAGCCCGCCTCCACGAGCGGGGACACCTCGCGGGGGCGCTGCACGCGCCGGGCGGCGAGGTAGAGGCGGTCCCACGCGTCGTCGTAGCTCGCGAGCGCCCGAGCCTCCAGCGCGCACGAAGCGGTCCTTGCCGTCGCAGTATCCCTCGATGTCGTACGGAAAGCGCCTCGCGAGGGAGCGCTTGAGGGCGGCGTACTCGTCACGCGTGCCCTCGTGGGAGCGCAGGTAGTCGCAGAGCGCAAGGTGACGGATGACGTTCTCCCGGTCGCCCGCGTCAAAGACGTGGACCTGGTGCGTGCGCTCGTCGCCACCCTTGCGAAAGTAGCGCCGCCCCGGGATGCCGAACTCGCCGAGGCACTCGTAGCCCAGCTCGCGCATACGCGGCTCCGCGGCGTCGACCTCCTCGAGGCCGCGCGCCGCCACGAGCACGTCCACGACCGGCTTGGCGGCTAGCCCCGGCACCGACGTGCTCCCGATGTGCCAGATCGCGAGCGCCGCCTCGCCGAGCGCGCCGCAAAGGCGGTCGCGCTCCTCCCAAAAGCGCTGCGGCCAGGACGGGTCGTAGTCAACGACGGTGACGTGCTGGGGCATGGGGGTACCTCTCTCTGTCGACGATGCGCAGTCCCGCGCGCAGCCAATTATGCGCCTCCTCCAGGCCCCGCCCGCCTCCGCGGCAACGCCCGCACGCTACACTGGTCCCACGCCCACGCCCACGCCACGCGAAGGAGTCCCCCATGCCGCGCGCGCCCATCGCGAAGATGTCGTTTGCCAAGGTCTACCCGCTGCTCGTCCAAAAGGCCGAGCGCAAGGGCCGCACGCGCGAGGAGGTCGACGAGGTGACCTGCTGGCTCACCGGCTACGACACCGACGGCCTGGAGCGCCAGATTGCCGCGGGCGTGGACTACGAGACGTTCTTCTCGGAGGCGCCGGCGCTCAACCCCAACAGGGCGCTCATCACCGGCAAGGTCTGCGGCGTGGACGTTGCCGCCATCGCCGACCCCGTGGAGCAGAACGCCCGCTACCTCGACAAGCTCGTCGACGAGCTCGCCCGCGGGCGCGCCATGGAGAAGATCCTGCGCTCGTAGCTGCCGCATGCGTTTTCGCAGGTAGACGCCAACTCGCCCAACGGTCGATTGACGCGTCGCGAGCCTCGGGCCAGCATCGTGGCCATGTTCCGACCCTGGAAGGAGACCACATGACAGACAGCCCGGAACCGCGCGAGCCAAAGGCCCCGCAGCTCGACGCCGCCACCCTCGGCGCGTTTGTCGCCCGCGTCCGCGCCGAGCGCGGCCTCACGCAGCGACAGCTCGCCGAGCGCCTCTACGTGAGCGACAAGACCGTCTCAAAGTGGGAGCGCGGGCTCAGCCTGCCCAGCGTGCCACTGCTCGTGCCGCTCGCAGACGCGCTCGGGCTCTCCATCTCCGAGCTCATG
>NZ_JACJKN010000017.1 GCF_016900775.1 Olsenella uli | reverse complement strand
GGGTGGGGGCGGGCGGTGGCGCGCATATGATATGGAATCGATACCGCTTCGCGCATGATACAAGTGGTTCTACATTGTGATGCCAGTTGGCGAGAAGAACCTTTGGCTGTCATTCATGAATCAGGTCGAAATAATTGATTCACCAGCTATTTGTTTGAAGTTGATTGGATCTTATCGCATAGAAAACAGAAGCGAAATAGGGTCCAACCAGAATACCAATACACAATAAGCTTACGGAAGGATTACCGTCTGGGGTATCAAAACGCACCGTCGGCCGTTTGCTTCAGGAAGATTACGCCCGCATTTCGTAGTGTTGAAAGGCAAAGGGACGGCTGCCCAAGACGGGGCGGCCGCAGGAGGAAAGGGAGAGAACATGAAGAAGCTCATGAACAGCGCCGTGTCGCGTCGCACGTTCCTCGGCGGGGCGGCGGCGGCCGGCGCTCTCGGCCTGGCGGCCTGCAGCGGCGGCGGGGACACCACCACGCCCGATGACACCCAGGGCGATGCCTCCGCCACCGGCGGCAACACCATCTCCGCGGGCTCCGCGTACGCGCCCTCCGAGTACAACCCCACGAAGACCTCCTCGGCCTTCTGCCTGGGCTCCAACTGGCACGTCCTCGAGGGCCTCTACGGCACCGACCCGCACGACTACTCCACCTTCCCCGAGCTCGCCACCGGCGACCCGGAGCAGGTCGACGAGACCCACTTCACCATCACCGTCCGCGAGGGCGCCGCGTTCTCCAACGGCAACCCCGTGACCACCGCCGACATCGTCGAGTCCTTCGACCGCACCAAGGCCGACGCCACCTACTCCGCATTCCTCGCCCCGATCGACGCGCTCGAGGCCACCGATGACACCACCATCACCGTGACCACGGCCATCGCCAACTTCTCGCTGCTCAAGGAGCGCCTGGCGCTCGTCCGCGTCTTCCCCGCCGGCACCACCGACGACGAGCTCTCGAGCCAGCCCGTCGGCTCCGGCCCCTGGATGTATGACGCCATCACGGACAACACCGTCGACCTCGTCCCGAACCCCAACTACAACGGCTCCTATCCCGCCGAGGACGCCGGCCTGCACTACGATATCCTCGTCGACGCCACCGCGCGCATGACCGCCCAGCAGCAGGGGACCACGCTCGTCATGGAGTCCGTCACCGCCGACGCCATCGACATGATCGAGTCCGCGGGCTGCAAGGTCGACAAGGTCCAGGGCTTCGGCACCCGCTTCATCATGTTCAACACCACGAAGGCGCCGTGGGACAACAAGGCCGCCCGTCAGGCCATCATGTACGCCCTCAACACCGACCAGATGATCGAGAACATCTTCAGCGGCCTCGCCGCAGCGGCCTCGTCCTACATCCCGGTCGACTTCCCCAACTACCAGGAGGCCGCGACGGTCTACACCTACGACCAGGAGAAGGCCAAGAGCATGCTGAGCGACGCCGGCGTGACGCCGGGCGACCTCGTGATCCGCACGACGGACAACACGCAGGCCGAGCAGATGGGCATCCAGGCCCAGCAGGACCTCGCCGCCCTCGGCTTCAACGCCACCGTCACCACCGACACCTCGGCGGCCACCTACGCGGCCATCGACGGGGGCTCCGACAACTTCGACATCCTGATCGCCCCCGGCGACCCGTCCTGCTGGGGCGCCGACCCCGACCTGCTCCTCAACTGGTGGTACGGCGACAACGTCTGGCAGCAGACCCGCACCGGCTGGGGCTCCTCCGCTGAGTTCGCCCAGATTCGCGAGCTCATGACCGCGGCCCTCGGCCAGTCCGGCGACGAGCAGCAGGCCACCTGGAAGCAGGTCTACGACCTCATCGCCGACAACTGCGTCCTGTACCCGCTCATCCACGTCCAGACCGTGACCGCGTCCTGGGCCGACGCCGCCACCAGCCCCAGCGGCATCGCCATCGAGGGCTTCGAGGGCATCGGCACCACGGGCATGAACTTCATCGGCTGCAAGACCGTGAGCGCGTAGCCTCTTCCGAAGGCCTCTCCCCACGGAAGGGTGGGGGGCATAAGGACGTTCGAGGGGCCCGGGCGCGGATGAGCTCGGGCCCCTCTGCTCACCAAAGGCATAGAGAGAGGAGAGGGTATGAACAACCTTCTGCGCCTCATCGGTCGGCGCCTCATCGCGCTGCCGATCATGGCCCTGGGCGTCACCCTGCTCGTGTTCTTCCTCATGTCCTTCACCGACCCCTCCATCCCGGCGCGCACCGTCCTCGGCGAGGGCGCGTCTCCGGAGGCCGTCGAGGAGTACATGGACGAGCATGGAATGAACGACCCGTGGCCCGTCCGCTACGTGGACTACATCGCCGGCCTCTGCCAGGGTGACCTCGGCACCTACGGCAGCCGCCAGACCCCGGTGGCCACGGCCATCGCCTCGGCGCTGCCCATCACGATGCAGCTCACGTTCTTCGGCCTGCTTCTCGCTGCGATCTTCTCGTTCACGCTTGGCGTCGTTTCGGCGCTCTATAGGGACAAGTGGCCGGACCAGGTGATACGAGTGATATCCATCGCAGGAATCGCGACGCCGTCCTTCTGGCTTGCGGTCCTGCTCATCCTCGCGGTCACGCTGGGCGGCCTCACGCGCGTCTTCCCGTCCTCGGGCGCGCTTCCCGACCTCTTCGCCAACCCCGCCGGCTACTTCGGCCGCATGATCATGCCCGCCATCGCGCTGGCGTTCCCGGTCATCGGCCAGATGACGCGCATCGTGCGCACCGCGATGGTCGAGGAGCTCGACAAGGACTATGTTCAGACGGCCCGCGGCAGCGGCATCCCCGAGAACGTGGTCATCGCGAAGAACGTGCTGCGCAACGCGCTCATCACCCCGATCACCACGCTCGGCCTCAAGATCGGCTACCTCATGGGCGGCGCCGTGGTCATCGAGGTCATCTTCGCGCTCCCCGGCATGGGCACGCTCATCCAGCAGGGCATCACCGGCGGCGAGATCATGCTCGTTCAGGGCGTCGTCGTGGTCGTGGCTCTGGCCTTCGTCATCATCAACATCGTGGTTGACATGCTCTACCTGCTGATCAACCCGCGCATTAGGACGGTGTAGGCCACATGACTAAGATCAGGGAAAAGCAGACCGAGAAGCTCGAGAGCGCCGCCTCCAAGGGCCTCAAGCTCGGCGGCCTCAAGAAGATGAGCATCTCGAGCAAGATCTCTCTCGTCCTCCTCATACTGGTCGCGCTCTCCGCCATCCTGGCGCCGGTCATCGCCCCGCATGACCCGCTCGAGATCGGCATGGCCTACCAGCCGCCCTCGGCGGAGCACGTCTTCGGCACGGACAACACCGGACGCGACATCCTCTCCCGCATGCTCTACGGCGGCCAGTACTCGCTCGTGATCGGCTTTGGCGCGACGCTGTTCGCGCTCGTCCTCGGCTCGATCATCGGCGCCGTCGCCGCCGTCGCGCGCAAGGCGGTCTCAGAGGTCATCATGCGCGTGCTCGACGTCATCATGTCGATTCCCGGCATCGCGCTCGCCGCCATCCTGGTGCTCATCCTGGGCAACTCCGTCCCGGCCATCATCTTCTCCATCGGCTTCATGTACACGCCGCAGATCGCGCGCATTGTCCGCGCCAACGTGGTGTCCGAGTACGGCGAGGACTACGTCCGCGCGGTCATCGTCTCCGGAGCCCGCGCCCCGTGGATTCTCATGAGGCACGTCCTGCGCAACTGCATCGCGCCGATCATGGTCTTCACGGTCACGCTCGTCGCCGACGCCATCATCTTCGAGGCGTCGCTCACCTTCATCGGCGCCGGCATCGCCGAGCCCACGCCCACGTGGGGCAACATCCTCTCGTCCGCGCGTGACGGCGTCCTGCTTGGCCGCTGGTGGCAGGCGCTCTTCCCGGGCATCGCGATCATGGTCACGTGCCTCGCCCTCAACATCCTCTCCGAGGGCCTGACCGATGCGATGGCCGCCGCCCCGTCCGCGCCCGTGAGCAACGAGAACGCCGAGAGCCGCCGCGAGGCCGACCTCCTCGTCGCCGATCCGGTTCGCGCCTACAAGGAGCAGGCCGACTCCCTCGCCCGCCGTCTCGGGGCGCTCCGCGAGGTCGAGCTCGCGCGCACCGACCGCCGCGTCCCCGACTACTCCGTGGAGCCGATCCTCCAGGTCAAGAACCTCTCGATCGGGTTCCCGCGCCACGGTGACGTCCATGTGGTGGACAACGTCTCCTTCGACGTGCGCCCGGGCCAGTGCATGGCTCTCGTCGGCGAGTCCGGCTGCGGCAAGTCCATCACCACCAAGACCATCATGAACCTCCTGCCCGACAGCGCCCGCATCCAGGGCCAGATCCTCTACAAGGGCAAGGACCTGCTCAAGCTCTCCAAGGAGGAGCACCGCAAGCTGCTGGGCCACGAGCTTGCGATGGTCTACCAGGACTCCCTGTCCTCGCTCAACCCGTCGATGCTCATCTCCGCCCAGATGAAGCAGCTCACGAGCCGCGGCGGCACCCGCAGCGCCGAGGAGCTCCTCGAGCTCGTCGGCCTCGACCCCAAGCGCACGCTCGAGAGCTACCCGCACGAGCTTTCCGGCGGCCAGTGCCAGCGCGTCATCATCGCCATGGCCCTCACGAGGAACCCCTCGCTCGTCATCTGCGACGAGCCCACCACGGCGCTCGACGTCACGGTCCAGAAGCAGGTCATCAAGCTGCTGAACGACCTCCAGAAGCAGCTCGGCTTCGCCATGATCTTCGTGTCCCACGACCTCGCGCTCGTGGCCGAGGTCGCCTCCGAGATCACGGTCATGTACGCCGGCCAGGTCATCGAGTCCGCCCCCACCAAGGAGCTCCTCACCAACCCGATCCACGAGTACACGCAGGGCCTGCTCGGCGCCGTCCTCTCGATCGAGGCGCACGACGGCAGCCGCCTGCACCAGGTTCCCGGCTCCGTCCCGAGCCCCGCGGACTTCCCCAAGGGCGACCGCTTCGCCCCGCGCTCGAGCCACCCCACGGTCGGCCTCGACGTCCATCCCATCCTCAAGCCCGTTCCCGGCGCCGACCATCACCTCGTATCGGAGATCCCGGACGAGGAGCTCGCGAAGAACGGTCTCGTCTCTCGACTGGAGGTGAGGTAGATGGCGGACAAGACCTCTGGGCAGACCCCCATCATCTTCCTGGACAACATCTCGGTCACGTTCAAGTCCCGCACGGGCTCGCTCTTCCACCCCAACCTCGTGCACGCCGTGAACGGCCTCACGCTCAAGCTCATGCCGGGCGAGACGATCGGCATCGTGGGAGAGTCCGGCTGCGGCAAGTCCACGACCGCTAACGTCATGTGCGGCCTGCAGTCGCCCACGGACGGCCGGGTCTACTTCAAGGGCGACGACGTCACCAAGCGCACCGCCGAGCTCCGCAAGAAGATCGGCCGCGTGGTCTCCGTCGTCTTCCAGAACCCGGCCACGGCCCTGAACCCGCGCATGTCCGTCCACGACCAGCTGCTGGACCCGCTGATCGTCCACAAGGTCGGCTCCGACGACGAGCGCGAGGCGCGCATCAACGAGCTGCTCGGCATCGTCGGCCTGCCGTCCTCGGCGATGTACGCCCTCCCGGGCCAGCTCTCCGGAGGCCAGCGCCAGCGCGTCGCCATCGCCCGCGCCCTCTCTCTCCAGCCGGACGTCATCATCGCCGACGAGCCCACGTCGGCCCTCGACGTCTCCGTCCGCGCGCAGATTCTGAACCTGCTCACGGACCTCAAGAAGGAGCTCGGCCTGGCCATGGTCTTCATCAGCCACGACATCCAGACGGAGCGCTACATCTCCGACCGCATCGTCGTCATGAACCACGGCCAGATTATGGAGGAGGGCCCGGCACGGCAGATCTTCGAGGACCCGCACGACGCGTACACCAAGACGCTTCTCGGCGCGGCCCCGTCGCTGCTGCACCCCAACCTCGGTCAGTAGTCCCCAAGGCCCTGCGGCGGGCGCGCCTTCGGGCGCGCCCGCTTTGCGAATCGGCGAGTGGCGCGTTCCTCTCGCCGCTTCTGCCCTAGCATCTGAGCCCCCTGTCCCGCACGGGGCGGAGCGTCCCGCCCCACACAAGAAAGGACCAGCATGGCAGACCTTAAGATCACGGGCGTCGTCCCTCCCGTCGTCGTCCCCGACACCCCCGACCACGAGCTCGACGTTCCCTCCTTCGAGCGCCTCATCGACCGCATGATCGACGCAGGCGTCGACGGCCTCTTCTTCCTCGGCTCCTCTGGCGAGGTCGTCTTCTCCACTGACGAGCGCCGCCGCCAGATCATCTCCGAGGCCGTCCGCATCGTCGACCACCGTGTGCCCGTGCTCGTGGGCATCATCGACACCGAGACCGAGCGCGTCATCGAGCACGGCAAGGTCGCCCAGGAGCTTGGCGCCGACGCCCTCGTGGCCACCGCCCCGTTCTACGCCCTCGGTGGCATGGCCGAGGTTGAGGAGCACTTCCGCATCCTCCACGAGGAGCTCGACCTGCCCATCTTCGCCTATGACATTCCCGTGTGCGTGCACACCAAGCTCCCGTGGCCGCTGCTCGTCAAGCTCGGCAAGGAGGGCGTGCTCGCCGGCGTCAAGGACTCCTCCGGCGACGACATCTCATTCCGCTACCTCTGCCAGGAGAACGAGAAGGCCGGTCACCCGCTCTCGCTGCTCACCGGTCACGAGATCGTGGTCGACGGCGCGTACCTCTCCGGCGCCGACGGCTCCGTCCCAGGCCTTGCCAACGTCGAGCCCGAAGGCTACGTCCGCATGTGGAAGGCCGCGCAGGCCGGCGACTGGGCCACGGTCAGGGCCGAGCAGGACCGCCTGAACGAGATCTCCCACATCTTCGACGTCACCTCCGGCGTGCAGGGCTATGCCGGCGGCGTGGGCGCCTTCAAGACCGCGCTCTGGCTCCTCGGCGTCTTTGACTCCAACACCATGCCGCGCCCGGTCAAGGCCCTTGAGGGCGACAACGTCGAGGCCATCAAGAAGGTCCTCGTGGACACCGGGCTTCTCGAGGGCTAGGGGGGAGAGCCATGAGCCAGACCATCGTTGCTGTCGACATCGGCGGCACCAAGATCGCCTGCGGCCTCGTCACCCTCGGTGGCGACGCGCCCGTGATCTCTAAGGTCGAGAAGGTCCCCACGGATGCCATGAAGGGCGGCGAGCACGTGCTCGCCACGGTGCTCGCCCAGGTGAAGGCCGCCATCGGGCGCGCCGACGAGCCCCCCGTGGGCGTCGGCATCTCCTCGGCGGGCGTGGTGAACCCGCGCAACGGCGACATCACCTTCGCCAACGAGCTCATGCCCGGCTGGGGCGGCACCCACCTCGGCGCCGAGGTCACCGCCTCGACCGGCCTGCCGTGCCGCGTCCTCAACGACGTCCACGCCCATGCCCTGGGCGAGGCGCGCTGGGGCGGCGGCCGCGACAAGAAGAGCTGCCTCGTCGCGGCGGTCGGCACCGGCATTGGCGGCGCCTTCGTCGAGTGGGGCAAGATCATGCTCGGCGCCCATGACGAGGCGGGCCACATCGGCCACGTCTGCTGCCCGGCCGCCGCGGGCGTGCCCTGCTCCTGCGGCGCCACTGGCCACCTCGAGCCCATCGCCGCGGGCCCCGGCATCATCCGCGAGTACGTGCGCCTGGGCGGCGACGAGGCCACGGCCGACGGCACGCCGATGGACGGCGCGGAGATCGACCGCCGCGCCGCCGCGGGCGACGAGGCCGCCAAGGCCGCCGAGGCCCGCGCCGGGCGCGCCCTCGGCGAGGTGCTCGGCAGCATGTGCAACATGCTCGACCCGGACGTCGTCATCCTCTCCGGCTCCGTGGCCCAGTGCGGCCCCGACTGGTCCGACGCCATGGCCGAGGCCTTCCGCGGCCAGGCCATGCCGCCCGTGGCCACCACGCCCATCGTGGGCGGCGAGCTCGGCGGCGACGCCCCGCTCGTCGGCGCCGCGGAGAACTTCGTGAAGTCCGGCTACGCCGAGGTCTCCGACTAGCCCCGCGGAAAACCTGACAAAGGTGACAGGGCAGTTTGTCAGGTTTTCCCGCCGCGACCGTTGCACAAAACCTGACAAACTGCCCTGTCACCTTTGTCAGGTTTTCTCGGAAGGGAGGATGCCATGCCCATCTCACCGCTCGTCCAGTCCCTCAGGGGGAAGCTCGTCGTCTCCGTCCAGGCCTATCCCGGCGAGCCGCTGCGCCACCCCGAGACCATGGCCCAGATGGCCCGCGCCTGCGAGCTCGGCGGCGCGGCGGCCATCCGCTGCCAGGGCCTCTCCGACATCGCCGCCATCAAGGGCCGCGTGGAGATCCCCGTCATCGGCCTGTGGAAGGAGGGCCACGAGGGCGTCTACATCACGCCCACGCTGCGCCACGCCCTGGCCTGTGTGCACGCCGGCGCCGACGTGGTGGCCCTCGACGCCACCGACCGCCCGCGCCCGGACGGCCGCACCTTCGAGGAGACGGTCGAGGCCATCCGCGCCCAGAGCGACGTCCTCATCATGGCCGACTGCATGACCATCGAGGACATCCGCCGCGGCGTGGCCTGCGGCTGCGACCTCGTGTCCACCACGCTCTCCCACAACAAGGCCGCCATCGACACCACGCTCGAGGACGGCCCCGACGTGCCGCTGCTCAGGCAGGCCACCGCGGAGTTCCCCGACTACCCGATCATCTGCGAGGGCCACGTCCACACCCCGGCCGACGCCAGGACCGCCATCGACGCGGGCGCCTGGGCCGTCGTCGTAGGCACCGGCATCACGCACCCCACATCGCTCACCAGCTGGTTCCGCGCCGCGATCGAGTAGGGGAGAGAGCCCCATCGCCCCGGGTTGACGCGGGCCCCGGACTCGTCCGGGGCCCGCTTTCTCTGTCGGCGTCCCCGCCCTGGCGTCCCCGTTCTTCTCGCCATGCGGGCATCTGGGCCTGCCGCCGAGTCGTCGGTCGCGCCGCGCGAGGATCGCATGCGCAGTCCGCGATGTCCGCAAACTCCCGATTCCGCATCCACGCGAGAACGCGCAGCTTGGGGTTTGCCGCCAATCTGGCCCCTTTTTCGGGCTTGCGCATCGGGCAGTTTCAAGTTTGTCACGCGTAACCGCAGATGTCCGGATATCCGAGATTGCGCGTCCTTCTCGCCCCGCGCGGCGCCTGCTGACGTCGCGGAGCATCCAGGTGTGCGTGAAAATGCTCAAAAATGCGTACTTATAACCGTTTATGGGCAATGTCATACCGCTTACCGCTACAATGCCCAAAGTTGCGTACAAATGGAAGAAATTGCGCAAAAATGGGAGTCACAGGGTAGGACACCACGGTAAGGAGGACCCCATGTCAGACACCCGAAAGAGCGCCCCGCTCGACTCCGCCGCCGCGGCCGAGGCCGCCTTCGCCGCCGTCGAGAACCGCCCGTTCCCCGACGACGTCTTCACCGCGCCCGAGCTCCGCTGGGCCGTGATCGGCTGCGGCGTCATCGCCAACCAGATGGCCACCTCGCTTTCGCTCGCGGGCCGCCGCCTTGCCGGCGTGGCCAACCGCACGCGCGAGAAGGCCGTCGCCTTTGCGGAGAAGTACCACGTCGCGAAGGTCTACGACACCGTCGAGGGCCTCTACGCCGACCCGGACGTCGACGCCGTCTACGTCACCACCCCGCACAACACGCACATCCGCTACCTGCGCGGCGCGCTCGCCGCGGGCAAGCACGTGCTCTGCGAGAAGTCCATCACGCTGAACTCCGCCGAGCTCTCCGAGGCCCGCGCGCTCGCCGCGGCCAACGGCGTCGTGCTCATGGACGCCACCACGATCCTGCACATGCCGCTCTACCGCGAGCTCCTCCGCCGCGCGGAGGCGGGCGAGTTCGGCCGCATGAACCTCGCGCAGCTCAACTTTGGCTCCTACAAGGAGTACGGCGACCTCACCAACCGCTTCTACAACCGCGGCCTCGCCGGCGGCGCGATGCTCGACATCGGCGTCTACGCGCTCAGCCTCATGCGCCTCTTCATGGCGAGCCAGCCCGCGGAGGTGGTCTCGCTCGGCAACCTCGCCCCCACGGGCGTGGACGAGGCGGGCGGCATCGTCTGCCGCAACGCCGAGGGCCAGCTCGGCGTAGTCTCGCTCACGCTCCACTCCAAGCAGCCCAAGCGCGCCGTGCTGAGCTTCGACAGGTGCTACGTCGAGGTCATGGAGTACCCGCGCGCGGACACCGCCACGATCGTGTGGACCGCGGACGGCCACCGCGAGACCGTGAGCGCCGGCGTGGAGGGCTACGCCCTGTGCTACGAGATGGCCGACCTCGAGCGCGCCGTCGCGGGCGACGCCGCGGCCGCCGGGCTCATCGACGTCGCGGCGGACGTCATGGACCTCATGACGCGCCTGCGGGCCGACTGGGGCGTCACCTATCCCGAGGAGGCGTGAGCCATGCTGGCTGAAGAGCGCCACGCGCGCATCGTCGAGATGGTCCGCCGGCGGGGGACCGTCACCGTGGCCGAGCTGGCCTCGGCCCTGGACATCTCCGAGTCCACCATCCGCCGCGACCTCGACAAGCTCGACCAGGCCCACCACCTGGTCAAGGTGCACGGCGGCGCCACCACGCGCGAGTCCGCTCACCTCACGCGCGACCTCACGCTCGAGGAGCGCCACGGCCTGCACGCCGAGGAGAAGCGCGCCATCTGCGCCCACGCGGCCGCGCTCGTGGGCCCGGACGACCTCGTCTACCTGGATGCCGGCTCCACCGTCGAGGAGCTCATCGGGCACCTCGCGGAGCGCTCCGCGCGCTACGTCACGGACTCGGTCTCCCACGCCATGAAGCTCGCGGCCCGCGGCTTCCACGTCACGGTGCTCGGCGGCGAGCTCAAGAGCGCCACGGAGGCGCTCGTGGGGCCGGACGCCCTGGCGACGCTCGCGCGCTACCACTTCACGATCGGCTTCTGGGGCGTGAATGGCATCACCCCCGAGCATGGATTCACCTCGCCGGAGAGCAATGAGGCGCTGGTCAAGCAGCTCACGATGGAGCGCACGGCGCGCCGCTACGTGCTCGCGGACGCCACGAAGTTCGACAACACGAGCCTCGTGGGGTTTGGCGCCTTCGACTCTGCCACGATCGTCACCTGCGGGGATGTCCCCGAGAAGTACCGGAGCTTCGAAAACGTAGTGGAGGTAGCCCGATGATCTGCACCGTCACGTTCAACCCGTCGCTCGACTACATCGTCCGCGTGGACGACATGCGCCTGGGCGTCATCAACCGAACCACCTATGAGAAGATCCTGCCCGGGGGCAAGGGCGTGAACGTCTCCATCGTGCTCGGCAACCTCGGGCACGCGAGCCGCGCCCTCGGCTTCGTGGCCGGCTTCACGGGCGACGAGCTCTGCCGCCTCTGCGCCGAGGCGGGCGTCGAGACCGACTTCATCCGCGTCGCGGAGGGCATGACGCGCATCAACGCCAAGATCAAGAGCGCCGAGGAGACCGAGCTCAACGGGCAGGGGCCCGTCATCGCCGAGGGGGACGTCGAGGCGCTCTTCTCCAGGATCGACGCCCTCGGCGAGGGGGACACGCTCGTCATCTCGGGCTCCGTTCCCGCCGCGCTGCCGCACGACATGTACGAGCGCATCATGGCGCGCCTCGACGGCCGCGGCGTCCGCGTCGTCGTGGACGCCGAGCGCGACCTGCTCACGCGCGTCCTGCCGTACCGCCCCTTCCTCGTGAAGCCCAACAACCACGAGCTCGGGGACATCTTCGGCGTGACGCTCGCCACGCGCGACGAGGTCGTGCCGTACGCGCGCAGGCTCCAGGAGATGGGCGCCGTCAACGTGCTCGTCTCGATGGCGGGGGAGGGCGGCGTGCTCGTGGCCGAGACGGGCGAGGTCTTCCAGAGCCCGGCCGCCAAGGGCACCGTGGTCAACTCCGTGGGCGCGGGCGACTCGTCCGTGGCGGGCTTCCTCGCGGGCCTCAAGGAGACCGGCAGCTACGAGGCCGCCTTCCGGATGGCGCTCGCCACGGGATCTGCCAGCGCGTTCTCGGACCACCTGGCCACGAGGCCGGAGGTCGAGGCGCTGCTCGCGGCGTCGTGATCGTCCGCCCCCGGGCCCGGCGAGAAGGACCTCGGCGCTCAGACAGCTTCGCCGCGCGGAGGGCGCGCGGCTGCAGAACTCGCGGCGAGGTCCTTCTCGCCGGGCCCGGGGGCTTCCAGCGACGCGCCGCGTTCTTCTCGCCTGGCGCAGGCCTCGTGGCCAGGTGGCCCGAGAACGCGCGCGGGCGCGACGCCTCGCCCATCGGGCGGCCCGCGGCCGCCTTGGAACAACGGAAAAAAGTGATGGAAGCACGTGAAGAAAGGACGGGACATGAGAATCACTGACCTGCTCAAGCCCGAGTCAATCGGGATCGGGGGTGCGCCGGCATCCAAGGACGAGGCCATCGACGAGCTCGTCGACCTCATGGCGAAGGGCGGCAACGTCGCCGACAAGGCGGGCTATGCCGCCGCGGTGCGGGAGCGCGCGAGGCGCAGTTCTCCACGGGCCTCGGGGACGGCATCGCCATCCCGCACGCCAAGACGGCCGCCGTCTCGGCGCCCGGCCTCGCGGCCATGACCGTGCCCGCGGGCGTGGACTACCAGTCGCTCGACGGCGAGCCGGCGACGCTGCTCTTCCTCATCGCGGCGCCCGAGGGCGAGGCCAACACGCACCTCGAGGTGCTGAGCCGCCTCTCCACGCTGCTCCTGGACGCCGACTTCTGCGCGGCCCTGCGCGCCGCCAAGACCCCGGAGGAGTTCCGCTCCCTCGTGGACACCGAGGAGGACCGGCACCACGCCGAGGAGGAGGCCAAGGCCGCCGGCGCCGCCGCGCGCGACGCCGCGGGCTACGACGTGCTCGCCATCACGGCCTGCCCCACGGGCATCGCGCACACCTACATGGCGGCCGAGGCCCTCGAGAAGAAGGCCGCCGAGCTCGGCATCAAGATCAAGGTGGAGACCCAGGGCTCCGGCGGCGCTAAGAACGTCATCACCAAGAGGGACATCGAGGGCGCCAAGGGCGTCATCATCGCGGCCGACAAGAACATCGACCTCGTCCGCTTCGACGGCATGCCCGTCTACAGCTGCCCGGTCACCCGCGGCATCAACGAGCCCGAGGTCCTTCTCGGCATCGTCATGGACGGCAAGGCGCCGGTCTACCACCACGCCGGCGCCGCCGCGGACGCCGCCGCGGGCGCCTCGGGCGAGGGCATCGGGCACAAGGTCTACAAGGACCTCATGAACGGCGTCTCCCACATGCTGCCGTTCGTCATCGGCGGCGGCATCCTCACCGCCATCGCGTTTCTCATCGACCAGCCCGGCCTCGGCACCGCCGCCTACGGCTCCTCCATCCCGGCCGCGGCGCTCTTCAAGACCATCGGCAACGAGGCCTTCGGCTTCATGTTGCCCATCCTCGCCGGCTACATCTCCATGTCCATCGCCGACAGGCCCGGCCTCGCCCCCGGATTCGTGGGCGGCATCTTCGCCAAGGTGGGCTACGACTTCGCCTACCTCTCCACGCTCGACGCCACGAGCCTCGTCTCCGGCGGCTTCATCGCGGCGCTCTTCGCGGGCTTCGCGGCCGGCTACATGACCCTCGGCATCGAGCGGCTCTGCGACCACCTGCCGGCCTCGCTCGAGGGCATCAAGCCCATGCTCATCTACCCCATCCTCGGCGTGCTCGCCATCGGCGTGGTCATGCTCGCCCTGAACCCGCTCTTCGCGCTCATCAACACCGGCCTCAACGGCTTCCTGCGCGGCCTCGGCACGAGCAACATCGTCCTTCTCGGCCTCGTGCTCGGCGGCATGATGTCCGTCGACATGGGCGGCCCCTTCAACAAGGCGGCCTACGTCTTCGGCACCGCGGCGCTCGACCCGGCGAGCGGCCTTGGCACCACCGGCCAGATCATGATGGCCTCCGTCATGGTGGGCGGCATGGTCCCGCCGCTGGCGATCGCCCTTTCCACCACGATCTTCAAGAACCGCTGGACCAAGACCGACCGCAGCGCCGGCATCGTGAACTACATCATGGGGCTCTCCTTCATCACCGAGGGCGCGATCCCGTTTGCCGCCGCCGACCCCGGCCACGTGCTGCCCTCCTGCATCATCGGCTCCGCCGTGGCGGGCGGCCTCTCGGCGCTCTTCAGCTGCACGTCGCCGGCGCCGCACGGGGGCGCCTGGGTGACCCCGGTCATCGGCAACGGCCTCATGTGGCTCGTCGCGGCGCTCGTGGGCGCCGTCGTGGCCTGCCTCATCCTGTCGCTCTGGAAGAAGCCGCTCCCGCCCGAGGAGTCCGGCCTCGAGAAGTAGCGCCGCCGAAGCGGCGCCGCCGCGCCCCGGGGGATGGCCCCGGGGCGCGGCCCTTCGAGCATGCCCCCGCGCACAGTTTCCCGCTTCCGGGCCGCGATTCCGTGCACGGGGGCATGCCCGGTCGCACGTTCTTCTCGCCTCGTCCTGCCCGGGCGTGCCGCGCGGCGGTCCGAGCCCGCTGCCGTATACTGGCGAGAGGGACGGCGAGAAGGACCTCGAGGAGGGGAGTGCCATGGGTGCGAGCGGCCAGCAGATGCGCGCGGCCGAGGGGCGCGACCGCGTGCCCGACGTCGTGGTGATCACGGGGATGAGCGGCTCGGGCCGCACGCAGGCCCTGCACGTCTTCGAGGACATGGGCTACTTCTGCATCGACAACCTGCCCCCGCGCCTGCTTTTGCAGCTCGCGGAGCTCGTGGGCATCAACTCGGGCGTGGGCCGCCACCTCGCCGTCACCTGCGACCTGCGCAGCCAGGGCCTCTTCGACGAGATCAGCGACTCGCTCACGCAGCTGCGCGACCACGAGATCTCCTGCAAGGTCGTCTTCCTCGACACCGACGACGACGTCCTCATGCGCCGCTACGACGAGAACCGCCGCCGCCACCCGCTCGCCGGCCCCGGCGAGACCGTGGCGAGCGCGATCGCGCGCGAGCGCACGCAGCTCGCCGCCGTGCGCGAGGCGGCCGACCTCGTGATCGACACGAGCCGCACGTCCACCAAGGAGCTCCGCGCCCGCCTGCGCCGCGCCTTCTCCGAGCTCACCGACCAGCAGCTCATGGAGGTCTCGGTCTTCTCCTTTGGCTTCAAGCACGGCATGCCCGTCGAGGCCGACCTCATGATCGACGTGCGCTTCCTGCCGAACCCCTTCTACGACCCGGAGATGCGCACCCTCACGGGCAACGACCGGCTCGTCAGGGACTTCGTGCTCGGCAACCCCACCACCGAGCGCTTCCTCGAGGCGTGGTACCGCCTGCTCGACGTGGCGATGCCCGGCTACGTGGCCGAGGGCAAGAGCCACCTCTCCATCGCCGTGGGCTGTACGGGCGGGCAGCACCGCAGCGTCGCCATAGCCGGCGCCACGGCGGCCTACCTCGAGCACGGCGGCTACCACGTGACGCTCTCGCACCGCGACCTGGCGCTCGCCAACGTGAGGACGGGCTAGGATGTCGTTCACCGCCCGGGTAAAGGACGAGCTCTCCCGCGTGGAGGGCGCGCCCGCCGCCGAGCTCGCGCAGCTCTCGGCCCTCATCCGCGTGTGCGGGACGCTGTCCTTCCGCGGCGCGGGGCGCTACTCCATCCGCATCGCCACGGAGACGGGCGCCGTCGCGCGCACGATCATCAAGCTCACGCACAAGCTCTTCGACCTGGAGACGCCGCTCACGGTGCGCCGCTCGGTCCTGCACAAGACGCGGAACTACCTCATCGAGATGCCCGAGCAGGACGAGCTCGCCGACGACCTCGTGGAGCTCGGGATCCTCGTGCCGGGCCGCGGCCTTGCGACGGGCGTGCCGGCGGCGCTGCTGCGCACGCGCGAGGCGCGGGCGGCCTTCGTGCGCGGGGCCTTCATGGCGGGCGGCTTCATCGCCGACCCGCGCGGCGACTTCCACCTGGAGATAGCCGTGACGGGGGAGGACTTCGCCCGCGGGCTCGTGGCGCTCGTGGGGTCCTTCGGGGTCTCGGCGCGCCTGAACCGCCGGCGCGGCGCCTTCGCGCTCTACCTCAAGAGCTTCGACGACGTGATCGCGCTCCTGCGCGTCATGGGGGCGCGGCGGATGGCGCGCGTGGTGGAGCTCGCCCGCGCGCAGAAGTCCGTCAAGAACGACGTCAACCGGCGCGTCAACGCCGAGATGGCCAACCAGGCCCGCTCGACGGGGGCCGCCGCCGAGCAGCTCGCCCTCATCGAGCGCGCCGAGAGGGCCGTGGGGCTCCAGGCGCTGCCGCCGGCGCTGCGCGCCTTCTGCCGCGCGCGCCGGGAGCACCCGGAGCTCTCGCTCGCCGCGCTCGGCGCCGAGCTCGACCCGCCGGCCTCCAAGTCCGCGATGTACCACCGCGTCCTCAGGCTCCAGCAGATCGTCGAGGAGGCCGAAATAGCCCGTCCCCAAAGGAGAGCTGGGAACCATCCCACGTCGGCCGACGAAATCTGAGCGCCCGCGGCTTAAATTCCCCCGAGGCCCAGTTTTAGCGAAACGCATCGTCGCGTGTGGGGTACACTATCGGATGGCAGGGGCGTCAGCCCATGTTGGTGCTTTGGTCCGCCGAGGAGAAGCCCCGGCGGCCCCGTGAAAGGAGAAAGCATGGCAGTTAAGGTTGCAATCAACGGCTTTGGTCGCATCGGCCGTCTGGCTTTCCGTCAGATGTTCGGTCACGAGGGCTCCGAGATCGTCGCCATCAACGACCTCACCTCCCCCGACATGCTCGCGTACCTTCTGAAGTATGACACCACGCAGGGCAACTACGCTCGCGACCACAAGGTCGAGGCCGGCGAGGACTCCATCACCGTCGACGGCAAGAAGATCACCATCTACAAGGAGGCCGACGCCTCCAAGCTCCCCTGGGGCGAGCTCGGCGTTGACGTCGTCCTCGAGTGCACCGGCTTCTACACCTCCAAGGCCAAGGCCCAGGCCCACATCGACGCCGGCGCCAAGAAGGTCGTCATCTCCGCTCCCGCGGGCAACGACCTCCCCACGATCGTCTACAACGTCAACCACGAGCAGCTGACCGCCGATGACAACATCATCTCCGCGGCCTCCTGCACCACCAACTGCCTCGCCCCGATGGCCAAGGGCCTGAACGACTTCGCGCCGATCGTCTCCGGCATCATGACCACCATCCACGCCTACACCGGCGACCAGATGCCGCTCGACGGCCCGCAGCGCAAGGGCAACAAGCGTCGCAGCCGCGCCTGCGCGCAGAACATCGTCCCCAACTCCACGGGTGCCGCCAAGGCCATCGGCCTGGTCCTCCCGGAGCTCAACGGCAAGCTGATCGGCGCCGCCCAGCGCGTTCCCACGCCCACCGGCTCCATCACCAACCTCTACTGCGTGGTTGACAAGGTCGTCACCAAGGACGAGGTCAACGCCGCTATGAAGGCCTATGCCGAGACCATCCCCGAGACCTTCGCCTACAACGAGGACGACATCGTCTCCTCCGACATCATCGGCGAGACCCACGGCTCGATCTTCGACGCCACCCAGACCATGGTCCAGGACCTCGGCAACGGCCAGAGCCTCGTTCAGGTCACCTCTTGGTACGACAACGAGAACTCCTACACCTCCCAGATGGTCCGCACCATCAAGTACTTCGAGAAGTTCGTCGCGTAGCCCACGCTCGCATCGGCTTTTCGCAGGGGGTGCGGTCGCAGCTCACGGGGCCGCGGCCGCGCCCCTTTCTCGTAGGAACCAGACAAAGGAGTGAGCATGGCCTTCACCAAGAAGACCGTCCGCGACGCCGACGTCGCGGGCAAGCGCGTCCTCATGCGCGTGGACTTCAACGTCCCCCTGAAGGACGGCGTCGTCACGGACGACACCCGCGTCCGCGCCGCCATCCCCACGATCGAGTACCTCAAGGACAAGGGCGCCAAGATCATCCTCATGAGCCACCTCGGCCGCCCCAAGGGCGACGGCCCCGAGCCCCAGTTCTCCCTGAAGCCCGCCGCCGACAAGCTCGCCGAGCTTACCGGCTATGACGTGAAGTTCGTCGACGACACCTACGGCGAGAAGGCCAAGGCCGCCGTGGACGCGCTCCAGGACGGCGAGATCCTCGTCCTCGAGAACGTCCGCTTCGACAAGCGCGAGAAGAAGAACGACCCCGAGATCGCCAAGACGCTCGCCTCCTACGGCGACGTCTTCGTGCTCGACGCCTTCGGTACCGCGCACCGCGCCCAGGGCTCCGTGGTCGGCCCCGCCGCGTATCTTCCCGCCTACGCCGGCTTCCTGCTCGAGAAGGAGGTCGACACCCTGACGTCGATCTTCGCCGAGCCCGAGCGCCCCTTCGTCGCCATCGTCGGCGGCTCCAAGGTGTCCTCCAAGATCGGCGTCCTCGATCACCTGATCGACTCCGCTGACACCCTCATCATCGGTGGCGGCATGGCCTACACCTTCTTCCTGGCCAAGGGCTACACCGTGGGCACATCCCTCAAGGAGGAGGACTGGGTCGAGCGCGCTGGCGAGATGCTCAAGAAGGCCGAGGAGAAGGGCGTCAAGATCCTGCTCCCGATCGACAACGTCGTCGCCGACCACTTTGGCGAGGACGCCGAGGGCGAGATCGTCGACTCCGACAAGATCCCCGACGACCGCATGGGCATGGACATCGGCCCCAAGACGCGCGAGCTCTACGCCGACGCCATCAAGGCCGCCAAGACGGTGTTCTGGAACGGCCCGATGGGCGTCTTCGAGATGGACCAGTTCGCCGCCGGCACCGAGGCCGTCGCCCGCGCCGTGGCCGACTCCGACTGCACCTCGATCATCGGCGGCGGCGACTCCGTCGCGGCCATCAACAAGTTCGGCCTGGCCGACAAGATGAGCTGGATCTCCACCGGCGGTGGCGCTTCCATGGAGCTCGTCGAGGGCAAGGCCCTTCCCGGAGTGGAGGCGCTTCTCGATGCGTAAGAGGATGATCGCTGGCAACTGGAAGATGAACAAGACCTACAGCGAGGGCGTCGTCCTCGCCCAGGGCCTTGCCGACGAGCTTGCCGACGGCACCGGCGACGTCGACGTCGTCGTCTGCCCGCCCGCCGTCGACCTCAAGGGCGTCTCCGAGGTCATCGAGCAGGCGTCCGCCCCGTTTGCGCTCGGCGCCCAGAACGTCTACTGGGAGGAGTCCGGTGCCTACACCGGCGAGACCGCTCCCAACATGCTCGAGGCCGTGGGCGCGACCTACTGCATCATCGGCCACTCCGAGCGTCGCGACTACTTTGGCGAGACGGACGAGGACGTGAACAAGAAGGCCCGCGCCCTCATGGCTCACGGCATCGTGCCCATCTCCTGCTGCGGCGAGTCCCTCGAGGTCCGCGAGGCCGGCAAGCACGTCGAGTTCGTCGTCGACCAGATCAAGAAGGACACCGAGGGCCTCGAGATCACCGACCCCTCCAAGTACGTGATCGCCTACGAGCCCATCTGGGCCATCGGCACCGGCAAGACCGCCACGGCCGATGACGCCCAGGAGGTCTGCGGCGCCATCCGCGCGACCCTCACCGAGATCTTCGGCGAGGAGGTCGCCCAGGGCATCCGCGTCCTCTACGGCGGCTCCGCCAAGCCCGAGAACATCGCCGGCTTCCTGGAGAAGGAGGACGTCGACGGCGCGCTCGTCGGCGGCGCCTCCCTCAAGGCCGACAGCTTCGCGGCCATGGTCAAGAGCGCGATGGCCTAGCGCCACGTTCTTCTCGACAGATGTGGAGTCTGGGGCCCGGACAAGATCCGGGCCCCTTTGTGTTACCATGACCAGTTGTTATGCATCTGTCCTGAAGGAGCCTCAGTGAACCCGCTCAACATCATCCTGACCGTCCTGCTCTTCCTCTCCGGAGCCCTCACCGTCATCCTCGTCCTCATGCACTCGGGCAAGGGCACGGGCGTCTCTGATATGATCGCCTCCTCGCTCTACAACTCCGGGACCGGCTCGGGCGTCCTCGAGAAGAACCTCAACCGCCTGACGGTCATCACCGCGACCGTCTTCATCGTGAGCATCCTCGTGATGGCCCTCACGTTCCCCACGGGCACGCTCGGCTAGGGCTGCCCTCATCCTAAGGAGCGGTCTTTTGGCCGGCGACGCCCTGGGGCTCGCCGGCCTTTTTTGTGCGACGACGTCTGGGGCCGCACTCGCGAGTGCGTGCCGCAAGTGCGGGCGCACTCGCGGCAGATAGGCGTTGAGTGCGGCCGCATGGGCGAGAAGAACCTGCGAGCGCGTCCGCCGGCACGCTCCTGAGGCCGCACTTGCGAGTGCCCTCCGCAGGTGCGGCCTCAGGGGTTTTGGCCCGCTCGCCCCGCGCTCGAAAAAAATCTCAGATTGGGGCTTGCATCCCCAGCCGGACTCGTGCATACTATCCCTTGCGCGAAAGCAGAACCAAACGCGCAGTGACAAGTCGGAGTGGCGGAATTGGCAGACGCGCTAGCTTGAGGTGCTAGTGACTGACTAAAAGGTCGTGCGGGTTCAAGTCCCGCCTCCGACACCACGAAGGTGCACGGGCCCCGAGAGGGGCCCGTTTTCGTATGCGGATTCGCGTCGCGGCGGCGTGCTACGCTAGTGCCAGGAATCGCGACGGAGGGGGTCACATGCCCAAGGGTGAGCTCAGCACCACGCGCGTCGGGGGGATCGGCGAGGGCAGCCTCGTCGGCGCCCTCTCCAAGCTCCTCCAGCTCACCTGCGAGGCCGTGCTCGTCTTTGACGGCTCCGGCCGGGTCCTCCTCGCCAACGACGAGGCGGCGGAGCTCCTCGGCTTCGGCGAGGGCCTCGTGGGCGTTGACGTGCGGGCGCTGGTCGAGTGCGAGGGGGGCGCCGAGGCCCCCTTCGACGTCCGCGCGCTCGGCATCCCCGTCGACGGGTCGGTGGGGCTTGCCACGCTCAGGTCCGCGGACGGGCGGGCGCACGCCGTGCGCGTGCGCTGCGACGCCGTGCGCGCGCCGGGGGAGACCTACCTGCTCGTCGCCCTGCCCGTCAACGCCGACGCCCTGGCGGAGCGCGAGGGCGCGCGGGCGATGGCGGACCTTAGGCGGGCCAACCACCGCCTTTCGGGCACGCTCAACATCGTGCTCGACACGATAGACTCCGCCGACATCGCCACCCTCTTCGAGCGCACGCTCGAGGAGCTGACCGACACCATGGAGGCGGACGGCACGCTCGTGTACCTCTCCGAGGCGGACGGCTTCCACCTGCGCGGGATCTCGAGCGGGCTTCTCGGCGAGCGGCTCGCGCGGTTCATGCCCTTCGGGCGCAGCGTGGAGCGGCTCGCCATCCGCGAGGGGCGGGCGGTGCGCCTGCGGGTGTGCGCGCCCACCAACGCCTCGCTGCGCCAGGGCAGGCTCACGAGGCGTGACGTGCTGAACGAGGAGACGGGCGAGGTGGTGCGGATGCGGGTGGACACCGTGCCCCCGTTCACGAGCTTCATCGTGGTCCCCGTGTGGTTCGGCGGGCGGGTCATCTCGATCATCGAGGTGGGCTGGCGGCGCCTGCACCCGCTGCTCAAGGATGACGCGCGCCTGCTGGACTCGGTCGCGCGCTACCTCTCCATCCAGCTCGCCGGCGCCTTCGCCACGCTGCGGGCGCGCCGGGCGGACCGGCTCGCCTCCCTCGCGACGGAGCTGCGCGAGGAGCTGCTCACCTCGGCCTCGGAGGGCTCGGGCGAGGGCGCGCTCGGGCGCATCCGCGACGTCTTCGTCGAGGCGGGGGACGAGCTCGACGCCGCCGTCGTCACGGTGCGCGAGAACGACCGGCAGCACGTCGTCATGGCGGAGCTGCCGCTCACGGGCGCGCGCGAGCTGCCCGTGGACCTCGACGCCCTCGTCGGGCCGCATCGCGTGGGGGACGTGGCCGTGGCCCCGGTGCCCCCCGACTCCGCGCTCTGCTCGCTGCTGCGCGACCTGGGCGAGCCGTGCGTCGGCGCCCTCGTCGACCTGGGCGACCTCTCGGGCGCGCGGCGGTGCCTGCTCGTGCTCCGCCCGGACGGGGCCGAGCCCCTCGACGAGACCGAGCTCGAGTTCCTCGTGGGGCTCGCCTCCGACGCGCGCGACATCGCCCGGGGCGAGGAGGCGCGCGAGCAGGACAAGCGCATCTCGCAGGCGCTCCAGACCGGCATGAGAAACGAGCTGCAGTCGGTCGAGGGGCTCACCTCGCAGGCCGTCTACTCCTCCGCGACCAAGGCCGCGTCGGTGGGAGGGGACTTCTACGACCTCATCCGCCTGCCGGGGCATCGCGCCTGCGTCATCATGGGCGACGTCTCGGGCAAGGGGGTCGAGGCGGCCTCGGTCTCGGCGGCGGTCAAGACGGCGCTCGGCGCCTACGCGTGGGAGGGCCTGGCGCCCGCCCGGATGGTGCGCTCGCTGAACGAGTTCCTTCTCGGCTTCTCGCGCCTCGAGACCTTCGCCACGCTCTTCGTGGGCATCGTGGACCTCGACGCCGCGACGATCAGGTACTGCTCGGCCGGCCACCCGCCCGCCGTGCTCGTGCACGCCGGGGCGGACGAGATATCGATCCTCGACGTGCAGTCGGGCGTGGTGGGGGCCTTTCACGACATCAACTACCAGGACGGGCTCGTGAGCCTCGTCCCGGGGGACGTCATTTTGCTCTACACCGACGGCACGACGGAGGCGCGCGACCCGCAGGGCGCCTTTTTCGGGGAGGACGGCCTGCGCGAGGCGGTCATGCGCGAGTCGGCCGCCGACAAGCCCTTCGAGGGCTTCGTGGGCCGGCTTCTGGCCGACCTCGAGGGGTTCACGGGGCAGAACCTGGAGGACGACGTCGCCATGCTGGCCCTGCGCTTCGACGGGCGCGCCGGCGGGGCGTGACGCGCCCGCCGCGCGCCCGCGCGCTCGCCGGCGGGGCGTTAGGACGCGCCTTGGCGGGGAATAATCCCGTCATGGGCGTTCCGGTTGACATAGCCATCTTCAACGTGGAGGGCGATCTCGACGTGAGGTCGGTCCCGGCCGCGCGCCGCCGGCTCGACGCCCTCGTCGCGGAGGGCACGCGGCGCATCTTCATGAACATGGGGGACGTGAGCTACGTCGACTCGGCGGGGATGGGCTTCATCCTGGGCGAGCTGCGGCGCATCCGGCGCCTCGGCGGCCTGCTCTCGCTCTCCAACGTCTCGCCGCAGCTCTACCGCGCGCTCAGCCTCATGCGCATCGTGGAGTACATGCCCGTCTCGCGCGCGGGCGCCCGCCGCGAGGTCTCGGCGCTCGACCCCTCGGTCCTGCCGCGGTGGCGCACGACCTTCCGCGTGGGCGCAGATGAGCTCTCCTCGGCGCGCGAGCGGCTGGGCGAGCTCCTCTCGCGCCTCCCGCTCTCGGGCGACGCCCTCTTCGACATGGGGCTCGCCTGTGGCGAGGCGCTCGGCAACGCCGTCGACCACACCTGCGCCGACGGGGTGCTCGCTACGGTCGCCGCCTACCCGGACCGCGTGTGCGTGGAGGTGAGCGACTGCGGCTGCGGGTTCGAGCTCGCGGAGGGCGACGAGCCGCCCGAGGCGGGCCCCGAGGACGAGCGCGGGCGCGGTATCAGGCTCATGCGGATGCTCGCCGACTCGGTGAGCATCATGCGCAAGCGGACGGGGGAGGGGACCGTCGTGCGCCTCGTCAAGCTGCTCGACGCGCCCGCGCCCGACGGCGCCGCCCCGCTCGCGGGCTGACGCCCCGCGGGCATCCTGACGTCCGCATTCACAGTTTCTCCACGGTTCTCAATCTGACCCCTTGCGCCGATGGGCCGGGGACCGTATAGTAATCCCTGCGCTTGCGGGCTTAGCGCAGTTGGTAGCGCGCCACCTTGCCAAGGTGGAGGTCGCGGGTTCGAACCCCGTAGCCCGCTCCATGCGAGCTCAGAAGGCCGGTCTTGATCGGCCTTTTTCATACGGCGAAGTGGCCAAGTGGTAAGGCACGGGCCTGCAAAGCCCTGACCCCCGGTTCGAATCCGGGCTTCGCCTCCAGGACGTGACGGGCACCCCTCGGGGTGCCCTTTTTCGTGCGCGAGTTCCCGTTCTTCTCGCCACCGCGGCGAGAAGAACGGGGGGCCGAAAAACTTCTCAAGATTGTCCTTGCAATCCTCTGGACGAAGCCGTATCATTACTCCTTGCGTCGCGGGCTTAGCGCAGTTGGTAGCGCGCCACCTTGCCAAGGTGGAGGTCGCGGGTTCGAACCCCGTAGCCCGCTCCATGAATCTGAGAGGGCCGGTCATGTGACCGGCCCTTTTGCTATCCTGTTCACTCGGACGCCTGAGCCTGAGGGGACCCTTGCATGCTCTTCACCATCGCGCTTCTCATCTTCCTGTTTGCCGTCGCACAGGGCTTCGTGCGCACGGTGGTCTACTTCTGGGAGTGGCTCTCACGCGGGCGCAGGCTCGGAGACGAGGAGGTCGAGCTCGCCGAGGAGGCCCTCGAGGAGTCCGAGGACGCGCTCGAGCGCGAGCTCGCCCGGGCCTCGCGCCAGCATGGGCTCGGCCGCGTCTTCGCGCGCTGGCGCGCCTCCGGCGCCGCGGTGGAGGAGTACCTCGACCATCTCCAGCTCGGCTGGTACCAGGTGATCTTCGTCTTCTTCGTGGGCAGCATGGCGGGGCTTCTCATCGAGGAGGTCTTCATGCTCCTCACGGCCGGCCTCACGGAGAGCCGCGTGGGGCTCGTGTGGGGGCCCTTCTCGCCGCTCTACGGGGTGGGTGCGGTCCTTCTGACCGTGCTCTGCTTCCAGATGCGCCGCCGCGGCGCGCGGGCCTGGCAGGTGTTTCTCGTCTCCGCCCTCGTGGGAGGGGTGCTCGAGCAGCTGACGGGCTGGGCCATGTCCGAGCTCTTCGACGCGGAGTCCTGGACCTACCTCCACCTGCCCGACCACATCACGCAGTGGGTGGCGTGGCGCTTCGTCGCCATGTGGGGGCTGCTCGGGCTCGTGTGGTCGCGCGCCGTCATGCCGCGCCTGCTCTACCAGATCGGCATGCCCGTCGCCCGGCGCCAGGTGGTGTTCGTCGCGCTCGTGGCGGTCTACCTCGTGGCGGACATCGCGATGACGCTCGTGTGCTTCGACCGCAAGACGGAGCGCGACGCCGGCGTGCCGCCCGCCAACGCCTTCGAGCAGTGGGTGGACACGAACTACTCGGACGAGTTCATCTCGGCGCGCTTCCAGAACCTCAAGATCGGCGGGGAGCGCGACCTCGTGGACGAGGACGGCAACCTCGTGCTTGACGAGGACGGCAACACCATGACGCAGGACGAGGGGGGCGCGCGATGACGCCGGGACCCACCGAGGGCGCCCTTGCGGGCGGCGCCTATCTCGACTACGCGGCGGCGACGCCGCTCGACCCCGAGGTGCTCGAGGCGATGACGCCCTACCTCACGGGGCGCTTCTACAACCCGTCCGCGCCCTACGAGCTCGCGCGCGGGGTGCGCGACGACGTCGAGCGCGCCCGCGGCGCCGTGGCGCGCCTCATCGGGGCGCGCCCGGGCAACCTCGTCTTCACGGCCGGCGCGACGGAGGCCAACAACCTCGCCTTCGCGGCGGTCGAGGGGCACGTGGTCGTGGACGCCATCGAGCACGAGAGCGTGCTCGCCTGCGCCGGGACCCACGCCCGGCGTACCGTGCGCGTGGGGCGCGACGGCCTCGTGGACCCCTCCGCCGTGGCCCGGGCGATCCGCCCGGAGACCGAGCTCGTCTCGGTGGAGCTCGCCAACGGGGAGCTCGGCTGCGTGCAGCCCGTGCGCGAGATCTCCCGCGCCGTGGCCGCCGAGCGCGCGCGGCGCCTCGAGGCGGGCGAGCGCACGCCCATCTACCTGCATACGGACGCCTCGCAGGCGGCCGGCGCCCTCTCCGTCAACGTGAGCTCGCTCGGCGTCGACCTGCTCACGCTCTCCGCGGCCAAGATCTACGGCCCCAAGCAGGTGGGCGCCCTCTGGGCCTCTGACGACGTCCGGCTGCGCCCGCTCGTCTACGGCGGCGGGCAGGAGGGCGGCGTGCGCTCCGGCACGGAGAACGTCGCCGGCGTCGTGGGCCTCGCGCGCGCCCTGGAGCTCGCCTCCGAGCGCCGGGCGGGCGAGGCGCGCCGGCTCGCGGGGCTGCGCGAGCGGCTGCGCGCGGGCCTGCTCGAGCGCCTGCCGTGGACGGTGGTCTCCGGGCCGCGCAACCCCAAGAGGCGCCTGCCGGGCCTTCTGCACGTGGCCTTCGCGGGGATCGAGGCGCGCCGCCTCGTGATCGCCCTCGAGCGCGAGGGCGTCTCGGTGGGCACGGGCTCGGCCTGCGCCGCGAGCCGCATGCGCGTCTCGCACGTGCTCGAGGCCGTGGGGATGCCGCGGCCGCTCGCCGAGGGGAGCCTGCGCCTCACGCTGGGGCGCCCCACCACCGAGGCCGAGGTCGACTACGCCGTGCTCGCCATCGAGCGCGCGGTGCGCTCCGAGATGGCCCGCCTCGGGCTCGACGACGCCTCCCAGGCCGCCCGAGCGGCCGAGCTCGTGGCGGGGTGGCGCTGATGGGGGGCGCTCCCCTGGGGCCCGCCCGCGGCGCGCGCGTCTTCTGCGGCCTCTCCGGCGGCGTGGACTCGGCGCTCGCCGCGGCGCTGCTCGTGGAGGCCGGCTATGACGTCACGGCCGTCTACATGCGCAACTGGTCGCGCGACCTGCCCGGCTTCAGGTGCCCGTGGGCGAGCGAGCTCGCCGACGCGGAGCGCGTGGCGGTGACGCTGGGGATCGACCTCGAGGTCTGGGACTGCGAGGCCGAGTACAAGGCCACCGTCGTGGACTACCTCGTGGACGCCTACGCGCACGGCCGCACGCCCAACCCCGACGTAATGTGCAACCAGACGATCAAGTTCGGGACCTTCCTCGAGCGCGCCCTCGCCGAGGGGGCGGACTTCGTGGCGACGGGCCACTACGGCCGCGTGGAGCGCGGCGAGGGCGGCCGCGTGTGCCTGCTGCGGGCGCTCGACGAGCACAAGGACCAGACGTACTTTCTGTGGCGCGTGGGCGAGGGGGCGCTCTCCCGCGCGCTCCTGCCGGTGGGGGAGGTCCGCGACAAGGCCACGGTGCGCCGCATGTGCGCCGAGCGGGGCCTGGGGGTGGAGAACAAGCCGGACTCCGACGGCATCTGCTTCGTGGGGCCGGTGGGCATCCGGACGTTTCTCCTCGACGCGCTCGAGCGGCGCGCCGGGGACGTGGTGGAGTGGGAGACCGGGCGCGTGCTCGGCCGCCACGACGGGGCGTTCCTCTTCACCGTGGGGCAGCGGCGCGGGCTCGACCTCGGCGGCGGCCCGGCCCGCTACGTGGTCTCCACGGACGTCGAGAAGAACGTGGTGTACGTGACGGCGGACCGGATGAGCCCCGCGCTCTTCTGCCGCGAGGTCGAGCTCGACGACGTCCGCTGGATCTCCGGCGAGCCGCCCGCGGCGGGGCGCTACCTGGTGCGCACGCGCCACACGGGCGAGCTGCGCGAGGCGGAGCTCGCGGGCTCCGTGTTGCGCTTCGAAGAACCGGTCCGCCGCGTGGCCCCCGGCCAGTCCGCGGTGCTCTACGATGGTCTCCGCTGCCTCGGCGGCGGCATCGTGACATAGGGACGGAGGCTTTGTCACCGCTCCGTCCCCTGTCCCAGAGGGGGAGCCATGTCGATAGAGCGGGCCCGCGCGCACCTCGCGCAGTTCGGCGCCGAGGGGCGCATCCAGGAGTTCGAGACGTCGAGCGCCACCGTGGAGCTCGCCGCGGCGGCGGCGGACACGGAGCCCGCGCGCATCGCCAAGACGCTCAGCTTCATGGTGGGGGAGACCCCCACACTCATCCTCTTCGCCGGGGACGCCCGCGTCAACAACCCCGCCTTCAAGGCCACGTTCCACACCAAGGCCAAGATGCTCACGCCCGACCAGGCGGCCGAGCTCGTCGGCCACGAGGTGGGTGGCGTGTGCCCCTTCGGCGTGGGGCCGGGGGTGGACGTGTTTCTCGACGAGTCGCTCCGGCGCTTCGAGACCGTGTGGCCCGCGGCGGGCAGCTCCAACTCCGCGATCGAGCTCACGCTGGACGAGCTCGAGCGCTTCTCGGGCGCGCGCGGCTGGGTGGACGTGGCCAAGGGCTGGCGCGAGGGGGAGTAGGCCGACGGCGCGCGTAGCCGTTCTCTGTTGTCTGCCGCCCGGCTGCCGGCGAGCGGACGCGCCTCTCGCCGCCGCGCTACACTAGACTGACGAACCGTCCGCCGGCCCAGGGGGAGCTTCCGAGTGGCAGAAGATCAGAACAGAGCCGAGACCGCGCGCGGGTCCGCCCCTGCGGCGGAGCCCCCGGCGGCATCGGCGCAGGCCCCCGCCCCCAGGGCGGCGAAGGGCGCCGCCAAGCGGGTCGCCATGAAGGTCTCGGCCGTCCGCACCGTGGCCGCCGAGGACCGCGAGGCGGACAAGCAGTCCCTGGGGCAGGTCAGAAAGACGGTCGTCTTCCTGGGCCTCGTTGCCGTGGCCTATGCGGCCTACCTCGTCCTCAGCGGGCAGGTCGACGAGTTCGTGACGTCGCTTGCGGGCGTGGACCTCGCCTGGGTCGTGGCGGGCGTGGTCTGCTTCATGTTCTACTACGTCTTCGGCGTGCTCGCCTACGTCCTCTCCATCATCGCCGACCCGGACAACCCCGTGGGCATCCGCGACCTCATGAGCGTCGAGGCCTCGGGCGTCTTCTTCATGCGCCTCACGCCCAACAGCGCGGGCGCCCCGCCGGCGCAGATCTACCGCCTCACGCGCGCCGGCCTCTCCGTGGGCGAGGCGAGCGCCCTCAACTTCACGCGCACCGTGCTCTACGAGGCGGGCGAGGGCGTCTTTGCCGCCATCATGCTCCTGTTCTGCGGCACCTACTTCTACGAGACCTTCGGCGACGTCACCCTCATCGGCGTCTTTCTCTTTGGCTTCAAGGTGGTGCAGGTGGGCGCCATGCTCTTCCTGTGCCTGTTCCCCCGTCCGGTGGTGGCCATCGGCAACTGGGCGCTGCGCTTTGCCAACCGCCGCGGCTGGCTCAAGGACGAGAAGTACGCGGAGTACTACGAGGTCGTGAACACCCAGGTGGTCAAGTTCTCGGCCGCCTTCAAGCGCTCGGCCAGAAACGTGCGCGAGATGCTGCTCACGATGCTCGTGACGCTGTTGCAGCTCGGCTGCATGTACGCGCTGCCGTGGTTCGTGCTGCGCTCCTTCGGCGAGCCGGCGGACTTCATGATCTGCCTGGCCTCGGGGTCCATGCTCGAGCTCCTCATCAACGCGGTGCCGCTGCCGGGCGGCGCGGGCGGCGCCGAGGTGGGCTTTGCCATCCTCTTCCAGGGGATGTACGGGGTGCACACCACGGCCGGCTTCGTCATCTGGCGTGCGGTGGAGTACCTGCTTCCGGTCCTTATCGCCGCGCCGTGCATGGGCATGCGCTCCACGAGCGGCGAGTCCATCAACCGGCGCTGGACGCGCGTCTGGAAGCGCTTCCGCGGGTTTATGGGCGGCAAGCCGGGCGCGGGCGGCGGGCGCGCGGCGCGCGGCGGCGTCACCGTGCGGCCGGGCGCCAAGAAGGCCGTCGTCTCCGGCGGGCCCTCCGGCGCGGGCGCCTCGGACATCGAGGCGCGCATCGCCGCGGGCAAGGCGGCCGCCGCGCGCCGCCGCGCCGCCGAGAAGGCCGACGCCAAGAAGCCCGCTCCCGCGGGCGCGGGCTCCGAGATCACCGTCAAGATCAAGCGCAGACCCGCCGCGAAGCAGTAGGCTTCTTCGCATCTCGTGCGGCCGTCCGGGCGGGGCGCGAGAAGAACATTCGGCCCGGGCGCAAAAAAGTCAAAAATGGGGGTTGCGCTCCGGCCGCGTTCCTTGCTAATATATCCCTCGCGCTGCGGTCCCCAACGCAGCGGAACAACACAAGGGCGTTTAGCTCAGGGGGAGAGCGCTTCCCTGACACGGAAGAGGTCACAAGTTCAAATCTTGTAACGCCCACCAAACTTTCGCAGCTCAGAGCATATAGGCTCTGAGCTGTTCTCGTATCTGCCGCGTCCGTCGCGGCAGGGACCCAGAGAGAGGGCCGGGGGTCGTGGCAGTTCCCGCGTCCGTGGCGTTGTCGCGTTGGGGGTTGTGGCAGCTGCGGTTTGGACTCAACTGGGCGTTCTTCTCGTCCCGTTGCGGAATCTGGGGTCGTGGCAGGACGAATGCTGCCTCGACCCCAGATTCCGCAACGCTGCCGGCGGCGAGGCTGCCACGACCCCCGATTCCGCAACGCCGGGCGCACCGGCGCTACTCCAGCTTGCTCGCGAACTCCAGGTAGCTCATCTGCGCGAGGTCGTCATAGACGTCCGGGAGCGCGCCGGCCTCGTCGAGCGGGGTCCACGTGCCGTCCGCGCCGCGCGCGCCAAGCAGGCTGAGCGCGGGCATCTCCTCCCAGGCGACGAGCTGGGCCTTCTGGTAGTCCGTGAGGGGCGCGCCGATCCTCTCGGCGAGCAGGGCCCCGAGGTAGCACACGCTTGTGGCCTCCTCGTCAAGCTCTCCCGCGCCGGCGATGTCGTAGTTGGCCCAGACGAAGTACGTGGTCTCGTGGACTCTCAGGTTGTGGGCCAGCTCGTCGGACTCGTCCGGGTACAGCGCGTCGTTCACGATGGAGGAGAGCGCGGGCTGGTGGTCGCCGAAGAACAGCACCACCACGGGGCGCTCGAGCCCCTCGAGCGCGGAGATGAGCCCCTCGAGCGCCCGCTCGGACTCGGCGATGCAGCCCAGGTACTCGGAGAGGCGGGCGCTGTCGTAGGCGCTCACGCCGTCGACCTGGTACTGCTCCACCGCGCCGATGTTGTTCTGGTCGTAGCTCGAGTGGTTCTGCATGGTCACGTCGAAGATGAGCTGCGGCCCCGCGTCCTCGTCGAGCAGGCGTAGGATGCGCTCGTAGGTCTCGGCGTCGGACACGCCGCTGTGGTACCACTCCGCCCCGGGGAAGTCGTCGATGGTCAGGAACTCGTCGAAGCCGAGCGCCTCGTAGACGCGGTCGCGGTTCCAGTTGGTGGCGTAGTTGGGGTGCATCGCCGTGGCGCGGTAGCCGAGCGCCGAGAGCTGCCGGGCGAGGCTCGGGGCCTCGGAGAGGTCGTAGAGCGAGTAGGGGTACTTGCCGTCGCCCACGTAGGCGAGCGGGATGCCCGTGATGAACTCGAACTCGGAGTTGCAGGTCCCGCCGCCGATCACGGAGACCGAGAGGTCGCCCGCGAGGATGCGCCCCGGGATCTGCCCCAGGTATTCGAGCCCCTCGTAGCCCCAGCTGGCCCCGTCCAGGCAGGAGAGGTCGGCGAAGGTCTCGTTCATGATGCAGATGACGGTGGGGCGGGCCTCATCGAACTGCGCCGTCGCGGCGGCTCGCCCGGCCGCGGCGCCGCGCGTCTCGTCGTAGCTCGCGGCGTAGGAGGCCTCGAGGCCGCGCGCGGCGGAGGCGGAGTAGCCCTCGGGCTCCTCGACGGGCAGGTCCTGCGCCACGGCGACGAAGGACGTGAGGAAGCCCTGCCTGCGGTAGTAGGTGAGCGTGTACCAGTACTCCATGCCCACCCCGAGGTCGTCGAAGTAGCTCGGGACTGCGACGCCCGCCCAGAGCGCGACGAAGGCGAGGCACGCGGCGGCGAGGTTGGCGGCGGCGGAGCGCGCGCGGCCGGCGCGGCCCTCGGCCGGGACGGGGAGCACGAGCGCGCAGGGCGCGAGCGAGGCGAGCAGGCACGAGAGGCCGAGAAGGACCTCGCCGTCGACGGCATAGACGTAGTTGCCGCTCACGGCCGCGGCGGTCCCCAGCACGAAGAGGTCGTTGGGCAGGATCGCGGACGCCTTGAAGCTGGCGACGAAGAACTGCGTGAGGCCGATGAACGCGCACGTCCCCACGCCGAGCGCGATGCCCGAGCCGCGCCTCTGGAAGAGGAAGTACAGGAACGTGAGCGCGCCCAGGACGAGGAGCGCCTCGATGAGGGCGAACCTCGGCTCCACGGCGATCCCGCCCTCGGCGTAGGGGAGCTCCATGGCAAGAAACCCGAGCGTCACGCCGGCCGCTATCGCCAGGGCGGCGAGCGCGGCGCGCGGCACCCGGCGGGGGAGGCCGGCCGCGGCGGCGCGGGCGTCGAGCGCGGCGAGGAGCGGGTCGCGCAGGAGCGCGGCCGCCCCGGCGACGAGCGCCGCCGCGCAGAGGGTGAGAAGCTCTGGCGCGCCGCCCAGGTAGAGGCCGCTCCCGCACCAGACGATGGCGGCGATGAGCATGAGCGCGGGCGCGGCGAGCCAGAAAAAGGCGCTCGGGCGGGGGAGGCCGCCCCTCGCGAGGGAGCGGCGGACGAAGAGCACCGACCCGGCCGTGAGGGCGCAGAGGGCGACGAGCGGGATGAGGGCGAGGGGCATCATGACCCTTTCGTAACACGAGGCTTACACGGCCATCATGATACGGCATGCGGCTGTGCGTCCTGTGGTGCCCTCGGGCTCTGCTACCATGCTCGCATGGAGACGAACGGGCTCACATACCGCGACTACGCCGCCTTCGCGCGGCAGACGGCCGACGAGATCGCGCGCGACTGCGAGGTCCAGGCCTTTCATGCCTCGGGCCCGGGCGGGCAGGGCGTCAACACCGCCGACTCCGCCGTGCGGATGCGCCACCTGCCCACCGGGATCGTCGTGGTGTCGCGCGAGGAGCGCAGCCAGCTCCAGAACCGCCGCCGCTGCGTCGAGAAGATCCTCGAGATATGCCGCCGCCGCGCCCGCCCGCCGCGCCCGCGCAAGAAGACGTGCGTCTCCGCCGCGCAGAAGCGGCGCCGCCTGGAGGCCAAGCGCGCTCGCGGCCAGGTGAAGCAGCTGCGCCGTCGCGTGGACGGGGAGTAGGCCCCATCTCGCGTCGCGCGCAGATGCCCGCTATGGGCTGGTGCCAGGGCGGCGCGGGGGGTCGGCCCAGAGGTTGCGGCTACCGCACGCGCCTAAGCCAGCGGCGAACGTCCGCGCCGGCCGACACGAGCAGCACCGCGGCGGCGACCGCCATGACGGCGGAGAGCGCCCAGAGGTCGAGGGCCGCGTCGAAGGGGGCAAGCTGCACGGGGAGGAGCGCCCGCCCGCCGTTCTCGGGGTCCAGCCCGAGCATCGTGAGCACGCAGGTGCCGACGGCGGCAAAGACCGCGAAGATCGAGCAGAAGCCGAGGCCGGCGCGGCTCATGACGTCGACCGTCCGGCCCGCCTCGTCGCGCGACGAGGCGTCCGCGGCGCCCGAGACCCTGCGGACGCCCGAGCGCAGGGCGAGGTAGATCGCGCAGGCAACGAGCGCGATGACCAGGTAGATGAGGGCGAAGACGCCGACGCACGGATTTGCCACGCCGAGCAGGCCCGCCCCGCAGAGGAGGGCGAACGCCGCCCAGAACGACCTTGACTGCTCCAACCGCATGGCAAGCCCCCCGTTCTTCTCGCCTGTTCCTCAGTATCGCACTTCCGGGGCGCCCGGGACGCGTCGGCGTTGGCCGCTCCGGGCGGCGCCGGACCTGAGTGACGCGTTTCGAACGAACGGGCCGCCTGGGAGGGCCCCATTTGTCCAAAACTCGTCTCCCACCCATGTGTGACGGCTCATTTGTCCAAAACCTGTCACTCTGGCCGCGCCCGCGCGGTCGCGGCACGCGCCGCCGCGGCCAGAGGGTATACTGTGTGGGACGCAACCGTTCGACAAGGGGGTCCTCAATGGCCGAAAGCGAGCTTCACGTCTCTGGCATCGGCATCTCCAAGGATGTCGTCTCCACCATCGTCTCCATCGCCGCCCGCCGCGTCGAGGGCGTCGCCTCCGTGGGCGGCAACGACATCGCCTCGAGCCTCATCTCGGTCTTCACGAGCAGGAGCGTCGCCCCCGAGAAGGCGGTCGAGTCGGCGGTCGAGGGCGACGAGCTGCACCTCACCGTGCACCTCGCCGTGTTCTACGGCTACCCCTTCACCAAGCTCGCCGCAGACGTCCGCCAGGCGGTCGCCGATGCGGTCACGGAGCAGATCGGCGTCGGCGTCTCCGCCGTCGACGTGTGCATTGACAGCCTCGTCTTCCCCAAGGAGTAACTTGAGCACTCACTTCGGCGGGCGCACTCTCGCCCGCAGCCAGGCCCTCCAGCTGCTGTTCCAGGCGGAGGCCAACTCACGCGCGGTCCTCTCGGTCCTCGACGGCGACTACGCCCTCTCCGAGGGCCCGCTCGACGACTACGCCCGTCGGCTCGCCCTCGGCGCCGACGAGGCGCGCCCCGAGATCGACGCCGTCATCTCGACCCGCTCCACGAGCTGGTCGATCACGCGCATGAACGGCGTGGACAGAAACCTCCTGCGCCTCGCGATCTACGAGATGCTCTACGTCGACGAGGTCGACGTGGCCATCACGATCGACGAGTGCGTGGAGCTGGCCAAGGCATACGGCACCGACGAGTCCTCGCGCTTCGTGAACGGACTTCTCGGCCGCGTGGCCGACGACCTCGAGGCCGGGGTGGACGTCGTCGCGGCGGCCCGCGCCGAGGTCTCGCGCCGCGAGGAGGAGGCCCGCGCCGCCGTGGAGGCGGACGCGGACGAGGCCGAGGGCGACGCGGCCGCGGCTCCCGACGATGCCGGCCAGCCCGCCGCCGATGCCGACGGGGCCGACGCCCCCGCGGGGGACGCGTAATGGCGCGTGTGGACGTCTCGCGCTACCAGACGTTCGGCGACATCACCGAGCGCCTGGACGACATCGTCGCGCAGGTGCGCGACAAGGACGTCTCCCTCGAGCGCTCGCTCGATCTCTTCGACGAGGCCATCGCGCTCGGCTCCAAGGCCGTGAGCCTCGTCGACGCCACGGACTTCTCGCCCGAGGAGGAGGCGCGCCTCGTGGAGGAGCACCGCTCCGCCGGCTCCGACGTCCCACCCGCCGCCGAGAGGGGCGATGGCGCCGAGCCGACCGCCCCCGACGGGGAGTAGCGTGCCCCGCCGACGCCTCGACGAGGAGCTCGTCGCGCAGGGGTTCTTCTCCACGACCGACGAGGCCCTGCGCGCCGTGATGGCGGGCGAGGTCTCGACGAGCGACCGGCGCATGACGTCGGCCGGCGAGCGCGTCCGGCCCGGCATTCCCCTGCACGTGCGCGGCCGCTCCCGCTACGTGAGCCGCGGCGGCCTCAAGCTCGAGCGCGGGCTCGAGGCCTTTGGCGTGGACCCGGTGGGCCTTGCCTGCCTGGACGTGGGCTGCTCCACGGGCGGCTTCACGGACTGCCTGCTCAAGCGCGGTGCAGCCTCGGTCATCTCCGTCGACGTGGGCTATGCCCAGTTCTCGTGGGACCTCCGGCAGGACCCGCGGGTCCGCCTGCTCGAGCGGACCAACGTCGTGGACCTTCCGGGCATCGTGGGCGCGGGCGTGGTCGACCTCGCCGTCTGCGACGTCTCGTTCACCTCGGTCCTGGCCGTGCTGCCCGCCGTGCTCGAGCTCCTGCGCCCGGGAGGGACCTTCCTCACGCTGGTGAAGCCGCAGTTCGAGGCCCCGCGCGAGGACGTGGGGGAGGGTGGCGTGGTGCGCGACGCGGCCGTCCGCGTCGCCGCGCTCGAGCGGGTGCGCGCGGCGTTCGAGGCCGCGGGCCTCGCGGTGCGCGGGTCGTGCGAGAGCCCCATCACCGGCCACAAGGGCAACGTCGAGTACCTCCTCTGCGGGACGCTCCCCTAGGGGGCGCCGAGGGGCCCCGGCGCGCTGTCCGGCGCACGTTTCGCCTTCGTGCGCCGCAGCCCCGCCCCCGCGCGCAATCATCGCCTTGGTGCGTCGCGTTTCGAGGCACCCTATCAGTATGAGTAAATGCATTAGATTTACTAATTATATTTTAGAATAATCTGCTCGGCAGCCAGACTGGAAAAGGCTACGCACCAAGGAGGAATCTGCGCACGGGCCGGGGTTTCTTTCGCACGAGCGAGACTTTTGCGCAGGGCGTCCCGCGGCCGTCCCGTCCCGGGCCGGCCGGTGCCTCCCGGGGCACGCGGGGCCGATTGCCGCCGCGCGGGATGCTACACTCTGAGACGTTGACCATGAAGGAGGAGACAGGCGCGTGAAGGTCCTCATCGTTCCCAACTTCTCTCGCGCGGACGCCCTCGAGGGCGCCCGCTCCCTCGAGCGCTGGCTGCTCGACCAGGGCGTGGACGTGCTCTGGGCGCACGACCAGCGACTCTTTCCCGACGCCGAGGACACGGCCGAGGGCTGCAACCTCGTGGTCTCGCTCGGCGGTGACGGCACCCTGCTGCGCGCCGCGCACATCGTCGGCTACGCGGGCGTGCCCATCGTGGGCGTCTCCTTCGGCCACCTCGGCTTTCTCACCGCCGCCGGCCCCGAGGACCTCGTCGCGACCGTCGAGGACGCGCTCGCGGGCGAGCTTCACGTCTCGCGCCGCGCGACGCTCGACGTCGAGTGCGCCTACGAGCGCCCGGACGGGAGCACGTACGCGCGGCACAGCTTCGCCCTGAACGACCTCGCCGTCGCGCGGGGCGGCGCGGGCAACATGATCGAGTTCGACGTCTCCGTCTCCGGCAAGCACATCGACCGCCTGCGCGGGGACGGCTTCGTGGTCTCCACGGCCACGGGCTCCACCGGCTACGCGCTCGCCTCCGGCGGGCCCATCGTCACGCCCGAGTTCACGGGCATGGTGTGCGTGCCCATCGCGCCACACACCATCATGGCGCGGGCCTTCCTCACCGCGCCCTCGGACGTGGTGGAGATAGAGATGAGCCCCGAGCGCCCGGCCATGCGCCACTTCTTCGTGGACGGGCAGCCCGTCCCGCGCGAGAAGCACAGCCGGGGCGTGCGCGCCACGGTCCGCCGGGGCAGGGGGGACGTCATCCTGCTCGACCGCAGCACGCAGAGCTTCTACGACTCGGTCTCGCGCGTGTTCTACGGCCAGGTGGGAAAGTGACGCCGCGCGGGCGCGGCCCGGCGCGCGGCGAGAGAGGCGGGCGGACGGACAGATGATCGACGAGCTTCACGTGCGCAACGTTGCGCTCATCCGCGACGCCTCCATAGAGCCGGCGCATGGCCTCACCGTCCTCACCGGCGAGACGGGCGCGGGCAAGACGGCGCTGCTCTCCTCGATCAAGCTCCTCGTGGGGGAGCGCGCCGACGCCGGCATGGTCCGCGAGGGCGCGCCGGCGCTCGAGGTGGAGGGCAGGCTCTTCCTCCCCGGCGACGACGAGGACGGCACCGTGGTGCGCCGGCGCGTGTCCGCCGACGGCCGCGGCCGCGTGGAGCTGGACGGCCACATGGCGAGCGTGCGCGAGCTCGCGGCGCGCGTGGGCGCGACGGTGGACCTCTGCGGGCAGCACGAGCACCAGCGCCTGCTCTCCGTGCAGACGCACGTGGGCATGCTCGACTCGTGGGCCGGCGCGCCGGCGACCGAGGCCCTCGCGGCCTACCGCGCGGCGCTCGCGGCGGCCGAGGCGGCGGCCGCCGAGCTCGAGCGCGTGCGGGAGATGGGCCGGGCGACGGGGGAGCGCCTCGACGAGGCCACCTTCGTCCTGAGGAGGATCGACGAGGTCGACCCGCGCGAGGGGGAGCTCGAGGAGATCGAGGCCCAGCTCCCGCGCGTCGAGCACGGCGAGGCCCTCATGGCGGCCGCCTCCGGCGCGCGCGAGCTGCTCTCCGGCGACGGCGGCGCCTGCGACGCGCTCGGCGACGCCGTGCGGGCCCTCGGGGACGCGGCGCGCTACGACGGCGCGCTCGGCACCTGGGCCAAGGCGCTCGAGAGCGCGCTCATCGACGTGGAGGACGTTGCCTCCGAGCTGCGCGACTACGCCGATGAGGTGGACTTCGACCCCGAGGAGCTCGAGCGGCTGCAGGATCGGCTCGCCAAGCTCGAGGGGCTCAGGCGCGCCTTTGGCCCGAGCATGGCCGACGTGCTGCGCCGCCGCGAGGAGGCGCGCGAGGTCGTGGAGGCCGCAAGCGACGGGGGCGAGCTCGAGCGTCGCGCGGCCGACGAGCTCGCCCGCCGCGAGGCGGCGCTCGCCGAGGCGGCCGACGCGCTCGACGCCGTGCGCGCCGAGGCGGCCCCGCGCCTGGCCGAGGCGGTCTCGGCCCAGATGGCGTTTCTCGAGATGGGCTCGGCCGAGCTCGTGGTGTCCCAGGAGCGCCTGCCGCGCGCGGAGTGGACGCGCGCGGGGGCCTCGCGCGTGGAGTTCCTCTATCGCCCGGGCGCCGGGCTCACGGCGCGGCCGCTGCGCAAGATCGCCTCGGGCGGCGAGGTCAGCCGCGTGATGCTCGCGTGCAAGGTGGTCCTCGGCGAGGCGGACGACTGCGAGACGCTCGTCTTCGACGAGGTGGACGCCGGCGTGGGCGGCGCCACGGCGGTGGCGCTCGCGAGCGTGCTGGCGCGCCTCGCGGCCACGCACCAGGTCATCGTGGTCACGCACCTCGCTCAGGTGGCGGTGGCGGCCGAGCGGCACTACCTCGTGCGCAAGTCGGAGGGGGAGTCCGGCGTGCCCGAGACCTCGCTCACGGAGATCTCCGGCGAGGAGCGCGTGGCCGAGGTGGCGCGCATGCTCTCGGGCGACACCGGCGCCGCGAGCCGAGACCTCGCCCGCGAGATGCTCTCCGAGCGCGCCACGCCCGGCAGGTGATGACAAAGGTGTCAGGGTCAACTGTCATGAACCTTTCACAACAGTTGACCCTGACACCTTTGTCATCAACAGTTGACCCTGACACCTCTGTCATCACGGCCCGCGGGCGCTCTGTAACGCGTCGCCAAACTCTGCGCCGCCCCTTCGCCGTCCGCGCCGCGTTGTGGCAGAATGACGGGTGCTCGACGACGGTTCGACGATAGGAGCACCCATGGCCGAGAAGAACGCTCGGCGCGACGCCCGCGGGGGCGGCCGCGCGGCCGAGGCGAAGCGCCACACGAGCGAGATGGCACGGCGCTTCGCGTCCGAGATAGCCCGCGCCGTCGCCGACACGCGCGCCTACGACGGCGCCCCGCGCCCGGCGGTCGAGGGTCGCGTGCCCTCCGTGAGCGTGGTCGACGAGGATTCCGTCGCCGCCGTCCTCGCGCGCGGGCGCGGCCTCGCCTCCGCCTGCGACCTGGCCGTCCTTGACTTCGCCTCCTTCACCTACCCCGGAGGCGGCTACGACAGGGGCACCATGGCGCAGGAGGAGTCCCTCTGCGCCGAGAGCTTCCTCTACAACGTGCTCGCCGAGAAGCGCGCCTGGTATGCGGAGAACCGCCGGCGCAACATCAACTGCGACCTCTACCGCAACCGCGCGCTCGTGGTGCCGCGCGTGCGCTTCGAGCGCGACGGCTTCCACTCCTACGCCGACGTCATCGTGGCCGCCGCGCCCAACGCCCGCCGCGCCCGCGAGGAGTACCGCGTGGGGGACGAGGCCCTGCTCTCGGCCCTGCGCGACCGCGTCCGCCTGGTGATGGCCGTCGCGGACGACCTCGGGCACGACAAGCTCGTCCTGGGCGCCTTCGGCTGCGGCGTCTTTGGCTGGGACGCGGCCTCCGTGGCGGAGGCCTTCCGCGCGGAGCTCGCGGGTGGGACGCACGCCGCCTCCGAGGTGACCTTCGCGATCCCGCGCGGGCGCGCGGACGAGAACCTCGAGGTCTTCGAGCACGCGCTCGCCACCTTCCCCGAGCCCAATCCCGCGCCGTACCGCACCCGCGCCGAGCGCGCCGCCGAGGCCGCCCGCGCCCGCGCGGCGCAGCCCGCCGAGGACGAGGGCGAGGACGACTGGAGGCGCTACCTCTAGCCTGACAGATGCCCCTGTCACCTTTGTCAGGTTTCCGTCCCGCGTCCCATTGTTTCGCGCTTGCGTCCGTTTCGGCGAACGGTCGCGGTGCCGCCGCGTCGTCGCGCTACCATGAAGACCCGTGGAAACGAACGGATTCTACGGGAAGGTCGTACTGCGATGGCAAAGCACATATTCGTGACCGGCGGCGTCGTCTCGTCTCTGGGAAAGGGCATCACCGCGGCGTCGCTGGGACGCCTGCTCAAGGCGCGCGGCTACAAGGTCATGATGCAGAAGGCGGACCCCTACCTCAACGTGGACCCGGGCACGATGAGCCCGTTCCAGCACGGGGAGGTCTTCGTGACGGAGGACGGCTACGAGTCCGACCTTGACCTCGGCCACTACGAGCGCTTCATCGACGAGAACCTCACGCGCGAGTCCAACTTCACCACGGGCGCCATCTACCAGAGCCTCATCTCCCGCGAGCGCGCCGGCGACTTCCTCGGCGGCACCGTGCAGGTCATCCCGCACGTGACCGACGCCATCAAGGAGCGCTTCCGCCGCATCGAGGAGCAGACGGGCGCCGACGTGGTGATCACCGAGCTCGGCGGCACGATCGGCGACATCGAGGGCCAGGCCTTCGTGGAGGCCATCCGCCAGTTCCGCAAGGAGGCCGGCCACGGCAACTGCTGCCTGATCCACGTGAGCCTCGTGCCCTACATCGCCGCCGCCCACGAGGTCAAGACCAAGCCCACGCAGCACAGCGTCCGCGAGCTGCGCTCGATGGGCATCCAGCCCGACTTCATCGTCTGTCGTTCCGACCACGAGGTCGACGCCGACATCCGCGCCAAGATCGCGAGCTTCTGCGACGTCGAGCCTGACTGCGTCTTCGAGAACTCCGACTGCCCCTCGATCTACGACGTGCCCAAGCACCTCGCCGACCAGGGCTTTGACGAGAAGGTCTGCGAGCGGCTGGGCCTGGAGTCGCGCGAGTGCCACATGGAGTCCTGGTATGCCTTCACGAGCGCCATGCACGCCGCAAACGCGCGCGAGGACGTCACGCGCATCCGCGTGGTGGGCAAGTACACGCAGCTCCCGGACGCCTACCTCTCGATCATCGAGGCGCTGCACCACTCCGGCGTGCTCTTCGGCCGGCACGTGGACATCCAGCTGGTGGACGGCGAGGCGCTGGGCGCCCAGAACGTCGAGGAGGTGCTCGGCGACGCCGACGGCATCCTCGTGCCCGGCGGCTTCGGCCTGCGCGGCATCGAGGGCAAGATCTGCGCCGCCCGGCGCGCCCGCGAGCACAAGGTGCCCTATCTGGGCGTGTGCCTGGGCCTGCAGGTCGCGGTCTGCGAGTTCGCGCGCGACGTCTGCGGCATGGAGGGCGCGAGCTCGGCCGAGTTCGACGCGGAAACTCCCTTCCCCGTGATCGCCATCATGCCCGACCAGGCCGAGATCACCGACAAGGGCGGCACGATGCGCCTCGGCGCCTACCCGTGCAAGGTCGTCCCCGGCACGCTCGCCGAGGAGGCCTACGGCGAGCCGCTCGTCTACGAGCGCCATCGCCACCGCTACGAGGTCAACAACGCCTACCGCGACCGCCTCTCCGAGGCGGGGCTCGTGGTCTCGGGCCTCTCTCCCGACGAGCGCCTCGTGGAGATGGTCGAGCTCCCCGAGAGCGTTCACCCCTGGTTCGTGGCGAGCCAGGCCCACCCCGAGTTCAAGAGCCGCCCGGACCGCCCCGCCCCGCTCTTCAGGGAGTTCGTGCGCGCCGCGATCGCGCACCACGAGGGGTGCGGCCGCCACGACGTGACCGCGCTCTCCTAGGACGAGCGGACGGAGGAGCCGTGGACCTCTCCCGCGCCCTCGAGGAGTACCTCGGCTACCTCGCCGTCGAGCGGGGCAGCTCCGAGAACACCATCGCCTCCTACGGCCGCGACCTCGCCCGCTACGTGGCCTGGCTCGCCGAGCGCGGCGTCACCGACCCCGAGGCCGTGACGCGCCAGCTCGTCGAGGAGCACGTGGGCGCGCTCGTGGACGTGGGCCTGGCGCCGTCTTCGGTGGAGCGGGCCGTCTCCGCGATCAAGGGACTCCACCGCTTCATGGTGGCCGACGACATCTGCTCGGCCTTCCCCACGGCCGACCTCCCACTGCCCGCAAAGCCCGCCCGCCTGCCGGACGTAATCTCGGTCGAGGCGGCCGCCCGCCTGCTCGACCAGCCCTTCCCCCGGACGCCCGCCGGCCTGCGCGACCGCGCCATCCTGGAGACCCTCTACGGCTGCGGCCTGCGCGCGAGCGAGCTCTGCGGGCTCGACCTGCGCGCCGTCGCCCTCGACGAGGGGCTGCTGCGCGTCCGCGGCAAGGGGGAGAAGGAGCGGGTGGTCCCCGTCATGGGGACGGCCGCCGCGGCCCTTGCGGCCTATCTCGGGCAGGGGCGCTGCGCGCTCGCGGGGCGCCGCCCCACGCAGGCGGTCTTCCTCAACGTGCGCGGCGGGCGCCTCTCGCGCCAGTCGGTCCATGCAATCGTGGAGCGCTACGGGCGCGTGGTGGGCATCGAGGGCCTGCACCCCCACACCCTGCGACACAGCTACGCCACGCACCTGCTCGAGGGCGGCGCCGACCTGCGCGCCGTGCAGGAGCTCCTCGGGCACGCCAACATCGCCACCACGCAGCTCTACACCCACGTCGACCGTTCCCACATCAGGCGCGTGTACCTCGCCGCGCACCCCCGCGCGCGGGAGTAGGCCCAGCCGACCGGCCCCGGCCCGCCGCCCTTCTCGCCCGCTCCTCGCTGCGTAAAAGTCGCGGGGCGAGAAGGACGGCGGGCCGGGGCCTGCGCTGACGCGCGCTCGTCGCGCGGTGCGGCCTGGCCCCCCTGGGCGCTACTCTCTTTTTTGCTGGGCGGGCGTGGGACGGCGCCCCACCGCGTATGGGATGGCTCCACACCGCCTGCGAACTGCGCATTTGCCGAGAAGAACGCGCCGCTGCGCCGCTGAGCTGCGCCTTCACGGCGCCCACACATTATGTTTCCCCCAAAGGCGAACAGGCACGGCCCCGCTTGTGGTCGGGGCGGGCCTGCTGCACCACATCTTGGGCTCCGCGGTGTCGGCGTGGGCTGCCCGCAGGGTGGATTCAACCGGAGGTGTGTGCCGTTGTGTTTTCTAGTGTCGCAAAGTGGGGTGGATGGCGTATAGTGTTCCCACGCTCCGTTCGGGGCAGGCTTCTCGTCTCGAAGGGAGGGTGACATGCTCGCCGGGTCGTATCCGATGTCCGTGGATGCCAAGGCGCGCGTCACCCTGCCGGCCGTCTTCCGCAAGCAGCTCGTGGATGGCGACAGGAAGACGATATACCTCGTCCCGCTCAACGGTTGCGTGAACGGCTTCACCCCTGAGGGGTTCGAGGCGTACGTCGACGGGCTCTTCGAGTACGGCGACCACCACTTCGATCCCCGCAGCCGCGATGACGTTCGCCTGAGGACGGGGCTGTGGGCGCGTGCCGTGGAGGTCGACATCGACTCCGCCGGTCGCGTGGCCCTCGGCAGGCTCGACGCGGCCAAGTCCGGCACGCGCGAGAAGCTCGGCCTCACCGATGCCGTCACGGTGGTGGGCGCCGGGGACCACTTCGAGGTCTGGAACACCGAGAAGTGGAACGCGACGCAGGAGAGCCTCGAGGACGACCTCGACGCGCTTCTCTTCCACGACTAGGGGGTGAGGGTCTTGACAGGAGAATATCGGCACGTACCCGTGATGCTCGACGAGGTCCTCGCCGAGCTCGACCCGAGGCCGGGAGAGGTGGTCTGCGACTGCACCCTCGGCGGGGCCGGGCATTCGGTGGAGCTTGCGAGGCGCGTCGCCCCTGATGGCCTCTCCCTGGGGATCGACCAGGACGACATGGCCCTGACGGCGGCGTCGGAGCGCCTCGCGCGCGAGGTCCCGGAGGCGAGCGTGCGCCTGCTCAAGGGGAACTTCGGCGACCTCGACGATCTGCTCGTCGAGGCGGAGGTCCCCGGGGTGGACTGCTTCCTCTTCGACCTCGGCGTCTCGTCGCCGCAGCTCGACATCCCGGAGAGGGGCTTCTCGTACCACGAGGACGCCCCGCTCGACATGCGCATGAATTCGGGGAACCACACCATAACCGCAGCCGAGGTCGTCAACACCTACAACGAAGCTGACCTCACCCGAATCCTTCGCGTCTACGGTGACGAGCGCTTTGCGTCCCGCATCGCCCGTCGCATCGTCGAGCGCCGCGCCAAGGCGCCCGTCGAGACGACCCTCCAGCTCGTGGAGATCGTCAAGGAGGCGATACCCGCGGCGGCGCGCAGGCACGGCGGCCACCCGGCGCGCAAGACCTTCCAGGCCCTGCGCATCGAGGTGAACCACGAGCTCGACGTCCTCGACCGCGGCCTCAGGGCGGCGGCGCGCTGGGCGAACCCGGGCGGTAGGATCTGCGTCATCTCCTACCACTCGCTTGAGGACCGCATCGTGAAGCACGTCTTCTCCGAGCTCTCCCAGGGGTGCACCTGCCCGCCGGACCTCCCGGTGTGCGTGTGCGGTCACGTGCCGATAGTCGACGTCAGGACGAGAAGGCCCCTCGTCGCCACCGACGAGGAGGTCGCGGCCAACCCACGGTCGCGCAGCGCCCTCATGCGCGTGGCGGTCAAGCTCGACGCCTCCGGCTGAGGGCCTCCAGAGCGACGTAGCCGGCGCGAGCCGTCTACCGAGAGACGTAGCACAACCGCATCAGAACGCAGCATAAACGCACCACCTTCGAACCATCAACGAACTATCAACTCACAATCAAGTAACTCTTAAGGTCGCTCAACTAACTCTCGAGGAATAGTCTCAATTAACCCTCAAGTACCCAGCGTACCTGCCATGAACGTAAGGCGCGGCACCAGCCGCTCACGAGAAGGACGACGATGAGGTACCAGGGATCTGAGGCATACGCATACGACGCGGCGACCGAGCCGAGAAGGCGCGAGCGGGCCTCGCAGGAGCCGCTCCGCTCCTTCGAGGTCGTCCCCGGCGGCGGGCTCGACGCGCGCGCCCGCCGCGGCGTGAGCCCCCAGTTCGTCGCCCGCGTCCGCGCGGCCGTCGCCGTCGCGGCGCTCGTGATCGCCCTCGGGCTCGTGCGCGTGGTGCTCTCCTCGGCGACCGTCGCCGTCCTCGAGCAGAACGCCTCCCTCGCCGAGCAGATCGAGTCCGCGCAGACCCTCTCCACCGACCTGAGGGTCGAGCGCTCGGTCCTCTCGAGCAACGCGCGCATCAGCCGCATCGCGACCCAGAACTACGGCATGACGCTCCCCTCCGAGCGCCTCACGGTCGACCTCGGCGACGGCGCCGAGGGGCAGGGCGCTCCGGAGGCCGGCGAGGCCCCCGCTGATGGGGAAGCTGCGCAGCCGACTGACGCCACGGGCGGGAACGCCGCCGTGGACTAGACTGTCTTGACGTGAGAGACAGAGATCGACAGAGCCGCCGCAGGCGGAGGAACCATCCGGAGGCCTCGTATGACGAGGCCTCTCGTGCGCGTTACCGCGTGAGGGCGTCCCGGCCGGGGGGCTCGGGCTCGGGCGGGGACTCGCACGGCTTCGTCGTCGTGCGCCGCACGCTCCTCGCGCTGTTCGCCGCCGTGGCGGCGCGCCTCGCCTTCCTCCAGGTCTTCGCCGCCCGCGACTACGCCGCGCGCGCGGAGAGCCAGCGCACCAACCGCATCACGCTCCACGCCAAGCGCGGCACCATCTACGACCGCAACGGCAACGTGCTCGCCATGAGCGAGGAGTGCAGCACCGTCTACGCAAACCCCGAGGAGGTGTCGGACCCCTCGGGCGTGGCGGCGGCGCTCGTGGCGCACCTCGGCGGCGACAAGCAGGACTACATGGACCTGCTCACCCAGGACACCACCTTCGTCTACCTCAGGCGCCAGGTCGAGCAGGAGACGGCCGACGCCCTCAAGGGCGAGCTCGCCGAGAAGGACCTCGCGGGCGTCTACTACCTCGCCGACACCAGGCGCGTCTACCCCTACGGCAACGTGGGCGCGCAGGTGCTCGGCTACGTGGGCGTGGACGGCCAGGGCCTCTCCGGCATCGAGCAGCAGTACGACGACGTCCTCACGGGCACCGACGGCGAGATGCTCGTGGAGACCGGCCTCTACGGGACGCCCATCGCGGGCGGCGCCTCCCAGGTGACGGAGGCCAGGGACGGCACGGACCTCGTGCTCTCGATCGACATCGACCTCCAGGAGGCCTGCGAGACCGCCATCGCGCAGGGCGTCAAGGACTACATGGCCGACTCCGGCTCGGCGATGATCATCGAGCCGCGCACCGGCGAGGTGCTCGCGGCGTGCTCGACGCCGCTGCCGGACTTCTCGAACCTCACGGACCCCTCGTCGCTCAACCTCAAGCTCGTCTCGAGCTCCTTCGAGCCCGGCTCCATCTTCAAGGTCATCACGACCGCCATCGGCATCGACGACGGGCTCTTCTCGCCGGACACCACCTACTCGGTCCCGCCCGCCTACACCGTGGGCTCCGACACCGTGCGCGACGACGACCTGCGCGACTACCAGATGGACATGGACGTGCGCGAGATGATGCGCCGCTCGTCAAACACCGCGATGGCGCTTCTCGCCGAGGAGGTCATCGGCGCCAAGGCGTTCTCCGAGGGGGTCGACCGCTGGGGGATAGGCCACAAGACCGGGATCGACTTTCCCGGCGAGGTCGAGGGCATCGTGAAGACGCTCGGCGAGTACGACGGCTCCACCCTGGGCTCGATGTCGTTCGGCCAGGGCGTGGCCGTCCCGCTCGTGCAGGTCGTGCGGGCGTATGGCGCGATCGCCAACGGGGGCGTCCCGTGCACGCCGCACTTCCTCGTGGAGCGCGGCGACGAGGAGGTGGAGTGGCCCGCGGGCGAGGCCGTCTGCTCGGCCGAGACCGCCGCGGCCGAGACCGACATGCTCCTCACGGTGGTGCGCGAGGGCACCGCCGAAAACGCCCAGATCGAGGGCTACGACATCGCGGCCAAGACCGGCACCGGCGAGCAGGCGGGGGAGTCGGGCGGCTACGAGGAGGGAAAGTTCGTGGCGTCGCTGTGCGGCTTCGTCAACGCGGCCGACCCCGAGGCCCTCGTCTACGTGGGCCTGAACGGCCTTCCGTACCTCGCCGCCGAGACCTCGGCCCACGTCTTTCGGGACGTGATGGAGCAGACCGTCCAGATCATGGGGATCGCCCCCGTCTCGTAGAATGGTGGCGGGGGCCGCCCCGAACGTACGCAAGGGAGTGCAGATGCTACGCATGACCGTCTCCGACATCGCCCGGGCGACCGGCGCCGCCGTCCTTCTCGAGGGCGCGCGCGACGTCGCGGGCGAGGTCGTCGTCGACTCGCGCGAGGCGGGGGAGGGGCGCCTGTTCGTCGCCTTCCCCGGGGAGCGCGTCGACGGCAACGCCTACCTCGCCGCCGCCGCCCGCGCGGGCGCCGCGGCGGTCGTGGCGACCGCCGAGCCCCCGGCCGAGGCGCTCGAGGCGGCCCGCGCCGCCGGCTGCGCCGTCCTGCGCGCGGCGGGCGACGACGGCGAGGAGTTCCTCCTGCGCCTGGCCGCCGCGTGGCGCGAGCTCCACCCCGGCTGGCTCGTCCTGGCCGTCACGGGCTCGGTGGGCAAGACCACCACGAAGGAGATGCTCGCCGCCGGCGCCGCCGCGCAGCGCCGCACCCACGCCACGCGCGGCAACCTCAACAGCCTCATCGGCCTGCCGCTCACGGTCCTCGCCGCGCCGGAGGACGCCGAGGTCGTGGTCCTGGAGCTCGGCATGAACCACCCGCACGAGATCGAGCGGCTCTCCGCCGCGTGCCGCCCGGCGCTCGCCGCGATCACTAACGTGGGGACGAGCCACATCGGCATCCTCGGCAGCCGGGAGAACATCGCCCGCGCCAAGGCCGAGGTCGTCTCCGGCATGCGCGCCCACGAGGGGGTGGGCCCCGCGCTCGCGCTCGCGAGCTCGGGCGACTTCACGCCCTTCATCGCCGACGGCTTCGCCCGCCCCGCGGGCGTGGACGTCATGACCGTGGGGTCGGGCGAGGGCGACCTCGTGCGCGCCGCAGGCGTCTCGCTCGACGACGCCGGCCGCGCCCGCTTCACCGCGGCGTGCGCCGACGGCTGGTCGCGCGAGGTGGCGCTCTCCCTGCCGGGCGCCAGGCTCGTCGACGACTTCCTGCTCGCGCTCGCGCTGCTGTGGCGCGCGGGCCTCGACCGCGACGCCGCGGTGGACGCCATCTGCCGCATGGAGCCCACGAGCATGCGCCTCGACGTCGTCCGCGCCCCCTCGGGCGCCCGCCTGATCGACGACTCCTACAACGCCGCGCCCGCCTCGATGGCCTCCTCGCTCGACGTGCTCTCGAGTATGGCGTGCGCGGGCCGGCGCATCGCCGTGCTCGGCGAGATGGGCGAGCTCGGCGACGAGGCCGCGCGCCTGCACGGCTACGTGGGCGCCTACGCGGCCGCCAGGGGGGTCGACCTGCTCGTGCTCGTCGGCGGCGCGCTCGCCGACGAGATGGCCGAGGCCGCCCGCACGATGGGCCTCTCCGAGGACGCCGTGGAGCGCCTCGCCACGGTCGAGGACGCCCTGCGCGTCATCGGCCCCGTCCTTGCCGAGGGCGACCTCGTGCTCGTGAAGGCGAGCCGCGCCGCCGGCCTCGACCGCTTCGTGAAAGGGGTGCTTGCCTCGTGATAGGAAATCCCGCCTATCCCACCTACCAGGTATTTCTCGCCATCGGCATCGCGGCTCTGGTGACCTGCGCGCTCATGCCGCTCTTCATCCGACTCATGCGCCACGAGGGGGTGGGCCAGCAGATCCGCGCCGACGGCCCGCAGCGCCACCTCGTGAAGCAGGGCACCCCCACGATGGGCGGCATCATCATCCTCGTGGGCGTGCTCGTCGCCTGCGGGCTCGTCGCCCAGTGGACCCCGGCGCTCGTGCTCGCCGTCGTGGTGACGCTCGTCACGGGCTCGCTCGGCCTGCTCGACGACATCGAGTCGGTGGCCCACGGCCGCTCGCTCGGCCTCACGCCCTCCCAGAAGATGGCGGGGCTCGTCGTCATCTCGGTGGCGTTTTGCCTCGTGGCGGTCAACGTCTGCGGCATCGCGCCGGAGGTCCGCTTCCCGGGCGGCCTCTCGCTCGACCTGGGCGTCCTCTCCACCACGCTTCCCGTGGGCGGCGCCGAGGTGACGGTGCCCTGGCTCTACCTCGTCTTCGTGTTCCTGCTCATGGCGGGCCTCTCCAACGCCGTCAACCTCACCGACGGCCTCGACGGCCTCGCCGGCGGCTGCACGATGGTGGTCATGCTCTTCATGGCGATGGCCGCCTACCGCTACAACGAGCTCGACCTCGCCATCTTCGCAGGCGCCATCGCGGGCGCCTGCGTGGGCTTCCTCTGGCACAACTGCTACCCCGCCTCCATCTTCATGGGGGACACCGGCTCGCTCGCCCTGGGCGCGGCGCTCGCCTCGCTCGCCGTCCTCACCAAGACCGAGGTCACCTCGCTCATCATGGGGGGCCTGTTCGTCTGCGAGGCGCTCTCCGTCATGATCCAGGTCACGAGCTTCAAGCTCACCGGCCGCCGGGTCTTCCTGATGACGCCGATCCACCACCACTTCGAGCAGATGGGGTGGGCCGAGAACAAGGTCGTCATCCGCTTCTGGATCGTCTCGGCGGCCTTCGCCGCCCTCGGTTTTGCCCTGTACTTCCAGCTCGGCTAGGGGATGAGCTCATATGGGTTCCACCGCTCAGGCATATCTCGGCGACGTCGCCGTGCTCGGGCTCGGCCGCACCGGCGAGTCCGCCGCCCGCTACCTCGCGTCGCTCGTTCCGCTCCGCGCCCGCTCGGTGACGCTCTTCGGCGGCGCCGCGTCCGCGGAGGGGGAGCGCACGCGCGCGCTCGAGGGCGCCGGCGTGCGCTGCGTCCTCGGGACCGAGGAGGTGACCGGCCGCTACGACCTCGTCGTGGCGTCGCCCGGCATCCCCGTCGACTCCGCCTTCTTCCGCTCCGCCGCCGCGTGCGCAGCCGAGGTCGTGGGCGAGCCCGAGCTCGCCTGGCGCGAGAGCCCCGAGCGGTGGGTCGCCATCACGGGCACCAACGGCAAGACGACCACCACCTCGCTCGCCGCGCACCTGCTCGGCGAGGCGGGTCTGCCCGCCGAGGCGGTGGGCAACATCGGCACGCCGCCCACCGAGGCCCTCCCCGCGCGGCCCGAGGGCGGCTGGTTCGTGGCCGAGCTCTCGAGCTTCCAGCTCGCCACGACGCGCCTTTTGCACCCGCGCGTCGCGGTGCTGCTCAACATTACGCCCGACCACCTCGAGTGGCACCACACGATGGAGGCCTACGCCGCCGCCAAGGAGCGCGCCTTCGCCAACCTCGGCGCGGGCGACCTCGCGGTGGTCTCCGTCGACGACGCCCTCTGCCGCGCCGCGGCCGCGCGCCTGGAGGGGCGCGGCCTGCGCGTCTGCCGGCTCTCCGTGCACGAGGAGCCCGCCGGCCCCTGCGCCGCCTTCCTGCGCGCGGGCGAGCTCGTGGTGCGCCTCGACGGCGCCGAGCGCGCGCTCTGCCGCGCGGCGGACCTCAAGATCGTTGGCCTGCACAACGCCGAGAACGCGCTTGCCGCCTCGGCCGTCGCGCTCGAGCTCGGCGTCTCCGCCGCCGACGTGGCCCGCGGGCTCAGGTCCTTCTCGCCGATCGAGCACCGGCTGGAGCCCGCGGGCACCGTCGCCGGGGTGCGCTACGTCAACGACTCCAAGGCCACCAACACCGACGCCGTCGAGAAGGCGCTCACGGGCTTTTCTCCCGGCTCGGTGGTGCTGCTGCTCGGCGGCCACGACAAGATGACCGACCTCTCCTCGCTCGCCGCCGCGGTGCGTGGGCGGTGCCGCGCGGCCGTCTGCTTCGGCGAGGCGGGCCCCAGGATCGCCTGCGCCCTCGAGGGCGCGAAGGACGGCGAGAAGGACGGGGCCGGCCTCGAGGTCGTCTCCGCGCCGCACCTGCGCGAGGCCTTCGCCGAGGCCGCCCGGCTCGCCCGCCCGGGCGACGTCGTGCTGCTCTCGCCCGCCTGCTCGTCCTTCGACGAGTTCTCCAACATGGCCGAGCGCGGCCGCCTCTTCAAGCGGCTCGTGGCCGAGCTCGGCGAGAGGGGGGCCTAGCGTGGCCGCCTGGGCGCGCCCCGCGCCGGCCCCGCGCGCGCAGGGGCGCGCACGCGGCGGCGCGCAGGGCCTCTTCGGCGTCCCCGAGCGCTTCATGCGGCCACGGCTCGTCTTCATCGCCGTCACGGCCGTGATCTTGGCCTTCGGCCTGCTCATGGTCTACTCCGCCTCCTCGGTCACGGCGCTCGCCGACTTCGGGGACGCGGCCTACTACCTCAAGCGCCAGCTGCTCTTCGGCGCGGTGGGCGTGGCGCTCGCGGTCTTTCTCGCCCGGGTGGACTACCACTTCTGGAGCGACCGGCTCATCAACCTCATCTGGGCCGTGACGATAGGCCTGCTCCTGCTCGTCTTCATCACGGCCGGCGACGCCTACGGCGCCACGCGCTGGATCGCCATCGGCGGCTTCCAGCTCCAGCCCTCGGAGTTCGCGAAGATCTCCGTCGTGCTCGTGGCGGCGAGCCTCGCGCAGCGCTACTTCGAGGAGGGCACGCTCGGCTGGGGCGAGTTCGTCAAGCTCATGGGCATCGGCGTGGGGCTTCCCGTCGTGCTCATCATCCTGCAGCCGGACAAGGGCTCCACGATGGTCATCGGCATCACCATCGTCACGATGGGCTACCTCGCCGGCGTTCCCAAGCGCATCCTGCTCGGCTTTCTCGCCCTGGGCCTGCTCGCCTTCCTCGGCCTCTCGCTCAAGGACGACTACTCGCGCCAGCGCCTGCTCACGATGCTCAACCCCGAGTCGGACCCCTTCGGGGACGGCTACCAGCTGCTCCAGGGCTTCTACGCCTTCGGCACGGGCGGGCTCTTCGGGGTGGGGATTGGCTTTTCCAAGCAGAAGTACTCCTACCTCCCCATGGCGCACAACGACTTCATCTTCGCCGTCATCGGCGAGGAGTGCGGGCTTCTCGGCACGCTCGGGCTGCTCGCGGGCTTCGCGGCGCTCGGCTGGGCGGGCTATCAGATCGCGCGGCACGCCCCCGACCTCGCGGGGCGGCTCATCGCGGCGGGCTGCACCACGATCCTCGTGATTCAGATGCTGCTCAACGTGGCGGGCGTCATCGGCATCTTCCCGCTCTCGGGAAAGCCGATCCCGCTCGTCTCGTACGGCGGCTCCTCGGTCATCGCGAGCCTCATGCTCGTGGGCATGATCGTCTCGGTCTCCGTCCACTCGCACCTGCCCGAGACCGCCCACGACGGCGCGCGCCGCTCGTGGCAGGTCGAGGACGGCGCGGCCGGCGGACCGGGGCTCTCGCTCGTGGGGGAGCCGCGCCCGCGCTCGGAGCGCGCCGCGGCGCCCGGGGCGGGGCCGAGGCTCACGGTCATGGACGGCGGCGCGCGGGGCCGGGGCGCCGGACGCCGGGCGGAGCGCCCCGCGGGCCGGGTGACGACCGACGCGCGCGGCAGGAGACGGGTCGACCTCGGGCCCGACGCGGCGGACCGCCTGCGCGGCCGGCGCGGCCCGAGGGGGAGACGATAGGAGGAGACATGTCCCAGCGCACCCTCGAGGTCGCCATCGCCGCGGGCGGGACGGCCGGCCACATCAACCCCGCGCTCGCGCTCGCCGAGGAGCTGCGCGACCGCGGCCACCACGTGAGGTTCTTCGGGCAGCAGGCCAAGCTCGAGGGCCGGCTCGTGCCCGAGGCGGGCTTCGAGCTCGTGCCCGTGGTGGTCTCGGGCTTCGACCGCGCGCGCCCCTGGACGCTCGCGAGCTCGCTCTGGCGCATGCGGCGTGCGCAGTCCAAGATCGCGCGGCGCTTCTCGGAGGAGGGCGCGCCGGACGTGGCCGTGGGCTTTGGCGCCTACGTGGAGATGGCCCTGCTCACCTGCTGCCACCGCCTGGGCGTCCCCTACGTGCTGCACGAGCAGAACTCGGTGCCGGGCCTTGCCAACAAGGCGCTCGCCCCGCACGCGGCGAGCGTGTGCATCTCGGTGCCGGCCGCGCGCGCGGTCTTCGAGCGCGAGGGGGGGCGCCCGCCCGCCGTGGTGCTCACCGGCAACCCCGTGCGCAGGAGCGTGGTCAGCGCGAGCCGCGCGGAGGGGCGCGCCGCCTTTGGGGTGGGGCCCGACGAGACGATGCTGCTCGTCTTTGGCGGCTCGCTCGGCGCCGCCCACATCAACGAGGGCGTCTGCCGCCTCAAGCGGGAGCTCCTCTCGCGCGAGGGGCTCGTCGTCGTGCACTCCACGGGCGCCGACGGCTTCGACGAGACGGTCGCGGCCCTCGCGCTCACGCCCGCCGAGCAGCTGCGCTGGCGCGTGATGCCCTACATCTCCAACATGGGGCAGGCGCTCGCCGCGGCCGACCTCGTGCTTTCGCGCGCCGGCGCCTCCTCGATCGCGGAGATCGCCGCGCTCGCCGTGCCGAGCCTGCTCGTGCCCTACCCGCACGCCACGGCCGACCACCAGACCACCAACGCGCGCTTCCTCGTGGACGCCGGCGCCGCCGTCCTTCTCGCCGACTCCCGCATCGACGAGCCCGTCTTTGCCGACGAGCTCCTGGGGCTCGTGGACGACCCGGCCCGCCGCGACGCCATGCGCGCCGCCGCCCGTGGGCTCGGGCAGGCCCGCGCCGCCGCCGCGCTCGCCGACCAGGTGGAGGCCGCCGCCCGCGCGTGAGGCCGCGCCCCGTGAAACGTCGCGAACGCCCCGCAGGGTTTCTGTGCGGGGCCGCCGCGACGTTTCTGCCCCGTAAATCGTCGCGAACGCCCCGCACGCCCGCCGCGCGGGGCCGCGGCGACAGTCCCGCGCCGCAGAACGTCGCGAACGCCCCGCGCCTCGTCCCGGCAGGGCGAGAAGGACGGGGGCGGGGCCGCCGCCCCGAAGACGGAGTGGAGAGTGTCGCGCGCCGCCCGCCCCGGGCCGCCCATCGGCTACAGTAGAGGGTCGAGAGAGATGCCCGTTCCATGAGCACGGAGGGTTTTGATGGCAGAGATCGAGAACGTCACGAGCGCCCACTTCATCGGGATCGGGGGCGCCGGCATGAGCGGCATCGCGCTCGTGCTGCACGAGCGCGGCTGCCGCGTCACCGGGTCCGACCTCAAGAGCTCCCACTACGTGCGCGAGCTCGAGGCGGCCGGCATCGACGTCACCGTGGGCCACGCGGCCGCCACGATCGACGCGGCCTCGCCGCAGGTCGTGGTCACCTCCACGGCCATCCCCGACACCAATCCCGAGGTCGTCCGCGCCCGCGAGCTGGGCATCCCCATCTGGCCGCGCGCCAAGATGCTCTCGTGGCTCTCGGGCACCCAGCGCACCGTCGCCGTGGCCGGGACGCACGGCAAGACGACGACCTCCTCGATGGTGGCCACGATGCTCGACAAGATGGGCCTCGACCCGTCCTTCCTCATCGGCGGCGTCGTGGAGGGCTATGACACCAACGGCCGCAACGGCGCGGGCGAGCACTTCGTGTGCGAGGCGGACGAGTCCGACGGCTCCTTCCTCTACCTCAACCCCAGCGTCGTGGTGGTCACCAACATCGAGGCGGACCACCTCGACCACTACGGCACCCTCGAGAACCTCGAGCGGACCTTCTGCACCTTCATGGGCCTCGTGGGCGAGGAGGGGACGGTCGTGGTGAACGGCGACGTGGCGCACGTCGTCGAGCTCGCGCGCTCGACCGGCAGGCGCGTGGTGACCTACGGCTTCGACCCCGCGTGCGACTTCGTCTGCGTGCCCGGCGAGGCGGCTCACCACCTGGAGAGCTCCTTCTCCGTGCGCCTGCCCTCCGGCGGCGAGGTCGCGGTGACCATCAGCGCCAACCCCGGGCGCCACAACATGGCCAACGCCACCGCGGCCATCGCCGTGGCCTCGGTCCTGGGCCTCGACGAGCATGCCGCCGCCGCAGCGCTCTCCCAGTTCAAGGGGGCGCGCCGCCGCTTCACCCACGTGGGCGACGTCGCCGGCGTGACCGTCGTGGACGACTACGGCCACCACCCCACCGAGGTGGCGGCGACCCTCTCCGCAGCTGCCGACCTGCCGTTCGAGCGCATCGTCTGCGTCTTCCAGCCGCACCGCTACACGCGCACCCAGAACCTCGCCGAGGAGTTCGGCTCCGCCTTCGACCACGCCGACGTCCTGCGCGTCATGGACGTCTTCTCCGCCGGCGAGATGCCCATCCCCGGGGTCTCCGGCAAGACGATCGTCTCCTCGGTGCAGCGCAACGGGCACGTGGCGGACGTGGCCTACGTTCCCAACCGCCGCCAGCTCGTCGAGGAGCTCTGCGACCTCGTCCGCCCCGGCGACCTGCTCATCACGCAGGGCGCGGGGGACGTCACCTCGATGGGCCCTGCCTTCATCGAGGCCATGCGCGAGCGGGAGGGCGGTCGCGCCTCGTGAGCGTCTTCAACGCGTACATGACCCTCTCGGGCGCCATCGACGCCGACGTCCGGCGCGACGAGCGCCTCTCGCGCCGGACCACCTACCGCATCGGCGGGCCGGCGGCCCTGTTCGTCGCCGCCCACAGCTACGCCGCGCTCGCGCGCACGGTGGCGGTTCTCAAGGCCGAGCACGTCGACTGGGTCATCGTGGGCAAGGGCTCCAACCTGCTCGTTGCCGACCGGGGCTACGACGGCTGCGTCATCACGCTCGACGACGAGTTCTCCCGCGTCGCGATCGGGGAGGACGGCACCGTCACCGCCGGCGCCGGCGCCGCGCTCTCCAAGGTGGTCAACGAGGCCCTCAAGGCGGGCCTCTCGGGCCTCGAGTTCTGCGTGGGCATCCCCGGCACGGTGGGCGGGGCGGTCTCCATGGACGCCGGAACGCGGCACGAGTGGATCGGCCGGCGCGTCCGCGACCTCGTGGTCCTGCGCCCGGGGGAGGGCCTGCACCGCTACGAGGGGTCCGACATCGAGTGGGGCTACCGCTCGACCTCGATCCCCACCTCGGAGATCATCCTCGAGGCCACGCTCGCGCTCGAGCCGGGCTCGCGCGCCGAGATCACCGCGGACACGGAGGCGCGCCTGCGCCGCCGCCGGGAGGCCCAGCCGCTCGGCGCGCCGAGCTGCGGGTCGGTCTTCCGCAACCCGCCCGAACGCTCCGCCGGCATCCTCATCGAGTCGTGCGGGCTCAAGGGGGCCACGTGCGGCGGCGCGCAGATCTCGCCCGAGCACGCCAACTTCATCGTCAACCGCGGCGGCGCCACGGCGGCCGACGTCGTGACGCTTATCGGCCGCGCGCACGACGAGGTCCTCGCCCGCTACGGGGTGGACCTCTCCTGCGAGGTCAAGCTCCTCGGCTTTGGGGCGTAGGGCAAAGAGATGGCGAGAAACCCGGGCATGCGGCCGACGCCGCGCCAGAAGTCCCCGATAGCCCCCGCGCCCTCCGGGCAGCCCCGCGGCGGGGCTGCGAGAAGGACGGGCGGCGCGCCGCGGCGCACGAAGGCCCCCAGGCCCGCCAAGGCGCCCAGGCCCAAGGCCCCCAAGCCCGCCAAGGCGTTCCGGCCCCCCGCGACGGGCCGTGCGGCCGCGCCGCGGCCCCGCCCGGCCGCTCCGGCGCCTGTCTCTTATACACATCT
>NZ_JACJKN010000016.1 GCF_016900775.1 Olsenella uli | reverse complement strand
CATCAAGGGTGCCACCCAATCGCCGGGGGTTTCGGGCAGGGTGCGGGAGGGGACGGCCGGGGTTCATGCGCGCTCGAGCAGCGTCACCGTCTCGACGTGATAGGTCTGCGGGAAGAGGTCCACCGGCGTCACGCGCGCGGGCGAGAAGACCCCGGCCTCGCCGAAGCGCGCGAGGTCGCGCGCGAGGGTCGCCGGGTCGCAGCTCACGTAGGCGATGGCGCGCGCGGGCTGCTCGGAGAGCCGGCGCACCACGTCGGCGGCGAGTCCCGCGCGCGGCGGGTCCACGACGATGACGTCGGCGTCGGTGTCCGGGAACTCGCGGCCCGCGTCGCCCCCGATGGGGTCGACGTTGTCGAGCCCGGCGGTCTCGAGGTTGCGGCGCAGGTCGCGGACTGCCGGCCCGTAGGACTCCACGGCGGAGACGAAGCCGGCGCGCCGGGCGAGCGGCAGTGTGAAGGTGCCGGCGCCGCAGTAGAGGTCCATGGCCTCCTCGTCCGGGCGCGGGTCGAGCGCCTCCATGACGAGCGCCACGAGCCGCTCGGCGCCGCGCGTGTTCACCTGGAAGAACGAGGGGGCCGAGACGCGCATGCGCTCCTCGCCCACGAGCTCCCCCCAGGAGCCCGCGCCGGAGAGGCACTCCACGCCCGCGATGCGGCGGGCCTTGGCCGGTCCCTTCTGCATGACGCGCACGACGGAGGTGGGGCGCAGCGCGTCCTCGAGCACCTTGGCCGCCTGGGCGCGCGGGAAGGCGCCGGGGTGGTCCCAGAGCGCGACCTCCACGTCGCGCGTGCGGCGCGAGACGCGGATCCCCACGCGCTCGAGGTCGAGCCCGTGGCTGTTGGAGAGGTAGGAGAGCGCGCCGGCGACGGACTTCACGGCGCCGGCGTGGGCCTTGTCGAGCAGCGGGCAGCTCTTGACGCGCACGACGCCCGCGCCGCCGGCCGCGTGCATGCCGAGCGCCACGCGCCCGCGCTCGCGGGAGACGGCGAGCTCGACCTTGTTGCGATACCCCCAGGGCTCGCCCGGGGTCTCGAGCGGGGCGACGAGGGCCTGGGCCCGCTCGTCGCCCATGCGGCCCACGCGGGAGAGCGCGTCGACGACGCACGCGCGCTTGGCCGCGACCTGCGCCTCGCGCGAGAGCGCCGCCCACGGGCAGCCCCCGCAGGCGCCGACGTAGGGGCAGGGGGGCGTGACGCGGTCAGGGGAGGCCTCGAGGACCTCGACCGCGCGGGCGTGGGCCCAGCGGCCCTCCTCGTGGTCCACGACGGCGCGGACGCGGTCCCCCGCGACGCCGCCGGTGACGAAGACGGCCCTGCCGTCACCGTCGTGGGCGACGGCGTCCGGGCCATAGGTCATGCGCTCGCAGACGAGCTCGAGCTCCTCGCTCACTCGTCACCCCCGCCGAAAAGGGTGCCGAAGGCCTGGCCAAAGAGCGAGAGCGCGCGGCCGACGCGCCCCCTGCGGCGCTCGGGCGCAGGCGCGGGACGCGGCGCGGGCCGGGGCTGCTCCGCCGCGGGCCGCGGGGGCTCGGGGCGCGGCGCGGGCGCGTGCTCCGCCTCCTCCCGGCGCGGCTCCTCCGCCGGCTCGTCTGCGGCCTCGGCGGGCGCGGGCGCAGGCTCCTCGACGGGCGTGAGGGCGGGGGCCGCCTCGGGCTCCGGCTCGAAGCGCTCGGCCTTCGCCGCCGCGGCGCGCGCCTCGACGGCGGCGCGTGCGCGCTCGTAGGCCTCCCTCAGCAGGACCTCCTGGCAGATGATGCGCGGCTCGTCCGGGCCGCACTCGACGCGCTCCCAGGTGCCCTCGGCCGTGAGCTGGCGCGCCTTGACGTTGTCGGAGAGCTGGAGCTCGATGAAGTGGCGGACGATTTCCGAGCACGCCGGGTCGCGCACGGGGTAGGCGATCTCCACGCGCCGCTCGGTGTTTCTCGTCATCATGTCCGCGCTCGAGAGGTAGATCGTGTCGGCGTACTCGCCGAAGGCGTAGATGCGCGCGTGCTCGAGGAAGCGCCCGGCAATTTGGCGCACCACGAGGCCGTCGGTCTTGCCGGGGACGCCCGCCTTGATGCAGCAGATGCCGCGCACGATCATGACGACCTTGACGCCCGCCTCGCAGGCCTCGGAGATCTTGTCGATGACGTCGCGGTCCGTGAGCGAGTTCATCTTGAGGAAGACGCGCGCCGGCGCCCCCTCTCGGGCGCGGGCGATCTCGCGGTCAAGCCCGCGCATGACGAGCGGCTTGAGCCCCACGGGCGCCACGCCGAGCTGGCGGTACGTGCCGCGGAGGTTGCCGAGCGAGAGGTTGCGGAAGAAGGTGTTGCCGTCCGCGCCGATCCCCTCGTCGGCCGTGAGCAGCATGAAGTCGGAGTAGAGGGTCGCGGTCTTCTCGTTGAAGTTGCCGGTGCCGAGGCACGTGATGCGGCGTATGCCGTCGCGGTCGTGGTAGGTGATCTGGCAGATCTTGGAGTGGCACTTGAAGCCCTCGGAGCCGTAGATGACCGTGCAGCCGGCGTCCTCGAGGCGCTCCGCCCAGGCGATGTTGTTGGCCTCGTCGAAGCGGGCGCGCAGCTCCATGAGGACGGTCACGTCCTTGCCGGCCTCGGCGGCGCTGATAAGGCTCTCGCAGAGGTGGCTGGACTTGGCCACGCGGTAGAGCGTGATCTTGATGGAGATGCAGGCGTCGTCGGCGGAGGCCTCGCGCACGAGGCGCAGGAGCGGCGTCATGGACTCGTAGGGGTAGGTGAGCAGGACGTCGTGGTCCTCCACCTGCCCGCGCATCGGGCGCGAGAGGTCCACCATCGGGGAGATCTGCGGCTCGAAGGGCCGGTAGACGCAGGCGGTGTGCACGTGGTCGGGGATGTGGGACTCGAGGCCGTAGACGTAGCCGAGGTCGATGGGCCGCTCGAGGTGGAAGATCCGGCGCGGCTCGAGCGAGAGCTCGCCCGCGACGAGGTCCTCGAGCTTCTTGCCGAGCTTGCCGCGGATCTCCAGGCGCACCGGCTGGAGGCGCTGGCGGAGCTTGAGGACCTTCTTCATGTGCTGGCGGTAGTCCTCCTCCTCCTCGACGCCCTCGCCGTCGGGGTCGATGTCGGCGTTGCGCGTGACGCGCAGCACGGCCGAGCGCTTGGGCACGTAGTCGCCGAAGCACTGGTCGAGCGAGGTCTCGAGCACGTCCTCGAGCAGGGTGTAGCGCCAGGCCTTGGGCGAGGAGGGCAGCGCCACGACGCGCGCCTCGGTGCGCGGGACCTCGATGATGCCGAGCAGCCCCGTCTCGTCGGCGCCGTCGAGCGAGCAGGCCACGAAGAGGCGGCCGTTCCTCAGGTTGGGGAAGGGGTGGCGCGGGTCCACGATGAGCGGGGAGATGATCGGCGCGAGGCGGCGCTCGAAGTGGCGGCGCACCGCGGCGCGGTCCTCCTCGGTGTACTCGGCGGGGGAGACGCGCACGAGGCCCTTCTCCGCGAGGAGCGACTCGACCTCGGCGAGGCCGCGCTCGTGGCGCTCGACGAGGGCGGGCAGGGCCTCGAAGATGCCGTCGAGCTGCTCGGCGGGCGTCTGGTTCGACTTGTTGTCGCGCGGCTGGTTCTTGAGCGAGGCGAGGTCGGAGAGGCCGCCCACGCGGATCATGAACCACTCGTCGAGGTTGGACTCGACGATCTCGCAGAACTTGAGGCGCTCGAAGATGGGGACGTCGGGGTCGTAGGCCTCGTCGAGGATGCGGTCGTCGAAGCGCAGCCAGCTGATCTCGCGGTTCTGGGTGTAGGAGAAGTCGCGCCTGCCGTCCTTGTCCTTGCCCGCGTACTTCTCGGCGGCCTTCTCGAGGTCCTTCTCGCGGTGGGCCGTCTTGGCGCCCTTCTTGACGTCCTGCTCCGCGGCGTCCCTGGTCTTGTCCTTGCTCATCGCGAACCTTTCGACAGCGTTGTGGTGTGAGCCTACCTCACGGTTATCCTCCATAGTACCGCTTGCGCGGGGCGCCGCCGCCCCCGCGCGCGTTAAGGTTGTGCAAAGCGCCCGGCGCGCGGCGGGCGCCGTCGCGCGGCAGGGCATACAATGCACTTCTCAGCACACCCCGCGACGGGCCGCGCCCGGAAGGAGAAGAACATGTCCGTGAGCCTCTCTGGGCGGAGCTTCCTCAAGCTCCTCGACTTCACCCCCGAAGAGATCCGCTCCCTGCTCGACCTCTCGGCCGAGCTCAAGGCCAAGAAGCGCGCGGGGGAGCCGCACCGCTACCTCGAGGGGAGAAACGTCGCCCTCGTCTTTGAGAAGACCTCCACGCGCACCCGCTGCGCTTTCGAGGTGGGTGCGGCCGACCTCGGCATGCACGCCGTCTACCTGGACCCCTCCGCGAGCCAGATCGGCAAGAAGGAGTCCATCGCCGACACCGCGCGCGTCCTCGGCCGCATGTTCGACGGCATCGAGTACCGCGGCTTCGGTCAGGAGCGCGTCGAGGAGCTTGCCGCCTACGCCGGCGTCCCCGTGTGGAACGGCCTCACCACCGAGTTCCACCCCACGCAGATGCTCGCCGACGTCCTCACGATGGAGGAGGAGTTCGGCCGCGACGGCATGCGCGGCCGCAAGGTGACCTTCATGGGCGACGCCGGCAACAACGTGGGCAACTCGCTCATGGTCGTATGCGCCAAGCTGGGGATCGACTTCTGCGCGTGCGGCCCCGCCGAGCAGATGCCCGCGGCGGAGCTCGTCGAGACGTGCCGCGGGATCGCGGCGGAGACCGGCTCCACGATCACCCTCACGCCCGACGTCGACGAGGGCGCGCGCGGTGCGAGCGTCATCTACACGGACATCTGGGTCTCCATGGGGGAGCCGGCCGAGCTCTGGGGAGAGCGCATCCGCCTGCTCTCGCCGTACCAGGTGACGGCCGAGCTCATGGCTAAGGCCGCGCCGGACGCGATCTTCATGCACTGCCTGCCGAGCTTCCACGACCGCAAGACCACGATCGGCGAGGAGGTCTACCAGAAGTTCGGCCTCGCGGAGCTCGAGGTGACCGACGAGGTCTTCGAGGGGGCGCGCAGTCGCGTCTTCGATGAGGCGGAGAACCGCCTGCACTCCATCAAGGCCGTGATGCTGGCGACGCTGCGATAGCGGGGTCCGCTCCGCACGCGGCCCCGGGGCGGCTGGCGAGAAGAACGCGCCCTCGCGGGCCCGTCCGCCTCTGCGCGGGCGGGCCCGCGGCGCATCGGGCGCCCGTCGCGGCGCGCGACGACGGTCCGCCTGGGCTTTTGGGGGGTTGTTGCGGGTGACGTGCCGGTTTGCGTTAGGGAATCGCCGCCGTTGCGGCCGGGGTGCCGGAATGCGTTAGGGAATCCGGGTCGTTGCATGGCTTGCGCGCGGCACCGTTGAGAAGTGGCGGCCGTTGCGGCCGGCGTGGCCGCGATCGCGCAGAAAAGCAGGGTCGTCGCGCGGAATGGGCGGCCACCCCCGGCACATTGCCGCCTCCGGCCCGCGGCCCTCGCGTCGCATGCGCCCGCGGGCGCGCAACGACTTCCAATCCCTAACGCCGCGCCCGCCAAAACCCGCAACGAGCGCCATTCCCTAACCCACGTCCCAAACGAAAGACCGCCGGCCAAGCTGACCGACGGTCAAGACGTGACGTCAGGTGCCTGGGCCGGCGCGTTGCGCGCGAGCGGGGGATGTGCCTAGTAGACCATGCCCATCGCCTCGCGGACCTCGTCGAGGGTCGCGGCGGCGATCTCGCGGGCGCGGCGGTTGCCCTCGTGCAGGACGTCGGCCACGTAGCCCATGTCCTGGGCGATCTTCTCGCGACGCTCGCGGATGGGCGCGAAGTAGCCGTTCACGGCCTCCGTGACCACGCGCTTGAGCTGGCCCGCGCCGCCCATGCCGATCTCCTCGGCGATCTCCTTCGGGTCGCGGCCGGTGCAGATGCCGGCCGTGGTGAGAAGTCCCGAGATCTCGGGGCGGTTCTCGGGGTCGAAGGTGATCATGCGCTCGGAGTCGCTCTTGGACTTCTTGATGAGCCTGGCCGTCTCCTCGGCCGTCATGGAGATGGAGATCGCGTTGCCGTAGGACTTGCTCATCTTGCGGCCGTCGAGGCCGGGGAGCAGCGGCGTCGAGGTGAGAAGCCCCGTCACGTCCGGGAAGACCTGGCCGTAGCGCTCGTTGAAGCGGCGGGCGATCTTTGAGGTGATCTCGATGTGGGGCAGCTGGTCGCGGCCCACGGGCACGATGTTGCCCTTGCAGAAGAGGATGTCGCAGGCCTGGTGGACGGGGTAGGTGAGGAGAAGCCCCGTGAGCGCGTGGCCGGAGGCCTCCTGCTCGGCCTTGACCGTGGGGTTGCGCTCCATCTCGGCCTCGGTCACGAGGGAGAGGAAGGGGAGCATGAGCTGGTTGAGCTCGGGCACGGCGGAGTGCGTGAAGATCATCGTCTTGGCCGGGTCGATCCCGCAGGCCAGGTAGTCGATGACCATGTTGTAGACGTTGTCCTTGATGTGCTCGGTGGTGTCGCGGTCGGTGATGACCTGGTAGTCCGCGATGATGATGTTGGTGCGCACGCCCATGCCCTGCAGGCGCACGCGGTCGACGAGCGTGCCGAAGTAGTGGCCCAGGTGGAGCCGGCCCGTCGGGCGGTCGCCCGTGAGCATGGTGTAGTTCTCGGGGTGGACGAGAAGGTCGGCGTGGACCTCGTCGCTCCTGCGCTTTGCCGCCTCGTAGCTTCCCTCGTTGGGCATGGTCTTCCCCCTTCGTCGCGCCGTGGCGCGTCCGCGTTCACACGGCCTCCTATGGTACGGCAAAACGGGCCGATTTGCCCGCCGCGCGCCGGCGTGCCACGGATTCGCTGCTAGAATGAACGCATTGCTCAGCGAGAGGGGAGAGGCCATGGCGAGCTCATACGGGACGGATGCCGACAAGAGCTCGCTCAGGAGCAACTACCTCATGGCCCGGCGCGCCATCCCGGCGCGCACGCGGCTCGAGAGCGACGCCTCCATCAGAAGCGCCCTCGCGGCGTTCCCGCTCTTCTCGGAGGCCCCCCTCGTGCTCGCCTACGTATCGCGCGGGGCCGAGGTGGACACGCGCGAGATCATCGCGTCCCTGCTCGCGGAGGGCGTCCGTGTGGCCGTGCCGCGCGTCGACCTCGAGGCGCGCTCGATGGACTTCCGAAAGATCGCATCGCTCGACGAGCTCGTCCCGCGCACGATGCGCATCCTCGAGCCGGCGGCTGACGCGCCCGTGGTGCGTGTCCCCGAGATGGTCGGCTCGGTCTGCCTCGTCCCGGGCCTCGTCTTCGACGGCGCCGGCTACCGCGTGGGCTACGGCGGCGGCTACTACGACCGCTTCCTCGCGTTCTATCCCGGCGACAAGATCGGCCTCGCGCGCACGACGATGCTCTCCTCCAACCCGCTCCCGACGGACGGGCACGACGTGCCGGTGGACTTCATCGCCACGGAGGGCTCCGTCTGGAGCTGCCGCCCCCGCTAGCCTCCCGCGGCCGTCAGTCGTCCCCGCCGGCACGCCGCCTCAGGCGCCCGATCGCGCGCCCCGCAAGGAGCCCCACGAGCGAGATCGCCGTCCCGACGGCGAAGGTGCCGAGGTCGGGTGCGTGGAGGTTTCCGGTGGCCAGCGTGTTGGCGAGCGACGTCGTGAGGTAGGGGACGAGCATGAGGCCCGCGCCGCAGGCGGGCGCCATGAGCCACGCCGCCCTCCCGTAGGCGCCGAGCAGCGCGGCGGCGACCGACGTGCCCAGGGTCACGGCGGGCATGACGAGGTAGAGCCAGAGGATGATGGCGCCCATGAGCTCGACGGAGTCGGCCGTCCAGATGGCCGCGACCGACGCGGCCCACGCGCAGAGATAGATGGCGAGAAGAACGAGGCCTGGCTTCCTGCGCATGACGGGCTCCTTCTTGACAAAGGTGTCAGGGTCGTTTGTCATGAACGATTTCATGACAAACGACCCTGACACCTTTGTCAAGCTTTATCGGGCCTAGAGGCCGAGGTGCTCGGCGAGGTCGTGCAGCGCCTTGCGGTAGCCGTCCAGCCCGAGCCCGGTGATGGTCTCGAAGCAGGCGGCGCGGATGTAGGAGACCTGGCGGAAGTCCTCGCGCTCGTCGAGCTTGGAGATGTGCACCTCGACCATGGGCAGCCCCACCGCCTTGGCCGCGTCGAGGATGGCGATCGAGGTGTGGGTGTAGGCGCCCGGGTTGATGACGATGCCGTCGTAGCTGCCGTAGGCGTCCTGGATGGCATCGATGAGGTCGCCCTCGTGGTTGGACTGGAAGCAGGTGCAGTCGTCGAAGCCGGCGTCTCGCGCGGCTGCCTGGCAGATCCTGAGGAGCTCCTGGTAGGTGTCGTGTCCATAGATGTCGGGCTCGCGGATGCCGAGCATGTTGATGTTGGGGCCGTTGATCACGAGCACGCGCGCCCGCCGCGGGCCGGGCGCCTCGTCGTCCTCCTCCGGCGAGTCGGGCTCGTCGAGGGGCTCGTCGATCGTCGCGGTGTCAAGCTCGGCGTCCGCAGGCTCGATCTCGCTCAGCAGGCTGACGAGCTCGTCCACCGCGGACGGCCCGTCGCCCTCCGCCTTGGCGGCCTCGGGGACCGCAGGCTCGGGGCAGAGGCGCCTCGGGGTGATGTGGACCCGTATCGAGCTCCTCTGCGGCGTCGACGCGGGCTCCGGTTCGACGTCGCTCGTGTCGACGCCGGTGATGCGGGCGATCTCGTCGTGGACGGCCTCGGCCTTGCCGGGCCCAAAGACGACCTCGATGCCATTGTCGCCGCTCCGCACGAAGCCGAGCACGCCGCGGGCGGCGGAGAGCTTGTCGGTGTCGACGAGCGTGGGGTCCTCGGTCACGAGTCTGAGACGCGTCATGCAGATGTCGTTGGCCGTGACGTTGCCGCCCCCGCCCACAGCCGCGAGGACCTCTTCTGCGATCTGGTGCCTGTCCACTCCGCGATCCTTTCCCGTCGTCGAATCGCGAGTCAGAGCCCCGTCTCCACTCACCGTCATACGACTGCGTCTTCTGTCATTTCGAGTGGCTAGTATACGTGTGACGCCACGTCGCGCACCCCCATCCCGCCGAGCGGCGCGGCGGGCGGTCAAGCCTCCGGCAAAACGTCACAAGTCGGCGCAGCGGGACGCGCGGGGCGAGTGGGCGAGCATGCCCCCGCGCACGGTTCTTCTCGCCACGGGGGCGAAGGCGTGCGTGGGGGCATGCCCGGGAGCCTCAGAGCCCCAGCAGCTCCCGGATGCGCGCGGCGTCCCCCTGGGGCGTGCCCGTGCACGCCACGACGAGGTCCGCCCACGCGCGGTAGCGCGGCATGCGCTCGGCGGCGAGCGCCTCGACCCCGCGCGCCTGGGACACGGGGCGGCCCTCGGTGCCGAGCTGGTCGAGCGGGCGGTCGAGAAGGACGATCGTGCCGTTCTGGCGCAGCAGGTCGTAGTTCTCCGGGCGCGTGACGACGCCCCCGCCGCAGGCGATGACGAGCCCCGAGCGCGCGCCGTAGCGGCCGGTGGCCTCGGTCTCCAGGGCGCGGAAGGCCGCCTCGCCGTCCTCGCGGATGATCTGGGCCGCGCCCCGGCCGCGCTCGGTGGCCACGACCTCGTCCATGTCGACGAAGGGCCGGTCGAGCGCGCGGGCGAGCGCGCGGCCGCAGCTCGTCTTGCCGGCGCCCGGCATGCCGATGAGCACGACGTTGCGCGTCTGGGAGCGGAGCTCGCGCTCTACCTCGAGGGCGAGCGCGTCGTCCAGCGCGCGCCCCTGGAAGAGCTCGCTCGCGTAGAGCGCCTGGGCGACGAGCATGGCGAGGCCCGACTCGCACGGCAGGCCGAGTCGCTCCGCCGCGAGGCAGAGCCCGGTGCGCTCCGGGTTGTAGACCACGTCGAGCACGCCCCTGAGCCCCGCGAGCGCGGCGAGGTCCGCCTCGGGGAGGGGGGAGGCGGGGCAGCGCGGGAACATCCCCACGGGCGTGGCGTTGACGAGAAGGACGGCGTCCGCGTGGCGCTCGACGAGCGTGGCGTAGGTCTCCTCCCCCGTACGCGAGATGACGACGGGCCGGGCGCCGACGGTGTGCGCGAGCGCGTCGACGACGGCCTGGCTCGCGCCGCCGCTGCCGAGGACGAGGGCCTTCTCGCCCGCGAGGGCGTCGTGCGCCGAGGCGCCGAGGCGCTCGCGGCAGAAGCGCTCGAGCATCCACGCGAAGCCGAGCACGTCCGTGTTCTCCGCGACGATGCGCCCGTCGTCGGCGCGCACGAGGGTGTTGGCGGTGCCGATGCGCTCGACGGCGGCCGAGCGCACGTCGGCGAGGAGGGCCGCCTCGCGCTTGTAGGGGATGGTCACGTTGAGGCCGCGCCAGGCGCCCTCGCGGACGAAGGGCGCGACCTCCTCGGGCTCGAGCTCGAGGAGCGCGTAGGGCGCGGAGCCCAGCCGCGCGTGGATCTCGCGCGACCAGCTGTGGCCGAGCGTGCGGCCGAGCAGCCCGAAGGGCGCCCCCCCGAGGTTCTTCTCGCCGGGCACTAGACCACCTCCGCGTAGCTTCCGAGATAGCGGAACTCCTGGCAGAGCGGGGAGAGCGTGGCGAGGAGCGACGAGAACTCGGGCGCCGCGACGGGGCACTCGACGTCGAAGTAGAACATGAACTCGAAGTCGCGCTCGGGGATGGGGCGGCTCTCGAGCTTGAGGAGGTTGATGTCGAGCGCGTAGAACTTGGCGAGCAGCTTGTAGAGGGCGCCCGGCTCGTGCGGCAGCACGATCATGAGCGAGGTCCGGTCCGCGCCGGGGTAGACCTCGAGGTCCTTGGAGATGCACGCGAAGCGCGTGTAGTTGTTGTCGCGGTCCTGGACGTCGGCGGAGAGCACGTCGAGCCCGTAGAGGTCCGCGCAGGGCAGCGACGAGAGCGCCGCCACGTCGAGCCGGCCGGACTCGGCGACCCCCTTGGCCGCGGCGGCCGTGTTCTCGCACACGCGCACGCGCACGTCCGGCAGGCCCGAGAGGAACTCGGCGCACTGGTTGATGGCCTGCTCGTGGCTCAAGATCTCCCGGATGCCGGAGAGGCTCGCGCCGGGCAGCGCGAGGAGGTTGTGGTCGACCTTCACGCGCGTGGTGCGCACCACGTAGAAGGAGTGCTCCATCATGAGGTCGAAGACCTGGTTCACGGTGCCCGCCGTGGAGTTCTCCACGGGGATGACGCCGTAGTCCGCGGCGCCCTGCTCGACGGCGCGGAAGACCCCGTCGAACGTGGCGGCGTAGGCGATCGCGGGGCGGCGGAAGATGCGCTCGGCGGCTATCTGGGAGTAGGCCCCCTCGACGCCCTGGCACGAGACGCGCGCGGAGCGGGGGAAGAGCTCCGGCGTCGCGGCGCGCGCCCGCTCCACGAGCGCGAGGGTGCCGTCGTCGGCGGAGTCGGCGAGCAGCGCGTGCTGGCGGGCGCGGGAGGCCTCCATGAGGAGCTCCATGAGCACCTGCGCGTAGGTGGCGAGGTCCTTGGGCGCGCGCTCGGCGGCGTCGGCCACCTTGGCGCGCTCGCGCGCGGGGTCGAAGACGCGCATGCCGTGCTCGCGCTTGTAGGCGGCGACCTCCTCGGACACGCCGGCGCGCTCCGAGAAGAGCCGGAAGATCTCCCCGTCGATGCGGTCGATTTCACGTCGTAGGTCAGAGAGCTCGGGCATGTGCGTCCTTTCTTCGTGCCCGCCGGGGGAGCGCCCCTCGGGCGGCGTGTCTCTCGGGGTGCGTCACTCGGCGGGCCAGGCGAGCAGGACGTCGGCGAGCGCGAGGGCGCAGACCGCCTCGACCACCGGGACGGCGCGGATGACGGCCGTGGTGTCGTGGCGGCCGTGCACCTTGAGGCGGGCGGGCTCCATCGTGGTGAGGTCCACCGAGTTCTGCTCCACCATGACGCTCGAGATGGGCTTGAAGGCGCAGCGCACGAGCACGGGCGCGCCCGTGGTGATGCCGCCGAGGATGCCGCCCGCGTTGTTGGTCGCGGGCACGCAGGCGCCGTCGCGCACCTCGTAGGGGTCGTTGTTCTGCGTGCCGGTGAGCCGGGCCGCGCCGAAGCCGCGCCCGAACTCGACGCCCTTCACTGCGGGGATGCCGAAGAGGGCGCGCGCCATGACGTTCTCCACGCCGTCGAACATCGGAGAGCCGGCGCCGGCGGGAAGCCCCGTGGCGACGCACTCCACGACGCCGCCGAGGGTGTCCTTGCGCGCGCGGGCGGCGGTGACGGCCTCGACCATGCGCTCGCCGGCGGCCCCGTCTATGGTCGGCATGCGCCGGCCGTCGGCGACGGCCGCCATCTGCCGGGCGAGCAGGTCGAGCGAGGCGGGGGAGTTGTCGAGCGCCGAGAAGGGCTCGTCGGCGATGCCCGCGAGCTCGGCCACGTGGGCGCGCACGTCCACGCCCCGGGTGGCCAGCCACTGGAGGGCGAGCCCGCCCGCCACGCAGAGCGGCCCGGTGAGGCGGCCCGAGAAGTGGCCGCCGCCCGGCACGTCCTGCTCGCCGTGCCACTTGGCCCAGGCCGTGAAGTCGGCGTGGCCGGGGCGCGGCACGGCGAGGAGGTTGTTGTAGTCGCGCGAGCGCGTGTTGGTGTTCTCGATGACGGCGGCGAGCGGCGCGCCGCAGGTCCTGCCGTCCGGGTTGAGGCCGGAGACGATGCGGGGGGCGTCGGGCTCCTTGCGGGGCGTCCCCCAGGGGTCGTTGCCGGGCGCGCGGCGCGCCACGAACGCGGCGAGCGCCTCGGCGTCCACGGGCATGCCCGCCGGCAGCCCCTCCACGACGCACCCCACGGCGGGGGAGTGGGACTGGCCGAACACGGTGACCCTGAGCGCGGTGCCAAACGAGGAGGGCATCACCGCTCCTTTCTGACGATGCCGCCGAGGGCCGCAAGGTCCTCGAAGAAGGCGGGATAGGACTTGGCCACGCACTCCGCCCCGAGGATGGTCACGGGGCCGGAGCAGCGCGAGGCGAGGACGGCGGCCATCATGGCGATGCGGTGGTCGTTCGCTGCGTCGACGGTGCCGCCGGCGAGCTCGGGCGCCCCCTCGATGACGAGGCCGTCGGGGGTGGTCTCGGCGCGGCCGCCGACCGCGCGGATCGCGGCCGAGACGGTCTCGAGGCGGTCGGACTCCTTGATGCGCAGGCGCGCCGCGCCGCGTATCCGCGTGGTGCCCTCGGCCACGGCGGCCACCGCGGCGAGCGGCGGCACGAGGTCGGGGCAGCTGCTCACGTCGAGCTCGCGGCCGCGCAGGAGGTCGCGCTCGCACGCCGCCCCGTCCGCGCGGCGGAGCACCCGCGCGCCGAGCAGGGCGAGCGCGGCGAGGACCTGGCGGTCGCCCTGGGCGCTCGCCAGGTCGAGCCCGCGCACGGCGACGCCCCCCTCGCCGATGGCGCCCGCCGCGAGCCAGAACGCGGCGTTGGACCAGTCGCCGCCCACGCGCACGGAACCGGGGGTGGCGTAGCCGCCCGGGGCGCAGACGACGTAGGAGCGCGCCTGCCGGCCGCCCGGCGTCCGCGCGCGGCCCTCGGAGACCTCGACGCCAAAGGCTCTGAGGGCAGAGACGGTGATGTCGATGTAGGGCCTCGACTCGACGGGCTCACCCACGACGACCTCCACGGGCGCGCGCAGGAGCGGCGCGGCGAGGAGCAGGCCGGTCACGAACTGCGACGAGACGTCGCCCGGCAGGGAGAAGCGCCCCGCCTCGAGCCTGCCGCCCACGGAGAGGGGGAAGGCCCCCTGCGGGGAGAGGCGCGCGCCGTGGGCGACGAGCTCCTCGTAGAGCGGGGAGAGCGGCCGCTCGGGGAGCCGGCCGTGCCCGGTGAGGCGCGCGTCGCAGCCGAGCGCGGCCACGACGGGCAGGAGGAAGCGCAGCGTGGAGCCGGACTCCCCGCAGTCGAGCAGGGCGCCGCGGCGGGCCTCGGGGAGGTTGTCCGTCGCCGAGGTGCCCGGGACGGGCCGGACGCGGAAGCCCGCGCGCGTGCGCGCGATGCGGGCGCCGAGGGCCTCGAGGCACGAGGCGGTGGCGTCGATGTCCTGGGAGGAGGTGGCGCAGGCGATGTCGGTCACGCCCGGCGCGAAGGCCGAGCAGACGAGCAGGCGGTGCGCCTCGGACTTGGAGGAGGGGGCGGCGAGCTCGCCGGAGAGGGGCCCGGGCCCGACGGTCACGTCCACGCTCACGCCCCCCTTCCGAGCTCGATGAGGCGCCTGAGCTCGTCCATGCCCACGCGGCGCAGCTCGACGCGGCCCGGCTCGAGCGGCACGACGAGGTTCACCGAGTCGCCGTGGCGCTTCTTGTCGTGCCCCGCGTAGCGCATGAGCTCGTCCGTGGGGACGTCGGTTGCCGTGGGCAGGCCGTGCGCCTCGACGCACGCGACGATGCGCTCGCTCGTCTCGGCCGCGCACCAGCCCATCCGCGCGGCGGCGCGCGCGACGATGCAGAGCCCCGCCGCGACGCAGGAGCCGTGGCCGAGGGCAAACCCGCTCGCGGACTCGATGGCGTGCCCGACGGTGTGGCCGAGGTTGAGCGTCTGCCTGAGGCCCCGCTCGCGCTCGTCGGCGTTCACGACGTCGCGCTTGATCTCGACGTTTCTCGCCACCACGCGGACGAGGCGCGCTTCGTCCGCGGCCGCGGCGGTGAGCGGCGCGCGCGTCAGCTCGTCGAGTAGCGCGGCGTCGGCGAGGACGGCGTGCTTGATCACCTCTCCGCACGAGTCGCGGAAGAGCTCGGGCGAGACGGTCGCGAGGCAGCGCACGTCGGCCACGACGGCCGCGGGCTGCCAGAAGGCGCCGGCGAGGTTCTTGCCCGCGCGCAGGTCGACGGCGGTCTTGCCGCCGACGGAGGAGTCGACCATCGCGAGGAGCGACGTCGGGACCTGCACGACGCGCACGCCGCGCAGGTAGAGCGCCGCGGCCATGCCCCCCATGTCGCCCGTGACGCCGCCCCCGAGCGCCACGACGCAGTCGTCGCGCGTGAGCCCGCGCTCGGCGAGCCCCTCGAGGAGCTCGCCCAGGGTGGCGAGGTTCTTGCTGGCCTCCCCCGCGGGGAAGGTGAGGCGCGCCGCCACGTCCATGCCCGCGGCGGCGAGCGACGCCTCGGCGGCGTCGGCGTAGAGCGGCCCCACGGTGGTCTCGGTGATGACGCAGGCGCGCGCCGAGGCCGTGGCCCGCCGCGCGACGGCGCCGAGGCCGTCGAGCACGCCCGCGCCCACGAGCACGTCGTAGGAGGCGGAGGCGGCGCTCACGGGGACCGTGCGGAACGCGCCCGCCGCGCCCTTCTCGCCCGCGCTCGTTGGTCGCGTGCTCATCGGCCGTCCACCTCCCGCTTGATCTTGTCGCCCTCCGCGAGGAGGGACTCGAGCCGCCCTGCGTCGCGCTCGTCGATGGCGTCCTTGTACTCCTGGAGGCTCCCGATGATGGTCCCGATCTCCTCCGAGAGGTAGTCGGCGTTGTCGAGGAAGAGCTCCGTCCACATGGGGGCGTTCAGGCGCGCGACGCGCGTGAGGTCCTTGTAGGAGCCCGCCGAGAAGCCGCGGTGCGCGCGCGCCGTGGGGCTCTTGACGTAGGCGTTGGAGACCACGTGGGCGAGCTGCGAGGTGAAGGCGATGACGCGGTCGTGCACGGCGGGCGTGGCGAGCGTGAAGCTGCCGAAGCCGCACGGCTCGAGGAGCTCCTTCAGGCGCTCGAGGACGTCGGCGCGCTCGAAGTCGTCCATCTCGGGCGGCACGACGACCATCGGGGCGCCCCTGAACATCGTGGCGCGCGCGTGCGCGAAGCCGGAGTACTGCGTCCCGGCCATGGGGTGGCAGCCGACGAAGGTGAAGGGGCGGCCCTCCGCGATCTTCTCGCAGCGCTCGCAGATGACGCGCTTGACGCCCACCGCGTCGATCACGATGGCGCCGGCGGAGAGGAGCGGGGCCTTCTCCTCGAGCCAGGAGACGGCCGAGGCGGGGTAGCCCGCGAGGATCACGAGCTCGCAGGTGGGCACCACCTCGTCGGTGAGCTCGCCGGCGACGGTCTCTATCATCGCGAGCTCGAGCGTGGAGCGCGTCCGGTTCCAGGCGTACGCCTCGACGCCGGCCGCGGCGAAGGCCTTGGCGAACGAGCCGCCCATGAGGCCGAGCCCCACGATGCCGATGCGCCCCGGGACGACCTCGGGCGCGAGCGCTCGGGCGGCCACCCTAGGCCCCCTCGACGTCGGCGGTGACGGCCTCGCGGATGAGCGAGATGCGCCGCATGGCGTCGGCGAACTGCTCGGGCGTGAGCGCCTGGGCGCCGTCCGACCAGGCCTTGGCGGGGCAGTCGTGCACCTCGATCTCGAGCGCGTCGGCGCCCGCGGCCACCGCCGCGTAGGCGGCCGGGCGCACGTAGCGCGTGTAGCCGGTGGCGTGGCTCGGGTCGCCGACGACGGGCAGGTGGGTGAGGTGGTGCAGCACCGGGACGGCGTTCACGTCGAAGGTGTTTCTCGTGCGCGTCTCGAAGGTGCGGATGCCGCGCTCGCAGAGCATGACCGACCCGTTGCCCTCGCTCATGACGTACTCGGCGCTCATGACGAACTCGTCGATGGTCTCGGACATGCCGCGCTTGAGCAGGACCGGCACGCCGGCCCTACCGACCTCGCGCAGCAGCGGGAAGTTCTGCGCGTTTCTCGCGCCCACCTGCAGGACGTCCACCCCCTTGTCGAGGAAGAGCCCCACGTCGCGCGGGTCCATGATCTCCGTCACGACGGGCATGTCGAGCTCGGCGCCCGCCTCCATGAGCAGGTCGAGCCCGCGCTCGCCCATGCCCTGGGAGGTGTAGGGGGAGGTCCGGGGCTTGAAGGCGCCGCCGCGCAGCATGGTGGCGCCGGCCGCGCGCACGGCGCGGGCTATCTCGATGAGGTTGTCGCCCTCGACCGAGCACGGCCCGGCGATCACCTGAAAGTTGCCGCCGCCCACGAGCACCCCGTGGCCGCAGTCCACGACGGTGTCCTCGGGGTGGAACTTGCGGTTGGCGAGCTTGAAGGGCTCGGAAACGCGCTGGACGCGCTCGACGATGTCCATGCTCTCGAGCAGGAACGGGTCGATGCGGGTGGTGTCGCCGATGATGCCGACCAGCGTCTCGTTGTCTCCCTGGGAGACGTTCGTCTTGAAGCCGCGGTCCTCGATCCACCTCACGAAGTGGTCGAGCTGCTCGGTCGTGGCGCTGTCCCTGACTACTGCGATCATTCGCTTCTCCTGGGTTGGGTGCGTGAAGTGCTGCGCGATGATACCACGGGCGTGTGACCGCGAGGTTACGGCGTCGGGCGCCCCCGTTTGTGGCGGCGGCGCGATTGAGCTATACTGCCCCTCGCACGCGCCCATAGCTCAGTGGATGAGAGCGTCTGCCTCCGGAGCAGAAGGTCGTGGGTTCGAATCCCCCTGGGCGCACCACGCACCGTCGCCCGGCCCCGCGAGGGCCGGGCTTTTTCGTGCGCCGCCGGGGCGTCTCTCTTTTTCGTAAGGTTTGCGCATGCGTCGCGGCCGCGTGGCACAATGGACGCTCCCAGAGACGAGAGGGGGGCGATGACGCTGGACGAGAAGAACGCCGAGCCGCGCGGGCTCACCGACGCCGAGGTCGCCGAGCGCGTGGCGGCGGGCCTCACCAACGCGAACACCGACGTCAAGACCAAGTCCGTGCGCCAGATCGTGGCGGAGCACGCGCTCACCCTCTTCAACGGCGTGAACCTCGCGCTCGCGCTGCTCGTGCTCGTCACGGGGCAGTACCGCAACCTCCTCTTCATGTGCGTCGTGGGGGCGAACCTCGTCATCGGCGTCGTCCAGGAGGTCCGCGCCAAGCGCATGGTGGACAGGCTCACCATCCTCACGCAGAAGGAGGTCACCGTCATCCGCGCCGCGGGCGAGCGGGCGCTGAGCCCCTCCGAGCTCGTCGCCGACGACCTCGTGCGGCTTGCGCACGGCGACCAGGTCCCCGCAGACGGCGTCATCGTGGAGGGCAACGTCTCCATGAACGAGAGCCTGCTCACCGGCGAGGCCAAGCCCGTCTCCAAGGGCCCCGGCGACGAGCTGCTCTCGGGGAGCTTCGTCGACGCGGGCAGCCTCGTCGCGCGCGTCACGCGCGTGGGCGCCGAGGGCTACGCCGCGCGCATCAACGCCGAGGCGAAGTACGTCAAGGCCGTGCGCTCGGAGATCCAGGAGACCCTGCGCGCCATCATCCGGCTCGGCACGGCCGCGCTCGTGCCGCTCGGGCTCGGCCTGTTCCTTCGCTCGCTTCTCATGGACGGCGGCAGCCTCGATGACGCGATCCTCACCTCGGTCGCGGCCGTCATCGGCATGGTGCCCCAGGGCCTCGTGCTGCTCACCTCGTCGGTCCTCGCCATCGCGACCTTCCGCCTCGGGCGGCGCTTGGTCCTCGTGCAGCAGGCCTACTGCGTGGAGACGCTCGCGCGCGTGGACACGCTCTGCCTCGACAAGACGGGCACGATCACCTCCGGCGAGATGGAGGTCTCCTCGGTGCGCGCCGCGCCCGGCCGCGACGAGGCCGAGGTCGAGGCCGCCATGGCCGCCATCGCGGCGTCCAACGCCGCCGACGCCAACGAGACCGCGCTCGCCCTGCTGCGCCACGCCGACGAGCTCGGCCTCGCGCCCGCGCCCGCCGCGCGCGCCGTCCCCTTCGACTCGGCGCGCAAGTACTCGGGCTGCGTCGCGGCGGACGGGCGCGCGCTCGTGATGGGCGCGGCCGCCTTCGTGCTCGGGCGCGACCGGGCGGCCGAGGCCGACGAGCTCGCGCGCGCCTTCGACGCCACGGAGCGCGTGCTCGTGGTGGCCGAGGCGCCGGGCTTCGACGAGGGGGGCGTGCTCCTGGGCGAGCCGCGCCTCATGGGCTGCGTGGCCATCCGCGACGAGATCCGCGCCTCCGCGCCCGAGACCATGCGCTTCTTCCTCGAGCAGGGGGTCGAGCTCAGGGTCATCTCCGGCGACGACCCGCGCACGGTCTCGGCCATCGCCGCGCGCGCCGGGGTGCCCGATGCGGGGCGCTTCGTGGACGCGGCGACGCTCGACACGACCGAGAAGCTCGACGCCGCCGTCGACGAGGCGCGCGTCTTCGGGCGCGTCACGCCGCAGCAGAAGCGCGACCTCGTGCGGGCGCTCCACCGCCGCGGGCGCACGGTGGCCATGACGGGCGACGGCGTGAACGACGTGCTGGCCCTGCGCGAGGCCGACTGCTCGGTGGCCATGGCCTCGGGCTCCGCCGCGGCGAGAAACGTCTCGGAGATCGTCCTTGCGGACAACGACTTCGCCCACATGCCCGAGGTCGTGGCCGAGGGCCGCCGCTCGATCAACAACCTCCAGCGCTCCGCGTCGCTCTTCCTCGTCAAGACCGTCTTCACGGCCGTGCTCGCGCTCGTGTGCATCGTCATGCCGCCCTACCCCTTCATCCCCATCCAGATGTCGCTGCTCTCCACGGCCGTCATCGGGATCCCCTCCTTCGTGCTCGCGCTCGAGCCCAACCACGAGCTCGTGCGCGGGAGCTTCCTCGCCAACGTGCTCGCCCGGTCGCTCCCGGCCTCGGCCGCCATCGTGGCGGCGCTTCTCGCCGAGCTCGTCGTGGGCCGCGCCCTCGACCACTCCTTCGCCGAGATATCCACGGTCTGCACCGTGCTCGTCGCCTTCGTGGGCATCGCGCTCGTGTGGCGCATCTCCCAGCCCCTCACGCCGCTCAGGACGGCGCTTCTCGCCGTGATCGCCGCCATTGTTGCGGGTGGGTGTACGGTCTTCGCCCCGTTCTTCGAGATGGTGGGGATGACGGGTAGCATGGGTGTGGTGATCGCCGCCGCGGGCGTGCTCGCGGTCGCGTTCTTCAACTGGATGTACGACCGCTCGCTCGCGGGCTACGAGAAGGACGAGCGCTTCGCGCGCCTCGTGAGAAAGGTGGAGGGCAAGCATGGCAGCAACGAATGAGTTTCGCGCGGCCGTCCTGGCGGCGCGCCGCCCCGTTACCGTCGAGGGCGGGGGCATCTCGCGCCTGGCGCACGTGGTCTCGGGCATCCCCGGCGCGGCGCGGCTTCCCCGCGCGCTGACCGTCCTGCTCGAGAACGTCGTCCGCCGCGCCGCCACCGACGACGACGCCGTGCGCATGGCCGCGGCCGTCGTCGAGGCCGGGACGTCGGGCGAGGCGGGCGCGGAGATCGAGTTCATGCCGGCGCGCGTGCTCTTCCAGGACTTCACGGGCGTCCCCGTCTTCGTCGACTTCGCCGCGATGCGCGACGCCATGGTCGAGCGCGGCGGCGACCCGATGCTCGTGAACCCGCGCATCCCCTGCACGCTCGTCGTCGACCACTCCGTGATCGCGGACGTGGCCGAGTGCGCGTGCGCGGTGGCCGAGAACCAGTGCCTCGAGGCCGAGCGCAACCGCGAGCGCTTCGCCTTCCTCAAGTGGGCGAGCCGCTCCTTCCAGAACGTCGAGATCGTCCCGCCGGGCGGCGGCATCTGCCACCAGCTCAACATCGAGCGCTTCTGCGGCGTGGTCACCACCGACGCCCTCGCCGCGGGCGAGGGGGACGTGGCCTGCTTCGACACCCTCGTCGGCACGGACTCGCACACCACGACCGCCAACGGCGTGGGCGTGCTGGGCTGGGGCGTCGGCGGCATCGAGGCGGAGGCCGCGGCGCTCGGCCAGCCCATCTCGATGCTCGTGCCGCCCGTGGTGGAGCTTCGCCTCTCCGGGGCGCCCGCGGCGGGCGTCTCGGGCATGGACGTCGCCCTCACGGTGGCGCAGCTCCTGCGCGCCGAGGGCGTCGTGGGCTCGATCGTCGAGGTGACGGGCGAGGGCGTGGCGTCGCTTTCCGCCACCCAGCGCGCGTGCGTGTCCAACATGACGCCGGAGTACGGCGCCACCGCCACGCTCTTCCCGGCCGACGACGTCACCTTCGACTACCTCGCGCTCGCCGGGCGCGACGAGGCCGAGATGGCCTTCGCGCGCGCCTACCTCGAGGCCCAGGGCGCCTACGGCGCGGCCGAGGGGCGCTCCTACGCCCGCACGCTCGAGCTCGACCTCGCCTCCGTCGAGCCCTCGCTCGCCGGCCCGTCCCGGCCGCACGACCGCGTGGCCGTCTCCGGCCTCAAGGAACGCTTCGAGTCCGCCGCGCGCGCGGCCGGGCGCGACCTCTCCGAGCGCGTCGAGGTCGAGGGCGCCGGCGAGCTCGGCCACGGCGCCATCGCCATCGCCGCGATCACGAGCTGCACCACGGCGACCGACCCGGCGATGATGGTCGCGGCGGGCCTGCTCGCCCGCCACGCCGTGGAGCGCGGCCTTGCGCCGCGCCCCTGGGTCAAGAAGGTCCTCGCCCCCGGCAGCCACGCCACCGAGCTTCTCCTCGAGCGCTGCGGGCTCGCGGCGCCGCTTCGCGCGCTCGGCTTCTTCACCTGCGGCTTCGGCTGCATGAGCTGCATCGGCAACTCGGGGGAGATCAAGGCGTGCCTGAAGCCCCACGCAGCCGAGCTCGAGCTCACGAGCGTGCTCTCGGGCAACCGCAACTTCGAGGGGCGCATCTCCCCGGACGTGAGCCAGAACTACCTCTGCCAGCCCGCCCTCGTGGTGGCCTACTCGCTCGCCGGCACGATGGACGTGGACCTTGCGAGCGAGCCGGTGGGCCTGGGGGCGGACGGGGCGCCCGTCATGCTCTCCGACATCATGCCCACCGACGACGAGATCGCCGCCGAGCTCGCGGCGCACTGCGACGCGTCGCTTTTCGAGGAGGGCTCGCGGGGCCTGCTCGAGGGGGCCGAGACCTGGCGCTCCATCCCCTCCGCGCAGTCGGCGACCTTCCCCTGGGACCCCGCCTCCACCTACGTCCGGCGCGCGCCCTACTTCGAGATCGCCCGGGAGCAGGAGGTCGTCGAGGTGCGCGACGCCCGCGCCCTGGCGCTGCTCGGGGACTTCGTGACGACGGACCACATCTCGCCCGCGGGCTCCATCGCCCAGGACTCGCCCGCCGCGCGCTACCTCACCGAGCGCGGCGTCGAGCCGGCCGACTTCAACACCTACGGCGCCCGCCGCGGCAACCACGAGGTCATGGCGCGCGGCACCTTCGCCAACGTCAAGCTGAGAAACGCGCTCGCGGGCGGCCGCGTGGGCGGCTGGACCAAGAACCTGCTCACCGGCGAGGTCACGAGCGTCTTCGACGCCGCCGAGGCCTACCGCGCGGCGGGGGTTCCGCTCGTCGTGGTGGCCGGCAAGCTCTACGGCTCCGGATCGAGCCGCGACTGGGCGGGCAAGGGGCCGCTTCTGCTCGGCGTGCGCGCCGTCATCGCCGAGAGCTTCGAGCGCATCCACCGCTCCAACCTCGTCCAGATGGGGGTGCTGCCGCTCCAGTTCCTCGAGGGGGAGGGCGCCGGCACCCTCGGCATCCGCGGGGACGAGACGTTCGACGTCTCCCCGGTCGACCTCTCGGGCGGGCTCCCGGCCTCCCCGCGCGCGACCGTCCGCGCCACGCGCCCGGACGGCACCTCCTTCAGCTTCGAGTGCGTTGTGCGCGTGGACACGCCGATGGAGGGCGCGTTCCTCGCGAAGGGTGGTATCCTTCCCTACGTCCTTGACGAGCTTGGCTAGCGAGAAGAGAGGGGAGGGCGCCGCACTGTGATCTGCCCCGCCTGCGGGGGGCGCGTGCCCGACGGCTCGCTCTGCTGCCCCCGCTGCAACGAGCCCATCGACTCCACCCAGCGCATCGCGCTGACCGACGCCTCGTGGTGCCCCGGCTGCGGCGCCCTGCTGCCGCCGGGCGCCGACGTCTGCCCCAAGTGCGGCTCGTCGGTGCGCCCCGAGGGGGCCGAGGCCGCGCCCGCGCGGCCGACGCGCGACCTCGACCTGCCCGACATCGGCTCGACCGGCGAGCTCGGCGACGCCGCGGGCGCGGAGGAGACGGGCGTCATCACGCGCATCGAGAGCGCGCTGCCCTCCGTCGACGACGCCTCGTCGCCCGTCTCGCGCAGCGACCGCATGCCGCGCACGAGGGCGTTTCTGCTCGCCGGGCTGCTCGCCGTTCTCGTGGTGGGCGGCGCGGCCGTCCTCATCACCCACCCCTGGGACCCGAGCGCCACGCGCATCTCCGCGACCACGCCCGCCGACACCTCGATGTCGGGCTTCCCGGGCTTCCTGGAGACGCTCGTCGGCCAGGACGGGAGCAGGGCGGGGGAGGCGCAGACCCTCGAGTCCGCCCTCGCCTCCGCCCACGACTCGCTCGGCGAGCTCTCCGGGCGCGTGGACGAGAGCGAGCGGCTCCTGCGCTCGGAGGGCGTCCTCTCCTCGACGTCGGCCGAGGACCGCGCGGCGGGCCTCTCGGAGGCGCGCTCCATCTCCATAGACGTCTCCAACCTCATCAACGACGTCTCGGCGCTCGACGACGGCAGCGAGGGGGTCTCCGAGAAGGTCGATCACCTCGAGACGCTCGGCAACTGGCTGCGCAACCGCTGCGACGCCCTCACCGGGGCGTGGGGCATCTCGGCCGAGTCCGGGGACCCCGCGGCGGACGCGGACAAGATCACCGGCGCCATGGACGCGGGCTCGGCCTTCCAGCGGCTCTTCTCGCAGAACTACGACGCCTGGGACCCCGCCGCCTGAGGCGCCCCGCCCCGGGCTCTCTGCCGAATATGTGAAACCTGGCGCCTCCTGCTAGAATCATCTAGTTGGAAGCATACTGCGCGCGTACGCAACGCGCCCCGAGAGGGGAGAGGGACATGGGCTTCATCCAAGACCCGCTCTACACGCCCACCTACCAGGTCGTGGGCGACGAGGTCGCCGTCTTCGACACGTCGCGGGGGACCATCCGCGCGCGCCTCGACGGCGCGGGCGCGCCCGTGCACGTGGCCAACTTCTGCGAGCTCGCCTCGTCGGGCTTCTACGACGGGCTGAAGTTCCACCGCTACGTCCCGGGCTTCGTCATCCAGGGCGGCTGCCCCAACACCCGCGAGATGTCCCCCGCCGACGTCGCCGCCGGGAAGGTCGGCCCCATGGGGCGCCCGGGGACCGGCGGGCCGGGGTATCGCATCCGCGAGGAGTACACGACCAACCCCCGCAACTCGCACGTGGACGGCGCGCTCGCCATGGCGCGCTCGATGGACCCCAACTCCGCCGGGTCCCAGTTCTACTTCTGCCTCGGGCCCCAGCACGGCCTCGACTCCGGCTACACGGTCTTCGGGTCGACGCTCGAGGGGCTCGACGTCATCGCCGCCCTCCGGCAGGGCGACGTCATCAACTCGGTCAGGATCGAGCACGCCGACGCCTAGGCGCCGGCGGGGCACACGTTGGAGGGCACAGTGAACCAGCATGCTTATGAATCCGGCAAGCTCGCCTACAAGAACGGCGACTGGTTCGGGGCGGTGACGCGCCTCGCCGACGCCGCGGCCCCGGGCGAGCCGTCCGGCGAGGTCGACCACCTCCGCGGCAACGCGTACATGAAGCTCGGCCAGTTCGACTCCGCGGCGCGGGCCTACCAGGGCGCCCTCGCGGACGCCTCGTACGGCAAGCGCGGCGCGCTCCAGTGCAACCTCGGCCGCGCGCTGCTCGCCGCGGGACGGGCCGAGGAGGCCGTCTCCGCGCTCACGGAGGCCGTCTCGGACGCCTCCTACGCGACGCCCTACAAGGCCTACCTCGCGCTCGGCGCGGCCTACGAGCGGATCGGCGACGTCCGCGGCGCCGGCATGGCGTACCGCAACGCCGCCATCGACGAGGCCAACCCCGCCCCGGCGGCGGCCCTCTCCAAGCTGGGCAGCTGCTTCATGCGGCTCGGCCGCGCGGTCGACGCCGTGGAGGCCTACCGCACGGCGCTCGACTTCACGACCCCCCTCGAGAGCCAGAACCAGATCTGGTGCGACCTCGGCCTGGCCTACGTCGCGGCCAACCGCATGAACGAGGCCGTCGACGCCTTCGCGCACGCGACCGCCGACGGCACCTTCTCGCTCAGCCCCGAGGCCCAGGCCTCCTACGACGCGGCCCGCAAGGCCGTGGCGGCGATGGGCGAGCGCCGCCAGTCCGACACCGACGCCTTCCTGGCGGCGGCCGGCTACGGCGGTGGCTACGACCCGCTCGACCCGATGGGGGAGTCGGGCGAGCTCATGCCCTCGCCCGAGGACACCGGGTTCTTCTCGGTCACTGAGGAGGACCTCATGGCCGCCGACAAGAAGGAGCGCAAGGTCCGCCGCAAGCACCGCCACACGGGCCTCAAGGTCCTCGTCTTCCTCCTCGTGCTGCTCGTCCTCGCCGTGGGTGCGGCGGTCTTCGCGTACGTGCGCGGCTACGGCTGGCCCACCCAGGAGGCCGTCGCCGAGCAGCTCTTCGAGGCCAAGTCCTCCGGCGAGGACATCGCCCAGTACGTCGTGGCGGGGACCTCGGCGAGCCAGATCGAGACCATGGGCGACTCGCTTCCCACCGGCGACGTCACCGTCACCGTGGAGGGCTGCGACCGCAGCATGACCGACTCCACCGTCTACCTCACCGCGGCGCTCGCCGCGGGCGGGGAGCAGGACTACACCGTCGAGCTTCGGCGCGACGGCATCAGCTGGAAGGTCGTCTCGGTCACGCCCGAGTACGCCTCGGCCGGCGACGCGACGTCCGCAGAGTAAGAGACAGCGACCAGGGCAGGGACCATGTCACTTTTTGACACCCTCTTCGGGGAGTACGGCGGAGACCTCGCCATCGACCTCGGCACGGCCAACACGCTCGTGGCCGTCCGCGGGCACGGGATCGTGATCAACGAGCCCTCCGTCGTCGCCATCGACAAGAGCGAGAGCCGCGTGCTCGCGGTGGGCGCCGACGCCAAGCGCATGATCGGCCGCACCCCGGGCTCGATCATCGCCGAGCGCCCCCTCAAGGACGGCGTCATCGCCGACTTCGACGTCACCGAGGTCATGCTCCGCTACTTCATCGAGAAGGCGCGCGGCAACCACTACCCGTGGTCCCCGCGCCCGCGCGTCGTGGTGTGCGTGCCGTCGGGCGTCACGTCCGTCGAGAAGCGCGCCGTCTTCGAGGCGACCATCTCCGCCGGCGCCCGCCAGGCCTACCTCATCGAGGAGCCGATGGCGGCGGCCATCGGCGCGGACCTGCCCATCGAGGACCCCACGGGATCCATGGTCGTCGACATCGGCGGCGGCACCACCGAGGTGGCCGTCATCTCGATGGGCGGCATCGTCGTCTCCCAGTCCATCCGCACCGCCGGCGACGAGTTCGACCAGACCATCCTCCAGCACGTCCGCGACGTCTACAACCTCTCCATCGGAGAGCGCACGGCCGAGGACATCAAGATCAAGGTCGGCTCCGCCGCCCCGCTCGCGGAGGAGCTCGACGTCGAGGTCAACGGCCGCGACGTGATGAGCGGCCTGCCCAAGAGCGTGCGCATCGAGAGCGAGGAGATCCGCCGCGCGCTCGACCGCCCGCTCGACGAGGTCACCAAGGCCGTCAAGGACGCGCTCGACGTGACGCCTCCCGACCTCGCCTCGGACCTCATGTACTACGGCATCCTCCTCACGGGCGGCGGCGGGCTTCTGCGCGGGCTCGACCAGCGCCTGCGCGAGGAGACCGGCGTCCCGGTCAACGTGAGCCCCACGGCGCTCGAGAACGTCGTGAACGGCTGCGCGAAGGTCCTCGAGGCCAACGCGCTCTCGGGCGGCTTCGTCCAGAGCGCCGGGTAGTCGCGTGCCTCTCTCTACGCGGGGGCGGCAGGCGGGTCCGACCATAGGCAACAACCGAAGGGGCGGCAGCGGGCGGACGCTCGTGGCATGCCTCGTCGTCTCGCTCGTGCTCTTCACCGTGAGCTGCCGCTTCGGCGAGGAGGGGCCGCTCGGCGTCGTGCGCGGGGCGTTCCAGACCGTGACGCTGCCGGTGCGCTACCTCGGCGCGACCGTCGCGGCCCCCTTCCAGGGCCTTGGCAACATCGTCACCAACCTCACGGCCGACCAGGCGACGCTCTCGGAGCTCCAGGCCGAGAACGACGAGCTCAGGGCCAGAAACGTCGAGCTCGAGGAGGCGGCGCAGTCCGCCGAGCGCCTCCAGGGCCTGCTCGACCTGCGCGACGCCAACAACCTCCAGTCCACCGCGGCCCGCATCATCTCGGGCTCGGGGGACTCCTGGGGCACGACCGTCACCATCGACAAGGGCGCCTCGTCGGGCCTTGCGGTGGGGATGCCGGTCACGACGTCGAACGGCGTCATCGGCCAGATCGTGGAGTGCGGCCCGGCCACCTCGACGGTGCGCCTCATAACCGATGACAACTCCTCCGTGTCCGCCATGGTCCAGTCGAGCCGGGCCCAGGGGATGCTTGTCGGCACCGTGACGGGCCAGCTCGAGCTCACGCTCATCGGCGCGGACCAGAGCGTTGCCCAGGGCGACGTCGTCGTCACGAGCGGCCTGGGGGGCGTCTTCCCCAAGGGCCTGCCCCTCGGCGAGGTCACGAGTGTCGAGAGCAGCCCGGGCGCGGCCTACCTCACCATCGTCGTCGAGCCGTTCGCGCACGCGGAGAACTACGAGGAGGTCCTCGTCATCACCTCGCTCACCGAGGAGCAGCGCGCCACGGCCGACGACATCGCCGCGGCCGACGCGCAGGACAGCTCCTCGGCGCCCGCGCAGGGGGCGGCGGACGGGGCCGACGGCCCGGACGACGGAGGCTCTGACGCGACCGACCAGGGCGACGGCTCGGACGCCGCCGGCGCGGGCGCGGATGCGGACGCGAGCTCGGAGTAGGGGGTGCCCATGCAGGTCTCTGACAGGAACAGGGAGTCGCGCAGCATCGCGGTGCTCGCGCTCGTGTGCGCGGTGCTCCAGCTCGCGCTCGCCCCCAACGTGGGGCTCGGCAACGGGCGGGCCAACTTCGCGCTCATCTTCTCCGCCTGCGTCGCCTTGCAGACGGGCGGGCGCCGCGGCGTCGTCGCCGGGTTTCTCGCCGGGCTCTTCTTCGACCTCTCCACGACCGGCCCGATCGGCCTCATGGCGTTTTGCCTCTCGGCGTCCTCCTTCGCGCTCGGCCTGGAGGAGCGCAACCGCATGGCGGGCGACCTCGCCTCGGCGATGGCGCACTTCGCCGCCTCCGCCCTCGCCGTCTCGCTCGTCTACCACCTGGCGATGCTCCTCGTGGGGCAGGCCGACTCGCTGCTCGACGTCCTCGTCTTCCGGACGCTTCCCACGGCGCTGCTCACCTTCGTCTTCTTCCTGCCCTTCGCCTACTACTTCTCCCGCGTCCACGTCCCGTCGGGGCCGAGCCTTTCCGGCGGCCACTTCTCCAGGCGGGGCGCGTAGGGGGCGACGATGGACCTCTCCCTCGTGATCGTCATCGTGTGCGCGGTCCTGGCCGTCGCGCTCATCGTGGTCTTCGTGGTCTACGGACGCTCGGAGGCCGCCTTCACGCTCGACATCGGCGGCGCGTCGCCGCGGGCCTCGGGCGGCTCGGACTCGTCGGCGGAGAAGACCCTCTCCGGGCGGCTCGTCGGCTTTGCGGTGGCCGTGGGCGCCATCTTCGCCACGCTCGTCGCGCGCCTCTGGTCGATGCAGCTCGTCTCGAGCGAGGAGTACTCGGAGCAGGCCGAGTCAAACCGCACGAGCACCGTCTACACGCAGGCGCCGCGCGGGCGCATCCTGGACCGCAACGGCGTCGAGATCGTCTCCAACCGCGCGAGCCTCACCGTGGCGGCGAGCGCCGACGTCCTCGACGACGAGGTGGAGGTGCAGCTTCTGGCCAACCTCATCGGCATGCCCGCGCAGGCCGTGCGCCGGCGCCTCCAGGACAGCTCCGAGGGCTACCAGAACCTGCGCACCGTCTCCGTGGATGTCTCGCGGCGCGTGGTCGCCTACATCGGCGAGCACCCCGACGTCTTCCCGGGAGTGAAGGTGGAGCAGCGGACCCAGCGCTCCTACCCGCTCGGCTCGCTCGCCGCCCACGTGGTGGGCTACACGGGCACCGTGACCTCGGAGCAGCTCGAGGCGAGCGAGCAGTCCCAGGGCGACGGCATCGCGTATCGCTCCGGGGACGTGGTGGGCCAGACCGGCGTGGAGCTCGCCTACGAGAGCGTGCTGCAGGGCGTGCGCGGCGAGCAGGTCGTCTACATCGACGCCCTCGGCGACGTGGTGGGCCTCTCCACGAGCATCGAGCCGCAGAGCGGCTCGGACCTCGTGCTCACGCTCGACGTCGACATCCAGCGCACGGCCGAGGAGTCGCTCGAGCGCATCGTGGGCGAGATGCGCAAGCGCGGCATCGACTCCGTCGGCGGCTCGGCCATCGTCATGGACTGCACCAACGGGGAGATCCTCGCCATGGCGAGCAACCCGACCTTCTCGCCGAGCGTCTTCGTGGGCGGCATCTCCACCGCAGACTGGGACGCCCTTCAGGACGAGGGCGCGCACAACCCCATGCTCAACCGCGCCATCGCGGGCCAGTACCCGCCCGGCTCGGTCATCAAGCCGCTCACCACGTTCGCCGCGCTCGACCACGGGATCGCGACGCCCGACTCGAGCTACTACTGCACGGGGTGGTGGACGTGGTCCGGGGACCAGAGCGACCCCAACGGCATGAAGTGCTGGAGCGAGTCGGGCCACGGCGGCATCGGGCTCGTCGGCGGCATCACCTACTCCTGCGACGTCGTCTTCTACGAGATCGGCAAGGGCTTCTGGAGCTCGGACGACCCCGAGGGCATGCAGGAGACCTTCCGCGAGTACGGCCTGGGCTCCACGACCGGCATTGACATCTCGGGCGAGGCGGCCGGGCGCGTGCCGGACGCCGCCTGGAAGTGGGACTACTTCAAGTCGCTCGGCTACTCCGACGACGACGCCACCTGGCAGGGCGGCGAGAACTGCAACCTCGCCATCGGCCAGGGCGACATGCTCGTCACCTGCCTGCAGATGGCCTGCGTCTACTGCGGGCTCGCCAACGGCGGCCCCATCTGGCGCCCGCACGTCATGCACGGCGTGCGGGCCCGCATAGGCGACGGCTTCATCTCGCGCTACCGCGCCGAGCAGATCAACGACGTCCAGGAGGACCCCGCCTACCGCGACCTGGTGAAGCAGGGCATGCTCGGGGTCACCTACGAGGAGAGCCCCACGCAGACGGCCCACTGGACGAACCTCGACGTGCGCGTCTGCAGCAAGACCGGCACCGCCGAGCAGGCCTCGGCCGACCGCAACGTCGGCTGGTTCGGCGCCTACGCGCCGGCCGACGACCCCAAGTACGTCGCCTTCGCCAACGTCGACGGCGCGGACTGGGGCTCGTCGAGCGCCATGCTCGTCGTGCGCGACATCTTCGGCACCATCTACGGGCAGCCCGACACCTCGACCGCCGAAGTCGGCGGCACGGACTAGGAGGGGAGCATGGCACGAGAATTCACCGGCCCGGGCACGGCGGGCGGGGGCCTCTCCTCGATCGGGCAGCGCGGCGGGCGCGGGGGCGCCGGGGCGCGCGTGGGCAAGCGCGGCGGCCCGCTCGAGAAGCTCTACCTCTCGCAGCTCATCCCCGCGCTGCTCATCATCATCATCGGCGTCATCACCATGTGGTCGTGCTCGCTCACGCTCGCCGACGCCAACTTCACGAGCCACCTCGCCGGCATCGCGCTCGGCGCCGCCGTGGCGTTCGTGGTCTGGCGCTACGACTACCGCAACCTCGCCAACCTGACGACCGTGCTCTTCGTGCTCGCGTGCGTCCTCATGGTGCTGCCCAAGGTCCCCGGGCTCGGCGTCGAGGGCGGCGGCATGGTCGGCTGGGTGCGGATCGGTCCCCTGCGCTTCCAGCCCTCCGAGCCCGCCAAGCTCGTCGTGATCTTCCTCATGGCGGCCACGTGCGCCCAGTACAACGGCAAGATCGACTCGTTTCGCGACTACGCCAAGATGTGCGCGACGCTGCTCGTGCCGCTTCTGCTCATCATGGTGACCGACCTCGGGACCGGCCTCATGATCTTCTTCGCGGGCGCCACGATCATCATCTGCAGCGGCGCGCCGCGCTCCTGGGTGCTCGCCACCATAGCGCTCATCGTGGCCGTGGCGGCCCTCGTCGTGATCACCTCGTCGATCGAGGGCATCCCGCACATCCTGCAGGAGTACCAGCTCAAGCGGCTCACCGTCTTCATGGACCCGGAGGGCACGGCCTCCGAGGACGGATACAATCTCCTCCAGGCAAAGATCGCCATCGGCTCGGGCGGCCTTCTCGGCAAGGGCGTGGGCAACGCGTCCCAGGCGCTCTCGGGCTTTCTCCCCGAGGCGCACACGGACTTCATCTTCGCCACCTTCGCCGAGCAGTTCGGCTTCGTCGGCTCGGTCGTCCTTCTCGGCCTGTTCGCCTGGATGATCCTCGCGACGATCCTGCTGGCGATGCGCGTGGAGTCGCCGTTCTCCAAGCTCGTGCTCGTGGGCTGCGCGGCGCTCTGGACCTTCCAGGTGCTGGAGAACGTCGGCATGTGCATCGGGATCATGCCGATCACGGGCATCCCGCTGCCGTTCATGAGCTACGGCTCGTCCTCAATGATCGTCCAGATGGCGGCCGTGGGGGTCGTCCAGTCGGTGTGGAGGCACCGCCAGAAGGTCGCGTGACGCGGGTGCTCGGGGCGAGGCCCCGGAGGGGAGGAAGTCATGTCATCGCGGAAGGTCACCCTGGGCAGGGTGCTCGAGGTGCTCTCGGCGGGGAGAAGCTCGTTCGCCCGGCGCGACGAGCGGGTGGTCCTGCGCGTCCACGTGGACGCGACCTGCCCGCCCGCCGTCGCGGGCGCGGTGAGGCGCGCGCTCGCCGCGGAGCGCCCGGGCGGGGTCGTGGACGTGCGCGGCCTGTCGGCGGCGCCCGCGGGCTCGGAGCCGGCGGACGCCGCCCTCGTGCTCGTCGGGGAGGGTCCCTGTGCGGCCATCGCCCGCTCCTACGCCGGGGCGGGCGTGCCCGTCGCCATGGTCGCCGAGGGCGCGCTCGACGTGCCGCCGCTCGGCCTTGCGCCCGAGGCCGCTCCGCTCGTGGGCGTCGTCTGCGGCTCGAGCGACGAGGCGCTCCTCGGGCGGCTCGCCTCGTGGCTCGCGCAGGCCACCGAGAAGCCCCTCGCGCTTGCCGCGAACTTCCCGTTCTGCCGCCGCGCGGTGACCGACGCGCTCGTCGCGCGGCGTGCCCTCGAGAACGCCGCCGTGGGGGCCGTGAGCCTCATCCCGGGCTCGGACCTGCCCATCATGTGCGCGAGCCAGTGCGCGCTCGCGCTCGACATCGCCGCCGCCTACGGGCGCGACGTCGACCTCGAGCGGCTGGCCGAGCTCGCGGGCGTCATGGGCGGCGGGCTCGCCTACCGCGCGCTCGCGCGGACGCTCGTGGGGCTCGTCCCGGGGCTCGGCGCCGCGCTCAAGGCCTGCGTCGGCTACGGCGGCACCGTCGCCACCGCCCGCGCCATCCGCCTGCGACTCGAGCTCGAGGACGGGCGCGACGCGGCCCCGTCCCCGGAGGGCGCGGGCGAGCCCGCCGCCCCGGCCGGCCAGGCGCTCGCCCCGGCGACGGGCGATGACGGCTACGTCACCATCGGCGGGGGTGCGGCATGAGGGCGCGGCGCGAGAACCTCTTCCACCTCATCGAGCCGCTCCTCGCCCGGGTCGAGCACCCCTCGCGCTACCTCGACCACGAGTGGGGCGCCTGCGAGGAGCAGCAGGGGCCCTTCCACCTCTGCATGGTCTACGCGGACGTCTACGAGGTCGGCCAGCCCAACCTCGGCGTGGCCATCCTCTACAACCGGGTGAACGCGCAGGAGGGCATGAGCTGCGAGCGCTGCTACCTGCCCTGGAAGGACATGGCCGCGCTCATGAGGGGGGAGGGCGTGCCGCTGCTCTCCCTCGAGGGGGCGGCCCCGCTCGCCTCCTTCGACGCGATCGGCTTCACGCTCGCCCACGAGCTCATCGCCACGAACGTCCTCGAGGTGCTCGATCTTGCCGGCATCGCGCCCACGAGCGACGGGCGCGACGAGGACGACCCCATCATCCTCGCCGGAGGCCCCTCCGCCTGGAACTGCGAGCCGCTCGCGCCCGTCTTCGACGCGGTCCTGCTCGGCGACGGCGAGGAGTCGATCGTGGAGGCGTGCGCCTGCATCCGCGCGGCGCGCGCCGAGGGCGCCTGCCGCGCCGAGGTCCTGCGCCGCCTCGCCCGCGTGCCCGGGACCTACGTGCCCTCGCTCTACGACGTCGTGGTCGACGAGTCCACCACGCGCTGGGGTCGCGCGGTCCCGAGGGCGGGGGAGGGCGCGCCCGAGGTCGTCCTCAAGCGCTGCCTGCAGGACTTCGCCGGGACGGACGCCGTCGCCCAGCGGATCGTCCCCTACATGGGCATCGTGCAGGACCGCCTCTCCCTCGAGGTGCTGCGCGGCTGCGCCCGGGGGTGCCGCTTCTGCCAGGCGGGCATGACGTACCGGCCCGTGCGCGAGCGGCCCGCCGCCCAGGTGGTCGCGTGCGGCGTGGAGGGCCTTCTCGCCAGCGGGCACAACGAGATATCGCTCACGTCGCTCTCCACGACCGACCACTCCCAGTGCGAGGAGATCCTGCGCGGCATGAACGAGGGCCTCGAGGGCAGGGGCATCCGCGTCTCCATCCCCTCGCAGCGCCTCGACTCCTTCGGCGTGGACATGGCCGCGGCCGTGGCCGGCGGCAGGAGGGGAGGCCTCACCTTCGCCCCCGAGGCCGGCAGCCAGCGCCTGCGCGACGTCATCAACAAGAACGTGACCGAGGACGACCTCGAGCGCGCGGCGAGAAACGCCTTCTCGCAGGGCTGGCGGCGCATGAAGCTCTACTTCATGATGGGCCTTCCCACCGAGACGGACGAGGACGTGGTGGGCATAGCCCGCATGGCCGAGCGCGTGCTCGAGATCGGCCGCGAGGTCGTGGGGCGCGGCCCCAAGAGCGGCGTGTCGGTCTCCATCTCGGTCGCCGTGCTCGTGCCCAAGGCCCACACGCCCTTCCAGTGGGTGGGCCAGCTCGACCCGGCCGAGGTCAGGCGCCGCCAGCAGCTCCTGCTCCACGAGGTGCGCGACCGCGCCATCCGCGTCTCCTACCACGACGCGGACGTCTCGCTCGTGGAGGGGGCGCTCTCCAAGATGGGCCGCGCCGGCTTCGCGCTCGTGCGGCGCGCCTGGGAGCTCGGCTGCTCCTTCGACGCCTGGACGAGCGAGTTCAGGTTCGACCTCTGGGAGCGGGCCGCGCGCGAGTGCGGGCTTGACCTGACGGACGTGGCCTGCGAGGAGTTCCCGCTCTCGGCTGCCCTGCCCTGGGACCACACCTCGCCCGGCGTCTCCAAGGGCTACCTCCAGCGCGAGTGGCTCCGCGCCGTCGAGGGCGTCACCACGCCCGACTGCACGCGGGAGAGCTGCACGGGCTGCGGCGTGTGCCCCGCGCTCGGCGTCCGCAACGTCATACAGGGGGTGCGCTCATGACGAGGCCCCAGCCCTTCGCGGGCCGCCCGCAGGACCAGCCGACCAAGGCCGAGCTCGCGCGCCTGCGCGTGGAGTACGGCAAGGACGAGCGGCTCGCCTACCTCGGCCACCTCGAGGTCATCGCCACGGTGGAGCGCTGCGTCCGTCGCGCGCGGCTCCCGTTTTCCATCGGCAACGGCTTCGCCCGCCGCATGCGCCTGCAGTTCTCTGGCGCCCTGCCCGTCGGGGCGAGCTCGGCCTGCGAGTACTACGACGTGCGGCTCACCGAGCGCGTGGACGCCGAGGAGGCCCTCGCGCTCCTGCGCGCCGCCACGCCGCCGGCCCTCGCACCCGCCCGCGCGGCCTACGTGCCCGGCGCCGCCCCCGCCCTCGAGGCGTGGCTGAACCGCTCGGGCTGGGAGGTCGAGCTCGTGTCCTCGCCGGTCGACGCCGCGCGGATCGAGCGCGCCGTGGGCGAGCTCAGGGCGCGCGGCACCCTCACCTACCTCCGCGGGGAGCGCGAGAAGACCGTCGAGCTCGCCTCGACGCTCGTCGCGCTCGAGGCCGTGGACCTCGCGGGCGGGTCCGTCCTCGTCCGGGTGGAGACGCGCTCCGGCGCGCGGGCGTCGCTTCGGCCGCGCGCCCTCGTCGACGCCGCCCTCGCCGAGGCGGGCGCGGGGGCGTGCGCGGCCGTCCGCGTGCGCAGGGTCGCCCAGCGCCACGAGGAAGATGGGCGTCTTGTGGAGCCTTTCTCGTTTTTTGCGAGCGAGCCGCGCGCGCCGCTATCCTGAGCAAGGCCGCATCGTCCCCGCATGAGCTCGGGCGCCGTCTTTTCCCTTACGGACCCGCAGGTCACGGCAACTCCTCGTTGACGCGTGGGGGCGCTGCTAGTAATATAAGCAACTGTTGCATTCACGCCAGCAATGAAGGGTTTCGCACATGTACGCAATCGTAGCAACTGGTGGCAAGCAGTATAAGGTTGCCAAGGGCGACGTCATCGACGTCGAGAAGCTCGACGCGCAGCCTGGCGACAAGGTCGAGCTTGACGTCCTTCTCCTGAACGACGGCTCCGCGACCATCGTCGACCCCGCCTCCCTCCAGGACAAGAAGGTCACCGCCGAGGTCGTCGATCAGTTCAAGGGCGAGAAGGTCCTCGTCTTCAAGCTCAAGAAGCGCAAGCGCTATCACCGCACCAAGGGCCACCGTCAGAACCTGACGAAGCTCCAGGTCGTCGAGATTCCCGCGTAGTTTCGTATCTGAGTAGAAGGCAGGTCATACCATGGCTCACAAGAAGGGTCTCGGCTCGTCCCGCAACGGCCGCGATTCGCAGGCGCAGCGCCTCGGCACCAAGCGTTACGGCGGGCAGTTCGTGAAGGCCGGCGAGATTCTCGTCCGCCAGCGCGGCACCCACATCCACCCCGGCGACAACGTCGGCATCGGCAAGGACGACACGCTGTTCGCCCTCACCGCCGGCACCGTCGAGTTTACCAAGGGCGTCAAGCACCGCGTGCACGTCCGCGAGGCGTAAAGTCTCGGTCACATCGCACCCCAGGGCCCCGCTCGTCGGGGCCCTTTTCGTATCCGCGCATCCGCCCGCCGGGGGTCGGCACGGCCCGGCGCTCGGACAGCTTCGCCGCAAAGGGCGCGGCCGCAGAACTCGCGGCGGGCCGTGCCGACCCCCCGGCTGCGATATTCCAGGCCCCGATGAGCGGGGCCCTGGGGTGCGCGGATGCCCGAGGGGCGCGGGGCTCGCCCCGCCAGGAGCCTGGGCGTGAGTTGGACGTTGTCGGGCGGTTGCCGTACCATGGGGGCCCGGACAAAGGAGACACGCGTGGAGAACACGTTTACCGATCTTTCGCACATCAACGTCAAGGGGGGCGACGGCGGCGCCGGCTGCATGTCGTTCAGGCGCGAGGCCTACGTGCCCAAGGGCGGCCCCGACGGCGGCGACGGCGGGCGCGGCGGCGACGTGGTCGTTGAGGCCGACCCCCAGCTCTCGTCGCTCATCGACTTCCGCTACAAGCACCACTTCCGCGCCGAGCGCGGCACGCACGGCCAGGGGGCGCGCCGCCACGGGCGCGACGGCGCGGACCTCGTGCTGCGCGTGCCGGTGGGCACGGTCGTGCGCGAGCTCGACCCCGCCACGCAGACGCCCGCCTACGACATCGCCGACCTCACGCGACCCGGCGAGCGCGTCGTCGTGGCGCCCGGCGGCGCCGGGGGGCGCGGCAACATCCACTTCGTCACCTCGGTCCGCCGCGCCCCGGCCTTCGCCGAGAAGGGCGAGCCTGCGCGCGAGCACTGGATCGAGCTCGAGATGAAGCTCATGGCCGACGTCGCGCTCGTGGGCATGCCGTCGGTGGGCAAGAGCTCCATCATCGCACGCGTGAGCGCCGCGCGCCCCAAGATCGCCGACTACCCGTTCACGACGCTGGTGCCCAACCTGGGCGTGGCGCGCGCCGCGAGCGGCCAGTCCTTCGTCGTCGCCGACGTCCCCGGCCTCATCGAGGGCGCGAGCGAGGGGCGCGGCCTCGGCCACCAGTTCCTCCGCCACATCGAGCGCACGGCGCTCATCCTCCACGTGGTGGACGTGACGGGAGGCTACGAGGGCCGCGACGCCGTCGACGACTACCACACCATCAACGCCGAGCTCGCGGCCTACGCCGCCGCGCTCGCCGAGCGGCCCCAGATTGTGGTGGCCAACAAGTGCGACCTGCCGGGGGTCGAGGATCAGGTCGAGCGCCTGCGCGCCGCCGCCGAGGCGGACGGGCGGCCGTTCTTCTCGGTCTCCGCCGCCACGGGCGCCGGGCTCGACGCGCTCGTGAGCGCCTGCGCGGCCGAGGTGGCGCGCCTGCGCGCGGAGGCGGCCGAGGCGCCCTCCGCGCCCGACCTCAGCGAGCGCTGGGAGCTCGAGCGCCAGCGCCGCGACCGCCAGATCCGCGTCACGCGCGAGGAGCGCCACGCCTGGCGCGTCAGCGGCTCGCAGGTGGAGCGCATGGTCGTCCAGACCGACTGGGACAACGACGAGGCCGTCGCGTACCTCCAGCACCGCTTCGCGCGCTGCGGGCTCGACGACGCGCTCGCGAAGGCGGGGGCCGCGAGCGGCGACGAGGTGCGCATCCTCGAGCTTGCCTTCACCTTCGAGGGCAAGGACGCCGCCCCGGACTTCGACGAGGTCCCGGAGGAGGACGAGGGGGCCCTCGCCGACGAGGGGCAGGCCTAGGTGGGCGCCCCCGGGCTCATGGTCGTGAAGGTGGGCTCCTCGACGCTCGTCGACGAGTCCGGCGCGCTCGACCGCGGCTTCATCCGCTCCCTCTGCGACCAGGTGGCCGCCCTCGTCGCGGGCGGGACGCGAGTCGTCGTGGTGTCGTCGGGCGCCGCGGCCGCCGGGCGCGACGTCCTCGGCCTTCCCGGGCGGCCGGGCGACATCGCCACGCTCCAGGCCTGCGCCGCGGCCGGCCAGGCCAACCTCACGCAGGCCTACGCCGACGTCCTGGCCGAGCGGGGCATCCCCTGCGGCCAGGTCCTGCTCACCCGGCGCGACGTCATGGACCGCGACGGCTTCCTCAACGCGCGCAGCACCCTCGCGCGTCTCATCGAGCTCGGCGCCGTCCCCGTGGTCAACGAGAACGACACCGTCTCAACCGCCGAGTTCGCCTTCGGCGACAACGACATGCTCGGCGCGCTCGTGGCCGCGCTCGTGGGGGCGGACCTCTACGTCATCTGCTCCGACGTCGAGGGCCTCTACACGGCCAACCCGCAGCAGGACCTCGCGGCCGAGCTGATCGGCCGCGTGAGCGAGGTCACGCCCGAGCTCATGTCCGTCGCGGGCGGCGCGGGCACGACGTTCGGCACGGGCGGGATGGCCTCGAAGCTGCGTGCCGCCCGCGCGATGCTCGCCGCGGGGATCCCGATGGTCGTCTGCCGCGGGCGGCGCCCGGGCGTGCTCGCGCAGCTCGCCTCGGGAGAGGCCGTGGGGACCCGCTTCGAGGCGCCCGCGGGGTCGCCCCACGAGGGCGGCAGGAAGCTCTGGATCGGCCTCGCCGAGGTGCCGCGCGGCACGATCACGCTTGACGAGGGTGCCGCGCGGGCCGTGCTGGAGCGCGGGGCGTCCATCCTGCCCGTCGGCGTGGTCTCCACGAGCGGGTCCTACGCCGCGGGCGACGTCGTGAACGTCCGCTCGCCCGCGGGAGACGTCATCGGGCGCGGCGTGGCGCGCTACTCCTCGGAGGACATGGGCCGGGTGCGCGGTATCAAGCTCGACGTCATCGCGCGCTTCCTCGGCGAGGACCGTGCCCAGCCGGCCGTGCACCGCGACGACCTCCTCGTCTTCTAGGCCCCGCCGCGCGCCGCCGGGCGGGCGCGGGCGGCCGACGCTATATAATCGGGCTCACCCGGCGAAAGGAGCGGCCCATGTCAGAGGCTCGCACCAAGGCCTCGCTCGCCCGCGAGGCGTCCATCAGGCTCGGCCAGGCGACGGCCGCGTCCCGCTCGCGCGCCATACGCGCCGCCGCGCGCCTCGTCCTCGAGCGCGCGGCCGACATCTGCGCGGCGAACGCGCGCGACCTCGAGCGGGGGAGGCGCTCCGGCATGCCGGCGCCCCTCCAGGACCGGCTCCTCCTCGACGAGGGCCGCCTCGCCTCCATCGCCTCCGCGCTCGAGGACATCGCCCGGCAGGAAGACCCCCTCGGGCGCGTCCTGGGCGGCCGCACGCTCGAGTGCGGCGTCCGCATCGAGCAGGTGAGCGTCCCTCTGGGCGTCGTCGCCATCGTGTACGAGGCGCGCCCGAACGTCACGGCGGACGCCTTCGCGCTCTGCGTGCGCTCCGGGAACGCCTGCGTCCTCAAGGGGGGCTCGGCCGCGCGGGAGTCCTGCGAGGCGATCGCCGCCGCCTGCCGCGACGCGCTCGTCGAGGCGGGCCTTCCCGCGGACGCCGTGCAGTACGTCTCCGACGACGCCGCCCACACCGAGACCGACGAGCTCATCCGCGCGAACGGCCTCGTCGACGCCCTCATCCCGCGCGGCGGCGCGGAGCTCATCCGGCGCTGCGTGGAGCGCGCGACCGTGCCCGTCATCGAGACCGGCACCGGAAACTGCCACATCTACCTCCACCGCGAGGCGGACGTCGAGAAGGCCGTGCGGATCGTCACGAACGCCAAGTGCTCGCGCCCGGGCGTCTGCAACGCCGCCGAGTCGCTCCTCGTGGACGCCTGCGCGGCCGAGCGGCTCCTCCCGCCCGTCCTTCTCGCCCTCTCCGAGCGCGGCGTGGAGCTCGTGGGCGACGAGGGCGCGCGCGCCGCGGCGGCCGCGTGCGGCGTCGAGATGGGGGCCGCCACCGAGGAGGACTGGGGAACCGAGTATCTGGACCTCAAGATGTCGGTGCGCTGCGTGGGGGGCGTCGAGGAGGCCATCGCGCACGTCAACCGCTACGGCACCGGCCACTCCGAGGCCATCGTGAGCGAGTCCTACGCCGCCTGCGAGGCGTTTCTCGCGGGCGTCGACGCGGCCGCCGTCTACGCCAACGCCTCGACGCGCTTCACCGACGGCGGGGTCTTCGGCCTGGGCGGCGAGATCGGCATCTCCACGCAGAAGCTCCACGCCCGCGGCCCCATGGGCGCCTCGGCCCTCACCACGACGAAGTACCTCGCGCGCGGGGACGGGCAGGTCCGATGAGCGTCGACGTCACCGCGCTGCGCGCCGCGGACCTGCCGGTCCTCGGCGCCGACGAGGGGCGCCGCTACCGGCTCGGGATCATGGGCGGCACCTTCGACCCCATCCACTACGGCCACCTCGTCGCGGCGGAGCAGGCCTTCGACGACCTCGGGCTCGACCTCGTGGTCTTCATGCCGGCGGGGCGGCCCGCCTTCAAGCTGGAGCAGGACGTCACCTCGAGCGAGGAGCGCTTCGCCATGACGCTGCTCGCGACGGCGGACAACCCGCACTTCGTCGCCTCGCGCTTCGAGATCGACCGCGCGGGCGTCACCTACACCGCCGACACCCTCCGGCTGCTCCGCGGGCTCTATCCGCCCAACGTCGAGTTCTACTTCATCACCGGCGCGGACGCCATCACCGAGATCGTCACCTGGCGAGACGCCGCGGACATCGCGCGCCTGGCGCACCTCGTGGGCGCCACGCGCCCGGGCTACGACCTCGACCGCGCCTGGGACGCCATCGCCGCCTCGGGGCTCGACTTCGACGTCACCTACCTCTCCGTCCCGGCGCTCGCCATATCGTCGAGCTACCTGAGGGAGCGCGTGCGCGCCGGGCAGAGCCTGCGCTACCTCACGCCCGACCAGGTGACGGGCTACCTGCACAAGCACGGCCTGTACGGCGCAGCCCGAAGCAGGTACGGCCAGACGGGGGAGGTGGTCTCGTAGTGGGCAAGAAGAAGAGCGCCCGGCGCGTCGAGTACGCGCCCGAGCAGCGCGACCTGCTCGCCCGGATCAAGGCGGACGTCTCGGAGCACCTCGCGCAGAAGCCGAGGCGCCTCGCGCACTCGCTCTCCGTGGCCAAGACCGCCGAGCGCCTCGCGCTCGCCTACGGGGTGGACCCGTTCCTCGCCCGCGCCGCCGGGCTCCTCCACGACTGGGCCAAGGCCGCGCCCGTCTCCGAGCAGCTCGCCCAGGCGCGCGAGCTCGGGGTCGACCTCGGCGTGGAGCTCGAGCTCGTCCACTCCCTGCTCCACGGCATCATAGCGGCCCGGACGCTCCCGGAGCGCTACCCGGAGCTGCCCCCCGCCGTGTGGCACGCCATCTCCGTCCACACCTCCGCGGCGGCCGACATGGGGCCGCTCGACGAGGTGCTCTTCGTCGCCGACGGCATCGAGCCGCTGAGGCTCGACACCCCCGGCATCTGCCGGAGCCGCTCGCTCGTGGGCAAGGCCTCGCTCGACGACCTCTTCTGGGAGTCGTTCGTCGGCGGCATCGTCTACGTCCTCGAGGGCGGCCGCTACCTCTATCCCGGAACCATCGACGTCTACAACGCCCTCGCCGCGCGCCGCGCCGAGGGATGCCCGTAAGGAGAAGAACATGCCCACCCCACTCGAGATTGCCCGCGTCGCCGCGCTCGCGGCCGACGACAAGAAGGCCGAGGACCTCGTCTGCCTCGACCTCACGTCGCTCACGGACGTCTGCGACTACTTCGTCATCTGCACCGGCGCCAACGCGCGCCAGGTTGACGCCATCGTGGACGAGGTCCGCGAGCGCGTCTCCAAGAACTGCGGCGTCTCGCCCCTCTCGTGCGAGGGGAGGGAGGCGCTCTCCTGGGTGCTCGTCGACTACGGCTCGGTCGTCGTCCACGTCTTCCGCCCCGAGTCGCGCGACTTCTACCGCCTGGAGACCCTCTGGGGCGACGCCCCCCGCCTCGACCTTGCCTAAAAGGGGACAGGCCCCTTTTAGGCAAGCTATTTCGCTCGCATCGTGCTAGCCTTCTTCCCACGCGGTGAGGAGGCAGTTATGGCGCGAGGTCCCAGAGTTCGTGCCGAGCAGGGCTTCTATCATGTCATCCTGCGCGGCAGCGGGCGCCAGATCATATTCGAGTGCGACGGCGACAGGAGGCTCTTCCTTCTGCTCGCGCGGGAATGCCTGGGCGATGCCGGGGTTGACGTGCTTGCCTGGTGCCTCATGAGCAACCACGTCCACCTGCTCCTCGAAGATTCGGCCGACGAGCTCAGCCATGCCATGCATCGGCTCGCCGGGCGCTACGCCGCGCATTTCAACCGACTGAGCGGGCACGTTGGGCACGTCTTCGAGGGGAGGTTCAAGAGCGTTCCCGTCACCTCGAGTCGCCAGCTCCTCCAGGTCGTGCGCTACATCCACGACAACCCGGAGCGCGCCGGCATGTGTCGCGCGGAGGAGTACCCGTGGAGCAGCTACGCCGAGTATGCCGGCGGCGACTCGGTCCTGGCGCGCACGGGGACCGTTCTCGGCATGCTCGGCGGGCCGGAGGGGTTCGTCGACTTCAGCGCGGGCGCCGACTACCTCGGCTACGTCGAGCGGCTGGGCGCGCGCGTGTTGGATGACGACGCGCTCGCCGCGGCGCGGGAAGCCCTCGGGGACGTCGAGCCCTCCGCCCTGAAGGCGATGGGCCGCGACGAGAGGGACCGGCTCCTCCAGCTGATGCGCGACGCGGGCCTCACCATCCGGCAGGTCGAGCGCCTCACGGGCATAGGGAGAAGCACGATCTCGCACGCGACCCATCGCCGCAGGGTCGCCTAAATGGGGCCTGTCCCCATTTAGGCACCCATTTAGGCAACGTATAATCGACGCATGGACGAAGCTGCGCACATCTCGCCCCTGGAGTGGGAGGGCCCGGCCGTGGGCCTGCTCGACCTCGACGCCTTCTTCGCGTCGGTCGAGCAGCTCGACCACCCCGAGTGGCGGGGGAGGCCCGTCATCGTGGGCGGCTCGGCCGAGCGGCGCGGCGTCGTCTCGACGGCCTCCTACGAGGCGCGGCGCTTCGGCGTGCACTCCGCCATGCCCTCGGCCACGGCGCGGCGCCTGTGCCCCGATGCCATCTGGACCCAGGGCCGCTACGGGCGCTACCGCGAGATGAGCGACCGCGTCATGGCGCTCCTCGGCGAGGAGACGCCCCTCGTCGAGCAGGTCTCCATCGACGAGGCGTTCTTCGACGTCACCCCGGGGCGCTTCTCGCGCGAGAGCCCCGTCGCCATCTGCCGGCGCGTCCAGGGGAGGGTGACCGCACTCGGCGTCACCTGCTCCATCGGGCTCGGCGTCAACAAGACCGTCGCGAAGATCGCCTCCGAGCGGGAGAAGCCCCGCGGGCTCACGGTGGTGCCGCCCGGAACCGAGCGGGCGTTTCTCGCGCCGCTGCCGGTGGGCGCCATGAGCGGCGTGGGGCCCGCGACCGAGGGGCGCCTGCGCCGGATGGGCATCCGGACCCTCGGGGAGCTCTCCCGCGCGGACGCCGGCGCGCTCGAGCGCGAGTTCGGCGTCCTCGGGCCCCGGATGGCGCGGCGCGCGGCGGGCCTCGAGCGCAGCCGCGTGGCGCAGGCGGACGCCCCGGACGACGTCAAGTCGGTCTCCAACGAGCGGACCTTCTCGAGCGACCTCACGGCGAGAGACGAGATCGAGGCGGCGATCCTGCACGTGGCCTCGGTCGTGGGCCGGCGCCTGCGCCGGAAGGGCCTCAGGGGGCGCACCGTGACGCTCAAGCTCAAGTACGACGTCGGCCACGGCCACACCGCGCAGCGCGCGCTCGCTGCCCCGACCGACGACGAGTGGGTCTTCGGGCGCGTGGCGGCCTCTCTGCTCGACGAGGTGTGGGCGCGGGGGATGCCCGTGCGCCTCGTGGGCGTGGGCGTCTCGGGCTTTGACGGCGCGGCGGCCGAGCAGCTCGCGCTCTTCGGGGCGCGGGACGAGGAGGGGCCCGCGCGCGACCTCTCGGCGCTCGGGCGCGTGACCGACGCCGTGCGCGAGCGCTTCGGCGACGCGGCGGTGAGCTACGGCCGCGACCTGCGCTTCAGCGGGCGCACGTCCGACACCGCCCCCATGAACAAGTCGGACTTCTGACGGGGGGCGATCTGACAAGGGTGACAGGGTCGTTTGTCATGAAGGGGTTCATGACAAACGACCCTGTCACCCTTGTCAGGTCGCCCCCGTCAGGCGAGGGGGAGGACGACGGTGAAGGTGGTCCCGGCCTCGGCCGAGGAGGTGGCAGAGATGGTGCCGCCGTGCGCCTCCGCGATGCTGCGCGCGATGGCCAGGCCGAGCCCGAACCCGCCCTGGGGCTGGCGCTCGCGCGCGCGGTCGGTGCGGTAGAAGCGGTCGAAGAGGTGCTCGAGGTCCTCGGGCGCGATCGGGTCGCCGAGGTTGGTGACGGCCAGGCGCGCGGCGCGGCCCTCGCGCGCGAGGCTGACCCGCACCGCGCTGCCCGCCGCGGCGTACTTCGTCGCGTTGTCGAGCAGGGTCCGCACGAGCCGCCCGAGCTGCGAGGCGTCGCCCGTGACGGCGAGGCCCGGCTCGAGCCTGGACTCGATCGAGCAGCCCCGCTCGAAGGCCACGGCGTCGAACTCGAGCGCGCAGCCGTCCACGAGCGTGCTGAGCTCGACGCGCCCGGTACCGGCCCCCTCGCCGCAGGCCCGCTGCTCGTCGGCGCGCGCGAGCGTGAGCATGTCCTCGACCAGGCCCTTCATGTGGGTGGCCTCCTCGGCGGTGCTCCTGGCCCAGCGGCGGGCCTCCTCGGGGACGCCCTCGACCGTCTCGAGGATCTGCGCGTTGGCGAGGATGACGGCGAGCGGCGTCTTGAGCTCGTGCGAGGCGTCCGAGACGAAGCGCCGCTGCTGGTCCCATGCCTCCTCGACCGGCCGCAGGATCCAGCGGGCGAGCCGGGTCACGATGACGAGCAGCACCGCCATGGCCACGAGGAAGATGGCGAGGTCCATCGTCGCCTGGGCGCGCAGCGCGGCGTCCCTCGAGTAGGTGTCCGCGAAGGCGACGCGCCACCCGGATCGGGTGGCGGCGCGCTTCCAGGCGACGTGGTAGGAGGGGTTTCGCCCGGAGGCGGACTCGCTCGAGAGGGCCTCGGAGAGCAGCTCGTTCAGGGCGGGGTCGGAGATGGTGAGCGGCGTGGCGCTGCTGAGGCTCACGGTGCCGTCAAAGCCCACGTCCACCGAGACGGCGAGCATGACGTCGGCGCCCTGGCCCCCGCCCTCGCCGATCGTCGCGGCGGCCCAGCTCTCGGCCGAGAGCGCGCGGGAGAGCAGGTCGTCGGTCAGCGCCTGCTGCGTGGTGTAGGACGAGAAGAACGACGAGCCGAGCGAGGCGAGCAGGACGGCGCCCGCGATCGACATCGCGACGGCGACGAAGTTGCGGCGCAGCCGCCGGAGCATCGGGTCCCGGCGCTCCCTATCGCTCGAACGTCTCAAGGCGGTAGCCGAGCATCCTGAGGGTCGTGATCTGGACGGCGGACCCCACGTGGGCGAGCTTCTTGCGCAGGAACGAGACGTAGGCCTCGACGGAGTTCTCCGACGCCTCGGCGTCCGCGCCCCAGACCCTGAGCAGCAGGTCCTGCTTGGAGACGACGCGCGCGGACGAGCTCATGAGGACCTTCATCACCTCGAACTCCTTGCCGGAGAGGTGGACCGACGAGTCCTTGCAGGAGAGGTCGTGCGTCTCGAGGTCGAGGCGCACGTCGCCGAAGGTCAGCTCGTCGATCACGACGTCGCCGCGCCGGCGCGTGAGGGCCCTCAGGCGGGCGAGCAGCTCGGCCGCCTCGAAGGGCTTGGTCATGTAGTCGTCCGCGCCGGCGTCGAGCCCCTCGACCTTGTCGGCAGTGGAGGAGCGGGCGGTGAGGAGCAGGACGGGCGTGGGGGAGCCCTCGCGCCGCATCTCGTGCACCACCTCATAGCCGCTCATCCCGGGGAGCATGACGTCGAGCACCACGGCGTCGTAGGCGCCCGAGAGGGCGGAGCGCAGCCCCGCCGTGCCGTCGTAGACCGCCTCGGCGTGGTAGGAGGCCCCCTCGAGGATGCGGACGATGGCGTCCGCGAGGTTGCGCTCGTCTTCGACGACCAGGATGTTCATGAGTGCCCCCTTGTCGGCCCTCGGATGCTGCTGACGCTGCTATCCTACCCAGCGAGCCTTAATTTCTCCTGAAGCCGCCCCGCCCACACGGACTCGACGCCGACCGTTCACAAAAACTGCACCTTGCGAGCACATTGAGGAGCGGTATGATGTCTAACTGCTATGTGGCTATGCGGTGCGGCCTACCTACCAACCACGCGCACCGCACGTATCGGAGGAGTTTTCAGTGGCAGTTAAGATTCGCCTGGCCCGCCACGGTGCCAAGAAGCGCCCGTACTACCGCGTCGTCGTCGCCGACGGCCGCATGCCCCGCGACGGCCGCTACATCGAGGAGGTCGGCCGCTACAACCCGCTGACCAACCCCAAGGTCATCGACATCAACCTCGAGAAGGTCGACGAGTGGATCGCCAAGGGCGCCCAGCCCACCAACGCCGTCGCCCACCTGATCGACGTCGCCCGCACCGGCGAGCCCGTCGTCGAGAAGAAGGCGAAGCTCTCCAAGAAGGCCGCCGCCAAGGCCGCCGCGGCCGCCGAGGCCGCCCAGGGCGACGCCGAGTAGGCGCGCCCCATGGAGGCCACGGACAGCGCGCTCGACGCGGTCGAGGGCCGCGAGCTCCCGTCCGACAAGGTCGCCGACCTCGTCGAGTACATCGTGTGCGGGCTCGTCGACGATCAGGAGGCCGTCTCCCTCGACGTGACGGACAGCGAGGGCTCGTCCCTCATCGAGGTCACGTGCTCCGAGGATGACGCCGGCCGCGTCATCGGCCGCAAGGGACGCACCATCAAGGCCATCCGCACCCTCGCCCGCGCCCTCGGGCAGCGCGTGGGGACGATGGTCGAGGTCGAGGTCGTAGGCTAGGGGCGCATGCGCGAGCGCTACAGGACCATAGCCCGCGTCGCCAAGGCGCGCGGGAGAAGAGGGGAGGTCGTGACGGAGCCCGTCCACGGCCTTCCCTCACTTGTTCGCGAGGGGCTCGAGGTCGCCGTGCTGCCGCCCGACCTCAGGGGGCCGCGCTGGCGCACGGTCACGTCCGTCGCCGGGGACGCGCGCTCCGGGAGGCTCGTCGCGCTCTCGGGCGTGGGCGACGTCTCGTCCGCCGAGGCCCTCGTCGGCAAGGTGCTCCTCGCCCGCGAGCGCGACCTGCCGGCGGACCTCGCCCTCCACGACCCCGAGCGGCTCGTGGGGCGCACGGTGGTGAACGAGCCCGACGGCCGCGCCGCCCGCATACGCGAGGTCATGACCGGGCCCGCGAACGACGTCTGGGTCCTCGAGGCCGAGGGCGCGGAGGTCCTCGTCCCCGTGGTCGACGAGGTCGTCTCGCGCGTCCCCGACGAGGGGCCCATCCCCGTGCGCGTCCCGCGCGGGCTCGGGTGGCCGGGGGAGGTGGGCGCGTCGTGATATTCGAGACGCTCTCGGTCTTCCCCGACGTCTTCGCCCCCTACCTCGACGCCTCGATCATGGGGCGCGCGCAGCGGGCGGGCGTCTTCGAGTTCCGCGCGCACGACCTGCGCGACTGGACGCACGATCGTCACCGCACCGTGGACGACGCCCCGTTCGGTGGCGGGCAGGGCATGCTCATGAAGCCCGCCCCGATCTTCGAGGCGATCGACGAGCTCTCCTCGCGCGGGCCCGAGCCCCACGTGGTGTTCTTCTCGCCCTGCGGCGCGCGCTTCGACGAGGCCCGCGCCGAGGAGCTCTCGCGCCGCGAGCGCGTGCTGCTCGTCTGCGGGCGCTACGAGGGGATGGACGAGCGCGCCTACGCGCTCGCCGACGAGGTCATATCGCTCGGGGACTACGTGCTCACCGGCGGGGAGCTCGCGGCGCTCGTGGTCATCGACGCGACGGTGCGCCTGCTGCCGGGCGCGCTCGGGGACGAGAGGAGCGCGGAGGACGAGTCGTTCTCGGCGGCGGGGCTGCTCGAGTACGCCCAGTACACCCGCCCCGCGAGCTATCGCGGGATGGACGTTCCGGAGGTGCTCCTCTCGGGCGACCACGCGCGCGTCGACGCCTGGCGCCGGCTGAGCGCGATCGAGCGCACGGCCCGCTGGCGGCCCGACCTGCTCGCGTCGGCCGAGCTCACCGAGGAGGAGCGAGAGCTCGCGGCGCGGATCGCGCGCGAGGCGAGGGGGGATGGCGCGCATGGCCGCACATGAGAGCCGAGAGGCGGAGCGGCGCGAGGGGTTTCTCGCCCGTCACGGCTGGGTCATCGGGAGCGTCGCCTTCGCCGTGGGCGTCGCCTTCGTGCTCAGGACCTTCGTGGGGATGCCCTACTACGTGCCCTCCGGCTCGATGCGCGACACGATCCTCGAGGGCGACATGCTGCTCGGCGAGAAGGTGACCCTGCGCTTCGAGCCGCCGGCCCCGGGAGACATCGTCACCTTCGAGAGCCCGCTCGACGGCGAGACCCTCATCAAGCGCGTGGTGGCGGTGGGGGGCCAGACCATCGACCTCGTCGACGGTGTCGTCTACGTCGACGGCGAGGCCCTCGACGAGCCCTATACGGGCGGCAGGCCCACCTACTCGCTCTCCGACCTCGAGGGCTCCGCGGGGATCGAGTACCCCTACGTCGTCCCCGAGGGCTGCGTCTGGGTCATGGGGGACAACCGCACCAACTCCAAGGACTCGCGCTACTTCGGCCCCGTGAGCGTCGATGACGTAACATCGAGGGCGCTGTTCATCTACTGGCCGCTCTCTCGCATCGGGGCGCTCTAGCCCCTGACCTAGGGAAGGACTGATATGAGAGACTCCGCGCTGACGTTCCAAGACATGATCCTCGCCCTCGAGCGCTACTGGGCCGCGCAGGGCTGCACCGTCATGCAGCCCTACGACTCCGAGGTGGGCGCGGGCACGTTCCACACCGCGACGACCCTGCGCTCGCTCGGCCCGGCCGCGTGGCGGACCTGCTACCCGCAGCCGTGCCGCCGCCCGGCCGACGGGCGCTACGGCGAGAACCCCAACCGCATGCAGCACTACTACCAGTTCCAGGTCATCCTGAAGCCCTGCCCGGCCGACTCGCAGGACCTCTACCTCGGCTCACTCAAGGCCATCGGCCTCGACCCGGCCGAGCACGACGTCCGCTTCGTCGAGGACGACTGGGAGAGCCCGACGCTGGGCGCCTGGGGCCTTGGCTGGGAGGTCTGGATGGACGGCATGGAGGTCACGCAGTACACCTACTTCCAGCAGGTGGGCGGCATCGAGGTCGACCCGGTCCCGGTTGAGATCACCTACGGCCTCGAGCGCATCGCGATGTACATCCAGGGCGTCGACTCGGTCTACGACCTCGTGTGGAGCTACCTGCCCGACGGCACGCCCATGACCTACGGCGACGTCTTCCACGAGAACGAGTTCGAGTTCTCCACCTACAACTTCGAGGTGGCCAACGTCGAGATGATGCGCGAGAAGTTCGACGACTACGAGCGCGAGTGCCACTCGTGCCTCGAGCACCGGCTGCCGCTGCCCGCCTACGACTGCGTGATGAAGTGCAGCCACGCGTTCAACCTGCTCGACGCCCGCGGCGCGATCTCGGCGACCGAGCGCGCCAACTACATCCTGCGCGTCCGCACCCTCGCCAAGCTCTGCTGCGAGTCCTACCTCGCCGAGGTGGCGAGCAAGGCGGACGGAGCCGCTCAGAAGGGGGAGGTGGCCTAGATGGCCGAGACTCGTGACTTCCTGCTGGAGATCGGCACCGAGGAGATGCCCTCGGCGCCGCTCATGAACGCCGCCGGCCAGCTTGGCAGGCTCGTCGCCAAGGGGCTCGACGAGGCCGGGCTCGCCCACGGCGAGGTGCGCGTCATCTCGTCGCCCCGCCGTCTCGCCGCCCTCGTGGCGGGCGTGCCCGGCCAGACCGACGAGGTGCACGAGGTCAGGCGCGGGCCCGCCGCGAGCATCGCCTTCGACGACGCCGGCGCGCCCACCAAGGCCGCCCAGGGCTTCGCCCGCAAGTGCGGCGTCGCCGCCGATGAGCTCGTCCGCCGCGTGGACGCCGACGGCCGCGAGTACGTCTTCGCCGAGAGGAGCGTGCCGGCGGCGCCGGCCCTGCCCATCCTCTCCGAGCTCTCCGAGCGCGTCATCGGCTCGCTCGAGTGGCCCAACTACCGCTCGCAGCGCTGGGGCTGCGAACACCAGACCTTCGTCCGCCCGATCCGCTGGATCTGCGCCCTGCTCGGCGGGGAGGTCGTGCCCGTCCGCTACGCCGACGTCACGAGCTCCAACGTGACCCGCGGCCACCGCGTGCTCTCCCCGGGCGACCACGTCGTGGACGACGCCTCCCGCTACGAGGAGGTCCTCGAGGCCGCCCACGTCCTGTCCGCAGAGCGCCGGACCGAGCGGATTCGCGCCGGCATCGCCGAGGTGGAGGCCGCGCGCGGCGGCGCCCACGTGGACACGCCCAAGCGCATCTTCGACGAGGTGGTGAACCTCTGCGAGTGGCCAACGGTCCTCGTGGGCACCTTCGACGAGGAGTTCCTGCGCGTCCCCCACGAGATCATCTGCGAGTCGATGCTCTCCAACCAGCGCTACTTCCCGATCTACGACGCCGCCGGCGCGCTTACGCGCGAGTTCGTCGTGGTCTCCAACGCCGACCCGGCCGTCTCCGAGACGGTCGTGGCGGGCAACGAGCGCGTGGTGCGCGCCCGCCTCGACGACGCCAAGTTCTTCTTCGAGGAGGACCTCAAGCGGCCGCTCGAGGACTTCGTCGAGCGCCTCGGGGAGGTCACCTTCCAGGAGAGCCTGGGCACCATGCGCCAGAAGGTCGCGCGCATGGAGGCGCTCGCCCGCGCCGTGGCCGCGCAGGCGGGCGGCGACGAGGCCGCCGCTGCGCTCGCCGAGCGGGCGGCCCACCTCGCCAAGGCCGACCTCGTGAGCCAGACCGTCGTCGAGTTCACCAACCAGCAGGGCGTCATGGGCGGCTACTTCGCGGCCGCGGCCGGCGAGCCCGCCGAGGTCTCGAGCGCCATCCGCGAGCACTACCGCCCGCGCTTCGCCGGCGACGAGCTGCCGGGCGGCCTCACGGGCACGTGCGTCGCCGTGGCCGACAAGCTCGACACCATCTGCGGCATCTTCGCCATCGACGAGCCGCCGACCGGCTCCTCGGACCCCTATGCCGTGCGCCGCGCCGCCATCGGCGTCATCGCCATGCTGCGCTCCCTGCCCGCGGCCGACCTGCGCGCGCTCATCGGCCTGGCCCTGCGCTCGTATCGCGAGCAGGGCGTCGAGTTCGACGAGGCGCGCGTCGCCGACGACGTCGCCGCCTTCTTCCGCGGCAGGCTCGCGGCCATCGCCAAGGACGAGGGCGTCTCGCCCGACACCGTCGAGGCCGTCGGCGCCGTCGGCGTGGTCGACCCGGGCGAGTTTCTCGCCCGCGCCCACGCGCTCGAGGACGCCCGCCGCGACGACCCGGCGACCTTCGAGGCGCTCGCCCAGGCCTACGCCCGCGCCGCCCACCTCGCCGACCCGACGCTCGGCTCCGAGGTGAACGCCGCGCTTCTCGGCGAGGCCGAGCGCACCCTGCTCGACGCGTGCGACGAGGGCGGCCGCAGGGTCGCGGCGGCGCTCGCCGGGCGGGACTTCCGCGCCGCGATTGACGCCCTTGCCGAACTCAAGACGCCCATCGACCGATTCTTCGACGACGTGCTTGTCATGGACGAGGATACTGAGGTAAGGGAGAACCGCCTGCGCCTCCTCAACCGCTTCGTTGAAGTCTTCGTGGGGATTGCCGACGTCGGCGCGCTCTCTCGGAGGAAGTAGGCTACGGTGAGACGGGGTATGCCCCGTGAAGCCTGATAGGTACAGGAGGACTCGTGGTGAACAAGCTCGATCTGGATGACGACATCTTCGGTCAGGTCGTCCCCCTCATCTTCGTACTTTCCGACGCTCGCGGCGAGACGGCCAACACCGTCGTCATGGCCGCCGCCGCACAGTTCGGCGACGGCTCCGTCGACATCGAGCGCCTCTCCAACGTCAAGGACGTCGAGACCGTGCGCTCGTTCCTCGACGAGAACTACGACGAGAGCCGCCCGTGCGCCGTGTTCCACACGTTCGCCAACGGGACGCTGCGCAGGGAGATCCGCCGCGAGCTCGACCGCCGCGGAATCCCCTCGATCGACCTGCTCGGTCCGGCCGTCACGGTCATCTCCACGCTGACGGGGGAGGAGCCCACCCGCGAGATCGGCGCCGTCTACAAGGACGAGCCGGCGGCCAACTAAAGGGCCAAATCACATCACATGGTACTACCTTTGGGGCCGCGCCGCAGGGCGTGGCCCCGTTTTTCTCGCCCGCGCGCCGCTCGCCTACCCTGCGTTACCGGACGCGGAATAGTGAGGGCGGAGGGGGGACTGGTTGATACCATGTCCTATGGCCGCGCGATGGCGGAGCGCGACCGAGCTGTAAGGGCGCGGACCGCACGGGACGCGTCAGGAACCCTAGGAAAGCAAGGGGAAAACATGGCAGAAAAGCATGTCTACCGCTTCGGCTTCGACGCCAACGGCAACAACGTGACCGAGGTCGCGGGCGACACCGTTGCCGAGGCCAAGTGGATCACGGGCGGCAAGGGCGCCAACCTCGCCGAGATGGCCAACATCGGCCTGCCCGTCCCTCCCGGATTCACGATCACCTGCCAGACCTGCGTCGCCTACTCGAGCGCGGGCAACGTGTGGCCTGAGGGCGTCCTCGACGAGATCGACGAGTACCGCAAGGACCTCGAGGAGCGCATGGGCAAGAAGCTCGGCGACTCCGACGACCCGCTGCTCGTCTCCGTGCGCTCCGGCGCGCCGTTCTCGATGCCGGGCATGATGGACACGGTCCTCAACCTCGGCCTCAACGACGACTCCGTCCAGGGCCTCATCAAGCAGACCGAGAACCCGCGCTTCGCCTACGACTCCTACCGTCGCTTCGTCCAGATGTTCTCCGACGTCGTGATGGGCGTCTCCGGCCAGCTCTTCGAGGACGCCATCGCCGCCAAGAAGGCCGAGAAGGGCGTGAAGCTCGACACCGAGCTCGACGCCGACGACCTCAAGGACCTCGTCGCCACCTTCAAGCAGATCTTCGCCGAGAACGTCGACGCCGAGAAGTACCCCGAGGTGCTCGTCGACGGCAAGATCGAGTTCCCGCACGACCCGCTGGTGCAGCTGCGCCTCGCCGAGCAGGCCGTCTTCGGCTCCTGGAACACCGACCGCGCCATCCTGTATCGCAAGCAGAACAAGATCCCCGACGAGCTCGGCACCGCCGTCAACGTCCAGGTGATGGCCTTCGGCAACAAGGGCAACACCTCCGCCACCGGCGTCGCCTTCACGCGCAACCCCGCCGACGGCACCAACGAGCGCTACGGCGACTTCCTGGTCAACGCCCAGGGCGAGGACGTCGTGGCCGGCATCCGCAACACCGAGCCGATTGCCGACCTGCCCAAGGTCCCCGGCCTCGAGGAGGCGGGCAAGGAGCTCTTCCACGTCTTCGAGATCCTCGAGGACCACTACGCCGACATGATGGACCTCGAGTTCACCATCGAGCAGGGCAAGCTCTGGATGCTCCAGACCCGCGTGGGCAAGCGCACGGCGCTCTCCGCCCTCAAGGTTGCCATCCAGATGTACGAGGAGGGTCGCATCAGCAAGGAGGAGGCCGTCATGCGCGTGGCCCCCGAGCAGCTCGACCAGCTCCTCCACCCGCAGTTCGACCCCAAGGCCGACTACGAGGTCATCGCCAAGGGCCTGAACGCCTCCCCGGGCGCCGCGGTGGGCGCCGTGGTGTTCTCCTCCGCTGACGCCGAGGCCTACGCCGAGGCCGGCAAGCCCTGCATCCTCGTGCGCTGGGAGACCACGCCCGACGACCTGCACGGCATGGTCGCGGCCGAGGGCATCCTGACCTCCCACGGCGGCAAGACCTCCCACGCGGCTGTCATCGCCCGCGGCATGGGCGCCCCCTGCGTCTGCGGCGTCGACGCCCTCCAGATCGACGCGGCCAACAAGGTCTGCACCGTCGCCGGCACCGACATCACCCTCCACGAGGGCGACGTCATTTCCATCGACGGCACAACCGGCGACGTCATCCTGGGCGAGGTCAAGCTCGTCCGCCCGGAGCTCGGCGGCGACCTCCAGACCATCCTCGACTGGGCCGACGAGGTCCGTCTCAACGCCGAGCGCGGCCGCGTGATCGGCGTGCGCGCCAACGCCGACAACCCGGCCGACGCGCAGCTCTCCAAGGACAACGGCGCCTCCGGCATCGGCCTGTGCCGCACCGAGCACATGTTCCTCGGCGAGCGCAAGCAGCTCATCCAGAACTTCATCCTCGCCGACGACGAGGCCGTCAAGGCCGACGCCGTCGAGAAGCTCGGCGCCGCCCAGAAGGGCGACTTCCTCGAGATGTTCAAGGCCATGGACGGCATGCCCGTCATCGTGCGCCTGCTCGACCCGCCCCTGCACGAGTTCCTCGAGGACCCGCGCGACCTCGACGTCGAGATCGCCAAGGATGAGGCCGCCGGCAAGGACGTCTCCGAGAAGAAGGCGCTTCTCGCCAAGCTGGACTCCTTCCAGGAGGCCAACCCGATGCTCGGCCTGCGCGGCTGCCGCCTGGGCCTCGTCTACCCCGAGCTCAACGTCATGCAGGTGAAGGCCATCGCCTCCGCCGCCGCCGAGCTCAAGAAGCAGGGCCTCGACCCCAAGCCCGAGATCATGATCCCGCTCGTGGCCTTCGAGGAGGAGCTCGCCCTCGTCCGCGAGGTCGTCGAGGAGAACATCAAGGCCGTCGCCGAGGAGTACGGCGTCGAGCTCGACATCCCGGTCGGCACCATGATCGAGATTCCGCGCGCGGCGATCACCTCCGAGGACATCGCCAAGCACGCCGACTTCTTCTCCTTCGGCACCAACGACCTCACCCAGATGGGCCTGGGCTTCTCCCGCGACGACGTCGAGGCGGCCTTCATGCCGCTCTACCTCGACAAGAAGATCGTCAAGACGAACCCGTTCGCCACGCTCGACAAGGGCGTCGCCAAGCTCGTCCAGATGGGCGTCGAGGGCGGCCACAAGGGCAACTCCGACATCGTCTGCGGCGTCTGCGGCGAGACCGGCGGCGACCCCGAGTCCATCCACATGTACTACGACCTCGGCCTCGACTACGTGTCCTGCTCGCCGTACCGCGTGCCCATCGCCCGCCTCGCGGCAGCGCAGGCCAAGATCGAGTCCAACGGCGGCGCCGCGAAGGTCCAGAAGTAGGCCAGCGCAGGTAGACGCGCCACGCCGTTATGTGCGGAGGGGGAGGGGCAACGCGCCTCTCCCCCTCTTGTCGTTTGTGTCGTTTGGGGACGGGTTATTTCTCTCAGAGACGGCGGGACCGGCCTGGTCCGCCGTTTGGCACCGCCCGGTGCGGGCCCGAGACCCGCCCCCCGTTCTCTGAGAGAAATAACCCGTCCCCAAACGACAGGAGGGGGTGCCCATGCGGGTGATCACGAGACGGGACCTCGAGCGCGCGGAGCGCGGGCGGCTCTCGCCGGACGCGACCTTCGCCGACGCGTCGCTCGGGCGGCTGCGCCCCGAGCCCGCGGACGAGCTGCGCACCTGCTTCCAGTGCGACCGCGACCGCATCCTGCACTCCAAGAGCTTCAGGAGGCTCGCCCACAAGACCCAGGTCTTTCTCGCCCCCGAGGGGGACCACTACCGCACCCGTCTCATCCACACGCTCGAGGTCTCGCAGGTCGCCCGCTCCATCGCTCGCCCGCTCGGGCTCAACGAGGACCTGACCGAGGCGATCGCGCTCGGGCACGACCTGGGCCACACGCCCTTCGGGCACGTCGGCGAGCGGGCGCTCAGCCACGCCCTCGCCCGGCACCGCGGGGAGCCCGAGGACGGGGCCCGGCTCTTCGCGCACAACGAGCAGGGCGCGCGAATCGTGGACGTCCTCGAGCGCGACGGCCGGGGGCTCAACCTCTCGCGCGAGGTGGTCGACGGCATACGCTGCCACACGGGGGTGCGGCGGGCGTCCACGCCCGAGGGGCGCGTCGTCGCGCTCGCCGACAGGATCGCCTATGTCTGCCATGACATCGACGACGCCGAGCGGGCGGGGATGCTCAGGGAGTCGGACCTTCCCCCGGGGCCATGCGAGCGGCTCGGCTCGAGCTCCTCGGAGCGCATCGAGACGATGGTCCACGACGTGGTGTCCATGAGCTCCAGAAGCGGCGACGTCCTGATGTCCGAGGGGGTGTGGGGGGCGATGATGTCGCTGCGCGCGTTTCTCTTCGAGCGGCTCTACTCGCGCGGCGACGCCAAGTGGGAGGAGCCGAAGGCCTACGCGATGCTCGTCGACCTCTTCGCTCACTTCGCGGGGCACCCCGACGAGGTCCCCGCCGAGTACCGCCTCCATGACGACCCGCTTGACGTGCAGGTTGCCGACTTCGTCTCCGGCATGACCGACCGATACGCGATCCGCGTCTACGAGGACCTCAAGATACCGAGGTCGTGGAGAACGCGCTGAGCCCTCGGCGCGCGGGGCGGCTTCCCCTACACTGGCATGCAGCAGGCGACGAGAGGGGGCGTTCCCCTCTCGTCAGCGAAGGGGAGGGGGACTGGATGGCTCGTCACGGCGGAGGGTTCCTCACGGCGCTCGCGCTCACGCTCTCGATTGCGCTCGTCGCGCTGGGGGCGACGCTGCTTGTGCTCGTCACGCAGGGCTCGGGCCCGGGGGCGGACGCCCCCGACGCGGCACCCGAGCGCGTCGTCGCGGAATCCTTCGACGAGTACTCCTGGCAGGAGCTCTCCGACATCGCGGCCCTCATCGCCGCGGCGCCCTCCGACGAGGAGGGCCGGGCCGTGGCCTCCGAGCGCGGGATCGAGGTGGGCGACACCCGGACGCTGACGCTCGACGACGCGACGGTGGTGGAGCTGCGCGTTGTGGGAATCCGCGCCGACGAGCGCGCGGACGGCGGCGGCGCGGCCGGGCTCACGCTCATGACCTCGCCCATCGCCGTGTGCCCCTTCTCCGACGACGAGAACGCGGGCGGCTGGGAGGCCTCCGAGCTCAGGGCGTGGCTCGCGGGGGAGGGGGCCGGCCTTCTGCCCGACGAGCTCGCCGCGCTCGTGGTCCCGGTCTCGAAGGTCACCGACAACCTCGCCGTGCGCTACGGCTCGTCCGACGTCGCCTCCACGCTCACCACGACCGCCGACGCGCTCTGGGTGCCCTCCGTCTCGGAGGTGTGCGGGGAGGTCGACTGGTTTGCCCGCGAGTACGGGACCACCCCGAACGCGAGCTCGGAGTACGTGGACTTCGCGCCCTACGACGAGGCGCTCTCCTCGCAGGGCGCGCAGTACGAGTACTTCTCCGCCGCCGGCGTCGACGGGGCGGGCAGCTCGGGGGCGCTCGTCATGTCATACGACGGCGAGGCGTGCAACTGGTGGTACCGGACCTCGTACCCCTACGCGCTCGAGGGGTGGGGGCAGCGCATGGTCTACCAGGCCATGGCCTCGGGGTACCCGAACATGACGGGCGCGGCGAGCGGGCAGGCCGGCGTCGTCGTGGGGCTCTGCCTCTGAGTTGTGTGCTTCTTGTCTAGCGCCGCCCACTGCCGTATACTAAGGCGCTGTGTGTAAGCCTATGTGCCGTTCAAGCGTGGCGGCACCTCTAGAGAGACAAGGAAAGATCATGGACTACATTCGCGCCATCGAGCGTCAGCAGATTCGCGAGGACATCCCCGCGGTCAAGGTCGGCGACCACGTCAAGGTCCACTACCGCATCGTCGAGGGCGACCGCACCCGCGAGCAGGTCTTCGAGGGCGACGTCATCCGCATGAGCGGCGCGGGCGCGCGCGAGACCTTCACCGTCCGCAAGATCAGCTTCTCCGTGGGCGTCGAGCGCACCTTCCCGCTGCACAGCCCCAAGATTGCCAAGCTCGAGGTCGTCCGCCACGGCGACGTCCGTCGCGCCAAGCTCTACTACCTGCGCGACCGCGTGGGCAAGGCCGCCCGCATCCGCGAGAAGCGCGACTAGCGCTCATTCGAAGCGTCATCTGCGAGCCGCCCCCTCGGGGGCGGCTTTTTCCATGAGAGGGGAGCCCATGACCTCGACAGCACGCCCCGCCACGGCCCGCGAGGTCGCGGCCGCCCTCGCGAGCGCGCCGGCGGAGGAGGCCCGCGGCCTCATGGAGCGCTACGCCGAGGACCCGCGGCGCCAGGTCCGCCACGCCATCGAGGTCGCGAGGCGGCGCCTCGAGCGCGAGGCGGCCGAGCGGTCGCGCGTGGAGGCCTCCTACCGCCTCATGCGGGAGCTCGGGGGGACGGGCCTCGTCCTCGGCGTCGACGAGGTGGGGCGCGGGGCGCTCGCCGGGCCGCTCACGGTTGCCGCCGTCGCCCTGCCGGACGAGCCGATCGTATGGGGGCTGAACGACTCCAAGCAGCTCTCGCCGGCGCGGCGCGAGGCGCTCGCGGCGCGCATCGCCGACGTCGCGCTCGCCATCGGCGTCGCCCACGTTGAGCCCGCCTCGATCGACGCGGTGGGGATGGCCGTGGCCCTGAGGGAGGCCATGGCGGCCGCGATCGCCGACGCGGGCATCGAGCCGGACGGCGTCCTCATCGACGGCAACCCCGTGCACGTCCACCCGCGGGAGACCTGCGTCGTCAAGGGGGACGCGCGCGTGGCGTGCATCTCGGCCGCCTCGATCGTCGCCAAGGTGACGAGGGACGCGCTCATGGTCTCCTACGAGGACGACTACCCGGGCTACCACCTCGCGGAGTCGAAGGGCTACGGGTCGGCCGAGCACATCGCCGCCATCCGGGAGCGCGGCCTCACCCCGATACACCGCGTCTCGTTCTGTGGAAACTTCCTCGAGACGCCGCGCCTCTTCTGATTCGCCGCTTTTGACCCGTCGCCTGCCGCGGCGGGCGGCGAGGGGCGTGAGCTGCGGCGCCCCGGCTGCCGCCCCTTGACCCGTCGGCGACGCGGAAGCGTCGCGCCCGCTCGGTGCGCGCGGGGCGAGAGCGCCCTCTGCCAAGCTCGTCTGACCGTGTCCGACGATGGGAGGCAGAGAGATGCACGAGGAGCAGGAGCGCACGTTCGAGTACGAGCCCGAGCAGGTAGCCCCGGCCGGGGCCGCGGACGCGCAGGGGGAGGCCTGCGCCCAGGAGCGCCCGAGGACGGTCCGCGACCTCACGCCGCGCGAGCTCGGCATGAAGGGCGAGGAGATGGCCGCCGCCTACCTCGAGCGGAAGGGGTGGTACATCCTCGACCGCAACTGGCGCTGCGACTTCGGCGAGGTCGACATCGTCGCGCGCGAGGACGACGAGGACGAGACGGTCGTGCTCGTGGAGGTCAAGACGAGGCTCGCGCTCGGGGAGTGCGGGGAGGGGATGCCCGAGCTCGCCGTCGACTCCCGCAAGCGCCGCCGGTACAAGATGCTCGCGCTCGCCTACATCGTCAACCACCCCGAGGCCGACGCCGTGCGCTTCGACGTCATAGCCCTGAACGTCGTGGGGGAGGGCGCCGCGCGGCTGCGCCACCTCACCGGGGCCTACGAGGTAGACGACTGATGGGGCGCGGGTCCGCCGGAATCGACGCCGCAGAGCTGCGCGGCGTCGAGGCGCTCCACGTCACCGTGGAGGTGAGCACCTCGGGCGGCATCCCGGGCATCGACGTCGTCGGCATGCCCGACTCGGCGGTGCTCGAGGCGCGCTCGAGGGTGCGCTGCGCCCTGCGCTCCTGCGGCTTCGAGCTCCCGCGGGCGCGCGTGACCGTCAACCTCGCCCCGAGCGAGATGAGAAAGACCGGGACCGGCTTCGACCTGCCCATAGCCACGGCCATCCTCGTGGCCACGGGGCAGCTGCCCCGCCGCTTGGCCAAGGGCTGCCTCATGGTGGGCGAGCTCGGGCTCGACGGCTCGGTGTGCCCCGTGCGCGGCGGCGTCGCCTATGCGCAGCTGGCCCACGAGCGGGGGCTCTCGCTCGTCACGTCGGCCCTCGCCCAGGTCTCCCCGGGCTGGCCCGGGGAGACGCACGGGCTCGTCTCGCTCGCGCAGCTCAGGGGTGGCGTCTCGGCGCTGCCGCCCGTGGGGCTCGCCGGCGCGTCCCCGGTCGGCGCGCCGATGGCGCCGGCCCTCGACTACGCCGACGTCGTCGACCAGGATCTTGCCAAGCGCGCCATGGTCATCGCCGCGGCCGGGCGCCACGGCGTCCTCATGGTCGGTCCGCCCGGGGCCGGAAAGACCATGCTCGCGCGCAGGCTGCCCACCATCCTCCCGCCGCTCGGGGAGGGCGAGGCCGACGAGGCCCTGCTCGTCCACTCCGTCGCGGGGGAGCCCATCGACGGCATCGCGCGCGGGGAGCGCCCCTTCAGGGCGCCCCACCACTCCATCTCGGTCGGCGGGCTCGTCGGCGGGGGCCGGCCCGTCCGGCCGGGGGAGGTGTCGCTCGCGGACAAGGGGGTGCTCTTCCTGGACGAGCTGCCCGAGTTCGGCCGGGGCGCGCTGCAGGCGATGCGCCAGCCGCTCGAGGACGGCGAGGTGCGGATCGTGCGGGTCGACGGGGTCTACACGTTCCCGTGCGACTTCCAGCTCGTCGCGGCGGCCAACCCGTGCCCCTGCGGGCACCTGGGGGACCCGGACGCCGAGTGCAGCTGCACCCCGGCGCGCGTCTCCGCCTACCAGGGGAGGATCGGCGGCCCCCTCATGGACCGCATCGACGTGGTCGTGGACGTCGCGCGCCCCTCGGGCAGGAAGGTGATCCGCGAGCAGCGGGGCCAGAGCTCCGAGGAGATGGCGGACCTCGTTGCGCAGGCCCGCGAGCGGGCCGCCCGGCGGGCCCGACGCGATGACGGCCGAGCGGGGCCGGTCGCCGCGGCGCTGCTCGACCAGGGGGCGCAGCGGACCTTCGAGGGTCTCGCGGAGCGCCTCAGGCTCGGCGGGCGCGCCATCGCCCGCGTGGCCCGCGTGGCCCGGACGATAGCCGACCTCGCGGGCCACGACCGGGTGACGTCCGACGACATCGTGGAGGCCGTGGGCTTCCGCTCGCGGTCCGTGGAGTGAGGGGGCTGCCATGGAGGGGAGGGG
>NZ_JACJKN010000015.1 GCF_016900775.1 Olsenella uli | reverse complement strand
AGTGTCCATTGCGGTCTCCGTTCCCTCGAATCCTTCTCTTGGTCGAAAGAGATTCTAGGACGGAGGCCGTTCCTAATTCAGGTCTCCCTTACACCACATTTCGCGACGCGATCCTCCACCTGTCTGCCCGCGACACGCGAAGGGCATCCTTTCGGCGCGATACTCCGCCTCGTCATGCTACCCTCCCTCTACCGCGACGATCATAGTAGGAGCCGGTATTTTCCGAATTACTGAGCCATGACTCTCCGAAAACAACTGCCCCAGATGGGCAATTTGGGCCAAGAATGTCAATCGACGCGCCCGGCTGGCGAGCCTACCACGTGAGCGCGTGCACCTCATACGAGGCGTAGTCGGGCGGATTGAAGCAGCTCACCTCAAATGACCTTGACGCGCCCTGGGCTGGCCTGTCGACGAACGCCTGCCCCCCATAAATGACCCTGCCAGCCTCATCGCGCAGAACAACGAGTATCGCGACGGACCCCATATCGAACACTTCGTCGCCTTCGTGTTCCAGGGTCACCTCCCCCGTGAACGACTTCGAACCGAAGCCGTCCTCCACCACCGAGAGGTTGGAGATCGAATAGGTGGACGCTTCGCCCGTTGCCATGCTCGCGTTGTGGCCATCCGGCTCGGAGACGGCAAACTCAACACTGTCCGGCGCCGTCCCGTTTCCCGCCGGGGCGGCCCACCAGATGGTCTGGCCCGGATAGATGACGCCAAGGACCTGGTCTTGGGAAAAGACGACTGATCCGTCATCGGCGCGACCCGTGATGGTGACCGTGGGGTACTCGATCGTTGAATCCCCGCTGTTGTTACGCAGCGCGAAGGCATAGCTGATGTAGCCAGCTGAATCAGGCGACCACCCGGATTCCACGATCTCGAGAGGGTTCTCATCGGTGGCGGGGGCAGCTGAGGCGCCGTCCGCATCGTCTGCGTCGTCCTCCGGCTGCCGTTGCGGCTGGGATTGAGCCGGCTCATCGGCAACCGGGGCACCCGCGTCCTTCTCTCCAGCCCCAAACGTCTGCGCGAAAATGATTGCCACCGCCGCCACAAACGCAACCGCCGCCATCACGGCAAGAAGGGCCTTCACCCAGTTACGCCGACGCGGCGCCGGCCCAAGCGTCGGCGGCTCCACCGAATCCGCCACCTCGTCTGGAGCCGCGTCTTTCTCGCCGCCTATCGCCGCCGCAAAGGCCCCAGCGCTCTGATAGCGTGCGCTCGGCTCCATCGCGCTCGCGCGCTGAATGATTTCCCGCAAATCCGGGGAGACCAGCGAGTCATCCTCAAGCGCAGCCTCGTACTTCTCGCCCTCCGCCGGCATGACGCCCGTGAGCAGGTAGCCGAGCATGCGGCCGAGCGAGTAGACGTCCGACCGGGCGTCGGTCTGGGCAAAACCATACTGCTCGGGAGACGCAAATCCGTACGTGCCAAGCTGAGTGGTATCGCGCGTGGCGCCCTCCACCCTAAAGCGAGCGATTCCCAGGTCGATGAGGTGCGCGCCGTCCGCAGCCACGATTACGTTCGCGGGCGAGATGTCGCGGTGGATGATCCCGCGCGCGTGAAGGGCGCCGACCGCCTCGCAAAGCTGGGCCACAATCTGCAGCGCGTCTTTCTCGTCAAGATGCCCGCGGGAGGCGACCATCTGCTCGAGATTCTCTCCAGGGACGTAGTCGCACACGACAACGAACTCTCGGGGCATCTCATAGGTTGCCTCGACGCGTGGCAGGCGGGCCGAGTCGCACTCAGCGAGCGTCGCCCACACGCCGCGGCGCGCCAGCTTGGCGGGGATGCGCTTCCGAACAAACGGGCCGGACCCGTCCAAGGTCACGAGCTCCGTTGTGCCACCGGCACCGCTGGCCAGCACGCGCTCCACATGATATGCGTCGTCTATGCCCATGGCATGCATGACCTGCTCATCGTTCAATTCAGCGCCATCCGCTCATCCCCCCACCCTCACAGCTAACAATAGTAAAGGTTATATTCAGTCGTGGACTGATTCCTCAGTTCGCAACTGAATGAGCGACACGCGCCCGGCGCGGCGGCGGCTAACGAAGCGGGCCGGTTCCCAGCAGGGTCTTCTCGCCCAGACGATATAGCTCGTCGTCCGTCTGGGTGCGGCTATACCCGTGCTCCACGCACCAGATGATCACGGCATCGCGACGGTTCTTAGCCCAGAGCTCGGAGACGCCGTCGAGGCGCAGCAGCCGCTGGGTCTCGCGCAGGGTGCATCCCATGCCAAACGCGAGCATGATGGCCTTGTCCCGGCCAAGGCGGCTGTCGCCGTTGAAAACGTCGTAGACGAACGTACTGTTGAGACCGGAAGCGCGCACCACCTCGGAGCGTTTCATACCCTTTTCTCCGAGCAATTGGAAGAGGTAGTCGGGTAGCCTGCGGTCGATTGTCAGGCCCTCGTCGAGATAGGCCTCCGGAGTCGAGGACGCAAGCAGGCGCTCGAGCAGCTCCTCTGTCAGACGCTCTTTGGGCATGGCGCGCCACCTTTCTCGTACGATGGAACGAGGTCGGTCCCCATCATCATGATGCGCGAAGCGTGCGCTCGCAATTTGCGGGATAGTGCGAAATATCGACCGATGGTCGTGCAATCAGCGGGATAGTGTGAAGCCTTTTTGGCCAAAACTGGCCCCAGCGGGCGTCAAAAAACCTCTCCCTGCAGACGTCTTCGCAGGAAACAGGGGAGCGCCCATCCCGCACCCCATCGAAAACCCTTCACACTATCCCGCTGATTGCAGGCGGAACGCCGATTATTTCGCACTATCCCTCTAATTGCACAAGAGGCTGCCGCGTACCCCCTAAAACTTGTCCACGTGACCGGTCGCGGCCGTGCTCCGCGCGCGCAGATCGGCAATCGCGGCCGGAATCTCGTCCAAGTCATACGGCGTCATCTGATAGACCCAGTTGAGCCAGTTGCGGTAGAGCAGGTTCGCGTGCGCGCGCCAGGTGAAGAGGGGCTGCTTCTCCGGGTCGTCATCCGGGAAGTAGTTCTCGGGCACGCGGATGGGCAGGCCCTTGTGGAAGTCGCGCCAGAACTCGTCTGCCAGGGTGTCGCGACCGTACTCAAAGTGACCGGTCACGTAGACCTCGTGGAAGTCGCGCGTGGCCAAAAGCGACGGACCGCTCGTGAAGCCCTCGGAGAGCGTGCAGAGCTCGGGGTGCTTGGCCAGCTCGCCGGTGTCGATTGCGGCGTGGCGGCTGTGCGGCATGTAGTGCACCTCGTCGAAGCCGTTGGTGAGGAAGCTGTACTCGTCGCAGAGGCGCTGCTTGAACACGCCAAAGAGCTTGGCGCCGAGCTGTCGCTTGGGAATCTGGTAGAGGTGCCACAGCGCGCCCAGCGCGCCCCAGCAGAGGAACATCGTCGAGAACACGTGCTCCTGGCTCCAGTCCACGATCTCGCAGAACTCGTCCCAGTAGTCGACCTCCTCGTACTCGAGGTGCTCAACGGGCGCGCCGGTGATGATGAGGCCGTCATAGTTCTTGTCGCGGAAGGAGTCGAACGTGTCATAGAACTTGACGAGGTGGTCCTGCGAGACGTGCGTGGACTCGTGGGTGGAGACGCGCATGAAGTCGCAGCTCACCTGCAGCGGGGACTTGGAGATGAGGCGCAGGATCTGGGTCTCGGTCTCGATCTTGGTGGGCATGAGGTTCAAGATCGCCACCCGCAGGGGGCGGATCTCCTGATGGCTTGCCACCTCCTCCTCGAGGGCAAAGATGCGCTCCTGCTGGAGGATGGCCTTGGCGGGCAGGCCGTCGGGGATGTTGATGGGCATGCGGACTCCATTTCTGCGGCTTAACCTGTCCAGTATACCCACGCTCCGGTGTCCATGCTCTATACTTGCAGCTATGACTACTACATTTGCCGAGCTCGGGCTAAACGAGCAGATTCTCGCCGGGGTGGACGCCCTCGGCTTCACCACCCCGACCCCCGTCCAGGAGCAGGCCATCCCCGTGGTGCTCGCGGGCCGCGACATCGTGGCCTCCGCGCAGACGGGCACGGGCAAGACCGCGGCCTTCGCGCTGCCCGCGCTGCAGCTTGTGGCCGGCGCCAAGGGCAAGGGGCCGCACGCGCTCGTGGTCACGCCCACGCGCGAGCTCGCGGCGCAGATCGAGAAGGTCGTCTCCGTAGTCTGCGAGAAGACCGGCCAGCGCGCGGTCATCGTCATGGGCGGCGCCAAGTTCGACCGCCAGATCAAAGAGCTCGAGCGCGGCTGCGACCTGCTCGTCGCCACGCCCGGCCGCCTGATTGACCTCATGGAGCACAAGCACGTGAGCCTCTCGCAGGTCAAGGTGCTCGTCCTCGACGAGGCGGACCGCATGCTGGACATGGGCTTCTGGCCGAGCGTCCGCCGCATCATGCACGCGCTGCCCGCCGAGCACCAGACGCTCCTCTTCTCGGCCACCATCCCGCCGTCGATCAAGTCCACGATCGACGCGCTGCTCACCGACCCCGCCACCGTGGAGATCGCCCGCGTGGGCGAGACCGCGGACACCGTGGAGGAGCACCTCTGCCCCGTCACCCAGGGCCAGAAGACCGAGCTTTTGCGCGCGCTTCTGGACACCGGCGGCGCGGCGGGCGAGAAGCCCGAGCGCGTGCTCGTGTTCTGTCGCACCAAGCACCGCGTGGACGACGTCTCCAAGACCCTCAAGGCAGCCGGCGTGAAGGTCGACGTCATGCACGCCGACCGCCCGCAGAAGGCCCGTGAGCGAGCGCTTGAGAAGTTCCGCGAGGGCAAGGTCCAGGTCCTCGTGGCAACCGACGTCATGAGCCGCGGGATTGACGTCTCTGGCATCGACGCCGTCGTGAACTTCGACGTCCCCATGGACCCCGAGGACTACGTCCACCGCATCGGCCGCACGGGCCGCGCGGGCGCGACCGGCCACGCCTACACCTTCGTGGCGCCGGACGAAATCAGCCCCCTGCGCGAGATCGAGTACTTCACCAAGAAGCTCGTACCCGTGTGGGACCTCGACGGCTTTACCTACGACTCCGGCCGCATCGTGCCGCAGGCGGACCGCCCCACCAAGCGCTCCACCCGCACGATGTTCGCTGGCTCGCGCAGCCGCGGCCGCGGCATCGCCGGTGGCCGCTACGGCCGCCACTACTAGCCTGCGGATTGGGGACGGGTTATTTCTCTCAGAGTTTTTGGGACAGGTCCCCGACGCGAGGAAGGCCCGCCCCGGCGGCAGCCAAGGCCTGTCCCAAAAACTCTGAGAGAAATAACCCGTCCCCAATCCGCAGGAGGACACGTGAAGCAGGCACGCCCCTATCCGCGCATCACCGTCACTCGCAAGGCCGCCCGTTCGCTCGCGGGCGGGCACCCATGGGTCTTTGAGGGCGAGGTCATCTCCGCCGAGCCAGCCCAGAACGGCAGCGTTGTGGACGTCTTCGAGGAGAACGGCACGTGGCAGGGGGCGGGCCTGCTCTCGCAGGAGTCCAAGATCCGCGTGCGGATGGTCACCCACAACGCCAACGACCGCGTCGACGAGGCGTTCTGGCGCAGGCGCGTCACCTGGGCCTGGCAGCATCGCCGCACGACCATGGGCGGCCGCGCCCTCCCCGGCGCCGAGCCTGACACCAACTGCTGCCGCGTCGTCTTCTCGGAGGCGGACGGCATCCCCGGCCTCGTGGTGGACCGCTACGAGAACGTGCTGGTCACGCAGGTGGGCACCGTCGGGATGGAGCGGCTGCGACCCGTCGTGTACGCCGCGCTTCTGGACGCCCTCGCCGCGGACGGCGAGAGGATTGACGCCATCTACGAGCGAAACGACGGCGCCTCCCGCGCCAAGGAGGGCCTGCCCCAGTACAAGGGCTGGTGGGAGGGGGCGGGCGTCACCACGCCCGAGACCCCGCGCATCATGGTGCGTGAGAACGGCCTCGCTTTTGACCTCGACATCGAGAACAGCCAGAAGACCGGCTTCTTCCTGGACCAGAAGTACAACCGCCGCGCCGTGCGCGAGATCTCTGCCGGGCGGCGCGTGCTCGACTGCTTCTGCCACGTGGGGCCCTTCGGCCTCAACGCCGCCGCGGGCGGAGCGGACCGCGTACGCTGCGTGGACGTGAGTCAGACCGCCATTGACCTCGCGCGGGAGAACGCCCGCCTCAACGGGTTAGACGCGCGCATGGACTTCACCTGCGCGAACGTCCTCGACTACCTGCCCGAGCTCGCCCGCGACCGCGGCCGCCTGCGCGAGGAGGGCGGGCCGTTCGACCTCATCGTGCTTGACCCGCCCGCCTTCACCAAGAGTCGCGGCACCGTAGCACACGCCGCGCGCGGCTATCGGGAGATCAACTACCACGCGCTGCGCCTCCTGCCGCGCGGCGGGTACCTCGCCACCTGCAGCTGCTCCCACTTCATGACGCGCGATCTTCTCGCCAAGGCGATCGCCGAGGCAGCCCACCAGGCAAACGTCCAGCTCAAACAGGTCGAGGAGCGCCAGCAGGCGCCGGACCACCCCATCCTCTGGGGCTTCCCCGAGAGCCACTACCTCGACTTCTTCATCTTCCAGGTGGTCTAGTCGGCACAAAGGGGCTGTCCTCTCATGCCGCCCAAGTGGTAGATTGTGAGATTGATTACACGCACGACCCTGGGAGTCACCACCATGCTTGAGCTCTTTGGTATGTTCGTCCTCGCCCTCGCCCCCATCATCTGGCTCGTCATCGCGCTCTGCGGCCTCCATATGGAGGCCTACCTCGCCAGCCTCGGTGCGCTCGTCGTGGCCGCGCTCTGTGCCGCCCTCGGCTGGGGCATGACGCCCGTCAACATGGCCACGGCCGCACTCGAGGGCTTTGCGATGGCGCTTTGGCCCATCGTCATCGTGATCATCGCGGCGGTCTTCACCTACAACCTCACCGTGCACACCGGCGCCATGGAGACGATCAAGCGGATGCTCTGCTCGGTCTCCGCAGACAGGCGCGTGCTCACGCTGCTCATCGGCTGGTGCTTCGGCGGCTTCCTCGAGGGCATGGCGGGCTTTGGCACCGCCGTCGCCATCCCGGCGAGCATGCTCATGGCGCTCGGCATCTCGCCGGTGACCTCCATCCTGGCCTGCCTCATCGCCAACGGCGTGCCCACGATGTTCGGCTCCATCGGCATCCCCACCACCACGCTCGCCTCCATCACCGGCATCGACGTGGTCGAGCTCGCCACCGTCCAGGCCATCCAGGTGTTCCCGTTCGTCGTGGCCTGCCCGATCCTCATGGTCGCGCTCGTGGGACACGGCCCCAAGGCGCTCAAGGGGATGCTGCCCATCTCGCTTATCTCCGGCGTCTCCTTCGCGGCCTGCCTCGTGGTGGCCGGCCACTTCATCGGCGGCGAGCTGCCCGATGTGGTTGCCTCCGTGGTCTCGCTCGTCCTCACCTTTGCCTTTGCGCTCCACCTGCACAAGAGCGGCGCCGAGGTGCCCGAGAAGTTCCGTCTCGACGCGGCCGCGGACGACGACGCGCCGCAGGAGTCCGTGGCGGACAAGCTGCGCGCCTGGGCGCCGTTTGCCCTCATCTTTGTGGTGCTGCTGCTCACGAGCAAGCTCGTGCCGTTCGTGAACGGACCGCTCTCCGCCATCAAGAGCACGGTCAACATCTACGCGGGCGACCCCACGGCAACGCTGACCTTCTCGTGGGTGAACACGCCCGGCGTCTTGATCTTCATCTGCGGCATCGTGGGCGGCCTCATCCAGCACTGCCCGCCGCGCGAGATGCTCGGCGTCCTCGCCGCCACCGTGAAGCAGATGAGCAAGACCATCGTCACGATGCTCGGCGTGTTGGCCTGCGCCAAGATCATGGGCTACTCGGGCATGATCGCGAGCATCTCGGCCTTCTTCGTGGCCGCGCTCGGCAGCCTCTACCCGCTCGTGGCTCCGCTCCTGGGCGCGCTCGGCACCTTTGTCACCGGCTCCGGCACCTCGAGCGAGGTCCTCTTTGGCAACGTGCAGCTCCATGCGGCGCAGTCCATCGGCGCCAACGAGACATGGCTCGTGGCGTCCAACTCGCTCGGCGTCTCCGCCGGCAAGATGCTCAGCCCGCAGAACATCGCCATCGGCTGCGCGGCCTGCGGCCTCGTGGGCAAGGACGGAGAGATCCTCGGCAAGATTGCTAAGTACGCGTTCGCCTACGCCGCGGCGATGGCGGTCATCGTGTACGTTGGCTCGCTCATCCTGTAGCAACGCGGGCGAGAAGAACGCCCCTCTCGGCGCATCCGCGCCCATCCCAGACTGAGCTGAGTGACAGGTTTCGGACGTACGAGGCCCCTAAAGCGGCCCCGTACGTCCGAAACCTGTCACTCGCATTCGCCCGGCGGGCCGCCTGCAGCCGCGCGGGCGGCCCGCCGGGCGTCGCGGCGCGCGCGGAAGAACGCCCTCAGCAGCTCGGCGGCCTCATCGGCAAGCACGCCGGGGGTGACCTCGAACTCGTGGTTGAGGCGCGGGTCATGGCTCACGTCGTAGAGCGTGCCCAGCGCTCCGCCCTTGGGGTCCGCCGCCCCGTACACGCAGCGGTCCACGCGCGCGTTCACCATGAGGCCGGCGCACATGAGGCAGGGCTCCAGCGTCACGTAAACCGTGCAGCCCGTCAGCCGCCAGCGCCCCAGCTCGCGAGCGGCGGCAACCATGGCGGAGAACTCGGCGTGCGCCGAAGGGTCGGCATCGGTCTCGCGCCGGTTGTGGGCGCGCGCGACCACGCGGCCGTCGCACACCACCGCGGCGCCAATGGGCACCTCGCCCTCTGCCGCAGCCAGCTCCGCCTCCTCGAGCGCGAGGCGCATATACCGCTCGTCGTTCTTCTCGCCCGCGTCCATCTTTGGTCCCCCGCATCCGCGTCCGCCCCACATGGGGTAGGATACTAATGCTTGCACACTCGGAGGAGTGGCAGAGTGGTTGATTGCAGCGGTCTTGAAAACCGTCGAGCGGGTATCCCCCGTTCCGAGGGTTCGAATCCCTCCTCCTCCGCCTTCTTTTTCTCGGCGAGCCCTCCATACAGTTTGAAACGCAAAAGGCGCCCCAGGCCCAAGGTCCGGAACGCCCAGCAAGCGCGCTCGATGGGAACGGGTGCCCGCCAGAGGCCCCTTATGGCTGCTGCCTCCCGGCCCTGACCAGGTTCGAGGTGTTGCGTCACCCGAACCCATCGAACGCGCTCGGCAAGAGTGTAGCAGAAGCGCGCCTGGCGCACGGGCGGGCAGCCGACCTCGGCACGCGGGCGCCTTTGAACAACATATCCGGCCCATGATTGCGCCCACGGTCCCGGCATACCGAGCCCCGGAACGCACAACCCGACATTTTGCGAGAAAAATCCTCTGATTTGTCGGGTTATGCGTAGTCTTTCGGGATACCAGCCCACAGCCGTCCGCCGACAACCCCGGACGGACGCCCCGCGGCGCGCTACGCTTGTCAAAACCCGACCGTAGGGAGGCCCCATGCGCAACAACTTCTGCAAGACCCCGCTCTGGGAGTGCAACGACGAGCTCGTGCGCGTAGCGCAGGGCGCCCGGCCTGCGGATCTGGTGATCCGCCATGCGAACCTCGTGAGCGTGACCACGCACGAGATCCTACCGGACGCCGACATCGCCGTCGCGTGCGGCCGCGTGGCCTACCTGGGCCTCGGCGAGCACACGGCCGAGCACTGCATAGGCCCCGACACGCAGGTCATAGACGCCAGCGGCCTCTACGCCGCGCCCGGCCTCATGGACAGCCACATCCACATAGAGAGTGCCATGATCGGCCCAGCCGAGTACGCTCGGGCTGTCGTGCCGCACGGGACCACCGGCATCTTCTGCGACCCGCACGAGGTCGGCAACGTGGCCGGCATGGCGGGCGTTCGCGCGATGTTCGAGGACGCGCGGCGGGCGCCGCTCAAGGCCATGATGACGCCGCCCTCCTGCGTGCCGGCCGTGACGGGCGTGGAGGACACGGGCGCCGAGGTCACCGCGGCGGACATCGCGGATAGCATGACGTGGGAGAACGTCGTCGCCCTCGGCGAGATGATGAACTTCCCCGGCATCCTGGCAGGCGAGAAGAACGCGATCGACGAGGTGCGCGAGACCCTCAAGGCCGACCGCGTGGTGACCGGGCACTTCCCCTCCCCCGACCGCGACCGCGCGCTCAACGCCTACATTGCCGCCGGCGTCTCCTCCTGCCACGAGTCCGGCAGCTTTGACGAGGTGCTCACGAAGCTCCGCCTGGGCATGTACGTGCAGCTGCGTCAGGGCTCGGCCTGGCTCAACCTGCCCGGCTACCTGCCGCAGCTCGTGGCGAGCGGCGTGGACACGCGCCTGTGCCTCCTCTGCTCGGACGACAACCACCCGCACACCCTGCTCGACGAGGGCCATATGGACCGCATCCTGCGCACGGCCGTCGAGCTGGGGCTCGACCCGGTGACCGCCCTCCAGATGGCCACGATCAACTGCGCGGAGTACTTCGGGCTCGCGCACGACCTGGGCTCCATCACGCCGGGCAAGTGCGCCGACATCGTGCTTCTCGATGACCTCGAGGGCTTCTGCGCCCGCAAGGTATTCATTGACGGCGAGCTCGTGGCCGAGGACGGCCGCGCGCTCTTCTCTCCCGAGCCCTACGCCTGGCCCGACTTCATGACCCACACCATGAACCTGGGCCTCACCCCCACGGCCGAGACGTTCCGCATCCCCGTTGACCTGCCGGACGGCACGGCCCGCGTCCGAGCGATGGCCATCGACCCCGGCGACACGCTCACGCGCAACGTGGTGGTGGAGGTGCCGGTGGCGGGCGGCGAGCTCCGGGCGGACCCCGCGCACGACGTCCTCAAGGTGGCCGTCTTCGACCGCCACCACGGCGCAGACGGCACGCACGCGTTTGGCTTTGTCATGGGCTTTGGCATCCACGGCGCGCTCGCGCAGACCGTCTCCCACGACGCGCACAACCTGCTCGTGATGGGCGACAACGACGAGGACATGGCGCTCGCGGCAGCAACGCTCGCGAAGTGCGGCGGCGGCGAGGTCGCCGTGGCGGACGGCCGGGTGCTTGCGCTCGTGGAGCTGCCGGTCTGCGGCCTCATGAGCACGGAGCGCGTTGAGGTCGTGGCCGAGAAGGTCGCGCAGGCGAGAAGGGCGTGGGAGCAGATGGGCTGCGCGATGCCCTCGCCGTTCATGACGATGGGCGTGATGTCGCTCGCGTGCGTGCCCGAGCTGCGCCTCACCAACCGCGGCTACGTGAACTGCCTCACCTTTGAGATGGAGGACCTGCTCGTGGAGTAGGCCCGGACGGGCGGCCTGACGGGGCCTGACAAAGGTGACGGGGGGGACTGTCATGAAGCGTTCATGACAGTCCCCCCCGTCACCTTTGTCAGGCCCCGTCACCTTTGTCAGGCCCGCCTCAAATAGACGAGGGCCCGTCGGCGCCGCTTGCGCGCCCCGGGCCCCCACTTTTGGCAGCTGCCTAGCAATTACGCTCTCACAGTGCGTCGGCACGGACGTCGCTTCGTCGTACCGTCGCTCCCTGCACGACGTATATCATTCCCAATACGCAGCGTCACCGAGGCCACATTGCGGTGAACGGTCGGATTCACCGTCGAAGCACATCTCGCCAACAAGACCTCCATAGCCGCGATAGGATGTATCGGGTGCACCGACCCAAAGGAGTGAGCATGGCCAAGAAGACCGCCGCCCGGCGCCGGGAGGGACAGAGCGAGTTCAGCGACGACGCCTTCGAGAACGTCCGCGCGTCCGCGACGTATGACTACAACGAGCTCGTCCTGGCGCGCGCAGCCGAGCGCATCCACCCGCGCGCCAAGCAGTACCTGACCTTCGTCAACTTTGCGTCCCTGCTGATCCTCGTGTTCTGCGCGTGGAACTTCCGGGACAACAACGTCCTTCTCCTCGTCCTTGCCGTCGTGGCCTTTGCGCTGCTGTACGTCTGGGCCAACTGGAACACCCTCCAGCTGCGGCTGGCGCGCCGCGGGAGCCTTGCCCTCGAGGGGCCAAACGAGCGGCGTCACGTGGTCGTCTGCGACGATGCCGTCCACGTGCAGAGCAACCTTGGCAGCTCGGCGACCTACCCCCTCTCTGACCTCAAGTGGGTCAGCGCGACCGACGAGTGCCTGCTCGCGAGCTTTGGCCGCGGACGGTACGCCTACGTTCCCCGCCGCTGCCTGAGCGAGAACCGCTTTCGCGAGCTCGTCCGCTTCCTCGAGGACCAGCGCTAGGGGCAAGCCCGACAGAGGCGACCTGACAAAGGTGACGGGGGAGACTGTCATGAACCCTTCATGACAGTCTCCCCCGTCACCTTTGTCAGGTCATTGCCGTTGGCTAGCGCTTCCAGACCACGGCCTCGTAGGGGCGCAGCTCGCCGGGCGCGGGCGCGTCGGCATAGTTGCCGAGAAGAACCTCGTACTTCTCGGCCCCCAGGCCAGAAAGCCGGCAGGGAGCGTCATCGAAGGAGCACGCCACCACCAGCCGCTCGTCACCAAGGACGCGCTCGAAGGCGATCACCTTGGGCGCCGCCGCGCCGGCGTCGAGGAAGCGCACCTCTCCGCGCGCAATCACGTCCGAGGAGTGCCGCAGCGCCACGAGCGCGCGGTAGAACTCGAACATGGAGCCCTCCGCGCCCACCTCGGCCTCGGCGTTCACCAGCTCGTGGTTGGCCGGGATGGCGAGCCACGGCGCGCCCGTCGTAAAGCCGGCGCCCGGCGCGGAGGTCCACTGCATGGGGGTGCGACCGTTGTCCCGCGAGCGCTCCTGGATGACATGAAGCGCCTCGGCGGGCGTGGCCCCGGCATCCACGAGGATGCGGTAGTTGTTGTGGCTCTCAACGTCGTTGAAGTCGTCGATGGAGGCGTAGCCGGCATTGGTCATGCCCAGCTCGTCCCCCTGGAAGACGTAGGGCGTGCCCTTCATGAAGAAGCTCATGACGGCGAGCATCTTGCCCACGCGCTCCCAGCTGCCGCCGCGCCTCCCAACGCCCTCGCGCCCGCCAAAGCGCGTGACGGCGCGGGGCTGGTCGTGGTTGTCCCAGAAAAGCGCGTTCCAGCCGCCGCCGGCCTGCATGCCCTCCTGCCAGCTGCGCAGGACCTCGCGCAGGCGGTCGATGTCGGGCTCCATGAGGGCCCACTTGCTGCCACCGGCGTAGTCCACCTTGAGGTGGTGGAAGCTGAAGCTCATGGAGAGCTCGTGGCTCTCGGGGCGGGTGTAGCGGATGCAGTTCTCCAGCGTCGTGGAGGCCATCTCGCCCACGGTGACCATGCCGTCGATCCCGGCGCGCGCCACCAGCTCCTGCAGGTACTCGTGCACGTGGGGACCGTCGGCCACGAGGGCGCGGCAGGCGTCGCCGGGACCGGGCACGTCCTCGAAGACGTCCGGCTTGGAGATGAGGTTCACCACGTCAAAGCGGAATCCCGTGACGCCGCGGGCGCGCCAGAAGCGCACCACGTCCGCGCAGGCCTCCCGGACCTCGGGGTTGGTCCAGTCGAGGTCCGGCTGGCTCACGTCGTGCATGTGCAGGTACCACTTGCCGAGGCGCGGCTCCCACTCCCAGGCGCTGCCGCCGAAGGCGCACTGCCAGTTGGTGGGCGGCTTGCCCGGGTCCCCGGGACCGGTGGAGCCGCGGCCGTCGCGCAGAATGTAGTACGCGCGGTACTTCTCGTCCCCCGCGAGGGCGCGCTGGAACCACTCGTGCTCGCAGGAGGTGTGGCAGAGCACCATGTCAAGCATGATGCCCATCCCGCGCTCGCGCGCCGCAGCCACCAGCTCGTCGAAGTCCCCCATCGTCCCGTAGCGCGGGTCGACGGCGCGGTAGTCGGAGATGTCGTAGCCTCCGTCGCGCTGCGGCGAGGGGTAGAACGGCGTGAGCCACAGGTAGTCCACGCCCAGCTCGGCCAGGTAGTCGAGCTTGCTCGTGATGCCGGGCAGATCGCCCAGGCCGTCGCCGTCGCTGTCGCAGAAGCTCTTGACGTAGATCTGGTAGACCACGCTCTTGTGAAAGTCCTTCTCGATTGCTGCCATCAGCGAGTTACCTCCTCTTGGGACGTGCGAAGGGCGCGCGGGAAGGCCCGCGCGCCCGGAGTCTAGGCGCGGTAGGTGGCCACGACGGTGTCGCCGGCCTCGGCCTCCATGCCGGAGACGAGCTCGAGGCCCTGGGCCGAGCCCTCGCCGGTCACCACGAAGGCAACGGCGGTGGGGTGTCCGGCCGCGCGAATCTTGCTCGTGGAGAAGGTCATGAGCGGCTGGCCGGCCTTCACGCGCTGGCCCTGCTCGACGAGGCAGGCAAAGCCGTCGCCGCCCATCTCCACGGTGTCCACGCCCACGTGGACGAGAAGCTCCATGCCGTCGTCGAGGACAAGGCCGATCGCGTGGTTGGAGCCGGGCATCGTGGCGGCCACCATGCCGTCCGCGGGGGCCACGACGGTATCGGCGCCGGCGGCAGGCTCGATGGCCAGGCCGTCGCCCATGGCCTTGCTGGAGAAGACCGGGTCGGGCATCTCGGTGATGGGCTGCACGGAGCCGGAGAGCGGGGCCAGGAGCACGCGGTCGACGGGCTCGGCCGCAGGGGCGGACGAGGCGGGGGCAGCGTCCGCGGGGGCCTCAGAAGCGGCGGCGGGGGCGGCGGCGAGCACAAGGCCGCGGTCCTTCTCGCCGAGCTTCTTGGTACCCACGAGGTAGGTGAGCACAAACGGGATCACGATGGCGATGAGCATGCAGACCGCGAAGATGCCCCAGAAGTTGAAGACGATCGAGAGGATGCCCGGCAGGCCGCCGACGCCGATGGAGAGCGCCTGAACGCCGAATCCGGTGCAGACCATGGCCGCGCAGGCGGAGCCGATCATGCCACAGACCAGCGGGAACTTGTACTTGAGGTTGACGCCAAAGAGCGCGGGCTCGGTGACGCCGAGGTAGCACGAGATGCACGCGGGGATGTTGACCTGCTCGGCGCGCTCGTTCTTCTTCTGGAGCACCGTCATGGCCAGGACCGCGGAGCCCTGCGCGATGTTGGAGAGCGCGATCATGGGCCAGAGGGTGGTGTAGCCGAGGTTGTTGACGAGCTGGGAGTCGATGGCGTTGGTCATGTGGTGCAGGCCCGTCATCACGAGCGGCGCGTAGACGGCGCCGAAGACGGCGGCAAACAGCACGCGCACGTCAGAGCTGAGGCCCCAGTTCACCGCCTCGGCGATGGCGTTGCCGATGGCCCAGCCGATGGGGCCCACCACCAGGTGCGCGATGAAGACGGCCGGCACGAGGGACATGAAGGGCACCACGATCATGCGCACGACCTCGGGCGTGACCTTGGTGAAGAACTTCTCGAGCCACACGAGCACGAAGGCGGCCATGAGCGACGCGATGACCTGGCCCTGGTAGCCGGTGCCGAGGAAGGAGTAGAAGCCAAAGTCGTAGGTGTGCGCGGCGATGTCCTCGGGGGTGGCGGTGGCCACGGAGAAGCCGTTGAGCAGCTGCGGGCTCACGAGGGTGAGGCCCAAGATGATGCCCAGGATGGGCGTGGTGCCCATCTTGCGCGTGACCGACCAGCAGATGCCCACGGGCAGCATGTGGAAGACGGCCTCGCCGATGACCCACAGGAAGCTGTACATGCCGTTCCAGAACGTCCACACGTCCGCGATGGACTTGGTGCCGTGCTGGAGGTCGAAGGCGCCCGAGTCGGTGAAGAAGTTGACCTCGCCGATGATGTTGCGGAAGCCCAGGATGAGGCCGCCGCAGATGAGGGCCGGGATGAGCGGGGCAAAGATCTCGCCGAGGATGCCCATCGCGCGCTGCAGCGGGTTCTGGTGGGCGCCCGCGGCCTCCTTGGCCGCCTCCTTGGAGACGCCCTCGATGCCGCTGATCTGCTTGAACTCCTGGTAGAAGTCCGCCACGTCATTGCCAATGATGACCTGGAACTGCCCCGCCTGCGTGAAGGTTCCCTTTGCGCTGGGAAGCTCCTCGATTGCCGCGACGTCGGCCTTGTCCGGATTCACCAGCACGAAGCGCATGCGCGTCATGCAGTGGGTGACGGCGGAGATGTTCCCCTTGCCGCCCACGAGGTCGAGAAGCCGCCCCGCGTCCTCTGTGTACTTTGCCATCAGCTACCTCCTCTTGGTAACCATAACCGGCTCGCCCTTCTCGCGCCCGCCTGGGTGCGTGAACTTATTTGAATAAGTTCATTGTCAGTGTGTCACTACTTATTTGAATAAGTTGACGATATGAGGCGAACGGTCGCTGATTGTCCGCGAACGGTGGCAACTGGCGGGAAAACCTTATTTGAATAAGATAGACACCAGATGTGAAGGAGGTCACATGAAGGCGCGCTACGATGTCATCTTCCGCGAGATTCGCGACAGCATAGAGCGGGGCGACTACCCCTTCCAGGCATTTCTCCCCTCGGAGGCCGAGCTCACGGCGGCCTTTGACTGCTCGCACAACACGCTGCGGCGCGCCCTGAGCCTGCTCCGCGAGCAGGGCTACGTCCAGCCGGTCCACGGCAAGGGCGTGCGCGTGGTCTACCAGCCGCAGGCGCGGACGTCGTTCACGGTGGGGGCGATCGAGTCGTTCCGGGAGGCCGGCGAGCGGGCGCACCTGCACACGAGGACGGAGGTCGCCCGCGTGGAGCAGGTCATCGCGGACGCGCGGCTGGCGCGGCTGACCGGCTTTGCCGAGGGCGACGAGCTCACCTACGTCATTCGCGTGCGGCGCATCGACGGCGAGGCCCTCATCCTCGACCACAGCTACTTCCGCACCTCCTCGGTCCCCGGCATCACCGTGGAGGTGGCGCGCCGCTCCATCTACGACCACATCGAGCGGACCCTTGGGATCACCATCGCCATGAGCAAGCGCACCATCACCGTGGAGCGCGCGGGCGAGAAGGACCGCGAGCTCCTTGACCTCAACGGCATCGACTACCTGGCCGTGGTTGCCAGCCAGACCTTTGACGCGCAGGGCGTCCTCATCGAGTGGACGCAGTCGCGCCACCGCCCGGACCACTTCTGCTTCCGCGACACCGCCGTCCGCCAGCGCGTGTGACCTGACAAAGGTGACGGGGTCGTTTGTCATGAAAGGCTCATGACAAACGACCCCGTCACCTTTGTCAGGTCACCCCTGCGCGGCCACCATGCCATCCGCGCTATACTTGCGTGGTTCCGCTAGCCCGCAACAAGGAGGCCCCCATGGCTCTCATCAGCGTTGACTACTTCTCCTCGAGCCTCATGCGCACCACCACGCTCGAGGTCATTCTCCCCTTTGACGACCAGGGCGCCGCGTACGCCGCCAGCTCCAACCTGCGCCACGCCGAGAAGACCGTCGAGGCCCAGGACGGCGCCTGGGAGCGCATGCCCTACCCGCCCAAGAAGGAGCCGTTCAAGACGCTCTTCCTGCTGCACGGCATCTCCGGCAACCACGCGGACTGGATCTCCGAGACGCGCATCCGCCACTGGGCGGAGAGCCACGGCATCGCCGTGGTGATGCCCTCGGGCTATAACGCCTTCTACCTCGACCAGCCCGAGACGCACGACTACTACGCCCGCTTCGTGGGCCAGGAGCTCGTGGAGGTGGCGCGCCGGATGTTCCCGCTCTCCGACCGCCGCGAGGACACCTTCATCGGCGGCATCTCGATGGGCGCGTACGGCGCGCTGCGCAACGGCCTCAGGTACTGCGAGACCTTCGGCTCCATCGTGGCGCTCTCCTCGGCCATGATCATCGACGGCTTTGACCAGATCATCTCGGACGACCTCTTCTTCCTCTCCCGCCCCTTCCTCGAGCACACCTTCGGCAAGCTCGACGAGGTGCGCGGAAGCGACAAGGACCCGGCGCGCCTGGCCGCAGACCTCGTCTACTGCGACCGCCCGCGCCCGCGCATCTACATGTCCTGCGGCAATCAGGACCCGCTCGCCGAAGCTAACCGGATGCTGGCAGGGCGCATGCGCGACACCGGGCTCGAGGTCACGTATCATGAGATGGCGGGCGGCCACGACTGGGACTTCTGGAACGCAGCCCTGCCGCAGGCGCTCGACTGGCTCCTCTAGCGCCATGCGCCGGGGCCGGTACACTGCCTCATCCGACCGCGCAGGGAGGACTCGAGAATGGCACTGCTCAGAGTCGACTTCTACTCTCACTATCTTCAGCGCAACGTCGTGCTCACGGCGGTGATTCCCGCCGACAAGATGGACGGCGACAAGCTCGCCAAGAAGCGCCGCGGCCCGTACCGCACGGTGTACCTGTTGCACGGGCTCTTTGGCCAGGACGTCGACTGGATCGACCGCACCCACGTGGTCGAGACGGCCGAGGCACGCGACGTCGCCCTCATCATGCCCTCCGGCGAGGACGGGCTCTACCTCAACAAGCCCGAGATCAACGAGTGGCACGGCAAGTTCATCAGCGAGGAGCTGGTGGACTTTACGCGGCGGCTCTTCCCGCTCTCGGCCAAGCGCGAGGACACGGCGCTCGCCGGCATCTCGATCGGCGCCTACACGGCGCTCATCAACGGTCTTTTGCGCCCCGACCGCTTTGGCAGCATCATCATCCTCTCCGGCGCGTTCATGCGCGACCGCGTGCTCGAGGCCGTGGAGTCCCACTCGCCACGCAAGCGCAAGTACTACGAGCGCTTCTTCGGCGACCTCGACACCGTCATTGGGTCCGACAAGGACTACGTGGCGCTCATTGACAAGTTCCGCAAGGACCCCGACCTGCCCAAGCCGCGCTTCTACTCGGCCTGCGGCCTGCATGACAACCTCTGCCAGAACAACCGCGACCTCGTGCACCTGCTGCGCGACGCCAACTTTGACGTCACCTACTGGGAGCCGGAGATCGGCGCGCACGAGTGGCCGTTCTGGAACGCCTGGATCGACTGCGCGCTCGACTGGTACGCGCCCGGCCCCATGAAACCGAGCTCCGCCGAGGTCGACTACACCGCCCTCACCAAGCTCCGCCCGCCGGAGAACCAGCGCTAGCCCAGCGGTCCCCAGATGCTCTGCCCGCCGGCCGCGACCAGCTTCACCTGGCCGCGGCCGGCGGGCGCGAAGATACTTCTCGGCATCGCAAGGTGAGGCTAACGTTCTCGCAGGCAGAAGCTCTAAACTTCGCCCCTGGCCTCATCTTGTGAGGTCAGGGGCGAAGGACCCGCTGTCGATATAAGCGCCGGCACAAGGGGCGCAGCAGAGCGACCCCGCGCGCACTAACTACTTGACCTCGATCAGCTCGTAGTGGCTCGTGCCCAGCCCGATCTTCTCGCCGTGCTCGATCATGGAGCGCCAGTTGGTGTCCGGGTGCGTGAGGTTGAAGTGGTCGTGCTGGCAGCGCTCGGGGACGCCGCCCTCGGCCTCCAGCTTGGCCCTCATGTCCGTGAGCTCCGAGTTGGGCAGCACGGGCGCGGCCAGCGCCATGTCAATGCAGGCCTGGTCGATGGCCACGGGGTCAAAGCTCGCGAACATGCCCAGGTCCGGCACGATGGGCGTGTCGTTCTCCGCGTGGCAGTCGCAGTTGGGGCTAATGTCCATGGCAATGGAGATGTGGAAGCTCGGGCGGTCCTGCACGATGGCCTGCGTGTACTCGGCGATCTTGTAGTTGAGCACGTCGACGGCGGCATCGTAGTCCGGCTCGATGGCGTCCTGGTTGCACGCGCCGATGCAGCGGCCGCAGCCCACGCAGCGGTCGTGGTCGATGTGCGCCACCGGCACGGTGACCGTCTTGCCGCTCGGCAGCTCGCGCTCGCGCGTCCCCTCAAAGCTGATGGCGCCATGCGCGCAGATGCGCTCGCACGCGCGGCAGCCGACGCACTTCTCGGTGTGCACGCTCGGCTTGCCGGCGGCGTGCTGCTCCATCTTGCCCGCGCGCGAGCCGCCGCCCATGCCGAGGTTCTTCATGCAGCCGCCAAAGCCGGCCTGCTCATGACCCTTGAAGTGCGTGAGGGAAATCACGATGTCCGCGTCCATGAGGGCGTGGCCGATCTTGGCCTCCTTCACGTACTCGCCGTTCTTCACGGGGACGAGGGTCTCGTCGGTGCCCTTGAGGCCGTCGGCGATGATCACCTGGCAGCCGGTGGCGTACGGGGTGAAGCCGTTCTGGTACGCGCAGTCGATATGCTCGAGCGCATTCTTGCGGCTGCCCACGTAGAGCGTGTTGCAGTCCGTGAGGAAGGGCTTGCCGCCCAGCTCCTTGACCACGTCAGCTACGGCGCGGGCGTAGTTGGGACGCAGGAAGCTGAGGTTGCCCAGCTCGCCAAAGTGAATCTTGATGGCGACGAACTTGTTCTCAAAGTCAATCTGCCCGATGCCGGCGCGGCGGATGAGACGCTTGAGCTTGTCGAGCTGGCTCTCGCGCGCGTAGGTGCGCAGGTTGGTGTAGTAGACCTTGGCAGTGTTATTGGCGGCAGCGTCCATGCGGCCCCTCTCCCTCGGGTAACGTTTGCTTTCGATTTTACGCCAGTACGGGATGCAAGAGACGCCGCGTCGCCAATTTGGTTGTTTTTGTCACGGGGTCCGGTTATTGGTGTTTCTTTCGGCTTTTCTCAAGTACTACCGATGCCATGGCATTTATCTACCTGCGGCTTTTCGTCCCGTTTATCCCGGATACTCGATGGGCCTCGCAGAAAACACCTAGAACCGGCATGGGCTACTCATCCTGGCCAAACGCCTTCATGAGGATGGTCACAATGCCGCAGAGCATGCCGCCCACGGGCCAGGCCACCCAAAACCACATGGCCGAGGTGCCTTCCGGCTCAAACGCGGAGAGGTCGGGTGCGGCAAAGACCGGCGTGAACAGCAGCGCCAGGCCCACAATCGTGGCCACGATCATGATGGTGCCGCAGACCGCGCCAATCTTCCTGTCCTCCCGCTTGCTCGCGAGAAGCGCCTCTCGCCGGGCCTCGTCCAGCTCCGCGCTCACGATGTCCTCAACCTCAAGGTCCTCGGCCACGCTCTTGTTGTACTCGGCCACGTTGATGCGCCCGAGCAACATCCCGTAATGCGTAATGTTCCACACGCCCAGCGCGATGAAGAACATCAGGAAGAACAGCGCGACGTTTTCCGCCGTCGGCTCGATCATGAGGAGGCAGCCGATGCCCGCGAAGATGAACGCAAGCCCGGCGATGAGCCCGCCGGAGAACTGCCTGCGCGCTGCGGCACGGTCGTCGTCGGTATAGAAGTCCTCCACGTAGGGATGCGCCCTCTGGAAGGCGGCGTGGTCCATGCCGGCGGGGACAAGAAACGCCAGCCCAGCCAGGATGCCCAGGAACACGATGATCACAAAGAGCCCGTCGCGCGCGCCCATCGGCGCCAGCTCGACCGCGCCCTCAAAGAAGAGGCCGATCGCAATGCCCAGAAGAATCGCCGCGATGCCGGTGGGGACCTTCCATGCCAGCGTGCGCCAGTGCTCGTCGTAGCCGCAGACGTCCGTGGGCGGCCCGACGGGAACGGACGCGGCGGCGGGCTCGGGCGCGCGGCCGGTGAGGTCCCCGGTCACGAGGTCGTCCAGGCTGCACTCGAAGATCTGGCAGAGCTTGAGGAGCTTGTCCATCTCTGGATAGCTCTTCTCGGCCTCCCACTTGGTCACGGACTGGCGGGAGACGCCCAGCAGCATGGCAAGCTGCTCTTGGGTCATATTGCGCGTGGCGCGCAGGTGCTGGAGGTTGTCGCGGAAGCTCATGGCTGGCCCTTCCTCGGGGGTGGTGCGCCCGTGCGGGCGCGCTGTCTGCCGGCACCACGTACGTTACGGTACCAGACGGGCGCCAGCCACCAACCCCGGGCTGCTTTTTTGGCAACACAGAGGCGCCCTACGGTTGCAAACCGCAGGTAGATGGCTATGTACGACATAATGGCAACCCTGAAAGCGGCGCTATACGACATAATGGCAACCCTGAAAGCGGCGCTATGCCCGGCGCCCCCGCCGCACCGCGTCCACCACAAGGAGCACACCCGTGCCGAGCACTATGGCCAGCCCCACGATCTTGAGCGCAAGCTCCGCCCCAAGCTCCGGCGATCCCTCGGCCGGCGCGGGCAGAAACGCCGCCACCGCCTGCTCGGCAAGGCCCGGCTCCGACTGCGCCTCCTCGTTGGGCACCCGCTCGCAGTAGACCACGTAACGCTGCGTGGTCTGCGTGTAGGGGTGGCAGGTGAGCAGCGTTACCATGTCGCGGCCGTCCTGGACGGCAAGGGCGTCGGCGTCATCGGGCTCTATGATCTCCGAGCCCACCACCGCATAGGTGAGCGTCTCCCACGGGGTCGTGATCGTAAGGGTGTCGCCCGGCTCCATGAGCTCGATGTCGCGGAACATCTGCACGCCGTACCAGCGGCTCCGGTGCGCGGCTATGACGCAGTTCGAGGACGCCCCGCCCACGGGCATCGAGGTCCCGGCCACCACGCAGGCGCCCTTCTCGAGATTGTCCTCCGTGGCGCCAAGGTAGAGCGGAAGCGACACGCTCATCTTGGGAATGGAGATGGTGCCCACAATCCCGTCCGGCAGGCCAAGCTCAGAGAGGTCGCTGCCCGTGAGCGCAAAGGGGTCGTTCACCGCATCGCCCGTACCCGCACGGACCTCCTGGTTGTACGCCTGGAGCGCCTCATAGGTGGCGTCGCCCTCCTTGGGGCGGTAGGTTATCTCGCTGTCCAACACGGACTCGCCGCCCAGGGCCTCGCGCCGGAAGTCCTCCACCACGGCGTCCGCGTGACTCCGCTCGATCACGGCGCCAACCGTGGGGGCAATCATCAGCGCGATGCCCAGGACCAGAAGGACGACGCCCATCAGGAGCGCGGGCAGCCCACGCCGACGCCGCGGGCGCCCGTCTCGGCCGTCACGTGACGGCACGTCTGCCAAATGCCTGGCCACGGCGCCCCCCTTCGTTGCTTCGTCCGGCATTCCAGGTCCCACATCCCGCGCACCCCCGGTGTGCTAGAGGCGCGGTCGAACAACCAAAGCGTACACCGCAACCAGCGCCGCCGCCAGAGGCAGGCAGCGCTTCAGGCCCCCTCAGGAACAGCTCGGTAGAGGAGGGGCGCCGCCGCTCGAGGAGCAATCTTCGTGGGAGGGCGAGAAGGACCCGCGTCAGGACGGGCCAATCGCCTAGCCATGGCGCCGCCTCCCCTCTCCCGGCCGATGGCGCCTCGGCAAGACGGGCCTCATCCCCACGGCACCCCCGCCAGACCCCGACTGGCCCTGGCGAGAAGAACCAGGTACCGCAAAGTGCCCCCCCGCCCGAGCGGGCCCAGCTCCGCCCGTGGGCTCGCCCATCTCAATGGGGGCGACACCACGAGCGCCCGCCCCGGAGCGGAGCCTCCTCACGATGGCGTACGCGACGATGATAAGAGCCGCGATGGCCAGGCCTATCAGCACCGATGGCAGCAGCGCCTTGTCCGCGGGCTCGCTGTACCCCGCCGGAAACTCCGCGTCTCCCTTGTCGAGCCACTCGACCGGGACCTCGCAGCGCTCGGCGTGCACGAGCAGACGGTGCGAGTTGACGCCATACGGCGTGCAGGTGACAAGCGTGCAGAGGTCCTTTCCCTCTTGAATACCAAGGGAGCTTGTCTCGTCCGGCAAAACCACCTCGATCGAGGTCACGCGGTAGGCATGGTCCTCACCCAGCACTTGGATGATGAAGTAGTCGCCCACCTCCAGCTGGTCAAGCGCGTCAAAGATCTTCATCGAGGGGAGGCCAGTGTGGCCTGAGAGGACGCTGTGCGTGGAGAGGCCGCCAATCGGAACGCTTGTGCCCTCAAGGTGCCCAACGCCATCCTGCAGCACCTCGTCAGACGTGCCGTGATAGATGGGCAGGTTCACGTGGATGGCCGGGATGACCAGCGTTCCCATGACGCCGTCGCCGTTGAGGTTAAGTGTCTGCCAGTACTCCTCGTCGCTCGGGCGCTAGGCGTCCGGGTCAAAGGGGTCCGTGACCACGGCACGCCCATTGAGCAGCCGCTCGTTGTATGAGATTGCCCGCTCTCGCTCTGCCGAGAGGTCCTCCTCGGGCTCCTTCTCAACGGCCTCCTGCTGCACGCTGATGACCTTGCCCTGCGCAGCCTGTAGCAACGCGTTGCTCACCAGGGGGTATGCAACGCACGCAACCCCCACGAGCAGCGCGACGATGGCGAGAAGAACGCTGCGACGGACCGGCCCTCTAGGCGCGGCGGAACGGGCGCCGTGTGTTGACACGCTGCCGGCCACCGCGGCGTTGTTGCTTTTGCGCGGGCTCACTCATCTACCCCCTTATCTGATGGGCGTTTCACAGCTGTCAGTGGTCGGCGCTCTACGCCAGAACGCCGGCCATCAACAGCTACGCAAAGGCCCGGCCCCCAAGATGGAAGCCGGGCCATGCGCTCGACCAAAGCGGTCAGGCGGACAGTGCCTTAGTTCTCCTTACGAGCACGGACGATGAAGGCGGCCGCACCAGCAATCAGCACCACGCCAGCAGCGGTGAGGGCGATCGTGCCGGCACCACCGGTGGAGGGAAGGTCGGGGATGTCCTTCTTGTTGGTGATGTCAAGGTTGACGTTGTTGTCGGTATCGTCGACAGCAGGGACAACCACGGTATGAACGGTCATGTCAAGCTGATAGCCCTCAGGAGCCTCAATCTCCTTGAGGTAGTAGGTTCCAGCCTTAAGGCCAGCGAGGAAGCCGACACCGTTCTCCCCGGTAGTAATCTGGCCGATCTCATCGGTGCAGTCTTCGTTGGAATAAACTCCGAAAACAGCGTCCTTAAGCGCAGCGCCGCTGTCGGCATCCGTCTTGACGACGGAGATAGCGTAGGTATCGACCTCAACGACATCAGACTCGGTACTGTCGTTCTGACCAAAGTCGAGCTTTGCCTTGTTGGTCTCAGTCGAGCCCTCGATGACCGCCACCTTGTCGTTGGTAACGTACAATTTCTTGCGCACTTTGACAGCGGAATAGCGTCCAGATAGGAAGGAGGGCACGGCCCGCCCCGGTATGATTCGAGTTGCCTAGACAAGAAACATGCTGGAGGTAGACCATGCCCGAGCCAATCGTAACATTCAACGAGGAGAGCCTGAAGACCGACCTTCGCGAGCTCGTCAGGAGTACCGTCGAGGAGATGCTGAACGGCCTCCTGGACGAGGAGGCCGACGACCTCGTGGGCGCCGAGCGCTACGAGCGGACGGCAGGGCGCGAGGCGTACCGCGCCGGCCACTACGAGCGAAAGCTCACGACGACGTCCGGCGAGGTCACGATCCGCATGCCCAAGCTCAAGGGCATGCGGCTCACCACGGCGATCATCGAGCGCTACCGGCGCCGCGAGACGAGCGTCGAGGAGGCCATGATAGAGATGTACCTCGCGGGCGTCTCCACCAGGCGCATCGAGGACGTCTCCGAGATTCTCCGGGGCTCGAGCGTCTCGGCGTCGACCGTCTCCAACCTCAACGAGAAGGCGTTCGCGTCGGTCGAGGGGTGGCGCAACAGGCCGCTCGACCGGGCGTACCCCTACGTCTGCGTCGACGGGACATGCCTCAAGAGGTCCCGGGGCGGGAGCTACGAGAACGTGGCCGTGATGGTGGCCATAGGCGTGAGCGACGACGGCTTCCGCGAGGTCATCGGTGCCGCCGAGGGGTTCACGGAGTCGGCGGAGTGCTGGCGGGAGTTCCTCTCGTGGCCGAGGTCGCGCGGGCTGCGCGGCGTGAGGATGCTCGCCGGCGACAAGGCGGCCGGCATGGTCGGCTCCATCGCGGAGGTCTTCCCCGGCGCGGCCTACCAGCGCTGCACGGTCCACTTCTACAGGAACGTGCTCGCGAAGGTGCCCAAGTCCAAGCGGCCGAAGGTCGCGGCCATGCTCAGGGCCGTCCACGCCATGGAGTCGCGCGAGGCGTCCGAGGCCAAGGCCCTCGAGGTCGCATCCGAGCTCGAGAAGTCCAAGCTCGGGGAGGCCGCCAAGGTCGTGAGGGACGGCTACGCCGAGACCCTGGCCCACACGCGGTTCCCACGCGAGCACTGGCGGCGCATACGCACCAACAACGCCATCGAGAGGCTCAACCGCGAGATCCGGCGCAGGACGAGGGTCGTGGGCACCTTCCCCGACGGGAGGAGCGCCCTCATGCTCGTGACCGCCAGGCTCAAGTACGTGGCCGAGAGCGAGTGGGGCTCTCGTCGCTACCTGGACGTGACTCTGCTGGAGGGGTAGCCGCACCGGACGGCGGGCCTATGGGGCTGTCGGAAAGTGCGCAAGAATCTTGACGGTACCCGTTAGCAATCCGGGGTTGTTGCAGTGCCGGCAGCTTGCGGCGCTAGAAACTGCGGCTCATTGCAGGCGCGGCGCCCAGGAACGCATAGAGAACCGGGGTCGTTGCAGCCCACGCCGGCCACGGGGTGCCCGCGGGCGCCGGAAATCCGGAGCTGCGCGTTCTTCTCGCCCGGCACCAGGTGCAACAACCCCGAAGTTCTAACGCGCGAAGCGGCGTATCCCGCAACGACCGCGATTCTTTAACGGCATCCGCGAAGGCGGGCCGCGTCAGGTCAGAAGGTCGGCCCGCCGCCGCGCCGCGCGGGGCGTCATGGGAGCCAGGCGCCGCTCGTCCAGCAGCTCCCGCGCCGCATCGGCGTGGCCGAGCCGCAGCTCGCGCTCCGTGAGCAGGATCGTCCACGATACCATCTCGCGATGCGAGACCGCGCCGTCCAGGCGCTCACGCGCCCGGCGCTCGTCCGCAGCATCCCACGCCTCGCGCGGCTTGAGGGAGAGCTCGAGGTCTGCCAGCTGCCGCTCCGCAGTCGCCCGGCGCTTTGACCCGACCCGATACCCATCCGCGAGCGCCCGGAGCGCCGCGACCGCGGCGTCGCGAGCAGCAATGCCGCCCAGCTCATGCGCACAGACGGCGCGGTTCTGGAAGAGCATCACGTTCAGGATGCTGCGGCGGCCAAAGTCGAGGCCCTCCATGCGCGCGAGCGCGTCTGCGGGACGCCGGTCCTCGAGGTCGGCCAGCGCCAGATAGCAGTCGCAAAGTGCCCGCGAGCGCCGGCGGCGGAGGTCGTGCTCGCGAATCCGGCCGATCACGCCGCGCCACTTCTCAACGTCGCAGTCCGTGTTGATGATGGCGAGGAGCCCTCGGAACTCGCGATTCACGCGCACGCGGACCCAGATGCCAATGCCCACCAGCGCAGCAAGTCCCAGCAGGTAGAGGGCCAGGCTGTCCACCACGAACAGGCTCACGATGGCCGCGATTCCCACGATGATGGCGGCGGCCACGCAGCACGCGCGCGTCCTCCCAAACCAGCCGAGGTATGCCCGTGCGACCTCCTCCGCGCTCTTGTCGGCAAACTCCGAGCGCGCGCCGCCCCTCTTTGCCATATGCCCCTATCTAAGGCGCGGCCGCCGGGCGAGAAGCCCGACGGCCCGAAACGTGCGAAAGTGCCCGCTCCCCTTTGCGCGCTACTTGCGGTGAGCGCGGTAGTAGTTGATGAGGGCCTGCGTGGAGGCGTCCTGTGCGGCGAGGGCCTCATCGTCGTGGAAGGCGGGCGTGATCTGCTTGGCGAGCTGCTTGCCCAGCTCAACGCCCCACTGGTCGTAGGAGTCAAGCCCCCAGACCGTACCCTCGACGAAGGTGATGTGCTCGTAGAGCGCGATGAGCTCGCCGAGCGCGTGCGGGGTCAGCTCCACGCCAAAGATGGACGTGGTCGGGCGGTTGCCCTCGAAGCAGCGCGCGGGCACCATCCACTCGGCCGTGCCCTCGGCGCGGACCTCGTCGGCCGTCTTGCCAAAGGCGAGCGCCTTGGTCTGCGCGAGGAAGTTGCCGAGGAAGAGCTCGTGAACGTCCTGGTCGCCGTCACGCACGGGGTTGGGCGTGTTCACGAAGGCGATGAAGTCCGCCGGAATCATGCGGGTGCCCTGGTGGATGAGCTGGTAGAAGGCATGCTGGCCGTTGGTGCCCGGCTCGCCCCAGAAGATCTCGCCGGTGGCGCAGGTCACGGGGCTGCCGTCCCAGCGGACGCTCTTGCCGTTGGACTCCATCGTGAGCTGCTGGAGGTAGGCGGCAAAGCGGTGCAGGTACTGGTTGTAGGGCAGCACGGCGTGGCTCTCGGCACCGTAGAAGTTCACGTACCAGACGTTGATGAGGCCCAGGAGCGCCACCACGTTCTGCTCGAGCGGGGTCTCCTTGAAGTAGGTGTCCAGATCGTGGAAGCCCTTGAGGAAGCACTCGAAGCGCTCAGGCCCGAAGGCGATGATGAGCGAGAGGCCCACGGCGGAGTCGACGGAGTAGCGGCCGCCGACCCAGCTCCAGAAGCCAAAGGCGTTCTCCGGGTCAATGCCAAAGTCAGCCACGAGGTCGAGCGCGGTGGAGACGGCCACGAAGTGCTTCTTGATGGCCTCGGCGTCCTGCTCGGCAGAGCCGTCGATGGCGCCGGCCGCGCGCAGCTCGGAGAGGAGCCACGTCTTGGCCTCGCGCGCGTTGGTGAGGGTCTCGAGCGTGGTGAACGTCTTGGAGACCACGATGACGAGCGTGGTCTCGGGGTCGAGGCCCTTGACCTTCTCGGCCATGTCGTTGGGGTCGATGTTAGAGACGTAGCGGCAGTCGATCCCGGCATCGGCCATGGGCTTGAGCGCCTCGTAGACCATGACGGGGCCGAGGTCGGAGCCACCGATGCCGATGGACATCACGTGCTCGATGCGCTTGCCCGTGACGCCCTTCCACTCGCCGGAGCGCACACGCTCGGCAAAGGCGTACATGCGGTCGAGCACCTCGCGGACGTCGGCCACGCAGTCCTGCTCGCCGTCGAAGACGGTGCCCTTCTCGGAGGCCGGGCGGCGCAGCGCCGTGTGCAGGACGGCGCGGTCCTCGGTGGTGTTGATGTGCGCGCCGGCATACATGGCGTCGCGGCGCTCCTCCAGGCCCACGGCGCGGGCGAGGTCGCAGAGCAGGGAGACGGTCTTCTCGGTCACGAGGTTCTTGGAGAGGTCAAAGTGCAGGTCCTCGGTATCAAACGAGAGCTTCTCCACGCGCGCGGGATCGGCGGCGAAGGCGTCCTTGAGGTTGAAGCCGGAGCTCACGAGCTCGTCGTGGTGGGCCTGGAGGGCCGCCCACGCGGGCGTGGCGGTCGCGTCAATCGGTGCGGCAATGGTGGGCATGGTGCGTGCTCCTTCCCCGGGAAGCTACAGATAGGATAAGCATATCGCGCCTGGCGACGCCCCGCTAGAACGGCTCGCCCAGCGGCGGAATCTTCTTCAGGCGCGCCCACATGACCTGCTTCTCGTGCGGGTCCGCGAGGGCGTCCGCAAAGCCCCCCAGGTTGAGGACGCGCATGCCCCGGACGCGGGCCACGGCGCCCGGGGCGAGCATGGCCTCCTCGAGCGAATCGATGAGCACGAGGTCGTCCGCGTAGGCGTCCCGCATCGCCGCCGCGGCGGCGTCGTCGCAGCAGATGAGCGTGGCGGGGTCGAGCGCGCAGACCGCCTCGGCAAGAAGGCCCGGCTCGAGGGGCACGCCGGCCGCGTCCGCGGTGAGCAGCCACTCCCACTCCTCCGGCGCGTAGCCGAGCGCCTTGAGCGACGCCTTGAGGGCCGTGCCGTCGGCGCCCGAGAACGGGGCGTCGCCGTTCTTCTCGGCCTCCGTGAGCTTGCCCTTGACGAGAAGAACCGTGGAGAACGCGTTGCCGCCCATGACGACGCCGCGCGCCGCCAGCGCGTCGATCTCCGCCGCCGCCTTGTCCAGATACGCGCGCCGCCGCGCGTCACGCTCCGATGCCATCGACGCCTCCTCAGATGAGACAAAGGAACCTGTCCCCTTTGCCTCGCCCTAACTGCTACGAGAATTGTCACATATCCTGCCGCCACCGTTTGAACTAGTGTAAATCGGGCATAAGCCAATCAAGCACATCATCGACCAAAGGGAGGGTCACATGTCCCAGGCAATCACCACCGCCGAGTTCGACTCCGTCATCGCCGGCTCCGACAAGCCCGTTCTCGTTGACTTCTGGGCTCCGTGGTGCGGCCCGTGTCGCGCGCTCGGCCCCACCGTCGAGCAGGTCTCCGATGAGATGGCCGACCGCCTGACCGTCTACAAGTGCAACGTCGACGAGGAGCCCGACCTCGCCACGCGCTTCCGCATTGTCTCCATCCCCACGCTCATCCTCTTCAAGGGCGGCCAGCCCGTCCACACCATGGTGGGCAACATGCCCAAGCCCTCGCTCGTCTCCGAGCTGGAGGCCAATCTCTAACATGTCCGCGAAGAACCACCTTTCCGAGGGCGCCCGCGACGTTGCGCGCGGCGCCCTCGCGCTTGCCCGGGAAAACGTGCGTCTCATCGTGGCGCTCGTCGCCGCGGTTGTGTTTCTCGTTCTGCTCGGCGAGGTCGCCGAGGGCGAGCTCATGCGCCTCGACGCCTTTGCCTACCGGGCCATCGTCGAGGGGCTGCGCTCCGATGTCCTGACGCCCGTCATGGAGGGCTTTACCTCGCTCGCATCCGTGGTGGTGCTCGCCGTGATGGCCGCGGTCATAGCCGCGCTCGCCCCGGGCAAGGCCCCAGGATGGTGCGTCTCCATCAACCTGGCCTGCGTGGTCGCGCTCAACGCCCTGCTCAAGGTCATCGTGCAGCGCCCGCGCCCCGAGGGGTTCCGCCTCATCGAGGAGACGGGGTACAGCTTCCCCTCGGGGCACTCGATGGTGGCTATGGCGTTCTTTGGCCTGCTCATCTGGATGATCTGGCGCTATCACCGCCGCGACGCCATGCGTGTGGTGTGGTGCGTCGTCTTTGGCCTCGTCATCGTGATGGTGGGCGTGAGCCGCATCTACCTGGGCGTTCACTACGCATCTGACGTGATTGCCGGGTTCTGCGTCTCGCTCGTGTGGCTGGCGTTCTACACGCGGGTGGTGGCGCCGGCACTTGTAGCGGTGGATGCCTCCTAGGGCGGTTCCAGGGACGCCCAAAAATTAATCCGCCCTCTGGCGGCATGCAACGACGTTTGCCCAGTTGGCATTTTCCCCGCCCCTCCAGAGGGCGGATTAATTTTGGGGCGCGGTGGCGAGAGGGCCGCGGCCGGGCGTCAAAATCCCGCCCGCACGCCCCTAGCGCAACGTGATGATCTGCGCGTCGACGATGCGCCCCTCCTCGCAGAGGATCCTGCCCATCGAGGGGCGGGAGCGGCGCGGGCCCGTGGGGCTGCCCGGGTTCATCACGAGCGTCCCCGTCCACTCGTCGCGCTCGAGGAAGGGGAAGTGCGTGTGCCCGAAGATGCCGATGTCGCACATGGAGAGGTTGAGTCGCTCGCGGCGGTGCGTCACCTGCCACTTGAGGCCGCTGCCATAGAACATCTTGCGCGTGCGGACCGCCGGGGGATAGTCGGACGCATAGTCGTTGTTGCCAAGGCACGCCTGGACGGGCGCGATGAGCTGTAGCGTCTGGAAGTCGGAGGGTGAGCAGATGTCCCCCGCGTGCACGATGACGTCTGCGCCCTGAAGCGCCTCGAGCAGCTCCGGGGGCAGATAGCCATGGGTGTCCGAGATGATGTCGTAGCGCCTGAGCTCGCCCACGCGACCTCCCTAGAGACCGAGCGCCCGCTTGAGCGCCACCACGCGGCGGCGCGAGACGGAGATCTTCTTGCCCTCGATGCCGTTGACGCCCAGCTGCAGGATGCCCGAGGAGATGACCTCCACGTCCTCCACGTACTCGAGGTTCACGATGTAGCCGCGGTGCACGCGGAAGAAGCCATGCGGTGCGAGCTTCTGCTCGAGCTTGGCGAGCGAGATCGTGGAGAGGAAGCGGTCGTCGGACGTGTAGATGCAGGAGTAGTCGTCCTTGGCCTCGATATAGCGGATCTGGTCGATGGGCACGAGCACCTTGCGGCCGCTCTTGACCACGGGGATGCGCTCCACGGAGGAGTGGCTCTGCGGCTGGGGCTTCATGCGCGACTGGACCTTGTCGAGGGCCTGGTTCAGGCGCTCGGGCTCCACGGGCTTCATGAGGTAGTCAATCGCGTCCACGCCAAACGCCTCGAGCGCGTACTCGCTGTACGCGGTCACAAAGACGATCGCAGGCGGGTTCTTGAGGCGGTGGAGCGCCTCGGCGAGCTGCATGCCCGAGGTCTTGGGCATCTGGATGTCGAGGAACATGACGTCGGCCTTGCTCTCCATCAGCTTCTCGACGGCCTCGCGGGCGCTCGAGGCCTCCATGATGGCGTCGACCCTGCCGGTCTCCTCGAGGAGGTACCTCAGCTCGGAGCGAGCCGGGGCCTCATCGTCCACGATCATCGCGCGCATACACGTTCCCCTTCGCGTTCTCAGGACGTCCGGCCGGCGCGGCCGCGCGTCCCCTCGTCTTGCCTCTGCGCCGCCCCCGACAGGAGCGTCCTTCTCGCCCCCGCGAGTCTGAGCGTCACGCACGTGCCCTCGCCCGGCTTGGAGACGATCTCCACCCCCGAGCCGACGCCGTAGAAGCGCTCGATGCGGTCGGCCACGTTGCGCAGTGCCATGCCCGCGCCCTTGCTGGCCCCCGCGCCCGAGGCGGGACGGGGCTCCCCGGCCTCGGCCATGAGTCGGCTGGCGACGGCCTCGTCCATGCCCAGCCCGTCATCAGTCACGGCAATAAGAATATCATTTCCGTCGGGGGCCACCTGAACTTCAACGTGAAGAGGGCCCTCGTCGCGCATGGCGTGGCGGACCGCGTTCTCCACGATCGGCTGCACCAGAAACGACGGCACGGGCAGGCTCTCGCAGCCGGGGGCCACGCGCTCGCTCTCCACGATGCGGTCCTCGCCAAAGCGCGCCTTCTCGATCCGCAGGTAGCTTCGCGTCTGCTGGAGCTCCTGCGAGAGCGGGATGAGCGTCTTCTCCGAGCTCTCCAGCGTGCGGCGGTAGAAGAGCGAGAACTCTCGCAGCAGGTCGCGGGCCTTGGTGGGGTTGGTCCGCGTGAACGAGGCGATGGTGTTGAGCGCGTTGAACAGGAAGTGCGGGTTGATCTGCGCCTGGAGCGCCTTGACCTCGGCGCGGGCCGTGAGCTCGGCCTGCTTGTCCAGCTCGTAGGAGGAGAGCTGGGTGGACAGGAGCAGCCCCAGCCCCTCGGCAATGGCGAGCTGCGTGCGGTCGACGTCGAGGTCGCGTCGGTAGTAGAACTTGAGCGTCCCCACGGCGCGGTCCTGCACGAGCAGCGGTACGATGATGCCGAAGGCGCTCCCCTCGGTGTGGCTCCCCACGGCAAAGAGGCGCGCCTCCTGGGTGTCGTCGTCCACGGCCACGAAGGTCTCCATGCGGCGGCTCTCCAGCACCTCGAGCGTGGGCTTGGCGTTGGGGGTCCCCGCGAGGAAGGGCGTCTGGACGGCGCCCTCGTAGGCGAGCACCTTCACGGTGTCGGTGATGGCGATGGCCGCGGCGCCGGTCTCGGGCAGAAGCATCGAGCAGATGGCGCGGGCGTTCTCCTCGGTAAGGCCGCCGCGCAGGTGGGCGAGGGTGTTGGTAGCCACGCGCAGCGTGCGCTCGGTGGCCTCGGAGCGCGTGTCCTCGGGCGTCACGCTGATGGCGCCGCTCATCACGATGACGGCCGCCATGCCGCAGCCCACGAGCATGGCCGCCACCACGATCCCGTCGCGCATGCTCGTGATGAGCAGCGCGGCGAGAAGGACGGCGCACACGGCGAGAAGGACGTCGGCGGAGCGTCTGGGCGGGCGAAGCTTTCCGATCACCGGTCATCCTCCACCGTCGGCAGCGCCCCGGTGTCGCCAAGGTCGTCCGTCACGGCGGCCGCGCGCTCCTCCGGCGGCACGACCTCGCCGGTGCGGCGGATGGCTCCCTGGAGCAGCGGGTCCTCCCAGAGGGCCGCGACCACGCCGGGCCACATCATCGAGAAGGACAGGTAGCGCGAGCTCGCCGCACGGGCGAACTTGTCCGCGTCATAGCGCCCCTTCGTGAGGATGCGCAGGTACGCGAGGCGGTTGGGCCCCTTGATGAAGCGGCGCAGGGCCGTCTGGAAGACGCGGCGGCGCACGCCCGAGGAGAGCCACGGGGCGGGATAGGGCATGAGCGACTCGGGCGTGATGGTGCGCAGGTCGCGGCGGGCGTTCATGGCGTCGAGCTTGCGGTACTCGTACAGCCAGCGATGCACGTTCTGCATGAACACCGAGGGGACGCTCGCCATCTCCTCGGGCGGCTGCGAGCGGACGAACCACGCGTTGTCAAACCACGCGTCCATGCCGTTGGCCCGCAGGTTGAGCACGTAGTCGAGGTCCTCGCCGCGCGTGATGTACGGGTCGAAGGGGACCTTCGCGTAGGCCTCCGCATGCAGGGCGCAGCACCCGCCGCAGAGGTGGTTGGAGCGCGAGAAGCGCGAGGAGGAGGACTGCATCCGCTCCATCACGCGGTTGAACTCCGCGGCCTTTGACCAGTACTTCTCGGTCCACTCCTCGGTGGGCTCGGCATAGGGGCTGTTGTTGGCGTCAATGAAAAAGCCGCTCTTGACGAGCACCTTGAGGTTCTGCCGCGTGAGCGAGCCGAGGCCGTGGACCGCGTTGATGAGGAAGTCCGCGTCTAGCACGACCTCGTCGTCGTCCAGGAAGACGACCACGTCATGGCCGAAGATGGCCGCGACGGCAAGACCCATGTTCTTGATGGCGCCGTACCCGCGCAGGGAGACCGTCTCCCCGGTGACGTGGTGCGCCATGCGGCCCACGGCGCGCTCCACGTGCGCGGCCTCGCGCGCGCCGATGACGAGCGGGTTCAGCGCGGGGTGGGCCCGGCAGATGCTCTCCACGCGGGCCCGGGCCGAGTCCTCGCACGAGGGCGGGGCCACCACGAGCACGATCACGCGGATGACGCCGCGCACCTGGTCGAGCGAGGAGAGGCAGAGCTCCAGCTCGGGCAGGGGCTTGTCTATCGGCGTGGTGTAGTCGTAGACGCCCCGCTCCCCGAGGGCGCCCGGTTGGTCGCCCTCGGCCCAGTACGACGGTATGACGATAACCGGGTTCAAGCGCTATCCTCGGTCCGCGCCGTCGCTCCCCAGCTGGCGGGGAAGCGACGTCCTGGAAAGCGCGCGCGCCAGCGGCAGGCCGAGCACGTACATGACCACGGCCTCGCCGACCCCGGTGGCGATGAGGCCAAAGACGTACATGGCCGGGTAGGCGCCGTCGATGGCGATGTTGGTGAACGGAATGGTGTAGAAGCCAATCCCCTGGAGCATGAGCGGGAGGTAGAGCGGCACGATGAGCGCGTTGGCGAGCACCGGCCCCATGAGCGCGAGCGCGGGGCGGCGGCGGTTGCGCCACGTGAACCACGCGCCGAGCGCGGTGGCCAGGCTACCGAAGACCACGTCGAGCATGCCGAGCATGCCGGTGCCCGAGAGCGCGATGTTGGCGAGGTTGGCGATGGCGCAGCCGAGCGCCAGGCCGGGGACGGCGTCCGCGGTGAAGAGCGCGAGGACGCACGCCGCCTCGGAGACGCGGAACTGCACTGGCCCCCAGGCGAGGCTGCCGAGGAAGAGCAGGGCGCAGAGCGTGAGGGCGGCGTAGATGGCCGCGACGGCCCCGATGCGCGCCGTTCTTCTCGCGTTGACGTGGTGTGCCGTGATGTCTGCTGCCGTGTTGTGCTGTCCCATGCTTCTCTCTTTTCTGTCGGAGGGCTTTTCTGGATGCCCGGGCAGGCATGTCACGCCCACGACCTGCGGGATCCCGGTGGAAAGCACTCCAAAAGAAGCATCCCCGCGGACATGACAGAACTGATACTAGCAGAGTCCGTCATGACAATGGTGACAGGGTCGTTTGTCAGGCTTTCCGACATGCTAGTATGGCAGCGTCAGCAAGCTGCCGGAGGGAGCCCCGCATGAACCCGCGCGTTAGAATCGCCTGCCTCGCCGCCGACGCGGCGCGCTGGGGCACCACTCGTCTGCTGCACCGGGGCGGCGGCAATGCCCCCGGGGCCGTGGCGCTGCGGCTTGCGCCGGGCCTCATCGGCGAGCTGGGTAGCACGCTCGAGCGCTCCGTGGTGGTCACGGGCACCAACGGAAAGACCACCACGACCGGTCTCGCGGCGGACGCGCTCGCGGCGGACGGCGGGCGCGTGGTGTGCAACCGCGCCGGGAACAACATGGCGTCCGGCATCGCGTCCGCCCTCGTGGAAGAGCGCGGCGCGGGCGGGCGCGTGGGCTGCTTCGAGTGCGACGAGCTCTACACCGTCCGCGTGCTGCCGGCGCTGCGCCCGCGCGCGCTCGTTCTTCTCAACCTGTTCCGCGACCAGCTGGACCGCTATGGGGAGATCGACCACACGCAGGACGTGATAGCCGAGGCCCTGCGCCGCGCCCCCGAGACCGCCCTCGCCTACAACGCGGACGACCCGCTCTGCGCCGCCATCGCCGACCGCGTGGGCAACCCCGGCGTGCCCTTCGGCATTGACGAGCCCACCGGCCAGGAGGCCGACCGCATCTCAGACAGCCGCTTCTGCGCGCGCTGCAACGCGCCGCTCGACTACGCCTACGTGCACTACGGCCAGCTCGGCAGGTATCGCTGCCCCGCGTGCGGCTGGGAGCGGCCCGAGCTGGCGTTTGCCGCCGTGAACGTGAGCCTCACCTGCGGCGGCTACGAGTTTGACGTCGAGGACCGGCGGGACGAGAAGACCGTGCGGCACCACGTGCGCACCCGCTACAACGGCCTCTACATGGTCTACAACGTCATGGCGGCGCTCGTGGCCTGCGCACTTTGCGGGGGCGACCTCAGCCGCTTCCAGGACGTGCTCGACGCCTACGAGCCCGCAAGCGGGCGCGGCAAGACGTATCAGCTTGCCGGCGGCCGCTCCGTGGTCTCCAACCTGGCCAAGAACCCCACCGGCTTCAACCGCATGGTGCAGCAGGTCCGCGCCGAGGACGGCCGCTATCTCGCGCTCTTCCTCAACGACAACGACGCCGACGGCCATGACGTCTCCTGGATCTGGGACATCGACCTCGAGCGCCTGCGCGACCTCACCGACCTGCGCCATGTCCTCGTGGGCGGAACGCGCCGCGAGGACATGGCCGTCCGCGTGAAGTACGCCGAGCTGGGCGCGCCCATCGAGCTCATCGATGGCGTCGAGGACGCGCTGGGCTTCGTCGACGCTGGCGAGAAGCTCCACGTCATCGCCAACTACACCGCCTTTCCGCCCGTCGTTTCCGACCTCGAGCGCCTCTGCAAATTGGGGACAGTCCCCAATTTGCAGAAGGGGCGGGTCTGTGAATTGGGGACTGTCCCCAATTCACAGAAGTCCGTCTCGCTGGACCGGCCGCTGCGGATCGTGCACCTCTACCCGGATGCGCTCAACCTCTATGGCGACGGCGGCAACATCGCCTCGCTCTCCAGGCGCTGCGCGTGGCGCGGTATCCCCTGCCGCGTGGACCAGGTGCTCATGGGGGCCGAGCTCGACCTCTCGGACGCCGACATCGTGCTGCTTGGCGGCGGCGCCGACCGCGACCAGCTGGCGGTATGCCGCGAGCTCCAGGCGCAGCGCGAGAAGGTTGCCGCATACGTGGCGGACGGCGGCGTTCTTCTCGCCATCTGCGGCGGCTACCAGCTGCTCGGCCATTACTACATGATGGGCGAGGAGCGCGTGGAGGGCCTGCACGTGCTGGACATCGAGACCACCGCGGGACCCACGCGCCTGATTGGCAACGTGGCCATAGCGTCACCCGTATGCGACGCGCCCGTCGTAGGCTTTGAGAACCACGCGGGGCGCACCGCGCTGGGCGCAGGCGAGAAGCCCCTCGGGCGTGCGCTGGTCCATGGCACCGGTAACAACGGCGAGGACGGCGGCGAGGGCGTGCTGCACGACGGCGTGGTGGGCACCTACCTGCACGGGCCCATCCTGCCCAAGAACCCCGGCGTCACGGACTGGCTGATCGCCCGGGCGCTCGCGCGGCGCGGCGAGAAGATCGAGCTCGCGCCGCTGGACGACTCGCTTGAGCACCTGGCCCACGACGTGGCCCTGAAGATCGCCACGGGCCGCTAGCGCCCACCGCGCCATATCAACCTGACAATTTCCCCCGACACCTTTGTCAGGCTGACAATCTCCCCCGGCACCCTTGTCATGAAAACGGCCCCCGGCGCGATGCCGGGGGCCGCAGCTCAGACTATGACGTCAGCGCCTACACCTCGGCGTAGAGGTCCTTGAGCTTGAGCAGGTGCGCGTAGCGAGCCATGGCGGCCTCCTCGTTCTCCGCGAAGAGCTCCTTGGCGCGCTCGGGGAAGGAGCGGGTGAGCGAGGTGTAGCGAGCCTCGTTCATCAGGAAGTCCTGGTAGCCGCCCTTCGGCTCCTTGGAGTCGAGCGTGAACTTCTTGCCGGTCGGGGCGGCCGGGTTGAAGCGGAAGAGGTTCCAGTAGCCGCACTCCACGGCCTTCTTCATCTCCATCTGGCAGTTCTGCATGCCGCCCTTCTTGATGGAGTGCATCTCGCACGGGCTGTAGCCGATGATCAGCGACGGACCATCGTAGGACACGGCCTCGTGGATGGCCTTGAGGGTCTGCTGCATGTTGGCGCCCATGGCGACCTGCGCCACGTAGACGTAGCCGTAGGACATGGCGATCTCGGCGAGGCTCTTCTTCTTGGTCACCTTGCCGGCCGCGGCGAACTGCGCCACCTGGCCGATGTTGGAGGCCTTGGAGGCCTGGCCGCCGGTGTTGGAGTAGACCTCGGTGTCAAAGACGAAGACGTTCACGTTGTTGCCGGAGGCAAGGACGTGATCGAGGCCGCCGAAGCCGATGTCATACGCCCAGCCGTCGCCGCCGAAGATCCAGAAGGCCTTCTTGGTGAGGTAGGCCTTGTCGGCGAGGATGGCCTTGGCGGTGTCGCAGTCGGCCTTCTCGAGCTCGGCGACGTAGGCGGCAGCGGTGGTCTTGCTGGCCTCGGTGTCCGTGCGGGCCTCGAGCCAGGCGGTCGCAGCCTCCTTCAGGGCGTCGGACGCGCAGTCGGACTGGAGGAGCTTCTCGGTCTCGGCGACGATCTTCTCCTGGACGGCGTCATAGCCAAGGGCGAGACCCAGGCCGTGCTCGGCGTTGTCCTCGAAGAGGGAGTTGTTCCACGCCGGACCGTGGCCGCAGGCGTTGACGTTGAACGGCGACGTGGCGGCCGGGTTGCCCCAGATCGAGGAGCAGCCGGTGGCGTTGGAGATGAACATGCGGTCACCGCAGACCTGCGTGACGAGGCGTGCGTACGCGGTCTCGGCGCAGCCGGCGCAGGAGCCGGAGAACTCGAGGTACGGCTTGGCGTACTGGCTGCCCTTGACGTTGGCGCCCACGAGCTCGGTCTTCTCGGAGACCTTGTTCACCGCGTAGTCCCACACCGGAGCCTGGTCGAGCTCGGACTCCTGCGGAACCATGGTGAGGGCGCCCTTCGGGCAGACCTTGGCGCAGTTGGTGCAGCCCATGCAGTCGAGCGGGCTGATGGCCATGGTGAAGGTGTAGCCGGTGCCCTTGGGGATGGTGAGGTCGAGGCGACGCATGTTCTCGGGAGCGGCGGCCTGCTCCTCGGCGTTCATCACGATCGGGCGGATCGTAGCGTGCGGGCACACGAACGAGCACTGGTTGCACTGGATGCACTTGGTCTCGTCCCAGTGCGGCACCATGACGGCAACGCCGCGCTTCTCGTACTGAGAGGCGCCGAGCTCCCACTGGCCGTCGGCAACGTCGACGAACTTGGAGACGGGCAGCGAGTCGCCGTCCATGCGGTTGATGGGCTCCATGAGCTCGCGAACCTGCTTGACGATGGCCTCGCGGCCCTCGAGCGTGAGCTCGACCTTCTCGTCCTCGGCGTTGGCCCAGTCGGCGGGCACCTCGAACTTGCGGTAGGCGGTGGCGCCGGCGTCGATGGCCTTCCAGTTGGCCTCGACGATGCTCTGGCCCTTCTTGGCGTAGGACTTCTCGGCAGCGGCCTTCATGTACTCGATGGCGTCGGCCGCGGGAAGGACCTGCGCCAGCGAGAAGAACGCGGACTGCAGCACCGTGTTGGTGCGCTTGCCCATGCCGACCTTCTCCGCAAGGTCGATGGCGTCGATCAGGTAGACGTTGATGTTGTTCTTGGCGATGTAGCGCTTGGCCACGGCCGGCAGGTGGGAGGCGAACTCCTCGTCGGACCACTGGCAGTTCACGAGGAACGTGCCGCCCGGCTTGACGTCGCGGACCATCGGGAAGCCCTTGATGATGTAGCTCGGGTTGTGGCAGGCCACGAAGTTGGCCTTGTTGATGTAGTACGGCGAGCGAATCGGGGAGTCACCGAAGCGCAGGTGCGAGATGGTGACGCCGCCGGTCTTCTTGGAGTCGTACTGGAAGTACGCCTGGACGTACTTGTCGGTGTGGTCGCCGATGATCTTGATGGAGTTCTTGTTGGCGCCAACCGTGCCGTCGCCGCCGAGGCCCCAGAACTTGCACTCGATGGTGGAGGGGTCCGCCGTGTTGGGGGCGTCCGGGTCCATGGGGAGGGACAGGTTGGTGACGTCGTCCACGATGCCGATGGTGAACTCGCGGGCGGGGGCGTCCTTCTCGAGCTCCTTGTAGACGGCGAAGGCAGCCGCGGGGGGCTCGTCCTTGGAGCCGAGGCCGTAACGGCCGCCGACCACGGTGACGCCGTCCTTGCCGGCCTCGAAGAGCGACGTGATGACGTCCTGGTAGAGCGGCTCGCCGATGGAGCCGGGCTCCTTGGTGCGGTCGAGCACGGCGATCTTCTTGACGGTGGCGGGCAGCGCGGCCATGAAGTCCTCGACGGACCACGGACGGTACAGGCGGACCTTCACGAGGCCGACCTTCTCGCCGTGGGCGTTCAGGTAGTCGATGACCTCCTCGAGCGTGTCGCAGAAGGAGCCCATGCAGACCACGACGCGGTCGGCGTCGTCGGCGCCGTAGTAGTCAAAGAGGTGATAGCTCGTGCCGAGCTTCTCGTTGATCTTGTCCATGTAGGCCTGGACCACGGCGGGCAGCGCGTCGTAGGCCTTGTTGCAGGCCTCGCGGTGCTGGAAGAAGATGTCGCCGTTCTCGTGGGAGCCGCGGGCGTGCGGGTGCTCGGGGTTCAGGGCGTGGTCGCGGAACGCCTGGACGGCATCCATGTCCAGCATGTCCTTGAGGTCGTCGAAGTCCCAGACCGCGACCTTCTGAATCTCATGCGAGGTGCGGAAGCCGTCGAAGAAGTTCAGGAACGGCACCTTGCCCTCGATGGCCGCGAGGTGGGCCACCGGCGCGAGGTCCATGACCTCCTGGACGTTGCCCTCGGCGAGCATGGCAAAGCCGGTCTGGCGGCAGGCCATGACGTCGGAGTGATCACCGAAGATGTTGAGGGCGTGGGTGGCCACGGTACGGGCGGACACGTGGAAGACGCCCGGAAGGCCCTCACCGGCGATCTTGTACATGTTCGGGATCATGAGGAGCAGGCCCTGGGACGCCGTGTAGGTGGTCGTGAGGGCGCCGGCGCCGAGCGAGCCGTGAACGGTGCCCGCGGCGCCCGCCTCGGACTCCATCTCGACGACCTTGACCGGCGTGCCAAAGACGTTCTTCATGCCCTGAGCGGCCCACTGGTCGACGTGGTCGGCCATGGGGCTGGACGGGGTGATCGGGTAGATGCCCGCCACCTCGGTGAACGCATACGAGACGTACGCCGCCGCCTCGTTGCCGTCCATGGACTTAAACTTACGCGCCATATCCTCTCCTTCGAACCGGTCCCCTGAGGACCCCCATGGCCTCAGGCAGCTCTCACTCACAAGACACATGACTGAGTCGGGCCCACGGCCCATGCATGGTGACAGTGTACTCCGCACGCGCGTTTTTATTCACGACTTCGCGGGCAAATCGGCCGAGCGCGCGGTTTTTGCCGTAAAACGCCCCTCATAACAAATCGCAGGTAAAATACCCCGCCATGAGGGGGATTACCCTACGGCGGCGCAGGCCGGGGCCCCGCCTTCGGCAGGCGAGAAGAACGGCGCGCGGGGACCGCGCCCGCGTGATGAAATTGTGACGCCACCCCGGCCGGGAGGGAGGCCCCTCCGGGGACGGGGCGCTCCCGCGGCGGCGGTGCGGCAGGCCCGCGGCGGCGCGTGATAGAATCCCTCAGTACATGAGATGGGAGGGCGGGCGTGAACGACATTCGCAACATGACGCTTGCCCGCGGCGGAAGCCCGCGGGGGCGCGGGAGGGACGGCGCGCGGCGCACCCTCGTGATAGCCGCCTGCATCGGGGTTCTTCTCGTCGCCTCCCTGGGGATCTTTGCCGCCTGCTCGCTGGGCTCCGGGTCCGGCGATGCCGCCGAGGCCGGCCCCATAGACACGAGCATCCCCGCCACCGCGGAGGTTCCCGCGGTCACGAGCACGCCGCGCGAGGAGTGGCGCAAGGGCGAGATGCCCTACCTCTACCAGATCGACCCCCAGTGGGCGGACGCCGAGTACTGCGGCGGCAGCTTTGCCGAGCAGGGCTGCGGGCCCACCGCGCTCACGATGGTCTACGTGTACCTGACGGGCAACACCGACTACGACCCCGTGCAGATGGCCGAGTTCAGCACCGAGCACGGCTACGCGACGGACGGCAACGGCAGCGCGTGGACGCTCATGAGCGAGGGGGCCTCGATGCTCGGGCTCTCCAGCCAGACGCTTCCCGCGGTGGCGGGCCAGCTCCAGGCGGCGCTCGAGTCGGGGCACCCGATCATCTGCGCGATGGAGCCCGGGACGTTCACGCGCGTGGGGCACTACATCGTCATCGAGGGCATGGCGTCCGACGGCACCCACGTCCTCGTGCACGACTCCAACAGCGTGGGGCGCAGCATGCGCGTCTGGGACCTCGAGACCATCTGCGCCGAGGCGCAGAACATCTGGAGCTTCTCGGCGGCGTAGCGGCGGCCCCGGACCGGCCCTACCGGCGCCTCCCGCAGGACGCGAGCAGCTTGGCATACCCCTCGGCAAAGCGCTCCGCGCGCGGGGACGCCTTGCCCGCCGCCGGCACGATCCCGTGCTCGTCAGAGACGAGAAGGGCCTCGTCGTAGGAGAGCTCCCCCGCGAGCAGGGACTCCGCGAGCCCGGCCCGCCGCTCCACCGCAAACCCCACGGTCTTGGCGAGGTCGGCCATGAGCGTCGCCGCGCCAGAGGGGCGCTCGTCGGCGCCGACGCCCCAGACGAGCCCCTCCTCCCGCACAAGCCACAGGGACTCCGGGGCAACCCCCGTGCGCGCCGCCTCGAGCGTTGCCACGCGGGCGCGGTCGGCGAGAGCCGAGGGGGTCCGGAGCCTCAGCGGCTCGTAGGGCCCCACGGTCATGGCGGCGCGGCCCTCGTCGTCAACGATGAGCATGAGCACGCCGTCGGGGTGCGCGGCGGCGCCGTCGGAAAGCGTCCACTCGATGTGCTGCTTGGCCCAGGCCACGAGCTCCGTCGGCACGAGCCCGCCGTTCACGGCGCGCTGGCCAAGCGCGCGCAGGTGGCGGTTCTCCAGCGGCAGCGCGCGGTTGGCAAGCCGCCAGCGGCAGACGAGCGCGGGCGCGCCCAGCGTGAACCCGTCCATGTCCATGGTGTCCTCGATCCGCATGGCCCCTCCCCCACAACGACGCACGCCCTTCTCCCGTAGGGTACCCCAACAAGGCTGGCGTGGTTCCCATGCCCCTCAAAAGCGCGCCCTCTGCGCGGGCGCCCTGCCGTTCTCCCTGTTGGCGAGAAGAGCCCGGCGCAGAGGGCGCGCTTCAGAACAAGGGGCCGCAGTTCCAGGTCGCCCGGGCACGCCACCCCCAAAATGTGCACCCCCTGCGCCGGCAATGTCCCATCTACCCAGTTGCCGATCATTCGCCCGCGCAGAGTGCGCACATTTGCCGACCTTCAAATACCCCATTGCATACAAATCCCATTTAACAGTATTCTTAAATGAATATATTTAGTACAGAACGGAATCTATGAATCTCACAGTCAACAAGCTGAGCGCACTGCGCATCCTGCGGGCCATCCGGTCGTCGGGACGCCGACTCCCGGGACGGAGATGTGACCTCGCTCCTCCCTCTCCGGAACCCCATCGGTACTGGACGGTGCGCTCGCTACCGCTTGAGCGCCTCGCACTCGATCGCCCGCCGGACAGGGGGCGGCTCCAGGTAGCCGCCCCGAGCAAGTCCGCGCGGCCGAGGGCCTCGTTCTTCTCGTGCACCGTCTACTCGGGGGGCCTGCCGCCAGGCTCCTTCATCAGCTTGGGCGGCGGCCTTGCGATCCCCTCGCCAGAGCTCCTCTTTGTCGAGCTCGCCTGCGTCATGTCCCCGGCTGTCCACGTCCTGCTGGGATACGAACTCTGCGGGAGCTTCTCGCGCAGCCCCGAACGTCCGCGCGAGGGCGCCGTCCGGCTGGGAGTCAGACCCGTCACCACGCCCGAGCGGATGGGGGCGTTTCTTGACGGCTGCAGCAACGTGCGCGGCAGCGACGCCGCGCGACGGTCACTCCAGCGGGTGTCTGCCGGGGCGTGGTCCGCGACGGAGGCGCTTCTGTCAACGTTGCTTGCCCTCCCGCCCGAGGAGCTTGGCTACGGACTTGGCCGGCCGAGGCTCAACGTCCGGCACGAAAGCCCTCCCGAGCTGCGTGCGCTCGGCTGCCCCGGCTCCCGTGTCCCTGACATCGAGATTCCCGGAACATGCGTCGGGCTCAATTATGACGGGCACGAGCACCTTGACCTCACGGCCATCGAGCGAGCTGTCGCAGCGGGCGCAATTGAGGAGGCACTGCGCTCCATTAGGGAGAAGTACGTCGATGACCTGCGGAGAAATCGCGAGCTTGCCGCCAGCGGCCACGTGGTGCTCCCCGTTGTGGCCGAGGACCTCTTTCAGGGCGGCGGGCTTGACGCCGTGGTTCTTGAGGCCGTCTTGGCGGCCGAGGCGATCGATGGAGCACACTTTGACGCAGTGCGAGGTGCCATCGCCTCGCGCCGGCTGAGCCGCGCGCGGCAGGAGCTCATCTGGTCGCTGCTGCCATGGGACGCGGCAGGGCGCTACGGGCGCGACCTGATGGCACGGGAGCGGGCGGCCACGAGCGGGGGCACGGTCACCGACGAGCTCTTCGAGCTCTGACCCACAGCCAAGCTAGAAAGTGCGCCCCCCGCGCCGAAAGACCCACAGGCGCCCAGTTGGCAAGGAGAGCCTGGCGCAGAGGGCGCACTTTTTCGCAGGGCCACGGCACGCCCGCACCTTCATCTTCCGGCAAGGGCGAGCGGCAGCACGTCGGCGAGACAGGTGAGGTGCACGTCTGCAAGGGATTGGTCAAGCGTCACGCCGGCGGGCAGCGGCATGGCGCAGACGCGCGCTCCGGACCTGTGTGCGGCAAGCAGCCCGACGGGCGAGTCCTCAACGATAAGCGTCTGCTCGGGCCTGACGCCGAGAAGATCCATCGCACGTAGGTAGACGTCTGGCGCGGGCTTAGACGACGCGCACTCCTCCCCGCTTACGGTAACGTCCAAGAGCTCGCCGATGCCGAGCGCATCCAAAAAGCCGTCTATCACCCAGCGCGGCGAGGCGGACGCCAGGCCGGTCCTGACGCCAGCCTGACGCAGCCCCGAAAGAGTCTCCCGTACGCCAGGGGCAGCAAGCTCGGCGTAGGGCATGGGGTCGTTGGCAAAGCGCCGCCGGAACCTCTCGTAGAGCTGCTCGCGGCGAACCTCATCATGCGGCTCAACGCAGCACCACACGACCTTGTTGTTTGACCCGTAGAAGTCCGGAAAACCTGAATCGTCAATGCCCTCCTCGGCGAAGAACGCGCGGCGTCGGCGGTCCAGCTCGGGCTCGGAGTTGACGAGCACGCCGTCCTTGTCAAAAATCACCGCCTTGTACACGCTCCCACCTACTTTGACTCGAGCTGCTTGGCAAGCATGATCGAGAGGATGGCCTCATCGGTCTGTGTAAAGCCCTCGCGCATGAGTCTGCCGGTGTTCTTGATGGTCTCCTCGGCGTCGTCGAAGATGATGCCGTCCTTGCTCGTGGGCGAGATGTCCGCGAGCGCGAGGGTCGAGCACTGGATGGCACAGTTGGTACCGGCCGCAATCTTGAGCGCACAGGTCGCCTTGGCGCCGTCGCAGATCATGCCCTGCAGCGTTGCGAGCATGTTGTTGATTGCGTACTTGATTTCACGCAGGCCACCACCCTGCAAGAAGGTAATACCACAGCACGAACCCGTACCGCCGGCGATACCAGAGCCGCACAGCGGGGAGAGACGGCCCATGTACTCCTTGATGTGAAGGACCACGAGGTCGGAGAGCACAAGCGCACGGGCAAGGTCCTCCTCAGACGATCCGAGGATGCGCGCGAGCTCGATGATTGGAAGCGAGCTCGCGATGCCCTGGTTGCCGCTGCCGCCGCAGGTCATGACCGAGAGCGGGCAGCCGCCCATACGCGCGTCGCTCGCGGCGGCGGTAACTGACATCAGGCGCAGCGTGGCGTTGTTGAGCAGCGCCCCGCGCCGGTCGGCCCCGGCACCGATGCGCTTGCCGACCTCGAGGCCATACTCGCCGGAGAGGCCCTCCTCGCTCACGCGGGTGTTGAGCGGCACGCAGTCCAGGATGAACTTGATGTCCTCAAAGGGGACGTTCGTCGCAAACTCGTAGATGGCGTCCACCGTGAGGCCCTCGTGGGTGTCGTCCGCGCCGCCTCCCACCGGGACGGGCTCGTCCAGCAAAACCTCCCCGTTCTTCTCCACGCGCACCACGTTGGTGTGGTCGCGCATGATGACAACGCGCGAGCTGTCCTGGCCGTCCGTCAGGCGCGCCTCGATGTAGAGCGCCTCCGAGGTGGTCTTCTGCTCCACACGGACCGCATGGGCGTCCACGAGGGCCCTTGCCGCGGCCAGATGTCCGGGCGTAAAGCCAGAGAGCACCTCAAGCTTCTTTTTTGACTGGCGCACCACCGCGCCTAGCGCCGCGGCAATCTCGATGCCCACCATGCCCGTTCCCGGGATGCCCACGCCAAGCGCGTTCTTGATGATGTTGGCACTCAGGCTCAGGCGAATCTCGGCGGGCACGCCAGAGAGCTGCTCGGCGGCAATAGAGACGGCGTAGGCAACCGCAATGGGCTCGGTGCAGCCCTCGGCGGGAACGACCTCCTTCTTGAGGAGCTTGATGAAGTCGACCATGCTAGTCCTCCATTGACGCGGCAAGTTCGACGATGCCTCGAACTGCCTCACTGTAGATGTCCGCGGCGCGGGAGACGTCCATAAGCCGCACGTGCTCGTCAACGCCATGAGCGCCGCTGTGTGTTCCAGGAAGCTTGGGGCCAAAGGCGACGAGCGCGGGCATGAGACTCGCGTAGGTGCCGCCAGCCATGACGGAGCAGCTGCCCCGCTCGCCGGTCACGCGCTCATAGGCGCCGAGAAGAACCTGGACGCAGGGATTGTCCTCGGGCACGAGGTGGACGGGCTTCTCCTGAACCACCTCGACCTGCCAGGCCTCACCCAGCGCCGCTCGCACGCGCTCGAGCACCTCCCCTGCACCCAGCGCCATGCCATAGCGGACGTCAAGCTCCGCCGCCAGGACGCCGTTGCGCGCGCTCAGAACACCGAGGTTCACGGACGCGTGCCCGAAAACCTCGTCGGGGATGTCAACGCCAAGTGCAGAGCCCGTGAGGTCCGCACAGAGCAGGCGGCTGACCTCGCCAAGGGCGCCGTTCTCACCCAGCTTGCCCGCAAGTCGCGCCACGAGGGCGCAGATCGCGTTCTCGCCGCGCTCGGGCGTGCTGCCGTGCGCAGAGCGCCCGCGTGCCACGAGCTCACGGCCGTCGGGCAGGGTCGCGCGCGCCTCAGCCGGGACCACGTTTGCGGCCGTGCCGCCGCAGATTGTGACGCCCGGTAGGTCCCAGGCGCGCGTAAGGCGCAGGTGCAGGCGAGCCTTCTCGCCCCGGACCACGGGAAACGCCGCGTCAGGCACAAACCCCATGGTCGGGAGTTCCTCCCCCGCCTCCGCGTACTCCCGCAGGTCCGACATCCCGCTCTCCTCGTCCGTGCCAAAGATGATGCGCAAGCGGCACGGCAAGTCCTCGCCGGCGTACTCGGCGAGAAGGACCATGAGAATCGCGGCGCCGATCTTGTTGTCCATGCAGCCGCGACCGTAGAGCACGCCGTCCTCGACCTCGGCGGCATAGGGATCGCGCGTCCATCCGTCCCCCGCGGGGACGACGTCCAGGTGCACGGGGAAGGCAGCCAGCGGACCGTGCGTGCCCGCCTCGGCCCAGACGACCTTCTCGCCAAAGCGGTGCGTCTCGAAACCCAGACGATCGCACTCGGCAAGGACATGGTCGAGCGCGCGGGCGCACCCCTCACCGTACGGCGCGCCGGGCGCGGGAGCGGCGTGCTCGGTGTTGATGCGCACGAGCGCGCGCAGCAGCGAGACGATCTTCTCGTCACGCTCGGCGACCGTGCGGCAAGGGGCACTCATGGCTACTCGCCGTCCTTCTCGGTCTTGGGGGTGAAGACCAGGTCGCACGTCTCGTCGCCGGCGCCAATCTGGGTGTCAAACTCGAGGTTCACGCCAGCGCTGTCTGCACGGGCGAAGTCACTGTAGCAGGCGAGGCGGCAGAGCTCGGCCACCTGCTCGGCGGGCAGGCCCATGCTCTTCCAGGTAGCGGCCAACGGGCAGTGGTGGAAGCGCAGCAGGCCGCGCTCATCGCTCTTCTCTACGAGCTCCATCTCAAAGACGTCCTGGCCGTTGGAGTTGTAGAGCATCTCGGCCATCTTGCCGGGGTTGCCCTCGCAGACGCCGTACTTGCGGCCGCGCTCCACGCCAAAGGCGTAGATGGTGGCCTTGCAGAACTCGTCGGGGTCGATGCCGTGCTTCTTGGCCTCCTCAAGCATGAGGTGGAACCACTGAGCGCGGGTGCCGTTGGCGCCACGGACGCCCTCGAGGTACTCCTCGCGGGTGAAGGTCTGCTTGTCGGACATGTCTCTCTCCTTTGTCTGTTGGGGCGCGGCAGCAATCCCCTCGCCGCCGCGCCCGGACTGTCTTACCGAACTACGCGCTGAGGATGCCGAGGAAGGCGCCCACGAGCGAGACCACGATGAGGATCACCAGGAGCTTGGTGATGGTCCACTTCTTGTACTTGATGCCCCAGAAGACGAACATCACTGCCGCAAGGGCAAGGATGCCGGGAGCAATGGAGTTCAGGGTGTCCTGAAGGACGATGGTCTTCTCGCCGAAGGTCCAGGCAAGCGGAGTGGCAACCTTGACCGTGCTGGCGGAGAGGGCTCCCATGACGAACATGCCCACGATGGAAGCGCAGTCAATGACCTTGTTGACGATGCCGCCGGCAAGGATCTTCTGGACGGACTCGCGACCGAGCTTGTATCCCAGGCCAAAGAGCGCACGGGCCTCGGCAAAGGTGAGGAGGCCGAAGAGGATCACAAAGACCACGCCGAAGGCATTGCCCTGGGTGGCGAAGGAGGCGCCGAGGGCGAAGAGGATGGTCTGGACGGTACCAAAGTCGACCGTATCGCCCACGCCGGCGAGCGGACCCATGAGGCCGTTCTTGACGCCGACGATAATCTCCTCGGGAACGTCCGCGCCGTTAGCGCGCTGCTCCTCCATGGCTAGGACGGTGCCGTGGATCAGGCAGCCCCAGTTGGCGTTGGTGTTGAAGAAGCCGAGGTGACGCTTGAGGGCGGCCTCAAGGTCCGCCTGCTCCGGATAGAGCTTCTTGAGGACGGGCGCAAAGGACGCGCAGACGGCCACGGACTGCATGCGTTCGAAGGAGTTGGAAATCTCGGCCGTGAACTGCCAGCGCAGGAAGACGCCGTTGACGTCCTTGGTGCTGAGCAGACGACCCTCGCTAGCCGCGGCGGCTTTCTCGGAGAGCTCGCGCAGGGACGCGAAGGAGTCGTCCTCGCCCATGAAGGTGACGAGAAGGGCCAGGCAGATGCCAAAGATGGCAGCGGCCATCGTGGGGATCTGGAGGTACTGGACCAGGAAGAAGCCAATGATGAACAGCGGCAGGTACTTCATCTTGCCGATCATGAACACGACGGTGGCGAAGCCCAGGGCCGGCAGCAGGCCGCCCATGACGTTAAAGGCCGTAAGGATCCACTGGGGGCAGACGTTGAGCAGCGAGGTCACCAGGTCGGCGCCAAAGTAGTTGATGACGAACATCAGCGGGAAGCGCAGGATGAAGCCAAAGATGAGCGGGTAGACAGTAGCGCAGCGCCAGACCGCGCTCACATCGCCCTTGTCGGCGTACTTGTCGGCCCAGTGCACGAAGACGGCGTTACCGGTGCGGCGAACGTTATTGACGAGGACGCCAAGAACGCCGAGCGGCACCGCGATGGAGACGGCGGTCTCCGGCGTGCAGCCGGTCTGGATAGCGATGGGCACGGCGATAAGGGCTGCGAAGACGCGGTCGGACGGGATGTTGCCGCCGGCGGCGACCATGCCGAGGTAGACCATCTCGATGCTGCCGCCCGTGATGACGCCCGTCTCGAGATTACCGGTAAGCGCGCCGAGAACGGTGCCCACAAGCAGCGGTGACTTCATGGTCTGGATGAACGAATAGCCAGCAAGACCGGCCGCCCACCAGAACCACAGGCCGCCAACGATGGCGAAGAACAGGTTGAGACCCATGACGTTTCTCCTTTACGACTCGTACTTCCTTATGGCTTCCTCGTAGGAGATGCCAGCCTCCTCGGGGACGACCTGAATCTGGATGTCCACACCCGCATCGTGCAGGGCGCGAACGTCCTCGGCCTCCGACGGGCCGAAGGCGACCGCGGGAAAGACCACCTTGCGGCCGGCCTCAGCGGGGATACCGCCGAGCTGAAGCGTCTCGAACGCGAGGCCCGCCTCGTGAGAGGCGCGCGCCGTGTGGACATCCTTGAACAGCAGGAAGATGTTGCCGGAGCCGAGCTTGCCGGCTTGATAGTCCGCGGCGGCGGCGTCGGCGGTCAAGATATCGACGCTCACGCCGGAGGGTGCTGCCATCTTGTAGATACTCGCCATGAACTCATCCTGTCCGAGCACGTTGTCAACGATGATGATCTCGTTGGCGGAGGCGATCTTGGACCACTTGGTGATCACCTGGCCGTGAATGAGGCGGTAGTCCACGCGGGCCCACGCAATCTTTGCCATTTCCTCTCCTTTTCTTGTTGTGACTTGCCTGATACCAGACAGACCGGACGCGCCGGTCGCAACCCCTACGCCTGGGCGAGAAGCTCGTTGATGTGACGGATCCCCTCATGGGCGGCATCAATGCAGCGCTGCGCGAGCGCGGCAGGATCGAGGCCCTCGTCGCGGCTGTTGATGGCCTCGATGAGCATGGGGAGGCTCGCACCCGAGACGAGGTGGTAGTTGCGCGCAGTGCGCAGGCCCATGCTCGCTACGTTGCAAGGCGAGCCACCAAAGAGATCGCAGAGCACCAGCACACCGTCCCCGGTGTCAACCTCCTCGAGCGCCGCGGAAAACTCGGCGGTGAGGTCATCCACATTGCCCTCGCGCCCGAGCGAGAGCGTCCTTACCTGCTGGGCGGGCCCCATGATGACCTCGCTTGCGCTCACAAGCCCCTCCGCGAGGCCGCCGTGTGTCATGACGACGATTCCGACCATGCATCCCCTCCTGTTCTTTGATGTTATGAGCGACATATTTTCTTCATATTTGCCTACGACTGTGCATTTGCTCGATTGGCACTCTAGCGAAGCCGATTTACGCCGTCTTTTTTGCGGGATGAACGGCGCTTTTTCGCTTGTTGTCGAAATCTTGGTATTTTTTAGATGAATTAACGTGATAATGAGATATTCAAAACAGAGTTTTTTCTCTATTTTGAATGTCGAATAAACTCTGTTTTGCTCAGCAATTTTGCTCTATTTTGGTCAGTTATTTTTGTTAATCAGAATAGAGGTACTTTTTGATGAAGGCATCGCATCAGGATCACGGTTATCTCCGCCCCCATGGCTATCGGATGAGGCTCGTTGACGGAAAGTTGCGCTACCTCCTTAAAAAGCACACAATTGTCCGCCTTGTTGGCCCGCACGGAGCGGGGAAGAGCTGGACGGCGCTCGCCCAGGCACGCAGCGTCATCGCGGCGGACGACGAGAGCATCCGAGCAATCATCGAGGCCAACCCTGAACGCGCCCTCCAGGGAGGCCAGTCGCCGCACGTCATTGACGAGTGGCAGCTCATCCCCTCGCTCGCCCGAGCGGCGGCGCAGGCCCGCGAGGGAACATTTCTCATGGTGAGCTCGGTTGACGACAAGCCCGAGGACGAGCGTCACATTGCCTCAACGCCCGTCGTGCGCCTCTGGCCCCTCTCACTGGCCGAGGCAGGTCTATCCAATATGAGCGTCTCACTGATGGGGCTCTTCACGCACAACTTCTACCCCATGTCGTGCCCGATGGGCCTTCCGGAGGTTGCCGAGGCCATCTGCCAGGGCGGCTGGCCGCGCCACCAGGGCCTTGGGGCCGACGCCTCCGCACGCCTCACGCAGGTGCTCCTGCAGACCGTCATGGAGCAGGAGCTGCCCAGACGCGGGAAGCGGCTCTCGATGGCGGTAAAGGTGGCCTGCGCACATGCCGCATGCGGCTGGCAGGCAACCTACGAGGACTACGCCACCTACGCACGGGACCACGGCGAGCGGCCCTTCTCGAGAAACACCGCGCGAGACTATCGCCAGCTTTTCTTGGATACCTATCTCTCCTACGCCGTTGAGGGGTGGCGCGCGCCCATTCGATCTGCCACGCGCGTGCGGTTCAAGCCGCGGGTGCAGTTCGTTGACCCCTCCCTCCCCGCCACCCTGCTCACGCACACGCCGGATACGCTGCTCCAGGACGCGCCCGCACTGCTTTCGCTGCTGCGCTGCCTGGTTCTACGCGACCTCAACGTCTATTCCTCAGCGCTCGAGATGGAGCCGGCGCCTCCCATGCGCTATTATGCCGACTCCGACGGGGCGCGCGCCGACGCCGTGATCACCCTTCCCGACGGCAGGTGGGGCGCCATCAACGTGACTATTGGCGAGACCCAGTTCGAGGAGGCGGCGCGGGGGCTCACGCGCCTGCGGAGCAAGCTGCGCAAGAATCCCGCCAGCAACTGCCCCGACCCAGCATTTCTCGCCGTCATCATGGGAAGCTGCGCGCGTCCGCGCCTCGACAAAAAGACAGGCGTGTACGCCTTTCCCGTGGGCGCTCTTGCCCCGTAGGCACGCGGCGAGAAAAGCGCGCCTCCGCACCATCTTGCTGACAACACACCGAGAAGAGCCGGGGCCTATGCCGGCTTTTCTCGACCCTCAGGCAGACGGAAAGCACCATCGGGCGAGAAGCGCAAGGCGCCCCGGGCGGCATCTCGGCCGTCCGGGGCGCTCCTGACAAATTACCCTGACACCTTTGTCAGGTTAGTGGCGGAAGTGGCGGTTGCCGGTGAAGACCATCGCGATGCCGTGCTCGTTGCAGGCCTGGATGGACTCATCGTCGCGCTTGGAGCCGCCGGGCTGGATGATGCAGGTCACGCCGTGCTCGGCGAGCACGTCCACGTTGTCGCGGAACGGGAAGAAGGCGTCGGACGCACAGGCGTAGCCGCCCTTCTCCACGCCCATTCGCTCGCAGGCCTCGTCGGCGCGCTCGCAGGCAAGACGCGCGGAGTCGACGCGGTTGGGCTGGCCCGGGCCCATGCCGATGCCGGCCTTGCCCTTGGAGACGAGAATGGCGTTGGACTTCACGCCCTTGCAGACGCGCCAGGCAAACATGAGCTCGTCCATCTCGTCGGCCGTGGGCTTGCGCTCGGTGGGGCAGGTAAAGGCCTCGGGGTCCTCGGACACGGTGTCGACGTTCTGCACGAGCACGCCGCCGTCGATGGAGCGCAGCTCAAACTCGGCGTGGCCCTCGGCGCCGCCCGTGGCGAGCACACGCAGGTTGGGACGCTTTGCCATGCGCTCGAGCGCCTCGGGCGTGTAGCTCGGGGCGATGATGACCTCGACGAACTGGCCGTTCTCATCAAAGGCGTGCTCAACCAGATCGAAGGGCACCTCGCGGTTGCAGGCGATGATGCCGCCAAAGGCGCTCTTGGGGTCGCACGCGAAGGCGCGGTCGTAGGCGGTCGTGACGTCATCCGCAACGGCTGAGCCGCAGGGGTTCTGGTGCTTGAGGATCACGCAGGCCGGGCCGTCGAACTCGCGCACGAGGTTCCAGGCGGCATCCGCGTCCAGATAGTTGTTGTAGGAGAGCGGCTTGCCCTGGACCTGCTCGGCGCCCACGAGGGGGTTGGCGGAGGAGAGGGCATCGGCCATCTCATCGGCAAAGCGGTAGACCGCGGCGGTCTGCTGGGGGTTCTCGCCGTAGCGCAGGTCGTCGACCTTCTCCAGGTAGAAGCCCAGCTCCTCGGGCATGGCGGGCGCCTCGTCCTCGGCCTCGTCGTCGGCGAAGTCCTCGTCATAGCGGTCGGCGAGCCACATGGCGATGGCCGCGTCATAGTTGGCCGTGGTCTCGTAGACCTTGAGCTGCAGGTAGCGGCGCAGCTCAAGCGAGGTGCAGCCGTTGTTGGCGCGCATCTCCTCGAGGATCTCGTCGTAGTCGGCCGGGTCGGAGACCACGGTCACGGAGTCGGCGTTTTTGGCCGCGGAGCGCAGCATGGAGGGGCCGCCGATATCGATGTGCTCGATCGCGTCGTCGAAGGTGACGTCCGGCTTGGCCACGGTCTTCTCGAACTCGTAGAGGTTCACGCACACGAGGTCGATCATGCCAATCCCGTGCTCGGCCGCCTCGGCCATGTGCGCCGGGTTGTCGCGGCGGGCGAGCAGGCCACCGTGGACCTTGGGGTGCAGCGTCTTCACGCGGCCGTCCATCATCTCGGGGAAGCCCGTGTACTGCTCGATGGGCACCACGTGGACGCCGGCCTCCTCGAGCACGCGCGCGGTGCCGCCCGTCGAGATGACCTCGACGCCAAACTCGTCCTCCAGCGCCTTGACGAAGTCCACGACGCCCGTCTTGTCCGTGACGGAGACGAGCGCCCGCTTGATGGGAGTATCTGCCATGGCCCCTCCTTGGGTTTGTCGACGACATGTTGTACCGTCTCTTCTACGATACCGCAGCTGGAGGACAACATGACGCAGACGGAAAAGTTGACGTGGCGCCCCTTCTCCCCGGAGGACTTCGAGGACGTCGCGCAGCTCATGGGACGCACGTGGCTGCCGGAGTTTGACGAGGCGGCGCAGCGGGCGGCAAGCCAGATCGAGCTCGCTCACTACCTGGCGCAGGCGACGTGGTCGCTCCTGGCCGAGCGCGAGGGCGAGGTCCTGGGCGTGGTCCTTCTCGCCGAGCGCGGGGGCGAGCCCGAGGACGGTGCCGGCTGGGCCGAGCTCGAGGCGCGCCTCACGCGAGCCGCCGCGAAGGACCCGCAGCTCGCAGAGGCCGTGCGCGTGGAGATGGATGGCGTGCGCGAGGAGGCGGAGCTTGAGCGCGAGTACGCCGCCGGGAACCCCGCGGGCGCCGACGCGGCGGTGAAGCTGCTGATTGTCTCCCCGGACGCCAAGGGGCTCGGCATCGGCGGGAGGCTCTTCTCGGCGGCCCTCGGCCACCTGCGCGAGTCCGGGGCCACGGGCTACCACCTGCTGACTGACGACAGCTGCGACGTTGGGTTCTACGAGCACAAGGGCCTCACGCAGGCAAAGCGCCGCCGCTCCCGCGCCTACTGGCCCGGCGTTGACCCCGAGAAGGACGAGTTCTATGTCTACGTCTACGACCAGTCCCTCTGACTCGCCTAAAAGGGGACAGACCCCTTTTAGGCGAGTTCGCGGGCGCTTTGCGCCCACGCCCTCGGGGCGGATGCACCTAGGCAATGCCTTTTCCGCACTCGTGGCGTGGCTCTCCGCGCGCGCGGCGGGCGGAGAGATGGTGCTGCGCATCGAAGACCTGGACCCACGCGCGGCCAATCGCGAGCGCGCCGAGCTGCTCATCGAGGACCTCCGCTGGCTGGGGCTGGACTGGGACGAGGGGCCATACTGGCAGAGCGAGCGCGGGGAGGTCTACGCACAGGCGCTCGCACGGCTTGCTGACGCCGGGCTGACCTACCCCTGCTTCTGCACGCGCGCGGAGCTGCACGCCGCGAGCGCGCCCCACGCCTCCGACGGCACGCCGGTCTACGCGGGGACGTGCCGCGGGCTCTCCGCGGAGGGGGTGGCTCGCCGCTCCACGGTGCGACCGCCCGCAACGCGCCTTTGCGTGCCCGACGCCGACGACCCCGCAGGCACGATCGAGTTCCGCGACCTGGCATACGGCCCGCGGCGCGAGGTGCTCGCGCGTGAGTGCGGCGACTTCCTCGTGCGGCGCAGCGACGGCGTGGTGGCCTACCAGCTCGCCGTGGTGGTGGATGACGCGCTCATGGGCGTGACGCAGGTCGTGCGGGGGCGAGACCTCCTGAGCTCCTGTGCGCGGCAAATCTACCTGGGCGGGCTCCTTGGGTACGAGCCCCCGGAGTACGGGCACGTCCCGCTGCTCGTTGCCCCTGACGGCCGCCGCCTCGCCAAGCGCGAGAAGGACCTCGACCTCGGCGCCCTACGCGCGCGCGGCGTGCGGCCCGAGCGCGTGGTGAGCGCGCTCGCCCGCGCGGCGGGGCTTGCGGAGCCTGGCTGGGAGGGCAGCGCGGCCGAGCTCGTGCCGCTCTTCTCGTGGGACAGAATCGCCGCGCGACGTGATGACATCGTCGTGGACGATGCGTTTCTCGCCCGCCTGCTTGCGCGATAGTTGTGAGTTCCCCGGTTGTGCGGTATGATGCTCAGGCACCAGTTTGGAGAGCTGACCGAGAGGCCGAAGGTGCTCGCCTGCTAAGCGAGTATAGGATGCAAATCCTATCTGGGGTTCGAATCCCCAGCTCTCCGCCAGAATGTTCGGGCCTGTTCCGCGCTGCGGGGCGGGCCTTTTTTCGTATCGCGCCCGGACGCGCCGCAGAGGCGTGCTGGGGCCGGGTTAGGGAATCGCGGTCGTTGCGAGCTTGCGACCTGTTTGCGTTAGAGAATCGCGGTCGTTGCAGTCCGCGGCGCCGCGGCGAGAAGAACCACGTGCCGTAAGAAGGTCCCCGGGGCTCCAGGGCGCGCAACCACGGGCAAATTCTAAGCTCCGGGGGAGCCAGGAGTGGTCGTTCTTCTCGCCCCGGGGGCCGCAGGACGCAACAACCGCGATTCTCTAAGCGGGCCGGGACCGCGGACGTTTTCTCGTACATCCTAAACGCCGTAGCCCAGCGCCTCGCGGTGCTCGTCGGGCGTGAGCCAGCCCAGGGCCTGCGAGCGGCGCCCCTCGCGGAACCAGCGCATCCGGCGGTCGACCTCGGCCATGAAGTCGCCCGGCGCCCAGCCCGACCAGTCCCTCGGGTGGAACATCTCGCTCTTGAGGGTCCCGAAGAACCCCTCCATGCGCGCGTTGTCGCAGCTCCTGCCCTTGCGCGACATGCTCCTGACCAGGCCGTGCCGCTCGCATATCCCGACCCACCCCGGCCAGCGGTAGTGCCCGCCCCGGTCGGAGTGGACGGCGGGCCGCTCGCCGTCGCCGAGCGTCGCGCAGGCGGCCCGCAGGCTCGAGTTCGCCAGCTCCGCCGTCGGGCGCGGCCCCACCGACCAGGCCACGGGGCGCCCGTCGAAGCAGTCGAGGACGGGGCTCAGGTAGCACCTCTCGCCCGAGGGCAGGCGGAACTCGGTGATGTCGGTGACCCACAGCAGGTTGGGGGCGGGCGCGGAGAAGCGGTGGGTGCCGTCGCCGCGCAGCGGCAGGTTGGGCGGGGCGGGCGAGGGCTCGCCGGCGTAGCTCGACCAGGCGCGGCGCCGGCGCCTGGCGGCCGTGAGGCCCCTCTCGCGCATGAGCCTCCTCACGACCTTCTCCGAGACGCGCCTCCCGCGCCTCCTGAGCTCTGCGTGGACGGCGCGGTAGCCGCGGAGGCCGCCCATGGAGCGGAAGAGGGCCTCGACCTCGTCGCGCAGCGCGGCGTACTTGTCGCGGCCGAGCCGGGCGCGGTGGTACTCATAGGAGCTCCTCGAGATCCTCAAGAAAGCGGTGACCTCGCGGAGGGGCAGGCCGGTCGCCGCGCGCAATCTCTCTCCGAGCTCGACCCTTCTCCTCCTCGAGATCGAACGGGGGTCGGAGCCTGCCGCTTTTAGGTCGTCCAACACCGCCCTGAGCAGCATGTTCTCGGTCATCGCGGCCTCGTAGGCCGCCCTCTCCGCGTCGTCCAACGGGGCCTCCTCGCGCTCGGCGCTCGCCCCGACTGTAGCACGCGCGCCCCGGCGGCGCCTCTCGTGCGGCACCATGCCCCGCGACCACAGCGAGACCGAGGCGCTCGACGCCCCCACGAGCGCGCCGGCGGCCCTGGTGGACCACCCCTCCCCGAGCGCCATCAGGGCCAGCTCCACGTCGTCCCTGTCGAACATGCGGACCTCCAAGTTCCGGACCTGCCGGTCCAACTTTTCGTCCGCAGTCCCGCCCCGTCGAATCCCTGCAATGCCTGCGATTTCCTAAGCACAACGAGCGGACACCGCGGGCACAGCCCTCCCTGCCCACACATCTCCAACATTTTTTGGAATCCCGCTTGACGAACCGGGGGAGGCGTGGCAATATATCCAACTGCACGCGGCGTTACCTCAGCTGGATAGAGGACCTGACTACGAATCAGGGCGTCATAGGTTCGAATCCTATACGCCGCACCACGCAAAGTAAGGGGCTCCTTCGGGAGCCCCTTTTTGCATACGCCCGCATCGCACGCCATGCGCACCCCAGCCAATCCCCTCTCGCGTCAGCGCTGATGGCGAGAAGAACCCGTGACCGGGGTGCGTACGAGGAGCGCGCCGTTACCTACCTGAGACCGAAGTCCCCGAGGCAAAGATCGAGGTCCTCCTCGAAGGTGCCGAGCTCGATGCCCGCGGCCTGAATCTTGTCCGACGCCAGGCGGAAGTCACGCGGCCGGTCCGCATACGTGGTCTCGTCGGGCAGGATGAGGCGGTCGACCTCGTCCGCCGGACAGCCGAGGCGCTCGGCCACGAGCCGGGCGGTCTCGTACGTAGTGCGGCCGTTCTGGCTGGCGAAGTGATACGCCCCGCTCGGAAGCTCGAGGATCTGCGACAGCTGCCCCGCAAAGCGCTGGGCGTACGTCATGTTGCGTCGCTCGTTGACGCGGAAGGCCGCGGGCTCCCCGGAGCGCAGGACGCGCATCACGTTGGTGAGGATGTTGGGCGAGGGGCGCACGCCGGGCATGGCCAGGCCAAACATCCACGAGAAGCGCAGGATAAGGTAGTCGTCCACGTTCTCGCGAATCCAGGCGTCGGCCTCCATCTTCTGTTGGCCGTAGCGCGTCGTCGACGCCTGCTCGTCGTCCTCCGAGAAGGGCGCCGGCCCGGACGAGGCGTTGAAGCACTGCTCGGTGGAGATGAAGATCACGCGCCGCCCGCGCTCCGCGCACGCGCGGGCGATGGCAATCGCGGACTCGGTGTTCACGCGATGCGTGCCCTCGGGGTCCTGCTCGCAATGAGCCGTCGTGGCGTCGGCGGCCATGTGCAGGCACACGTCAAACTCCGCCGCACGGAAGAACTCCTCCACCCCGGCGGGATCGCGAAAGTCCACGTCCGTGTGGGAAACGCAGGTGAACTCGTACGTTCCGGCATTGTAGAGACGCGCCAGGCTCGCAAGATACCCGCGTGCGCCCGTGATGAGAACCCGCTTCATGCGCCCTCCGTCCTTCCTGACAATCGCGGCGGGGCCGCCCGACCGGCCTCGCCCTCACAGCTCCTCGCCGGGGCGGGCGGCATAGCTCCGCAGGACCCGGCAGGTCCCCTCGATGGTATACGAGCCGGCACTCGCGGGCATGAGCAGCGAGCGGGTGAACGGCAGCTCGCACGCGCCGTCCGCGGTACGCACGCGCGCGGAGCCCGCAACGCAGGAGAGCACCTCGTAGCGGCCGTCCATCGCCTGCTCCCACGTCCCGCGCACGTCGATGACGTCGGAGGCAAAGAGCCGGTGCGTCACGCCCCGCCGGACGCCCGGGCCGGCGGCCGGGTCGAAGGGCCCCAGCCGGTTGGGCTCGGAGCGGCTCCCCGTCCGCAACACGTCAAAGCCCTGCTCCACGTGAAGCTCGCGGCCGCGGCCCCAGTCGCAGATGCGGTAGGTCTTGAAGCCGAGGCTCCCCACCTCGAGGGCAAAGACGCCCTTCCCCATGGCGTGGAGCGTCCCGGCGGGGATGAGGACGAAGTCGCCCTCGGAGACGGGCACCTTGCGGCCGTACTTCTCGCCCAGCGTGTCATCCGCCGCCGCGGCGCGCAGGGCCTCGACGTCGTCCGTCGTGGTGCCGCAGTAGATGAAGGCGCCCGGGTCCGCCGCGAGGATGTACCAGGACTCCGTCTTCTCGTGATCGCCCTCATGCGCCTGGGCGTAGGCCTCGTCCGGGTGCACCTGAACGGAGAGGTTCTCGCCCGCGTCCATCACGATGATTTGCACGATGCCGTCATCGGTAAGGTCGCCCATGATCTCCGCACGGTGCGCGCGGATGAGCTCGTCGAGCGGCACGCCGTCAAAGGGGCCGCCCTCAACGGCGTTGACCAGGCCCTCGTGCACAGAGACGTCAAAGGACTCCCCATAGAGGACCTCCCCCGCAAGGCCGCGCGCCTCGTTGACGCGCGGCCCCGACCACACGGGAGAGATGTAGTTGGGCCTGAGCAGCAGCGGACCCATTCCAGCCCCCTAGAGCTCGAAGGCGTCGGCGCCCTCGGCCTCAAGCCGGGCCTTGAGCTCCTCGATGATGGGGATGCCGGCGCTGCAGCCGATGCGCTCCGCGCCGGCGCGGACCATGGCGAGGAAGTCATCGGCGGTGCGGATGCCGCCCGCGGCCTTGACCTTCACGCGTTCGTCCGTGTGCTCGCGCATGAGACGCACGTCCTCGACGGTGGCGCCACCGGTCGAGAAGCCCGTGGAGGTCTTGACGAAGGTCGGGAGCACCTTGCTTGCGATCTCGCAGAGCTTGAGCTTCTCGTCCTGGGTGAGCAGGCAGTTCTCAAAGATCACCTTGGAGGGGACGTTGGCCTCGCGGCAGACGGCCACGATCTGGGCCATCTCGTCCTCGACGTAGTCCCAGTTGCCGGCCTTGACCTCGGTGAGGTTGACCACGTAGTCAATCTCGTTGGCGCCGTTGGCGAGGGCGTCTCTGGTCTCGAAGACCTTGACGGCTATGCTGGTCTGCCCCAGGGGGAAGCCGATGGCGGCACCGGTGTGGATGTCCGTGCCGGCGAGCAGCTCGGAGCAGAGCTTTGACTGAACGGAGTTCACCGCGACCATCTTGAAGTGGTAGCGCCTGGCCTCCTCGCAGAGCTTTTCCATGTCCGCGCGCGTGGCGTCCGCGTGCAGGTTGGTGTGGTCGACGAGGCGGGCAAGATCATCAATCGTATAGCGCTTCATGGCAGTCCTTTCGTTCGGTCTGACCTTGCGGTGATACTAACATATAGCTGACTTAATTGGCTAATAAATTCTATTTATACCGTTTATGTCAGTTTTACTACCGTTCATAGGACCACTATTCCCGCAATATGGACAATTTTTGTCTGACTTATATGATTCAGTACAACCAAAGCGATCGAAAGGAGCGCATATGAACATTGTAGTGGCTTCCCACGGGAAACTCTGCGAGGGACTCGTGGACGCCCTGCACATGATGGTGGCCGAACCCGCCCCGGTCACCGCCGTCGGACTTGACGAGCATGGCATCGACGACTTCCGCGAGCGCCTCGTCGCCGCGGTTGACGCGTCTCTCGCCCAGGGAAAGACCCTTATTATGTCCGACCTTATTGGAGGAACGCCATATAACGAGTCGTACGCCCTCTTCCTCCAGCACCCCGAGGAGCTCCGCGTGGTCGCAGGGGCCAACTTCCCCATGCTCATCGAGGTGGGGATCGCCGCCGCAGATTCGGACGACCTCGATGAGGTACTCGGCGTGGCGCTCGAGGCGGGACGAGGCGGCGTGGTCGCCGCGGAGCTTCCCGACGAGGGGTACGAGAGCGACGAGGACGACCTCTTTTAGCAACGTAGGCAAGGCGCCCGCCCGGGCGCTCAGGAAAGGAGAAGAACATGGCCATTGTTCTCGCGCGCGTTGACGACCGCGTCATTCACGGGCAGACCACTACAAGGTGGGTCGCCGTGAAGCCCGCGGACGCCATTCTCGTAATCAGCGACAAGGTTGCCGCCGACCAGCTGCGCTGCAAGGTCCTCAAGGCCGCGGCCGGCAAGCTCAAGCTGGGCATCTACACCCTCGCCCAGGGACCCGAGGCCCTTGCCAAGGCGAGCGCCTCCCCGAAGAAGTTCTTTGTCATCTCCGACTCCATCAGGAACTTCGCCGACCTCACGAAGCTCGGCGGCGACTACGGCGGCGTCCTCAACGTGGGCAACCTCAACGCCACCCGCGAGGGCACCAAGAACATGGGCAACACCGTCATGCTCAACGATGAGGACGTCGTGGCCCTCGACGAGCTGGCGGCGGCGGGCGTGGACATCCAGTTCCAGCTGCTCCCCGACGACTCCGTCCGCACCTGGCCCGAGCTCAAGGCCAAGTACCAGGCAATGTAGCGTCACTAAAGAGAAAGGGAAAGACATGAACCTCGCGCTGCTGTTTCCCGCGCTCATGTGTGGCGTCTTCTGCTACCTCGGCGCCATCGAGAGCTGCTGCCTCTTCGGCATGAGCTGGGGCTACTACGTGATGGGCCGCCCGCTCGTGGCCGGCCTGCTCTGCGGCCTCGTGTTCGGTGACATCACCCAGGGCGTCCTGTGCGGCGTCGCCGTTCAGGCCGTCTTCATCGCCAACCTCTCCACCGGCGGGGCGACAAACTCCGAGATCACCTACGCCTCCTACGGCGGCATCGGGCTTGCCATGGCCACCACCAAGGACCCGGCGATCGCCGTCACCCTCTCCGTGCTGATTGGCCAGACCCTCGGCCTCATCTTCTACAACACGCGCATGGCGCTCTACTCGTTCTTCAACAACGGCGCCTCGCGCGCCGCGGAGAACAACGATGACCGAGGCATCACCCTCTGGCACATCGTCTACCCGCAGATCTGCACCTTCTTCATCCGCGCGGTGCCCGTCTTCCTGATCGTCTTCTTCGGCCAGGGCGTCGTTGACGCACTGCTCAACAGCGTGCCCGAGATCGTCACGCACATCATCTCCGTCCTCGGCGGCGTGCTGCCGGCCCTTGGGATCGGCATGCTCATGAACATCGTCATCAAGGACAAGATGCAGCTCATCTTCTTCCTCGCTGGCTTTGTCCTGCTGTCCTTCGCCGGCCTCTCGATGGTGGCGATCGTCTTCATCGCCGCGCTTGTCGCGTACCTCGTGTTCCTCTCCAGCGGCAAGTCCGCCGCCGAGCCTGCGGCCGAGGCCGTGACCGAGGCTGACGCGCACGCGGTCTACGAGGACGATGACCTGTTCTAAGCACCGGAAAGGAGCACCCCCATGGCCACCGAAACCACCGACCTCACCCAGCAGGCGCCCAGCGCCAACGGCAAGCCGCGCCTCACCAACAAGGACCTCAACACAATCTGGCTGCGCTGGGCGTTCACCCACCTCGCCTCCATGAGCTACGAGAAGCTCCAGGGTCATGCCTATGCCTGGTCCTACATCCCCTTTGCCAACAAGTACTACGCCGGCGACCCCGAGGCCAAGCGGCGCCTGCTCGTCCGCCACTCGGTCTTCTTCAACACCGAGCCCCAGACGGGCCAGATCATCAACGGCATCGTGACCTCGCTCGAGGAGAACATCGCCCTGGGCGGCGAGGTCTCCGAGGAGATGCCCAACAACATCAAGGCCACCCTCATGGGACCGCTCGCCGGCATCGGCGACTCCATCATCCAGGGCATCATCGTCCCGACGCTGCTCTCCATTGGCATGAGCCTCGCCAACGGCGGCAGCCCCCTCGGCCCGCTCTTCTACATCGTCGCCTACGGCATCATCGGGCCCGTCATCTCCTTCATCAGCTACCGCACCGGCTACAAGCTGGGCGTGGGCGCCATCGACATCATCGTCGGCGAGAGCGCTCGGCGCATCATGGACGCCTTCAACGTGCTCGGCATCATGGTCGTCGGCGCGCTCGCGGCGGGCAACATCGCCCTCGCCACCACGCTGAACATTCCCTTCGGCGACGAGTGGCAGCCGCTCCAGACCACCCTCGACGGCGTCTTCCCGGCACTGCTCCCGCTCATCGCGGTGCTTGTGACCTGGTGGATGCTCGGCAAGAAGCAGTACAGCCCCACCAAGGTCATCGTCATCCTGACGGTTGCCATCAGCGTCCTGTGCGTCCTCGGCGTCTTCTAGGCACATCCAAAGAGATCGAGCGGTCTTTGACGTCATCCCCGCGCGGCCCGCACCCCGGTGCGGGCCGCGCTCGCGCTACAATCATCACGTTCAGCGCCTCATCGACGGACGGGACCCATGACCCTCTACGATCAAATCAAAGACGACCTCCTCTCCAAGATCAATGACGGGACCTACCCCGAGGGGCAGACCATACCCTCCGAGCTCGAGCTCGCGCAGATCTACGGGGTCAGCCGGCCGACCATCCGCCAGGCCCTCCAGATTCTCGCGAGCGACGGCTACCTTGAGAAGCGCCGGCGTCGGGGCACGGTGGTGACCAAGCCCAAGGTGAGCCAGTCCTTCACCATGACCATCTCCAGCTTCGAGGATGCGATGCGCCTTGCGGGGCGCCTCCCCAAGACCAACGTCCTCGTGTTCAAGCGCGAGCGCGCAGGCGCCGAGGTGGAGAAGCAGCTTGAGCTGACCCGCGGCCAGGAGGTTTATAAGCTCGTGCGGCTTCGCTACGCCGACGATCTGCCCAACGTCTTTGTCGAGAGCTACATCCCCTGCGCGCTCTACCCGGGCCTCGACTCGTTCGACTTCAACGAGTCGAGCCTCTACGCCGCCATGGACGCCTGCGGGAACCCCGTCATGACGGCACGCCGCCGCCTTGAGGTCATCAAGGCCGACGGGGCGGCCGCCGCCCTGCTCGACGTAGAGGCGGGAGACCCCCTCTTGCTCTTCCACACCGTTTCCCGCGACGCACAGGGAACGGCCGTGGAGTACTCCGTCGCCACCTACCGCGGGGAGAGCAACAGCTTCGAGCTCAACGTCAGCCGTGTCTGACGCCCGTGGGCCGGTCCCCGCGGGCGTCCCCTCGGGCGGGCCGGAACTGCAGGACGTCCCCCGGGCCCGTGGACGAGAACGCATAGGGGACGCCGAGCCCGTCGCAGAGGTCCATGAGGTCAACGATGTCGTGCCTCTCGTCCGTAAGGTAGCTCCAGAGCGAGTCGACCCCGCCGCAGAACCCCTGGCGCAGGAGCGCGGCGGACGCCTCCCCCGCAAGCGTCACCCTCAGCGTCCTGCACCTCTCGCCGTAGGCGAGAAGGGCGGAAGGACCCGAGAGGTCCTCGCGCACCACGATCTTCTCGCCATCCGCCGCTACGCTCATCACGCGCACATCCCCCGCTCGCTCAAACCGCGCCACCTCGTGCTCATCCATCTCGCCACCTTTCTCCCGCTCCCTTCGTCCCTAGTATAGCAGAACATTTGTTCTTTTAGAACATCAGTTCTTAATTTTGCCAACAATAGTTCCGGAGGAGTCTGTTTAACAATCGCGGGTCATGGCACCGCAAGCGGGTGCCACGCTTAGAAAATCGCGGTCGTCGCGCGAAGCGCCTCACGTAAAACGCGATTTAGGCCGGGCGAGAAGGACAACCGCCTGCGGCAATGCGCAAAACACGAGGATTCCGCCACGCAACAGGGGTCCGCACGGCACCGGAGCTGCAACGAGCGCGATTCTCTAACCCGCCCGCACCCGAGGCACGCAACGACCTCGAATTGCTAACGTTCTTCTCGCCATATCGTGCAACGGCCGCGGCTTTCTAACGCGCAGCGCAGCGGCGTGGGTGCCGGCACCGGCGCACTGCCTTCCAAGCGAAGCGGGGCCGCCCGCACGCGACGGACGGCCCCGCAGCACTCGGGCTGTACGGTCCCTAGGCCTCCGGGCGGATGACCTCGACGCCGCCCATATAGGGGCGCAGGGCCTCGGGCACCGTGATGGAACCATCGGCGTTCTGGTAGTTCTCCATGATGGCGGCCATCGTGCGGCCCACGGCCAGGCCGGAGCCGTTGAGGGTGTGCACGTAGCGCGTGCCCTTGAACTCCGCCGGGTCCTTGTAGCGGATGTTGGCGCGGCGGGCCTGGAAGTCCCAGCAGTTGGAGCAGGAGGAGATCTCCTTGTAGGCGTTGTAGCTGGGCAGCCACACCTCGAGGTCGTAGCACTTGCACGCGGAGAAGCCAATGTCACCGGTGCAGAGCGTGACCACGTGGTAGGGCAGCCTCAGCGCCTGGAGCACGGCCTCGGCCTCGCCGACCATGCTCTCGAGCTGGTTCATCGAGTCCTCGGGCTTGGCAAACTTGACCATCTCGACCTTGTCAAACTGGTGCACGCGGATGATGCCGCGCGTGTCGCGCCCGGCAGAGCCCGCCTCCTCGCGGAAGCACGGCGTGAAGGCGGTGTACCACAGCGGCAGCTGGGAGGCCTCGAGCACCTCGCCGCGATGGAGGTTGGTGAGCATGACCTCGGCCGTGGGGATGAGGTAGAGGTCGGGGTTCACATGGTAGAGGTCGTCCTCGAACTTGGGCAGCTGGCCCGTGCCAAAGAGGGTCTCGCGGTTGGTGATGACGGGCATCCACCACTCCTTGAAACCGGCCTTGACGTGCATGTCTACCATGAAGCTGATGAGCGCGCGCTCCATGCGGGCGCCCATGCCACCAAGCACGTAGAAGCGGGCGCCGGCAATCTTGACGCCGCGGTCGAAGTCAATCATGCCGGTGGCCGGGCCCAGGTCCCAGTGCGCCTTGGGCTCAAAGCCGTCCGCGGCAAAGTCGCGCGGGGTGCCCCAGCGGCGCACCTCGGGGTTGTCGGAGTCGTCCTTGCCGTAGGGAACGCTCTCGTGCGGGATGTTGGGGATGCGGCTCACCAGGTCAAAGAGGGCGTCCTCGACCTCGCCGCGGCGGTCATCGAGCGCGGCGATGCGGTCCTTGTTGGCGGCCACGCGCGCCTTGGCGGCCTCGGCCTCGTCGCGCTTGCCCTCGCGCATGAGCTGGCCGATCTCCTTGGAGACGGCGTTGCGCTCGGCCTGAAGCTTCTCGACCTCGGAGATGACGGAGCGGCGCTCCTCGTCAAGCTCGAAGAACTTCTCGCGGTCCCAGTGGGCGTTCTGGCGAGACTCGCAGGCCTTGTCCACAAGGTCGGGGTTCTCGCGGACGAACTTGATGTCGAGCATGCTGGCTCCTTGCTTTGAATGCGTGCACGTTGCCGGCGCTCGCGCGGCGGCTCCCCAAGTATATACTTGTGCGGATGAAACGACGCGTTCTCGGGAGGGTGCATGCAGGCGATTGGTGACTTCTTCACATGGCTCTTCAACGACGAGATGGGCGTCATCTGCCTCATCGGCGGTGGGATCGTCATCTGCCTCGTCATCGCCCTGCTCATGGAGCGCACCACCAAGAAGCGCTACTTCAACCACGAGAAGTCCGAGGGCGACTGGGACCTCTTTGACGACGAGGACGACGAGTAGCGGATTCGGCCCGCAGGTTCTTCTCGATTAACGCGCACTCGTGCACGGGTTCTTCTCGCGTTTGCCCAGTGGGCATGTAAGAACCCGTGCACGAGTGCGCGTTAACTGTGGAGGCGGCCCGAGGCGCACAAAAAAGCCCCGGCGCGAAGCCGGGGCCAAACAATCATGGTGCGGGCGAAAGGACTTGAACCTTCATGGAGTTGCCCCCATACGGACCTGAACCGTACGCGTCTGCCAATTCCGCCACGCCCGCGTGCAGAGGACATTCTAGCGCATGCCTCGCGGACTGCCAAGTGTTTTTTCTGACGGGACGGCTGCCCGCGCGCCTGCGGTAGAATGGGCCCCACGACACGGCACACGCAGCACAACCAAAGGAGACGCCGTGAGCGAGACGAGCCCGATCGCGCAGCAGCACACGCCGCCCGAGGAGGTCCTCCTGGGCAGGTACCGCGTTCTCGCGCGCCGGGGAACCGGCGGCTTTGGCACCGTGTGCACCTGCTGGGACCTGCGCCTCCAGCGGCGCGTGGCCATCAAGCGGCTCCCCATCCTCGACGAGGCGGCAACCACCACGGCAGACGAGGCCCTCGCGGAGGCCCGCACCGCCTGCATGCTGGGACACCCCAACATCGTGACGGTCTTTGACTTTGAGTCAGACGGCACCTACGCCTACATCGTGATGGAGTACGTCGACGGCCTCAACCTCGCGGAGCTGCTCGCGCGCGTGGAGGGCGGCAGGCTCACCTGCGAGGAGTGCGCGCAGGTGCTCGACTCCGTGGCGCGCGCCCTCGAGTTTGCCCACGAGAACCGCGTGCTGCACCTGGACATCAAGCCCACGAACATCATGATCGACCGGCAGGGCGTGGTGAAGCTCGCCGACTTTGGCATGGCCACGCTTGCCTCGGCCGCGGGCTACGGAGGGGCGCGGGGCGGCACCGTGGGCTACATGCCGCCCGAGCAGATCGAGGGCATGCTCGTGGACGAGCGCAGCGACGTCTTCTCGCTCGCCGTGGTGATCTGGCAGGCCCTCACGGGCTCGAACCCCTTCGCCGCGGACTCGGCCGCCTCCTCGCTGCGCCTCATCGAGCACGGGCCCCGGCGCGCGCTCTCGCGCGACTGCCCGGAGCTTGCGGGGGAGCCGGAGCTCATCCTCGCCGACGCGCTCGCCCCCCAGGCCGCCGCGCGCCCGGCTGACGTGCGCGCGTTCGCCGACGACCTTCTCGGCTGGCTGGGGGACCCGCGCGCGGGCGCGGCGTCGCTCCGGGAGCTCGTTGACCAGGCCGAGAAGGACGACGGCTCGAGCGCCACGCTCGTGGGCGAGCGGCTGCCCCTCGCCCTGCGGCTCCCCTGGCTTCCCCGCGCGATCGGCCGCGCCGTGACGGCGCTCGCAACCTTCGCCACCGTGCGGCTCGCCCTTCCCGCGCTGCTTGGCCCCGAGACGGGCACGGCCGCCGTGGCCTCGCTCGCCTGCGCCGTCGCCGCCGCGGCCTGGCCGCCCCTCGGCGGGGCCCTTGCGGGCCTCGCGCTCGCGGGTGCGCTCGCCGTCACCGCGCGCACCGCCGCCTCGTTCCCGCTCGCGGCCGCCGTGGGCGCCGCGGTCGTGGCCTGGTGGGTGGCCGTGGGGAGAAAGGAGCGCCTGAGCAGCCTCGCCGTCCTGCTCCCCTGCTGCCTGCCCACGCCCGTCGCGGGCGCGGGCGTGGCCGGCTACGCCCTCGACCCCGGCCCGGCGGCGCTCACGGGCGCGGCGGGCTACCTCCTGGGGAGCCTCTTCGGGTGCGCCGTGGACGCGGGCTTTTCCGCCGCGGTCACGCTCGCGGGGCTGCTCCCCCGCCTGGCCGACCCCGCGTTCTGGGCCGTCTGCGCCGGCGCGGCCGCCTGCGGCGCGGCCTCCTCGGCCGTGGCGCTGCGCGGCTCGGTGGCGGCGGGCGTGTGCGGTCAGATCCTGGGGCTTGCACTCCTCATCGGCTCCGAGGCCGTCGCGGCCAGCATGGAGAATGCCGGTATATGGGCGGCCCTCGATTGGGAGTCCGTGGTCCTTGCGGTACTCTTGTCTGTGCTTTTGTGCATTGCGACAGTCCTCAGAGGGCCGCTCTTCGAGGACCTGGATGACGAGGATGGGTACCATGAGCTTCCTCAGTGAGTTTGAGGGGCGCATCAGCTCCGTGTTTGGGGCCGCGCCGCAGGGATATACCGAGCCGTTCTCCTTCAAGAAGCTCGCCAAGCGCGCCGCGCGCGAGATGGAGAACGAGACCTATGAGATCGACGGCGTGGACACCGCGCCGGCGCTCTACACCGTGCTCGTCTCCTCGTCCGACGACTCCCTCATGCGGCCGCTCTACGAGCAGATCACCTACGAGATCTCCTCCTTCGTCACGGCGCAGGCCCAGAAGAAGGGCTACGCCTTCGTGGGCAGCCCCCTCGTGCGCTTCATGGTCGACCCATCCCAGCGCCCCGGCAAGTTCGCCGTCTTCGCTGAGAACGTCGACGCCCGCACCCTCAACCGCCTGCGCGAGGAGGAGCGCGCGTTTCTCGCCGGCAACTCGAGCGCCGGCGGCGCCGCGGCGCAGATCAACCGCCGCGGCCCGCAGCCGCGGCCCACGCGCCGCACGGCCGACCGCGTCGTGCCCCTCGCGCAGCCCGAGCCCGAGCGCCGCCCCTCGCTCTCCGACTCCGAGGCCGGCCTCGAGGTCATGCCCGCCGAGTTTGACGACGTGCCGGGCCCCGTGGCCTCCGCGTCCGAGTCGACGCCCATGCCCGTGGCGGCCGCCGGCACGCCGCTCGTCTCGCAGCCGGCGCAGCCCGGCGCCATCCCGGTGCCGCAGACGCAGCGCCGGAACGTCCCGCTCGTCGACATGAGGCGCGGCGTGGGCGCCGAGGCGGTCGCCGGCATCGCCGGCGCGGTCCCCGGGGCCGCCGCCGTGGCGTCCTCCATCCCCGCGCCCGCACCTGTCTCTTATACACATCT
>NZ_JACJKN010000014.1 GCF_016900775.1 Olsenella uli | reverse complement strand
GCGTGCAAAAGTGACGGTCCCTTTTGCACGCATGCCAGTTACATCGCCATGCCGCCGTCGACACGGATGACCTCGCCCGTGACGTAGGACGCGGCGTCGCTCACGAGGAAGCGCGCCACGGCGGAGACCTCCTCCGCCCCCGCGAGGCGGCCGAGCGGAATCTGCCCCTCGTAGCTCGAGCGCACGCTCTCGGAGAGCACGGCCGTCATGTCGGTCTCCACGAAGCCGGGCGCGATGGCGTTCACCGTGATGCCGCGCGGCGCGAGCTCGCGCGCCACGGACTTGGTGAGGCCGATGAGGCCCGCCTTGGAGGCGGCGTAGTTGGCCTGGCCGGCGTTGCCCATGAGGCCCACGACGGAGGCCATGTTCACGATGCGGCCGCCGCGCTGGCGCATGAAGGCGCGCGCGAGGGCACGCGTGGTGTGGAACGCGCCCTTGAGGTTGACGTCGATCACGCGGGCGAAGTCCTCGTCGCTCATGCGCACGAGCAGGCCGTCGCGGGTGACGCCCGCGTTGTTGACGAGGGCCCAGACGCTCCCAAAGTCGGCGAGGACGGCGTCGACGGTGGCCTTGACCTCGTCGGCGCAGGAGACGTCGCAGCGATAGGCCCGCGCCGTGGCGCCCGCGGCCTCGCAGGCGGCAACGGCCTCGGCGGCCGCGGCCTCGTTGCCCGCGTAGACGAGCGCGAGGTCAAAGCCGTCGACGGCGAGCCCCTCGGCAATCGCGCGGCCGATGCCGCGCGAGGCACCGGTCACGAGAGCCACGCGACGCTCGGCGTCGCGCTCGATGGTTCCGGTCTTGGCGGCTGCCATGGCTACTCCCCCTTCTCGGAAAGCGTGGCGAGAACGGCCTCGAGCTGCTCCGCGGTCTCGCAGGGAAGCGCCGTGACGCCCTCGAGCGTGCGGGTGACAAGGCCCGTGAGGGTCTTGCCGGGGCCGACCTCGATGAAGGTGTCGACGCCGTCGGCGGCCATGTTCTCGAGGGTGCGGACCCACTGGACGGGGTTTGCCACCTGGCTGGAGAGCAGCTCGACGCGAGCCGCCTCGTCGGCCGGGTAGGCCTCTCCCGTGCGGTTGGCCAGCACGGGCACGGCGGGCTCGGCCGGCGCGTGGCCGTCCGCGAGATACGCCGCAAGGCCGCGCTCGGCGTCGGCCATGAACGGGCTGTGGAAGGCGCCCGAGACAGCGACCTTCATCGCGCGGCCCTTGGCCTCCTTGACGAGAAGATCGAGCTTCTCGCAGGCCTCCGGCGTGCCCGCGACGACGGTCTGCAGCGGGCTGTTGTAGTTCACGGGCCAGGCGTCGCCCGCCTCGGCGGCGAGGCGCTCCACGGTGGCGGCGTCGAGCTTCACGACGGCGCGCATGGCGCCGGGGTTCTTCTCGGCGGCGTCCGCCATGAGCTCGGCGCGGTGGCACACGAGCTCGAAGCCCTGCTCGTCGCTGTAGGCGCCGGCAAAGGTGAGCGCGGCGACCTCGCCGAGCGAGAAGCCCGCCACCACGTCCGGGCGCACGCCGCGCGCCGCGAGCGCGCGGGCGCAGGCGAGGTCGGCGGCGAAGACGCAGGGCTGCGTGTTGATGGTCTGCGCGAGCTCCTCCTTGGTGCCGGAGAGACACTGCTCGGTGGTGCCGGGGCGCACCGCGTCCGCAGCGTCGAAGACGGCCTTGGCCGCGGGCGCAGACGCGATGAGGTCGGCGCACATGCCGGGGTGCTGGGCGCCCTGGCCGGCGAAGAGGAAGGCTACTTTACCCATTGCATCGCTCCAGACAGGACCTTCTCGGCTCCGTTCACGAGGTCGTCCACGATCTCAAGGGCGCTCTGGCGCTCCTTCACCATGCCGGCGACCTGGCCGCAGAGGAAGCTGCCGTTCTCGTAGTCGCCCTCCTTGGCGGCCTTGCGAAGCGCGCCGGTGCCAAAGGCGTTGAGCTCCTCCTCGGGCGCGCCCGAGGACTCCATCTGGGCGTACTTGTTGGAGAACGGGTTCTTGAGGGCGCGGACCGGGTGGCCGGTCGAGCGGCCGGTAGCGCGCGTAGCGATGTCGTTGGCCTTGAGGACCATGTCCTTGTACTTGTCGGACACGGTGCACTCGTCGGCCACGAGGAAGCGCGTCCCCACCTGGACCCCCACGGCGCCGAGCATGAGGGCGGCAGCCACGCCGCGCCCGTCGGCGATGCCGCCGGCGGCGATGACGGGGATCTTCACGGCGTCCACGACCTGCGGCACGAGGGCCATCGTCGTGGTCTCGCCGATGTGGCCGCCCGACTCGGTGCCCTCGGCCACCACGGCCACGGCGCCGGCGCGCTGCACGAGCCTGGCCATGGCGACGGAGGCCACCACGGGGATGACCTTGATGCCGGCCGCGTTCCAGGCCTTCATGTACTTGGTGGGGTTGCCGGCGCCGGTCACCACGACGGGCACGTGCTCGTCGATGACGACCTGCGCGACCTCGTCCGCAAACGGGCTCATGAGCATGACGTTCACGCCGAAGGGCTTGTCGGTCCTCTTGCGCAGCTCGTGAATCTCGTTGCGCAGCCAGTCAGCGTTGGCGTTCATGGCCGCGATGATGCCCAGGCCGCCGGCCTCAGAGACGGCGGCGGCGAGGGAGGCGTCGGCGATCCAGGCCATCCCGCCCTGGAAGACGGGCTTCTCGATGCCGAGAAGGTCACAGATGGGGGTGCGCAGCATGACTAGTTCTCCAGGAGAGCGTCGACCATCTCGACGAACTCGCCGATGGTGGTGGGGTTGGACTCGGCGTCGATCTCGATGCCGAACTCGTCCTCGCAGGCCATGACGGCCTCGACGGTGGCCAGGCTGTCAAGGCCGACCTCGGCGAGGGTGGTGTCAGCGGTGAGCTCGACGTCGTCAAGGCCGCCCTGCTCGCGGACGATCGCGCAGACGCGGTCGAAGGTGCTCTGATCTGCCATGGTGTTCTCCTTTGTTCCGTGCGCCCGGTCGGGCGCGCCAATGGACTGCTATGTGCGGCCTACTCCCAGCGGAGCAGGCAGGCACCCGTGTCGAGGCCAGCCCCAAAGCCCACGAGGGCGACGAGCTGACCGGGCTTGAGCTGGCCGGCGCGGACGAGCCGGTCGAGGGCGAGCGGCACGCACGCGCTCGAGATGTTGCCGGTCTCCGCGAGCGAGCGCACGACCTTCTCGTCGGCGAGGCCCAGGCGGGCGACGGCGGACGAGAGGATGCGCTCGTTGGCCTGGTGGAAGACGAAGTGGTCGATGTCCTCGACGGCGACGCCCGCCTCGCGCGCGAGCTCGGTCACCGAGGTGCAGATGGCGTTCACGCCAAACTTGAAAACGCGGCGCCCCTCCATGGAGAGCGTGTTGGCGGGGTGCTCGGTCGCGTCGTAGGGGGAGCTGCCGCCGATGCCGGGCACGTGGAGGATCTCCACGGAGGGCTCGGTCTCGAGACGCATGGCGAGCGGGTTCTGGCCGCCCGCGGAGAGCACCGCGGCAGCGGCCCCGTCGCCGAAGAGGACGCACGTGGCACGGTCCTCCCAATCCACGAGGCGGCTCATCTTCTCCGCCGCGACCACGAGCACACGCTCGGCGCGACCGCGCGCGAAGTAGCCGTCCGCCACGTCGAGGGCAAAGACGAAGCCCGCGCAGGCGGCCGAGACGTCAAAGGCCGGGCAGGGGGCGCCCAGGCGCTCGGCGATGGCGCAGGCCTCGGCGGGGATGAGGTGGTCACCGCTCGTGGTGGAGCAGATGATGAGGTCGAGCTGGTCGGGCGTGACGCCGGCCGCCTCGAGGGCCTGCCGGGACGCCTCGCACGCGAGGTCGTCAAGCGACTCGGTGGTGCAGATGCGACGGCTCCTGATGCCGGTCCGGGGGAAGATCCACTCGTCCGAGGTATCCAGGAACTCCGAGAGGTCATCGTTGGTGACGGAGCGCGCTGGAAGCGCCGAGCCCGTTCCCAGAATGCGAAATCCCATCTTCTCGCCTCCTGCCTCGCTCTGTTGTTAACGCGTCAACATCTCTCTGGTAGGCTAGCAATATAGATGATGACGCTGCGTCGTCATTCATCCACCCTGCTATTTTGCCACGATACCTCCACACGCGTGGGTACCATTTGGGCACCTGCCGCAAACGGGGGAAACCGCCGGGAGAGCGTATGGAAAACGAAACCGAGGTTCGCATGGTCGAGGAGGTCGGCTCCACCAACGAGGAGCTGCTCGCCGCCGGTCGCGCGGGCGCCGCGCACGGCTGCGCGCTCGCGGCGCGACGCCAGACGGCCGGGCGCGGGCGGCGCGGCCACGCATGGGCCTCGCCTGCGGGAAACCTCTACCTCTCCGTGGTGCTGCGGCCCGCCGTGGGACCGGGGCGCCTGCCCGGCCTCGCCGCCGCTTGCGGGCTGGGGGCAACGGACGCGCTTCTTGCCCTCGGCGTCAGCGGCGTGTCGCTCAAGTGGCCCAACGACCTTCTCGCCCGCGGGCGCAAGCTCGGCGGCATCCTCGTGGAGGCGGCGCGCGACGACGCCGGCAGGACGTTTGCCGTCTGTGGCATCGGCGTCAACGTGGAGAGCGCCCCGCGCGAGCTCGCGGCCGTCAGCCTGGCCGAGCTCGGTGCGGCGCCAGGCCTTTCAGAGCTCGCTCGGGCGCTTCGTGACGGCATTCTCTCCCGCTGCGACGCCTGGGCCGGCGATCCGGGGGGCCGGCCGCTCGACGGGATCCGCGACGACTACCTCGCCCGCCTCGCCTGGGCCCAGGAGCGCGTCGTGGCGCTCTCCCCCGAGGGCCCCGAGCTCGCCCGGGGCCGCCTCGCGGGCGTTGACGCCTGGGGCCGCGCCGTGCTGGACACCGCCGCCGGCCCAAGGTCCTTCTCGGCCGAGCAGGCCTCCCTGCGGCCGCTGCCCGAGCGCTAGCGAGAAGAACCCGCACGCGCCAAACCCTCCGCGATTGGGTGCTAGGTTTGATGCCGAGACGGCACTCGATGGGGGCACTCGCGAGTGCCGTCTGAAAAAGCGCAGGTCAGTGGCTCGCTGCGATTGAGTGCGGTCCAGAAGTGCGGTCCCAACATCAAACGTAGCACCCAATCGCACCAGCTCCACGCCAGGGCCCCAAGGCGGCCCCGGCCCCTAGCCCCGCCCCCGTTGCGGTGGGCGACCTTCGACACAGCGACACGAGGCCGCCCGCCCTTCTCAGCCAGCGACTTCTGCGCGAAGCGCAGTGAGCTGGCGAGAAGGGCGGGCGGCCCTCACGTGCGTATGGGACGAGCGCCTACTCCTCGGACTCCTGGCGGACCACCTGGGAGAGGAGGTCGTCGAGGGAGCCAAGGTCCTCGTTGATGATGCCCGAGTCGCTGGCCGGGGCCTCGGAGCCGCCGATCAGCTCGTCGTCATCGAAGTGATGCGTCGAGGGCGCGGCGGTGCCGAGCATGATGTCGGCGTCCGCGTCAGGCGAGAAGACCATGTTGAGGAGCTGGGAGAGGTCCTCGCTGTCGGCCTCGGAGTCATCGGGCTCCAGGATGTAGAGCAGGCCGCGGGCCTCGAGGCCGTCGCGGAGCTCCTCGATCGCCTTGGCACCGATGCCATCGATGCGCAGCAGGTCGTCCTCGGTCTTGCCGATGAGGTCGCCCACGGTCTCGATGCCCACCTCGCTGAACTTGTTGGTCCAGCGCTGCGAGACGCCGAGGTCGTCGAAGAGGTAGAGCTTGGCGTCCTCGCTGGAGAGCGTGCGGCCGTTCTTGGAGTACACGCCGCCGAAGCCGTAGTCGTCGCCGACCCAGTCGAGCTGCTTGGGCAGCTGCTCCTCGATGTCCTTGAGCTCGTCGGGCGCCCACTCGGGCAGGCTCTTGGCGAGAGGCGACGTGGGGCCGTCGATCTTGGTGCCGTGGTAGGTGAGCTCCACGTCGTTGTACGCGGAGAGGCCAGTGCCTGCGGGAATCTGCTTGCCCACGATGACGTTGGACTTGAGGTCGAGCAGGTGGTCGATGTCGCCCTCGATGGCGGCCTCGGTGAGGACGCCCGCGGTGCGGATGAACGACGCGCTCGAGAGCCAGGAGTCGATGCTGGAGGCCACCTTGAGCGTGCCGAGGATGACCGGCTCCGCCTCGGGCGGGGTGCCGCCGGCAAGGGCCACGTTACGCACGGTGTCGGCGAAGACGTAGCGGTCGACGTACTGGCCGAGCAGGTACTGCGAGTCGCCGGGGTTGGTCACCTGGACGCGGCGCAGCATCTGGCGCGCGATGACCTCGATGTGCTTGTCGTTGAGGTCGACGCCCTGGGAGGTGTAGACGTCCTTGACCGACTCGACGAAGGTGTGCATCGTCGACTCGATGTCCGTCAGGCGGCGCAGCTTGCGGAAGTTGACGAAGCCGCGGGTAATCTGGTCGCCGGCGCGGACCTCCACGCCGTCCTCGACGTCCGGCATGAAGCGCACGGACGCGGGCACGCGCCACTCCTCGATGATGCGGCTCGGGTCCTCCGTGTCGACGATGCGCAGGAGGTACTCGGTCTGCTCGGGCGTGATGCGCAGGGTGCCGGAGACGGGCGCGAGGTCGGCCTCGCGGCCGAGGATCTTCTCGTTGACGTTGCCGACGACGTCGAACATGCGGGCGACCGTGGGGAGGCCCTGCGTGATGTCGTCAGCGCCCGCGACGCCGCCGGAGTGAATGGTGCGCATCGTGAGCTGGGTGCCCGGCTCACCGATGGACTGGGCGGCGATGACGCCGACCGCCGTGCCGATGTTGACCGGGCGACGGGTGGAGAGGTCCCAGCCGTAGCACTTCTGGCAGACGCCGTACTTGGACTTGCAGGTGAGGAGGGCGCGCAGCTCGACGCGCTTGAGGCCGTGGGCCACGAGCATCTCGAGGTCGTCCTTTGACTCGATGTAGCCGTCGCGCGCGATGAGCACCTCGCCGGTGGCGGGGTCGACGATGTCGTTGAGCGCGCAGCGGCCCACGAGGTCGGTGTCCACGGAGGTCTGGCCCGGCTTGATGAGCGGGTAGGTGACGCCCTCGTCGGTGCCGCAGTCCTCCTCGCGGACGATGACGTCCTGGGCCACGTCGACGAGACGACGGGTCAGGTAGCCGGAGTCGGAGGTGTGCGACGCGGTGTCGACGAGGCCCTTGCGGGCGCCGTAGGTGGAGATGAAGTACTCGAGCGGCTCGAGGCCCTCGCGGAAGTTGGCCTTGATCGGCAGGTCGATCGTGTCACCGGACATGTCGGCCATGAGGCCACGCATGCCGGCGAGCTGACGGAGCTGCGTCTTGGAGCCACGGGCGCCGGAGTCGGCCATCATGTAGATGGGGTTGTCCTCGGCAAAGCCCGCGAGCATCTCGGTGGCGAGAAGGTCGGTGCACTCGGTCCACGCGTTGACGACCTCGGTGTGACGCTCCACCTCGGAGAGGAAGCCGTCCTCGTAGTACTCGTTGATCTCGTCGACGCGGCCCTGCGCCTCCTCGAGGAGCTGGGGCTTGTCGGCGGGGATCGTGGCGTCCCACACGGAGACGGTCAGGCCCGCGAGCGTAGCGTAGTGGAAGCCGGTCTCCTTGATGGCGTCAAGGATCGGCTCGACCTCGGCCGTGGTGTAGCGGTCGCAGCAGTCGTTGACCAGGGCGCCGATGTCGCTCTTCACCATCTTGTAGTTGATGAAGGGGTAGTCGGCCGGCAGGCACTGGCGGTTGAAGATGATGCGGCCCGGCGTGGTCTCGAAGCGCGCCGTGTGCTCGGTGACGTCGAAGTCCTCGTGCTGGCCCTTGGCGGTGAGCACACGGAAGATCTTGCGGTCGCCCTCGACGACGTTGGCGTCGGCCGCGGAGACGCGCACGATGACGGGCTCCTGCAGGCCCAGGCCACGCTTCATGTCGATGGCGAGAAGGGCGTCGTCGAAGTCGGCGAAGACCTGGGTCTCGTCGCTCTTCTCGCCCGTCTCGGTGGTGAGGTAGTACGCGCCGAAGACCATGTCCTGGGACGGCACGGTGAGCACCTTGCCGGAGGCCGGCGAGCGCAGGTTGTTGGAGGACAGCATGAGGACGCGGGCCTCGGTCTGCGCCTGCGTGGAGAGCGGCACGTGCACGGACATCTGGTCGCCGTCGAAGTCGGCGTTGAAGGGGGCGCACACGAGCGGGTGCAGGTGGATGGCCTTGCCCTCAACAAGAACCGGCTCGAAGGCCTGGATGGAGAGGCGGTGCAGCGTAGGTGCGCGGTTGAGCAGGACCAGGCGATCCTGGACGACCTCCTCGAGCACGTCCCAGACGGCCGGGAGCTGGCGGTCGATCGCGCGCTTGGCGCCCTTAATGTTCTCCACCTTGCCGAGCTCGACGAGGCGGCGCATCACAAACGGCTTGAAGAGCTCGAGGGCCATCTGCGTGGGCAGGCCGCACTGGTGCAGCTTCAGCTTGGGGTCGACGACGATGACCGAGCGGCCGGAGTAGTCGACGCGCTTGCCGAGCAGGTTCTGGCGGAAGCGGCCCTGCTTGCCCTTGAGGGCCTCGGCGAGCGACTTCAGCGGACGCCCGCCGCGCCCGGTGACGGGGCGGCCGCGACGGCCGTTGTCAAAGAGCGCGTCCACGGACTCCTGGAGCATGCGCTTCTCGTTGTTGACGATGATCGCCGGGGCGTCGAGGTCGAGCAGGCGCTTGAGGCGGTTGTTGCGGTTGATCACGCGACGGTAGAGGTCGTTGAGGTCGGACGCCGCGAAGCGGCCGCCGTCGAGCTGCACCATCGGGCGCAGGTCGGGCGGGATGACCGGGATGACGTCGAGGATCATGTTGGCCGGGTCGTTGCCGCCCTTGAGGAAGGCGTCGACGATCTCCAGGCGCTTGATGGCCTTCTCGCGCTTCTGCTTCTGGGCGTCCTCGGAGGCGATGATCTGGCGCAGGTTCTGGGCCTCGGACTCGAGGTCGATGCCGCGCAGCAGCTCGCGCACGGCCTCGGCGCCCATGCCGCCCTTGAAGTAGATGCCGTAGTAGCGCTTGAGCTCGGAGAACAGGCTCTCGTCGGAGATGAGCTCGCGCTCCTCGAGCTGCATGAACTTCTCGTAGGCGTCGCGGCGAAGCGCCTTCTCCTCCTCGTACTCCTCCTCGAGGTCGGCGATGCCGGCGCGGATCTCGTCGGCCGAGAGCGGCTCGATGTCGCTGAACTCGTCCTCGGAGGCCTCGCCCTGCTCCTTCAGGCGCTCGATCTGCTCGTCGCGCTCGGCGTCGAGCTCCTCGAGGTCGGCGGCCAGCTCCTCCTTGAGGTCGTCGGCGTCGGCCTCGCGGGCCTCGGTGTCGACGTTGGTGATGATGTAGCTGGCGAAGTACAGGACCTTCTCGAGGTCCTTGCTCTTGATGTCGAGCAGGCGCGCGAGCGGGAAGCTCGTGGGGCTCTTGAAGTACCAGATGTGGCTCACGGGGGCCGCGAGCTCGATGTGGCCCATGCGCTCGCGGCGCACCTTGGCCGTGGTCACCTCAACGCCGCAGCGCTCGCAGACGATGCCGCGGAAGCGGATGCCCTTGTACTTGCCGCAGGCGCACTCCCAGTCCTTGGTGGGGCCGAAGATCTTCTCGCAGAACAGGCCGTCCTTCTCGGGCTTGAGGGTGCGGTAGTTGATGGTCTCGGGCTTCTTGACCTCGCCCTGCGACCAGCTGCGGATGCGGTCGGCAGAGGCGAGGGAGATCTTGATGGCGTCGAAGTCGGTGGTGTCGAAGTCTGCCACTGTCGCTACTCCTTATCGCTCTTCACGTCGCCAGCGAGGACGGCGTCGGCGTTGTCGAGGTCATCGTCCGAGCCGATGAGGTCATCGGCGGGGGCCATGTCAGCGAAGACGTCCACGGCGCTCTCGGCAGCGGCCTCCTCCTGCTCCTGGGCGGCGCGATCGGCGCGCTTCTTGTAGGAGATCGGCTCGATGTCCAGGGCCAGGGAGCGAATCTCCTTGACGAGGACCTTGAAGGACTCCGGGATGCCGGCGGACGGCACGTTCTCGCCCTTGACGATGGACTCGTAGGTCTTGACGCGGCCGTTGGTGTCGTCGGACTTGACGGTGAGGATCTCCTGGAGGACGTTGGCCGCGCCGTAGGCGTAGAGGGCCCACACCTCCATCTCGCCGAAGCGCTGACCGCCGAACTGGGCCTTGCCGCCGAGCGGCTGCTGGGTGACGAGACTGTAGGGGCCGGTCGAGCGCGCGTGGATCTTGTCGTCGACCATGTGGCCGAGCTTCAGGATGTAGCTCGTGCCCACGGTGATCGGGCTCGCGAAGGGCTCGCCGGTGCGGCCGTCGTAGAGGGTCGTCTTGCCGAGGTCGTTGAGCTGCGGGACGAACTCCTCGCGCATGTGCTCGCCGTAGTCCATGCGGGCCTTGTTCATGAGGTTGATGTTCGTGCGGCGCAGAAGCTCCGCGACCTCCTCGTCGGTGGCGCCGTCAAAGACAGGCGTGGCCACGTTGATGGGGCCCGGCACGTAGCGCTCGGAGTTCTCCGACTCGTCGTCCCAGCCGTGGGCGGCGCCCCAGCCGAGGTGGCACTCGAGAAGCTGGCCGACGTTCATACGCGAGGGGACGCCCAGCGGGTCGAGCAGGACGTCGACGGGCGTGCCGTCGGCCATGTAGGGCATGTCCTCCACGGGCAGGACGTTGCAGACGACGCCCTTGTTGCCGTGGCGGCCGGCGATCTTGTCGCCCTGCTGGATCTTGCGGCGCTGCGCGACGAAGACGCGGACGAGCTCGTTGACGCCCGGCGGGAGGTCGTCGCCGGCCTCGCGGCTGAAGCGCACCACGTCCACGACGCGGCCGTAGGCGCCGTGCGGCATCTTGAGGGAGGTGTCGCGCACGTCGTGGGCCTTGGCGCCGAAGATGGCGCGGAGCAGGCGCTCCTCGGCCGTGAGGGCCGTCTCGCCCTTGGGCGTGACCTTGCCCACGAGGATGTCGCCGGGGCCGACCTCGGCGCCGATGCGGATGATGCCGTCATCGTCGAGGTTGGCGAGCATGTCCTCGGAGAGGTTGGGGATCTCGCGGGTGATCTCCTCGGGGCCGAGCTTGGTGTCGCGGGCGTCGATCTCGTGGCGGGAGATGCTCACCGACGTGAGCAGGTCCTCCTGCACGACGCGCTCGGAGACGATGATGCCGTCCTCGTAGTTGAAGCCCTCCCACGGCATGTAGGCCACGGTGAGGTTGGCGCCGAGGGCGAGCTCGGAGTGGTCGATCGAGGTGCCGTCGGCGAGCGGCTGGCCCGCCTCGACCTTCTCGCCCGCGCGGACGATCGGGCGGTGGTTGATGCAGGTCGACTGGTTGGAGCGCTCGTACTTGGGCAGGTCGTAGCGCTCGGAGCCGTACTCGTCGGAGTAGACGACCACGTGGGCGGCGTCCACCTCGGTGACGGTGCCGGCGTGGGCGGCGCGGATGAGCTCGCCGGAGTCGAGCGCGGCGCGCTCCTCCATGCCGGTGCCGACGAACGGCGCGTGGGCCTTGATCAGGGGCACGGCCTGGCGCTGCATGTTGGCGCCCATGAGGGTACGCTTGGCGTCGTCGTGCTCGAGGAACGGGATGAGGTTGGCGGCCACGGAGAGCAGCTGGCGCGGGGAGACGTCCATGTAGTCGACGTCCTCGACGGCCACCTGCGCGGGCGCGCCGAAGGAGCCGTCGAAGTCGCGGGTGCGGGCGATGACGCGCTCGGGGTGCGTCACGTTGCCCTTGGAGTCAACCTCGATGAACTTGCCGGTCTTGGGGTCGAACGGCGTGTTGGCGGGGGCGATGTTGTGCACCTCCTCCTCGTCGGCCGTCATCCAGTCAATCTTGTCGGTGACCTTGCCATCCTCCACGCGACGGTACGGTGCCTCGATGAAGCCGTACTCGTTGACGTGCGCGTAGAGCGCGAGCGAGCCGATGAGGCCGATGTTGGGGCCCTCGGGGGTCTCGATCGGGCACATGCGGGAGTAGTGCGAGTTGTGAACGTCGCGGACCGCCGTCGGCACGTTGGTGCGGCGGCTGGAGCCGGACTTGTGGCCGGCGAGGCCGCCCGGGCCGAGCGCGGAGAGACGGCGCTTGTGGGTGAGGCCGGCCAGCGGGTTGGCCTGGTCCATGAACTGCGAGAGCTGCGAGGAGCCGAAGAACTCCTTGATGGCCGCCACGATCGGGCGGATGTTGATCAGGCTCTGCGGCGTGATGTCGTCCACGTCCTGGGACGCCATGCGTTCGCGCACCACGCGCTCCATGCGGCTCATGCCGATGCGGAACTGGTTCTGGACGAGCTCGCCCACGGTGCGCACGCGGCGGTTGCCAAAGTGGTCGATGTCATCGAGGCGCTTGGTGGTGTCGCCGGCGTGGAGGGCCAGCAGGTAGCGCAGGGACTCGATGATGTCCTCCTGCGTGAGCGCGCGGGCGGAGGACTCCAGGTCGAGCCCGAGCTTCTTGTTGACCTTGTAGCGGCCCACGCGGGCGAGGTCGTAGCGCTGCTCGTTGAAGTAGAGGCCGTCGATGAGCGAGCGGGCGGAGTCCACGGTGGGCGGCTCGCCGGGGCGCTGGCGACGGTAGATCTCGAGCAGGGCGTCCTCGCGGGTGGTGGCGGTGTCGCGCTCGAGGGTGTTGCGCACGACGTCGGAGTCGCCAAGGAGCGAGAGAATCTCGTCGTCCGTCTCGGCGATGCCGAGGGCGCGCAGGAACATCGTGGCGGACTGGCGACGCTTGCGGTCGATGGAGACCACGAGGTGGCCGCGCTTGTCGACCTCGAACTCGAGCCATGCGCCGCGGGCGGGGATGAACTGCGCCTTGTGGACGCGCACGCCGTTGTCCATCTCGGAGGCAAAGTACACGCCCGGGGAGCGGACGAGCTGGGAGACCACGACGCGCTCGGTGCCGTTGATCACGAAGGTGCCGCGCTCGGTCATGAGCGGGAAGTCGCCCATGAAGACGAGCTGCTCCTTCATCTCGCCGGTCTCCTTGTTGACAAAGCGCACGTCAACGAAGAGGGGGGCCTGGTAGGAGATGTCCTTCGCGCGGCACTCGGCGATGGTGTGCGCCGGGTCGCCAAACTGGTGGTCGCCAAAGGTGACCTGCAGGGTGTGGGCGGAGTTCTCGATCGGGGAGAACTCGGCAAAGGACTCGGCAAGCCCTTCCCCCATGAACCGCTCGAAGGACTCCTTCTGAACGGAGATGAGGTTCGGCAGCTCCATCGCCGGGGCGATCTTGCTGAAGGTCTTGCGTCCGGTCGTGCCTTGTGGTTTGGTAAGAGCAGTCTTTGCGGTAGACACCAGGCTTTTCCTCCTTCAAAAAGGGTGGAAGGCGGCAATTGTCGCAATGTAATAAGGTACCGAAACCACCTGGTTCGGTCAATGAAAAGTCTTGACTTGCCTACCGTTTTCGAGTAGCTTTTCGCGGATACCCCCTTGAGCTGCATAAACGCTGTGGCGAGAAGAACCTCTATGTGTAGGTTCGGTGGTTGCCCGCCGCTCGACGTTCTTCTCGCCGTCAGCGGCCCTGCTTCCCGCCTCCCGTTATCAAATCGGGGGTTACGGCGCTGTTGGCATTTTTGGCGTTGTCCATTCTGGGGCTGTGGCAGCGATTGGCCTGCCACAGCCGCGGATTCCGCAACATGCCGAGAAGAACGCCCTGTTGGCGTTCCGCCCTGGCTGCCATATGCCCCAAAACAACAACGCGGCCGTCCCGGGAATTGCCACGGCCCCCAACCCCGCAACGCATGCCATCCCCTACGCAAAAAGGGGCCGGACCTGCGGGTCCGACCCCTTGTCTGCGCTGAGCGCGTTACCCAAGCAAGCGAACTTACTTGAGGGTGACGGTGGCGCCGGCCTCCTCGAGCTGCTTCTTGGCGGCCTCGGCGTCCTCCTTCTTGGCGCCCTCGAGAACGGCCTTCGGGGCGCTCTCGACGACCTCCTTGGCCTCCTTGAGGCCGAGGCTGGTCAGGGCACGGACGACCTTGATGACGGCGATCTTGTTGTCGCCGAAGCCCTCGAGCACGACGTCGAAGTTGGTCTTCTCCTCCTCCTCGGCGGCAGCGGCGGCCGGAGCGGCGGCCACGGCGGCGACGGGGGCGGCGGCGGAGACGCCGAAGGTGTCCTCGATGGCCTTCACGAGCTCGGAGGCCTCGAGCAGGGTCATCTCCTTGAGGGCGTCAATGATCTCCTCGGTGGTAAGCTTAGCCATTTCTGTTTCCTTTCGGTCCCGTGCGGCTGGCACGGATTGCTTTTGCGTGTGCGGGGCGGATGCCCCGGGTGCGCGGCGAAATGCCGCAGGTGGCCGCTAGGCGGCCTGCTTCTGCTCGGAGACAGCGTTGATGGAGCGCGCGAGGCCAGCGGGGACCTCCTTGACGCACACGGCGATGTCGCGGGCGAAGCCGCTGATGAGACCAGCGATCTGAGCCATGAGCTGCTCGCGGTTGGGCAGGTCGGCGTAGGCCTTGGCCTCGTCGGCAGAAAGGGCCTTGCCATCGGCGATGGCGCCGACGAACGCCATCTTCTTGAGCTTCTCGGACTGCTCCTTGATGACCTTGGCGGCATCGACGGGGTCCTTCTCATAGAAGACGTAGGCGCAGGTGCCGGCGAGCGCGTCGTCGATGTTGGGCAGCCCGGCGTTCTCGAGCGCGAGCTTGACGATGTTGTTCTTGTACACCTTCATCTCGGCGCCCGCCTCGCGCAGCGCGCGACGAACCTCCTGGGTCTCCTTGACGGAGAGGCCACAGTAGTCGACGACGAACACGCCCTGGGAGGACTCCAGCGACTGGGAGACCTTCTCGAGCATCTCGACATTGGACTTGGACGGCATGTAGTACACCTCCTTCTCTCTGCGGTCAGGCATGCCGCCGACGCGGGCGGGCCTTCCGCATGAGAAGACCCCGTTCGGCACAGCCAAAGCGGGGTCCTCGAAGATGCTATCTCTGAGACCACCTCGGCAGGCGGGTTACCCCTTTGAGCCTTGCGGCACCGGCTGTCTTTGGCAGCGGACATGCGATGTTTTCACACAGGACGGGCGTCCTGCGCGTGACATTCTGTCACGACGTCGGACGCCCGTCAAGCAGACACAGGAACTTCAAACGAGAAGAACTACTCCTCCATGAGGTTACGGGTCTTGGTGGAGTCGACCTTGATGCCCGGGCCCATCGTGGTGGAGACGACGACGGACTTGACGTACTTGCCCTTGGCGCTGGACGGCTTCACGCGGAGCAGCTCGTTGATGAGCGCGCCGTAGTTCTCGACGAGCTTCTGGGTGTCGAAGGACACCTTGCCCATCGGGACGTGGCAGATGCCGTAGCGGTCGGCGCGGTACTCGACGCGGCCGGCCTTGAGCTCGCCGACCATCTTGGCGACGTCCATGGTGACGGTGCCAAGCTTGGGGTTGGGCATGAGGCCGCGGGGGCCGAGGATCTTGCCGAGGCGGCCGACCTTGCCCATCATGTTGGGCGTGGCGATGGCGGCGTCGAAGTTCAGCTCGCCGGCCTGGACCTGGGCGACGAGGTCATCGGAGCCCACGATGTCGGCGCCGGCGGCCTCGGCCTCGCGGGCCTTCTCGCCCTCGGCGAAGACGGCGACGCGCACGGACTTACCGGTGCCGTGGGGCAGCGCGATGGAGCCGCGGACGTTCTGGTCGGCCTTGCGGGTATCGACGCCCAGGCGGACGGCGACCTCGACGGTCTCGTCAAACTTGGCGGGAGCGAGCTCCTTGGCGAGCTCCATGGCCTCCTTCGGGGAGTAGAGCTTGGAGCCGTCCACCTTCTCCGCGGCGGCCTTGTAGTTCTTTCCGTGCTTAGGCATGTTGCTTACCTCCTGTGGTCATCGGGCCTTCCGCCCTCCCACATCGTGCGTACAAAGGGGGCCGTCCCCTTTGTACGGTGAAAGCGTGCAAAGGGGACGGCCCCCTTTGCACGCACGAAACGCTACTCGGCGATGGTGACGCCCATGGAGCGGGCGGTGCCGGCGACGATCTTCTTGGCGGCCTCGATGTCGTTGGCGTTGAGGTCCGGCATCTTGATCTCGGCGATCTTGGTGAGCTGCTCCTGGGTGAGCTGGCCGACCTTGTCGCGCTGGGGCACGCCGGAGCCGCTCTTGAGGCCGAGCTCCTTCTTGATGAGCTGGGCCGCGGGCGGGGTCTTGCAGACGAAGTCGAAGGAGCGATCCTCGTAGACGGTGATCTCAACGGGGATGATGTCGCCCTGCTTGTCCTGCGTGGCGGCGTTGAAGGCCTGGCAGAACTGCATGATGTTGACCTGGGCGGCACCGAGGGCGGGGCCGACGGGAGGCGCGGGGTTGGCCGCACCGGCCGGGATCTGGAGCTTGATGAAGGCAGTGACCTTCTTCTTTGCCATGGTTCTTCTCCTTGAAGACGTGTCGAGTCGTACTATGTGTGCGCCGCGTCCGAGAAGCTATCCTCACCGATACCGGACGGGCGGGAACTCCGCTAGGCGATGACGGAGATCTGGTCGAGCGTGAGCTCGACGGGAGTCTCGCGGCCAAAGATGGTGAGCATGACCTTGACCTTGCCGGACTCGGGCATGACCTCGGAAATCTGGCCGTCGAAGTCCGCGAGCGGGCCGGAGAGCACGTGGACCGCCTGGCCAACCTCGAGGTTGGTGGCAACGCGCTTGGGAACGGACGTCGTGGTGCCACGCCCGCCGCCGCGGCGCATGATCTTGTCGAACTCGTCGCGACGAAGCGGCGTCGGCTTGCCGTCGAGCCCCACGAAGCCCGTCACGCCCGGCGTGTTGCGGACGACGGCCCAGGTGTTGTCGTCGACCTCCATGCGCACGAGGACGTAGCTCGGGAAGACCTTGGACTCCTTGGTCTCGCGCTTGCCGCCGTCCTTGATCTCCGTGACCTCCTCGGTCGGGATCTGGATGTCGACGACCTTGTCCTCGAGACCGTAGGTCTCGATGCGGTGCTCAAGGTCAGCCTTGACCTTGTTCTCGTACCCAGAGTAGGTGTGAATCACGTACCAGCGCTTAGCCATGCCTACCCCCTGAGACCAGTGAAGCCGATAAGAGCGGCGACGATGCCGGAGTCCACGAGCCAGATGACGATGCCAAAGACGATGAGCATGGCGATGATCGCCACCGAGTAGCTCATGAGCTCGTCGCGAGAGGGCCACACGACGCGACGCATCTCGGAGCGGACGTCACCGAGGTAGTTCCTCAGGCGGCGGAAGAGGCCGGGCTTCTTGTCCGACTTCTTCTCGTCCTTCTTGGCGGGATTCTTCTCGGCCTTGACGACCTCCTTGGAGGCCTTCTTGCCCTCAGAGCCGGCGGAACCCTGCGCAGAGGCGGCCTGGGCGGCCTCGACGCGGGCACGCTCCTCGGCACGGGCCTTGCGGACGCTCCTCTTGTTACGGTCCTTGTTCGCCATCCGTCGACTCCTAGAAAACGGGCCTTACATGGAAACCGGCTATCCCCGAAGGGAAAGCCGGTGGTGAAATCTGGCAGGCCAGGAAGGACTCGAACCCTCAACAAACGGTTTTGGAGACCGCCGCTCTACCATTGGAGCTACTGGCCTGTGATGAAAACCCACCTTGGTTAGCGGGTCTCCCGATGAAGCGTGTGCTTCTTGCACCACGGGCAGTACTTCTTGAGCTGCATACGGTCCGGGTTGTTGGACTTGTTCTTGTCCGTGGTGTAGTTGCGGCGCTTGCACTCAGTGCACGCGAGGGTAACTAGAGTACGCATCAATCCTCCTGAAGAGCTTCTCGTTGGAGGGAGTTTCCCTCGAACGCGGTGCGGTGGTGTACGTTACCAGTCCCGCAGCCATTCTGTCAACTAAAAGCGATTCTCACATACTGAATCACAAAATCATCAAATTGCTTGGCTGAAAAAAGGACCCGACACCCTGCGGTGCCGGGTCCAAGAGTCACTTACGAAGAAGTTACTCGATGATGGTGGAGATACGGCCGTCGCCGACGGTGTGGCCGCCCTCACGGATGGCGAACTTGTCGCCCTGCTCCATGGCGATGGCGTGGATGAGCTCAGCGGTGATGGTCACGTGGTCGCCCGGCATGGCCATCTCGACCTTGGTGCCGTTGGAGTCGGTGAGCTCCTGGATGTCGCCCGTGATGTCCGTGGTGCGGAAGTAGAACTGCGGACGATAACCGGCGAAGAACGGGGTGTGACGGCCGCCCTCCTCCTTGGTCAGGACGTAAATCTCACCGGTGAACTTCTTGTGCGGCTGGACGGAGCCCGGCTTGCAGATGACCTGGCCACGCTCGATGTCCTCGCGCTTGATGCCGCGGAGAAGGATGCCGACGTTGTCGCCAGCCTCGCAGAAGTCCATGGTCTTGCGGAACATCTCGATGCCGGTGGCAACGGAGGTCTGCTTCTCACGGATGCCCACGATCTCAACGGGGTCGTTGAGCTTGAGCTGGCCGCGCTCGACACGGCCGGTGGCGACGGTGCCGCGGCCGGAGATCGTCATGACGTCCTCGATGGCCATCAGGAACGGCTTGTCGTTGTCACGCGGCGGCGTGGGGATGTACTCGTCGACGGCGTGCATGAGCTCGATGATGGAGTCGACCCACTTCTGCTCGCCGTTGAGGGCGCCGAGGCCGGAGCCACGGATGATGGGCAGGTCGTCTCCGGGGAAGCCGTACTCGGAGAGGAGGTCACGGGTCTCCATCTCAACGAGGTCGATGAGCTCCTCGTCGTCAACCATGTCGCACTTGTTCAGGAAGACGATGATGTAGGGGACGCCGACCTGACGGGCGAGCAGGATGTGCTCGCGGGTCTGGGCCATGGGGCCGTCGGTGGCGGCGATGACCAGGATGGCACCGTCCATCTGAGCCGCACCGGAAATCATGTTCTTGATGTAGTCCGCGTGGCCCGGGCAGTCGACGTGAGCGTAGTGGCGCTCCCAGGTCTCGTACTCGATGTGGGCAACGTTAATGGTAATGCCGCGCTGACGCTCCTCGGGAGCCTTGTCGATGTTCTCGAAGGCGGTGTAGTCAGCCTTGCAGCCCTCGGTCTCAGAGAGGACCTTGGTGATGGCCGCGGTCGTGGTGGTCTTGCCGTGGTCGACGTGACCGATGGTACCGATGTTTACGTGGGGCTTAGAACGATCGAACTTCTCCTTGGCCATTGCCATCCTCCTTTTGGAACAAACCTGTTCGGCCATCCCGTAGTGCTAACGCGTTCTTATGCTAAGCGGCGCCGAAGCGCCGCCAAGAACTCTGGTACCGGTGACTGGACTCGAACCAGTGACATCGCGGGTATGAGCCGCGTGCTCTAACCAACTGAGCTACACCGGCGTGGTGCCGTGCGACCGAAAAGAGGGAATGGAGCCCGCGACCGGATTTGAACCGGTGACCTCTTCGTTACCAACGAAGTGCTCTACCGACTGAGCTACACGGGCGAATGGTGGGGATGCTTGGACTCGAACCAAGGAACCCAGAGGGAGCGGATTTACAGTCCGCCGCAGTTGCCGCTGTGCCACATCCCCATTCCGTTTTCAGCCACCCGCAAGGCGCCTTCTCCCCTGCGAGCGGAAGATAGATTACGACGCGGAGAAAAACTTGTCAACGTATACCCCGCTTCCGGGCGTATCCATCCTCACGAGGCGTACACATCCGCAGGTCAGAGCATCTTCTTGAAGGGCGATAAACGCAACGAGGCCGCAGCGCATGACGCAACGGCCTCGAATCGTTCCTGGAGCCGGCAGAGGGAGTCGAACCCCCAACCCACGGTTTACAAAACCGTTGCTCTGCCATTGAGCCATGCCGGCGTGTCAGTACATGATAGCGGAACCGGTACGGGGCTGCTGACAAAGGTGTCGGGGTCGTTTGTCATGAAAGGTTCATGACAAACGACCCCGACACCTTTGTCAGCAGCCCGTTACCCCCGCAGGAGGCGCCAGAGCTTCTCGCGCGCGGCCGGGTCGATGCGGTCCTCCAGGCGCATGTGCTGCGTCTGTCGCTCGGCGTTGGCGCGCTCGTACTCTACGGCGAGCTGGTTCACGTCGGCCACGAGCACATCGCTCGAGATGCGCGTCACGGGCACGCCGCCCACCGTCGCGCGGATCGTGCGGTCCGAGGTCACCACGGTTACCGCCCGCGGCAGCAGGCGCTGCTCGGTGACCAGCCGCTCAATGACGGCGTCCGCGGACTCCCCGGTGCGCGAGAAGACCATGCGCACGCCCGCCCTGGAGAGGTCGGGCCGATCCGGGGAGACGTTGCCCGCCGCGTCGAATACGATCACCGGCTCGTAGCGGCCCTTGGCATAGGCCGCCACATCGGCCACGAGCAGGTCGCGCGCCTGCTCGAAGGGGTCACCTTCCACGGTCTCGTCCATGCGGGCGAGGTAGCGCGGGGACTTGAAGATCACGTTGTAGCCGTCGACCACCAGAAGCTCGCGGTCCGCGCCCGGGCTAGGCATCCGTCCCGCCCGTCTCCTGCCGCCGCAGCCACTCGTAGCAGAGCACGGTCGTGGCCTGGGCGACGTTCAGCGACTCCACGTGCCCGCGCTGCGGCAGACGGCACGCAAAGTCGCACTTCTCGGCTACCAGGCGGGAGATCCCCTCGCCCTCGGAGCCCATCACGAGCGCGAGGCGGCCGCCCATGGGCGCATTCCAGACGTCCTGCTCGGCGTGCTCGGTCGCGGCGCAGGCCCAAAAGCCCGCCGCCTGGAGCTCCTCGATGGCGCGCGCGAGGTTGGGCACCTGCGCGATGGGCAGGTGCATGACGGCGCCGGCGGAGGTCTTGTACGCGCCCACGCCCACGGAGGCGGCGCGCGCCTTGGCAACCACGACGCCCGCCGCGCCCACGACCTCGGCCGTGCGCACGATGGCGCCAAAGTTGCCCTGGTCGGTCACGTGGTCGAGCACCACCACGAGCGCGGGCCCCTCCCCCGCCGAGGCAATCACGTCGGAGAGCTCGGCGTACTCAAAGGGGCGCGCCCGCACCACGACGCCCTGGTGCGCGCCGTGACTCGAAAGCGCGTCGAGCCGGCCGCGCGGCACCCGCTCCACGGGCACGCCGGCGTCCTCCAGGCATGCCGCGATCTTCTCAAGGGCGAGGTCACGCTCGCCGGAGCGCTCCTGCACGAGGGCACTTCTCAGCGGCATCCCGCAGGAGAGCGCCTCCTCGACGGCACGACGCCCCTCGATGAGGTCGCCCCGGTCGCGCGCCTCACGGCGCAAAGCGCGCGGCCCCGCGCCCTTCTCGCCCCGCGGGCCGCGCTGCGGGGCCCTGCCCCTGCCGCCAACAGGGCGAGAAGGGCGACCCTGCTGCGGGCCGCGCCCCTTGCCCTTGCCGCCGCGGACGTCGCGCCCGGGCGTACGTGACTGGTTCTTTGCCATACGACTCTCCCCTTGCTTTGCTCGGCCAGTATACCGGGCCCACGTCACCTAACACGACGATACTTCAGTCCTCTGCCCGCGCCAATCGTCTCCACGAGCCCAAGAGCAATCAGACGCTTGAGAATTCCCCTGAGCTTTGAGCGACTAAAGCTCACGCTCTTCTCCAGCTCTCCGGTCGCCATGGCCCGCACGGGACTGAGCAGATCGTATACGAGCCTCTGATCGCCAACCAGCCCGTTATCCTCCTTGACGAGGGGCAGGGTCACCGTTATCGAGTTCTCCGTGACAGCAAACGTCGGCTTGGCAACGCTGCCCTCATATGCCTCCTTGATTCTGATAATCCCCGTACCAAAGGCCTCGATGATGCCCAGCCGGTAGAACACGTTGGCAAGGATGGGGTTGCGCATGATGGAGACCCTGCCGAAGAGGTACTCCTCCTCGGATATGCCCGCTGGAAGTCCGCCCGGAGATGAGACCTCCACGCGGTCGGGGTGCATCGAGACGCGAACCCGCGCCGCAACGTCCCACGTCCTGTGAACGACCGCATTTGCGAGCGCCTCACGGAACGCCCGGACGGGCACCGTTTCGACCAGCCTGCGATGGACCCCCTCAACCCGTTCGTAGCAATATGCGTCCCTGAAGAGCCCTGCCACGTCATCGAACTCCGTCAGGAGAGACGCGCCTTCGTAGGTCGCGTGCTTGAGTATCACGCTGATGTCCTCGCCAAAACGTGCGACGTCGATTCCGGGGAACGCGCTTCGATCGGCGAGGATCGCTGCGGCGTTGTTGTAGGTTCCTGACGGGGAGAGAAGGCTGAGCGTCTTGAGCGTATCGGAGTTAAAACTCGCAAGACCTAGCCTCTCTTGCATCGCCGCCCCAAGCCGAGCGAACACAAGGTCCTGGTCCTCTGATGGGAGCTGCTCGAAGCTCAGATTGCTGCCGTCAAGGGTGAGGCGCGTCAGCTCCGTGCGATCGACCTCGACCGTCGCGCCATCTGCACGCTTGTACGCCTTCGCACGATAGAGATAGGGCGTTGCGGCGCCTGGCATGACCTTGAGCTCGACCGTCGAGGTGAGCGCGCGTATCGTGAGCTCAAACTCCGGAATGGGCGTGATGGAGTCGTTGATGCGGTTCTCTATGTCGAGGCACGCCCGCGCGGGGTCTTGAAGACCAACCGGCTTCCCATCATCAGCGATGCCAAAGTAGACCGTCCCGCCACCGTAGTTCGCAAACGCAGAAACGGTTTTGAGGAACGAGTTGCTCACGGACGCCTTGAACTCAACGGTTTTTGACTCTCGCATTTCATCCCCCCTTCTCTCGTTTTGCTCACAGAGTGTACGCAAAAAAGTGCGCGCAAAATTTTGCGCGCACTTTTTTGCGTAAAACTACGAGAAAGCCGCATTTGCTCGTGCGTTTGCGCCCTACTCCTTGCGACGCAGGCGGGCACCCGCGGCAGTGTCCTCGACCACGAGGCCGAGCGCGGTGATGCCGTCGCGGATGGCGTCGGCCACGCCCCAGTTCTTCTCGGCACGGGCCTGCTGGCGCGCGGCGAGAAGAGCCTCGGCGGCCTCGGCGGGCGACGCCCCGCCATAGCCGGCCTGCTCGCGCGCGAGGTCGACAAGCTCGGCGGGCAGGTCATCGTCCCCGGCGGTGCGGGGCAGCTCGATCCCCATGACGCCCGCAAGCTCGCAGAGCATGTCAGCGGCGCGCAGGGTCACGGCCGTCGAGGTGTCGTCGGCGGCGTCCGCCAGATAGGTGTTGGCGTCCGTCACGAGCGAGAAGATCGCGGCGAGGCCGCCCGCGGTGTTGAAGTCGTCGTCCATCTGGCGGCAGAACTCCTCGCGCGCGGCGTCGATGGCGCGCCCGAGCCGGCGGTCGGCATCGTTGAGCTCGCCGTCCTGCGGGGCGCGCTCGGCAGCCCAGCGCAGGTTCTTCACGCAGGTCTGCAGACGCTCGAGCGTGCCGCACACGCCGTCGAGCCGGTCGAAGGAGAAGTCGAGCGGCGCGCGGTAGTGGGTCTGCAGCATGAGCAGGCGCACGGCGTCCGCGGGGTACCTGTCGAGCACCTCCTTGAGCGTGTAGAAGTTGCCGAGGCTCTTGGACATCTTCTCGCCGTCGACGCGGAGCATCCCCGTGTGCATCCAGGTGTTGGCGAGCGCCGCGTCCCAGGCGCACATGGCCTGGGCGGTCTCGTTCTCGTGGTGCGGGAAGACGAGGTCGGCGCCGCCGCCGTGGATGTCGATCGGGGTGCCCAGGTAGCGGTGGATCATGGCGCAGCACTCGGTGTGCCAGCCGGGGCGGCCCTCCCCCCAGGGGCTGGGCCAGCTCGGCTCGCCGGGCTTGGCGGCCTTCCAGAGCGCGAAGTCAAAGGGGTCGCGCTTCTCGTCGTTGACCTCCACGCGCTCGCCGGCGCGCATCTGGTCGAGGTCGCGCCCGGAGAGGATGCCGTAGCTCGTGTCGGAGCGCACGGAGAAGTAGACGTCACCGGACGGCACGACGTAGGCGTGGCCGCGCTCGATGAGCACGGAGATCATCTGCTGCATGGCCTCGATCTCACGCGTGGCGCGCGGGCGGATGTCCGGGTCGAGCACGCCGAAGCGGTGCATCTGCTCGATGAAGGCCGCCGAGCACTCCTCGGCCACCTCCGCGGCGGTCTTGCCCTCCTCGTTGGCGCGGTTGATGATCTTGTCGTCCACGTCCGTGAGGTTCTGGGCAAAGGTGACGGCGTAGCCCTTGTATATGAGGTAGCGGCGAATCACGTCAAACGCGAGAAACGTGCGCGCGTTGCCGATGTGAATCTGGTCGTAGACCGTGGGGCCGCAGACGTACATCCGGATCTTGCCCTCCTCGATGGGGACAAGCTCCTCCTTCTTGTGCGTCTGGCTGTTGTAGACGAGCATGGTTGCTCCTTGGCGGTTGGCTCTCTTGCGTTGGACCAGTATAGCGCCGGCAGGCGACAAGAACTACGCGCCCGCGCGCTCCAGCAGGACCACGGCCCAGGCCGCGATGCCCTCCTCGCGGCCCACGAAGCCGAGCCGCTCCGTCGTGGTGGCCTTGACGCCCACCGCCTCGGTGGGCACCCCGAGCGCGGCGGCCATGTTGGCGCGCATCTGCTCGCGATAGGGGGCGAGCTTGGGCGCCTGCGCGGCGATCGTGCAGTCCGCGTCCGCCACGCGCCAGCCGCGCGCGCGAGCGAGCTCGGCCACGCGGCGCATCAGCGCGAGCGAGTCGGCGCCCTCGTAGGCAGGGTCGGTGTCCGGGAAGAGCTTGCCGATGTCCCCCTCGCGCAGGGCGCCGAGCACGGCGTCCATGAGCGCGTGCGCCACCACATCCGCGTCCGAGTGGCCCGCGAGGCCGCGCTCCGCGGGCACGTCGACGCCGCCCAGCACGAGCCGGCGCCCTTCCGCGAAGGCGTGCACGTCAAAGCCATGTCCTATGCGTAGCATGCGCAGTCCTCTCTCGCGCGACCCGACAAAGGTGACCTGACAAGGGTGCCGGGGCAAACTGTCATGAAGGGCTCATGACAGTTTGCCCCGGCACCCTTGTCAGGTCAGGAGGCGCTGGCCGAGGGCCGCCTCGGCGAGGGCCAGATCCTCGGGGACGGTCACCTTTATGTTGTCGCGCGAGCACTCGACCACGCGCACGCGCCCGCCGTGGCGCTCCACGAGGGAGGAGTCGTCGGTCCCCTGGTACTCGTCGCGGGCAGCCGCCCGGTGCGCCGCGAGCAGGACGCGCCGCCGGAAGACCTGCGGGGTCTGCGCCGCCCAGTAGAACGAGCGATCCGGCGTGGCGACGATGGTGTCCCCCTCAACGAGCTTGAGCGTGTCAACGGAGCGCGACGCCAGGATGGCGCCGGCGAGCGTGGCGTCCCCGCGCACGGCGGCAACGGCCCGCTCGATCATCTCGACCTCGATGAGCGGGCGCGCCGCGTCATGCACGGCAACGAACTCCAGCTCGCGGGGCACCGACCCCAGGCCCGAGAGCACAGAGGCCTGCCGCGTCGCGCCAGAGGGGGCAAGGGACACGGGCTTGGTCAGGGAGAGCCGCGAGAGCACGTCCTTCTCGACCTCCGCCCCGCGCTCCGGGGCGCACACGATCACGATGCGCGCGACGGAGGGCGCCTGGTCGAAGGCGGCGATGGACCAGCACATGAGCGGCAGCCCGCAGAGCTCCACGAACTGCTTGCCGCGCGGGTCGCCAAAGCGCTCCCCGGTGCCGCCCGCCACGATAACGGCGCAGGTGTCCGGTCCGACCTCGGGCGCGCCCGCGGGAAGCGGCTGCGCGCACGCGCAGGGCGCGGGCGCGTCGCGCATCGGGGCGCCGACCTCCATCACTCGCCCTTTCCCCACATGCGGTGCAGGCTGTTGGCGAGGACGTCGGGGTTCTTCACGCCGATCTCGCCGAGGCGCTGCGGGTCGTCGTCCACGGCCTCCAGGATCTCCTGGAGCGAGCCGTACTCGTCAACGATCTTGTCGGCCATGCCCTCGCGCACCACGGGCACGCGCGAGAGCGTGCGCAGGCCGAGCGGCGTCATGATGGAGTCCTCGCCGCGGTCGTCGCTGAAGCCGAGGATCTTGGCCACGAGCTTGGCGGAGCGCAGCTGGGTGTTGACGGTGTCGTGGAGGCGCTTGCGGATGGTGCGCGCCGCCTCCTCGGAGGAGTCCGCCGCGTAGTCGCGGATCATGAGGGTGTAGGCCTCGTCCACGCCCGAGAGGTACTCCTCGCGCTGCATCTGGGCGATCTTGCCCTCGCTGCCGAGCTGGACGATGCAGGCGTCGAGCTCGGAGCCCGCGGACATGAGCACCTCGAAGAGGTAGAAGATGTCCGTGAGGTCGCCGAGCGTGACGCAGTCGTCGAGCTCGAGGCTCGTGAGGCGCAGAAGGCTCCGGTCGAGCTGCGAGCGCGTGTTCTGCATGGCCACGGTGAGCTGGTTGCCGAGCACAAAGAGGTCGCGCACGCTTTTGATCTGGAAGCCCTTGCCGTCCACGTAGACGTTCACGACGGATCGGCGCGAGGACACCGAGATGACCGTCGCCTTGGTGAGCAGGCTCATGCGCGCGGCGGTGCGGTGGCGCGTGCCCGTCTCGGAGGTGGGCAGGGACGGGTCGGGGTTCAAGTGGTAGTTGGCGCGCAGAATCTTGGTGATGTCGCGGTCGATCACCACGGCACCGTCCATCTTGCAGAGCTCGAAGAGGCGGTTGGCCGTGAACGAGACGTCGAGCTTGAAGCCGTCGTCACCGGCCGCGAGCACGTTTTCCGTGTCGCCCACGCAGATGAGCGCGCCGAGGTGCCCGGCGAGGATCATGTCGAGCGCCACCCTGAGGGGCGTGCCGGGGGCTGTGTTCCTGATGGCGTCCTGGAGGCGCTGCTCGCGCTCCGCAACGCCCGTGCTCAGCTGGGATGCGTCCATGGCGGCCCCTTCGTGTGCGCGCCGGCCCCGCCGGGCCGGCCTGACTTCTCGCCTCTCAGTATACGGCGTGACAAGGGGGACGGAGGGGTTGTCACCGCTCCGCCCCCCCGTCACGTACGCTAGTCGGATGCGAGGAGGCTTCCGCCGCTCGCGCGCGGGGCGGACGGCTCCGGAAGCGACGCCAGGTCGGGCGAGGCCATGTGCTCGCGGCGGCGCGGCGCGGGAATCTCGCCGGTCGCGTGCTCAAAGACGAGCCGCCCGTCCTTCTCGTCCACGCGGATGATCTCCCCGCGGTGCCAGAGGTTCTGCAGCAGCTCCTCGGAGAGCGGGTCCTCGATGAGCGTCTGGATGGCGCGGCGCAGCGGCCGCGCGCCGTAGACCGGGTCGGCCCCCTCCTTGGCCACAAGATCGCGCGCGGCGTCCGTGAGCTCGATGGACATCCCCTGCGCGATGAGGCGGTCGCGCAGGTCGGCCACCATGAGCTCCACGATCCCGCGCAGCTGCTCGGACGTGAGGGACTTGAAGACCACGACCTCGTCCACGCGGTTCAAGAACTCCGGGCGGAAGTGCTTCTTGAGCTCGGACATCACGCGGCTCGTGATCTCCTTGTCGGAGAGGCCGCCCGCCCCCTGGGCGGAGAAGCCCATCGTGGTGGTCTGCGCGATGTCGCGCGCGCCGATGTTGGACGTCATGATGATGACGGTGTTGGAGAAGTCCACGTGGCGGCCCTGGCCGTCCGTGAGGCGACCCTCCTCCAGGATCTGGAGAAGGACGTTGAAGACGTCGGGGTGCGCCTTCTCCACCTCGTCGAAGAGCACGACGGAGTAGGGCCGGCGGCGCACGGCCTTGGTGAGCTCGCCGCCCTCGTCGTAGCCCACGTATCCGGGAGGCGCGCCCACGAGCTTGGAGACGGTGTGCTTCTCCATGAACTCGGACATGTCAAAGCTGATGAGCGCCTCCTCGGAGCCGAAGAGGAATTCGGCGAGCGCCTTGGCGAGCTCGGTCTTGCCCACGCCCGAGGGGCCGAGGAAGATGAACGAGCCGCCGGGGCGGCGCGGGTCCTTGAGGGGGCTGCGGCTGCGGCGGATGGCCTTGGCGACCTTGGTCACGGCCTCGTCCTGGCCCACGACGCGCTCGTGGAGCACGTCCTCGCAGCGCAGGAGCTTGGAGGCCTCGGCCTCGGTGAGGCTCGAGACGGGCACGCCCGTCATCGTGGAGACCACGTCCGCGATATCGTTCTCGTCCACGGTCACCACGTTGGCGGCCAGCTCCTCGCGCCACTTGGCCTCGAGCTCGTCGCGGCGGGCCACGAGCGCCTTCTCCTCGTCGCGCAGGCGCGCCGCCTCCTCGAACTCCTGGGCGGCCGCGGCGGCCGACTTCTCCTCGCGCACGCGGGCGAGGTCAGCGTCGGTCTGGGCGATCTCGGGCGGCAGCGCCATCTTGTGCACGCGCGTGCGGGCGCCCGCCTCGTCGAGCACGTCGATGGCCTTGTCCGGCAGGAACCGGTCCTGCACGTAGCGGCTCGAGAGCGTCACGGCCGCCTCCACGGCGGCGTCCGTGTAGCGGACGTGGTGGTGCTTCTCGTAGCGCTCCTTCAGGCCCTCGATGATCTTGATCGTGTCCTCGGGGGAGGGCTCGCCGATGTTCACCGGCTGGAAGCGCCGCTCGAAGGCGGAGTCCTTCTCCACGTGCTTGCGGTACTCCTCGGCGGTGGTGGCGCCGATGACCTGGATCTCGCCGCGCGAGAGGGGCGGCTTCAGGATGGAGGCCGCGTCGATGGAGCCCTCGGCCGAGCCCGCGCCGATCACGGTGTGGATCTCGTCGATGAAGAGGATGTCCTCCTTGGAGTCCTGGAGCTCCTTGACGACCTTCTTCATGCGCTCCTCGAACTCGCCGCGGTACTTGGAGCCGGCGACGAGGCTCGCGAGGTCGAGCGTCCAGATCTGCTTGCCGCGCAGGATGTCCGGCACGTTGCCCCCGGCGATGAGCTGCGCGAGCCCCTCGACGATGGCCGTCTTGCCCACGCCCGGGTCGCCCAGGATGAGCGGGTTGTTCTTCTGCCGGCGCGCGAGGACCTGCATGACGCGCTCTATCTCGCGGTCACGGCCGATCACCGGGTCAAGCCGGTCGTCGGCGGCGAGCTTGGTGAGGTTGCGGCCGTACTGCTCCAGCACGGAGCCCTCGTCGCCGGACTGCTGCGGGCCGGGGCCGCCAAAGCCGGCCATCCGCACGTCGGCCGTGGCGGGCTGCGCGCTCTCGGAGGACTTCGAGGCGAGCTCGTTCACGGCGTTGCGCACGGCGTCGGCCGAGACGCCCATCTGGCGCAGGGCGTCCATCGCGCGGCCGTTGCCCTCGGAGACGATCCCCAGCAGCAGGTGCTCGGTCGAGATGTACGTCTGGCCGTGGGTCATCGTCTCGCGATACGCCCCCTCGAGCACGCGCTTGGCGCGCGGCGTGAAGGGGATGTGCCCGCCGGGGACGGGCTCGGTCTCGCTCGGCGTGAGGTCGCGCACGGTGGAGAGCGTCTCGTCATAGGTGACGTCGAGCTTGGCGAGCGCCTGGGCCGCCACGCCGTCGCCCTCCTTGATGAGCGCCAGGAGCAGGTGCTCGGTGCCCACGTACATCTGCCCGAGGCCGCGCGCCTCCTCCTGCGCGAGGCTCATCACCTTGCGCGCCTTGTCGGTAAACTTCTCAAACATAGGGGATTCCCTCCCATGGTCGTTTCACGGTTATAGTTTGTACCCATGGCGCGCCCAGCGCAAACACCATAAGCGACGCAGCGTTCTTCTCGCGATGTTGGCCGGCGTATGGGGGCACTCTCGCAGGGCACTCGCGAGTGCGGTCACACGGCGGTGTCTAAGCGGGTACTCGCGGGGATTGCCCCGCAGGATGCCCGCACCCACGTGAAATATGTCGCGAGTGCGGCCGCACCTGCGGAGGGCACTTGCGGAGGGCACTCACGGGAGCCGCCCGCACCCGCCCCGCGCCCATCTATAGATTTTGCGACACGCCGACGTCCCGCCCAAAACGGGCGTCCGCAACGCATCGTTTCTCCCGGGGCCGCTGCCTGCCCCTCTGCCGCGTGCCCCGGCCGCCTCGTCAGAAAGGCGTCCGAAGGCGGAGAGGAGCATGCAGGCATCCCGGAACCCCATGCTCTCTATGCTGGGCCATCCTCGCACTCGGAGGTGTGCCCATGAACGTATTTCTTGCCGGAACCGACTCGCTCAAGCTCACCCGCCTCGCCCGCGCCAGCCCCGACCTAGCCCTCGAGCCCGCGGGAAACGCGCACCGCGAGCTTGCCACGGGCATCCTTGACGTTCCCGCGCTGTGGCTCGCCCTTCCGGAGGAGGTGGTCCCGGCGCAGCCGGGCACGCCCCTCAACCTCACGTTTTTCTCGCGGGCAAATCGCAGCGGGGCGCATGGTGTCCGGCCGCGCGCACTGCTCGCCGACCTTCCCGAGAACGCGTTTCTCGAGGTGCTTCGGACGTCGGGCGAGGCATGGCCGTGTGCGGGGGATGAGCCGCTGCGCCTCTTTGTCGAGTCCGCCGGCCTCAGCCTCATACGGGTTGAGCAGCAGCTCGGCCGACAGGTGGAGCTTGGGGCGCTCACCAGCACGGCAGCGTTCTACCGCCTGCCGACGTTTCCCATGGAGGCCTGCGGCTCATACGCCCGCGACCCCGCAGACCCCGCGCACGGCCCCTGCGCCTTCGAGCTCCCGCCCATCGCAACGCCCGAGGACATCGTCGCGTTTCTTGAGGAGGCGCGCGGCATCAGGGGCATCAAGCGCGCCAGAAGAGCGGCGGCGCTCGTGCAGTCCGGTGCGGGATCGCCCGAGGAGACGCTGCTCTCGTTTGTCTACAAACTGCCCGCGCGGATGGGCGGCGTCGAGTTTCCGCCGTTTCTGGAGAACGCCCCCATCGAGTGGCCCGCAGAGGCGCGCGGTCTCATCGAGCACAGGCAGATGCGCCCCGACTTTCACTGGAACGGACAGCGCACGGCCTCGGAGTACAACGGCAAGGACCACGTGAGCGAGAAGGGCTTTGAGGAGGACCAGCGGCGTATCCGCGACTACCAGGCCTGCGGGATCTCCGTGTTTCCCGCCAGCTACAAGAACGTGAGGACCATCCATGCCCTCGACGCCTACCTTGCCCTCATTGCCCACTCCCTTGCTCGCACGGAGGGGCCCGCGTTTGAGTGCAGGGTTCGGAAGACGCTCGGCGACCCAGACGCCCGGCAGGCGCGCATCGTCCTTCTGAGCCAGATGCTGCCCGCCGCCCCAAGCGAGAAGCCCGCGTGGTAAGCCCGGCGCGGGACGGTGGGCGGGCGCACTCGCAAGTGCCCTCCAAAAGTGCGGCCGCACTCGCGGCGATAAGAACGCGAATGCGGCCAGATTTCCGAGGGTATTGAGGGAGTGCCCTCACGCAACCCGCCCCGTGGCCGCACTCGCGAGTGCCCTCCGCGAGTGCGGCCACGGGGCGCGCGGCGAGAAGAACCTCGGGGCGCCCCGCTGCTACTTGCCAAACGTGTCGCGATCGGGCGCGATGGCCTTCATCGCGTCGATGGTGCGCGCGAAGAGCTCGTCGAGCTCCCATCCGCAGAGCTCGGCGCCCTTGCGGATGACGTTGCGGTCGCAGCCCGCGGCAAAGCGCTTGTCCTTGAACTTCTTCTTGAGCGACTTCACCTCGAAGTCCATGACGGACTTGCTCGGGCGCATGATCACGGCCGCGCCGATGAGGCCGGTGAGCTCGTCCACGGCAAAGAGGACCTTCTCCATGGGCAGCTCCGGCGCGGGCAGCTCGGGGTTGTTGTCGGAGTTGTGGGACTGAACGGCACGCACCAGCGCCTCGGAGCCGCCCGCCGCGCGAATGAGCTCGGCCGCGTAGGTGGTGTGGCCCACCGGGTCGTCGCCGTGCTCCTCCCAGTCGAGGTCGTGCAGGATGCCCACGACCTCCCAGAAGTCGGCGTTGTCGGGGTCCATCTCACCGGCAAAGACGCGCATCACGCCGCCCACGGTCGTACCGTGCTCGAGGTGGAACTCCTCCTTGTTGTGCTCGGCGAGAAGGGCGAGCGCCTCGTCGCGGGAGAGCCCGGCGACAAGCGCCGCCGGCGCCGCCGCAGGCGTGGCCGTGACCTTCTCGGCGTCCTCGGCGATGGCGTCCACGGAGGCCGCGGCGTTGTCCGTCACGGCACCCGCAACCTGCGCCTCGATGTCCGCCTTGGTGATGGTCTCCGGCTTCATGGCCGGGAAGAGGAGCACGTCACGGATGGCCGGCTGGTCGCAGAAGAGCATGACCATGCGATCGATGCCGTAGCCGATGCCGCCCGCCGGGGGCATGCCGTACTCGAGGGCGCGCACGTAGTCGTAGTCGTAGCCCATGGCCTCGTCGTCGCCCATGCCCTTGGCGGCCACCTGCTCGGCGAAGCGGCCCGCCTGGTCCACGGGGTCGTTGAGCTCGGAGAAGGCGTTGGCGTACTCGTGGCCGGCGATGACCAGCTCAAAGCGGTCGGTGAGGCGCGGGTCCTCGGGCTTGCGCTTGGAGAGCGGGGAGACCTCCTCGGGATAGTCGCACACGAAGGTGGGGTTCACGATGGTCTTCTCGCCCAGCTCGTCGTAGAGCTCAAAGAGGAGCTTGCCGGCGCCCCAGTTGGGCTGGACCTCGATGCCGTGCTTCTCGCAGAGCTCGCGCAGGTGCTCGACCGGGGTGTCCATGTCCACATGCTCGCCCACGCACTCGGAGGCGATCTCGGACAGCGGGCGGCTGGCCCACTCCCCGGACATGTCGATCTCCTGGCCCTGGAAGGTGATGACCTCGTGGCCCTCCGCGCAGCCGCAGACCTCGCGCGCGATCATCTTGAAGAGGCCCTCGGAGAGGCGCTTCATCCCCTCGAGGTCGGCGTAGGCGCAGTAGGCCTCCATCGAGGTGAACTCGGGGTTGTGCGTGAGGTCCATGCCCTCGTTGCGGAAGTTGCGGCCGATCTCAAAGACGCGCTCGAGGCCGCCCACGATGAGGCGCTTGAGCGGCAGCTCGGTGGCGATGCGCAGGTAGAAGTCACGATCGAGCGCGTTGAAGTGCGTCACAAACGGACGCGCGTTGGCGCCGCCGAGGATGGCGTGCATCATCGGCGTCTCAACCTCCATGTAGCCGTCCGCCTCCATGTAGCGGCGGATGAGGGAGACGATCTGGCTGCGCTTGCGGAAGACGTCGCGGACCTCGGGGTTCATGATGAGGTCCACGTAGCGCTGGCGGTAGCGGACCTCGCGGTCGGTGAGGCCGTGGAACTTCTCCGGCAGCGGGCGGAGCGCCTTGGAGAGCACGGTGAGGCTCGTGGGCGAGACGGAAAGCTGGCCGCGGCGCGTGCGCATGACGGCGCCCGTGGCGCCCAGGATGTCGCCGAGGTCGAGCTTGCCGAGCAGGTCCCAGCCCTCGTCGCCGAGCACGTCGCGGCGGCAGAAGAGCTGGATGGAGCCCGTCACGTCCTCGAGCACGATGAAGGCGGCCTTGCCCTGCTTGCGGAAGGCGCGGATGCGGCCGGCGACGCTCACCACGTCCTCGGTGTCCGTGCCGTCCTCGAGCTCGGCGTAGGTGGCCTCGAGCTCGGCGGCGTGCGCCGTGACCTCGGAGGAGATGGGGTACGGGTTCACGCCCGCGTCAATGAGCGCCTGGCGGCGGGCGCGGCGCATCGCGCGCTCGTCAGTGGCGGCGCTGGTCGCGGCGGTGTTCTCTGCCATGTTGTCCCTTTCGGATAGAAGCGCCCCGCACCTGCGATACGCAGACACGGGGCCCCACGCTTGCTGCTTGTCGGAAGAGGAAGCCTAGCCTAGCGGGAAATCCCCGTGATGACGTACTTCCTCGTCTTGCCGGACGGCGCGACGACCTCGACCTCGTCGCCCTTGCGGTGGCCCACCAGGGCGCTGCCCACGGGGGACTCGTTGGAAATCTTGTGCTCGAGGGAGTTGGTCTCGGTGGTGCCCACGATGGTGAAGGTGGACGTCTTGCCCTTCTCGTCCTTCAGCTCGACAGTGGTGCCAATAGAGACCGTGAGGTCGCGCGCGGGGCCGGCCTCCACGACGGTCGCCACGGAGAGGATCTGGCGGATCTCGTTGATGCGCGCGGCGTTGCGCGCCTCCTCCTCCTTGGCCGCGTCATACTCGGAGTTCTCCGAGAGGTCGCCAAAGCCGCGGGCCTCCTTGATGCGCTCGACGATCTCGTCGTGCTTCTCGCCCTCGCGGTACTCCAGCTCGTCGACGAGGCGCTGACGGCCCTCGGGGGTGAGCTCGATCTTCTTGGTGCTATCCATGTGCTGCTCCCTATCTGCCGCGTGCCACTAGTTGAGCTTGCTGCCGCACTTGGAGCAGAACTCGGCGTCGGCCGCGTTCTTGGCGCCGCACTTGGAGCAGAACACCGCGTCGGAGGCAGCGGCCTCGGGGGCATCGGCGTCGTCCTCGTCCTCGATGACCTCGACGGAGTCATCGTGGGACTCGATCGGGCTCTCGTCCTTCTCGTCCTTGCCCTCTTCCATGCCCTCGCGCACGTTCTTGACGGTCTTGCCCAGGGCGCTGCCGATCTTGGGGAGGTTCTTCGGCCCAAAGATGACGAGCACGATGACGAGGATGATGACGATCTCAAGCGGCCCCATGCCAAGAATCATGATGAAGTGTCCTTCCGGTGCGTTGTCTCAGACGGGCCACAGGCCCAATACAGCATCAGCTAGTATAGCCGACGTTGCACGCTACTCACAATCTCTAAAACGCGAAAAGGAGCCCCTGTGAGAGAGCTCGTCTGCGCCCTTCTCGTCCTGACCGTCGTCTGCACCGCCGTGCTGCTCGCCCTGCTCTGGGGGCTGCGCCGGCGCGGTGTCAGCGTGCTGCGCACCAAGTTTGGCCTCACGCTCGTCTTTGACTCCCTGACCGAGGACAAGACGCCGGTGCGCCTGCTCAACGTCAACGGGACGTTCCAGTCCGTGAGCTACGTCCCGCGCGAGCTGCGCTTTGAGCTCGCGTGCGAGTACCACCGCGCCATGGCCGCCGTCATAGAGGGGCTGGTCCGCGCGCGCGGGCGCTCGGCGGCGCGGCCCCTGCGCGTGATGGTCATGGGCGGGGGCGGCTACTCGCTGCCCAAGTACCTGGCCACGCACGTGCCGGCCGCGAGCGTGGACGTGGTCGAGGTGGACCCCGCCATCACGGCGCTGGCGCGCGAGCGGTTCTTCCTGGACGAGTGCCTCCAGGAGACGGGCGCCGAGAAGGACGGGCGGCTTCGCCTGGTGAACGACGACGCCTGGGGGTTCCTTCGCGCCGCCGCCGAGCCCTACGACGTGATCGTCAACGACGCGTTCTCCGGCAAGCGGCCACTCGGCCCGCTCGCCACCGACGAGGGCGCACGCGTGGTGCGCGAGCACCTCGCCGAGGGCGGCGTCTACCTCGCAAACGTCCGCTGCGCCTGCGAGGGGCGCGGCGCGCGCACGCTGCGCGAGGTCGAGGCGGCCTTCGGGCGCGTCCTCGCGCGCGTGAGCTACGTGCCGGAGTGGCCCGGCGAGCCGGGGAAGCCCGGCAACAACGTGGTGGTGGCGAGCGACGCCGCGGTGGCGCTGCCCGAGGGCGCCGTGACGGTACGCTAGGGGCGCCGCGGCCCTTCTCGCCCCTCCCCGCCGCGGCGCTATACTGCCCCTATGACCCGCGGGAGGTGGGACCCCTGATCAGACTCTTTGCCAGCGACCTTGACGGGACGCTCTTCAACGCGCTCCACCAGACGGACCGCGCCATCATCTTGCAGCTCCGCCGCGTGCTCGGCGCGGGGCGCCACGTGGCCCTGGCAACCGGGCGGGCCGTGCGCCACGCCTCCACGCTTGGCTTCCGCGACCTCCCGCTCGAGACCGTCTCCGCCAACGGCGCGCTCATCTGCGACGCGCGGGGCGCGACGCTGCGGTTCTCACGCTTTGACCCGGCAACACTCGAGGAGCTGCTCGCCGCGTTTCCCGCGGTGTGCTTCAACTGCATCGCGCAGGACGGGACCTACGTGCGCGGCACGCGCGAGAGCCACCTCGCGGGCTTCCGGCCGTCCCCGGGCCCGCTCGGCCGCCTCGTGGCGCGAAGGCTCCGCCGGCAGCCGCCCGCCCCGGACACCCACTTCGACCAGACGGACGCCGACGTGCTCGCGCGGCCGATCTGCAAGGTCAACTTCCGCGTGGCGGACGACGGGCTGCGCCGCGAGCTCCTCGGCTTTGTGGGCGACCACGCCTCCCGGGTCGTGAACGCGTCCTTTGACGGCGACCTCTTCGAGCTCACCGACGCCCGCGTCAACAAGGGCGAGGCCGTGGCCTGGCTTGCGGGGCACTTGGGGATAGGCGAGGAGGAGGTCGCGGTCTACGGCGACGGCGGCAACGACCTCGCCATGCTCGAGCGCTTTTCGCACGCCTATGCGCCGCGGGGCGCAAGCGAGGACGCCAAGCGCGCGGCGGGCCACGTGATTGGCAGCTGCGCGCTTCACGCCGTCTCCCGTCACATGCTGGCGACCTGCCGGCGAGAAGGACGGCCGGCCTCCGGCGGCTCCGCGCGCCCCTCGAGGTAGCCGAGAAACGCCGCGGGCGCGGGGGCAAGCCCCTCGTGCGCGCGGTGGGCGAGGTAGATGGTCCGGTACGCGGGCACCTCCAGGTGGCAGACGTCAACCCGGCGCTCGGCCCGCTCGAGCGCGAGGCTCGGCAGGAGCGAGATGCCCAGCCCCGCCTCGACGAGCGCGAGAATCGCGGTGATGTCCGAGGTCTGGCAGCGGATGCAGGGGCTCGTGAGCTCGCGCTGGAGGAGCGGCGCCGTCTCGGTGTCGGCGATGAAGCGCTCGTCGAGCAGCTGGCGGATGGGAATCGGGCGCGCGGCGTCGGCAAAGTGGCCGCGCGGCGTCACCACGACGATCTCGTCGCGCACAAACGGCGTGGAGACGATCCCGTCCCCCTCGAGCCGCGTCGACACAAAGGAGAGGTCGGCGCGGCCGGCGCGCAGCATGCGCTCCGCCTCGTCGTAGGTGGTCTCGTAGAGGTTGACCTCCACGCGAGGGTGGTCCGCCACAAACCGGCCGAGCGGCCCGGCGAGTCTCTGGGACACTACGCTTGACGGCGCGGCAACGTCCACGGAGCCCACCTCGAGCTCGGCGATGCCGCGGACGCAGCGATCGAGCCCGTCGCACGCGGCAATGACCTCGCGCGCCGCGCGCAGGAGCCGCTCGCCCTCCCCCGTGAGGGAGAGCTGGGGCCCGCGGCGCTCGAAGAGCCGCACGCCCCACTCCTCCTCCAGGCTCGAGACCATGCGGCTCGCCGTCGACTGCGTGCACCCGAGCTCCCGCGCGGCGCGCGTGATGCTTCCCAGGCGCGCCGTCGCAACGAACGCGCCGATCTTGTGGATGTTCGCCTCCATCGCCAGGCCTCCAGACAGCCGGCTTCCCGCATCGCCTCCCCACAGCATAGCGCCCCGCCGCGCGAGGCGACGGGGCGCCGGAAAGACGTCGGCCGCGGGGACGGCGCGGGCGCGCTACAGGGCGTCGCGCACGACGACGTCGCCCTCCTTCATGATGAGGTCCATGTTGTCCGGCGTGAGGTCGTGGATGTTGGACGCCACGTCGCCGCGAACCACGAGCAGATCGGCGAGCTTGCCCGCCTCGAGCGAGCCAAACTCGTCCTCCCTGTGGACCATCTTGGCGCCGTTGAGCGTGGCGGCCTTGATGGTGTCGAGCACGGAGATGCCCGCCTTGTCCACGAAGTCGTACATCTCGTCGATCGTGACCCAGCCGTAGGGCGTCACAAACGAGAACGAGTCGGAGCCGATGGTGAGCGTGACGCCGCGCTCGTTTGCCGCGCGCAGGTTGGCGTAGGTGCGCTGGAGCTCCTTCTCCACCACGGTCTCGCCGGGGAAGCGGTCGAGCTCGGGGGTGTAGGCCGGCGGGTACGTCGCGTACCACGTGGGCAAGAAGCCGATGGTGGGCGTGAAGAAGGTGCCCCGCTCCGCCATGAGGTCCATGGTCTTCTCGTCAAGCTCAAAGCCGTGGATGAGCTGCTCGGCGCCGGCGCGCACGGAGTCGTACGCCGCGCTCACCGAGTTGTAGCTGTGCGACCACACGGGGATCCCCACCATGGCGGCCTCGTCGCAGACGGCCTTGATCTCCTCGTAGCAGTAGTGCTGGTCGCGGCCGGAGTCCCAGTGCCAGATGCCTCCGCCGGTGGCCCAGATCTTGATGGCGTCCGGATTCTCGCGCAGGCGCCGGCGCACGGCCTTGCGCAGGTCCCACGGGCCGTCCACCTGGTCGCCCCAGGGGTGCGACGCCTTGTTGTAGTCCTGCGGCAGGCGGTGGGAGTCGCCGTGCCCGGCGGTCCGGCAGAAGCCGAGGCCGGTGGCAAAGATGCGCGGCCCCTTCATGACGCCCATGTTGACCACGTCGCGGATGGCGATGCCGTTGCGGCCGATCTCGCAGACCGTGGTGAGACCGTGCGTGAGCGCGTCATAGGCCTGCTTGACGGCGACGACCTGCTTCTGCGGGACCGACTCGATGACCCAGTCGTTGTCGTCATCGGTCAGGTTGCCCGAGAAGTGCAGGTGGGTGTCAATGATGCCCGGCATCACGGTCTTGCCCGTGGCGTCCACGACCTCATAGCCCTCCGGAATCTCCGCGGCGGGTCCGGCGTAGACGATGCGCTTCTCGTCCACGAGGACGAGGCTGTCATCGACCGGGGCCGCCCCGGTGCCGTCCACGAGCCTGCCGCCCCTGATTGCGTAGTTTCCCATGCGATCCTCCAATTCCCTGTCCAAATGCCTGCGTTCCTGCCGTAGCTTTCCGGCACATTCCCGCTAGCCGCGCGTTCCCTGCGCGTCAGGGGGAGCGCAGCGCCGCGCGCCCCCGCGCCCAAACGCGGCGAGAATGACAAACCCAATGACGATCCACCCGGCGGTGATGGCCCACTCGACAGGCGAGAGCGCGGCCGGGCTCGCCGGGACCACCATGAGGCCGATGATCACGAGTCCCGCGGCGATGGCCGCCGCGATGCCCGCGCGTCCCCCGTTGACCCGGTACGGGCGCGGGAGGTCGGGCTCGGTGCGGCGCAGCCTGAGGCAGGCCACGGCCGCCATCGTGCACGCAAAGATGAAGCCGAGCGAGGCCACGTTGGTGAGCGGCACGAGCATGTTGCGGCCGAGGAACGGGCCCACGAGGGTGAGCGCGCCCATGGCCACGAGCGCCTTTTTCGGCGTGCCCGTTGCCGGGTCGATCTTCCCAAAGGAGGCGGGGAGCATCTCCTTGCGGCCCATGGCGAGCATGAGGCGGCTCGACGCGCCGAAGAACGAGTTCATCGGCCCCAGCGGCCCGAGCGTGGCAATGACGAGCATCGCCAGGTAGAAGAACACGTTGATGCGCTCGAGCACCGCGAGCGCCGGCACGGAGCTCCCCACGAACTCGTGCCAGTCGATGATGGTGCCAAACGAGTAGATGCACACAAGGTAGAACGCGCCCGAGGCGAGAAGGGCGATGGCGGGGATGAGGCCAAAGCGCTTCCAGTCAATCCCCTCGGAGGCCTCCTCGGCCTGCTGGGGGATGGTGTCGAAGCCCGCATAGAAGAAGGGCGTCATCACCAAGACGGCCATGATGCCGCCCATGAGGCTCGTCGCCTCGGTGGAGCTTCCGCCGGCGGCGTTTTCCGCCTGGGAGAACACGGGCAGGGCGTTTTCCGGCGAGCCCGTCATGAGGCTTATGCCCATGGCAAGAACCATTCCGGCGAGCAGCGCCTTGGTGAGAAAGCTCGAGAGCTTGGCCGCCGCGCCGGCGCCGCGGAAGTTGAGAAAGATGACGAGCACGGCAAACCCCAGCGCGATGAGCGTGGGCCAGAGGTAGACGTCCGCGCCCATGATGGTGTAGAGCTTGACCGACCTCAGCCACGCGAGCGCCGGGAACTCGGCAAAGCGGTCCGTGAGCAGCGTTGAGATGGCGATGGCCTCCCACGGGCACAGCGGCGCGTTGCCCAGCAGCAGCATCCACCCCGTAAAGAAGCCCATCTTCCGTCCAAAGGTCCGCTCCACGTACTCGATGATGCCGCCCGAGATGGGAATGGCCGCCGTGAGCTCGCCAAAGCACATGCCGATGGGCACCAGGAAGAGCGCCCCCAGGGCAAACGCCACCATCGCCGGTATGGGGCCGCCGCCCAGCACCATCCAGTCGCCCACCAGAAGCACCCACCCGGTGCCGATGATCGCCCCAAAGCCGATGGTGAAGAAGTTGAAGAGCGTGAGCTCCTTCTTCATGCCGCCGGCCGCCGAGCCGTCCGCCATGATGCCTCCCGTCCCTCGGGGCGCCCGGGGGTTGGCCCCGGGGCGCCCGCGCTTTCCGATACCCGAGAGCCTAGGGAGACAGCCCCGCGTCGCGGCCGCACGACGGGGCGAGAAGAACGGCGAACGGTCGGTCCGGGCACGCCGGGATGCTTTGTTAGCCGCCTGATACATCGAACGCGCGACAAGGCGTCATGCACTTCTCGCATGATGGGCGCGCGCCGCCGAAAACCCCGCAGGGAGGGGCGAGGGCGGGGTTGACGAGACGCAGCGTCATGCTGCGATGGTGTGTCGGAACGTCCCCGCAGGACACGACCATAGGAGGAAACATGCAACGCACCCCCGGGCGCGGGCTGCTCGCGGCAGTTGCCGGAGCGCTCGGCGTCGCCCTGGCGCTGGCGGCCCCGCCGCTGCCGGCGCAGGCCCTCAGCACCAACAGCTTCTACACGGGCACCCAGCCCGGAGGCGGCGTCCGCGTCAACAGCGCGCCCGTCACCGCGGAAAGCGGCGTCAGCTTTGCGCTCTACTACACGGACGACTCCGGCCAGACGTCCAACTACGCGTACGTGAAGGACACCGACGTCCACCGCATGGACAAGTCGCTCGCGGACGTCGACCTCATGCGCAACCTGCGCGGCGTGCTGACCGTCACCAACGCCTCGGACTCCGCCGTTCCCCTGGACGCCACCCTCACGACCCCCTACGGAGACTACACGGGAGGCGGCAAGGCCGACCGCCCGGTGGTGCGCCTCTCCGGGGCCGCCGCCATCGTCTCCACGGAAGACGCGTCCCAGGTCACCGTTGAGCTGACGGCAGACTCCGGCACCACGGGACGCGCGGCGCTCGCCGAGGCGCCGGGCGCCTACGCGGCCGCAAACGCCTGGGGCGACCTCAAGAAGGTCGGGCTGGGCGGCACCCTTCAGCCCGGCGAGACCGTAGCCGTCACGCTGCCGCTCGAGGTGGCCGGCGGGTACAGCAGCGAGGTGCTCCACGGCCTCAGCTACGCCCGGCTGGGCCTCAGGAGCGCCTCCAAGTTCGAGGGTGCCAGCAACAACGCCAACACGTACCTGCGCTTTGCCCGCCAGGAGACCGAGAAGGACGCCAACGGCGCCACCGTGGGCCGCTTCGCGGGCGGCGGCAAGTACCTCGGCGTGACCGTGGCCCCCAAGGGAGACGTCCTCGAGGGCGAGTTCACGCCCGTCCCCCGCGAGGTCCAGGAGGCCATGCCCGAGGTCAGCCTCGCGGACTTCCACATAGACAACCTCGCCTATCTGGACCGCCACAGCGCGCTTGACGACCCCACCATCTACACGGGCAGCGTCTACAGCATTGACCTGCGCGGGATTCGCGATGCGGTGCGCGACCTCGGCTGGTCCGTCGGCACGGGCGACTCCAACACTGTGTACCCGGGCCTCCCCGACTGGGTCCTCAACGTGGACGAAGACCATGACGACGACCTGATGCAGGAGTACCGCTATCGGAGGTCGGGCAAGGAGGCCATCATCCTCAACCGTGACGGGAGCGATGCCGTCCTGGGCGGCCCCAACGCGGACGGTATCAGGATCGGCACCGCCCACGTGCGCCTGCGCCCCACCATCCAGACGCGCGACCTGGAACTTGCCGTGGGCGACGCATGGCAGCCCGCGGACAGCCTCGTGGGCATCGTCGACCACGCGGGCGCCGCGGTGAGCCTTGATGACGCCGCGCACGCGCGCGTCGAGCACAACGTGGACACGTCTCTGCCCGGGGTCTACGCGGTCCGGTTCTATCATCACTACGCCGGCAACGCCGCGACCGGCGGAAACTACGAGACCTCCCGCGCGGCCACCGTCACGGTGACGGGAACCTATCGCGTGGCGTACGACGCCAACGGCGGCACGGGCGCGCCGGCCGCCGAGGAGACCCGCGCGGCATCCGCGACCCTCGAGACCGCGGTGTCCTCGCAGGAGCCCGCCCGCGAGGGGTTCGCGTTCGCCGGCTGGAACACCAAGGCCGACGGCTCGGGGACCCCGTATGCCGCCGGCGCGCCCCTCTCGCTCCCCTACGCCAGCCACGACCTCACGCTCTACGCCCAGTGAAAGCCCGTCGAGAAGGACTCGAGCACCGGTGGTCAGCAGGGTGGAACGGACGGCTCGGGCACCCCGCAGCAGGGCGAGAAGAACGTCGGGCGGGACAGCGGGCACGCCAAGAAGAAGCCCGCCTCCCGGCGGAGGGCCAGCATTCCCGACACCGGGGACGCCACCACCAACGCGCCCCTCTTCCTCCTTGGCGCGGCACTCCCCCTCGTGGCCGTGGGAGCTGCTCTGATTTTCCGCACGCGGCGCTCCTAGCTCGCCCGCAGCGCGGGTCCCGGTCCGCCCTGCCTGAGTGCCGCCCTACCCGAGCGTCACCCTTCCCGAGTGCCGCCCTACCTGAGTGACAGGTTTTGAACAAACGAGGCCGAAATAACGGCCCCATCCGTTCGAAACCTGTCACTCTCTTTGTGTCCCATACCCAGGAGTGCGCCGGCCGCGCGCTGCACGTTCTTCTCACCTGGGGCACCACCTCGGCGCACGAGAAAGGGCCGCCGGCGCATTGCCGACGGCCCCGCATCTACGTGGTCGGGTTGACTGGATTCGAACCAGCGACCTCTCGGTCCCGAACCGAGCGCTCTACCAAGCTGAGCCACAACCCGTAGCAGGGGAGTATTCTAGCAGACTTTCTCGCGCGCGCCAACCAGTTTTTGTCGCCCAGGCCCGCCAGCCGTGCCGGCGCGCCGCGGCGCACGCGGCCTCCGCGGCAGAGACGCTCTCGCAGAGCGCAAACGAGCAGGTGCCCGAGCCTGTTATCTGCGCCGCAAGGACGCCCTCGCGCCCGTGCAGCCACGCCTCGACCTCGCCCGCCTCCGGGCAGAGGGCTCGCGCGGCGGGCGCAAGGTTGTTGTGGAGCCGCGCCGCGACGGCGGGCACATCCCCGGCGGCAAGGGCCGCGCACAGGGGCCCGTACCCCTGGGGCGCCGTGCCCGCGCGGTCAAACTCCGCGTAGGCGGCCACCGTGGAGCCGCCCTCCGCGCGGGGCATCACCAGGGCAACGGGCGCCTCGAATGCCGGGAGCGTCCGCTCGAGAACGTCCCCGGCGCCCAGGTAGAGCCCGGGCTCCGGACGCAGGAAGAAGGCCACGTCGGCACCCACGCGCCGCGCCACCGCTACCACGCGGGAATCAAGCGGGTCCACCCCCCAGAGCGCGCAGAGCGCCCGGAGCGTGGCCCCCGCGTCCGCAGAGGACCCGCCGAGGCCCGCGCGTTCGGGAATGTGACAGCCCACGGACACGCAGACGCCCGGGCTCCTCCCCAGCGCCTCGGCGAGAAGGGCGGCCGCCCTCCAGACGCCCGTCTTCTCCGGGGCGACCTCAAGCGCGGGGTCAAAGCTCACGCTCAGCTCAGGCGCCTCGGTCACCGTCACCACGTCGCACAGGTCAACCGGCACCATCACGGAGTCGACGCGGTGATAGCCGCGATCGTCCTTCTCGCGATGGACGCCAAGGTGGAGGTTGACCTTGCAGGGGGTCGTGACGACGATCGGGCCCGCCATCGTGCGCCGCGCCTACTCCGCGAAGGACTCGACGAAGTCAAAGAGGCGCTCGCCGGACTCCATGTCATAGAGCTCCACGGTGCCGGTGAGCACGTCAACGTACTGGTAGGACTGGCGAGAGGTGCGGCCGCGCCGCTCCTCCACCTCGACGACAAAGAGCGAGGGGTGCGCGTGCACGAGCGTGCCGGCGCGCTCCACGATGCGGGAGCGGCCCATGTTGGCCTTCACCTTGAGGCGCTTGCCCTCGAGCCTGCCCAGCTCCTCACGAATCTCGTCAACCCGGTTCACGGGAGGGATGTCGTTCTCCATGGATGCCTCCATTCGTCTCATGGGCAAAAAGCCCAGAATGAGCGAACGTCTATCTTACTCTGACTCCACGCAAGCAACAAACTGCCGGACGGCCGCCACGATGCCGCCACATAGCACGGCGTACCATAGCAGGGACCATCTTTGTCGAAGGAGGAGCAATGGACGAGAGCCGCCTCGCGCGCGTACGGAAGAACCTGGCGAGAAGGGGCGTCGACCAGATGCTCGTGGTGGACCCGCTCTCCATCTGGTGGCTCTGCGGCTACTACACCGAGCCCTTTGAGCGCTTCCTCGCGCTCTACGTGCCCGCGGAGGGCACGCCGACCCTCTTTGTGAACCGCCTCTTCCCCGACGCCTCCGCCTGTGGGACGCGCGTCGTGCCGTTCTCTGACACCGACGACCCCATCCCCCTGGTGGCCGACGTCACGGCGCACGACCGGCCGCTCGGCGTGGACAAGGAGCTCGCCGCCCGCTGGCTCGTGCCCCTCATGGAGGTCGGGGCCGCCGCGCGCTTCGTCCTCGCCTCTGATGCCGTGGACGACGCGCGCTCGATCAAGGACGCCCGCGAGCGGGAGCTCATGCGTGCCGCCTCCCGCATGAACGACGAGGCCATGGCCTGGCTCGCGGAGCAGGTGCGCCCCGGCGTGACCGAGCGCCAGATCGCCGACGGGCTGCTCGGGGAGTATCGCCGCCTCGGGGCGCAGGGACACTCCTTCTCCCCCATCGTGAGCTTTGGCGACCACGCCGCCGACCCGCACCACGAACCCGACGACACGCCGTTCGCGACGGGCGACATGGTCCTCTTTGACGTGGGCTGCCGGCGCGACTGGTACTGCTCGGACATGACGCGCACCTTCTTCACCGCCAAGCCCACCGAGCACCAGCGCGCGGTCTACGACGCCGTGCGGCGCGCAAACGAGGAGGCCGAGAAGGTCGTACGGCCCGGGGTCACCTTTGCCGAGATCGACCTCACGGCGCGCCGCGTCATCGAGGACGCGGGCTGGGGCCCGGCGTTCACGCACCGGCTTGGGCACCAGATCGGGCTCGTGGACCACGAGCCGGGCGACGTCTCCGCCACGCACGACGAGCCGGTGCGCCCCGGCCAGTGCTTCTCCATCGAGCCGGGCATCTACCTGCCCGGTGACATGGGTGTGCGCATCGAGGACCTCGTCATCGTGACCGAGGTCGGATGCGAGGTCCTCAACAGCTACCCCAAGGGCATCACCGTCCTCTAGGGATGGATGCTGGCGGGGGCGACCTGACGAAGGTGACCGGGTCGTTTGTCATGAAAAAACCTGACAAACGACCCCGGCACCTTTGTCAGGTCGCCCCCGCCAGCAAAAAGGGCCGGAGCCCAAAGGCTCCGGCCCGGTGCGTCACCTCGTCCGCGGAAGCTAGTCGATGGAGACCTTGGTGACGTTGGCCTTCTCCTGCTGCTTGGGGACGTTCACGGTGAGGACGCCGCCCTCGAGCTTGGCGGTCAGGCCGGCAACGGCCGCGTCCTTGAGGTAGACGCCACGCGTGGCGCTCCACTCGCCGGTCTCCTTGTAGAGGTAGTTCTTGCCCTTCTCCTCATCGGACTCCTTGCGCTCGACGGAGATGGAGAGACGACCCTCGTTGAGCTCGACGTCGATCTCCTCGCGCTTGACGCCCGGGAGCTCCGCGGTGACGACGTACTTGTCGCCCGCGTCCTCGACGTTCATCTTGAAGTTCGAGGCCGTCGAGGAGAGCGGCGCGAAGGGCGCGTCGAAGAAGTTGTCCAGCGCGTCAAACGGCCAGTTGCGAAGAGCGCGAGAATAACGATCGTAAGGAACCAGTGCCATGATGATCACTCCCTTGTGATGTGGGCGCCGCCCCGGCGCCCTTGCTGTACATAGGTAGTTGTTCCCCACGCCCCGGTTTCTATACGCTTGCCGGAAACTTTTCTGAGCGTCATATACTCACCATATCTAAGCGCGTATGACTTAGATATATGCACGGCGCCCTTGGGATTTCTTACAGTTTTAGAAGTCTTCTTGACCGCACGCGTCGTGCGAGCGCGCTGCCGTATGATGGGTGCATTGCTGTTCATGACTGCTAACGGGAGCGCATATGACCAACGATAACGAGCTCGACGAGCTGTCCGACGCGCCGCAGCAGCCGTCCGAGCAGGAGGCGCGGACCCCCTACGTCCGCCAGCGACCGGCGCATCGCAGCGTCGAGCCCATCGACGACTTTGCCAACGAGGAGGACGAGCCCGCCCAGATTGCCCACGACTCCGGGTACACGATCGGCGGAGGGGCGTTCTCCGGGCGAGGGTACCGCCGCTCGCGCGCCGACAGCCAGCAGCTCAGGCGCGACCTTCACTACGGCCAGTACCTCGAGATTCCCAAGGGGCGCCGCGATATCTTCGTCTCACGCGAGCGCAAGACGCGCATCAAGACCGCCCTCGCGCTCATCGCGGTCCTCGCGGTTCTCGCGGTCGTCGTCTACTTCCTGTGGGGCTACATGCAGACCAACTGGGGTGCCACGAGCTAGACGTGACAAAGGTGTCAGGGCAAACTGTCATGAACCTTTCATGACAGTTTGCCCTGACACCTTTGTCACGTCACGACCAGGGGTCGCGCTCGAAGAGGGGCTCGGGGTCCGGGAGCCGGTCGGAATAGGGGTCGTACCCGTCGTCGTCCTCGTTCTCCGCACGCACGAACTCGTTCTTCTCGGCGTCCTTCTGGTCCTTGTCGTCAATCACGCGATCACCCCGTGTACTGGTCGATGTAGGCAATGTAGTCGCAGACGCTCCCGCCAAAGTCCGAGAGGTTGACGGATGAGAAGTGCGCCGTCGGCGCCGCCAGCGCCACCACGCGCGTGGACCCCTCGTAGCCGCCGATGATGACCGCCCACGTGTAGTCCCCCTGGCGGCCATAGCCGCAGATGAAGTGGTGCGCGGGCTCGGCGGGCTCCTCCGCGGCGGCGTCCGCGCCCTCCTTGTCCGCCGGGTCCTCCGGCTCTTCTGGCTCCACGGGATCAGGCTCCGGTATCGGGCCCACGATGTCGCCCTCGGTGCAGGTGTCCAGCAGGCCCTCGAGGCCGCACGCCTCCATGACCGCACGGATACCTGACTCGTTCTCGGCGGCGCCGCCGGAGGGCAGGGTCTCGGCGGAGAACGCGTAGCGCACGCCGCCCACGCCCGCGCCGCGCGCCAGCACGTCCGCCTGGGAGCCGCCCGCATAGTGGGCGGTCTCAGGGTCGTTGGTTATCTGGAGAAGATCGCCGGAGGCGCCCGTGTAGGCCACGTGCGCGTTGCCGCCCGAGGCGTAGATCTCCCCGTAGTCGAGCGTAAAGCCGGCGTCCGCAAGGTAGGTGGAGAGCGCCTGGGGAGCCGCGTCGAAGTACGCCATCAGGTCGTAGGGCTCGCCGGGCATGGGGGTGGCCACGGCCAGCGTGACGCTCGCGCCCGCGGCGACCTCGGTCCCGGCGGGCGGGTCGAGGCTCACGACGGTGTTCTTCTCGGCATCGGACTCAACGTAGACGACGCTCGAGGTCAGGCCGCCCGCCTCGAGCTCGGCCTGGGCGTCTGCGAGGGGCATCCCCTCGAGCGCGGGAACGGTGAACGCGCGCGCCACGGTCACGGTGACGGGGTCGGTCGAGACGAACGCGCTCCCCTGCTCGGGACTCACCGCGAGGACCGTGCCGGCGGGCTGATCGGAGTTCTGATAGGCCAGCGTGACGTTCTCCGCGCCCGCGTCGAGGAGCGCCTGGCGCGCGGAGTCCACATCCATGCCCACGACCTGAGGAATGGTGCGCTGGCTCGCCACGGAGATGGTGGCGCCGGCCGACGGGTCGACGCGCTGGCCCTCGGACGGGCTGCACGCGAGCACGACGCCAAACCCGGAGTCGGCCGCGACGGGCTCCACGGACACGGCAAAGCCGAGGTCCTCGAGGGCGCGCGTGGCGTCCTCCTGCGTGAGCCCCACCACGCGCGGGATGGTCTTGCCGCCCCAGATTTCCTGATCGTAGGTGTAGTACGCCACGCCGCCCGCGCAGGCGAGAAGGACCACGATGATGAGGGCCACCGCCCAGCGCGGCAGGCGCCGCTTGCGCTCGGGCAGGCTCTGGACCGGCGACGGGATGGACACGGGGACGCGCGCCTCGGTGAGGTTGTCGGGCACGACGGGCGAGAAGTACGGGTCGCCCAGGGCGTCGATGCCGTCGCCTGCGGCGGCAGGGGCCTCGGGGTCCTCCTTCTCGGCGGGAATCACGATGGTCGGCAGGCTGGTCGCGATCCTCGTGGCGTCAGAGTCCGGCGGCGCCGCGACGGTCTCGTCCGCCCTGCTCTTCTCGTCCTCTGCCATGTCGCCCCCAACCGGTCGTTGAATGATGCCTCTATCGTAAAGCAAAGGGGGCGGGTCCTGACAAAGGCGAAGGCGACCTGACAAAGGTGACAGGGTCAACTGTCATGAATGGTTCATGACAGTTGACCCTGTCACCTTTGTCAGGTCGCCTTCGCCTGTTCCGCCGGACGCTACTCCACGGAGTCGGGCTCGAGGGGCTCACCGTCGTGGCCGGCCGCGTCGTCACGCGCCGCGAAGAGGCGGTCGTCAGGACCCACGTCCACGCGGACCGTGTCGCCCTCGGTGAGCTGTCCGTCGATGATGAGGTTGGCCACCGAGTCCACCACCTGGCGCTGGATGAGGCGCTTGAGCGGACGCGCGCCGTAGACGGGGTCGAGCCCGTCGAGGGCGAGCGACTGCTTGGCCGCGGGCGTCAGCACGAGCTGGATGCGGTCGCGGCTGAGGCGGTCGCGCACGTCGCGGAGCTGGATGTCCACGATCTTCTCGATGTCCTCGAGGCCGAGGGCGTGGAAGACCACCACGTCGTCGATACGGTTCAGGAACTCCGGCTTGAAAGTCTGGCGCAGGGCGTTGTTGACCTCGCGCTGGACCTCGTCCGGGTCGCTCGCCGCGTTGGCGCCGGCGATGAACTGGCTGCCCACGTTGGACGTCATGATGATGATCGTGTTCTTGAAGCTCACCACGCGCCCCTGGCCGTCGGTGAGGCGGCCGTCATCCAGGACCTGCAGCAGGATGTTGAAGACGTCAGGGTGCGCCTTCTCCATCTCGTCGAGCAGGATGACGGAGTACGGACGCCGACGCACGGCCTCGGTGAGCTGGCCGCCCTCGTCGTAGCCCACGTATCCGGGAGGCGCGCCGATGAGGCGCTGGACGCTGAACTTCTCCATGTACTCGGACATGTCGATGCGCACGAGCGCCCGCTCGTCGTCGAAGAGGTTCTCCGCGAGCGCCTTGGCGAGCTCCGTCTTGCCCACGCCGGTGGGGCCGAGGAAGAAGAAGCTGCCGATGGGGCGGTTGGGGTCGGAGAGCCCCGCACGGCTGCGGCGCACGGCGGCGGCCACGGCGGACACGGCCTCGTCCTGGCCCACGACGCGCTTGTGCAGCTCGCTCTCCAGGTTCTTGAGCTTGTCCATCTCGCCCTGCATCATCTTGGACACGGGCACGCCCGTCCACGAGCTCACGACCTCGGCGATCTCCTCGGAGGTGACCTCCTCCTTGAGGAGTCCCCCCTCCTCCTGGCGCGCGGTGAGCGCGGCCTCGGCCTCGTCGTACTCGTGCTGGAGGCTCGGGATCGTGGAGTAGCGCAGCTCGGAGGCGCGCGCGAGGTTGCCCTCGCGGGTCACGCGCTCCATCTCCACGCGCGCGTCCTCGATCTTGGACTTGAGGTCCTGCACGCGGTCGATGGCGCCCTTCTCGTTCTCCCACTTCGCCTTCATGCCGTCGAGCTTCTCGCGCGTGGTGGCGATCTCGCCGCGCAGGGTCTCGAGGCGCTCCTTGCTGGCGGCGTCCTCCTCCTTCATGAGGGCCTGCTCTTCGATCTGCATCTGCGTGAGCTGGCGGTCCACGGCGTCGATGTCGGCTGGCATGGAGTCGAGCTCCATGCGCAGGCGGCTCGCCGCCTCGTCGACGAGGTCGATGGCCTTGTCCGGCAGGAACCGGTCAGAGATGTAGCGGTTGGAGAGGTCGGCGGCGCTGACCAGCGCGGAGTCCGTGATGCGGACGCGGTGGTGCTGCTCGTAGCGGTCCTTGATGCCGCGCAGGATGGAGATCGTGTCCTCGACGGTGGGCTCGGAGACCATGACGGTCTGGAAGCGTCGCGCGAGGGCCGCGTCCTTCTCGATGTACTTGCGGTACTCGTCCAGCGTGGTGGCGCCGATGGCGTGCAGCGTGCCGCGCGCGAGGGCGGGCTTCAGGATGTTGCCGGCGTCCATGGAGCCCTCCGTGGCACCAGCGCCCACGATGGTGTGGAGCTCGTCGATGAAGAGGATGATCCGGCCGTCGGACTTCTCGACCTCCTTGAGCACGGACTTCAGGCGGTCCTCGAACTCGCCGCGGTACTTGGCGCCCGCCACGAGCGCGGACATGTCAAGCTCGATGAGCTCCTTGTCGCGCAGGGTGGACGGCACGTCGCCGTTGACGATGCGCTGCGCGAGGCCCTCCACGATGGCGGTCTTGCCCACGCCCGGCTCGCCGATGAGCACGGGGTTGTTCTTGGTGCGGCGGCTGAGCACCTGGATGGTGCGGCGGATCTCCTCCACGCGGCCGATGATCGGGTCGAGCTTGCCCTGGCGCGCGAGGTCCGTCACGTTGCGGCCGTACTTCTCGAGCGCCTCGAACTCCGGCTTGGAGTCCTGGCTGGTCACGCGCTCATCCCCGCGCAGGTCGTTGTATGCCTCCTCGACGCGCTTGGAGGTGACGCCGGCGGCCTTGAGGATGGAGCCGGCCTCGTCCTTGGCGTCGGCGAGCGCGCAGAGCAGGTGCTCGGTGGTGACGTAGGAGTCCCCCATCTTGGTGGCGAGCTTCTCCGCCGCGTTGGTCACGCGGACGAGGGCGTCGCCCATCCCCATCTGGCTGGCGTCGCCGGTGACGCGCGGCTGGCGCGCGATGGCCTGGTCCACCTGGGACTCGATGCCGGCCGGGTCCGCGCCCACGCGCTCGATGATCGCGCGCAGGTTGTGCTCGCCGGAGCTGAGCAGGGCCTTGAGCAGGTGGATGGGCATGAGCTGCCCGGCACTGGCATCCGTCGCGATGCCGATGGACGCCTGCAGCGCCTCCTGGGCCGTCACGGCCCACTTGTCGATTCTCATGGTTGCCCCCTTCTTGGGTTCGCTGTTCATCAAGGGATATTGTTCCCGCTGAGCAGGGGCTTATACGCATATCTAAGTGTCTACATGATAGATTTTCTGCGTGCCGGCGAGAACAACCGTGCCGTAAAATGCCTAAAAGGGGACAAGCCCCTTTTAGGCATTTCAAGGAGGTCGTCATGGCACGGACCGCACATCGGCTTGTCGTTCTTCTCGCCACAGCCGTCGCCATTTTGATGGCGCTGGGGGCGTGTCGGACGGGGACACACGGCGCTGTCTCCTCCGCGTACGACGTGGCGGGCATGCTGGCGTGCGACCCCAAGGACCTGCCCGGGTCCCTCAGCCAGCTGGGGTTCACGTATTCGGAGGGCGTGCCATATGGCTCGTGGCAGACGGACGAGCCCGTGGAGGGGCAGCCCGAGTGCCGCTTCAACAGCCTGATGCTCGGCGGCACGACGCCAGATCTCCTGAGCGGCGGCAACGCGCCGTCAAGGGCCTCGTTCAGCTTCCAGTACGCGCCAATCGCGAGCGAGGACGAGGCAAACGCGATTGGCGACGACATGCTCGACCACGCCGGGCTCGGCGACCCGTTCTACACGGACCGCGCCGAGGACGAGGGCTCCAACCGCGTGCAGCTCCACCGCATGGGGCGCATCGAGGGCGAGGGGCCGGCGGCGTACTGGACGCTCTGGATAAACATCGACAAGGGCTTCGGCTACACGACGTACGCGGTCTCCGCCTACACCGAGGAGGCGGCAGCGTCGCTGCCGGCCGAGGCCCTGGCAGCCGAGGGAGCGTAGGACAGGGGGCCGGACGAGAAGAACGGTTGATGCCTAAAAGGGGCCTGTCCCCTTTTAGGCATCCTTCTCGCCAGAATCGGGCGCGCCGCCCAGGAGCAGGCGACGCATGACCTGCTCGGGGCTGCCCGCGCTGTCGTAGCGGGCGAGCGCCGTGATCTTCTCCTGCATGCGAAACTCGTGGACCTCGTCCTCGAGCTCGCGAACACGCCGGCGCAGCTCCTCAAGCTCGTCCTCGCGCGCGAGCATGCGTTCGCGCATGTCGAGGATGCGCACGACGCCAGCGAGGTTGATGCCCTCATCGGTGAGCTTGGAGATGAGGTTCAGCCGGTCGATGTCGGACTGCGAGTAGAGACGCGTGTTGCCGCGCGAGCGCCCGGGCGTGACGAGGCCCTTCTGCTCGTAGACGCGCAGGGTCTGCGGGTGCATGCCCGTGAGCTCGGCGGCAACGCTAATCATGTAGAGGGGCTTGTCGCGGTCGCGGCCCTCCCGACCGCGCTCCGGACCGACCCCCCGGCCGCGCTCCTCGCTAGTGCTGCGTGCCATAGCGCTTGACCTCCTCGCGATAGTCGCGCGTATCGGCGTCGCGCAGCGCCTCGAGCGCGTCGCGCTCCTTCTTGGTGACGAGCGTCGGGACCTTCACGCGCACCGTCACGTAGAGCGCGCCGCGCGTCCCCTTGCGCTTGACGTTGGGGGCGCCCAGGTCGCGGAAACGGAAGGTCTTGCCGTCCTGCGTACCGGCCGGGACCTTGAGGCGCACCTCGGTGCCGTCGGGCGTGGGGACCTCCACGGTGGCTCCGAGCGTGGCCTCGTACATGCTGATGGGAAGGTCCATCCGCACGTCCGCGCCGTCGCGCTTGAAGATCGGGTGCTCGGCCACGTGCGTGGTGATCACGAGGTCGCCGCGGTCGCCGCCGTTGGCGCCGTACTCGCCGCGCCCGCGGTAGCGGAGCTTGCCGCCGTCCACGGCGCCGGCCGGGATCTTGATGGTGAGCGTCTGCTCCTCGCCCGTGGAGGGCACGCGGTAGGTGGCCTTGCGCGTGGCGCCGCGGAAGGCCTCCTCGGCGGTGACGTCCACGGACATGGTGAGGTCGCTGCCCTTGACGGGGCGATTGGCGGCGCGGCCCGCGGCCCCGCCGAAGATCGACGAGAAGTCGAAGCCGCCAAAGCCGCCGTCGCCACCGCGCATGTTGTCAAAGATGTCGGACCAGTCGCCGCCAACGTTGGTGGTGTAGGTGTAGCGCCCACGGCCGCCCGAGCCGCCAAAGTCGGCCCCCGGGATGCCGCCGAACATGAGCATCTGATCGTACTCGCGGCGCTTCTTGGGGTCAGAGAGCGTGGTGTAGGCCTCGCTGACCTCCTTGAACTTCTGCTCGTCGCCGCCGGCGTCCGGGTGGTACTTGGCCGCCAGCTTGCGGAACGCCTTCTTGATCTCGTCATCAGAGGCGTCGCGCTTCACGCCCAGAACGTCATAGTAGCTTCGCTTAGTTGTCATCCTGCACGAGCCTCCCTCCTGATAGGGCGTGCAAAGGGGACAGTCACCTTTGCACGCCGTCCAACCAATCCGCGCGCGTGCAAAAGTGACTGCCCCCTTTGCACGCTGGCGACGTTACTCCTCCTCGGCGGGGCGCTTAGGGCCGCCGTAGGTCACCGTCACCATGGCGGTGCGGATGACCTTGTCGCCCATCCTGTAGCCCTTCTGATAGACCTGGGCCACGGTCTCGTCATAGGCGTCCTTGTCCTCGACGCGGCCGACGGCCTGGTGCGCGAGCGGCTCGAACGGCTCGCCCGCCGGGTCGATGGGCTCGACGCCCTCCTTCTCGAGCACGCCGAGCATCTTGGCGTGAACCGCGGAGACGCCGTCAACGAACTGCTGGAACTGCGTGTCGCCCTCGGTGACGCCGGCGTGCTCGATGGCGCGCTCGATGTCGTCGATCACCGGCAGCAGGTCGGTGACCAGCTTCTCCGCCGCACGCTCCTTCTCGGCAAGCCGCTCGGCGGCGGTGCGACGGCGATAGTTGTCCCAGTCGGCCTGGAGGCGCAGCATGCGCTCCGTGGCCTCGGAGGCCTCCTTCTTGGCGGCCTCGATCTGGTCCTCAACGTCGGCGAGCTTCTTCTGCAGCTCGTCGCGCTCCTCGCGGATCTTGCTCGCGTCGGCGGCAAGCTCGCGCTCGGCAGCCTCCTCGCCGGCGCGGATGGCGGCCTCCACGCGAGCGCGCTCCTCGTCCGAATCCATGTCCGCCTCGGAGGCCTCCGGCTCGACGTCCTCCGGCTCCGGCTCCACGACCTCCGGCTCCATGGCCTCGTTCTTCTCGTCCTCTACCTCGATGGGCACCTTCACGTCACCCTCCTCGAACTGTTCGGCGTGCAAAAGTGCCTGTCCCTTTTGCACGGTCCTCTTTGCACGAGGGGCGACCGCGTAGCCGTGGCCGCCCCCGTTCCCAATCTGTTACGTACGGCCCGTGGACTAGTTGTTCTTGTCGTCGTCCACGACCTCGTAGTCGGCGTCCACGACGTCGTTGGCGGAGCCGCCCTGCGCGCCGGCGCCCGCGCCGCCCTGGGCCGCGTCCTCCTGGGTGGCGGAGTAGACGACCTCGGCGAGCTTGTGGCCCACCTCCTGGAGCTTGTCGCCCGCGGCGCGGATGGCGTCCACGTCGGTGCCGTCGAGGGCCTTCTTGGCCTCGGCCACGGCGTCCTCGGCAGCCTTCTTCTGGTCGGCCGGGACCTTGTCGCCGAGGTCCTTGAGGGTCTGCTCGGTGGAGTAGGCCAGCGAGTCGACCTGGTTCCTGACCTCGATCTCGTCCTTGTGCTTCTTGTCCTCCTCGGCGTGGGCCTCGGCGTCCTTGACCATGCGGTCGACCTCGTCGTCGGAGAGGGCGGTGGAGCCGGAGATGGTGATCTGCTGGCTCTTGCCGGTGGCCTTGTCCTTTGCCGTGACCTTCACGATGCCGTTGGCGTCGATGTCAAAGGTGACCTCGATCTGCGGCACGCCGCGACGGGCGGCCGGGATGCCGGTGAGGTTGAACTTGCCGAGGGACTTGTTGTCCGCGGCCATCTCGCGCTCGCCCTGCAGGACGTTGATCTCGACGGAGGTCTGGTTGTCGGCCGCCGTGGAGTAGATCTCGGTCTTGGACGTGGGGATCGTAGTGTTACGGTCGATCATCTTGGTCATGACGCCGCCCATGGTCTCAACGCCCAGGGACAGCGGCGTGACGTCCAGAAGCAGGATGCCCGAGACGTCGCCCGTGAGGACGCCGCCCTGGACGGCCGCGCCGTCAGCCACGACCTCGTCCGGGTTCACGGACATGTTGGGCTGCTTGCCGGTCATCTGCTTGACGAGCTCCTGAACGGCGGGCATACGGCTGGAGCCGCCCACGAGGATGACCTCGTTGACCTCAGAGAGCTGGAGGTTGGCGTCGTGCAGGGCCTTGGTGACGGGGCCCTTGCAGCGGTCGAGCAGGTCGCGCGTGATGCGCTCGAACTCGGCGCGGGTCAGCGTGTAGTCGAGGTGCTTGGGGCCGGTGGCGTCCGCGGTGATAAAGGGCAGGTTAATCTGGGCCTGCTGGGCGGAGGAGAGCTCCTTCTTGGCGTTCTCCGCGGCCTCCTTCAGGCGCTGCAGGGCCATGGGGTCCTGACGCAGGTCGATGCCGTTGTCAGCCTTGAACTTGTCGGCCAGCCAGTCGATGACGCGCTGATCCCAGTCGTCGCCGCCGAGGTGGTTGTCGCCGTTGGTGGCAAGAACCTCCACGACGCCGTCGGCGAGGTCGAGCAGGGACACGTCGAAGGTGCCGCCGCCGAGGTCGAAGACCAGGACCTTCTGGTCGATGCCCTTCTTGTCGAGACCGTACGCGAGCGCCGCGGCCGTGGGCTCGTTGACGATGCGCTGGACGTTGAGGCCGGCGATCTTGCCGGCGTCCTTGGTGGCCTGACGCTGGGCGTCGTTGAAGTAAGCCGGGACGGTGATGACGGCGTCCGTGACCGGCTCGCCGAGGTACTTCTCGGCGTCGGCCTTCATCTTGGAGAGGATCATGGCGCTGATCTGCTCCGGGGTGAAGTCCTCGCCCTCGATCTCCACGACGGCGCGGTTGCCGGTGCCGGACTTGACCTTGTACGGGACGGTCTTGAGCTCGGATCCGACCTCGTCGTAGCGACGGCCCATGAAGCGCTTGATCGAGAAGACCGTGTTGGTGGGGTTGGTGACGGCCTGGTTCTTGGCCGCCTTGCCGACGATGCGGTCGCCGTCGGAGCGGAAGCCCACGACGGACGGGGTGGTGCGGTCGCCCTCGGCGTTGACGATGATCGTGGGCTCGCCGCCCTCGAGGACCGCCATCGCGGAGTTGGTGGTACCAAGGTCGATACCCAGAATCTTGCCCATGATGCTCTCCTTTTCCTGCGTGGGGCCCGCTGTGCGCCGGCCCGCTCGCTTGTTCCCTGTCTGTACGGTTGAGTTTATCCCCTCTGCGCCCTGATTCTATACATAATCTAAGTCTCTACACATGAGATTTTTTGACGCGCAGAATTGAGGGCTCGGCCCCGAACGCTCCGCGACGCGATTCTCAGACGTCAGGTGCCAAAAAACGCACTAAGTGCACCGCCGGGAGGCCCTGCTTGGCGTCCGCCGCCCCATCGCCCTCACAAAAGAGCAGATGAGCCGGGGGCGCCAAATCCCCTCACGGCGTCTTTCGGCAAAAAAGGGGTGCACTTACCCGTAAAAATGGCATAGGGCCGCCAAACCAGAGAGCCGTGCCACTGGCGCCAGTCCTGTTTGGCGGACAACAAGGCTATAGCAGCCGATGCTCAAAGCGCCCGTTCTCATAGATGCCATAGCTGGCAGAGCCGTCCTTGGGGATGCCCGCCGAGCCGGGGTTGAAGACCCACGCGTCGTGCTGCGCGTTCTTCTCGCTCACCTTGATGTGCGTGTGACCGTAGACGAGGGTGGAGCGCGCCGGCAGCGCGGGCCAGGCGTCCACACTGTTGTGATAGCCGGGGCCCCAGACGTGACCGTGCGTGAGGAAGAGCGTGTAGGGGCCGCCGTCGGCCGTGGGGTCGAGCATCACGTTGTGGTCCGCCATGCAGGGGAACTTGAGGACCATCTGGTCGACCTCGGCCTCGCAGTTGCCGCGCACGGCAATCACGCGGTCGGCCATGGAGTTGAGCATCTCGATGACGCGCTTGGGCGCGTAGTCCGCGGGCAGATCGTTGCGCGGGCCGTGGTAGAGCAGGTCGCCGAGCAGGACCACGCGGTCCGGGGACTCCGCCTCGATGGCGGACATGAGTCGCGCGCAGGCGTCAGCGGCGCCGTGGATGTCAGAGGCAATGACGAGCTTCATGGGCGGTCCTTTCTGTCAATTGGGGACAGTCCCCAATTTGCATAAATAATTTATGTCAATTGGGGACTGTCCCCAATTGACAGGAGGCCAGGGCGTGGGTGACCACGAGGCGGCGGATGGCGGGCAGCTCGGCAAGGGCGCGAGGCCAGACGTCCGCGAAGAGGCTCTGCGCAAGCTCGCCCAGCACGTCGTGGCGCGCGTGATGGCCGAGCGCCATCAAGAACGGGCCAAGCAGGACCTTGTCGCCCGCACCCTTCGCCAGGCGGGCCGCCAGACGCTCCGGCGCGTCCACGAGCACGTCGCTGCGCCCGCGAGCCCGAAGGGCGCGCTCCAGGCCGGCGAACGCGGCCTCGCACTCCGGCCCCCGATGCCCGGCAAGGGCCACGACGCGACCGGGGCGCGCGGGCAGGGCCTCGTCGAGCGCAGCGGCCACGGCCGCGCGGTCCCTCTCGCCCGCAAGCAGGGGCGGCGCGAGGCGAAGCCGCTCAAAGCCGAGCGCGGCGCCACGCACCGCCGACGCGGCCGCGCGCTGCAGGCGACCGTCCGCCACGTGCGTCGTGACCACGAGGGCGCGCCGCACGCCCGCGGACCGCAGCTCGGAGAGCGCCTCGGGCAGCGTTGGCCCAACGGGCCGGCCGCCCGTGCGGGCGCGCAGCACCGCGTCGGCGCGCACGGCCGCCGTAAGCTCATCCACGAGCATGGCCACACCCGCGTCGTTCTTCTCGCCAGAGAGGCAGCCGGCTATGACCAGGGCGTCAAAGCGTGACAAAGGGACTGCCCCCCTGCCGCGTCAGTGGTGGCAGGCGTGCTCGGCGCCCATGACGGGAAGGGTGCCCGCGGCGGCCATCTGCGCGACGTCGCCCACGCCGGGGGTCTGGTTCTCAAAGTAGACGGTGATGCCGGCCTGCGCGAAGCCCATCATGGGACGCATGCCCATGCCCGCGGCCACGATCGCGTCAATGCCGTTCTGGGCGAGCAGCGCCACGGGACGCATGCAGCCGCCCTCCTCGTGGGGCGGGTTGTCAATGACGCTCACGTCGCCGACCTTGCCGTCCTCGACGTCAACCACAGTGAAGCAGTCGCAGTGGCCAAAGTGGCCGGAGCGCTCGCAGTCCAGACCGCCCTTGCCCAGGGTGGGGATGGCAACCTTCATGGGATTCTCCTTTCGGACGGAGTGATTCGCAAAACCTGACAAAATGCCCTGTCACCTTTGTCATGTGAGGCCAAGGTGCTCGAGGACGCGCGCCACGCCGTCCTCGTCGTTCGTGGGCGCGACGAGCGACGCGCGGGCCAGGAGCTCCGCCGGCGCGTTGCCCATGAGGTAGCCGTGCCCCACGGCCTCGAGCATGGGGAGGTCGTTGTAGTTGTCGCCAAAGGCGAAGGCGTCGGCCGGATCGATCCCCCAGAGGTCGCAGAGGGTACGCACCGCGCCAGCTTTGCTCGTGCCGGCGGGCATCACCTCGATGAGCGTCTCCGAGGACACGGCAATGGCAAGCCCGGGGAAGCGCTCCTTGAGGCGACGCTCCACCTCCTTGGTGCTGCCGGGCGTGCAGAGGCAGAGAATCTTCTGCACCTCGTCGCGCTCGATCGAGGCGATGGTGCCCTCGCGCGCCTCGGCCATGACGATGCGCTCCTCCTGGAGCAGGCGCTCGTCGGTGCGGTCCGGCGCCACCCAGTCCTCGAAGGAGTAGGCGCTCCAGGTCATGTCCAGGCCCTCGGCCTCGGCAAAGTCGACGACCTCCTGCGCCTGGGCGCGCGTGAGGCCGTGGTGGTGGATGACGTTGCGCCCCTCGTCCAGGATGACGCCGCCGCTGTAGGTGACCACGGTGCAGGAGATGCCCTGCTGGTCCAGCAGCGGGTAGGTGCCCGAGACGCCGCGCGCCGTCACGATGGCAAACGGCATGCCAGCCGCCTGGACCGCGCGGATCGCGGCGCGCGTGCGCGGCGACACCTGGTGGGCGGAGTCGAGCAGCGTTCCGTCGATGTCGCTAAAGATTGCCGTGCGGGGCATGGGGCCTCCCGTTCTTCTCGCCTGAGCAGCATGATAGGCCGAGAAGGGCGCGCTTCTTGCCGATTGCCGATAAAAACCTCGATACGCGAGCCTACCATGGAGCTACGCGCCGCGAGGGGACGCGGCAAGACGGAGAGGAATGCCATGAGGTACCTGATCGTCGGCGGCGTGGCCGCCGGAACCAAGGTCGCGGCCAAGCTCAAGCGCTGCGACCGCTCGGCCGAGGTCGTCGTTGTGACCAAGAGCGAGGACATCAGCTACGCCGGCTGCGGCCTGCCGTACTACATCGGCGGGAGCATCCAGAGCCGCGCCGACCTCATCGTCAGCACGCCGGCCGCCTACGCGGGGCTCACCGGCGTGGAGGTGCGCACGGGCGTGGAGGCCGTGGCGCTTGACGCGACCGCCCACGAGGTCACGGTGCGCGAGAAGGACGGAACGAGCCACGCCGAGAAGTACGACAAGCTGGTCATTGCCACCGGCGCCTCGCCGTTTGTGCCCGCCGGCCTTCCCGGCGCCGAGCTGCCCGGCGTCTTTACCGTGCGCACGCCGGACGACGCCGAGGCCATCCGCGCCTACGCGGACGCCGGGGCGCGCCGCGCCGTGGTGGTGGGCGCCGGCTTCATCGGCCTGGAGGTCGCCGAGAACCTGCTCGCGCGCGGCCTCTCCGTCACCGTGATCGACGCGATGCCGCAAATCCTGCCCAACGTCTTTGACCCCGAGATGGCCGGCTTCGCTCAGCGCCAGCTCAAGGCGGCCGGCGTGCGCGTGATGACGTCGTGCGCGCTCAAGGGCATCGCGGGCGAGGGCAAGGTCGAGGCCGTGGAGACCGCGTCCGGGACCCTGCCGGCGGACCTCGTGATCCTCTCCATTGGCATCCGTCCCAACACCGCGTGGCTCGAGGGCTCCGGCGTGGAGACGCTCAAGGGCTGCATCCTCGTGGACGAGTTCGGCGCCACCAACCTGCCGGACGTCTACGCCGCAGGCGACTGCGCCGAGGTGACGAACCTCATCACCGGCGAGCCGTTCTGGAGCGCCATGGGCTCGACGGCCAACATCTGCGGCCGCGCGATCGCCCGCACGCTCACGGGCACGCCCACCCCCTACCCCGGCGCGCTCGGCACCGGCGTGGTGCGCCTGCTGCCCACCCTCAACGGCGGGCGCACCGGCCTCACCGAGGCCGCGGCGCGCGAGGCGGGCTTTGACCCGGTGAGCGTGGTCTCCGTGGTGGACGACAAGGCGCACTACTACCCCGGTTCCTCGAGCTTCTTCGTGAAGCTTATCGCAGACCGCGGCTCGCACCGGCTGCTCGGCGTGCAGGTGCTCGGCGCCGGCGCCGTGGACAAGGTTACGGACGTGATGGTGGCTGCGCTCTCGCGCGGGCTTGCCGTGGAGGACCTCGACCTCATGGACCTCTCCTACGCGCCGCCCTTCTCGACCGCCATTCACCCGCTGGTCACGACGGCCTACATCCTGGAGAACAAGCTCGCGGGGGCGCTGGAGAGCTTCACGCCGGCCGAGTACGCCGCCGGCGCCGCCGTGGACTACCACGTCATCGATGTGCTGCCCGCGCCCACGATCCCCGGCGCGGAGTGGGTGGACCTCACCAAGATTGGCCCCGAGGGCCTGCCCGGGCACAAGAAGGACGAGAAGCTCCTGCTCGTGTGCGCCAAGGGCAAGCGCGGCTACTTCACGCAGAACCGCCTCAAGGCCGCCGGCTACACGCAGACGCGCGTGCTCGAGGGCGGCATCACGTTCAACGAGGTGCACGTGCCGCGCCCGGCCGGCGCCAAGCTCCCCGCGGCGGAGATCAAGCGCCTCAAGGGCCTGGGGTGCCTCCAGGACAAGCGCTTCGATGACGTCTTCAACATCCGCGTGATCACGCGCAACGGCAAGATCACGGTTGACGAGCAGCGCGCCGTGGCCGAGGCCGCCGAGCGCTTTGGCTCCGGCGAGGTCACCATGACCACGCGCCTCACGCTGGAGATCCAGGGCGTGAGGTACGAGAACATCGACGCGTGCATCGCGTTTCTGCAGGACCACGGCCTGGACGCCGGCGGCACCGGCTCCAAGGTGCGCCCGGTGGTGAGCTGCAAGGGCACCACCTGCCAGTACGGCCTCATCGACACCTTCGACCTCTCCGAGAAGCTGCACGAGCGCTTCTACGTGGGCTACCACGGCGTGGAGCTGCCGCACAAGTTCAAGATCGCCGTGGGCGGCTGCCCCAACATGTGCGTCAAACCCGACCTCAACGACCTGGGCATCGTTGGCCAGCGCGTACCGCAGATCGACCTTGAGAAGTGCCGCGCGTGCAAGGTCTGCCAGGTCGTGAAGGCGTGCCCCATGGGCGACGCGCAGATCGGGCCGGACGGCAAGATCACGATCAACGAGGCCGCGTGCAACCACTGCGGCCGCTGCGTGGGCGCATGCCCGTTTGGCGCCGTGACCGAGGGGCTCGCCGGCTACAAGGTCTACATCGGCGGGCGCTGGGGCAAGAAGACCGCGCACGGCCAGGCGCTGGACAAGATCTTCACCAGCGAGGACGAGGTCATGGACCTCGTGGAGCGCGCGATCCTCTTCTTCCGCGACGAAGGCGAGAGCGGCGAGCGCTTCGCCGACACCGTGGCGCGCCTCGGCTTTGACTACGTGCAGGAGAAGCTGCTGACCGCGCCCATCGACAAGGACGCCATCCTGGGCAAGACCGTCGTGGGCGGGGCGACCTGCTAGCGCGCAAAGGGAACGGGCACTTTTGCACATCGGGCGGACTCGGACGTGAGTGTCCGGGCCCGCCCGTTCTTCTCGCCGGTCTTTTGCGCGGGCCTACACCTCGCCGGTGCCAGCGTTGGGATTGGGCGTGAGCGACGCCACGGGCGAAAGGAGCACGCGCCCATGACCACGATAGACGTTGACCAGGCCCTCCCCGGAGACAGCCGAGCCAACGAGGGACTTGCCGCTGCGCTCCACCGTAAAGCTCAGGGCCTCTGACCAGGCAATGGCGAAGTCGCCGTCAACCTTGAGCTCGTCGCCGTCCAGGTCCACCACCACGAGCTCGCTCGCGGGGACCGGAGACTCCAGCGCCACCACGCCCGCGCCCTCAAGGCCGAGGTTGAACAGGCCCTCGTTGCCCGCAACCATGGCGCTTGGGCGCTTGACCATGATGGCGCGGTGCTTGATGTCCGAGGTGCAGGCCATGAAAAGGCCGTCGTTGACCACCATGGTGCCGCCCATCTCGGCCTGCGGGCTCATGAGCAGGATGTGGCGATACGTGGGCTCGCACACGATGGTTCCCGTACCCACGTACTCCGGCTTGATGGCGGACTCGCCGGTGACGGAGCCGCGCAGCGCCTTGCCAAAGAAGTCGCCCACGCCCTTGACGCCGGTGGTTGCCTGGATGCTGCCGGCCGTCCACTGCATGGCACCCGCCTGCAGCGTCACGCCCGTACGACCATCAATCTGGCAGACAAGCTGCCGACGGCGCACGTCCATCTTGGCGGCAAAATAAGCGGCCTGCGCGCCGAGATACGGCACCGAGAGGTCGCGCTGCCACTCAATCACCTTGAAGGGGCCCTTCTCGGCGATGGTCTTGGCGTCGTCGTTGTCGAGGAAGTTGTAGATGTGCATGGAGCCTCCTTGGTCGGGTTGGGTGAGGCAAGCGTGCGGCAGGCGCACGGGATGGCGGGCGTCTTTTCGGCGGGTGGCGAGGGCAAGGCGGGCTGCGCGGGGCGGGCTATAGCACCGCTGCACCCGCCCAGCTCGTTCTTCTCAAAGTACCCCGGGGTGGCTCATTTTCATGATTGGCTCCAACCCTGGCCCTCGTCCGTCTCGGCAAGAAACTCTCGCATGACCGGAAGCTCAAAGCGCACTCGACCATTGCCGCAGAGACCGATAACTCCCTGTTCAAGGAGCCGATTCTTGTATTGCGTGGCGTAGGAGTTTGACTTGCCCATACGCCGCGCCACATCAGGCACCGAGCTGTCTACGGGGTCTTCCGTCATTGCGTACAGAAACCGACGGTCCATGGGCGACAGGTCCTGATAGCTGGCGAGAAGAACGCGGAACTTCATCTCCTCCTTGGCCAAGCGGATGCCCTCCCTCGCCGTATCGTCGTCAATCAAGCCCCTCCCGTGCCCTCCTCCCACATCCGGAAACCAACGAGCTGCATCATAAAGGGAAGGCCCTCTATGACCTGCACCGCCTCCGCAAGAATCTCCTCGCTCACGGACTTGCAGGAGTGGGCAAAGGTGTCCCTCAGTGCCTTCTCAATCTCAAAGTCGGGAATTCTCCCCAAACGGACCTGCTGGGCGCGGCGAAGAAACGACACGGACTGGTCCCGCAAGAGCATCGAGGTGCTGTGGGGAAGGCCCGCCATCAGCAGAGCAACCTTCCTCCCCTCTCGCACTAAGAGCTGATAGGTGGAGACCAGCTGGATGAGTTCGTCAAGCCCGGGGATTATCTCATCAACGGTAATCAGAAGGCCCACGTCATGCTTTTCGAGCTCATCGAGCAGGCTCGTCAGTTGTGTGCGCCAATTCCCCCGGCCCTGGTTGGAGTGGCTCACGCCAACACTCAGTGGCCCAACACCGAGACTGGTGAGCCGCACGTCATCTGCACCCTTTAGAAGATGGGCGGCGCGCGAGCAAGTCTGCTCGAGCGCGTCTTCTAACATTCCGGGAAGCGAGACGAGGTCGACGGCAATCCAGCCCCGCTGCTGCGCGCGCTCCTCAACAAGCGTGAGAAGTGCAGTTTTTCCCGTGCCGCGGGCCCCTGAGATGAGCGACGTAAGACTGGGCCGGCGTGCCTGAGAGGTAAATGCCCGGTCAAACTCTGAAAGGAGCTGCCCACGCCCCGCCATTACGAGAGGGACCTCGCCAAAGCTCGGGGTAAACGGCTGTCTTCAACGTTTGCATAGACCATGCTACACCTCCAGACAGCCGCTTGATTTCTTTTATACCCGTTGATAGCTTTTATAGTCGTTGACAAGCTTGATAGAATCGGCGGTAAGCGCTCTCAAGGCATCGCGGGCATCACGTGCGAACAGGGCGTGACGAAAAGCAAGTGGACAGGTTGAACGTTCTCGGCAGCGGTACTCAGGGAGCCTCCGCCCGTCAATCGTAGGTCTCCTTGGTCACACGCCCCTCAGCGATGAGGCGGGAGAGCTCGGAGGTGGCGAGCGGACCCACGGACGTGCCATCGAGAACCACGTAGAATAGCGACTGGTCCTCCGCGAGCGCGTTGGGCATCATGGGATTTCCCACCCCGGGAATCTGCATGTTCTGAAGGATCGCGTTCATGGAATTGGCCATCTGCGTGGCAACCCCGAGCGTGAGGCCAAACTCAACAAGACGGTCTACCGAGTAGAAGCCGCTCTCGTTCACAATTCCCCTCCTTACGCGATCGGCGGGATGGGTGGTATGTTGGACGGAGCTGTGCCACCGAATACGGACACGGGCTCGTCTACGTCTCCGGCGCGGCGCCGCTCCACCATGCCATGCTTCCAGACGAGGCTTTCACTCGTAAACGACCTCGTCGTCTCCATCTGAGAAAGCGTAGCCGGCGAGAAGAGCCCAGTCGCAACTCCGTTCACGGCTACGTGATACCCAGCCTGCGGGACCGGTGGCGGAGTCTGGGCACCGGACTGCGCCGCTTGGCCGCCGAGCCCGCCCATCATGCCGTTCATCATGCCTGTGACGTTCTAGCCCACGGCACCGCCGACGATCATGCCGGCCATCATCGCAGCTGGGTCGAACCCGCCACCAAAGCCGCTGCCCATCTCGGTCGCTCCGTTCGCACCCATCTGTCCGAGGGCGCTCGCGCCTGCGACACCCGCCTCCGCTTGCTTCTCGAGCTGGAAAGCACCGATGTTGGCGGTCTCCGCTGCCATGCGCTGCGCCCTCTGAGCCTCCTCGCGCTGGACGCGCAGGGTCTCCTCGAGGTTCACGGCGTTGATTCGCTGCTGGTCATGGAGGTTCTTGATGTTGATCTCGGTCTGGGCCCGAACGGTAGCCTGCTCCACATCGCGCGTTACGGACATGAGCTGGCGGTAGCCGTCGCTGGTCTTGTCGAGCTCGATCACAGAGATGTCCACCCCGGAGACGGCGACGCCGAAATCCCTCGAGAGGCGTTCGGTGACCTGGGACTCAACGACGTCGCGAATCTTGGCGATGCCGCGCTCAATCTGCACAACCGGAATTCCGAGGTTGGCGGGCGCATTAGCTACGGCAGCCTTGACGTAGCGGGTGACGGCGTCCCTGGCCTGCCTCTGAATCGTGCCCAGATCGAGCTCGTCAAGACGGTGCAGCCTCACGAACTGGTGATAGTCCTTGATTGCGAACGTGATGGTTCCGCGAACGGCGACACGCACTCCGAAGTCCAGAAAACGCGGGTCGTAGACGTCGAAGAAAGGCACACCAAAGCGAACCTGCACAACCTGGGCAAGGTTGATGAAATAGACCTCCGCCTGGAAGGGCGTGCCGCCGTCGTAGGCGAGCCCAACGATACTTGCGAGAACGGGAAGGTTGGCGGTCTTGAGAATCTGGTCGTAGGGGCCCTCGATGAAGTCCTCGTAGGTGCCGTCCTTCTGATGGTATACGAACGCGGCGACGGAGCCATCGCGCACGCAGAGGGACAACCCCCCCAGCGGATGGCATTCCCGCGGCGGTTGGCGCCCTTCTGGGAACCGGCGGGATGCCATTTCCAGATGAGATAATTTGGTTCGTCGCAGCGAATCTCGTCCATGAATCCGCCGCTATTTCTCATTGCGCTCGCGTCCTATCATCGTTATAAACAGGAACGCTGCCCCCATAAGCGGAAACATGCCCAACAGTCCAAGCATATAAAACGTCGAATCCGGGTCACCAGACTGCGATCCCAGATAATATCCGGAAAATGTGAGAATGAGACCAAAAAGAAACAGCAAGAAGCATCGCACGCCCCCGCTTGTCCTTACCGCAGACATAGTGATGCCGACGACACGTTTCCTGCTCAACCTATCACACATTCGCTTTATTCGGTCGAGCCCCCCCTTCGCCAAAAACAGGCTCGGCCTTTTTGTATGCTTGACTGAGTTTCGCGTGCCAAGCGTCAACGCTCTCGCCACCGGCTTCGATATTAGATGTTGCAAGAATAAAGAATTTATATATATCCTCGCTTGTGTTAGGGATATAGAAATTCTTAATGAGCTCATTTCTCTGATCGAGGCTCTTCACCCGCTCGAGCTTCATAGCCAAGTCATTTACCGTGCTGGGAGCACTTACGTTACGCAGCTCAAACCCACAGGCAGGGCACTTGGAAACGAACGCAGCCAATTGCTCGCCACAGTTCGGGCATTTGTGAACGACTCCGTCATAGCGCTCTGCCCGCCTCTCGTCATTGGTGCCGTCTTTCAAGTGCGTAACTGGTGCCCCACACTTGGAACAAAACGCTGCTCCTTCAGAGAGCTTCTTGCCGCATTTATCGCAATACGCCATGCTCGCGTACCTATCGAATCGTTATAGACACGGGATCGAGCTCAAGCCATGCGGCTGTCTCGTTATAATCGCCCACAACCGCAGTAATTGTTATGTTGTCACCCATGCGCAGCGTGTCGCTGTTTACGACATTCATGTCTGACATGCTGACATCTGTGAGCCGAAGGCTTAAATCAGTTGATGAATCCCCGCTGTCACCTGGAAGAATAAGCACATCCCATCTTGTATCGAAATTGTCATGGTGCACGAGATGGGCAACCCACCCGTCGAAAGTAATCGTGCTTCCCTTATACGCAGAGCTAAACCAGCTCGCATCCGCTTCGCTTTGCTCAAGAAGCCTGTTCAAATCACCCTCAGGCACAGGCGCTGGCCCCGAGCTCTCATCCGAACTCCCGCTGCCCTCGAAATACGTAATCTCAACCCCAGAATCGAAGGCAAACGTGTCCTCGGCGGCAAAGTCTGATGAGCCAAAGAGTCCACCAATGCAGACTTCAGATACTGTGCCCGCCGCTCCTGACGCACCCGTCGTTCTTGTCGTCACATTGATGAAGCCGGCATCTTCAAACATACTCACAACATCCTCGTAGTTTCTTCCCTCAAGCTCTGAAGATGATGCGGGGGCATTGAGGTCTGCGAGAACGTGATAGGTGATGACCACCTCATCGTCAGCAGGAAAAGAGTCTTCCTCGCTGAACTCATCCCTTCCCCCAATAGTGATGTTATCCGTGTACCAGTTGCTGCTTTGCTGACCGGGCATCAAATCGCGCAGCTCTTCCTCCCTGATGTTTGTGAAGCCAGCTTCCTCGAACGCCCGGCGCGCCTCATCGTGATACTTGGACGATGCCTCGCTTGATGAAATGGGTGGATTAAGTGCGTTGACAGCTTCGACCTCTACCTGTGAATTCGTACAGTGGGCAACATATTTCAGAGATGTCTCCCCACTTACGGAGAAGTCAACGCTGCCGTCAACACTGCTGTCGCCCTTCTCGGTAATTCGCAGCGCATGGGTCCCGTCATTTAAAACGAGATCAAAGGTCTTGGTTGTCCCATGGTCAAGCGAGCCCTGCTGGGCGTCATCAACGTACACGTCCAAGTCATACCTGCTTAGCATGAGATTGGACTCACACTCAATCGTGATGGAGACGGCGCTGCCTCCTGATTGGGTCGGCTCCTCCGACGTCCCATCGCCTCCACAACCTCCAAGGCCAAGCGTCAGAGCTAGTGCACAAAGCGTGGCCAAAGCTCTATTTACATACTGCCGCCCCGATACCCTCATTTCCTCCCCCGAGCTCTTGGTCATCTATGGCTCTCTATAGAAAGCATATCTCGACTATAGCGCGCATATTCTTGCCCGCATGGACAATGAGGTGGAGAAACGGGCCATCGGCTCCCGAATACGGGCCGAGCGCACCCGATGTGGCATATCGCAACGCAAGCTCGCGCTCATGACGGGCACGAGCCGCTCCTATCTCTGGAAGATTGAGACAAGAGCGGCTGATGTTGGCATCGACGTGCTTATCCGCATTGCCCGCGCGCTCGACGTACGCGTACGGGACCTGATCGAGTTCTAGCGCGTACTATTCGGCTACTGCCCAATCTCCAGCAAACGAGCGTTCACCCGACCCATGACCTCCGTGTAGTAGGCCAGGTCATCCGCGGAGAGGGAGTTCTCGTCGATGGCGTCAATCTGCTCCGTCATGTCGGAGTAGCGGCTCATCATGTCCGCGTAGTCGAGAGCCATGCTCACGACGTTGCTCGAGTCGCTGCTGTACGTCTCCATGAAGTCGCAGTACTCGTTCATGAATGCCTCGTAGGCGTCCATCGTGGCGCGGAAATCGGACGATCCGCCGGCAGAGCTCTCGGGCGTTGCCGGAGCCTCGGCCTCCGGCGTTGTCGGGGCCTCGGCATCTGGTGCTGTCGACTCCGGCTCGGGAGCCGCCTCCGCGTCATCCGGCGCGTCGACCCGAACCACCATGGTATTGAAGCCGCGATACTCAACCCTCAGCGAGACACCCTCCGCGTTGTCGGCGCCATACCACGTGTCGCCACGGTCATAGTCAACGTTGAAGCCCGCAGACGAGCACGCGTCGACGTAGGCGGCAAATGCCTCCTCGTTTGTCTCGCCCACGTAGGCGAAGAAGAAGGTCGAGCTGTCGGAATCGATTTTGCCTGTCGTTGAGGTCGGAGCGGGAACCAGAGAGCCCGCGCCCTCAGTGGGCCAGGAGATCGCGCCCATCTCAACGGGAGCATCCAGCGTCACGTTCATGCTTCCGTCCGAAGAGCCAAAGAACGAGAGGCTCAAGTGATATCCCTCTTCCGAATACGCGGCGTACGTCCCCGTGCCGTTCTCGGCCTCAACAGAGAAGCCCATCTCCTGGCACTGGGCCACATAGGAGTCGTACTTTTCCTGCGTGTAGCCATCAACGCTCGCGGAGAAGGAATCGTCGCTGTTAACGACAACGTTGCCCGTGCTCGAGTCCGGCTTCGGGAGCATTGTCGCCAACCCGCTCGACGGCCAGTCGAGGCTGTCGTCGCCCCTGCCGCAACTCGAGATAATGCCCCCCACGATGGCAATCAGCACGATCACGACGACTACAGCGAGGCACCCACGCCGCTTCTTGCCCCTTGGCTTGTCGGCGCTCTTGCCCGCAGGCTCCCAGTCCATACAGCCCTCCATCCAACGAACCTGAATGAAATCCAATCTGTAGGTCATTGTGATTTGCCTGATAGCTGGTTTCCTCAGTTGGCAACTGAGAAAGACGCATACGCTTGAGCTCAGTTCTCTAGGGATAAAAACCCGGCGATATAATCCGTATCAGCAGGTAGATCAGCTCATGATGGGCGCAAGCGAGGCGCCGCCCCCGCTGAAGTCATGGAAGTCAACTCGTCGGCAACCTATATCCCGCGCCTCTTCAAGAGCCTGAGCGAGCTTGGAGAGCTGATGGGAGCGTCTGCCGCGCATCACCCCGTGGTGTACGCGGGATGCGAGCCATTAGCCACCTCAGCGGGCAACGTCATCGCTCTCGCGGATGTGGCGCAAGCCGTATAACGGCATCCTCGTCGCCGCGTCTCACCTCTCGCCATGTCCCGTATTTCAGTTAACAACTGAGGAAACGCCAGGGCTTCCCTTCTAGCATGAAACGGAGGCATCCAGAAACGGAGGGTCAGGTGGAGGACTACAATCTCGCTCCGGGCGAGCTCGTTGTCATGCAGGAGCAGTCGGTCAAGCTGGGGAATGACACAGACGGCGAGGACCTTGACGAGCTCGTGCTCACCAACCAGAACCTCATTCTCGTCGCAAGCGCCTCTCAGGGTCTGTTCAAGAAGACGCGCATGCTCAAACGATGCCCCCTGGCAAAGATCCAGCGGCAGAACGACGTTCCTCAGGTTTTTGCCACCAAGTATCGATCCAGCTACTGTCTGCAGGCAGCCTTTAGGGACGAGACTGTCACGCTGTGCTTCCAGGCCAACCCGCGACGCCTGGCCGAGCGGTGGGCACGTGCCATCGCACAAGCCGCCGACGGGGACCTGTCCAGCATAGGGGCAGAGGACAGCCTTCCTCCTGAAATATCCAACGTCGTTGACGGGGCCAGGGACTTGGTTGGCTCCATCTTTGGAGGCGGACGGCAACCCAAAGGCGCCTCTCAGAAGGAGCGACCCGCCAACGTCACCAAGAAGTGCGTTGGATGCCACGCCCCGATTACCGGGCGCGCAGGCTCAACCGTAACCTGCTCGTACTGCGATACGCGCCAGACGCTCTAGGAGGCTGCAATGGGAATCTTCGACGCAGCGTTTGACTCCATCGGAGGCGTACTCGCCGACCAGTGGAAAGACATCGTCACCGCCCCGGCATTTGACGAGCACACCGTTGTGGCCCCGGGAACTCGCAAGAACTCGCAGAACGGCCGCGGGGCAAACCGCGGAGCGGAGGACATCCTCTCAAACGGATCGCTCATTTTTGTCCCCGAGGGCACGGCCGCATTTGTGTTCAGCCAGGCGGGAATCGAGCAGGTCATCACGGCGCCCGGAGGCTTTGAGTATCGAGACGGGCAGGCCAGCGTATTTGATGAGCAAGATCGCCGCGGAAAGGGAATAGGCAAGATACTCCTTGACGAGGCGGCCGAACGCGTCGGCTTCTCGGGCATGTCCGCCGATGAGAAGCGCGTAGCCTTTGTCAACCTTCATGAGATTCGGGGCCTCAGGTTTGGGACGCGAGGGCCGCTTGCCTACAACGACCTGTTCTATGGAACCGACCTTGAGATCTATGCGTATGGGTCGTTCTCGGTCCAGGTGAGCAATCCCGAGCTTCTAGTGAGAAACTTCCTGCCAGCCAACGTGTTCTCCTACTCGCTGGATGACCCGAAATCGCGAACGCAGCTACTTGCTGAGTTCCTCCACTCGTTCATCTCCGCTGTGAACGCGCTCTCCGCGAGCTACCGAATCTCCCAGCTTCCGTCACGGACAAGCGCAATCGCCGCACAAATCATCTCGGAAGACGACAACGCAGGCACGTGGGAGACGCGCTTCGGCCTCAAACTTGTCGCCGTTGCGGTTGAGAACATCGAGTTCTCGGAGCAGTCTCGTGAGCTCGTCCGGCAGTTCTCTGAGAAGAAGATGGGAGTGCGCGCCTATGAGGGCGTATCCCAGCAGGCGGCCAATGTTGCGGCCCAGCAGATGATCGCCGAGGGCGTGCGCGACAACGGCCTCGGCGACGGAGGGGGAATGCTCTTTGGCATGAACCTCGCGAGCGCGCTCAACCCGCAGAATGCCTCCGCTGCGGCGGCAGCAGCTCCCGCACCGGAAGCGGATACGGGCAGATCGCTCGACGAGCAGATCGAGACGCTCAGGAAGCTCAAGGACCTTCTCGACGCCGGAATTCTCTCCCAAGAGGAGTTTGATGTGAAGAAGCGTGAGGTGCTGGGGCTGTAGAGAGGCGTCTGGAGGAGCGCATCGAGGCTCATGCCCGGCCGCGCCGCCGCGCGGTAGCGCTCGCTCCGTGCCTGAGCGCGGTCAACGTTTTCCGCGCCACTTGGTCCCAGGGATCTCGGCCGCTCCGAATAATCCCAAGGTAGCACTCCACCTGGGTAGTGTCGCGAAAAGTGGTGTAGGGGCCTCCGCCCGGAATCTCTGATGAGCCGAACCTACGCCGCCGTCGCCCCCTCGTCAATCCCCGAGAGCGCCGCGATTCTCGAGCGA
>NZ_JACJKN010000013.1 GCF_016900775.1 Olsenella uli | reverse complement strand
GAGGCACACCCGGTCCCATTCCGAACCCGGAAGTTAAGCCCCCGAGCGCCGATGGTACTGCGGAGTAGTCCGTGGGAGAGCAGGACGTCGCTGACCAACAAGGGGCATTTTGCGTCGACTGAGCCTGCCGCGAATGAATCTGACGGTTCACTGACAATTTGCTTACCACTTTTTCTTTTATCAACACAAAATAATAGATTATTCCTAATGCCTTTAATGGTATCTTCAGCTTGCTAGTCAATTGGCATGTCTTTTATGAGGCGAGCTGGAGGGCACAATGGCATCACAGAGAACTAATCCAGAAGATTGGGCGGGGTCTTCTCGCGCTGAGCACCTTGAGGAGGAGCTTGACCGCCTGGCCCGCATGCTGTTTGGTGACGGGCAAAGAACGCGCATGATTGGCATTTGCTCCGAGCCCGGGATGGGTCGCAGGGCGCTCGTCACGAGCATCCTTCGCGTGGCGGCGGAGGCCGGCTGCAGGGTTTCACGACATGACGTCACCTCGCGTGATTCCGCGTCTGCCTCCGAGCTTGTGGTGCGGGTTGCCCGGGAGTCCTCACGTCGCGCCGAGCAGTGCATTGCCGCATTTGACGAGCTTCCCCCGTCTGATGAGTCATGCGTCCGGCGACAGGCCCGTGCGCTGAAGCGGATGTGGGAGGCGGGCGTGCACACGGTCTTCTCGCTCGCCCCCGAGGCGAGCCAGCTGCTCGACTCGCTTTCCGAGTGCACGTGCGTCAGCGCCTGCGACCTGATGGTGAGGACGGGGCCCGAGATGGGGGCTGACGCGCTTTCCTATCGGCTTCGCCGGTACACGAGGGGCATCCCCGCACTCGTACGCGCCCTTCCCGATGGCGCTGAAGACCCGAGCTATGATCTGCTGAAGTGCGCTCCTTATTTGGAGTCCCTGCAGGAGCTGGTGGGCAAGGCGCTCCGCCTTACCCTGAGCGATGATGAGCTTCGGCTGAGGCTTGCGATGCTGCTTCTGGGGCACGGCACGACTCGTGATTTGACCCAGGTGTCCGGATGCGCCTCCGATGAGCTCATTGAGGGCCTGAGGACGAATGCGCCCCTGTTTGAGGTGGGCGTCTCCACAGGATCGTTCTCCTGCCCGCTTGATATCGACGACTCCCTTTTGAGGTTGTGCCAGTCGCACCTGAGCGCGGCGTGCTCCCTGTTCCCCGACGTATGTGACGCTGCCATAGGGCTCCTTGACTCGAATGGGAGGTTTGGCCGCGCCGCCGAGCTGTTCGATCTTCCGGGGTCGCAGGAAAGGCGCGGGCTTCTCCTGCTTCATGCCCCGTCATATCTCGATGCGGGCGCGGTCGAGGCCGTCAAGTCCGCGGCGTGTGAGCTCGTCCCATACCCTGACGTCAATCTCCACGAAGGGTTCGTGCGACTCCTCGACGGGGCGGTAGGGGCGTTGGGCGAGGTCTTCGCACCACGCCCCTCGATTGGGCCCGTGCCCCTCGACGAGATGACAACCGAGCTTCTTGACCTCCGCCTTCTCGTGGATGCGAGAGGGGTGCTGAGAGCAGAGGACGCTCCCCTTGTCGACTCATTCGAGCGACTCGACGCTCTGGGGAGGCGCCTCCTCGTTCATCGTGAGGTGTGCGGTCTTCTGGTGGATGGGAGATTCTCGGCGGCGACGAGGCTCCTCGTTGCCAACCCGTGCGGGGGAATGGGGCGCGGCGTGTCCGAGGCGCTGCTGACGCTTGACGCCGAGATGGCGAGGCTTCTGCTCTGTGACCCGTCGACGACGGGGGCTCGGGCGGTGGAGCGTGCGGTCGACGTGCTGTCCGCTCCGGGCCTGGCAGGCCTTGAGGGCTATGTGAGCTGCCTTGACGTGGTCAGGGCCGTCATTCTGTCCGATGACGGGTTCTATCCGGAGGTCGACCAGATTGTCTCGCGCGCCGAGCGGGCGGGCGACCGGCTCGTGCAGGTCCTGTCGCTCGTCGGCGGGACGGTGATAGACCTGCGACGCGGGGCGCTTGCGCGCGCGACGGTGCGCGCGGAGCTTGCGGCGGCGATTGCGAGCGGGGCGCGGCTGGAGTACCTGGCGCGCGTCTCCTCGCTGCTCGGGGAGGTCGCCCGATTCCTGCTTGGCGAGGCGCCGCGGTGTGGCCGAGAGCCCGCGCGCGATGATGACCTGGGGCGGGTATGCGCCCTCGTGAGGGCGGCGATGCTCGCAGAGGAAGATGCGGTGCTTTCTGACGGGGAGGAGGGCCTTGACCCTCCGCGCGATGCGGTCTGGCTGCTTCTGGTCCTCGGGGAGGGAATGGGTGCGCTCTCCGCCCGCCTCGGCGAGATGATGCCCCTCTCGTGGAGGCATGCCCTGACAGTCGCACGGCCGCAGTGGAAGGCGGAGGCTCCGGGCCGCCTCGGCCCATCGGAGGTCGCTCTTGGACCTGGCGTCAGGGGCGGGCGGGGCGGGCACGGCGCACCGATTGAGATACGGCTTCTGGGCGGGTTCTCCGTGACGGTGAGGGGCGAGAGAATTCCCGACAGCCAGCTCGAACACAGGAACGCGAAGTCCATGCTGGAGTACCTTGTCCTTCGGCGCGGGGCAACGGCAAAGCGCTACCAGCTCGTTGAGCAGGTGTGGCCCGACGCTGACTACGGAATGGGGTTCAACCGGGCCTATCAGGCGACGAGCACGCTGCGCGCGGCGATCGCGAGGGTGGATGCGGACCTCGACCCGTTCATTCTGAGCCGCGCGACGAAGGCGGTGTCTTTGGACATGGGGCTCGTATGCTGCGACGTCGACGAGTTCAGGGCCTGCGCCCGGGAGGCGTCTGACAGCGGCGATGACGCGAGGGTCGTTGCGATGGCGCGCCGCGCCGAGAGGCTCTATGCCGGCGATCTCTGCGTTCCGCCGGTTGATGCCACGGGCTACGTCATGGCCATGCGCGACGAGCTGAGGAGGCTGTACGGGGACGCGATGGTCGCGGGGTCGGATGCGGCGCTGCGCCTGGGGAAGAAGCGCACGGCCACGCGGCTTGCGATGAACGCGCTCTCGTCGGACGACATGCGCGAGGACGCCGTCGTGTCCATGGTGCGAGCCCTGCGGGCGAGCGGGAGAAACGTCGAGGCCGACCGGCAGTACCAGCGCTACGCCCGCCGGCTCATGCAGACGGCGCACCGACCGCCATCGAGGCTGCTGAGGCGGGTCGCCGGAATGGGAGAGGACCGCGGCGGGCGTCCCGCCGCCGGTGCGGGCAACGTGGAGATGATTGTTGACGAGCGAAGTTGCGCATCATGAGGTGCGCATTTGGTGAGAGGGTCTTGCCGTCGCCGTCGGCCCACATGCCGACGAGTAAAGTGTTGAAGGCGAGTGTGCGAGGGGGATTGTCCCCCGGAACTAGCAGGGAGTCTCATGCCTAACTTTCTCACAAAGCTGCTCTCCATCGGCTCCGACCGAGAGCTGAAGGAGTTCGAGCGCATCACGGGGCGCGTCAATGACCTGGAGCCCAGGTTCGAGGCAATGAGCGAGGAGGAGCTGCGCGGATGCACGGCGGCCTTCCGCGAGCGCTACGAGCAGGGAGAGACGCTCGACGACCTGCTCCCCGAGGCCTTTGCGGCGGTTCGCGAGGCGTCCCGGCGCACGACCGGCCTCAGGCACTTTGACGTTCAGATCATCGGCGGCATCGCGCTGCACCGCGGCACCATCGCGGAGATGAAGACGGGCGAGGGCAAGACGCTCGTCTCGACGCTCGCGGGCTACCTCAACGCCATCCCCGGCAAGGGCGTCCACATCGTGACGGTGAACGACTATCTTGCGCGTCGTGACAGCGAGTGGATGGGGCAGATCTATCGCTACCTCGGCATGAGCGTGGGCCTTCTGCAGAACGGCATGCGCCTCAACCTCAAGAAGCCTGCCTATGCCGCCGACGTCACCTACGGCACGAACTCCGAGTTCGGCTTTGACTACCTTCGCGACAACATGGTCACGCGCCCCGGCATGAGGGTCCAGCGCGGCCACTACTATGCCATCGTCGACGAGGCGGACTCGATCCTCATCGACGAGGCGCGCACTCCGCTCATTATCTCCGGCGCGGGGACCAAGTCGGCGAGCACCTACAAGGACTTTGCCCGCGCGGTCCGCGGCCTCATCCCCGACGTCGACTTCATGATGGACGAGGCCAAGCACACCATCGCCACGACCGATGACGGCCTCAAGAAGGTCGAGCGGGCGCTCGGCGTCGAGGACATCTACGCCGACGTCTCGGGCCAGCTCGTCAACCACCTCCAGCAGGCGCTCAAGGCCGAGTACATGTTCCACCGCGACCAGCAGTATGTGGTCGTGGACGGCGAGGTCAAGATCGTCGATGAGTTCACGGGCCGCATCATGGAGGGCAGGCGCTACTCCGAGGGCCTGCACCAGGCCATCGAGGCCAAGGAAGGCGTGATCGTCCGCGAGGAGAACCAGACCCTCGCCACCATCACGCTCCAGAACTACTTCCTCATGTACGAGAAGCTCTCCGGCATGACGGGCACCGCCATGACCGAGGACGCGGAGTTCCGCGAGGTCTACCACATCCCCGTCCAGGTCATCCCGCCCAACAAGCCGGTCATCCGTAAGGACCACGATGACCTTGTCTACCGTACGGTCGAGGCGAAGTTCAGGGCCGTCGCGGATGACGTCGCCGAGCGTCACGCGAAGGGGCAGCCCTGCCTTGTGGGCACGGTCTCCATCGAGAACTCCGAGAAGCTCTCCCGCATCCTCGACAAGCGCGGAATCAAGCACAACGTGCTCAACGCCAAGTATCACGAGCGCGAGGCGCAGATTGTCGCCCAGGCGGGTCGCGAGGGCGCCGTCACCATCGCGACGAACATGGCCGGCCGTGGTACCGACATCCTGCTCGGCGGCAATGCCGAGGAGCTGGCGGAGGAGGCGGTGCTGGCGCTCGACTTCGGCGTCGAGCGGGACGTCGTGAAGCGGGTCCTCGCAGCGGGCGACCCGCGTCGGCTGACCGTGGAGGGGCTCGCCAAGCAGGGAGTCGAGGTCGAGCGCGAGGTTCTTCTCGCCATTGCAGAGGAGCGCGAGAAGGCCCTCGAGGCCGCCAAGGCGCGCTGCGAGGTGGAGAAGGAGCACGTCCGCGCCGCGGGCGGCCTGTGCGTTATCGGCACCGAGCGCCACGAGAGCCGACGCATCGACAACCAGCTGCGCGGCCGCTCCGGCCGTCAGGGGGACCCGGGCGAGACGCAGTTCTACCTCTCGCTCGAGGATGACCTCATGCGTCTTTTTGGCGGCGATCGCATGGACAAGATCTCCGCCATGATGCAGCGCTATGACATGCCCGACGACATGCCGATCCAGGCGAAGATGGTCACCAAGGCCGTCGAGAGCGCCCAGCGCAAGGTCGAGGAAGTCAACTTTGCGATGCGCAAGAACGTCCTCGACTACGACAACGTCATGAACACGCAGCGTCAGGTCATCTACGAGGAGCGCAACAAGATTCTCGACGGCAAGGACCTGATGGAGCGCATCGACGAGGTTACCTACGACACCGTCCAGCGCGAGGTCGCGACCTACTGCCCCGAAAGCGCGAAGCGCGAGGACTGGGACCTGGAGGGGCTTTCCAAGTGGCTCGGCGAGCTCACCGGCAGGAAGGACGTCCCCGACGCGTCCGGATGCGCGGGGGAGGGCGAGGTCATCGAGCTCGTTGACGAGTTCGTCGACGGGTGCTTTGCCGAGAAGGCCAGGCGGCTCGGCGACGAGGCGATGCACGCGCTCTCGGCGCAGGTCATGCTTCGCGTGATCGACACGCGCTGGATGGCCTACCTCCAGGAGATGGACTACCTCAAGACGGGCATCGGCCTGCGCGGCTTTGGCCAGCGCGACCCGCTCGTCGAGTACAAGAGCGAGGCGTACGCCGCCTTCTCCGAGCTCGTCAACACGATGTACGAGGACTTCCTGCGCACCATCCTACGCATCGAGGTCGTGGTGCGCCAGCCCGCCCCGCAGGCGACGGCCACCGATGAGGAGCCTGCGGAGCTCCGCGGGGCGCAGTACTCCGGTCCGCGCGAGGTCGATGGGGACCAGGGCGAGCGCCGCGTCGCGGCCCCGCGCCACGCGGCGCCCTCGCGTCCCGGCGCTCCCGCCGCGGGCGCGTCCAAGGCGCGCACCTACCGCAAGTCGGACGACCCCGACCCCTATGTGGGCGTGGGCCGCAATGACCCCTGCCCGTGCGGCAGCGGCAAGAAGTTCAAGAACTGCCACGGGAGGAACCGCTAGTGGCTGACGTCGCCAAGTCGAACTTCGAGGCTCTCGCCGCGAGGCTCGAGGAGGTCGAGGGGTACCTGCGTCTCGACGAGAAGCGAAACAAGATCGCCGAGCTCGAGGCGAGAAGCGCGGAGCCCGGCTTCTGGGACGACGCCGACGAGGCGCGCTCGGTCATGGGCCAGCTCTCCGCCGCGCGCGACGACGTCTCCGGCATGGAGGCGGCGCGCGCGAAGCTCGAGGACGCCGTGGCGGCCTATGAGCTGGGCGACGAGACGGGCGATGACGACCTTCTCGCCGAGTCCGCCGAGCTCGCCTCCTCCCTCGAGCAGGACCTCTCGGAGCTCGAGCTCTCAAGCTGGTTCACCGACGAGCTCGACCACGGCGACGCCATCGTGACCATCACGCCGGGCCAGGGCGGCCTCGAGGCGCAGGACTGGTGCGAGATGCTCTTCCGCATGTACCAGCGCTACTGCGATCGTCGCGGCTGGAAGGTCACCGTCAACGATGCGGTGCCCGGCGAGGCCATCGGGCTCGACCGCGCCACGTTTACCGCGAGCGGGAAGAACGCCTACGGGATGCTTCGCGCCGAGCAGGGCGTGCATCGCCTCGTGCGCATCTCGCCCACCGACGCCAAGAAGCGCCGCCAGACCACCTTTGCCGGCGTGGAGGTGCTCCCCGTCCTCCCGGACGACATCGAGGTCGAGATTGACCAGAACGACCTGCGCATCGACGTCTATCATGCGTCCGGCCACGGCGGCCAGGGCGTCAACACCACCGACTCGGCGGTGCGCATCACCCACCTCCCCACGGGCATTGTGGTCACCTGCCAGAACGAGCGCAGCCAGCTCCAGAACAAGGCGTTTGCCATGAGCGTGCTCAGGAGCCGCCTCTACGAGATGGAGCTCGCCCGCCGCGCCGAGGAGCTCGACGAGCTGCGCGGTCCCAAGCGCGACATCGGCTTTGGCAACCAGATCAGAAGCTACGTGCTCTACCCGTACCAGCTCGTGAAGGACCTTCGCACCGGCGTGGAGACGGGCAACGTGGAGTCCGTGCTCGATGACGGCGACCTCGACCCGTTTGTCGTGGGCTATCACCGCTGGGTGGTGGGCGGCGGGGAGCAGGCCTCGTGAGCCGCGTTCCGTGGCGCACGGCCCTGCACGATGCGGCGCTTATCGTCACGGGGTCACTCGTGTTCGCCATAGGCGTCGACGTCTTTGAGATTCCCCACGGCCTCGCGGCGGGCGGGGTGACCGGCCTCGCGACGGTCTTCTCGGCCATCGCGGACTCGCTTGGGGTGCGCCTTCCCGTCGGCCTGCAGACCATCGTCATGAACGCGCTGCTGATGACGCTCGTCGTCCGCTCGGGCGACAAGGGCTACATCGTGCGCACCGTGGCGGGGATCATCGCGTGCGGCGTCCTCACCGACGCGCTCGTCCCCTTCCTTCCGACGCACGTCGGGGAGAGCGACCTGCTCCTCTGCGCCCTGTGGGGCGGGGTCATCACGGGCGTTGGGCTCGGCCTGGTCTTCCGCACCGGCGGCAACACCGGGGGCACCGACATCGTCTCCCAGCTTTTGGCGAGAAAGACCGGCATGCCGATGGGGACCGCCGTCATCATCGTGGACGGCGTCATCATCGCCTTCTCCGCCACGGTCTTCTCGGTCGAGCAGGCGCTCTACGCCGCGGTGGCGATGTTCATCTGCGGGAAGGTCATCGACGCCGTCGTGGACGGCCCGCGCAGCGCCCGCGCCGCCTACATCATCTCCACCGAGCATGCCGAGATAGCAAACAGGATCCTCTACACCCTCAACCGCGGGTGTACCGAGCTCCAGGCGCGCGGCGTGTGGAGCGGGAACAGCCGACCCGTCCTGCTCTGCGTGCTCGGCCGCTCCGAGAGCATGCGCCTCAAGCAGCTCGTGGCCGAGATTGACCCCGAGGCCATCGTCATCATCTCCGAGGTGCACGAGGTCTTTGGCGAGGGCTTCAGAAGGATCGAGGGCTGAGCGGACGCCATGACAAAGGTGACAGGGGAAACTGTCAGGTTTGGCGCTCCCGCTGCGTGTGGGGAGGTTCTGCTTTATGTTGGGGCTTCTCGTTGAATCTCGGCATCAAGCTGCCCCTTTGTTAAACTATGGGCGTATTTGTCCATAAGAGCACAAGAAAAGGAGCTTCTGTGGCCAGTCACTTTCGCAGCACTGAGCGACAGGGGTCGGAGGACGAGCCACGCGAGTTCGTGAGCGTTCCCGACGAGGCTTCTCAGGCGACGGCAGCGTCTCCTGAGGATACCGGCGCCTTCCTTGCGGCGGGCGGCATCAGCCAGGAGCAGGGCGCCGAGGCGCCCGAGTCCGACGGCCAGCCGCTCGAGGCCGTTCACGTGGTCACCGCGGCCGAGCCCGCGGACCCCACTGAGCAGCCCGGGTTCACCAGCGTGTTCGCTCCCCTTGCGAGCGACGACGCCCCGGCGGTCTCGCGCACCGGCACCCCCACCGTGTCGTTCAAAAACGTCACACTCATCTACCCGGCCCAGCCCAACAAGCCCGCCCTCGACGACGTGAGCCTCGACATCTACCCCGGCGAGTTCGTCTTCATCGTCGGCCACTCGGGGTCCGGCAAGTCGTCCCTCCTGCGCCTCATCACGCGCGAGCTGCGCGCCTCCAAGGGCCAGGTAATCGTTGCCGGACAGGACCTCACCAAGATGCGCAACCGCAAGGTCCCGTACCTCCGTCGCCAGATCGGTACCGTCTACCAGGACTTCAAGCTGCTCCCGGACAAGACGGTCTATGAGAACGTCGCCTTCGCCCTCGAGTGCATCGGCAAGCCCAAGTCGGTCATCCGCGCGCAGGTTCCCGAGGTGCTTCGCCTCGTGGGCCTCGGCGAGCGCATGAAGCACTTCCCCGACCAGCTCTCCGGCGGCGAGCAGCAGCGCGTGTCCGTTGCCCGCGCCATGGTCAACCGCCCGCCGCTGCTCGTCTGCGACGAGCCGACCGGCAACCTCGACCCGGCGATCTCGCTCGGCATCATGAAGCTGCTCGACCGCATCAACCGCGCCGGCACCACCGTCGTCATGGCGACCCACGACCGCGAGATGGTCGACTCCATGCGCAAGCGCGTCATCGCGCTGGAGGCCGGCCACATCGTCCGCGACCAGGAGAGGGGAGGCTACGGCTACTATGGTGCCCTCTAACTTCGGCTACTCGCTGCGCGAGTGCGGCCACCACTTCCGACGCAACTGGACCACGGTGCTCGGCGCCGTCGTCACCATCTTCCTGTCCCTGTTCATCATCGGCCTGTTCGTCGTTGCCACCGTGCTCGTTGACAGCATGCTCGGCGGCGTGGAGGACCAGGTCACGATTCAGGCGTTCATTTCCGACGAGGCCGACCAGTCGGCCGTCAACGCGTACCGCGAGGCCATCGAGGGATGGGACAACGTCGAGTCCGTCGAGTACAAGACGAAGGACCAGGCGCTCGAGGAGTTCCGCACCTCGATGTCCAACCGCAACGCCGCCGACGCGGTGACCGCGCTGGACGGCGAGAACCCGCTGCCCGCCTCGCTCGTCATCAGGATGGTGGACCCCTCGCAGGTCCAGTCCACGGCCGAGCGCATCATGGATGACCCGGAGTTCGCCTCCATCTGCGACGACCCCGAGAACCCCTCGGGCGACGTCCAGTACGGCCAGGGGACGGTCGAGCGCCTCTTCAGCGTCTCGGTCTACATCCGCATCGCCGCCGCCGCGCTCGTGGCGCTGCTCACCTTCGTGGCGTTCGTGTTCATCAACAACACGATTCGCCTCGCCATCACGGCTCGCCGCCGCGAGATCGGCATCATGCGCCTCGTCGGCGCCTCCAACGGCTTCATCCGCGGGCCCTTCATCATGGAGGGCACGATCGAGGCCATCCTCGGCGCGCTGCTCGCCATCGCGGCGCTCGCGGCGGGCGTCCATACCCTGCTGCCCGCGCTCGCCGAGAACCTCTCGTTCCTCTCGTTCGAGATCCCGCCGATGACGCTCTATCTCACGTACGCCAGCCTGCTGGTCATCGGCGTGCTGATCGGCCTGTTTGGTTCGGCCATCGCGATGGGACGCTACCTTAAGGTCTAGGGCGGCCAACCGTTAGGTGGGGAGCCCCCGCCCCTCGCGCAGAGGTGCGCTTTGCGGAACCTCTGCGCGAGTGGCGGGGGCTCCCGGCGTTTGGGTCCTAGGGACCTAACCGCCGGGTTTTTGATGTTGGGTATTCTGGATTGAGAGGGTGACGGGAAGGGGGGCGTATGGGCCGTAAGAGGGCGCATCATGGGAGCAGGCGGCGCGGGCGTGCCGGCGGGCCCCGGGAGCGGCACCAGACGCTCACGGGCCGGCTCGTGGTGTCCCGCCCCGGCGCGGCGCGGGTGGAGACCCAGGAGGGCGCCTTCGAGCTCGTGCGCCACGGTCAGCGCGAGGCGATGAACGGGGACGAGGTCGAGGTCGCCATCGTGAGCGCCAAGAACCGCGCCCCGCGCGTCGTCGTCCGCTCGGTGGTGGCGCGTGCGACGGAGATCTTCCTCGGCCGCTTTGAGCAGGCCGGGCCGCTCGGCGCCGTGGTCCCGCTCGACGCGCGCCTGGGTCACGACTTCTTCGTCGTGCCGGAGGACCCAAGCCCGGGGCGGCTTGGCGTCGCGCCCGGCGACGTGGTGATGGCGAGAATAACCGAGTACCCCACGCGAAAGAGCGCCGCCGTGGTGACCCTCGAGCGCCGCGTGGGAGCCGCGGGCGAGCTCGACCTCAATATGGAGTCGGTGATCGCCTCCTTCGGGCTGCCCGGGGACTTCCCCCCGTCCGCCCTCGCGGCCGCCGGTGGAATTGCGGCGCGCGTGGACGAGGAGCTCGCGGGCAACCCCCGCCGCCGTGACCTGCGCGAGATGCTCTGCGTGACCGTTGACCCCGCCGACGCGCGCGACTTCGACGACGCGGTGAGCGCTCGGCGCCTTCCCGACGGCGGCTACGAGCTCGGGGTGCACATTGCCGACGTCGCGCACTACGTGCGCGCGGGTGATCCGGTGGACAACGAGGCGCGCGCCCGCGGGTGCTCGGCCTACCTTGCCGACCGCGTCATACCGATGCTCCCGGAGCGCCTCTCCAACGACGTGTGCTCGCTGCGGCCCGGGGAGGACCGCCTCGCCATGTCCGTCATCGCCCGTCTGGATGGCCGGGGCAGGGTCGTGTCCGCAAAGGCGATGGCGTCTGCCATCAGGTCCGCCGCACGCCTCTCCTACGACGAGGTCGACGCGCTTCTCGCCGGCCGGGCCGAGCCGGGGGATCTGCCCTGCGCCCCGGAGCGCGTGGCGGACGTCGCCGTTCTTCTCGGCACGCTCGACGAGGTGCGCGGTCTGCGGGAGCTCGTGCGGCAGGAGCGCGGCGCCATCGACTTCTCCACGACCGAGGCCAAGGTGACCCTGGACGAGGCGGGCCATCCCACGGGCGTCTCCGTGCGGCGGCGCACGCGCGCCACCGGCCTCATCGAGGAGGCCATGCTCGTGGCAAACGAGTGCGTGGCCAGGATGCTCGTCGAGAGGGACATGCCGGCCGCCTTCCGCGTGCACGAGCCGCCCACGCCGGATGACCTCAAGGCCTGCGTGCAGCCGCTGCGCGAGCTCGGCCTGCTCGACGGCGCGCTCGCGGGCGGCCTGCTCGCCGGCGAGCCCCATGCGCTGCAGGAGGTGCTTGGCCGCGCGGCGGGGACCGAGGCCGAGGCGGCGGCGAGCGCGCTTCTGCTGAGGGCGCAGCGCAGGGCTGTCTACCTTCCCCACAACGACGGGCACTACGCCCTCGGCGCGGCGGCATACTGCCACTTCACCTCGCCGATCAGGCGCTACCCCGACGTGCTCGTCCACCGGGCGCTCAAGGCGCTGCTCGCCGGGCGGGCCGAGGGGCCCGAGATGCGGGAGCAGGGGGCGGCGCTCCCGCAGCTCTGCCAGTCGTGCTCGGAGCGCGAGCGCGCGGCCGACGCGGCGGAGCGCGCCTCGCAGAAGATTAAGATGGCCGAGCTCTACGCCGGGCACGTGGGCGAGGTGGCGCGCGGCACGGTGTCCGGGTGCGAGCGCTACGGCGTGTTCGTGACCCTGGACGAGACCTGCGCCGAGGGGCTGCTTCCCGTCCGCGCGCTCGGCGAGGAGTGGTTCTCCTATGACGAGGCGCGCCTCACGCTTACCGGTGAGGAGTCGGGTGAGGTGTGGCGGCTCGGCCGGGACGTGACGGTGGAGGTCGCGGGCATCAACGTGGCGCGGGGGCAGATAGACTTCGTGCTCGCGCCGGAGGGGGACCGTCCGCAGAGCGCCCGGCATCCCCGCGTTGGCGGTGGGCGATAATGGGAAGACTAACCACCTAGCATGCGTGCGCGGCGCCCTGCCGCGAGGAGGTCAGATGATCCAGACAGAGATGACGGACGAGCTGGAGCGGGCCGAGGGCCTCATGCTCCAGGGCCAGCCCGAGCAGGCGGCCGAGCTTCTCGCCCGCCTTGCCGAGGACGCCGAGGAGTACGTCGACAAGAACTGCCCCACCACCGACAAGGTCCAGTGGTTCAGCTTCCCCACGCTCTTCGAGCGCCTTGCCTACCGACGCGTCGAGAAGGACCCGCGCGAGCTGCGCGACGTGGGCGAGCCGCTCGACCGCCTCTACGGCGACCTCGCCCTCGCCAGCGTGCAGGCGGGAGACTATGACGCCGCGATGTCGGCCCTCAAGAGCGCCATCCGCTGGAATCCCATGGACTGCGGGTCGCGCCTGAACCTCGCCGACCTCTATCGCGTGGCGGGGGACATGCAGGAGTACCTGGCGCTCACCTACAGCGTCTTCGAGCGGGCGAGCGACGCGCGCCACCTCGCGCGCGCCTTCGTGAACTTCTCCGGCTGGTTCCAGGCCTCCGAGAAGCCGCGCGTCGCGGCCGCGGCCCTGCATGCGGCCCGCGCCCTGGACGTGCGCGACTCCTCGGTAGAGGCGGCGCTCGACCAGGCCGCCGGGACCGAGCGCGACCCCGAGCTCGTCTCCGACGACGAGGTCGAGGCGCTGCTTGCCGCCGAGGGGCTTCCCGACGGGGCCAACGCGGACATCGCCGTGTGCCTGCTCATGTGCGCGAGCGACGCGGCGGCCGCGGGCGCGCGCGACGTGGCGGCAAATCTCACGCTGCGGGCGCGCGACCTCGTGGGCGAGGCGGCCGCAAAGGCCCTCCTCGAGCTCATTCGCGAGAGCGATGCCGCGGAGGGGGACGCCGATGGCGAAGAGTAAGGCGCTGCGCCAGGCGGCCAAGGCGGAGCGCCAGGCCAAGCCGGGCAAGAGGACCATCGCCAAGAACCGCTCCGCCCACCACGAGTACTTCATCGACGAGACCTTCGAGGCGGGCATCGAGCTCACGGGCACCGAGGTGAAGAGCCTGCGCGAGCGCGCCTGCCAGCTCACGGACGCCTTCTGCCTCATCCGCGGCCGCGAGGCGTGGCTGCACGGCGTGCACATCCACCCCTACTCCAACGGCGGCGTGTGGAACGTGGATCCGGACCGCAAGCGCCGCCTGCTCCTGCATCGCCGCCAGATTGACTACCTGGACGCCAAGCTCCGGCAGAAGGGCCTTGCGCTGGTGCCGCTGGAGATCTATTTTGACGAGCGAAACCGCGTGAAGCTGGCCATTGGCCTTGCGCGCGGCAAGAAACTCTATGACAAGCGGGCCGACATGGCGCGCCGCGACTCCGACCGGGAGATCGCCCGCGCCCTGAAGGAGCTCAACCGGTAGTGGGCCAAGCGACTCCTTGGCCCATCGGAGAGGAGTGGGAATGGACGCAACGGCACTGTTCAAGTTTTCCTCGGGCCTCTATGTGGTCTCGGCGGACGACGGCGAGCGGGCGGGCGCCTGCCTCGTGAACACGGGGCTGCAGGTGACCGCCGAGCCGCTCCAGGTCTCGGTCACGGTGAACAAGGAGAACTTCACCTGCGGCGTCATCGAGCGCGCCGGGCACTTCTCGCTCGCCGTGCTCGACGAGTCGGCCGACATGCCCTTCGTGGGCCGCTTTGGCTTCAGGAGCTCGGCGGACTTTGACAAGTTCGAGGGTATCTCGAGTGCCGTGGCGTCCACCGGGGACCCGTATCCCACCGAGCACGTCTGCTCATACGTGGCGTGCGAGGTCTGCCAGACCATGGACGTGGGGACGCACCTCACCTTTGTCGGCCGGGTCGTGGACGCGGGGAACCTCTCCGGCGAGCCGCCCATGACGTACGCGTACTATCACGGCACGCTCAAGGGCAAGACGCCGCCGAAGGCCTCCTCGTTTGTGAAGGGCCTGAGCTAGCCCACTGCGGCGGCGAGAAACGCCACCGTTGTGATAGCATTTTCGCACGCACGTTGGACCAAGTGAGAGGAGAGCACCATGGCAGATGAGAAGAAGTACACGTTCCGCTGCACCGTCTGCGGCTGGGAGGTCACCGTTGACACCCCCGAGCTGCCCGAGGACTTCGTCTGCGAGGTCTGCGGCGTCGGCCCCGACCTGTTTGAGCTCGTCGAGGAGTAGCGCCCGAGCACGGTGTGACGGCGGGGCGGCCCTCTGCGGAGGGTCGCCCCTCTTGCCTAAAAGGGGCCTGTCCCCTTTTAGGCAAGTTCGTCGGGTGCAAAACGGGTAGAATACCCTCACGCCGCGCGAGCGGCGCGTACGTTGACAGCCGCATGGTGGTGGTTCTTCTCGCCCCGCCCGGCAACCGGGGGTGACTGGTTTCGACAGGGTGGGTCTGAGATGGGCAGCAGGCCGTGGTCTCCTCGCCACGCTAAACAGGGGAACCGTCAAATTGAATTGACGACAACAACTCTTTTGAGCCCCAGCTGGCTCTCGCCGCTTAATTAGATAGCGGCGCGCCAATCCGGCGATTGCTCCCGTTGCCGGTGCGGTGTCATCTGAGGGAGATGCTCGGGCGGACGTAGCCGGTATGCCGCCCGAAAAGACTGAACCGGCTGGGACGCCAAGCGCGGGCAACCGGGTGCGCGGCGCCTGAGACCCAACCGGTGGCTGAGCCTGGAGACACCTGTCAGGGACCTGCTTTGGACCGGAGTTCGATTCTCCGCACCTCCACCACACGCGCCGCGGCCGTCGGCCCCTCGGGGCTGGCGGCCGCTTTTCTGTGTCGCCCCCTCCTCTGGGGGTTCCCGGGGAGTCTGCCCGCGCAGGTGCCGGCGCGGTCTGCGGGCGCATTTTGTGCAGCGGCGCCGACCGTGCCACAATGTGGCGAGAAAAAACGACGAAGGGGGACGGATGGCCGAGAAGACCGACGTGCCTGCGCTCGTGCTCGAGGGCGGCGGCTTCAGGGGAATGTTCACGGCGGGCGTGATCGACGTGCTGATGGAGCGCGGGCTCACGGGCTTCTCGAGCATCTGGGGCGTCTCCGCGGGCGCCATCAACGGCTCGAACTTCCGCGCGCGCCAGATTGGCCGCATGATGCGCGACACGCTCGCCTTCCGCGACGACCGGCGCTTCATGTCGCTGTGGTCGCTCATCACCACGGGCGACATGGCGGGCGCGGACTTCATGTACGATGAGATCCAGAACCGCCTGGACCCCTGTGACGTGGAGACGTTCAACGCGAGCGAGACGCCCCTCTACGTGGTGGTCTCGGACGTCACCTTTGGCGCGCCGAGCTACCTGCCCGTGCGGCGCTACCCCGAGGACATAGACAAGGTGCGGGCCTCGGCCTCGCTGCCCACGGTCTCCCGCATGGTGGAGATTGACGGGCACCGCTACCTCGATGGCGGCACCACGGACTCCATTCCCTTTGAGACGGCGATGGGCCTTCCTGGGGGCGGCGAGGTCGAGGGCCACGTGCCCGCGCGACGGGCCCTCGTGGTGCTCACGCGCGACAGGGGCTACCGGCGCGGCGCGGGCAGCGAGGCGCTCGCGCTGAAGTCGCACCGCTACGACCGCTACCCCTACTACCTGGAGGCGCTTGCCACGCGCGGGGAGCGCTACAACGCGCAGCGCGAGCGGCTGTGGGAGCAGGAGGAGGCCGGGGCGTGCCTGGTCATCGCGCCTGAGGAGCCGGTGAGCGTCGGCTCGGCCGAGCGCTCGGGGGAGGCGCTGCTCACGCTCTATCTGCAGGGCCGCCGTCAGGCGGAGGCCCGTCTCGCCGAGATAGGCGCCTTTCTCAGCTAGGCCGGGCGCCGGCGGCATGGCGGCGCACATCGACAAGGAGTGCATGTGATCGAGGTCAGAACCTGTCCGGAGCGTCCCTACCAGGCGCTCGTCTCACTGCGCGGCGTCGAGGGGCGCATCTCCTTCCTCGACGAGGGCATCATCCGCGTCACGATTGACCCGGCGGGGGCGTTTGAGCCATATGCGCGCCCGGTCTCGCCGGACCACGTGGCTACGATCCAGGTCCGGCCGGACGAGTCCGCGGCCTACGCTCACCCCGCCGCCTCCGTGCGCGACGAGGGCGATGCGCTCGTGGTCCGCGCGGGCGAGACGGAGGTCCTGCTCGGCAGGGCGGACGGGCGGATGGCGCTGCGCCGCCGGGGGCGTGAGGTACTGCGCGAGGCCGCGCCGGCGCGCCTCGGGGAGGGCCGCTCCACGCAGGAGCTTCGCATCGCGGCGGGCGAGCGGTTCTTTGGCGGCGGCACGCAGAACGGGCGTGTGGAGCACGCGGGCAGCGTGGTGCGCATCGTGACCACGCCCATGAACAGCAACCAGTGGGGCGACGGCGGGGTGGCCTCCCCGAGCCCCTTCTTCTGGTCGAGCGCGGGCTACGGCGTGCTGAGGAACACGTTTGCGCCGGGAGCGTACGACTTTGGCTCTACGGGCGACACGCTCGTCGCCACGCACGAGGACGGCGTCCTGGACGCCTACCTCTTCGTCGCGGACGACCCGGCCGCGGGCCTGCGCGGCGTGGCCCAGTCCGTCCTGCGCGCCTACTTCAAGGTCACGGGCGCGCCCGCGCTGCTGCCCGACTTTGCCTTCTACCTCGGTCACCTCAACGCCTACAACCGCGACGCCTGGTCGGAGGCGCCCGAGGAGGGCGCGCAGGCGTGGACGGTGCGCGGCTCGGCGCCGGCGGACGCCCCGGGCGTCACGCGCTACGAGTTGGGCCGCCGCCGCGGCTACGTGGTGCCCGAGGGCCACGACGCCGAGTCCCTCAACGGCCCCGACGAGGTGCTTCGCGCCTCCGCCAGGAGGTATCTGGGGCAGACGCCGTACGAGTACTCGGCGCGCGCCGTCATCGACGAGCACGCGCGCCATGACATGCCGCTCGGCTGGGTCCTCCCCAACGATGGCTACGGCTCGGGCTACGGGCACAACGGCTACGAGCTGACGGGCGGCGTCGACGCGGGCGGCGCGAGCTCGCCCGAGCGCCTCGCGGCCATCGCGGCCAACGTGGAGAACCTCGCCCGCTTCACGGCCTATGCCAACGAGCGCGGCGTCGAGGTGGGGCTCTGGGCGCAGTCGCAGATCACGCCCTCGCCGGATCCGGACGTCACATGGCAGAACCTGCGGGACTTCCGCGCGGAGGTGTCCCGCGCCAGCGTGCGCGCCCTCAAGACCGACGAGGAGTGGGTGGGGGAGGGCTACTCCTTTGGCCTCAGCGCCACCGAGCAGGGCTACCAGATCATGGCGGAGGAGGCGGGCGCGCGCCCCTTTGTCCTCACGCTCGACGGCTGGGCGGGCACGCAGCGCCACGCCGCCGTGTGGTCCGGGGACCAGGACGGCTCCGACTGGGAGTACATCCGCATGCACGTCCCCACCTACCTGGGCCAGGGGCTCTCGGGCAACCCCAACGTGGCCTCTGACCTCGACGGCATCTTCGGGGGCAGCGCCGTCATCGCCACGCGTGACTTCCAGTGGAAGGCCCTCACGCCCGTCATGCTGGACATGGACGGCTGGGGCACGCTGCCCAAGCTGCCCTACGCGGGCGGCGACCCGCACACCGGCATCTGCCGGATGTACCTCAAGCTCAAGAGCCGGCTCATGCCCTACCTCAAGACCTGCGCCGCCTCGGCGTCGTGCGTCCCCGGCTGGGAGGGCAACGACGACCTCGGCCTGCCCATGGTGCGCTCCGTGCTCCTGGCGGACGAGGCCGCGCCCGCCGAGGCCGCCCGCACCGAGCTTCTGCTCGGAGACGCGCTGCTCGTGGCGCCCGTCTATCGCGCCACGCGCCCAGATGCGGCCGGAAACGACGTCCGCGACGGCATCTATCTGCCCGGCGGTCCGGATGTGACCTGGATCGACTACTTCACGGGCGAGCGCCATGCCGGCGGCCAGACGCTTGACGGCGTGGGCGCCCCGCTGTGGAAGCTCCCGCTCTTCGTGCGCGCGGGCGCGATCGTTCCCTGCTGGCCCGCGCACAACAACCCGCGACGCCGGGGCGAGAAGAACCCGGGCGGCCTCGACCGCGGCGTCCGCGCGATCGAGTTCTGGCCCGCCCCGGGGGAGAGCCGCTACGTGGCCTACGAGGACGACGGCGTCTCCTTTGGCGGGCACGTCTCCACCGCCCTCGCGTGCGGCGAGAAGAACGGCGAGGTCGTACTTCTCGCCGAGGCGTCGCGCGGGGGCTACGAGGGGTATGACCCCCTGCGCTCGACGACGTTTCGGGCCTTCGTCCGCCAGCGGCCCGCCACGGTGCGCGCCTGGTGCGGCGACGAGGAGCTTCGCGCCGTGGAGGCGGCGAGCCGCGAGGAGCTCGAGGCGCGCGAGCCCGCCCCCGGCACGGTCACGTGGCTCTTCGAGGGCGCGCCCGCGATAGAGACCTTCGCGCCGGCCGAGGAGCGCGTGCTCGCGGGGATGGTCGCCGGCGTGCGGGGCGCCCCGCGCGTGAGCGTGCGCTTTCCGCGGGCCGACGTGAGCGCCTGCGGGCAGCGGGTTCTTCTCGGCGCCTGAGCCGGGGCGGCACGGCCCTCGTGTACGGCTTGTGTGCAAGAAATTCACCTGCTCAGCCGGTGCGCGATGCGCTATACTCTTACAGCTTTTCCACAGAGCCCCGTAATCTCTGACAAAAAAGCACGGCGGTTTGTCCAGAAGCCGTCATCTCAGCAGGTACGTAGGAGGAGTCAAGTGAAGAAGTCGACTCAGTTCGCCAAGGCTGGCGAAGTCGAGCGCAAGTGGGTGCTCATCGACGCCGAGGGCGCGACGCTCGGCCGTCTGGCCACCACCGCCGCCATGATTCTTCGTGGCAAGAACAAGCCGCAGTACACCCCCAACGCCGACACCGGTGACTTCGTCGTCGTGATCAACGCCGACAAGGTCGTCCTCACGGGCGTCAAGGCCGATCACAAGCAGTACTGGCGCTACTCCGGCTATCTCGGCGGCCTCAAGCTCGAGAGCTTCCGCGAGGCCATGGAGAAGCACCCCGAGCGCGTCGTCGAGCACGCGATCAAGGGCATGCTCCCCAAGACCACCCTCGGCCGCAAGCAGGGCACCAAGCTCAAGGTCTACGCCGGCCCCGAGCACCCGCACACGGCCCAGAACCCCGTCCAGATCGATTGGAGGGCCTAACCGATGGCTGAGAACACCGTAGTCTACTCCGGCACCGGCCGCCGCAAGGAGGCTGTCGCCCGCGTCCGTCTTGTCCCCGGCACCGGCAAGGTCGTCGTCAACGGCCGCGAGGCCGCACAGTACTTCGGCCGCCAGCAGCTCGTGGACAACGCCATTGCCCCGCTGCGCCTGACCGAGACCGCCGAGCGCTTTGACGTCCTCGCCAACTGCGACGGTGGCGGCATCACCGGCCAGGCCGGCGCGCTGCGCCTCGGCATCGCCCGCGCCCTCCTCGACGCCGGCGAGTACCGTGAGGACCTCAAGAAGGCTGGCTTCCTCACCCGTGACGCCCGCGCCGTCGAGCGTAAGAAGTACGGCCTCAAGAAGGCCCGCAAGCGCCCGCAGTTCTCCAAGCGCTAAGACCTCTTTCCAAGCGCCTTGTCAGGGACCCGTCGCAGCCGCGGCGGGTCCCTTTTTGCGCCGCGTCACCACAGAACCTCGCACCTCGTGTATCTATCATAAATTGCAAATTTAAAAAGATGTATTGAAGGCGCTGAAAGAGCGGCTAGGTGCGAGGTATTTCGAGCGCAAGCGGCAAGAGGGCGTCCCCCGCCCCCTATTTATGCAACAATGAGTGGGTCTTTTAGTGCAGACCACTTGGCCGCCGTCGGCTGCGGTGGCCTCGGGGAAGGGGATACCATGAAGTACTTCGGCACCGACGGCTTCCGCGGCCGCGCGAACGAGGGGCTCGACGTCGAGCACGCCTTCAAGATCGGCCGCTTTGTGGGCTGGTACTACGGCGCGCGCCAGGACCGCAAGGCGCGCGTGGTGGTGGGCAAGGACACGCGCCGCTCGAGCTACATGTTCGAGTCCGCGCTCGTGGCTGGCCTCGTGGCGTCCGGCGCCGACGCCTACCTGCTGCACGTCATCCCCACGCCCGGCGTGGCGTACGAGACCGTGGACGGCCGCTTCGACTGCGGCATCATGATCTCGGCCTCCCATAACCCCTACACCGACAACGGCATCAAGCTCGTGAACGGCGAGGGCTACAAGATGGACGAGGACGTCCTGGAGAAGATCGAGTCCTACATCGACGGCGAGGTCGACGTGCCGCTCGCCACCGGCGACGCCATCGGCTGCACCGTGGACTACATGCAGGGGCGCAACCGCTACATCGCCCACCTCATCGCGAGCGCGAACTTCTCGCTCCAGGGCGTGAAGGTCGGCCTGGACTGCGCCAACGGCGCGGCGTCGTCCGTCGCCAAGCCCGTCTTCGACGCGCTGGGCGCCGACGTCCGCGTGATCAACAACAGCCCCGACGGCTTCAACATCAACGTGGACTGCGGGTCCACCCACATTGACCGCCTGCGCCGTCACGTGGTGGAGCAGGGCCTTGACGTGGGCTTTGCCTACGACGGCGACGCCGACCGCTGCCTTGCCGTGGACGAGCGCGGCAACGTGATCGACGGCGATCTCATCCTCTACATCTGTGGCGTCTACCTCAACAAGCACGGCCGCCTCACGGCCGGCACCGTGGTGCCCACCGTCATGAGCAACTACGGCCTGTTCAAGGCGCTCGACGAGGCGAGCCTCTCCTACGAGACCACCGCCGTGGGCGACAAGAACGTCTACGCCTGCATGCGCGAGAACGGCTACAGCCTGGGCGGCGAGCAGTCCGGCCACATCATCTTCGGCGACATCGAGTGCACGGGCGACGGCATCATGACGTCGCTGCGTGTGATGGAGGTCTACCGCGCGGAGCGCGAGAAGCTCTCGCAGCTTGCCGCGCCGGTGAAGCTCTATCCCCAGGAGCTCGTGAACGTACGCGTGACGGACAAGGACGCCGCCATGTCCGACGAGGGCGTGCTCGCGGCCGTCAAGAAGGCCGAGGAGTTCCTCGCCGGGCGGGGTCGCGTGCTCGTGCGCGCCTCCGGCACCGAGCCTCTGGTGCGCACCCTCGCCGAGGCGCCCACTGACGAGCTCTGCAAGCGGGCCAACGCCTTCGTGCTGGACGCCCTGGAGAAGTTCCGCGCGTAGGAAGGCCGGCCTCACGCCGCAAGGATGTCGCGAGTCCCCCGCAGAGGCGTTGCGCGGGGGACTCGCGACGTTTCTTGGGCGCAAAACGTCGCGCGCGCCCCGCAGGGGCGCCGTGCGGGGGATTGGCGACGCGCCCGCGCGGGGTGGGCCGCGGCCGATTAGAGAATTGCGGTCGTTGCGCGTCTTCCGCGCCCGGCGGTTAGGAAAGCGGGGTCGTTGCGGCGCCTGGATGGGCGAGGGTTAAAAACCGCCCGTCATTGCAGGCGCGGGGCGCACCCGCGAGGTTCTTCTCGCCACATGGGCGAGAAGAACGGGCCGCCCGCGGCCCGATGTGATGCAGCAAGCCCGCGTTTTTAACCCCGGGGGCAGCGATGGCTGCAACGACCGCGGCTCACTAACGCGGGGCGGTCCCGCGGCTGCAACTGCCGCGGTTCCCTAACGGCCCGGCGCGGAGGTGGCCGCACTGTTACGGCATGACGCGGTTTCCGGGTCTGTTGCGGGCGGGGTATGGCGGCACTGGTACAATCAGGGCACGTGACTCAAACGCACCCAACCATGAGGAGGTCCGCATGTGCGGAATCGTGGGCTACACCGGGCGTGACCAGGCGGTTGGCTACCTGCTCGAAGGCCTCTCCACCCTCGAGTACCGCGGCTACGACTCCGCCGGCGTCGAGGTCGTAGGCGCAGACGGCGAGCTGCATGGCGTCAAGTGCGCAGGTCGCGTGGCCACGCTCGTCGAGCGCTGCGAGACCGCGAACCTCGTGGGGACCTGCGGCATCGCGCACACCCGCTGGGCCACGCACGGCGCCCCCACGGACAAGAACTCCCACCCGCACCGCGACTGCACGGGCCGCATCGCCATCGTGCACAACGGCATCATCGAGAACTTCCGCGAGCTGCGCGGCTATCTGCAGCGGATCGGCCACACGCTCGTCTCCGACACGGACTCCGAGGTGATCGCCCACCTCATCGAGGACGCGTGGGCGGGCCCCTGCAGGGGCGACCTCGTGACCGCCGTGCGCCACGCGTGCCGCCGGCTCAGGGGCTCGTGGGCGCTCGCCGTCGTGTGCGCCGACGCCCCCGGCGAGATCGTCTGCGTCCGCAACGGCTCGCCGCTCGTGGTGGCCTCGACGGAGCGGGGGGCCTACGCCGCCTCGGACGTGACCCCGCTCGCGGGCGTGACCTCCCACGTGATCCAGCTCGAGAACGGCCAGTTTGCCCGCCTCGAGCAGGGCGGCGCCGTGACCGTCTACGACGAGGAGGGCCTCGTAGTGGACGCCCCCACGACGGTGGACATTGACTGGGACGCCTCCGCGGCGACGCTCGGCGGCTATGCCGACTTCATGGCCAAGGAGATCGCCGAGCAGCCCGAGGCCATCGAGCGGCTGCTCTCCGGCCGCCTCGGCGAGAAGGGCATCGTGCTCGACGAGCTCTCCATGAGCGAGCGCGAGCTTGCGGCCATCGACCGCGTCTACCTCATCGCGTGCGGCACGTCCTATCACGTGAGCCTCATCGCGCGCACCCTCATCCAGACCTGGGCCAAGGTTCCCGTCATCTGCGACTACGCCTCCGAGTTCAACTACGAGCAGGACGTGCTCGTGACGCCGCACACCCTCTGCGTGATCATCACGCAGTCGGGCGAGACGGCGGACACCCTCACCGCGGCGCGGCGTATGAGGGGGATGGGCTGCAAGGTCTTTGCCGTGACCAACGTGCTCGGCTCCACGGCCGCGCGCGAGGCCGACGGCGTGCTCTACGTCCAGGCGGGGCCGGAGGTCTGCGTGGCGTCCACCAAGGCCTATACCGCGCAGATGGTGGCGAGCGCCCTTCTCGCCCTGCGCCTCGCCCAGGCCAAGCGGCAGATGGACCTGCCCGAGGTGGGGCGCCACTACCGCGACCTCTGCACCCTCCCGGACCTCATCCGCGAGGTCATCTCGCGCTCCTGGCAGGACAAGCGCGCTGCCGTGGTCTTCCGCCGCGCGCACTCGGCGCTCTTCCTCGGCCGCGGCGTCAACGCCACGACGGCCTACGAGGGGTCGCTCAAGCTCAAGGAGATCAGCTACCTGCACGCCGAGGCCTATCCGGCGGGCGAGATGAAGCACGGGCCCATCGCCCTGCTCGAGCCGGGCTTCCCGGTGGTCGCCATCGTGCCGGCCGACCGCGTGCACGACAAGACCGTCTCCAACATCCAGGAGGTCATCGCGCGCGGCGCCACGTGCGTGGCGGTTGCCACGGACGGCGACGAGGCGGTGGCCTCGCTCGTCGAGCACGTCCTGTGGATCCCGCCGGTGGCAGACGAGCTGCTCGTCCCCATCGTGGCGGTGGTGCACCTGCAGATCCTCGCGCGCTATGTGGCTCGGACGCGCGGCTGCGACGTGGACAAGCCGCGCAACCTCGCGAAGTCCGTGACCGTCGAGTAGGTGGCGCGGATGGCGACGGCAGGCATAGGGGTCGACATGCTCGAGATCTCGCGCATGGAGCGCGTGCTCGAGCGCCGTCCCAGCTTCGCGCGCCGCGTCTTCACGGACGAGGAGCGCGCCTACTGCGAGAAGAGCGCGCGTCCGGCGGAGCACTACGCCGCGCGCTTCGCCGCGCGCGAGGCCGTGCTCAAGGCGCTGGGCACGGGCTTTTCCGGGGGGATTGGCCTGCGTGACGTCTCGGTGACGCGCGATGAGGCGGGCCGGCCCCGCGTTCTTCTCGCCGGCCGGGCGGCCGAGGTCGCGCGCGAGAGGGGCGTGCGGGAGATCGCGCTCTCGATCTCGCACACGAGGGACGTGGCAGTGGCGAACGCGCTCGCGGTGACCGACGAGGTGCGCCCCGCCCCGCCCGAGCGCGATGACGCCGCGCGCCAGCTGGCCGCCTCCTTCAAGGAGGCCCGCGCGGTGCTCGACGAGCTCGAGCGCGTCCAGGAGGGCCTGCTCGACGACATGGCGCGGGGCGGCGCCCCTGGCGCGGGCGACCCCGAAGACCCGGTTGGACAACCTTCTCTCGAGGAGTGATTCATATGCAGCCTGTGCTTAACATCGAGGACGTGAAGCGCGTCGAGGTCGCCCTCACGCGAGAGGGCGTGAGCGTCTCCGAGCTCATGCACCGCGCCGGCTTTGCCGCGGCGCAGGAGGTCGTCGAGCTGGGGGACGTGGACAACGTCGTGGTGCTCGTGGGCCTGGGCAACAACGGCGGGGACGGCTGGGTGGCCGCCGAGGCGCTCCACTCGCGCGGCATCAACGTCAAGGTGGTCACCCCGATCGAGCCGGACGAGCTCGCGGGCGACCTCGCGCGGCAGGTTGCGCAGAGCGCCGTGAAGTCGGGCATCAGCCCCGTGGTGGGACCTTCCCGAGACGAGCTCGAGGGCCTGCTCGAGACGGCCGACGTCGTGCTCGACTGCATGCTCGGCACGGGCTTTCACGGCGAGGTGCGCGCCCCCTTTGACATCTGGATCGAGTGCGTGAACGCCTGTCCCGCGCGCGTGGTGGCGGTCGACGTGCCGAGCGGCCTCTCGGGGCAGACGGGCCATGCCGCGCGCTCCTGCGTGATCGCCGACATGACGGTCACGATGCTCGCCCTCAAGCCGGGCCTTCTCGCCGACGACGGGCGCGACGTCTGCGGCGCCATCGTCGTGGCGCCGCTCGCGGAGCAGACCGAGCGGCTCGTGATCGAGGCGGACCCGGTGGCGTGGCGCACGGACCTCGCCGACTACCTGGGCGTCCTCGCGCCGCAGACGCTCTCCGTGGACAAGTTCTCGCGCGGCTCGGTGCTCGTGGTGGGCGGCTCGCGCCGCTTCCCGGGCGCGGCGGTCATGGCCGCGCGCGCCGCGGCCCGCATGGGCGCGGGGTACGTGACGCTTGCCGTGCCCGCCTCCGCCGCACTCGCCGCGCAGGCGCACCTGCTCGAGATCCCCGTGGTGCCCCTGCCCGAGGATGCCGAGGGGACCATCTCCGCGGACGCCCAGGACGTCGTGCGCAAACTGGCCGAGGGCGCCTCGGCCGTGCTGGTGGGCCCGGGCATGCGCGTCTCGGGCGGAACGTCGTCGATCGTCTCCGCCCTTCTCGGCCTCGACGTGCCCCTCGTCATCGACGCGGACGGGCTCAACTGCCTCTCCCGCCTCACCAACGGGGCGCTCCCGGACTTCCCCGAGATCACGAGGCGCCGCGCGCCGCTCGTGCTCACCCCGCACCGGGCCGAGCTCGGCCGGCTCGTGGGGCAGGCCTCCAACCCGCCCGACTCCCTCGTGGGCCAGCTCGATGCGGCCCGCAAGATCGTGTGGGCGGACGGCGGCTCCGAGCTCGTGGTGGTGACGAAGGGCTGCGCCACGGGCTGCGTGAGCGTGGAGCAGGCCGTGCTGCCCAAGCCCGGCCCCGCGGCGCTCGCCACGGCGGGCTCGGGGGACGTGCTCGCGGGCATGATGGCCTCGGCCCTCGCCCAGCGCGCCGGCGAGGACGTCGACCTCGCGCTGCTCGCCGCGTACGTGTGCGAGATCCACGGCTACGCGGGGTCGCTTGCCGCGGAGCGCGTGGGCTCGCATGCCGTCATGGCATGCGACCTCATCGACGTGGTCGGCCTCGCCTCGGACGCGGTGGAGGAGCACGCCTCCTATCCTGACGGGCTGGCCGAGTAGGCCGCGGTGCGAGGGGAGATGGCCATGGGCAGGGATTCCGTGAAGAGCCCGGACACCAGGTGGTCCTGGGTCGAGGTGAACCTCGCGGCGCTGCGGCGCAACGTCACGGCGTTCCGGCGCCTGATCGGGCGCGGCACGCAGATGATGTGCGTCGTCAAGGCGGACGCCTACGGCCACGGCGCGGTGCCGTGCGCGCGCACCATGCACGCCGCGGGCGCCAACCAGTTTGCCGTCGCCACCGTGCGGGAGGGCATCGCGCTGCGCGAGGCCGGCATCGAGTGGCCCATCCTCATTCTCTCCGAGCCGCCTGTCGACTGCGTGCGCACGCTCGTGGAGTACGACCTCATGCCCGCGGTCTACACGGCGGACTTTGCCCTCGCCCTCGGGGAGGCGGCCGCCGCCGAGAACCGCGTGGCCCGCTACCACCTCGCCATCGACACGGGCATGACGCGCATCGGCGTGCGCCGTGCGGACGTGGTGGAGCTGCGCCGCACGATCGACTTCCACCGCGGGCTGGAGTGCGCGGGCACCTTCACGCACTTCGCCACCGCCGACGTGCTCGACGACTGGGACTTCGCCCTGCAGCTCAACCGCTTCCGCGAGGCCGTGGAGGCGCTGCGTGGCGCGGGGCTCGACACCGGGCTCGTCCACTGCGACAACACGCCGGGGACGATCCTTCACCCGGAGTGCCGCTTCGACATGTGCCGCGTGGGCGTGGGCCTCTACGGCCTGCACCCCGCCGAGACCACCTTCGGGCAGATCGATCTCGAGCCGGTCATGAGCGTGCGCGGCCGCATCGTCCGCGTGCTCTACCCGAGCGTGGGCGACGGCGTGGGCTACGGCCTCACGTATCGCGTTCCCAAGCAGAACATCCAGATCGCCACCGTTCCCATCGGCTACGCCGATGGCCTCGCGCGCGAGCTCTCCAACAACATGGACGTCCTCGTGGGCGGGTGCCGCTGCCGCCAGGTCGGCAACATCTGCATGGACCAGTTCATGTTCGCGGTGGACGTCAACGGCGCGCGCTCGTATCGCCCCACGCGGCCGGTCGAGTACGGCGACGTGGTCACCGTCATCGGCGCGGACGGCGACGAGCGCATCACCGCCGACGAGATGGCCGCGCTGCGCAACACCATCAACTACGAGGTGGTCTGCGACTTTGGCATGCGCCTGGAGAAGATCTATGCCTAGGCGCTCCGCAGCTGAGAGAAGGGGGCTCGACCTCATGGCCGTCATGCACATACCCGGGCACGAGCACCAGAAGCCGCGGGAGGTCACGCTGCAGGAGATCCGCGACCTCATGGGCAACTGCCAGCTCTGCCCGCTGGGCGCCACGCGCACCAACCTCGTCTTCGGCGTGGGCAACCCGCATGCCCGCGTGATGTTCATCGGCGAGGGCCCCGGCCGCAACGAGGACCTGCAGGGCGAGCCCTTCGTGGGCGCGGCCGGCCACAAGCTGGACGCCCTGCTCAGCTGCGCCGGCCTCACGCGCGACGAGATCTACATCGCCAACGTGGTCAAGTGCCGCCCGCCCGGAAACCGCAACCCCAGGCCGGAGGAGATCGAGGCCTGCGCGCCCTTCCTGCGCGAGCAGATCCGCTCGATCTGGCCGGACGTCATCGTGTGCCTGGGCAACTTCGCCTCGCAGTTCGTGCTGCGCACCAACGCCGGCGTGACCACGCTGCGCGGGAGGCTCCACCAGACCGGGCACTTCGTGGTGTGCCCCACGTTCCACCCGGCGGCCTGCATCTACCACGCAGAGTGGCAGCCGCTGCTCGAGGCCGACCTCACGATGGTGGGGGAGTGGCTCGCCGCCCACCCCGCCGAGAACCCCGCCGAGAGTGAGGCACGATGAGCGAGAAGAGCTTCCGCACGCGCTCGCGCGAGGAGACGATCGCGCTCGGCGAGCGGCTCGGCCGCGCGCTCGAGCCCGGTGACGTGCTCGTGCTGACGGGTGACCTCGGGGCGGGAAAGACCCAGCTCACCAAGGGCATCGCCGCGGGCATGGGCGTGACCGACGACGTCACGAGCCCCACCTTCACCATCGAGATGGTCTACGAGGGCGCCGAGATGCCGCTCTATCACTTTGACCTCTATCGCCTGGACGACCCGGACCAGCTGGAGGACACGGGCATCTTCGACGTGCTCGGTGCCGACGGCGTGTGCTCGATCGAGTGGGGCGAGCAGTTCGCGGACGAGATCGGCGACGCGCGCGTGGACGTCTTCGTGACGCGCCTCGACGACGAGGCCGCACCCGGAGAGGAGCCGCCGCGCGAGGTGCGCCTCGTCGCGCACGATGCGCGAGGCGAGGCTCTTCTCGCTGCCCTCTCATCCTGACAAAGGCGCCGGGGGCGTTTGTCAGGATCGGCTGCTGCTCCGCCGCCAGAGGTGCGTCCGGCGAGAAGAGCAATCGCGGGCCGCAGCGGCAGGCGATTCGCGACACCCGGCAGGTCGCTCAAAATAGGAAAGATTCTCAATTGAGATTTAGTCTCAATATGCTATAGTGTCCCTGTCACGAGGGGAGGGTGGACATGCCAACGAGAAACACCGTGCAGCGCTCGATTATCGAGGACGTGCTGCGGCGCCTGGCGGACCACCCTACCGCCGACGAGGTCTATGAGGCCGTTTGCGAGGAGCATCCCACGATCAGTCGGGCGACGGTTTACCGTACGCTCAACAAGCTCTCCGACGAGGGGGAGATCGGGCGGGTGCGCATCAACAACGGCGCGGACCGCTTTGACCATCGGTCGTTTCCGCACTACCACGTGCGCTGCGTGCGCTGCGGCAGGGTGGACGACGTGATGATCGGGCCGCTCGGCGAGGGCATCGACGAGGCGGCGGCCGTGGCGTCCGGCTATCGGATCTGTGGCCACAGCCTGCAGTTCGACGGCGTCTGCCCCGCGTGCCAGCAGGAGGCACCTACGGACCGGCCATAGGGCCCGGGACGTGTGCATAGGAGAGGACGGCGAGGTCGAGGGGACCTCGCCAACCTGAGAAAACGAGGAGGTTTTACGATGGACAAGTGGGTCTGCAAGGTCTGCGGTTACATCTACGAGGGCGCCGAGCCGCCGGCGGAGTGCCCGGTCTGCCACGCTCCGGCCAGCCAGTTCGAGAAGGTCGAGGGTGAGCTTAAGCTCGCCGCCGAGCACGAGTACGGCATCTACGGCAAGACCGTGAAGGACAACCCCGACATCTCCGACGAGGACAAGGCGTTCATCCTCGAGCAGCTCAAGGCCAACTTCACCGGCGAGTGCTCCGAGGTCGGCATGTACCTCTGCATGGCGCGCATCGCTCACCGCGAGGGCTACCCCGAGATCGGCCTCTACTGGGAGAAGGCCGCCTACGAGGAGGCCGAGCACGCCTCCAAGTTCGCCGAGCTGCTGGGCGAGGAGCTTGAGCCCAACATGAAGGCCTCCACCAAGGAGAACCTGGCCTGGCGCGTCGACTGCGAGTTTGGCGCCACCGCCGGCAAGGTGGAGCTGGCCACCTGCGCCAAGAAGAACAACCTCGACGCCATCCACGACACCGTCCACGAGATGGCGCGTGACGAGGCCCGTCACGGCAAGGCTCTCAAGGGCCTGCTCGAGCGCTACTTCGGCTAATGGCTGGCCGGCCCAAGAAGAGGGCCGCCGGATCGAAGAAGGTCAAGCCCTCGGGGCCCGCGGCATGCGCGGTGCTCTGGGGGCTTGACCCCTCTTCCGAGAAGGGCGCGGCGGTCCGGGCGGTGCTCAAGGAGATGGGCGTGGTGGCGCGCACGGCGCTGCCGGAGCGCCTGGGCGATGCGGCGGGCGCCTTCGCGCGGCTGCCGGGGTTCCGGCCGGTGCCGCTTCCCTATGCCGGTCCGGCGCCTGCGGCGGAGGAGTTCGTACTTCTGTGTGGCCTCGCCGACGCGCAGGTGGACGAGTTTCTCTCCCGCTCGCGCGAGGCGGGATGCGCGGTGGGCCCCAAGGCGCTGCTCACCAAGACCAACCGCGCCTGGCCGCTCGTGCGCCTGATTGACGCTGTCTCCGCCGAGCACGCAGCCAACGCGACCTGACAAAGGTGCCGGGGGCGTCTGTCAGAACATTTCCTGACAGACGCCCCCGGCACCTTTGTCAGGTTGTGGCGGAAACTGCGCCGGTTGTGCGGCGGCCTCGCGATTGCGCCCCCTGCGACTACACTTAAGCTGCCGTTAAGCTGTCCAAAGTCAGGGGGGCGAAGGGGTATGGGCGAGCTGCTGCAGGCCTTCACGACCACGCTCGCGGCGAGCGTCGAGTCGCTCTACAACCTTGCCTGGGCAGCGGCGCTCGTTCTTCTCCTCACCAAGTTCCACGGCGCCGGCAGGCGGCTGCTCTGGCTCCTGCCGCTGCGCCTCGCGATCGCGCTGCCCGTGGTGTGGCTGCTCGGCACCGTGAGCGACCTCATCTTTCCCAACTCCATCACGTGGACCGTCGCACCGGCCGTGGTCTGCGGGGCCATCTTCTGGGACCGCAAGACGCCGGCGCAGCTCGTGCGCATAGGGCTCGTCATCTGCGCATGGCTCTACTCGCTCTCCGTTGCCGACATGATCAACGCGGAGCTCCAGGGCGGTATCGAGCTCGCGTCGGTCACCTCGCTCGCGTACATGCTCCTGCTGCGCACGGCCCTCGTCGTGCTGGAGCGCCACAACTCGCTCGATGATGACAACGTCTCGCTCTCCTTTGTCATCCCGGTACTCATCGTCTGCGCGTCGGGCCTCGCCGAGCGCGCCATCCTCTACCTCCGCTCGGACTTCGGCCTCGTCTACTACTCGGCGAGCACGCTCGAGAGCTTCCTCACCTGCGTCAACGGCCAGCTTGCGGAGCTCGTGGTGTACTGGGCCGTCCTGCGGCTCGCGCGCGAGCTGCGCGAGAAGGAGCGCATCCAGGCGGAGCGCCACCTCATGGAAGGCCGCTACCAGGCGCTCGTCGCCTATCGCGAGAGCGGGGAGAGCCTGCGGCGCCTCCGCCACGAGGTGAAGAACCAGTACGCCTACATCCGCATGCTGCTCGAGCAGAAGGACTACGATCGCGCGGAGGAGTTCTTCGGAGAGATGTCGCTGCGCGCCAACCCCACGTTCTCCATGGTGGCCACCGGAAACGACCTTGTGGACGACATCGTGAACATAGAGATCGCCAAGGCCCGTTCCGCCGGCGTGGAGATCAGCGCGCGCATCGCGGTTCCGCCCGAGCTGCCCTACGAGGAGATTGACCTCTGCAGCCTGCTCATGAACCTGCTCGACAACGCCATCGAGGCCTGCGCGGAGAGCGGCGAGAAGAACGTGCGCCTGGGGATCGTGGCCGACCAGGGGGCGCTTGCGGTGACGGTGGTGAACCCCTCCTCGCACGAGCCCCGGCGCAGCGAGGCGGGAACGCTCGTGACCACGAAGAAGGACCCCGAGGGCCACGGGCACGGCACCTCGATCGTGCGGGCGGTCGCCGAGAAGTACGACGGTGCCGCCGACTTTGCGTACTACGACGGAGAGTTTGTGGCTAGGGTTATGCTTGCGCTGCCCACGTAGGCGGCGCGTGGGGCGGGAGGCCCCGGGGACGGGAGGGACATGCTTCAGTATCACGTTGCCGTCTGCGACGACGAGCGCTTCGCCGCGGACGCCATAGCCACGGCCGCCGAGCGCGAGCTCTCCCTTCGCGGCGCGCAGGCCGAGCTCGAGGTCTACACTGTGCTCGAGGACCTGGCCAAGCGGATGGACTCCGTGGGCTTTGACCTCGTTCTTCTCGACATCGAGATGCCGGGCATCGACGGCATCCAGTTTGGGCGCGCGCTGCGCGAGATCGGCTTTGGGACGGACATCATCTACGTGTCCAACAGCGAGGACCGGGTCTTCGAGTCGCTCTCCCTGCGGCCGATAGGCTTTGTGCGGAAGAGCCACTTCAACCAGGACATGGCGGAGGCCGTGGAGACCTTCGTCCGCGAGCGCCGCAAGACGAGCACCAACCGCACCATCACCCTCAAGATGGCGCATGCCATGGGGACGTTCTCCGTCGATGACATCGCCTACGTGGAGGCGCATCGGCGCGAGAAGGTCGTGCATCTGGCCAACGGGCGCACCGAGGAGGTCCTCACGACCCTCGACGAGATGGGGGAGAAGCTCGCGCCGTTTGGGTTCTACCGCGTCCACAAGGGCTACCTCGTCAACTTTGCGCACGTGCGACAGCTCACGCCGCAGGGCTTCGTGGTGGGGCGCGACCTCGTGCCCATCGGCCGCTCCAAGGTGGCCGACGCCCGCCGCGCCTACATGGACTACCTGAACGACAAGAACTCGATCATGCTGTGATGCCTAAAAGGGGACAGGCCCCTTTTAGGCGACCCCATTTTAGGCGCCGCTCACCGGTGATTTCAGACCGTCTGCGACCAGCGGTTTATTGCAGTTGGTAACGTAAATCGCGCCGTTGGTGACCTGAGGGAACTTTGGTGCGACACGCTCTGCAGTCTGGCGCGCGCTCCGCTTGGCCACCTTTCAGCTTCCTATCGTAGAGCTCGGAGGCTTCTGGCCTCTCCCTCCCTTCCCTGGCCGGCCCCTGGGAGAGGGGATGGGGTCACGTCCCGCCGCAGGGCGGGTGAAGGGCGCCCGAGAGGGCCATAGGAAGGGAAGCAAGATGAGAAGAACGTGGAAGGGAATCTCGCGCAGGGGCTTTGTCCTGGGCACCGCGGCGGCCGCCGTCATGGCGGGGCTGGCGGGCTGCCAGACGTCTGGCGGCGGGCAGGCTCCGGCAACAACCGAGGAGTCCGTCGCACCTACGCCGGTGACGGAGGGCGAAATCTACTACAAGAGTGATTACGACTACTCCTTGGAGGGGGAGCAGAAGCTCGCTGCTGACCAGGCGGACTTCTTTTACCGCACGGTTCACGAGGGCACCGTTCTGCTCAAGAACGAGGGCGTCGTGCTGCCTCTCTCCCCTGAGGACGGAAAGGTGACGGCGTTCGGAAACGCCGGTCCGCGTTTCATGACCGGTCTCGACGACGCCATGAAGGACGCGGGCTTCACCTTTGACGATGCTGCGTGGAAGTTCTTCGAAGAGGGCCCCCAGAACTCGAACAGCTGGGAGGTCAACGAGAACTCCTGGACGGACATCGAAACTGCACCGTTCTTCTCCGAGTTGGGCGGCGTTGCCATTGTCTTTCTCGGCAGGACCTGCCATGAGGGGTGTGACGCCCAGTGGTACGAGGACCATGACTACTTGGCGCTCTCGCAGGAGGAGAAGGACATGCTTAACGGGGTCGCGGAGCTCCGTCGCGGCGGCACCTTCTCCAAGATGATCGTCTCACTCTCGATGTCGAACATCGTGAGCTGGGAGGACGGCCCCTGGTCCGATGCCATCGATGCTATCCTCTGGGTGGGCAACGTTAGCTTCACCAACTACGAGAAGGCCCTCCCGCTCGGGGGCGCGGCTTTCGCCGAGGTCCTAAGCGGTGCGGCCAACCCCTCCGGTCGCATGCCGGACACCATCTACAAGAACAACCGCCTCAATCCTGTCATGGTCAACTTCGGTCGCATCGACGCCGATCTCTCCCAGGTCTCTGACGAGAAGATTGAGGAGGTTACCCGCACCTACGACGAGTGGAAGCCCGGCAACGACATCGGTCACTACTGGCGTCGCAACTACGTGTACGCTGAGGGAATTTACGTGGGCTATCGCTATCCCGAGACGCGCTATGAGGACAAGGTGCTCGGCCAAGGCAACGCCGGGGACTTCGACTATGACGCCTATGTGGCTTATCCGTTTGGCTATGGCCTCTCTTACACGACTTTCTCGTTCTCTGATCTCGCGCTCGAGGAGACAGATGACTCCTTCACGGTAAGCGTGACCGTGACCAACACGGGGAACGTGGCGGGCAAGGTCTCTGTGCCTGTGTATGTGCAAAGCCCCTATACCGATTATGACCGCGAGAATGGTGTGGAGAAGGCCTCCGTTGAGCTTAAGGGGTACGAGAAGACGCAGGACCTCGAGCCGGGCGCCTCGGAGCAGGTGAGCATTACCATTGCACGAAAGGAGCTCGCCTCCTTTGACGCCAACGGCGCGAAGACCTACATCCTCGATGCGGGTGACTACTACTTTACTGTGGCCAATTCCGCGCACGAGGCTATCAACAACATCCTTGCCGCCAAGGGAAAGACGGTTGCGGACGGCATGACCGCCGATGGCGACCAGGGCATGGTCATGGTGTGGTCCAATCCTGACTTCGACGCTGAGAGCTGCGCCGTCTCGGTCACGGGTAAGGAGATAACGACCCTTTTCGACGAATGGGACCCGAATAAGAACTCCATGGTCGGTGCCCTCAACAACGTCACGTGGCTCTCTCGCTCCGACTGGGAGGGAACGTTCCCAAAGCGGGCGTCGAGCGTTGTCTACACGGAGGAGCTCGCAGACCTGGCCCTCCCCTTCACGTACCAGGCGGGCTCCGGCGACGCCTCGTCCGTTCCTACCCACGAGTTCGGTAAGACTGAGAACGACGTGGTTCTCGTTGACATGCACGGTAAGGACTACGATGACCCCAACTGGGAGAAGCTCGTCTCCAAGCTCACGTACGAGGAAATGGCGAACTTCATTATCAACTCCGAGAACCCCACGCCCATCGTGGGCAAGCCGGGCACGGAGAGCCGCGACGGCTCGCTTGGGTGGGGTGGCTCGAGCGGCGATGCCTGCGTGGCGTCTGGCCTTACGATTGATCAGTGGCCGACTAAAGACGTTGTTGCCGCAACGTTCAGTACCGAGATTAATGAGGGCATCGGCAGGTTTGCCGGCGAGGACATGCTCCACTCTTCCACGCGCGACGTCCGTAACGTTTCCCTCCTTGGGTGGAGCTGCGGCACGCATCGCGCCCCGTACTCTGGTCGTAACCTCGAGTACTTCTCCGAGGACCCGTATCTGGGCGGTCGCTCCTGTGCCGAGGAAACACGCGGCGTTCAGGAGAAGGGTGGTCTTGTTTATCTCAAGCACGTCGTTGGCAATGACCAGGAGGAGTTCCGCCACGCCGTAACCTCATGGAGCAACGAGCAGGCCATGCGCGAGATCTATCTCCGTCAGTTTGAGAAAGCGGTCGTCGAGGGCAGCGCTACCGGTCTCATGACGAGCTTCAACCGCCTTGGCATGACGTGGGCCGGCGAGAGCCCCGAGCTGCTTCACGAGTTCCTTGAGGGTGAACTGGGCTATACGGGAACCACCATCACGGATAACTTTGAGGGTTCCTTCATGGATGCCATCGATGGTCTAATCAATGGCAACCACCTGTGGCTCTTCGCGGGCAACTACGAGCACAATGTTGTCTGCAACGACATTCTTCTCCAGGACGACTACAAGAATGACCCCGTCATTCAGGACGCCTTGTTCGAGGCTGTACACCGAGCGCTTTATAACTTCGCCAACTCCTCGGCGGTCAACGGGCTGACGCACGACTCCACGTTTGGGACGGATACCCCACTGCTCGTTTCCAACTCCGAGAACGGCCTTGCACCGACATCTTTCTATGCAGACAAGAACTTCGTAGCGGACTACAAGAAGCCTCGCGAGCGTATGCGCGGAACGTGGGACTACTCTGACGAGAAGGGTCTCACGCTGACCGCCTTGGACGGGACCACTCTTGAGGTGACGTCCGAGAACGGGCTCTTCACTTGGAGCGTGCCGATTGCCGGACAGGAGGTCGCCAATACTGTTTCTGCCTACGAACTTGCCACGGTGTGCAACGAGAGCCTCGGTGGGATGTTTGCGACAGGCGACCAGCCCGCATACACCCTTTCATTTGCCGCTGGGAACGACGCGGTCTCCGGTAACGACCCCGCCCGGGTGACCTTCAGCCGTGGCGTGGCGGTGACGCTGCCCGAATGCCCCTACTCCGGAGAGCATCTCGAGTTCCAGGGGTGGACAATCGACGGCGAGACCTATGAAGCTGGCGCTGAGTTCGTGCCTGACATGTACGCTGATGCTACGGCTGAGGGGGCGTGGGGCGTCAAGGTGCTCGCGACCGCAGAGACGCTCGATGACTACCGATACACCTACGTACAGGCTGCGGGCGTCCCACTCGTGCTCTATGCCGATGGAACGCTCGAGCTGGGTAAGAGCGGATCCGGCTTCTACGCGGGCTCTTGGGAGGTTGCGGGATCTGGCTCCGGTGTCGCTACCCTCACGCTGATGAACGAAGCCGGTGCGGCCGTTGACGCCAAGGGAGAGGATGGCAAGCTCGTCTACGCGCAGGAGGGCTTCATCAACGACTGGCACCAGCCCGATCGCGGCTATGGAAGCGGCGTCTTCAAGGCGGGCCTTACTCACCGGATTGACCTCTCTGAGTTCATCGATGCGTATAACGCAGAGTTTGGGACCTCGTATGACTCGGTTGATGTCAAGAGTGGATCCGCTGCGTTCGCGGAACAAGTGAGCGAAGACTAGAGCACAACTTGATGGGTCGAGCCGGGGCGAGGGGTCCTTCTCGCCCTGGCCCGGCCCCATGCGTCATGAACGGAGAATCACCCCATGTCAGACAGCAAGACTAAGAAGAAGGGCGGCGCGGGCCGCATCGTGCGCCGCGTGATAGGCGCGGTGCTCGCCGTGGTGTTTGTCGCCCTCATCGTGGCGGCCAACGCCATCCTTCCCAACTACACGCAGGTCATCAACTCGTATCTTGGCGTCGAGCAGGGCTGGGACAACTCCGGCGTCAACACGGAGGGCCTTGACCTGGAGTACAACAAGGCGGACTACAGCCGCGAGGACCTTGCCACGCACGAGCAGGAGCTCGACAAGCAGATCGCGGCCGAGGGCATCGTCATGCTCGAGAACCGCGACGGCGCGCTGCCGGTGGCCGAGGGCACCACGCTCTCCTTTGTCGGCGGCAACTCGCGCTCCCTCGGCGCGGGGTCGGCGGGCATCCTCGCGTCCACGATGGGCGTCGAGGGCGAGACCGTGGACGCCGTGACGCCCGCGATGGAGGCGGCCGGCCTCAAGGTCAACCAGACGCTTGTGGAGTTCTACGCTTCCGGCGAGGGCTCCGAGTACGTGATGGGCCCGGGCTCCGTGAGCTACGGCGACGACGAGGACTTCTCCATCAACGAGTGCCCGCTCTCCGTGATGCAGGACGCCGGCGTGCTCGACTCGCTCGAGGGCACCACGCCCGTCTTCGTGCTCAAGCGCGTGGCCGGCGAGGGCCGCGACATGCCGCGCTCCATGTACAACCACGCCTCGAACGCCGAGGACCAGGCGCGCACCTACCTGGAACCGGACTCCACAGAGCTCGAGATCCTGCAGTACCTGAACGACAACTTCGACAACACCGTTCTTCTCGTTACCTCAAACAATGCCCTTGAGCTGGACTGGCTCGAGCAGTTCCCCAACATCAAGTCTGTGCTCTACGCGCCGTCCTTTGGCACCTACGGCATCGAGTCCCTCGCGCGCGTGCTCGTCGGCGACGTGAACCCCTCCGGCCGCACCAAGGACACCTTCGCCGCCAACCCGCTTGCCGCCCCCGCGGCGCAGAACTTCGGCGACTACCAGTACCTTGACGAGTCGGGCGAGCTCACCAAGTACAACTACGTGTCCTACGAGGAGGGCATCTACGTCGGGTATCGCTACTACGAGACCCGCTACGAGGACGCCGTGCTCGGCCAGGGCAATGCCGGCAACTTCAACTACGACGCCGAGGTCTGCTATCCCCTGGGATATGGCCTCTCCTACACCACCTTCGAGTGGTCCGACTTCCAGACCAGCTGGGACGGCGACGAGTGCACCGCGCGCGTGACGGTGACCAACGCCGGCGACGTTGCCGGCAAGGACGTGGTGGAGCTCTACGCGCAGTCCCCGTACACGGACTACGACCGCGCCAACGGCGTGGAGAAAGCCGCCGTCACCCTGGTGGGCTTTGCCAAGACGCAGCTCCTGGAGCCCGGCGAGTCCCAGACCGTGGAGATCAGCTTTGACGAGTCCCAGCTGGCGTCCTACGACTACCAGGGCGCCAAGACGTGGGTCCTCGACGCGGGCACCTACTACGTGACCGCCGGCCGCAACGCGCACGACGCGGTGAACAACGTGCTCGCCGCCAAGGGCGCGGCCGTCGAGGGCAACGTTGCCATGGCGGCCACCTACGTGCCCGACAACGCCGAGGTGGACACCACCACCTACGCCACGGACACGCTCACCGGCGAGGAGGTCACCAACCGCCTGGACGACGCCGCGGGCGGCCTCACCTACCTCACCCGCTCCGACTGGACGGGCACCTTCCCCACGCACGACGGCGAGCCCACCTCGCAGGTCTCCACCTGGGGCAACGAGATCAACGGCGACGACGGCGTGAGTTACACCTACGGCAAGACCGCCTCTGCCGACCTCATCGCCCAGCTCGACTCCACCGACTCGGGCAACCCCGACGTCCAGGCGTGGGAGGGCGACCTCGTCTACGGCGCCAAGAACGGCCTCACGCTCATCCAGATGCGCGGCCTCGCCTATGACGACCCGGCCTGGGACGACCTGCTCGACCAGCTGACGCCCGAGGACTACGACGTCCTCATCACGCAGGCGGGCTACGGCACCGACTACATCGCCTCCGTGGAGAAGCCCGCCGGCACCGACGCTGACTCGACCTCCGGCTGGAGCTGGGGCGGCATCGGCATGACCTTCTGCAACCCCGCCATGGTCGCGCAGACCTGGAACGTTGAGCTTGCCTACGAGCTGGGCCTCTGCATCGGTAACGAGTCGCTGCACGGTGGTGCCACCGGCTGGTACGCGCCTGCCATGAACATCAACCGCACCGCCTTCTCCGGCCGCGCGGGCGAGTACTTCTCCGAGGACGGGTTCCTCTCTGGCGCGCTGGCCTCCCAGGAGGTCAAGGGCGCTGCCGAGAAGGGCGTCTACACGCTCATCAAGCACTTTGCCTTCAACGACCAGGAGAACCACCGCGGCGACCGCACCGGCCAGTTCTCCATGGCGACCTGGCTCAACGAGCAGTCCGCGCGCGAGCTCTACCTGCGTCCCTTTGAGATGTGCATGAAGGTGGGCGACGTCGAGGTCAGCTACGTGAAGGACAACGGTGACGGCGCCTACGAGAACGCCACCACCACGATGGCGGCCTGCCAGGGCCTCATGACCGCCTTCAACCGCGTTGGCGCCACGTGGGTCGGCGGCGACTACGACCTCATCACCGGCATCGTCCGCACCGAGTGGGGCTTTGACGGCTGGATCATCACGGACAACGCGGACACGGGCGTCTTCATGAACGCGGGCCAGATGATCGAGTCCGGCGCGGACTCCAAGCTCACCGCGAGCGACCCCACCGACACCTGGACCTTTGACGAGAGCGACGCCACGCAGTACCGCTACGCGCGCGACGCCGTGCACCACCTGCTCTACGTGATGGCCAACACGCACTGCATGAACGGCGCCATGCCCGGCAGCCACTACACCTCCGGCGTGGGCGGCATGCAGAAGGCCGACCAGATCCGCTGGGGCATCACCGGCGTTGCCGCCGTGGGCCTGGTGGTGATCGCGGGCCTCACCGTCCGCGGCATCCTCAAGTCCCGCAAGGCCACCCCCGTTTCCTGACAAAGGTGTCAGGGTCGTTTGTCAGGTTTTCATCGGGGCGGCGGTCCGCATGGGCCGTCGCCCCGCTTCGTGGGCGTCGGGCATGAAGGAGGCATGATGAGGCAGGTCAAGGGCATTGTGGCGTTGCTGGCAACCGTGGCCGCGGCCGTGGTACTCGGGCTGGCGGCGTGCGGCCTCTCCGGCCACTTCAGCGCCGAGGACGCGGCGGGCTATGAGGTGAGCGAGCTTGAGCTCCATAACGGTGACGCCACCATATACGGCCAGCTCTATAGGCCTTCCCGCCCGAGGGAGGGTACTCCGTTCGTTGTGGTCTCCCATGGCTTTGGGGGAACCTGCGACGGCACCGCCGCGTATGCCCGACGCTTCGCCGAGGCGGGCGTGGCCTGCTACGCGTTCGACTTCTGCGGCGGCTCTGCGCACAGCAGGAGCGACGGCGACATCCGGGACATGTCCGTGCTGACGGAGGCGGACGACCTCGAGGCCGTAATGGACGGCCTGGTGGACCAGGGGTATGCGAGCGCGGGCGGCATCTGCCTGATGGGGGAGAGCCAGGGCGGCCTGGTCTCCGCCCTCGTTGCCGCGCGCCGCCCCGAGGACGTTGCCGGCCTCGTCCTGTTCTACCCCGCGCTCAGCATTCCCGATGACGCGCGCGAGCGCTTCGGGGACGCCACGGCCGTCCCCGATGAGGTGGAGGGGATCTTTGGCATCACGGTGGGCGGGCGCTACTACGAGGACATCCTCGGCCTCGACCCCTTTGTGCAGATCGGGGCCTACGCGGGGCCGGTCACGATCTATCACGGCGACAAGGACGACGTGGTGCCGATTGGCTATTCCCAGCGTGCGGCCAAGACCTACGAGAACGCCGTGCTTCACGAGGTCAGCGGCGCCGCCCACGGCTTTAGCGACGGGCAGCTGGACAGGATCTGCGCGGAGGCGGCCGATTTCATGGCGGCGCTCTACCGTCCGCGGCCCGAGGTTCTTCTCGTCGGGGGCTTTGACCTGCTTGACCTTCGTTGACTTCGCTGATTACTTTGCCGGAGCTTGTTCTGGGCTCTCCGCGTTTGCGCGAGCAAACTCCGGGTCATGCGCGTACCGGGCGGAGCGGCTACACTGGATGGGTTGAAACACCGAGCGAGAAGAGCCGCAATGAGCGAGAAGAACCTCGAGACCGCCGAGAAGATCGTCCTGGCCATAGACACCTCTACGGACATGCTGGCCTGCGCCGTCGGGCGCGTGGGCGCGGACGGAGCCGTGACGGTGCTGGCCGCGCGCGACCATATGTGTCGCCGTCAGGCCAACGTGGAGCTGGTGACCACGGCGCAGCAGGCGCTCGCCGACGCGGGCCTTGCGATGGGCGACCTGGACGCCGTGCTCGTGGGGCGTGGCCCGGGCTCGTTCACGGGCGTGCGGATTGGCATTGCCACGGCCAAGGGCCTTGCGTGCGGCGCGGGGCTTCCGCTCTATGGCACCTCCGCGCTCGACGCGATGGCGTGGTCGGCGTGGTCCGCGGGCGCGCGCGGCGTGCTCGCCGTGGCGGGAGACGCCATGCGCGGCGAGGTCTATCCCGGCATCTACGAGCTTGACGAGGCCGGTGCGCACCGCACCTTCCCGGCCGAGACCGTGCTCAAGGCGGATGCCTGCGTGGCCGCGTGGGCGGAGCGGGCCGATGCCGCCGGGCTTACGCTCACGGGCAACGGCCTGGCCAAGTACCGCGCCCGCTTTGAGGCCGCGGGGCTCGCGTCCTTCTCGCCCGAGAGGGCGTGGTACCCCACGGGCGAGGGGCTCTTGCGGGCTGCCGTGGAGGCTGGGGTCTTTGACGAGCAGCCCGGCGACCCGGCGCTGGTCCTGCCCATCTACACGCGCCTCTCTGACGCCGAGGAGGCGGAGCGCACGCGCCTTGGCCTCAAGAAGCCGGCGTCCGTCGAGCTCACCGGCGTGGACGACGCGCTTGCGGGCATCCACCTGCAGCTGCGCCCCATGACGGTGAACGATACCGCCGCCGTGGCCGCGCTCGAGGCGGCCGCCTACGAGGGCGCGGCGCACACGCCGTGGACGGAGAAGATGTTCTACGAGGAGCTCTCCCAGCCCGGTCGCAGCTGGTGGGTCGCGCATGACCAGGGGACCGTCATCGGCTTTGCGGGCGGCGTGCTCGCCGGCGCCGACTTCGAGGTCGAGGAGGTTGTCGTGGACGCGGCGCGCCGGCGCGAGGGCATCGCCACACGCCTCGTGGCGCGCGTGGCCTACGACGCGCAGATGCTCGGCGCGCAGACGATCTCGCTTGAGGTTGACGACAAGAACGAGCCCGCCCGCGCGCTCTACGGTGCGCTTGGCCTTGTGGAGGAGGGCCGTCGCCCGGGCTACTACGGCGCCGGCCACGATGCGCTCATCCTGCGCGCGCCGCTGCCGCTCGCGGCGGACGCCGTCATCGCGACCGGTCGTCCGGAGCCCGCGCCCTCCATCCGCCCGTGGCCCATCGTGCCCGGCGAGCGCACGCCCGAGGCCGCGGCCGCGCTGGCGGCGGCTGGCCCGCTCATCCTTACGATCGAGTCCTCCTGCGACGAGACCGCCATGGCCGTGACCGACTCCCATGGCGTGGTGTGCGCGAGCGTCGTGGCCACGCAGATCGACTTCCACGCGCGCTTTGGCGGCGTGGTGCCCGAGATTGCCTCCCGCAAGCACACCGAGGCCATCGTGGGCGTCTTCGAGGAGACGCTCGCGCGCGCCGGAGAGCACTTCGGCGTGGACACGCTGGCGCCTTCGGACCTCGCGGCTGTGGGCGTGACGGCGGGGCCGGGCCTGGTGGGTGCGCTCGTGGTGGGCGTGGCCTTTGCCAAGGGCCTCTGCGCGGCCGCCGACTTGCCGCTCATTGCCGTGCACCATCTCGAGGGCCACCTCATGGCCAACCTCTTCGAGACGCCGGACCTCGAGCCGCCCTTCGTGGCGAGCATCGTCTCCGGCGGCAACACCATGCTCGTGCACGTGCGCGCCTGGGGCGACTACGTGCTCCTGGGCGCCACGATCGACGACGCGGTGGGCGAGGCCTTCGACAAGGTGGCCAAGGCGCTCGGCCTGGGATACCCCGGCGGCCCCGTGATCTCCAAGCTCTCCGCGCAGGGTAACCCGCGCGCCATCCACTTCCCGCGCGCGATGATGCACAGCGGGGACTACAGCTTCAGTCTCTCCGGCCTCAAGACCGCCGTTATCACCTACATCGAGGGCGAGAACCGCGCCGGCCGTGCGATCAACCTGCCCGACCTTGCGGCGAGCTTCGAGGCCGCGGTCATTGACGTGCAGGTGGCCAAGGCGGTGACCGCGGTGGAGGAGACCGGCGTGACGGACTTCTGCGTCGGCGGTGGCGTGGCGGCCAACCCGGGCCTGCGCGCGGCGTACAAGGCGGCGCTGGAGAAGCGCGGCGTGCGCGTGACCGTGCCGCCCATGCGCGCCTGCGGCGACAACGCGGCGATGATCGGCATCGCGGCGCTCAGAAGCTACAACGCCGGGTCCTTCTCGCCCCTCACGCTGGACGCGGACCCCAACGCGCCGCTCGGCACCTGGTCCACGCCCGACGCCCCCGTCCCGCCCGTGTGGACCGTGCAAAAGTGACAGGCACTTTTGCACGCTTGACGCCTTGCCGAGAAGAACCGACCAGAACTCGCACGTAGTTCCGGAGCGTGCTGGTTGTGGTCACTTTGACCAGAAGAACCGACCGCAACCTGCACGTAGTTTCGGACGTGCAGGTTGCGGACGTTCTGGCGAGATGAGCCTACCCCTCCAAGGCGTCGATAACCGTGCAAAAGCGCCTGTCCCCTTTGCACGGTCTGCGCGTCTAGCACGCGCCGGACCCGCACATGAGCTCGATGATCGTCCGGTCGGTCTCGCGCATGCCCTGGGCCGCCAGAACGCCCACGTTGCGGATCGTGTTCTCCACGCCCTTGACCACGATTCCGTCGCCGCCGTAGAACTGCTTGCCCTGGCTCTGCATCTGCATGCCCAGAAGGCCGGCCTCCACCGCGCTCGCGATCTTGGCCGCGCAGCTCGCCTTGGCGCCGTCGCAGACCATGCCGGAGTCGATGGCGATGGCGTTGACCACGGTGTGCGAGATCTCTTCCGCGCGACCGCCGTAGAGGTAGGTGATGCCGGCCGCCGCGCCCGCGCCCGCGCTCGTGGCGCCGCAGTAGGCGGAGAGGCGTCCGATGCCGGTCTTGAGGTGGATGGTCACGAGGTTGGAGACCACCAGCGCCCGCAGCAGCTTCTCGTGGGGGACGCCCAGCTCATGTGCGTAGACGATCACGGGCACGCTCGCCGTGAGGCCCTGGTTGCCGCTGCCGGAATTGATGACCACGGGCAGCTCGCAGCCGCCCATGCGCGCGTCGGATCCTGCGGCGGCCCAGGCCTTGGCGCGGTTGGCCACGCCGTCGCCGTATGCGGAGAGCAGCACGCTTCCGATGTTGGCGCCCCACTCGCCCTCCAGACCCTCGCGCGCGATGGCCATGTTGCAGGCGATCTGTCGGCCAAGCAGCTGCTTCACGTCATCCAGCTCCACCGCGCCAGCAAACTCGACGATCTTCTTGATGGAAAGGCAGCCGCGGTCCGTCCCGGCGTCCTTCTCGCCTGCGGACTCCTCGAAGGGCTCGCTGAGAAGAACCTTTCCGTCGCGCTCCACGTGGATGACGTTGGTGTGCGAACCGGCGATCTCGCAGAGCGCCTCGTGGCCGTCACCCGAGACGCGCACCTGGATGTCGAAGATCCACGGGCGCTCGCTCGGCGAGACGCTGACCTCGTGCGTGGCGAGAAAATCGCGCATCGTGGCGATCTCTTCCCCGGTCACTCCGGCAAGCACCTCGAGCTTGGCGTCCGCGTCGCCCGCGACCACGCCCGCCGCTGCGGCGGCCTCGATGCCGCGCGCGCCGCCCGTGTTGGGCACGACGACGCTCTTCACGTTCTTGATGATGTTTGCCGAGGCGGCAACGCTCACGCGCTCGGGCAGCGCCCCGAGCGTCTGGCGCGCGAGCGCGGCACAGTAGGCCACGGCGATGGGCTCGGTGCAGCCCATCGCACAGACGAGCTCCTCCTCGAGAATGGCGACGTAGGCGTCGTAGGTCTCCTGGTCCATGGCACTCCTCCCGTGCAAAGGGCGTGCAAAGGGGACAGGCACTTTTGCACGCCCCGGGACCGTGCAAAAGTGCCTGTCCCCTTTGCACGCCCACCCGTTACGACGGTGTTTCTCAGCATACTATCAGCTCGCGCGACGGTCGCCGGCGCGCTATCCTCCCATGCCGTGCGCGTAACTTTCTCGCATCGGGTGCGCCCGCTTGCAAGGGGGAGGGGAATGGGTCCCCTCCGGTTGCGTCGCGCGGAAGGGGATTTCACACAAAAGGGAAAGGAACCACCATGAAGGCCACCCCCACGCACGTGTACGTATCTGAAAGAGTCTCTCGCCGCGACTTTCTCAAGCTGTCGAGCCTCGTGGCGGGCATGGGAGGCGTGATGGTCCTTTCCGGCTGCGGCCCCGCCGCGCAGGACTCCACCACGGATACCACCGACGAGCCGGCCGACGACGCCGCGGACACCACCGAGGCCGCCACGCTCGGCGACGGCGAGACCCTCCGCGTTGGCATGGAGGCCGCCTACGCCCCGTACAACTGGCAGGTCTCCGAGGAGTCCGAGTTCACCATCCCCATCGAGAACGTCTCCGGCGCCTACGCCGACGGCTACGACGTGCAGGTCGCCAAGCGCATCGCCGAGGCCCTGGGCATGGAGCCCGTGGCCGTGAAGCTCGACTTCGCCGGCCTCATCGACGCCCTCAACAACGGCCAGATCGACATCGTCTGCGCCGGCATGTCCGTGGACCCGGACCGCGCGCAGTCCGCCGACTTCTCCGACTCCTACATAGACGACGACATCGTCATGATCACCACGCAGGACTCTCCCTACGCTGGCGCCACGACCTTCGCCGACCTCGCGGGCGCGTCGGTCATGGGGCAGGCGGCCACCATGTACGACACGGTCATCGACCAGATCCCCGACATCAACCACATGACGCCGGGCGAGACCGTGCCCATCGTCGTGGAGAGCCTCGCCTCCGGCACGAGCGACGTCATCACCTACTCCATGCTCTCGGTGCCCAAGCTGCTCGAGACCTACCCCAACTTCGTGGAGCTTGAGATGGAGGACAAGTTCGAGGGCTCTGTCATGCCGGACAACGCAGCCATCGCCAAGGGCCAGGAGACTGTCCTCGAGCAGATCAACGAGGTCATCAACGCCATCCCCGAGGACGAGCGCCAGCAGATGTGGAACGACTGCATGGATCGCCAGCCGGCGTAGCGTGCAAAAGGGACAGTCACTTTTGCACATCGCGTAAGATAGGGGCGCGCGCCGCAGATGAGGGCGCGCGCCCGCACGCATGAAATACGAAGGAGATACAAGATGAGCTCCGCTCCCTCCGGCGAGCAGACGGCGAGAAGGACGCGTGGTCGCGTCGCCTCGTTCTTCCTTGACGACCATCGCTACGTCCTTCTCGGCACGAGCGCGGTGGCGCTCGCGGGCATGCTGCTCTCGAGCTCGCCCCGTCCGGCGATGAGCTTCCTCGCCCACGCGTTCACCGTCGAGCTCGTGATGTACTACGTGCTCGTTGCGTGGCTCGTGGTGAGCGCCGTCGCGCTGCTGTTCAAGCTCACGCACTGGAAGACCTACGCCGAGACCGCGCCCTTCACCCGCCCGGGCGTCCGCCGCGCGCTGCGCCTCGCCTCGTACGTGATCTGGGCAATCGTGCTTGTGCTCTTCGTTGACCGTGTGGTCATGGGCGTGGCGTCGGCGTGGGACGTTGCCGTGCAGGCCGCAAACTCGGCGGACCCGCACCGTCCCGAACCCATGCTCGAGAGCATGTGCTACATCCTCTACCAGGGGCGTGACACGTTCTTCACCGGCCTTGTCACCACCGTCGAGCTGGCGGTCTTTGGCACCGTGATCGCGTTTTTCCTGGCGCTGCTGCTCGTCTTTGCGCGCATCCAGACCATCGACCGGCCGGACAACGACTTCGTGCGCTTCTGGAAGGTCGTTGGCTCGGGATTTGCCAAGCTCTACTCCACCGTGGTCCGCGGCACGCCGATGATGGTCCAGGCCATGATCATCTACTACGGCGTCTTTGGCATCCTGCGCGTGACCGCGCTCACCACCACCCAGATCAACGGCATCTGGACGACGTTTCTCGCAGGCCTCGTGACCATCACGCTCAACTCGACCGCCTACATGATGGAGGTGCTGCGCGGTGGTATCGAGTCGGTCGACAAGGGCCAGACCGAGGCGGCGCGCTCCCTGGGTCTCTCTCAGTGGCAGGCCATGGCTAAGGTCGTCTTCCCGCAGGGAATCAAGTACGCGATTCCCGGCCTCTCCAACGAGCTCGTCATCAACATCAAGGACTCGTCGGTGCTCTCGGTCATCGGCACCTTCGACCTGATGTTTGCAACTACGACCGTGGCTGGCATCTACTATCAGCAGTTCCAGACGGCGCTCATCTCCACGGTTGCCTACCTCATCCTCACGATGCTGGCCACGTGGCTGCTCGGGCGCTTTGCGCACCGCTTCAACGTGAGCGCCGAGGTCGTGGGCAGCACGTCTGACACGCCCGTCAAGACCGAAGAGGTCAGTGCTGCGCCCCCGCGGGATGGCAAGAAGCATCGTCGCGGCCGGGGCCAGGGGAGGTAGGACATCATGAGAAACGCTTCCGCATCGAGCGCCGCCGAGCCGATGGTCCGCATCGAGGGGCTGCGCAAGTCCTTCGGCGACCTCGAGGTCCTGCGCGACATCAACCTCGACGTCATGCCTGGCCAGGTGGTCACGATCATCGGTGCCTCGGGGTCGGGCAAGTCGACGCTTCTGCGCTGCATCAACCTGCTCGAGACGCCGGATGCCGGCCATGTGTGGTTCCACGGGGCGGACCTCGCCGCCGAGCACGTTGACGTGAACCGCCTGCGCGAGAAGATCGGCATGGTCTTCCAGGGCTTCAACCTGTTCAACAACATGAACGTGCTCGACAACTGCACGCTCGCGCCCGTGACCCTCAAGAAGATGAGCAAGGCCGAGGCCGAGCGCGTGGCGATGGGACATCTGGAGGCGGTGGGCCTCGCGGACTTTGCGCGGGCGGACGTCAACAACCTCTCGGGCGGTCAGAAGCAGCGCGTCGCAATCGCGCGCGCCCTCTGCATGCAGCCCGACCTCATGCTCTTCGACGAGCCCACCTCCGCGCTCGACCCCGAGATCGTGGGAGAGGTCCTCGAGGTCATGCGTCGCCTCGCCGCCGATGGCATGACGATGGTCGTGGTCACGCACGAGATGGCCTTCGCCAAGAACGTCTCCGACGAGGTCGTCTTCATGGACAAGGGCGTCATCGCCGAGAAGGGCGCGCCCTCGAAGCTCTTCTCGTCCCCCGAGCACCCGCGCACCCGCGAGTTCCTCGCCCGCTACCTCGAGGGGTAGCGTGCAAAAGGGACAGGCACTTTTGCACGCTTGTCGGAGGTTTGAAGGGGTATAACATCTCTCACCAACAAGGTGAGGGGAGGCGCTATGCCCAGATTACCGAGACGTGTCGCAGAATCTGGCTTTTACCACGTAGTTCTTTACGCAAACGGTCGGCAGAACCTCTTTGAGGACGACGCCGACCGTTTGGCGTTTCTTGACATGTTGCTGGCAGCTGCGCGCAAGCACGGCGCAAGCGTCCTGGCATGGTGCCTCATGTCAAATCACATTCACCTGCTTCTCGAAGATCCGGGCGATTGCCTAAGCGAGCTAATGCGCTCCCTCGCCACTCGCTACGCCCACCGCTTCAACACGCGAGGTGGTCACGTCGGGCATGTGTTCCAGGGACGGTTTTACAGCAGTCCCGTCGAGGTCGAATCCTATCTTCTTGAGGCCATGCGCTATATCCACAACAACCCTGCGAAAGCTGGCATCTGCGCGGCCGCGGACTATCCGTGGAGCAGCTACCATGAGTACGTCGGTGCTCCCGAGTACGCCGACACCGGGCTGTTGCTTGAGATGCTCGGCAGCCGCGAGGCGTTCGTCAGGTTCTCCAGCTCTCCCGAGCGCGTTCGCTACCGCCCTCCAGCACGGCCAAGGCTTGCTGACTCCATGGCGGGGGAAGTTGCGCGCGAGGTTTTGGGACCGCTGACGGCATCTGAGCTCAAGAGCCAGGAGAAGGCTCGGCGCAATGCGCTACTCTGTGAGTTGCGGGAGGCGGGGCTGTCCGTGAGGCAGGTCGAGAGGCTTACGGGCATTGGCCGCGGCACCATCACGAGAGCAACGACGTAGCGTGCAAAAGTGACTGTCCCTTTTGCACGGAGGAGGTTGGGATGAGGGACGGGTTCGTCAAGGTCGCGGCGGTGACGCCGGAGGTGCGGGTCGCGGACGTCGCCTTCAACGTGGAGGCCTGCGTGGCGTCGGCACGTCAGGCTGCCGAGAAGGACGGCGCTGTCGTCATCGTGCTTCCCGAGCTCGCGCTCACCGGCTACACCTGCGAGGACCTCTTCTGGCAGGAGTCGCTCGTCCGCGCCGCCGAGGCGGGCCTCGCCGAGTTTGCCGCCCGCACCGCCGACCTTCCCGCCCTCATCCTCGTGGGCGTGCCCGTGCGCGCCGGCGGCAAGCTCTACAACTGCGCCGCCGCGGTCTCTCGCGGCGAGGTCCTCGGCCTTGTGCCCAAGACGCACATCCCCACCTACAACGAGTTCTACGAGGGGCGCCACTTCGTTCCCGGCCCCGCCGAGGTCACGCTCGTCCTGTTTGCCGGCAACCGGGACACCCTCTTTGGCACGAACCTGCTCTTTACCTGCGAGGAGCTCCCCGAGCTCGTGGTGGCGGCAGAGATCTGCGAGGACCTCTGGGTTCCCGCGCCGCCCTCCACGGCCCACGCGCAGGCAGGAGCCACGCTGATCTGCAACCTCAGCGCGTCCAACGCCATCGTGGGCAAGGCGGACTATCGCCGCAGCCTCGTGTCCGGCCAGAGCGCCCGCCTCGTCTGCGGCTACGTCTACGCGAGCGCCGGCACCGGCGAGTCCACGCAGGACCTCGTCTTCTCCGGGCACGACCTCGTGGCCGAGAACGGCCGCCTGCTCGCGGAGGGCAGGACCTTCGGCGACGGTCGCGCCGTCTCGGAGGTTGACGTGCGCCTGCTCGCCCAGGAGCGCACGCGCATGTCCACCTTCGAGTGCGCATCCTCGCCCGAGGCCGCGGGCTATGCGGTCGCGTCGTTCTCGCTGGGCGCGGACGCGGCCACGCGCGAGACCGCGCTCACCCGCTACGTAGGCCCGCACCCCTTCGTGCCCACCGACCCCGCCCGCCGCGCGGAGCGCTGCGAGGATGTCTTTGCCATCCAGGCGCACGGTCTCGCTAAGCGCCTCGCGCACACGCGCTCGCGCCGCGCGGTGATTGGTCTCTCGGGCGGCTTGGACTCCACGCTCGCCCTGCTCGTGGCCGTGCGCGCCTTCGACCTGCTGGGGCTTCCGCGCGACGGCGTCATCGCAGTGACCATGCCGGGCTTCGGCACCACCGACCGCACCTACAACAACGCCTGCGAGCTCGCCCGCACCGTCGGCGCGGAGCTTCGCGAGATCGGCATCGCCGCCGCGGTGCGCCAGCACTTCGCGGACATCGGGCACGACGAGTCTGTCCACGACGTCACCTACGAGAACTCCCAGGCGCGCGAGCGCACGCAGATTCTCATGGACGTGGCCAACCAGGAGGGCGGCCTCGTCATCGGCACGGGCGACCTCTCAGAGCTGGCGCTCGGCTGGGCCACCTACAACGGCGACCACATGTCCATGTACGCGGTGAACGCCGGCGTGCCCAAGACGCTCGTGCGCCATCTGGTGCGCTACGTGGCCGACACCTGCGGGGACGCGGACGAGGCGCGCGTCCTTCTCGACGTGCTGGACACGCCCGTCTCGCCGGAGCTCCTGCCCGCCACCGGAGACGGCACGATCGCGCAGAGGACCGAGGACCTCGTGGGCCCCTACGAGCTGCACGACTTCTTCCTCTACGAGGTCCTTCGGCGCGGCACCAACCCGGCCAAGGTCTACCGCCTCGCCCGCTACGCCCTGGGCGAGAAGTACGATGACGAGACGATCCTCTCCTGGCTCAAGGTCTTCTACCGCCGCTACTTCGCCCAGCAGTTCAAGCGCAGCTGCCTGCCCGACGGCCCCAAGGTGGGCTCGGCGGCCGTGAGCCCGCGCGGCGACCTGCGCATGCCGTCGGACGCCTGCGCGGCGCTCTGGCTCGCCGAGCTCGAGGCGCTGTAGCGTGCAAAGGGGACAGTCACTTTTGCACGGTGAAGACGTACTCGGTGCGGTCGTTTCCTGAGAAGCCCTGCTCGTAGGTCGCGCTGATTGCATAGCGGCGCCCGGGCTCGACATCAAACGTGAGGACGCCGTCCTCGAAGCTCGAGGGGACCTCGTCGCCCACCGAGCCCGCCGCGTCAAGTAGCGTGCGGAGCCGCCAGAAAAGGGGTGGGTCCGCTATCGAGCCGGCGGCGAGCTCCTCCTCGTCCCAGCTCCGCGCGCATGCCCAGAGCGGCCTCTCGTCAAAGAGCACGGTGATGGTTGCTTCCTCGGCCACCGACACCTGGGCCAGCTCGTCGACGCGCCACCCCTGGGGGTCTTGGCGGAGCTCCTCGATGCGCCTCTCGCTGCCGTTCATGAAGCTCCAGGTGTAGTTGCCCAGGGTGAGCGCGACGGCGCCGTCCTCCCCGGATGCCAGGGCCCGCGCCCCGGGGACGTCGGCATGGGGGACCGCGCTCGCCGTCATGCGGGAGCGTCACGCAGGATGCGAAGGTGACAACGACGATGGCCAGAATCGCGGCGATCGCGATGCCGCGAGATGCCCTGGGCTTCATGTCCGTACCCCATTCCGCCAATACGAGCTAAGGGGGAAGCCGTGCAAAAGTGCCTGTCCCCTTTGCACGCTACGTGACGGTGAAGACGTAGCTGACCTGCCCGGCATCGAACGCGACGTCGACCCGATAGCGCCATCCGGGCTCAACGGCGAACTCGAGCGCTCCGCCAGAGAGCGTGACGTCCACCGCCTCGGCGCCCTTCTCGAGGTCGCTCTCGGGGTAGCGCGCCGCCTCGGGCCAGCGGGAGTCGTCCGACTCGACCGGCGGCAGGTCGAAGGTCATGGTGACCTCGACGGTCTCTCCGGCGGCGACCTCGGGGAGGTCGGTCGCATCGATCTGGTTGGCGGCGGGCGCGTCGTTGGAGGCCGTCACCGTATCGCCGTTCTGCTCGTAGGACCACGTCCAGGCGTTGGCGAGCGGAAGCAGCGAGACGGAGGCCTCCTCGGTGCGGTACTCGAGCGTGGCGATTGCCGGCTCGGAGGGGTCCTTGGGCTGCCAGAGCTGCGCGGCGAGCTCGGCGTACTTCTCGGCGTCCTCGGGCGAGCCCTCCTCGATGACCTCCACCTTGGTGATGCCGGGATACTGCCCGGGATAGCTCTCGAGCATGATGCCGTTGCCGGTCACGCGCACAATGTTGCCCGTCGCGAGCTCGGGAGCGTCATCCGGTAGGGTGGGGTAGTAGGGCGACTCGGTCTCCCGGTCTATGAAGAGCGGCTCTCCGTTGCCCAGGAGGACGACCATCGCCGTGCTCGTGAACTCCTCCTGTGCGGACCCGTCAGACACAACGTCGATGAGGTAGTCCGCGCTCCCGTCCTCGAACTGGGCGGAGACGGCGTAGCGCCAGCCGGGCTCGACCTCGAGGGTGACGCCGTCGCTGGTGATTCCGGACACGGCCACGGGCTCGCCCTCCTCGGCATCGGCCGAGTAGCGCGCGACGTCCACGTCCGTCGCGGCCTGCGAGAAGTACACGCGCACCGTCTCGGCCCCCTCGACCTCGAAGTGCGGGACGCCCTCACCCACATCCATGGGCGCCGCGGCGTCGGAGGCGCCGCCGTCCCACGTGTAGCCGGACACGAGCATGTTGATGCCAATCATGGAGGAGCCCCGCCACCCGCTCTGCATGGTGCCGGGAGGCGGCTCCCAGGCCTGGGGAGCGCATGCCGCCAGGGTGGCCGCGAGGGGCAGGGCGAGCACGCAGAAGACGAGCTCTCTCAGGGCTTTCACGACGCGAGTCCTCATGGCTCCGCCCTCCCGTCCGGGGTGTGGTGAGCTTATCGTACCCTGAATGCCGCGCGACGTACCCCCCGCCTCGCGTTCCTGTCCGCGTGCGGCGAAAAGCGCGGGCAAGCGGCGCGCCCGTTCCTCCTGCTCCGCTGCGCCTCAGAAAATCTAAGTGCGAGTTGGAAGATTTTTTTACGCGAGGTGGTATAAGTTCGCACGGCTGGGTATTATTCTGAACGTTGGACAGGGCGGTGCACGACGTCACCCGCACCGCAGAAACACGCCCGTTCGGGCGCAAGAAGGAGGTTCCTTACTATGACTCTGAAGCCGCTTGGTGATCGCGTTCTCGTGAAGCCCGCCCCCAAGGAGGAGAAGACCTCTACCGGTCTCTACATCTCCAGCGGCGCGCAGGAGAAGCCGCAGCGCGGCCAGGTCGTCGCCGTGGGCGCTGGCAAGATGAACGACAAGGGCGAGCGCATCGCCATCGACGTTAAGGTTGGCGACGAGGTCTACTACGGCAAGTTCGGCGGCAACGAGGTGAAGATCGACGGCGAGGACTTCCTGCTCCTGCGCGCCGACGACATCTACGCCGTCATCGAGGACTAGAAACCGTGCAAAAGTGACAGTCACTTTTGCACTTTCGGAAAGGATCAAGAGAAATGGCTAAGGACATTCTTTTCGGCACCGACGCTCGCGCCAAGCTCGCCAAGGGCGTGAACACCCTTGCCGACGCCGTGACCACCACCATGGGCCCCAAGGGCCGCTACGTCGCGCTCCAGCGCTCCTACGGCGCCCCCACCATCACCAACGACGGCGTCTCCGTTGCCAAGGAGATCGAGCTCAAGGACCCCATCGAGAACATGGGCGCCCAGCTCGTGAAGGAGGTCGCCACCAAGACCAACGACGCCGTGGGTGACGGCACCACCACCGCCACGCTCCTCGCCCAGGTCATCGTGAACGAGGGCCTGCGCAACGTCGCCGCCGGCGCCAACCCCATCGCCATCCGTCGCGGCGTCGACAAGGCCGTGAACGCCGTTGTCGACCAGATGCGCAGCACCGCGCAGGAGGTTTCCACCAAGAAGCAGATTGCCTCCGTCGGCACCATCTCCGCCTCCGACCCCGAGATTGGCGCCAAGATCTCCGACGCCATGGAGGTCGTGGGCAAGGACGGCGTCATCACCGTCGAGGAGTCCCAGACCTTCGGCATCGACATCGACACCGTCGAGGGCATGCAGTTCGACAAGGGCTACATCTCCCCGTACTTCTCCACCAACAACGAGACCATGACGGCCGAGCTTGACTCCCCGTACATTCTCATGACCGACCAGAAGGTCTCCAACATCCAGGACATCCTGCCGATTCTCGAGGCCGTCCAGAAGCAGGGCGCCCCGCTGCTCATCATCGCCGAGGACGTGGACGGTGAGGCCCTTGCCACGCTGATCCTCAACAAGCTCCGTGGCGTCCTCAACGTCTGCGCCGTCAAGGCCCCCGGCTACGGCGACCGTCGCAAGCGCATGCTCGAGGACATCGCCATCCTGACCGGCGGCCAGGTGGCCATGAAGGAGCTCGGCGTCCAGCTCACCGACGTCACCGCCGAGATGCTCGGCCGCGCCAAGTCCGTCAAGATTTCCAAGGACGACACCACCATCGTCGGCGGTGCCGGCTCCAAGGAGGCCATCGACGAGCGCATCGCCCAGATCAAGGCCGAGTACGACGTGACCACCTCCGACTTCGACAAGGAGAAGCTCCAGGAGCGCCTCGCCAAGCTGGCTGGCGGCGTGGCCGTCATCAAGGTCGGCGCTGCCACCGAGGTCGAGCTCAAGGAGATCAAGCACCGCATCGAGGACGCCCTGCAGGCGACCCGCGCGGCCGTTGAGGAGGGCATCGTCGCCGGTGGCGGCGTGGCGTTCCTCGAGGCCTCCAAGGTCCTCGACGGCGTCGAGACCGTCGACTCCGACGAGAAGATCGGCGTGGAGATTGTCCGCAAGGCCCTCGAGGCGCCCGTGAAGACCATCGCCAACAACGCCGGGTTCGAGGGCTCCGTCGTGGCCGAGAAGATCAAGGGCCTGCCTGCCGGCCAGGGCCTTGACTCCGCCACCGGCGAGTACGGCGACATGATCGAGATGGGCGTGCTCGACCCGGTCAAGGTCTGCCGCGTCACGCTGCAGAACGCCGCCTCCGTGGCGTCGCTGATTCTCATCACCGAGGCCACCGTCTCCGACGAGCCCAAGAACACCACCATCGAGGAGGCCATCTCCGCGGCGGCTGCCCAGGGCGGCCAGGGTGGCATGTACTAGGCTCACGGCCTAACACGCTCGGTCCGGGTCGCCCCGGATGTTCCTTCGAGAAGTGCGCTGCGCGAAACTTCTCTCCGGAACATCCGGGGCGACCCTTCTCGTGTTGAGGTCGCAAAGGGCCTCGACCCTCTGAGGACTTGCTGGATACGGCAATGGGGCTTGAAGAAGCTCGCCCCGTGGCGCAAAGAGCGGTACTACCCCCGCTTGCAGACGAAGGACATGAGCGGGGTGTTCATGAGGTCCGCTACGAGGGGGCACTTGGTCATGAGGAGGAAGTAGACGTCCTTGCGCCCACAGCCGTCGACAAGCACCTCAAAGTTGCCCATGCCCTTGCTGATGACAAGGTCAGCGTCAAAGAACGCGCTCCTAAACTCATCGGTGCTGGCCGAGAGCACGGTGGTGGGGGTTGCCACGCCGCTGGAGAGCACTCGAGCGACGTTCGCCATGCCCACCTGCTCGGCGTCATCGAGCGTGACGTCGTTGATGACGGGTCCCCCGCGCACGCCATAGGTCACCTGGACGGTGGGGTTCTCACGCAGGATCTGTTCGATCAAGAGCTTGTCCAGGACGATCTCACCGCAGTTGTCGGCGAGATACATGATGGAGCGGGCAGAGCGTACCGCGTCGAGAAGAACCCCGGAGTCGTCAATCGCAAACGCAATCTCGGGGGCCCGGTCGATCAGCGCCGTCACATCCTCGCGCGTGAAGGAGTTCTTCCCGCCAAAGTCAACGAGGTTCCCAGCTACCGCATAGCGCAGGGCAAGCTGGAAGGGCTCGTCCGCGGTCAGGATTCGGTCGGCGCAGTCCTTCTCGCGGTCTAGCAGCAGCTGATTGTACGCGCGCTTGATGTCACGATAGGGGTCGTCGGTCCCCAGGAGCGGTGCCACGCGGGAGAGAAGCTCGCCCATGCGGTCCGGACGGATGCGCTCGCCGCCCATGCCTGCGATGACTTCGTCCTTGATGGCAAGCATCTGCCCGAGCGTCGCACCGTCAAGCTGGCAGAGCGCGGCGAGCTCGTGCATCTGCTTGGCGTAGCACTCCCGGCAGTCGGCCTTCTTCAAGGTGGTTTCCATGGCGCCCCCCGCGCATCGGCTTTCCAAAACGATAGCATGTGCGCGGTTGGAGGGTCCCCGCCGGCTTCTTCATTCCCGCCATTTCTCTGTCGGGGAGACCGCTCGACAGAGGGTTCTGCTGACGAGACTAATTAGGCAATCCAATCGGGTCTCCTCCCCCAGTGGGGAGGAGACCGACGTGCCCTCTCGCCCGGCGCCCCCATCGCCGCCGCTCGACCAAGGAGGGCCCTCGGGCATACTTTCACGGTTCCTGCGAGGACAACCACTGGTTGTTCTCGCCGGTAAACAAGTAGAATCGTAACTCGTCAGATGGTTGGTGGAACTCAACCGAGGGGGATGGCACAGTGGGAGCCACACGCAGGAACCCAAGGAAAGGACCGACTATGGACGAGAAGGACGAGACGCTGGGACGTCGCATCGCGCGGCTGCGTCTGGAGTGCGGCATGACGCAGGAGCGCCTTGCCATGAAGATGGGCGTGACGGCGCAGGCGGTGAGCAAGTGGGAGAACGACCTCAGCGCACCCGACATCATGCTGCTGCCGGAGCTCGCGCGCACGCTCGGCGTGACCGTGGACGAGCTGCTGGAGGGTCGCAAGGGCCAGGAGATTGCGTCTGCGGAGCCCGCATCAGAGCCTCAGACTGCACCAGAGCCTCAGCCCGCACCAGAGCCTCAGCCCGCGCCGTCGCGTGCGGATGGGCCCAGGCCCAAGAAGCTCCACATCCAGGTGGACAGCAGCGACGGAGACGTGGTGAACATCAACGTCCCCTTGGGCATGGCGAGCGCCGTGCTCGGCGCCAGCTCCAAGCTTCCCGGTGCCGTCAACCTGAGCCTCAACAATGCTGACATTGACGCGGCGCTCATCGCGGAGGCGATCAAGCACGGCGAGAAGGGCACGCTCGTCGAGGTCGACGGGGATGACGGTGACCACGTGGTCATCTCGCTGGAGTAGCGTGTCCGGACCTAGGGAGGGGCGACGTTGGACGAGAGGCGATTCACGGGCATCGCGCGCCTTGACGAGGCCGTCGCGCGCATCGTTGATGCTGCGGTTGCCGACGGTCTGTGCGAGGCGGTCGTCCTCAAAGGCTCGATTGCCCGCGGCGATGCGGATGAGTTCTCCGACATCGATCTCTATCTCGTCGTCTCTCCTCAGAATCGCGATGCCGCGCTGGAGCGACGCGAGAGGTACCTGGCGGCGTACGGCGACATCGTCTTCATCGAGGACGTTGACTTTGGGCTGCCTCAGAAGCTTGCGATTTTCTCCGACGCCCTCCATGTGGACCTTTACGTGGCCGAGCCCCAGCAGGTCGGCAACCTTGATCCCGTCGTCGCGGCATACGATCCGGCGGGCATCTTCAAGGACGTGACGCCTATGCGCGCGGACGTGACGGACGAGGAGCTCTGCCGGTGCTTCTCGTCTGCGATCTACTGCCTTGTTGAGGCGAGCTCTGCGTACGCGCGCAGAAACGACGCCTGGGCTGCAAAGATCATGAGCGATGCGGTGGGCTGGCTCTCCGTGCTGGTTCGCAGCCAATACGACCGGCGCTACGCGTTTCTCGGCCTGAAGAAGATCAACGAGCTCATCCCCGCAGAAGACTACCAGCTTCTCGAGGACATCTATGCCCGCTTGGGGCGCGGAGATTGTCCGGAAGCCGCGCGGGCCATCCTCAGCGCTCTCGAAGCATTTCTCGCCAACGCGGAAGACGACCTTGCCGCAAAGCTTGACGCACGCTTTCTCTCATGGGCCAAGGATGGCATGGGCACCCTGCTCTTTGCCGAACGCAAGGGCGTGCTGATTGCCGACGCGCCCATCTCAAGCCGCGTATCGAGTGCGGGCAGGTTTCCGGAGATGGGTCAGGGAGTGCGGCCCACTTCTTGAGTTTTGTGCTCGAGTGCGGGCGTCGAGCGCGCTCTAGCCCGCACTCGATGTCGGGGCACCAAGCGCGGACCGCGAGCTCCCAAACCGGCAGACGCCCTTCGGCGGCTCCTGACGAGAAGAACCTCGCGACAGCAAAAGGCCCCGCCGGTTTTCTAAGCGGAAGTTGAAGTGCGCTTCCGCGTGAAAACCGGCGGGGCCGTCAGGTCGGAGGTTCTTCTCGCTACCCGACGAGCGTCCTCGTGATGGAGGCCGCCGCGGTCTTGCCGGCGCCCATGGCCAGGATGACCGTGGCCGCGCCGGTGACGATGTCGCCGCCGGCCCAGATGCGCGGGTCGGAGGTGCGGCCGTCCTCGTCGGCGATGATGTAGCCCCACTTGTTGAGCTTGATGTCGCCGATCATCTTGGCGAACGGGTTGGCGTTGGTGCCGATGGCGGAGATGGCCACGTCGCAGGGGATCTCCTCGATGGCGCCCTCGATGGGCACGGGGCGGCGACGACCGGAGGCATCGGGCTCGCCGAGCTCCATCTTCTGCACGCGAACGGCGCAGACGGCGCCATCCTCGCCCTTGACAAACTCGAGCGGCGCCACGAGCGGCATGACCTCGACGCCCTCGGCCTTGGCGTGGTGAAGCTCGGCGCGACGGGCGGGCATCTCGGCCTCGGTACGGCGGTAGGCGATGATCGCGCGCTCGGCGCCCAGGCGCTTGGCGGTGCGCACGGCGTCCATGGCCACGTTGCCGCCGCCAAAGACCACGACGTTCTTGCCGTGCTTGGTGGGCGTGTCGTACTCGGGGAACTTGTTCGCCTTCATGAGGTTCACGCGCGTGAGGTACTCGTTGGCGAAGAAGACGTTGGGCAGGTTCTCGCCGGGCACGTTGAGGAACTTGGGCAGGCCCGCGCCCGTGGCGATGTAGATGGCGTCAAAGCCCTCGGCGAAGAGCTCCTCGGCGTCCGTGATGCGGCCGACGACGGAGTTGTACTCAAACTTGACGCCCATCTCCTCCAGGCCGTCGATCTCGCGCTTGACGACGGCCTTGGGCAGACGGAACTCGGGGATGCCGTAGACGAGCACGCCGCCGCCGGTGAAGAAGGCCTCAAAGACGGTGACGTCAAAGCCGTTGCGGGCCAGCTCGCCGGCGCAGGTGATGCCGGACGGGCCGGAGCCAACCACGGCGACCTTCTTGCCGTTCTTGGGAGCCATCTTGGGCTGGGAGGCCAGCTCGGGCTGGTCGCCGAGGAAGCGCTCCAGCTGGCCGATGGCCACCGGGTCGCCCTTCTTGCCGCGGATGCACTTGCCCTCGCACTGGTTCTCCTGCGGGCACACGCGGCCGCAGATGGCGGGGAGCATCGAGTCCTCGCGGATGATGTCGAGCGCCTCGCCGAACTTCTCCTCGCGGATCTTCTCGATGAACTTGGGGATGTTGATGTTGACGGGGCAGCCCTCGACGCAGAACGGCTTCTTGCAGTCCATGCAGCGCTCGGCTTCCGCCAGCGCCATCTCCTTGGTGAAGCCCTTGTCGACGGGGCGGAAGTCGCACGCGCGCTCGGCTGCCGGCTCCTCGTTGTCCGGCGTGCGCGGGGACTTCATGTCCGGAACAAAGCGACCGTTTACCTGTGGCATGCGCAGTTCGCCTCCTCATAGGCCTTGAGGGACTGGCCCTCCTCGGTGAGATACGCGGCCTGACGGGCGCGCAGGTCGTTCCAGTCGACCTTGGTGGCGTCGAAGTCGGGGCCGTCGACGCAGGCGAACTTGGTCTGCCCGTCGACCTCCACGCGGCAGCAGCCGCACATGCCGGTGCCGTCGACCATGATGGGGTTCAGCGACGCCGTGATCGGCGTGTTGTACTTCTCAGCCGTGAGGGCGGAGAACTTCATCATCGGCACGGGACCGACGCAGAAGACCTGGCTGACGGCCTTCTCCTGGAGCAGGCGCTCGAGCGGTGCGGTGACCACGCCCTTCTCGCCGTAGGAGCCGTCGTCGGTGGTGATGTGGATGTGGTCGGCCGGCAGGAGCTCGCGGAACTGCTCCTCGAGGAGCAGCAGGTCCTTGGTGCGGGCGCCCATGATGGCGTGGACCTCGTGGCCGGTCTCCACCAGGTGCTTGGCCACCGGGTAGGCGATGGCAAGGCCAACGCCGCCGCCGATGACGGCGCAGGGGCCGTCGGCCATCTCGGTGGGCATGCCCAGCGGGCCGGTGACGTCCTGGATGGAGTCGCCCGCCTCGTAGGTGGACAGCATCTCCGTGGTCTTGCCGATCACCATGAAGATGAACTCGACCCAGCCCTCCTCGGCGTTCCAGCCCGCGAGCGTGAACGGGACGCGCTCGCCCGTCTCGTTGGCGCGCACCATCAGGAACTGGCCGGCGTGCGCGTGCTTGGCCATCCGGGGCGCCTCGATGCGGAACTTGAACACCTTCTCAGAGAACTGCGTCTTTTCGAGGATCTTGTACATTAACCGAACTCCTCTCCTGCATTCCCTCTAGTTTGGCGGCCCGAACAGGGCCTTTCCAACGTCCCTCATTGTACCCGAGTGCCGGCGCAATCAAGCCCGCCGGGCGAGAAGAACGGCGGGCGGGCGTGAGACGGGGGCGGCGGGTGAGACAAGGGGGACAGGTTCATTTGTCTCACCCGCCGCCTACAGCGTTTGCTCCACGAGGTCGGCCGCGCGCTCCACGGCGAGCTCGAAGTCCTCGAGGAAGTTCCCCTTGAGCTCGCGCAGGACGTAGTCGGCCACGGCCATGCGCCCGGGCGGGCGGCCGATGCCAAACTGCACGCGCGCGAAGTTGCGGCTGCCGAGCTTGTCGGCGATGGAGCGCAGGCCGTTGTGCGCGTTGAGGCCGCCTCCCAGCTTCAGCTTGACCTCGCCGGCGGGTAGGTCCACCTCGTCGTGGACCACGAGGATCTCCTCCGGCCGCACGCGGTGGGCGCGCGCCAGCTTGGAGAGCGGCCCGCCCGAGGTGTTCATGTAGCTCATGGGCTTGGCGAGAAGAACCTCGCGCTTCTCGCCGTTCTTCCCGGTCACCGTGATCGAGGCGACCTGCGCGCCCGCCTCGGACTTCCAGTAGCGGACGCCTTGGCGCGCGGCCACGGCGTCGATGGTGGCAAAGCCGGCGTTGTGCCGGGTGCGGGCGTACTCGGCGTCGGGGTTGCCGAGGCCGCAGACGATTCTGATGGCGGCGGGCTTGGCTGGGGCGGGCATGGGACTCCTTGCGTTGGGACGGCCGGTGTCCGTCCATTGTAGGGCGAGCCGCGGGCGAGGGCGGCAGGCGGTTAGTGGTTGGGGGTCATTGCAGGTTCTTCTCGCCAGGGTGTTAGCATTGGAGGGTCGTTGCAACCGGGGCGTGCTTCCAGCCCGCAATCGCCGGCGTTTTCTATGCAGACGGGCATCCTGGGGCGGCAATCCGGGTCTCCGAGGGGCTTCTGCGCCGCAACAACTCCGATATGCTAACCGGAACGCGGCGTCGATCTGCAGTGACCGGCCTTTACTAAGCGCGGGGCCGCCCAAAGGCGACCCCGCGCTCTCTACAAATCACCGGTGGGGAACCTGCCCCATTTTCTCTGAGAGAAAAGCCCGTCCCCAAATGGGTTAGATCTCGGCGCCCTGGCCGCCGAAGATCTCGGAGACGGAGCGGCGCATGTAGACGCTGTTGATGGCCTCGGCGAGCTCGTTGGCAACGGAGACGGTCTTGATCTTGGAGCCCGGCTTGTTGGCGGCCTCGCAGGGGATGATGTCGGTGACGACGCACTCCACGAGCGGCGCGTCCTCGAGGCGCTGGATGGCCTCGCCGGAGAAGATGCCGTGCGTGGCGGAGACGTAGATGTCGCCGGCGCCCATCTCCTTGAGCTTACGGACGGAGTTGCAGAGGGTGCCCGCGGTGTCGATCATGTCGTCGTTGACGATGCAGGTCTTGCCCTCGATGTTGCCGATGATGCCCATGACCTCGGACGCGTTGTGCTTGGGGCGGCTCTTGTGGGCAATGGCGACCTCGCAACCCAGGTAGTCGGAGAGGCGCTTGGCAACCTTGGCGCGGCCCATGTCGGGCGAGACCACGACGGTGCTCTCCCAGTCGAAGTCCTTCTCTTTGAAGTAGTCGCCGATGAGGTAGAGCGCCGTGAGGTGGGTCACGGGGATGTCAAAGAAGCCCTGGATCTGGCCCTGGTGGAGGTCGACTGTGATGACCTGGTTGACGCCGGCGGCCTCGAGCAGGTTGGCCACGAGGCGCGCGGTGATGGGCTCGCGCGCGGAGGCCTTGCGGTCCTGGCGGGCGTAGCAGTAGTGCGGGAGCACGGCGGTGAACTTGGAGGCGGAGGCGCGCTTGGCGGCGTCGGCCACGACGAGGGTCTCCATGAGGAGGTCGTTGACGCTCGCGCCCGAGAGCGACTGGATGAAGAAGACGTCGTCGCCGCGGACGGACTCGTCAAAGCGGGCGTAGATCTCGCCGTTGGCGAACTTCTCGATCTTGAGGCCCTGAAGCTCGAGGTGCAGGATGTCAGCGATCTTCTGGGACAGCGCGGGGTTGCCGGTGCCGGTGTAGAGCTTGATTTCCTTCTTCAGCGGCATGGGCTCACACAGGTTCTCGTACATCTAGGCCTCACCTTTCTTGAGTCTCTCGAGGCGCCGGGCGGCGTACCCCTCTACGATGCGCTGCTCGGCGCGCTCGAGGTAGAGCGCGTCGGCAGGGACGTCCTTGGTGACGCAGGAGCTGGCGCCCACGAGCGCGCCGTCGCCGATGGTGACGGGCGCGACCATCATGGTGTCGGAGCCCACGAAGACGTTGTCGCCGATGACGGTGCGGTTCTTGTGCACGCCGTCGTAGTTGCACGTGATGGAGCCGCCGCCGATGTTGACGCCCGCGCCCATGGTGCAGTCGCCGATGTAGGAGAGGTGCGGCACCTTGGAGCCCACGCCGATGGTGGAGTTCTTGATCTCCACGTGCGTGCCCACGTGGGCGCCCTCGAGGATGTGCGCACCGCCGCGGAGGTAGGCGCGCGGGCCGCAGGTGACGTCCTTCTCGATGGTCACGTCCACGCCCACGGTCTCCTCCAGGGAGACGTGGTCGGCCACGGTGCAGTCCGTGAGGCGCGTGTTGGGGCCGAGGACGCACTCCTCGCCCACCGTGGTGCTGCCCCAGAGCATGGTCATGGGGAGAAGAACGGTGTCGCGCCCAACGGTGACGTCGGGGCCCACCCAGGTGGTGGTGGGGTCGAGCATGGAGACGCCCCCGAGCATGAGGCGCTCGTTGATGCGGTCGCGCGCGAGCGCCGCGAGCTCGGCGAGCTGCACGCGGTTGTTGGCGCCGAGGCCCTCGCGGTAGTCCTCGCAGTGGACGATCGTGGTGGCGTGGCCGTGGCCGCGCAGGATCTCCACCATGTCGGGGAGGTAGTACTCGCCCTGGGCGTTGTCGTTGCCGATCTCGCCCACGTGGGCGGCGAGAAGGGCACCGTCGAAGGCGTAGCAGCCGGCGTTGCACTCCAGGAGCTGCGCGTCCTGCTCGGGCGTGCAGTCCTTCTGCTCGACGATGCGCGCCACGGAGCCGTCCTCGGCGAGCTCGATGCGGCCGTAGCCGTGCGGGTCGGGCGGGGTCATCGTGAGGACGGAGGCGGCGTGGCCGCCGTCCGCCACGGACTCGGCGAAGGCGCGGACGGTCTCGGGCTCGATGAGCGGCAGGTCGCCGTTCAGGATGACGACGGGCCCGGCGTCGATGCCGGTCGCCTCGAGCGCCACGCGGACGGCGTGGCCGGTCCCCAGGCGCTCCGTCTGCTCGACGAACTCGACGTTCTTCTCGTTGGCAAGATGGTCCCGCACCTCTTGGGCGCCGTTGCCCACGACCACCACGATGCGCTCGGCGCCGGCGGCGCGCGCGGCGCGCGTGACCCACGAGACGAGCGGGCGGTCGAGAAGCTTGTGCATTACCTTGGGGTGGCGGGACTTCATGCGCGTTCCCTCGCCGGCGGCGAGGATGATCGCGGTCATGGGCATGGGCTGAGCCTCCAAGCGCTGTGTTGTCCCAACGTATAGTCATCATGATAGCTCAGGCGCGCGGAAATGCGGCGACGCGTCCGCCCGTTGACGCCGAATTCTTAGACGCTCCGGGAAAAGCGGCGCGCCTTGGGTTTGCGTCGGGAATATGTGGGTAACAGATAGTCGTTTTGTTATTCTGCGTGTCCTGCCGAGAAGAACGGCGGGGCAGGGAGGGGGCCGCCCCATGTGCACGGGGATTCGCTTCACCGACGCCAACGGCGCCATGTACTTCGGCCGCAACCTTGACTGGACCCAGGGCTATGGCGAGCGCGTGGTGATGACCCCTCCTGCGGCGCGCGTCCCGGCCGCTTTCGAGCGGCCGGATGACCTCGAGCGGGGGCACGCCGTCATTGGCATGGGCATCGTCGTGGGCGGCGTGCCGCTCTACTTTGACTGCGGCAACGACGCCGGCCTCGCCGTCGCCGGGCTCAACTTCCCGCAGAGCGCCCGCTACGCCGCGGCCCCGGCGGACGGGGGCGTGAACGTCGCGGCCTACGAGTTCCCCTACTGGGTGGCGAGGAACTTCTCGAGCGTGGACGAGGTGCGCGCCGCGCTTGCGCGCGTGACCGTCGTGGCGCGTGCGGTGAACGAGCGGCTGCCCGTCGCGAACCTCCACTGGATCGTCGGCGACGCCACCGGCAGCGTGGTCGTCGAGTGCCTCGAGGGCGGCCTGCGCGTGTGGGAGGACGACGTCGACGTGCTCACCAACGAGCCGGACTTCGGCTGGCAGCGCCAGAACCTGCGGAACTACCTGACGCTCTCCGAGGACGAGCCTGCGCCCGCCGCGTGGGGAGGGGCGGGCCTCGCCCCGTTTGGCTCCGGCATGGGGATGCGCGGCATGCCCGGCGACTACAGCGGCCCCTCTCGCTTTGCGAAGGTGGCGTTTGTGAACGCGCACTATCCCGTTCAGGACGGGGAGCGCGCCAACGTCACGCGGCTCTTCCGCACCCTCGGGTCGGTGGCGGTGCCGGACGGCTGCGCGCGCATGGGCGACGGCACCTTCGAGCGGACGCTCTACACGAGCTGCTTCTCCGCCGCGAGCCTCACCTACTATCACGCGGCCTATGACGACCTCGCGATCAGGGCGTACCCGCTTGCGGGGTGTGACCTCACGGGCACGGAGCCGGTGGTCGTGGAAGCGGCGGCGTAGCGCAGCGCGGCCCGGGCCCGCCCGGGCCCGGACAAAAGCAATCGAACAAGGAGAAGACCCATGAGCAATCCCACCTCAGCGGCGGGCGGGGAGGCCGCTGTCGCGTCGTCCCCCACGGCCGAGAAGTTCCTCGTCCTTCCCGTCATCATTCTGATCCTCGCCCAGATGGGCACGACCGGCGACAACGGCGCCCTGTCGCTCGCCGCCTCGGCCCTCGCGAGCGACCTCGGCGCCACGACGTCGGACATCCAGCTCGCCAACATGATCTACCCGCTCGTGGGTGGGGCCTTCATGATTGCCGGCGGCCTTCTGGGGACCATCCTCGGCTGGGCGCGGACGTTCCGCGCGGGCGCCGTCGTGTGCGCCGCGGGCGAGGTGGCGCTCGCGCTCGCGCCGAACATGGCCGTCTTCATCTGGGTGGGCCGCGTCCTCGTGGGGCTCGGCGCGAGCCTGCTCGTCCCCTCGATCCTCGGCCTCATCCCCGTGCTCTACGCCGGTCGCAACCGCATGGTTGCCTTCGGCTGCGTCGGTGCGGCATCCGGCCTTTCCGCCGTGCTGCCGCTCGCGCTGGGCATGGTCATGGAGAACGCCGGGATGAAGCCGACCTTCCTGCTGCTCGCCGCCTACTTCGCGGTGGTGGCGGCGCTTTCGCTGCGGCTCCCGCGCGCGGCGTCCGTGGGCGAGAGGCTCGCGTTTGATGGAATCGGCGTGACCCTTGCCGCGCTGGGGCTGTTCCTCTTCCTCATAGGCCTCTCCAACGTGTCCGCTTGGGGCCTCATCACCCCGTTCGAGCGCTGCCCGTTCACGATCTTCGGGGTCTCCCCGGCCTTGCCGGTGATGGCGTGCGGCATCGTGGTGCTTGCGGTCCTCGTGCGGGTGGAGCGCCGCGTGGAGGAGAGAAACGGCATCGCGCTCCTGCCGAGCTCCTTCCTGCGAACGCCGCAGGTGCTCGCCGGCCTTGCCGCCAACGCGATCATGTTCTTCTTCATGGGGGCGCAGTCCATCCTCATGGCGCCCTACCTGCAGCTCGTTGCCGGCTGGTCGCCCGTTGACGTGGGCGTTGTCTCAATCGTGACGGGCGTGCCCACGTTTGCCTTCTCGCTGGGCATCCCCAAGCTGCTTCCGCACGCCAACCCGCGCCACGTCATCCAGGCCGGCTACCTCGAGATGGCGCTTGCCCTCGGCGTCATGGCCCTCTCGGTCACGACGGACGGCGCCAGCGCGGCCGGCGTCTATGCGGGCGCGTTTCTCGCCGGTATGGGGGCGGGCACGGTGGCCTCGCACGCGAGCAACATCGTCGCCCTCGCCCTGCCGGAGCGCGACGCCTCCCAGTCGGGCGGCATCCAGAGCACGATGCGCAACGTTGGCCAGGCGTTCGGCGTGGCGCTGCTGGGCGCGGTGCTGCTCTTTGGGATGACCAACGCGATGCACGCGGGAATCGCGGGCGACGCGGCCCTCTCCCCGGAGGTGCGCGGGCAGCTCTCCGACATGAGCGTCGACCTCGAGAGCAACGACGAGCTCGAGCGGCAGCTCGACCAGGTCGACCTGACCCAGGACGAGCGCGACGAGCTGGTGAGGCTGGATGCCCAGGCTCGCTTTGACTCCACGCGCGCCGCCTACGCGGTGGGGGCCGTCATCGTGCTTCTCGGCCTCGCAACTACCCCGATGATCACGAAGCGCTAGGGACACGCGCCCAGCTGACGCTCGTGACAGTTGCCCCTGGCACTTTTGTCAGGTGCCCTCACGCGTCCGGGTCGACGATGTAGCGCAGCGAGAGGAGGAAGAGCGCGCTGATGGCGAGGCAGGCGAACTTGCCTGTTGCGTCAATCAGGAGCTTGCACGCCACGGCGCCGACGCAAAACGACGCGACGAGCCCGGCGTAGCGCGCCGAGCGGTGCAGCTCATGGCGGTCCTTCTCGAAGATGCCGTCGTAGAGCGTCTCTCCAAGGGAGCGCAGGTTGCCGGTGCAAAAGACGCTCGCGTACGCCGACCTGGTCCCGAACTGCCGGAAGTTCTCGTACGAGACGGCGGCGCAGAACGAGATGGCGCTGTTGACGAGCAGGTCGGGCATGCCCTGCGGCAGGAGCGCCACGACGGCAAACGCAACGGCCTCGAAGACGGCGACCCATCTCTGCATGCGGTGGGTCGCCCTTCCGTGCACGCGTACGAGGACGTGGCGGGAGAGCATGATGCCGGCCACGAAGGCCAGGATGGACACGAGGTAGTGCGACACGCCGAGCCATGCCCCCTCGGCGAGGTTCATGCAGAGCAGGACGATGTTGCCGGTCTGCCCCGTCGCAAAGACGTGGTCGTGCAGCAGGTACGAGTACGCGTCCATGAACCCGCCCGCACAGATGACGATGAGCCCGAGCCGCACGGGCACCTTGCCCCTTCTTGCCGTCGCCTGTTCCGCCATGCTCCCTCTTCCGCTCGACGTCGTGTCCGCCGCGTGTCATGCTAGGGCAAAACGTTCGCGCGGCGCGACAGTTTGCCGGAGGGAAACACGATGGGAGATGATCCTGCCATGACGGGCGAGGGGGGCGTCGAGCTGCGGCGCGACGCCGAGGGGCTTGCGCTCGTGGGTGACGGCATGGTGCTGCGAGCAGATTTCGCGCGCCTGCTGCCCCGGCTGCGCCCGGACCGCCTGGGGCGCGAGCTGCTCGTGCGCGCGGCTCGCGTGCGCGGCGTCTCTGATCCATGCGTCGTTGACGCCACGGCGGGGCTCGGGGAGGACTCGTTGCTTCTGGCGGCGGCGGGGTTTACGGTCACGATGTTCGAGCAGGACCCGGTGATCGCCGCACTCCTGCGCGACGCGCTCGAACGGGCGGCCCGCGATCCTCGGCTCGCGGGCGTCGTCGCGCGCATGACGCTTGTGGAGGGCGATTCGGTCCCCGGCCTGCACGCGCTGGGCTTCTCGCCCGACGTGGTGTTTCTCGACCCGATGTTTCCCGGGCGCACCAAGAGCGCGGCGGTGAAGAAGAAGTTCCAGCTCCTGCACCACCTCGAGCGGCCGTGCGACAACGAGGAGGAGCTGCTGGGGGCCGCACTGGCGGTGCGCCCGCGGAAGGTCGTCATCAAGCGGCCGCCCAAGGGGCCCTGGCTCGCCGGCACCAGGCCGAGCCATTCCGTTGCGGGCAAGGCCGTGCGCTATGACGTCATCGTGCCGCCGCGGGGCAACGGGGGGCCGGCCGAGCACACAGCGGTCCGTTTCTAGGTGTTTTTCGGCGGGAGATTCAAGTGCTGCTTATCCTATAGCATTTCGTGACCTGGGGTTTTGTGATGGGGTTGAGAGGCTGTACCCGAAGCGCCCATCAAAAAACACCTAGAAACGGAGCGCATGCCCGCGCACCGCCGTCAAGGGGGCGTCTCAGACCTTCGTCTAGCTCCTCTCCGGTAGAATCGAGACATCGATTCCCCGTTCAAAGGAGCTGGCATGGACCTCCCGAACAAGCGCCCGGACGACATGGCGCGCATCACCACTCCCGAGCTCGCGCAGGCCTTTATCGACGAGCAGGTCGCGGCCGTCCGCGCGCAGGTCGGCGACAAGAAGGTCCTGCTTGCCCTCTCCGGCGGCGTGGACTCCTCCGTGGTGGCCGCGCTGCTCATCAAGGCCATCGGCAGGCAGCTCATCTGCGTGCACGTGAACCACGGCCTCATGCGCAAGGGCGAGTCCGAGCAGGTCGTTGACGTCTTCAAGAACCAGATGGACGCCAACCTCGTCTACGTGGACGCCACGGACCGCTTCCTCGACCTCTTGGCCGGCGTGGCCGAGCCCGAGCGCAAGCGCAAGATCATCGGCGCCGAGTTCATCCGCGTCTTTGAGGAGGAGGCCCGCAAGGTCGCCGACGACGTGGACTTCCTCGCGCAGGGCACCATCTACCCGGACATCGTGGAGTCCGACGGCGTGAAGGCGCACCACAACGTGGGCGGCCTGCCCGAAGACCTGCAGTTCGAGCTCGTGGAGCCCGTGCGCCTGCTCTTCAAGGACGAGGTCCGCGTGGTGGGCCGCGCGCTGGGGCTTCCCGAGGGCATGGTTGAGCGTCAGCCGTTCCCGGGCCCGGGCCTGGGCGTGCGCTGCCTCGGCGCCATCACGCGCGACCGTCTGGAGGCGCTGCGCGAGGCGGACGCCATCCTGCGCGAGGAGTTCGCCGAGGCCGGGCTTGCCGGCAAGGTCTGGCAGTACTTCGTCGTGGTGCCCGACATGCGCGCGACCGGCGTGCGCGATGGCAGGCGCGCCTACGACTGGCCGGCCATCATTCGCGCCGTCAACACCGTCGACGCCATGACCGCCACGGTGCCCGAGCTTGACTGGGCGCTGCTCAAGAAGATCACCGACCGCATCCTCGCAGAGGTGCCGGGCATCTGCCGCGTGACGTACGATCTGACGCCCAAGCCCGTCGGCACGATCGAGTGGGAATAAGAAATTAAACTAAATTATGAGCGTCCCGTCGACTCCGAGCGGCGGGGCGCTCGCTTATCCGGCGAGAAGAACGGAGGCTCGATGGACCTCGCGGAAGTGCGGCGGCGCATGGCCGACGGCCGGCTCTACGCGTGCAACAGCCCGGAGCTCTTTGCCGAGCAGGAGCGCCGGCGCGACGTGCTGGACGCCTACAACGCCCTGCCGTTCAGCAGCTCGGAGGAGCGCGACGCGCTTCTCGCAAAGCTCGTGGCCGAGGTGGGCGAGGGCTGCATGATTGAGCCGCCGTTCCACGCCAACTGGGGCGGCGCCAACCTGCACCTGGGCAGCAACGTCTACGCCAACATGGGCCTCACGCTGGTGGACGATGCGGACATCTTCATCGAGGACGACGTGATGATTGGCCCCAACGTCACCATCTGCACGGCGTCGCACCCCGTCTCGCCGCGTCTTCGCGCCAAGGGCCTGCAGTACAACAAGCCCGTCCGCATCTGCAGGGGTGCCTGGCTCGGTGCCGGGTGCGTGGTGCTGGCGGGCGTGACGGTGGGCGCGGGCTCGGTGGTTGGCGCGGGCAGCGTGGTCACGCGCGACGTGCCTGTCGGTGTGGTGGCCGTGGGCAACCCGTGCCGCGTGCTTCGCGAGATTGGCGAGAGGGACGATTGCGTCTACGACCACGACAGGCCGGTCGAGGAGTTCTGGCTCGATGCCTGACGCCGACCTGCTTCGCGATCTGGCCGTTGCCGGCCGCTCGCTCGAGCGTGCCGAGAGGACCCGCCATGCTGCGGCAGGCGCCCATGACCCCACGGCCACGCCCTACTTTGTGCTTGAGGACCTCCTTGGCGGGTTGGACCTCAGCGCGGACTCCCATCTGCTCGACGTGGGCTGCGGAGCCGGTCGCGTGCTTGCCTACTTCGTGAGCGCAGGGCTGCCCGGGCGCGCGATGGGCGTGGAGCTGGACCCGGCGCTCGCGGCGGAGGCCGCCGCGTGGTCGGCGCGCTACCCCAACGTGCGCGTGGTCGCAGGTAGCGCGCTCGACCTGCCGCTTGCTGGCTTCACGCACGTCTACCTGTTCAACCCGTTTGACACGCCGGTGCTCACAGCGTTTCTCGACAAGCTGGAGCGCGAGGCCACGGGGCCCGTGACGCTCGTGCACATGTCGGACAACGGTGAGTGGCCCGCCTATGCGGGACGAGAGCGCTGGACCGTTCTGCGCGAGGGCGCCTTCGACCTGCCGGGCGAGGAGGGCGATTGCCCGCAGCACTTCACCATCAGAAGACTTGGGTAAATTGGGGAGCGGATGGGTACCGTCCGCCGGCTCGTTCTTCTCGCGGCGCATTTCCCGAAGTACAATATCCATGGAATGGAAACGTTTCCAAAATAGGGAACGGGGAGTGCGCCAGACAGAAAGGAACGCCCATGAGCACGTGGCTTGACGACGCCGTCTTCTACGAGATCTACCCGCAGAGCTTCAACGACACCAACGCTGACGGCATCGGTGACCTCCAGGGCATCATCGAGAAGCTCGACTACGTGCGCGAGCTGGGCTGCAATGCCCTCTGGCTCAACCCGTGCTTCGTCTCGCCCTTCGGCGACGCGGGCTACGACGTGGCGGACTACTGCCAGGTGGCCCCGCGCTACGGCACCAACGAGGACCTCGAGCGGCTCTTTGCCGAGGCGCACGCCCGCGACATGCACGTTCTTCTCGACCTCGTGCCCGGCCACACCTCCATCGAGCACCCCTGGTTCAAGGAGTCATGCCGTGCCGAGAAGAACGAGTACACCGGTCGCTACGTCTGGACCGATGACGTCTGGACGCCCGTGGGCGACGTGCCCGGCGTGAACGGCGTGCTGCGCGGCATCGCCGAGCGCAACGGTGCCGTGGCCGTGAACTTCTTTGCCTTCCAGCCGGCGCTCAACTACGGCTTCTACCGCGTGACCGAGCCCTGGCAGAGTGCGATGGACTCCCCCGAGGCCCTGGCCACGCGCCAGGCCATGAAGGACGTCATGGCGTTCTGGCTGGAGCGCGGCTGCGACGGCTTCCGCGTGGATATGGCCGGCTCGCTCGTGAAGGACGACCCCGAGCAGGAGGGAACGATCGCCCTCTGGCAGGACATGCGTGCCTTCCTGGACGCGCACTATCCCAATGCCGTCCTCATCTCCGAGTGGGGCGAGCCGGACAAGACCATCCGAGCGGGTTTTCACATGGACTTCCTGCTGCAGTTTGGCACGTCGCACTACCTGGACCTCTTCCGCTGCGAGCACCCGTGGTTCGCGCATGAGGGCGCGGGCGACGCGAGCGAGTTTGTAGCCACGTACCGCCGCAACATGGAGCTTACGGACGGCAAGGGCCTCATGTGCATCCCGTCCGGCAACCATGACATGGACCGGCTGCGCAAGTATCTGGACCCGGAGGAGATGAAGCTGGCGTTTGCCTTCATCATGTCCATGCCGGGCTGTCCCTTTGTCTACGCCGGCGATGAGATTGGCATGCGCTACCTGGACGTGACCTCCGTCGAGGGTGGCTACCAGCGCACGGGCGCGCGCTCGCCGATCCAGTGGGATGCCGCAGAGCCCAACTTCGGCTTCTCCGACGCGCCGGCTGACCAGCTCTATATCCCGCAGGATGCGGCCGGGGACGCACCCACGGTGGCGGCCCAGATGGCGGACGACGCCTCGCTCTGGCGTGAGGTGCAGCGGCTCATCGCGCTGCGCCGGGCTACGCCGGCCCTCGGCGTGAATGCCGCGGTAGAGTTCGTCTATTGCGAGAAGGACGCGTACCCGCTCGTCTACCTGCGCACGGAGCGCGCCGAGGGCGGTCAGCGCGTGCTCGTGGCGCTGAACCCGGCGGCGCGGCCGGTCGAGGTGCCGTGCGACCACGAGGCCGCGCGCGTGCTCTACACCCTCGGCGGCGCGGCCGAGCTCGCGGACGGCGCCCTGCGCATTCCCGCCTCCTCCGTTACCTTCTTCGAGCTCTAGGGCGTGGCGCGGGGACGGAGGGAGCTGCCACCGCTTCGTCCCCGTCTCACGTCTCCGGATTCTCCGTCTTGGCGCCTGGGCGCGGACCATGCGTCACGCAAAGTCTCGATGCTGCGGTGCGGGTGCGGCGGGAAGCCGGCCTTCCAGTCCGCGGGGTCGGCGCTGTCAAACGAGTCGAGCATCAGGATGGGGCCAAAGCGGCCCGTTGTCTGTGGGCCGAGCACGTGCACAAGGCTCACCCCGCTCCCGTCCTCCGCGTGCAATCCCCCTGCCTGCTCGATGGCGGTGCGTTACATCGGGTGCTTTCCATTCGCGTCTTGATGGGCCTGTACCTGACGGACCTCTGCCGATTCATATGCTAGTAAAATGCTCACATTTTGTGCTTCGGGCACGGAGGCGGAGCGCTGACAGCTCCTCCGTCCCCATGTCACGCGCGGCGCCTCAGCTGCCGCTCGCGCATCTCGCTCACCTCGGAGATTACCCAGAACGCTGCCGGGTCGACCGCGGTGATCATCTCGCGCATCCTCCACAGCTTGCGCCGGGGAATCACACTGAGGATCGCCTTGCCCTCCTGGCGCGTGTAGCCCTGCTCAATGGGTATCACGGTGACGCCGGCGTCCTGCTCGCTCAGGATGTTCTGGCGGATGGCCTCGTGCTCGCTGGAGAAGATGAGCAGCTGGACCTGCGAGCGGCCCATGACCATGACGCGGTTCATGACGAGGGTGAGCAGCGTCAGGGCAAGCACGCCCAGCAGCACCTGCTCGAAGTTGGAGAAGGGGAGCTGGCAGGCGATGACGCAGGCGTCGATCGCCCAGAGCAGGGCCGAGACGTTGGCGTGCAAGTACCTGTGCGCAACGAGGGCGATGACGTCGCTGCCGCCCGAAGAGCCGCCGGCGCGCAGGATAAGGCCGGTCCCCGCGCCCATGAGGGTCCCGGCGCAGACAGCGGCGAGCATGTGGTCCGAGGTGAGCTGCCCTAGGGGGAGGGTCTCGAGCACGGACATAGCGAGCGGGTAGGCAATCGTGCTGAAGATGGTCGACGCGGCGAATCGGCGACCGAGGAAGAGCGCCCCAAGCAGGAAGAGCGCCCCATTGATGGCGAGCACCACAAGGGAGAGCGGCAGGGGCGCGAGGTGGGTGATCACGAGCGCCATGCCGGTCGACCCGCCGAGCACAAGGCCGTGCGGCACAATGAAGAGCGTGACGGCAAGGGCCACGAGCAGGTTGCCGAGCGCGATGGCCAGAACGTTGAGCAGCTTGTGCGACATGGTTCTCCGTAACGCGGCGCGGGTCCGGGCGCCTGTCATGTTACGCCCACTCGCGCAGAAGGGCGCGGTAGTGCCCCGCGTAGCGGCTCCCGCGCTGCCAGATGAGCGAGAAGTCGTGCTCGATGGAAAGATCGGCCGGCGTCACGTCGGCGAGCTCGCCAGACGCGAGCTCGCGCTCCACCGCCACGCGGTAGAGAAAGCTCACGCCCGCGCCGGCGGCCACGCATGCCTTGATCGCGGGGATGCTTGCGAGCTCGATGACGCCGGCGAAGTCGTCCACGGAGAGCTCGCGCGCCGCAAGGTGCCGCTCGAGGATCTCCCTCGTGCCCGAGCCTGGCTCGCGCAGCACGAGTCGCCGGGCGAGAAGATCGGTGACGCTCGCAGGGCGCTCCCCGGCGGCCGCTACCGCCAGGTACGGTTCTGTCGAGAGGACCTCCCCCTCGAAGGACGTCTGGTCGAACGGGCCCTCCACCAGCGCAAAGTCAATCGTCCCGGCCTCGATGAGCCCCACAAGCTCCATGGTGTTTCCCGTTCGCAGGTAGACGTGGTCGTCCGGGTGGCGCCTCATATGGCCCGAGAGCACGCGCGGCGCCACGTAGTCCGCTATCGTGCGCGTGCAGCCGAGGCGCAGCGGCGGGCGCGCGTTCTTCTCGCCTTTCAGGGCGTCGAGCTCCGCGCGCAGCCGGGTCTCGTCGTTGGCCGCGACGTCCAACGCGCGATAGAGCAGCCTTCCGGCCTCCGTGGGCTCAACGCCGCGGCCGGTCTTGGCAAAGAGCGCGCAGCCGTAGTGCGCCTCCAGCTGGCGGATGTGCTGCGAGACGGCCGGCTGGGTGACATGCAGCTGCTCTGCGGCGCGCGTGAAGCTGCCGGTGCGGCAGACGGTCAGAAACGTGTGCGTGCGATAGTCGAGCATGCAGGTCCTTCTCGCCAAAATCTTATGGGTTCATAAGCAAACCGATGGTATTGATTATATCCGTGAGGCGTAGCCTTTCCTCGAAGACGCAACAACGAGGGGGTCACGCGCATGGAGCTCATCAAGGACTTTGGAAAGACGTGGAAGGGCGTGCTGTTTGCGCTGGTCATCGCCGTGCCGGCATGGCTTCTGGGCAAGCGGTTCGAGGTCGTGGGCGGTCCGGTCTTTGCCATTCTCATTGGCATGGTGCTCGCCCTGCTGGTCCCCGCCGAGAAGGGCGCGCCGCTCGCCGCCGGCATCAAGTTCACATCCAAGAAGGTCCTCCAGTACGCCGTGATTCTCCTGGGCTTTGGCCTCAACCTCGCGCAGATCGCGCAGGTGGGCACCATGTCGCTGCCCATCATCCTCTCCACCATCACGACGTCGCTTGTGGTCTCCTATGCGCTCTGTCGCGCGCTCAACATCCCGGGCAAGATCTCCACGCTCATCGGCGTGGGCTCTTCCATCTGCGGCGGCTCGGCCATCGCGGCCACCGCGCCCGTGATCGAGGCGGAGGACGAGGAGGTGGCCCAGGCCATCAGCGTGATCTTCCTCTTCAACGTGATTGCGGCGCTCGTGTTCCCCACGCTCGGCGGCATGCTCGGCCTCACCAACGAGGGCTTTGGTCTCTTTGCAGGCACCGCGGTGAACGACACCTCGTCCGTCACGGCCGCGGCGGCCGCGTGGGATGGCATGCACCCCGGTGCTAACACGCTCGACGCCGCCACCATCGTCAAGCTCACGCGCACGCTGGCCATCATCCCCATCACGCTGGCGCTCGCGTTCTGGCAGGTCCGCCAGGCCCGCCGCGCGGGCGGCGAGGCGAGAAACACCTTCAGCCTGCGGCGCGCCTTCCCGTTCTTCATCGTGTTCTTCGTGCTGGCGAGCGTGGTGACCACGGTGTTTGCGCTGCCGGCTGCCGTGACCGCCCCGATCAAGGAGCTCTCCAAGTTCTTCATCATCATGGCAATGGCGGCCATTGGCTTCAACACCAACGTCGTCAAGCTGGTACGCACGGGCGGCAAGCCGATCCTCATGGGTCTTTGCTGCTGGGTGGCCATCGCGGCCGTGAGCCTGGGCATGCAGCACGTGCTCGGCATCTGGTAGGCGCCCGGCGAGCCGGCTTTGGTGCGCCGAGACAGAGGATCCGGACAGAAACCACCTCTTGGGAGGTACTTTCTGTCCGGATCCTCTGTCTCGGTGATTATGTGACGGAATAACCCGTCCCCAAATTACAGGCGGCGGATGGCGGCGATGAGGGGTAGGTGCGCGTTGATAAGGTTCACGATGGGGCCAACGGCGAGCGCGGCCACGATCGTGCCCAGGCCCAGGCCGTTGATGCATCCAAAGAACAGCAGGGAAAGCGCGCAGGCGATAAGTACGAGCGTGGCGTCAAAGCAGAGCTTGCAGGTGCCGAACGGGCGGTCAATCTTGGACGCAATGGCGCGCACGATGCCCTCTCCGGGGACCACGATGACGCGCGGCGCCACCTCGATGGAGAGCCCGAACGCCAGGATGCAGCAGCCGAGCGCGAGCGAGCCCAGCTGGGCGGGCAGCGCGGCGGGCGCGAGCCAGGAGAGCAGCCCCATGCTCACGTCGATGAAGGCGCTGAAGACGAGGTTCGCCACGACCTGCAGCAGCTGGATCGGCTGGAAGTCACGTCGCAGCAGCACTACCTGTGCCACGATGTAGACCATGTTGAGCACAAAGGTGAACTCGCCAAAGGTTGGCTGGAAGCGCAGGTCGAGCACGTAGGGAATGCTCGAGATGGGGGAGGTGCCGAGCGCCGCCTTGGTGATGAACGCGATGCCGAACGAGTTGACGATCAGGCCTGCCGCAAAGCAGAGGTAGCGCAAGGCCAGCCTGCCCGCCTCCGCCCGAGAGACGCTCGACCTGATGCTCGCAACCAACTCACTCATGTGCATCCCCTCGCTCTTCTCGCTCAAAGCTCTCCGTGACGCGGGCGAGCAGCCGCGAGAGCGTCTCGCGCTCCTCCGTGCTCATGCCCGCGTGTGCGATTCCGTCGACCTCGGCGCCGCAGCGCGCCACGAACTCGGCCGCGTCCCAGCCCGCGTCCGTCAGGCGCACCTCGAGCGCGCGGCGGTCCCCCTGCTTGGCTCGCCGCTCGACCAGGCCGGCCGCCTCCATGCGGGCGAGCACGCCCGTGACCGTGGCACGGTCCATCATGCAGGCCTCGGCGATGTCGCGCTGCAGGCAGCCCTCGTTGTCGGCAACGTACTCGAGGACCTTGGGCTGGCCCGGCAGCAGGCCGCGCTCACGGACGCGGGCCATCATCGCGCGGTTGGCATGGCTCTGGGCCATGAGCAGCTGGTGGTGGATTGTGTCAAGCTCCACGGCGCCCCTGTCGTCTGGGTTGTTCGTATTGCAATAGTTAGTATACAAACAATTATGGCGGATGCGTGATCGAGGCGTCGTGCGGAGATGGGCCGGAGCAAAACGCCTGCCTGAACGGGCGGCGAGGCCGAAACAGAGGACGGGCCCGCCGCGGAGGGATGCGGCGGGCCCTAGGGGGGACTATGTCCTTCAGGTCCGGATTTCGGCCAGAGGCCTGGACCGAGGGGCTAGGACAGGGTGAAGGTGTACGCGCCCACCTCGTAGGTGGTGCTGCCTGTGAAGCCGGCGACCACCTCGGTGTGCGCGGGAAGCGTAATGGTGCCGTCGCTGATCGTGGCCTCAAAGGGCTCGCTGCCGTTCATGGTGACGGTCAGCGCGTCATTGTCGGCCTCGACGATGGTGCCCGTCTCCACGACGCTGCCGTCGGCGTTGGACACGGTGAGCGTCTTGTGGGAGTAGTCCACTACCAGCGTGGCGTCGGCGTCGGTCACCGCGCCGTTCACGATCAGCCCATAGGTGCCGGCGTAGGTGTCGGCGACCAGCTCCTCGACAGTCACGTCGAAGGTGGCGGTGGCGCCCAGGAAGGAGGCGGTCACGGTCTTGGTGCCAACGGTTTCGGAGTCGTAGCCGCTGTAGCTCACGCGGCCGCCCCAGATGCTCTCCTCGGAGCCGCTGCCGCGGACGGCGGTAACCACGAGCGCGGACGGGTCGAAGGCGTCGCCCGTGTAGAAGGTGCCCAGCGCGGAGGCGTCGACAGTGAGGCTCTGGGCTGGCGCGTACTGCTGGCCGTAGATGTTCATGTTGCGGGTCATGAAGCCGCCATAGAGGCCCAGGCTGAAGCTGGCCTCCCAGCTGTAGTCGCCGTGCTCGGTGTCAAAGATGTGGATGTCGGTGTCCTCGCCGGTGGCGGGGTCCGTCGCGCGGGTTGAGCCGTCGGAGCTCTGCGTGCCGGTGAGATGGATGACGAAGTCATCCTCGCCGTCGGCGTTGGTGGTGTACCAGTAGCCGTACACGTAGGTGACGCCGGGGGCGACGGAGGTGGTCGGGCCGCTCAGGGACCCGTACATGGAGCCGTCCTTGCAGAGATACATGTCCATGCAGGCCGGGTCAACGGAGGTGCCAAAGCCTTCGGTGTACTGGCCCTCGAAGAAGTACGCGACCTCGCCGTTGGCCTCCTTGGCCTCCCAGTCGGCGCGCGGGGTGGCCACGAGCTCCTCGATGGTCTTGTCGGCGAACTCGTTGTCGGCGGCGCTCATCGTGGCGGCCTCTCCCGCGGAGGCCCCGGAGCCCAGGCTGGCCAGGGCTCCGTTGCCAAGCGTGGCGTAGACGGTGCCGGCAACGGCAACGACCACGAGCGCGACGGCCACGGGGACCATGCGCTTGGAGGCGGCGCGATCCGCGGCGGAGACGGGCTGCTCGAGGAAGCAGGCGATCACGCAGAGCAGGCAGCTCGCAAAGGTGCCCGCCATGTACATGACGCAGAGCCCCGCGTTGCCGCCGGCGTAGGTCACCTGGTTGATCACGTCGGCAAAGACCAGGTAGAGCTGCGTCACCATGAGGTACAGGGCGACGCCGTAGACGACGGTCTGGACAAGGGCGCCAAAGCGCACGGGGACGAGCGTCAGGGCGATGCCCACTGCGACGCCCGCGACGAGCGCCAGGCCGGGCATGATGCCCGTGTGACCCAGAGGGGCGGCGTCAGCCTGCGTCGCAAAGAACGCGACGGCTGTTACCAGCGCAACGAGCGCCGCCACCAGGCAGAGCAGGCTGCCAAGGCCCCTGCTCTTCATACGTTCAACCAGCATCTGTTCACACCTCCGCTAGTTCTTCTCGTTAGGGTTCTTGCCGCTGGGGTTACCGGCCTCCACGGGCTTGGTCCCCTCCTTGCGGGCGTTGACGGCATACATGACCGCAGCGCCGACGGTTGCCGCGGCGAGCGCGCCGTCAACTCCGTACAGGGCCATCTTCCACCACGGCATGGAGTCGTTGACCACGGTGTCCGCGGAGAGCGTGCCCATGGAGGACTGGAGCATGACGTAGTAGACGTAGCGGTTGGAGTCGATGACCTTCTGCAGCAGGTCGCCGTCGTCGGTGGACTCGATGAGCTCGCCGACGGCCGTGGGGCGCGCGGTGTCCAGGCAGAAGATGTTGTTGCCGGCCATGAGCATCTCGGGCGCGGAGGAGTACTCGGAGGCGGTGAGGGCGTCGTCGATGATGAAGCCCCGGTAGTTCCACTCGGTGCGCAGGATGTGCTCGATGGGCTTGCTTGCCGCGGCGTACATGAGGCCGATGCGGTTGTAGGACTGTCTCTTATACACATCT
>NZ_JACJKN010000012.1 GCF_016900775.1 Olsenella uli | reverse complement strand
AGATGTGTATAAGAGACAGCTCGGAGGCCACCCGCCACGTCATGCAGGCCAACCGGAGCAAGGACACCAAGCCCGAGCTCACGGTGCGCGCCGCGCTGCGGGAGGCAGGCCTCACGGGCTATCGGCTCCACTGGAGGAAGGCCCCGGGTCATCCCGACGTGTGCTTCCCGGGCCGGCGCGTGGCCATCTTCGTGCACGGGTGCTTCTGGCACCGCTGCCCGCACTGCTCGCCCTCGCGGCCCAAGACGCACTCGGCCTTCTGGCAGGACAAGTTCGCGCGCAACCGCGCCCGCGACGCCCGCGACAGCGCGCTGCTCGTGGAGGCGGGCTGGACCGTCGTGGTAGTGTGGGAGTGCCGCCTCAAGGGCGCCCGCCTCGAGCCGACCATGCGCGAGGTCGTCTCGGTGGTGCGCGCGGCGGGGGAGGGGCGGCTTCCCGCCCGCGTCATCGAGGTCGGCTCCGCGCCGGCCTGGGTGCTCCGCATGCGCCGCTCGCGCCGCAAAACGCGACGCTCCTAGGCTCTGCCCCCGCCGCTCGCCCGCCGGAGCGCCCCCATCGGCGCGGGGAGGGTGTAGGCTTGCTGGAGGGGCGTCGTGCCCCGAGCAGCTTCGGTCAGGGAGGGCCCGGGATGTCTACCTACGTGTTCTCGGACGTGCACGGTCACCGCGCCGCGCTCGAGCGCGCCCTCGACCGCATCTCCCCCTCCGCGGACGACCGCTTCTTCTGCCTGGGCGACATGATCGACCGCGGGCCCGACCCGGTGGGCGTCCTCAGGGTGGTGCGCTCGCTTCCCAACGCGACCGCCCTCATGGGCAACCACGAGGACCTCATGATCGAGTGCGTGGGCAACCCCGGCGACGGCTTCGCGGCCATGAACTGGGGCCTCAACGGCGGCGCCATGACCTCGGCCGGCCTCTCCGAGATAGAGGAGGACGAGGCCAACGACCTCATCGACTGGGTTGCCGGCCTGCCGCGCTGGTCGAGCGCGCGCGTGGAGGGGCGGCTCTTCCTCCTCGTGCACGCGGGCGTGCGCCTCGGCCGCGTCGCGCCGGAGGCGTGGGGGGACGCGGCGGTGGAGGCGTTCTTCTCGGCGCAGGACCCCGAGGACCTCACGTGGATCCGGGAGGACTTCTGGGGCGCGGCGGCGGGCCTCTCGGGCGGGGACGCGCGCGGCCCCGTGGTGGTGGCCGGCCACACCCCGACCCCCTACCTCGAGCGGATGGCCCACGAGGTGGACCGCCCCGCCGTAGGCGCGGACGGACTCGCCCGGATGGTGCGCGTGGGCGCGGACCGCTGGGACGTGGATAGCGCCGCGGCGGCGGGCGCGGGCCTGGGCCAGGTGCTCGTCCTGAGGCTCGAGGACGAGCAGGAGTTCTACGAGCCGGTCCGCGAGGGCGAGTAGTCTCGCCGGCTTGTGCCACAATACTTGCCTAAAAGGGGACAGGCCCCTTTTAGGCAACTTCGAGAGAGAACATGGGCCTTGAGATGAGCGCCGGCGCGTCGGGGTTTCTCCACGGCGCGCTCGGCTTCACAACCGAGAAGGACGGCTGGGTCCGCCCGGCGCGCCTCGCCCCGGAGCAGCTGCGCGCCGTGGGGAGCGTCCGCGCCTGGCACCCGGGGCTCTACCGGCAGCTCGCCGTGGCCACGGCGGGGGTCTGCCTCGAGATGGAGACCGACGCCACCCGCCTTGCGCTCGAGGCGCGCATGGACCCCATCCCGCGCGGGGCGGCCGCCGTGCTCGCGGACGTCGAGCGCCACCCGCAGGGCCCGCGGCCGCCCTTCGACGGCCTTGTCGCCGTCGTGGACGGACGGCGCCTGCCGCTTGCGCAGCCGGACGAGAAGAACCTCGTCACGTGGCTCCTCGACGACCCCGCGGCCGGTCCCGAGCCCGGCCTCCAGCACCTTCCCGGCATGGGGGAGCCCCACCACGTGCGCATCTGGCTGCCGTGCCTCACCTCGTGCGCCGTGCGCACCGTCACCTGCGACGGGACCTACCTCGAGCCCGTGGCCGCGCGCCGGCAGCTCGTCGTGCTCGGGGACTCCATCGCGCAGGGCTTCGTCGCGCGCGACCCGTCGCGTTCCTGGTGCGCGCTTCTCGCGGAGCACCTGGGGCTCGACCTCGTGAACCAGGGGCTGGGCGGCCAGGTCTTCCAGCCCGGCTCGCTCGTCGGGCTCGCCGAGCGCGCGGACGCGGCGGCCGTCGTCGTGGAGTTCGGCGAGAACTACCGCTACGAGCCCTGCCAGGCCGCGCGCGTGGAGCGCGACGTGCGCACCTACCTCTACGAGCTCGACGAGGCGTTCCCCGAGGCGCCGATCTGGGTCCTCACCTGCCCGCCGCACACCGAGGACGTCTACCCCACCCACCCGAGGAGCTGCGCGGCGGCGGTGGACGCGATCATCCGCGCCGCCGTGCGCGCCCACCCGCGGATGCGCCTCGTCGAGGCCGCGCCGCTGCTGGACGCGGGGCGCCTCCCGGAGCTGCTCGCGGACGGCTCGGACCACCCCGGCCCCCTCGGGCAGGAGATGATGGCCGAGCGGCTCTCGTTTGTCATAGACGCCACGTGTGACGAGCCCGCCGTGCGGCGCGAGCGCGCCCTCCAGCTTGCGGAGGGCCTCGGCGAGGACGCGCTGCCCCTCGCGGAGTGCCTGCGCCGGGGCGCGGGCGAGGTCCTTCTCGCCGAGAAGGGCGCCATCGTGGTGGGCCTCTCGGGAGGCATGCGGATCGTGGCCGGGCCGAGCCGCCGGCTCGTGCGCCGGGCGCTCACCTGCCTCGGCGCCGCGGGCGGTGTCACCTGCGTCTGCGGAAAGCGCGCGCTCGCCCGCGAGGTGGCCCGCGCCCTCGGCGGGCGCGAGCGTCCCTGCCACGTGGTCGTGTGGCGCGAGGGCACGCCCCCGATTGACCCCTCGCGCGACATCCGCGTGCTCACCCCGGCCTATGCGGGCGTGGTGCGCGAGCGCTACGCGCATCCGGAGTACCTCGCGCCCGGCGAGCTCGAGGCGGCGCTTGAGGCGGGGAGGTTCCTCGGCGGCTTCGAGGGCGGCAGGATCGTGGGCTTTGTGGGCGAGCACGAGGAGGGCTCGATGGGCATGCTCGAGGTCTTCGAGGGGCACCGGCGCGAGGGCTGGGGGACGGCGCTCGTCGCGGCGAAGGTCGCGGCGCACCTGGCCGCGGGCGAGCTCCCCTGGGCCGAGGTCTGGCCGGACAACGACGCCTCGCTCGCGCTCGAGCGCGCCATGGGCTTCGAGGTGCGCCCGGCGGAGGCGCTCTGGTTCGTCTCGTAGGGGGCGCGGGGCCGCCCGCGGCCCGGGAGGACGGGCGCCCCCGCTCCACCAAGGGTCCACAAATCGATAAAATCTTCGCGCAAAAACGCTGTAATAATTGTGATATTCGCTGGTAACACTTACAATGCTCGCCGCGTGACGGGTCGGGGACCCGCGCGCGTGATCAGATACCAGACCGTTTGGAGCATATATGAGCAAGCTGAGGGGCCGTGCGCTCGAGGACGAGTTCTGCGACATCGTGAGGGAGCTCGGCGGCGACGCCGAGGGCCGCGCCGCCGGCGACGCCTACCTCGAGGCCGCGCACCCGATCGTCGAGCACGACGGCACGTCCACGTGGGCGCTCACGCCCAAGGTCCTCGGCACCGCTGAGATCGAGATCTTGTCCGAGGCGGCCGAGACCATGGGTCGCATCCTCGAGAAGCTCACCGAGCGCTACCTCGTCGACCCCGACCTGAGGGCGCTTTTCGGGCTCGACCCCAAGGCCGAGGAGCTGACGCTCATCCCCACGGGCTACGAGCAGGTCATCCCCTTCGCCCGTCTTGACGTCCTCTTCAACGAGGAGACCGGCGACTTCACCTTCGCCGGCGTCTCCACCGACAGCGCCGTGGGCACCACCGTGGCCGTCGACGTGACCCGCGCCATCCAGCGCACCGAGTCCTACCGCCGCTTCGCCGAGCGCCACCGCTCGATCGAGACCTTCGACATCGCCGACGGCCTGCTCGCGGCGCTGCGCGAGACCTATCAGTCCTGGGCCAACGCCGACACCGGCACCCACCACCCCGAGCGCCCGGTCGTGGGCATCGTCGACTACGCCGAGAGCGCCTCGGAAGGCGAGTTCGCCGACCTCATCGAGCGTATGGCGGACGAGGGCGTCTTCGCGCGCTTCGTGGACATCCGCGACCTGCGCATCGAGGAGGCCGCAGGCACGCGCCGCCTCGTGGACTCCCAGGGTCCCATCGCCTGCGTCTACCGCCGCGCCCTCGTTGGCGAGATGCTCGAGAAGCCCTGCGAGGGCGTTGACGCGCTCGTCGAGGCGGCCCGCCGCGGCCTGGCCTGCGTGATCGGTGGCTTCCGCACCTGGCCGGCCTCCGTGAACTCGCTCTTTGCCGTGCTGCACTCCAAGGCCGCCGAGTCCGTCCTCGACCCGATCGAGCTCGCCTTCGTGCGCGCCCACGTCCCCGAGGCGCACGTCCTCACGCGCGACAGCGACATCAACCGCTACCTCTCCGAGCAGGACGGCTGGCTCGTGCGCCCCGCCGGCGCCTACCGCGCGCCCGAGGCCGTCGCCGGCGTCGACCGCATGGACCGCGACGAGTGGTGGCGCGTCCTTCTCGCCGCGTGCGAGGAGGGGGCCACGATCGAGCGCCTCGACCCGGCCTACCGCACGCCCGTCATCGTGGGCGGCGCCACCCCGCGCCCGGACGGCTCCGACCCGGCCGAGCCCGTCGAGGTCAACAACCTGCTCGGCCTCTTCCTCTTCCGCGGCAAGTTCGGCGGCGTCTACGCCCGCTGCGCCTACGAGGGGGTCATGGGCGAGTGGGGGCACCGCCTCGACATGGGCTGCCTCGTCGTCAACGAGTAGGGGGCTGACATGGCGGAAGGCGAGAACAGGCTCGCGCCCGGGCTCACGGGGAGACTCTCCGAAGCGGCGACGTCCGCCGTCGCGGAGCGGCTCGCGTCCGGCGAGCTCTCGCCCTTCGCCTGCCGCGACGCCTCCGCCATCCGCCGCGACTCCTGCGACCGCGACCGCGACACCTGCGTCCGCCCCGCCTTCGTGCGCGATGCCGAGAAGGTCGTGCACCTGCCGGCCTACAACCGCATGGCGGGAAAGACGCAGGTCTTCTCGTTCCGCGCGAACGACGACCTCGCGCGGCGCGGCCTGCACGTGCAGCTCGTGGCCCGCGTGGCGCGCGACATCGGGCGCGCCCTCGGGCTCAACCTCGACCTCATCGAGGCCATCGCGCTCGCGCACGACCTCGGGCACACGCCCTTCGGCCATGCCGGCGAGCGCTTCTTGAACGACGTCTTCCACGCCCGCACGGGGCGCTGGTTCTTCCACAACGTGCAGAGCGTGCGCGTGGTGGACGTGCTCGCCGGGCGCAACGTGAGCCTGCAGACCCTCGACGGCGCCCTCTGCCACAACGGCGAGTTCGAGCAGCAGGCCTTTGAGACGAGCGGCCTCGCGGAGTTCGACACCTTCGACCGCGTGGTGGCCTCCTGCTGGGAGTGCGGCGACGAGACGATCTCCCACCTGCGCCCTATGACGCTCGAGGGATGCGTGGTGCGCGTCTCCGACATCATCGCCTACGTGGGCAAGGACCGCCAGGACGCCATCCGTGCCGGCCTCTGCTCCGAGGACACCTTCGACGACGGCCTCGGCGGCGCCTACAACGCCTGGGCGCTCTCCGCCTTCGTGGCCGACGTCGTGGAGCACAGCGTGGGCCGCGACCACATCGAGATGAGCCCGGAGGGCTTTGCCGAGATGCGCCGCGCCAAGCGCGAGAACTACGAGAAGATCTACGGCGCGGGCGAGGTCAACGGCGACTTCTCCGCCGAGGTCCGCGAGCTCTTCTCGGCCCTCTACGACCACGAGCTCGCAGCGCTTGCGGCCGGCGACGAGTCCGCGGCGATCTTCGCGCACCACGTGGCGCCGACCGAGCGGCGCCTCGCGTACTACGGCCGCGCCTACGACTGGGAGTCCGACCCCGACCAGACCGTTGTGGACTTCATCTCCGCGATGACCGACGACTACTTCATCGCCACCTGCGAGGCGCTCTTCCCCCACGCGGCGGAGCTCTTCCCGAGCCGCGGGTACTTCTCGGCCGCCGTCCGCCCGTAACCTGACAAAGGTGTCAGGGCACTTTGTCAGGTTGGCTGCCTCGTGGCGGCTACGTTGGCTCTTCCCGCGCAAACCGGGTGCGATTGGGCGGCACGTTTGATGGCCCTCCTCGCGTCGATGCCCTCCCGGGCCCTGGGAGGCCCTCATCCGCCAGGTTCCTGCTGTCGTTGGGTGGCATCCTTGATGTGGGCGCGGACCGGGCATCAAAGATGCCACCCAACGGAGGGGAGTTTACGCGCGGGGAGGCCCCTCCGCGGACGCGGCGCCGCCCATCCACCCAATCGCGCGACCCTCCTGGCGGGGCGGCGCCCCTCGGGCGGTGGTCACCGCTTTGACATGCCTGCCCGCACGGGTAGAATGGCCTCCGGCCTGGGGAGAGGGGACTGCATGGCGCTGACGAGAAGGACCAAGAGGATTGTGGCCGCGGTGGCGGGCGCGCTCGTCGCGCTCGTGCTCGTGGGCCTGGGATTCGTGGGCAACTTCCTCGTGGACTTTGCGCTCAACCCGCACGCCGAGGTCTCGATGGCGCGCTCGATGGACTCGGGCGAGGTCGCCGTCTCGGAGGAGTACGAGGAGGCCCCCAAGCTCGACGCCGCCTACGCCGAGCAGGCCGCCGCGTGGTTCGAGGCCTCGCGCGAGAGCGTGGCGCACGTGGCCTCGGACGGGGCCACGCTCCTGGGCTGGCGGCTCGACGGCGCCGAGGGGGGCGCCTACGCGGACGGGCACACCTGGGCCGTGGTCTGCCACGGCTACGCGGGCGAGCCCGCCGACATGGCCAAGTACGCCTACCACTTCGCGCAGATGGGGATGAACGTGCTCACGCCCGCGGCGCGCGGGCACGAGCGCAACGTCGACACCGGCCTCATCCAGATGGGCTGGGCCGACGCGCACGACCTTCTCGGCTGGGTCGAGGACATCGTCGCCGCCGACCCCGAGGCCCGCATCATGCTCTTCGGCACCTCCATGGGCGGCTTCGAGGTCATGGCGGCCTCCGGGCTGGACGGGCTCTCCGAGAACGTGCGCCTGATCATGGAGGACTGCGGCTACACGAGCGTGTGGGACGAGTTCGAGCTCCAGCTGGGCGAGGTCTTCGGCCTGCCGAGCTTTCCCATCCTCAACGTGGCCGACGCGGCGTGCCTGCTGCGGGCGGGCTACACCTTCGAGAGCGCGTCGGCCGTGGAGAGCCTGCGCAAGTCGAGCGTCCCCATGCTCTTCATCCACGGGGATGCCGACGACTTCGTGCCCTTCTCGATGCTCGACGAGTGCTACGAGGCCTGCGCGAGCGAGCAGAAGGAGAAGCTCGTCGTCCCCGGCGCCGGCCACGGCCTCTCCGCGAGCACCGATCCCGAGCTCTACTGGTCCACGGTGGACGCCTTCGTCGAGAAGCATCTGAACGCGCTGCCATAGCGCACCATTGACCTCCAGATTGGAGGCGCGCCTTTGAGGTGGGCGGTCGAACAAGGGGCCGCGATCGGCTCAGGGGAGCCCGGAGGGACTACGGGGCGAGGGGCGACGCCGGGCACGGCCATGGCGCCGCCGCGCCCGTCTGGGTGCGTGGGCTGACCTGCTGAGACCCCTCGTTTTCCGAGGGAGGCGGGCGGCCCTGCGCTCAATGGCGTACAATCGTTCCCATGGATACCTTGTTCACGCGCGTCGAGACCGCGCGCAAAAACGACAACGCCCCGCTCGCCGCGCGCATGCGGCCCACCACGCTCGACGGCTACGTCGGCCAGGCGCAGGCCGTGGGCCCGGGCTCGTGGCTCAGGCGCGCCATCGAGCACGACACGCTCTCCTCGGTCATCCTGTACGGCCCGGCCGGCACGGGCAAGACCACGCTCGCGCGGATCATCGCCAACTCCACGCACGCGGAGTTCGTCGAGGTGAGCGCCATCACGGGCACGGTGAAGGACCTCCGGCGCGAGATCGAGGCCGCCGAGTCCCGGCTGCTCACGCTCGGCCGGCGCACCATCCTCTTCGTGGACGAGATCCACCGCTTCAACCGCAGCCAGCAAGACGCGCTGCTCCACGCCGTCGAGGACCGCATCGTGGTCCTCGTGGGCGCCACCACGGAAAACCCCTACTTCGAGGTCAACTCGGCCCTCATCTCGCGCAGCCGCGTCGTGGAGCTCACCGCGCTCGACGACGCGTCGGTCCGCGAGCTCGTCCGCCGCGCCGTGGCGGCGCCGGAGGGCCTGGCCGGGCGCTTCGAGCTTACGCCGGAGGCGGAGGACGAGATCGTGACCCTTGCCGGCGGCGACGGCCGGGCGGCCCTCACCTCGCTCGAGCTCGCCTCCCAGATGGTGGACGCCCCGGAGGGGGGCGCCGCCGCGGGCGAGAAGGACGCGCCCGCCCCGCCCCGCATCACGCGCGACCACGTCGTCGAGGCCAACCCCCGCCGGGGGCTTCCCTACGACAAGTCCGGCGACATGCACTACGACGTCATCTCCGCCTTTATCAAGTCCATGCGCGGCAGCGACCCGGACGCCGTGCTCTACTGGCTCGCCCGGATGCTCGACGCGGGGGAGGACCCCAAGTTCATCGCCCGGCGCATCATGATCTGCGCCTCGGAGGACATCGGCAACGCGGACCCGCAGGCCCTGCTCGTCGCGCACGCCGCCTTCCGGGCCACCGAGGTCATCGGCATGCCGGAGTGCCGCATCAACCTGGCGCAGGCGGCCACCTACCTCGCCCTCGCGCCCAAGTCCAACGCCGCGGAGGCGGGCATCGACGCCGCGCTCGAGGAGGTCCGCCGAGGCCCCCGGCGCGAGGTGCCCAGCCACCTGCGCGATCGGCACCGCCCCGGCTCGGACGAGTACGGCCCCTACCTCTACCCGCACAACTACCCGGGCGGCTGGGTGCCCCAGCGCTACCTGCCCGAGGGGCTCGAGCGCGGGTGCTTCTACCAGGCGAGCCCGCGCGGCTGGGAGGCCTGGCGGCAGGAGGCGATCGGCCGCGACGTCGCGGACGCCGAGAAGGGCGGGAATGACGGCGGCGCACTTGGGTAGAATGAAAGCTCGGGGCACCACGTCCCCGGGACGGACGCTCTAAGGAGGGCGCTATGGACTACCTGCAAATCGCTTTGCTCGTGCTGGTCGTCGTCGGGGTGTGGGCCGTCGTCGAGATCGCCCTCGCGGCGCGCAGCGCCCGCCGCGACATCGAGAAGGTCGCCACCTCGGCCAACGACCTCATAGAGCAGGTCCAGCCGGTCGTGGCCAAGCTCGACGGCGTGGTCGACGAGCTCGAGCCCGCCGCCAAGCACATGGCCCCGCTCGCCGAGCGCGCCGAGAGCGCCGTGGCCGCGGCCAACGTCTCCGTGGAGCGCCTGAACGGCATCCTGGCGGACGTCTCCTCGGTCTCCGGCACCGCATCGAGCGTCACCGGCGCGGTCAACCGCGTGGCCGAGAGCGCGGCCTCCGGCGTGGCAAGCGTCGTGTCCCGGATCACCGGGTCCGGCCCCGCCGAGCGCGCGGCCCAGCTCGAGGAGGCCGCGGAGGCCGGGCACGTGGAGCCCGCCGCGCGCCCCGACCGCGCCCCCGTCCGCTACGTCGACTACGGCGAGGTGTCCGCCGCCGACGCCCCCGCAACCGAGGACACCGAGCAGGAGCAGTGATGACCGAGAAGAACGTGCGCCTCTGCGTCCCCGCCGAGGCAGGATTTGCCCGCTCCGTCCGCATGACGGCCTCCACCCTGGCCGTCTGCTGCGACATGAGCGTCGATGACGTGGAGGACGTGCGCATGGTCGCGGAGGAGGGCTTCGTCTACGCCTGCGCGACGGCGCCCGAGGCCGTCGACGTGTCCTTCTCGCTTGCGCCGGACGCCATGACGATGGACTTCTCGCTTGGCGAGGAGGAGCCCGACGACGAGTCCATCGACCTCGTCGAGGTGCTGCTCTCCGCCGTGTGCGACGTGTTCTCCGTCTCCGAGGACGGTCGCGTCCTGCACCTCGTCAAGCGGGCGGGGGACGCCCATGGCGAGTAGGGACCTCTCCGAGCGGCGCGCCGCCCGCGCGGGCTCGGGCGCGCGTGCGGGCCGGGCCGCCTGGGACAAGGACCGCACGCGGGAGCTCTTCCGCCGCTACAAGGAGCAGGGGGATGCCGAGGCGCGCGACCAGCTGATCGTGAGCCACCTCAACCTCGTCCGCTTCCTCGCGTCCAAGTTCAAGAACCGCGGCGAGTCCCTCGAGGACCTCGTCCAGGTGGGCACGATCGGCCTCATCAAGGCGATCGACCGCTTTGACCCGGAGCGCGGGCTGGAGTTCACCACGTACGCCACGCCCACGATCATGGGCGAGATCAAGCGCCACTTCCGCGACAAGGGCTGGTCGGTGCGCGTGCCGCGCCGCCTGCAGGAGCTCTCCGCCAAGGTCAACCAGGCCACCGACGAGCTGGTGAACCAGCTGCAGCGCAGCCCCTCCGTGGCCGAGATAGCCGACCACCTGGGCGCCTCGGTCGACGAGGTGCTCGAGGCGATGGAGTCCTCGAGCGCCTACAGCTCGGTGCCGCTCGAGGGCGGCGGGTCCTCCGACGACGAGGAGGCCCCCTCCGTCATAGACCACTACGCCACCGAGGACGCCGACCTCGCCGCCACCGACGACCGCATCGTGCTCGAGCAGGCCGTCGCCGACTTCTCCCCGCGCGAGCGCGAGGTCGTCAAGATGCGCTTCGAGGACGGACTCACCCAGGTTGAGATCGCCGAGCGCCTGGGCATCTCCCAGGTCCAGGTCTCGCGCCTCCTGCGCCGGACGCTGCGCCGCATCCAGGACAAGATCGATCCGGAGGGCCGCCTGTCCCCAAATAGGCAGCCAAACAGGTAACGGGGAGGAGAGACATGGATCAGAGGGCGGCGCGCGTGCGACTTGCCTGCCTCAGGGTGTGGACCGTCGTGGGGGCGATCCTCGTGGCGGCCGTCGCGCTCATGGTGCTGGGCCGGCTCTCGAGCGTGCTTCTGTTCCTCGCGACGGGCTGCCTCATCGCGTATGTGGCCTCGCCGCTCGTCAACTGGCTCGCGCGCCATCGCGTGCCGCGCGGCATCGCCTCCATCCTGGGCGTCATCGTGGTCGCCCTCGCGGTGGTGCTGCTCTTCTCGCTCATCATCCCGCTCTTCTTCGCGCAGATGACCGACCTTTTGCGCGACCTGCCGGCCCGCATCTCCGAGATGGGGTCGTGGCTCGCCGAGCTCGAGCGTCAGCACGACATCCTCAAGCAGATCGGCGAGTACGTGGACACGAGCTCGCTCGTGAGCTCGCTCCAGAGCATCCTCTCGGGCCTCGTCTCCGCGCTGCTCGGCGCCATCAGCAACGGGCTCGTCCCCGCCGTGAGCAACATCGCGTCGGCGGTCTTCACCGTGTTTCTCGGCCTCGTCTTCGCGTTCTGGCTCGTGTGCGACTACCCGCGCATCAACGACGAGATCTGCCTCGTGCTCGGCCCCCGGCGCTCGGAGAACTACCGCGTCACGCTCGCGGTGGTGTCGCGCTCGGTGGGCGGCTACCTGCGCTCCACCCTCATCGACTCCATCATCCAGGGCAGCCTCGCGTGCGTGGGCTTCATGCTCGCCGGCCACCCCTACGCGGGCCTCATGGGCGTGCTCTCCGGCGTGCTGAACTTCGTCCCGGTGGTGGGCCCGTCCATCTCGGCGATCGTGGCCACCGGCGTGGCGCTCTTCTACAGCCCCGCGATGGCGTTTTGGACCATGGTCGCCGCCATGGTGGCGCAAAACGTCACGGACAACCTCATCGTGCCGCGCATCAACCAGTCCACGATGCAGATCCACCCCGTGCTGTCACTGCTCGCCATCATGATCGGCTCGGCCGTCATGGGGCCGCTCGGCATGGTCGTGGCCATACCGCTGTGCGCCATCGCCAAGGGCCTCTTCGTCTTCTACTTCGAGACGCGCACGGGCGAGCAGGTCGTGTCCTACGACGGCGCGCTCTTCAAGGGCACGCCCTTCCACGACGCCTCCGGCAACCCCGTCCCCGCGAGCGACGCCCTCGGCGAGGAGCGCTTCGCGGAGTCGGAGATCATGCCGGCGCCGCGCGAGGGCGCGGACGCCACCGCCGCCCCGCGCCCCAAGCGCCCGATAGAGCGGCTCGTCGAGCGCCTGCGCTCGGGCGAGAAGGACGAGGGGTAGGGAGGGGCCGTCGCCCGACCTGACAGATTCCTCCGGGACCTTTGTCACGCCCGTCCTTCTCGCCGGCGTTTTCCCTGCGCTATAATCATGCGATTGTGTATGCAGAGAAGCCCGAGCGTAGGGGAGCGATATGAGCACCGCCGACTACAAGACCATGACCACCGCCGAGATCCGCGAGGACTTCCTCCGGTTCTTCGAGAGCAAGGGCTGCAAGCTCTACCCCTCGTCGTCGCTCGTGCCCGACGACCCGTCGCTCTTGCTCACCAACGCGGGCATGAACCAGTTCAAGGAGTACTACCAGGGCATCAAGACCATGCCCGAGATCGGCGCCTGCTCCTGCCAGAAGTGCCTGCGCACCAACGACATCGAGAACATCGGCGACGCCACGCACCTCTCGTTCTTCGAGATGCTCGGCAACTTCTCCTTTGGCGGCTACTCCAAGGCCGACGCCATCGCCTGGGCCTATGACTTCATCACGGGCCCCGAGCACCTGGGCCTGCCGCCCGAGCGCCTCTACATGACGGTCTTCGAGAACGACGACGAGGCCATCGAGCTCTGGCACGAGCAGGGCGTCCCCTACGACCACATCTCGCGCCTCGGCGAGAAGGACAACTTCTGGGCGGCCGGCCCCACCGGCCCCTGCGGCCCGTGCTCGGAGATCTACTTCGACCAGGGCGAGGAGTTCGGCTGCGGCAAGCCCACGTGCGGCCCCGGCTGCGACGACTGCAACCGCTTCCTCGAGTTCTGGAACCTCGTCTTCACGCAGTACGACCGCCAGGAGGACGGCTCGCTGCCGGAGCTGCCGCACCGCAACATCGACACCGGCATGGGCCTCGAGCGCATCGCCGCCATCATGCAGCACAAGGGCACCAACTATGACGGCGACCTGCTGAGTACGCTCATCGGCGTGGGCGAGCGCCTCTCCGGCCATGCCTACGGCACCGACGCCGCGCGCGACCGCTCCCTGCGCATCGTGGCCGACCACGCCCGCGCCGTCACGTTCATGATCGGCGACGGCATCCTGCCGGGCAACGAGGGCAGGAGCTACGTGCTGCGCCGCCTTCTGCGCCGCGCCGTCTACCACGGCCGCCTCGCTGGCATCCAGGGCGCGTTCCTCGGCTCCTACGTCGAGGAGATCTGCCGCCTCATGGGCGACAACTACCCGGCCATCGTGGAGGGCCGCTCGCTCATCGACGGCATCGTCGCGGCCGAGGAGGAGCGCTTCGGCGCCACGCTCGACGCCGGCGAGGAGAGCCTCGCGGCCGAGCTCGCCCGGCTCGGCGAGGGCGCGCAGCTCCCCGGCGAGGTGGCCTTCAAGCTGCATGACACCTACGGCTTCCCCATCGACCTCACGCGCGAGATCTGCGCCGCCTCCGGCCACGACGTCGACATGGACGCCTTCGACGCCTGCATGACCGAGCAGCGCGAGCGCGCCCGCGCCAGCGCCAACCGCGACGCCTGGGGCACCTTCAACGACGTCTGGACCGCGCTCTCCGACCGCCTGGCGGCCACCGAGTTCTGCGGCTACGACAGGGACGAGGCCCCCGCGCGCGTGCTCGCCCTCGTGGCGGACGGCGCCGAGGTCGAGCGCGCCGAGCAGGGCCAGGAGGTCGAGGTCGTCCTCGACGCCACACCCTTCTACGCCGAGATGGGCGGCCAGGTGGGCGACACCGGCTCTATCACGACGGCTGCGGGCGCCCGCCTGCGCGTCACCGACACCAAGGTCAAAAACGGCCTCTACGCCCACGTGGCTGAGGTCGAGGAGGGCGCGCTCGCCGTGGGCGACGAGGTGTGCGCCGCGATCGACGCCGGCCGTCGCGAGCTCATCCGCCGCAACCACACCGCCACGCACCTGCTCGACGCCGCGCTCAAGAAGGTCCTGGGTGACCACGTCTCCCAGGCGGGCTCCCTTGTGGCCCCCGACCGCCTGCGCTTCGACTTCACGCACTTCGAGGCCATGACGGCCGACCAGATCGCCCGCGTGGAGGGCATGGTCAACGCCGAGATCTTCGCCGCCGAGCCCATCGTCACCCGCGTCATGGGCATCGACGAGGCCAAGGCCTCCGGCGCCGTCGCGCTCTTTGGCGAGAAGTACGGCGAGCGCGTGCGTGTGGTCTCCACCGGCGAGTCCGACGCGCCCTTCTCGCGCGAGCTCTGCGGCGGCACGCACGCGAAGAACACCGCCGACCTCGGTCTCTTCAAGATCGTCTCCGAGGGTTCGGTGGGCTCCAACGCCCGCCGCATCGAGGCCGTGACCTCGATGGGCGCGATCGAGTACGTGGACGAGCGCCTGCTCGCCCTCGACGAGGTCGCGGCCAAGCTCAAGTGCCGCCCGGACGCCGTCGCCGAGCGCGTGGCCGCGCTCGAGCACGAGCTGCGTGAGACCAGGAAGGCCCTCGAGGCCGCCACGACCGGCGCCGGCGCCTCGAAGGTCGCGGACGCCTACCAGGCCGCCGTCCAGCTCGACGGCTACAAGGCCGTGGTCGCCCGCATCGACGGCCTCACCGGCAAGGAGATGCGCTCGGCCTGGGACGGCATCCGCGACGCCGCGGGCGGCGAGCCGGTGGCCTGCGTCATCGCCTCCGCCACGCCCGACGGCAAGGTCGCGCTTCTCGCCGGCGGCACGGACGGCGCGGTCTCCGCGGGCTTTGCCGCGGGCGCCATCATCAAGGACATCGCCGGCCTCGTGGGCGGCCGCGGCGGCGGCCGGCCCAACATGGCGCAGGCGGGCGGCTCGGACGCCTCCGGCATCGACGCCGCGCTCGACGCCGCGCGCGCCGCGCTGGGCATCTAGTGCGGGCGCTCGCGCTCGACATCGGCGAGGCCCGCGTGGGCGTGGCGGTGAGCGACCCGGCCGGGCGCGTGGCCTCGCCGGTCTGCGTCCTTCCCGCCCAGGAGGTGCTCGCGCACGCGGCGAGCTTCCGGCGGGTGCTCGAGGACTGGGAGCCCGAGCTTCTCGTCTGCGGTCGTCCGATGACGCTCGCGGGCGAGGAGGGGCCGCAGGTGGCGCGCGTGCGCGAGCAGGCCGAGCGCATCGCCGCCGCATGCGGGCTTCCCCTGGAGTTTGAGGACGAACGTTTGTCCTCAGCCGAGGCTAAGCGTATCCTGAGGGAACAGGGGCTCAGCGAGCGTGCCATGCGCGGCAAGGTCGACATGGTCGCGGCGAGCCTGTTTCTGCAATCCTGGCTTGACGCCAGACACAACTGAGAGGGCACGATGGCAACACCCACCAACCGGACCCCGCGGCATGGCGGGTCTCACTTTGGGGCGAGCGACCAGGGGCAGGCGCCCCAGGGCACCTCGGCCCAGCCCGTCGCCCGGCCCCGTCCGCGCGCGCAGGCGAGCGCGCCTCGGCAGGGCGGCGCGCCGGCGAGTACCGGCCTCTCGGGCGCCCGCGTCTCGAGCCGCACCGCCGCCGCCACCCGGCGCGCCGGCAGCCGCAGCGTGCACCACGGCGGCAGGAGCCGCCGCAGGAGCCGCGCGCCCTTCATCGTGCTCGGCCTCGTGGCCGTGGCCGCCGTGCTCGCGGTGGTCTTCGTCGTGCTGCCGAGCCTGGGCTCCGGCGGCTCCTCGGACGACGCGCAGACGGTTGCCGAGGGCACCGTCGTGCCCGTGAGCGTCCCGGAGGGCTCGGGCGCCTCCGCGGTCGCGGACCTGCTCTACGAGGCCGGCCTCATCTCGGACAAGAGCGAGTTCCTCAACCAGGCGCGCCGCATGAACGCCGAGCAGAGCATCAAGAGCGGCAGCTACTCCTTCACCGCCGGCTCCGACCTCTCCTCCATCATCAACCAGCTCACGACGGGTCCCAACGCGGAGATTACGCTCACCATCCCCGAGGGCTACACGCTCGCGCGCATCGCGGGCGCGGTCCAGGAGGTGCTGCCCATCACCGCCGACGAGTTCCTCGCGCAGGCCAAGGCATCCAACTACGTCGCCGACTACTCCTTCCTCGAGGGCGTCCAGAACGACTCGCTCGAGGGGTTCCTCTTCCCCAAGACCTACAGCTTCTCCAGCACCGAGGTCTCCGCGGACGAGGTCATCCGGATGATGCTCGACCAGTTTGAGACCGAGCTCGCCACGCTCGACCTGAGCTACCCCACCTCCGACGGCCTCTCCGTCGCGCAGATGGTGAACCTCGCCTCCATCGTCGAGAAGGAGTCCACCCCCAACACGCGCGCGCAGGTGGCTGCCGTCTTCTACAACCGCCTGGACAACATGGGCGAGCCCAACTACGGCTTCCTCCAGTCCGACGCCACGACCGCCTACTCGGTGGGGCACGACCCCTCGGCCTACGAGGTCCATGACGAGTCCGACCCCTACAGCACCTACGCGCACCAGGGCCTGCCGCCGACGCCGATCTGCAGCCCGGGCCTCGAGTCCCTGCAGGCGGTCTGCTCGCCCGACCAGGAGTACGTCGACGGCGGCTACTTCTACTTCTTCTTCTGGACCAACGATGCCGGCGAGACGGAGTACGCCTTCAGCAGGACGTACGACGAGCACCTCCAGGCCATCGCCAACAACTCGTAGGGCCGCAGGACATGGGACTTCTTCGCGCCTGGCGCTACGTGGCCTCGCTCCCCCTCGTCGACGTGGGCGAGCTTGCCGAGAAGAACGTGCGGCTCGTCCTGCTCGACCGCGACAACACGTGCGTCCCGCGCGACGCCTCCTCGGCCCCGCCCGAGGTCGCGGCCTGGCTCGACGCCGCGCGGGAGGCCGGGATCGGGCTTTGCCTCGTCTCGAACAACTTCCACTCGAGCCAGGTGGGCCGCACGGCCCGCGAGCTCGGCGTCGCCTGCGTCGACCACGCCATGAAGCCCGCGCCCTTCGCCCTGCGTCGCGCGATGCGCCTCATGGGCGCGACGCCCGACGAGACCGTCATGATTGGCGACCAGGTCTTCACTGACGTCGCCGCCGGCAGCCTTGCCGGCGTCCGCACCATCCTCGTGCGCCCGCAGTCCCGAAGCGACCTCTGGTACACGCACGTCTTCCGCGTCTTCGAGCGCCTTGCCCTGCGCGGCGTCGCCTTCGAGGGTGAGTGAGGCCCTTCGCCTATTCGGGGACAGGCCCGCGCGGCTCCTGCTAGAATCGAGGGCGGCACGTCGCGCAAGGGAGGTTCGGTGCTGGTACAGGGTGGGGGATACGTCGTTCACGAGGGGTGCGACCACATCTTCTTCGTCGGGTTTCTCGGCGCGGGCAAGTCGACCCTCGCCCGGAATCTCGGCGCCCTCTTCCACCGCCCGCACGTGGACACGGACCGTCTTGTCGAGCGCAGGCTCGGCAGGTCGGTCGCCGAGATATTCGCGCGCGACGGCGAGGCGGTGTTTCGCGACGCGGAGACCGCCGAGCTGCGCCGGCTCGCGGGCCGGAAGTCCCTGCTCGTGAGCTGCGGCGGCGGCATCGTTGAGCGGCAGGAGAACTGCTCGCTCATGCACGAGATGGGCGTCGTCGTGTACCTCGACGGCGACCTCGCTGACTCGCTCCGGCAGATTCGCTGCCCGGAGCGCCGGCCGGACCTCGGCTCCGCCGAGCACGCCGAGCGGGTGTACCGGCACCGCCGCCCGCTCTACGAGGCGGCGGCCGACGTCACCATCGACATCAGGAACAAGACGTTCGAGCAGGTCGCCCACGCGGCGGCGCAGCTGCTCTGGGAGAGGGGGCTCTTATGAGCGAGAACGAGGCGGCGGCCGCGGAGCTGCCCGAGATCCGGCCGCAGCGCCAGTGGGTGACCCTGCGCGGCGGCTCGATGGACGTGAGGGGAGGGCTCGGCATCTCGTCGAACGTCGCGCATGACCTGCGCTCGGTCGTCGGCAAGCCCCACTCCTGCGCGCTCGTGCGCGAGGCGGGCGCGCCTGCGGGCCTCGTCGACGCGCTCCACCGCGACCTCTCCGACGAGGGCTTCGACGTCCGTCCCCTCGAGATGCCGGCCGGGGCGTGCGACCTCGCGCGCGTCCAGGCGCTCGACGTCCTTCTCGCCGAGGAGCACATCACCGCGGACGACCTCGTCGTCGCCGTGGGCGGCTACGAGACGCTCTCGGTGGCCTCCTTTGCCTGCTCCTCGTGGTGCGGCGGCACCTCGCTCGCCGAGGTCCCGCTCGACGCCGCGAGCGCGCTCGTCGCCGGGGCCACGCCCCGCGCCCTCGACCTGCCCGGGCTTCCCCGCATGGTGGTCCAGGACGGCTCGGCGCGCTTCTCGATCATCGACATCGGCCTCTTTGACCTCGACCCGGCGGGGGAGCCCGCGCGCCTTGCCTTCGCTCTCATGGCGCAGACGGCCGCCTGCGACTCCAACAAGGCCTTCGAGCGCCTGTGGGACGCCACGGACGATCTCGTCTCCGGCGACGTCGCCGCCACGCTCGCGCAGCTCCTCGACTCGGTCAAGAGCCGCGGCCGGGTGGTCTCGTCCACGGCGGTCTCCACCCGGCAGTCCATCGGCTACGCGATGGACCTCGCCCGCCCGCTGCGCACCCTCCTGGGGCCCGAGGTCCCCGCCTCGAGCCTGATCGCGGACGGGATGCGCTTCGCGGCGCGCCTCGCCGCCGCCCAGGACCAGCTCTCCCTGGACGACATGTTCACGCAGGACGAGCTGCTCGAGCGCCTTGGCCTCGGCACCGTGGAGGCGAGCGTGGACGCCGACGCCCTCATCGCCGCCATGCGCGAGGAGCGCTACCGCCGCACCAACCGCTTCATGCTCGCGCTGCCCCGCTCGCTCGGCCGGGTGCGCCTCTCCATGGTGCCGGACGACCTCCTCGCCGAGCACGTCGGCGCCTGGTGCGCCTCGCGCCCCAGCTAGCCCGGCGCAACGCGCGCCTCTCGACCCTCCCGCCGCCTGGGGGCGGCAACCGACAGCACCTCAGAGACTAAGGAGAAGAACATGGCAGACAGCACGGCGTGCGCCGGGCGCGTGGAGCGCCTGCGCGCCCTCATGGCGGAGCGCGGCTACGACGCGGTCATCTTGCGCAACAACCCCGACCTGCGCTGGCTCACCGGCGCCGAGCGCACCTTCGACGACGAGGTCGCCCACACGGCCGTCGTCACCGCCGAGCGCCTCTGGCTCCACACGGACTCGCGCTACTACAACACCTTCCTCGAGCGGCTCGGGGAGGGGTGCGCCTGGGAGATCGACCAGGAGGCCGTCGCCCCCGCCGCCTGGGCGGCCGCGCGCGTCTGCGCGGCGCGCGCCCGGGTCGTGGCCGTGGAGGACACCTGCGACCTCGCGTTCTTCGACGCCTTCAACGCCGAGCTCGCCGCGGCCTCCGTCGCGTGCCTCACGCCGCGCCTCCACGCCGACATCTGCGACCTGCGCATGGTGAAGGACTCCGAGGAGGTCGGGCTCATGCGCCGCGCGCAGCACGTGACCGACGCCGCCTTCGACCACATCTGCGGCTTCATCCGCGCGGGCCAGACCGAGCAGGAGATCCGCGTGGAGCTCGAGAACTACATGCTCAGCCACGGCGCCGACGCCCTCTCCTTTGGCACGATCATCGCGGCCGGGCCCAACGGCGCGAACCCGCACGCGCAGCCGGGCCCCTACGTCGTCAAGCGCGGCGACCTCATCGTGATGGACTACGGCGCCGCCGTCTGCGACTACCACGCCGACATGACGCGCACCGTCTGCGTGGGCGAGCCCACCGACGAGCAGCGCCGCGTCTACGACGTCGTGCGCCGCGCCCACGAGGCGTGCGCGGCCGCCGTGCGCGCCGGCGTGGTGGGCAGGGACATCCACCAGATCGCCGTGGACGTCATCTCCGAGGCGGGCTACGGGGAGAACTTCGGCCACGGCCTCGGCCACGGCGTGGGACTCGAGATTCACGAGCGCCCCAACTTCAACAGCCGCTGGGACCGCCCGGTGCCGGCCGGCTCGGTCGTGACCATCGAGCCGGGCATCTACCTGCCCGGGCGCTTTGGCATCCGCCTCGAGGACTTTGGCCTCGTGACCGAGGCGGGCTTCGAGCCCTTCACCGAGTCCACCCACGACCTCGTGGTGGTGGACGCATAGCGCCAGCGGGGAAGGCACCCATTCTTTCGCCTATTTGGGGACAGGCCCCTTTTAGGCAAGTCTTTTCAGAGACTTGCCTAAAAGGGGCCTGTCCCCAAATAGGCGAAGGGGCCTGCCCCCGAACGACGTCCCGAGTAGGCGCCCCCGTTGATGTCGGAAATGTTAACGAGACACCTTCACGAGTTGTTCACAAGTTGGTAGAATATGGACGGTGCGTGAAGCAATGGGGGAGAAAGTGTGCAGGGGGAACCCAGTGCTTCGTGCACTGCTGTCCGTTAGGTAAGAGTCCGCGTTTGGAAAAGGAGGTATGCGGTGGTTAGCATTGTTCTAGCCAGTCACGGCTCGTTCGCCGAGGGCATCAAGATGTCCGGCCAGATGATCTTTGGCCCTCAGGAGAACGTTGCCGCCGTGACGCTCACGCCCGACATGGGGCCAGATGACCTCAGGGCGAAGATCCTCGACGCTGTCTCCGGCTTCGAGGACCAGGAGCAGGTCCTGTTCCTGGTTGACCTCCAGGGTGGCACGCCCTGGAACCAGGTCTCGCTCCTGCTGGAGGAGCACCCGACCTGGGTCGCCGTCGGCGGTATGAACCTGCCGATGCTCATCTCGGCCTACGGTGAGCGCATGGGCGCCGACACCGCCGCCGACGTCGCCAAGGCCATCTATCCCGAGGCCAAGGCCGGCGTCTGCATCAAGCCCGAGGAGCTCGCCCCCGCCGAGGCCGCGCCCGCGGCCGCAGCGGCTCCGGCGTCCGCCCCGACCGGCGCCATCCCCGAGGGCACCGTCCTCGGCGACGGGCACATCAAGTTCGTCATGTGCCGCGTCGACACCCGCCTGCTCCACGGCCAGGTGGCCACCACGTGGACCAAGCAGACCAACCCCGACCGCATCATCGTCGTCTCCGACGGCGTCGCCCACGACGAGCTGCGCAAGACGATGATCCAGCAGGCCGCGCCTCCGGGAGTCAAGGCCCACGTCATCCCCATCAAGAAGATGATCGAGGTCGCCAAGGACCCGCGCTTCGGCGCCACCAAGGCGATGCTGCTCTTCGAGACCCCGCAGGACCTTCTCGCCTGCGTCGAGGGCGGCGTGGACATCAAGGAGGTCAACCTCGGCTCGATGGCCCACTCCGTGGGCAAGGTCGTCGTGACCCAGGCCATCGCCATGGACCAGGACGACTACGACACCATCGAGAAGCTCGCGGCCAAGGGCATCAAGTTCGACGTCCGCAAGGTCCCCGCCGACTCGCCCGAGAACTTCGACTCCATGATGAACAAGGCCAAGTCCGAGCTGGCAGCCCAGGCATAAGAAGGAGGGAAACATGTCGGTATTCACAATCATCCTGATTGTCATCGTTGCCTTCCTCGCCGGCATGGAAGGCATCCTTGACCAGTGGCAGTTCCACCAGCCGCTCGTCGCGTGCACGCTCATCGGTCTGGTGAGCGGGCACCTCGAGGCTGGCATCATCCTCGGCGGCACCCTGCAGATGATGGCCCTCGGCTGGGCCAACGTCGGCGCGGCCGTCGCCCCTGACGCGGCCCTCGCGTCGGTGGCCTCCGCCATCCTCATGGTCATCGCCATCAACGGCGGCTCCGACCAGTCCACGGCCATCTCCACGGCCATCGCCGTGGCCGTCCCGCTGTCCGTGGCAGGCCTCTTCCTCACGATGATCGTCCGCACCCTCGCCATCCCCGTGGTCCACATCCAGGACGGCGCGGCGGCCAAGGGCAACTTCGCGGCCATCGAGCTCTGGCAGATCATCGCCATCTGCATGCAGGGCATCCGCATCGCCATCCCGGCGGCGGCCCTCTGCTTCATCCCGTCCGACGCCGTCATGGGCGCCCTCAACATGATGCCCGCGTGGCTCAACGAGGGAATGACGATCGGCGGCGGCATGGTCGCGGCCGTCGGCTACGCCATGGTCATCAACATGATGGCGACCAACGAGGTCTGGCCGTTCTTCGCGCTCGGCTTCTGCCTCGCCGCCATCTCCGAGCTCACCCTCATCGCCCTCGGCGCCATCGGCCTCTCCCTGGCCCTCATCTACCTGGGCCTCAAGGACGTCGCCAAGTCCGGCGCCGGCGCCATCGGCTCGGGCGACCCGCTGGGCGACATCCTGGACGACTACGAGTAGGAAGGGAGGAGAGTACACATGGCAGAGAACAAGATCACGCTGTCCCAGAAGGACCGCATCTCCGTTTGGTGGCGCCACCAGTTCCTCCAGGGCTCCTGGAACTACGAGCGCATGCAGAACGGTGGCTGGTGCTACTCCATGATCCCGGCCATCAAGAAGCTCTACACCAACAAGGATGACCAGATCGCGGCGCTCAAGCGTCACATGGAGTTCTACAACACGCACCCGTACGTGTCGTCGCCCGTCATCGGCGTCACGCTCGCCCTCGAGGAGGACCGCGCCAACGGCGCCCCCGTCGACGACACCGCCATCCAGGGCGTCAAGGTCGGCATGATGGGCCCGCTCGCCGGCGTCGGCGACCCGGTCTTCTGGTTCACCGCCCGCCCGCTGCTCGGCGCCCTCGGCGCCTCGCTTGCGATGGGCGGCTCCATCCTCGGCCCGATCCTCTTCTTCGTGGTGTGGAACATCATGCGCCTGGCGTTCATGTGGTACGCCCAGGAGTTCGGCTACAAGCTCGGCACCTCCATCACCAAGGACCTCTCCGGCGGCCTGATGGGCAAGATCACCGAGGGCGCCTCCATCCTCGGCATGTTCGTCATCGGCGGCCTGGTGGAGCGCTGGGTCTCCATCTCCTTCGCGCCGGTCGTCTCCACGGTCACGCAGTCCGAGGGCGCCTACATCGACTGGACTGCCATCGCCGAGACCGCCGAGAACGGCGGCCAGGGCGTTGCCGACGCCATCCACAGCGCGCTGTCCCAGTTCTCCTCGCTCGGCGCGACCGGCCTTGAGGTCGAGAAGGTCACCACGCTCCAGGCCAACCTCGACAGCCTCATCCCCGGCCTCGCCGCCGTGGGCGTGACGCTGCTGTGCTGCTGGCTGCTCAAGAAGAAGGTCTCCCCGATCGCCATCATCATCGGCATGTTTGCCATCGGCATCGTTGGTCACCTCATCGGCCTGCTCTAGGCCTCAGGCCCAGGCCCGACTTCTCGGGGCCGCGTCCCGCAGGAAGTGTCACAATGACCTTCCGGGGCGCGGCCCCGCTCTTGTACCACGGAGAGGAGCTTCCACGATGGCCCAATCTCAGAACACCAAGGTCGAGCTCACGACCCCCGCGTCGTCCTTCTCGGGGCTCTCCTCCTATGGCAACGTCATGGTGGGGGACCGGGCGTTCGAGTACTACAACGAGAAGAACGTCGAGGACTACATCCAGATTCCCTGGGACGAGATCGACCACGTGGCCGCCTCGGTGATGTTCGGCGGCCGGCTGATCCCGCGCTTCGCCATCTTCACCAAGCAGAACGGCCACTATGCGTTCTCCACCCGCAACAACCACGCCACGCTGCGCGCCATCCGCGACCACGTGGGCAACGAGAAGGTCGTGCGCTCGCTCAACTTCTTCGATGTGATAACGGCGGGCCTGCGCGGCCTCTGGCGTCGCATCACGCGCCGGGCGTGACGGGGGACGGGGGAGTTGCCGGCGCTCCGGCCGCGGTCACATGGTAGATATGTGACCGGGGCCGGAGCGCCGGCAACTCCCCCGTCACGACGGTGCTAGACTACATACCCGTATGCAGCACGACAAGAAAGGCGTCCCATATGGCAACCATCAGCACCGCAGACTTCAAGAACGGCATGGGCCTCAAGATCAACGACAAGTACTACACGATCGTTGAGTTCCAGCACGTCAAGCCCGGCAAGGGCGGCGCCTTCGTCCGCTACAAGATCCGCGACCTCAAGAGCGGCCGCGTGATCGATCAGACCTGCAACGCCGGCACCAAGTTCGAGAACGTGCAGCTCATCACCAAGGAGATGCAGTACCTCTACAACGACGGCGACACCTACTACTTCATGGACAACGAGACCTACGAGCAGGTGGAGCTCCCGGCCGACTTCATCGGCGACAACGCCAAGTGGTTCAAGGAGAACGACAACGCGCAGCTCCTCTACGCCGACACCGAGCTTCTGGGCGTGGAGCCCCCGATGTTCATCGAGGCCGAGATCACCGAGACCGACCCGGGCTTCAAGGGCGACACCGTCCAGGGCGGCACCAAGCCCGCCACCATCGAGACCGGCGCCGTGATCCAGGTCCCGATGTACCTCAACCAGGGCGAGCGCATCAAGGTGGACACCCGCACCGGCAAGTTCGTGAGCCGCGTGTAGCAGCTGCCGCAGCGCAACCATGACGGCCGTCGCCCCAGGGCGGCGGCCGTTTTTTCGCGCGGGAGGGACCGGGTCCGGGGCCCCGCTTGCGAGATTGCTTTATTACGCTAAAGTATTGCGGGGCATGACGCGAGGAGGGAGACCAATGCACGAGCGAGCAGCCGAGAAGAACGAGGTCACGAGGCTCCTCGCCGCGCTCTGCTCCCTCGAGACGCCCGAGGAGGCGCGCGCGTTTCTCGCCGACCTCTGCACCGCGCGCGAGATCGACGACCTCTCGCAGCGCCTCGAGGTCGCCTCGATGCTCTCCGCCGGCGCGTCCTACGTGGACGTCTCCCAGGCGACGGGGGCCTCGTCGACGACGGTGTCGCGCGTCTCCAAGTGCCTCAACGGCCCCGCAGGCGGCTACCGGACGGTCCTCGCGCGCATCGGCGACGGGGCGTGACGTCGTTTCCGTCCGGGCGCTGCGCTACGATTTCTGGCGAGAAGAACCGTCGAGCCGTGAGGACCGCATGTCGCTGCATGTCGTGAGAACAACCGAGGAGCCCCTCGTCGGAGCCGTCGTCGAGGGGGCGCTGAGAGAGGCGCTCGAGGCGGGCGGGCGCGCCGCGCTGCTCGTCCCGAGCTTCGCCCAGGCGCTCGACGCCGAGCGCACGCTCGCCGCGCGCGGCCTCGCGCTCGGCGTCACCGTCACCACCCCCTCCGCCTGGGCCCAGGAGCGCTGGGAGGTGTGGGGGGACGGCCGGCGCGTCGCAGACGCCGTCTCGCGCGAGGCCATCTGCGCGCGCGTCCTCGCCCGCGCCGCCGCGCGCCCCGCAAGCCCCCTGCGCGTGTCGCCCGGCACCTCCGCGCTGCTCGCCCGCCTCGTGCGCCGCGGCCTGCCCTGGATGCCCGACGCCTCTGCGGCCGAGGGCGTGACGGCGGCGGAGCGCGCGCTCGTGGGGCTTCTCGGCGCCTACCGGGAGGAGCTCGCGGCCGCCGGCCTCGTCGAGGAGTGCGAGGTCATGGCGGGCCTCGCCGGCGTGCTCGCGGACGGGGGCGTCGCGGCCCCCGGGATGGTCCTCGCGGGGTTTCCCGAGATGCCCCGGGCCGTGCGCGAGCTCGTCGTCGGGCTTGCGGCAGGCGGCGAGGTGACGGTCGTGTCCCGGGCGGGCGCGGGCCCCGCGCTCGCCGGGCGCGAGGCGCTCGCGGCGGAGCTCTGCCGGCTCGCCCGCGCTCGCGGCGTCGAGGCCCGAGAGGCCCGGGCGGGCGACGCTGGCGCCGCCGTCGCGCGCGCGGGCGAGCTGGGCGCCCTTCTCGACGCGCTCTTCCGGGCCGGGGGCGCCCCGTGCCGCCCGACGGGCGCCGTGCGCGTGCTGCTGCCCGCCGGTCCCTCGGCGCGCGCGGAGCTCGTCGCCCGGGAGGTCGCGCGCCTCGCGGGCGAGGGGGCGTCCGAGGTCGTCATCGTGGCGCCGGACGCTGCCGCCGCGTGGCGCGAGCTCTCGGCGCGCCTCCTCGCGCGCGGGGTCTCGGTGCGCGCGCAGCTCACCCTCCCCGTGGATAAGACCGAGTGCGGCCGCGCCTACCTCCAGTTTGTCCGCGCCGTCGCGCGCCTCTCCGAGCTCGCCCGCTCCTGGCCTCCCGCGGAGCCGGTGGAGGGCGGCGTGCGCGTGGCGCTCGCCGACATGTCCTGGTGGCCGCCGCGCGAGCTCTCGGACTTCCTCCTCTCGGAGATCTCCCACGTCGGCGCCGCCCGCGCCCGCGCGCTCGACGCCTCCTGGCGCGCCAACCGCCTGCTCACCCCCGTCGCGCTGCTCGAGCAGCTCTCGTCCGAGCGCGACACCTCCCTGCAGGTGGCGGCCGCCACGCGCGAGCTCATGCGCGGCAGGCTCGGGTCCGCGGCCTCCAAGCTCCTCTCGTCGTTCGTGCAGGGCGAGGACGCCGCCTCGCCCGTCGCGCCCGAGGCGGCGGCCGTCCTCTCGGCCGTCCTGGCGGCGGCCAAGTGCCTGAAGGAGCTCGGGCTCACGGCAGACCCCGCCGAGCCCGGGGCGGTCCCCCTCGCGGAGCTCGTCTCCGTCGCCGAGGCCGCGCTCGCGGCGCAGCCCGCCTCGATGCGCCTCGAGCATGCGGCCCCGGGGGCCCGCTGCGTCGCGCGGGTCGTCCCCCCGTCCGCGGCGGCGTCCCTCGCGCCCGGCTCGGCCGACGCGCTCGTCCTTCTCGGCCAGACCTCCACGGAGTCCGCGGTCCCCGTGGCGGACGACGTGGCGTCGGCGCTGCTCGAGGCCTATGGCGTGGAGCCCCGCCCGGACGCGCTCCCCGCCGCGCGCGACGCCTTCCGCGCCGCGCTCGCCGCCGCCCGCTCCCACGTGGTGCTCGAGCGGCCGCTCTTCGGCGCCGACGGCCGCCCCGCCTATCCCTCCGTCATGCTGACGGAGCTCCTCGCGTGCTACGGCCTTGCGGCGGACGCGGGCGCGGAGGACCTGCGCCGCGCCCTGGGCGGCGCGTCCGTGCGCATGGGGTCGGAGACGGCCGTGGGGAAGAACGCCGCGGCGACTGGCCGCGCCCCCGCCCGCGTGGGCTCCGAGACGCCGGCCCCCGCCGGCCGGATCGACGACGCGAGCCGCCCGCTCGTCTCGCCGCCGCCCGAGGGCATCCCGGCCGAGGAGGCGCGCCCGCTCCTCTCGGCCTCCCAGATAGAGACCTACCTCGAGTGCCCCTACAAGTGGTTCAGCCTGCGGCGGCTGCGCCTGCGCGACGCCGACGCCGGCTTCACCGGGGCCGAGATGGGCACCTTCGCCCACCGCGTCCTCGAGGTCACGCACCGCGACCTGCTCGCCCGCGCGCTCGAGCGCAGGCTGGGCGCGCACGTGCTCGAGGACCTGCGCGCCGCGTCCCCGGACGCCATGCAGTCGGAGGAGTACCGCGCGCGCGTGGAGGAGCTCGTCGCCCTCGCGCAGGCGGCTCCCGCCGAGCGCGTCCCCGGCTCGGCCCCGCGCTCGCCCGAGGAGCTCGAGCGCGCCCGCGCCGTGCTGGAGGAGGAGTTCGACGCGCACCTCTCGCACCAGTACCAGCTCATGGGCAAAAAGCGGCCCCGCCCGCTCCCGCAGGCGCTCGTCGCCCACAGCGCGCAGCAGGCCGGGCAGCTGCGCGCCCTCAGGCGCGACCTCGCGACGCTGCTCGACTACGAGGCGGGCCTCTTCGAGGGCTTCGAGCCGCGCCTCTTCGAGTGGGGGTTCGGCCGCGGCGGCGCGGAGGTGGAGTACGCCGGCGTGCGCCTCACCGGCACGATCGACCGCGTGGACGTGGACGCCCACGGCCAGGCGGTGGTGATCGACTACAAGCACAAGTCCGACGTCGGCTTTGCGCGGGAGTACGACGTCTTCCCCAAGGGCGGGCCCGCGCCCGGCGCCCCGGCGCTGCCCCGGCGCGTGCAGTCGCTCATCTACGGCCAGGTGGTGCGCCGGGCCTTCCCCGGCCTCGCCGTGCGCGCGGCGGTCTACCTCTGCACCAAGGGCGGGCATGCGCTCGCCGGCGCCGTGGACGAGAACCTCGCGGAGAACGTCTTCGGCGGCCGCGCGCCCTCGGCCGCGCGCCTCGAGCGGGTCTGCGTCCCGCGCGCGGAGGGCTTCGGCCGGGCGGGGGAGCGCGGCATGGAGGCCCTGCTCGACTCCTGCGAGGAGGCCGTCGCGGCCGCGATCTCCCGCATGCTCGCGGGCGACATCGAGGCCGCGCCGGTCGATGCCGACGCGTGCCTGTTCTGCCCGGTGCTCAACTGCGAGAGGAGGCTCAGGAAGTGAGCGAGAAGGACCTGGCGCCCGCGATCGACCTCTCCTGCCTGAACGAGCGGCAGCGCATCATCGCCGAGACCCTGGACGAGCCGCTCTTCGTGGAGGCGGGCGCGGGCTCGGGCAAGACCTTCACCCTCACGCAGCGCGTGGCCTGGGCGCTCTCGCCGGGCTCGGGCGCGGGCGGCGCCCCCTTCCTCGACGGGCTCGACCAGGTGCTCGTGATCACCTTCACCGAGGCCGCCGCGCGCGAGATCAAGGAGCGCGTGCGCTCCACCCTGCGCCGCGCGGGCATGGGGGAGGCGGCGCTCGCGGTGGACGAGGCCTGGATCTCCACGATCCACGGAATGTGCCGGAGGATCCTCTCCCGCCACGCGCTCGACCTCGGGCTCGACCCGTCCTTCTCGGTGGTCGCCGACTCGCGGCAGCAGGCCCTGTTCGAGCGCGCCATGGACGACGTCATGCGCGCCGCGCGCGGCGAGGCCGCCCTCGCCCCCGTCTTCGCCGAGTTCGAGCTCGGGACCTCCGCGCCCCAGGGCGGCTACACCGGGGCGATGGGGCTCGTCGAGCGCCTCGTGCGGGAGGGCGGGTCGCTCCCGGGCGGGCTTGACGACCTCGCGCCGGCGCCCCGCGACCCCGGCTCGGTCGCCGCGGCGCTCCGGGACCTGACGATGCGCGTCGAGGAGCTCGGCGCCCTCCGGCTCACCGCGGCCGCCGCCGCGAAGGTGGGGCCCTCCCTCGAGGCGCTGCGCCGGCTGGAGGGGGCGTCCCCCGCGGAGCTCACCGCCGAGGCCGTCTCCGCGGCGCTCTCCGAGGTCTCCCTGCCCCAGGCGCGCGGCGCGATCAAGGGCGAGGTCGCCGCGGCCAAGTCCGCGCTCGCCCTCGCCCGGGCCGAGGCCGAGTTCGCGCGCGTGGCGCCGCTCGCGGAGGGCCTCCTCGAGCTCGCCCGCCGGGTCCGCGCCCGCTACGACGAGCTCAAGCGCGAGCAGGCCTGCCTCGACAACGACGACCTCGTGCGGCTCGCCCTTCTCGCCGTGCGCGACCACGAGGAGGTGCGCCGCGCGTACGCCGGGCGCTTCCGGCTCGTGATGGTGGACGAGTTCCAGGACACCGACGAGATGCAGCTCGAGCTCATCGGCCTGCTCTCCGGGCAGGGCGCCCGCCATCTCTGCACGGTGGGCGACGCCCAGCAGTCGATCTACCGCTTCCGCGGCGCCGACGTGGGCGTCTTTCGCGGGCGCGGCGCCCAGGTGGACGAGAGGAACGTGGTCAGGCTCGACACCAACTACCGCAGCCACGCGGACGTGCTCGCGCTCGTGGAGCGCGTGTGCGCCGGCGGCGCGCCGGGCCAGGGGGCCATGCCCGACTTCATGCACCTCGACGACAGCCCCACGCGCAAGGACCGCTATCGCGCCCGCGAGCTGCCGCGGATCGACATCGAGGTCTGCGCGGGGCAGGGCCAGTCGGGCCGGGCGACCCGCCACCAGACCGCGACGATGGCGGCGCAGGTGGCAGACGCCCTCGCGCGCTACCGCGACGCGGGCGAGCGGCCCGGCGACATGGCGCTGCTCCTCGGCGTCACCACGCACGCGGACGCCTACATCGACGCCATCCGCGCGCGCGGGATGGAGTGCGTGGTCACGGGCGGCTCCACCTTCACCTCCACCGACGAGGTCAAGGTGGTCCGCGCGCTGCTCCACGCCCTCGCCAACCCCGCGGACACCCAGTCGGGCCTCTTCCCCCTGCTCGCGAGCGAGATGTTCGGCCTGGACGCCAACGACTTCTGCGAGCTGGGGACGCGCGCCCAGGTCAAGCTCGACGCCCCCACCAAGCGCACGATCGACCGCGGCCTCGCCGACATGGCGTTCTATCGCGACGCCGCGCCCTCCGAGCGCCTGGCCCGCGCCCACGAGGTCCTCGCCCGCGCGCTCGACGACGTGCGCCGCCGGCCCGTGGCCGACGTCGTGGCCGACGTCGTGCGCGACTCGGGCTGGCTCGCCCGCCTTGAGGCGGGCGGGCCGGAGGGGCTCGCCCGGGCGGCCAACGTCCTGGCGGCGGTGCGCTACGTGCGCGACCTCACCTCCGAGCTCGGCCTCGGCGCCGCCCGCGCCGCCACGGAGTTCGACCTCTGGCTCGCGGCGTCCAAGGTCCCGCCCGCCTCGCTCGCGGGCGGGGAGGGCGAGGCGGGGGAGGGCACCGTGCGCGTCATGACCGTGCACGCCTCCAAGGGCCTCGAGTTCGGCGTCTGCGCCGTGGCGGAGTGCTGGGGCAACCCGCGCGGAGAGGCGCAGATCGCCTGCGGCCCCGCGGCGGGCGGCGGGCGCGTCTTCGTGCTCCGCCCGGCGGAGGCGCCCAGGCTCGCGGACGTGGACCCCGAGGAGCTCGAGGAGGGCGCGGACCGCTCGCGGCCGATGCCCCTCGCGGCGCGTTACCTCGCGCTGCGCGCGGCGGACGACGCCGCCGAGGCCCAGGAGCGCGCGCGGCTGCTCTACGTGGCCCTCACGCGCGCCCGCGAGGCGCTCGTGGTGGGCGTCTCCGCGGCGTCCGGCAAGGGGGGCGTCTCCTCGGCGCTTGCCGCCTCCGCGCTCGCGGCGCTCTCGGGCGGCCCCTGGGACGGCGCGCCGGGCGTCCGCGCGGTGGACTACGGCGGGTCCGCGCCGGCGCGACTGCGCTGCGTCGTCGTGGAGCGGCAGGGGAGGGGCGCCGATGCGCCCGTCACGGCCAGCTCGGACGGCGCGCTTCCCGGCTTTGACGGCGAGCTGCCGGCGGACGCCGCCGAGCTCGCCCGCTGGGGGCTTTCCGACGCGGCCCGTCCGGCCGACGACGGGCCCGCCCCCTTCGACCTCTACGAGGCCGACCCCGCGGCGCGCCCCGGAGCGCCCGGGACCTGGCGCGCCCGCGAGGGGGTCTTCAGCTACTCGAGCGTGCACACCCTGCTCGACGCCGCCGACGGGGCGCCTCGGGCGCTCCCCACGCGCGAGGAGCGCGAGGCGGAGGCGGCGGGCGCCCCCGCGGCCGAGGACGCCGACCGCGCCACCAACCTGGGCTCCGCCTTCCACGAGCTCGCCCAGGCGATGGTCGAGTCTGGGCGCGCCGTCGGCGAGGCGCGCGTGTCCGCGCAGGTCCGCCGCTGGAACCTCTCGCCGCGCGCCGAGGCGCGCCTTCGCGCGGCGCTCGCGCGCTGGGAGGGGTCGGCCGTCCGCGCCGAGGCGCTCTCGTGGCCGCTCGTCCGCGCAGAGGTGCCGTTCTTCCAGCGGGTGGACTCGCCCTACGGCGACTACCTCGAGGGTGCCATCGACCTGCTCTGCACGGACGCGGGGGCGCGACGGGCCCTCGTCGTGGACTACAAGACGGGAGATGCCGGGCTCACGCCCGAGGAGGTGCGCGGTCGCCACGCGATGCAGGCGGAGTTCTACGCCGGCGTCCTGCTCCGCGAGGGCTTCGAGCGCGTGGCGTGTGCCTTCGTCTGCGTGGAGCGCGACGACCCGGACGCGCCCGGCGAGCCCCTCGTGGCCCGCTACGAGTTCGGCGGAGGGGTCCCGCTCCCATAGGGTGCCCGTCCCGCTCCCAACCTGTCGCCAGGCCCCCGCACGGTCAACGTGCGGGGGCCTGGCGACGTTTCTCCGGCAGAAGGTGTCGCCAAGCCTCCGCTCAATCGGCGCGTGGGGGACTCGCGACAAACCCGGCGCCGGGAACGTCGCCTCAGCCCCGCGCGGCCGCCGCGCGGGGCCTTGGCGACAGAGCCGCGCGGTTCTGCGCTGTTCCGTGCGGTTCGGGGCCGCCGTTCTTCCCGCCGGCGGAACATGACAGAAAGCTGCCACGAAACTGCATGGAGAATAAATTATAGACTTAAATTATAGCTAGATAAATATACGAACTTGTGATATTCCCGATAGATGTGGAGGAGGTGCGTCAAAAGAGAGGGGGTCGCATGAGTCGGGCCGTGGAGCGGGAGGTCGCGGAGCTGCTCGCCGAGGCGGAGGGGCGCGGGCGCTGCCTCGCCCTGAGGGGGCGCGGGGCCGCGCGCGTCTATCGGGCGCTCGAGCGGAGGGTCGCCGCGGGGAGGGTGGTCTCGCCCGCCCGCGGGCTCTACGTGAGCGCGCGCCGCTGGGAGGGGCTCAAGGCGGACCAGCGCACGCTGTTCCTGGCGCGCGGGCTGCAGGACCAGCATCCCGACTGGGTGTTCTGCGGCCCCACGGCCGCCGTCGCGTACGGGGTCGACGTTTCGTGGTCGCTCCAGGGAAACGTCCACGTTGCGACCACGCGCGCCGGGCACAGCCCCAACGGCCCGCTGGTTCACCGCCATCCCATCCTGCGCGCCGGGCCCGGGGAGGGCCGCATCGAGGTGGTCGGTGGGCTGCGCGTCACCGGCCCGGAGCGGACGCTGTTCGACTGCCTCCGGGGGACCGACTTTCCGCGCGGGCTCGGGATGATCGACTCCGCCCTGCGCGCCGGCGTGGTCGCGCGCGACGAGTTCGCGTCGTATGTCGAGTCCATGCGCGACGGGTCCCGGGGGAGGGACCTCGTCCGCGGCACCCTCGCCTGGGCGGACCCGAGGAGCGAGAACGGCGGGGAGTCCATCGCGCGGGCGCGCATGCTCCTGCTCGGCTTCGTGTGCCCCGAGCTGCAGGTGGAGGTGCCCAACCTCGTCGAGGGAGGCGCGCCCTTCCGGGCGGACTACTGCTGGGTGCGGGCGGACGGCGTCGTTATCCTCGGCGAGCTCGACGGCACGGACAAGTACGTGGAGGAGGGGATGACGCGCGGCCGGAGCCTCGAGGAGGTGCTCGCGGACGATAAGGACCGCGAGTCGCGCATCACCCTCTACGACGTCGTGGTGATGAGGTTTCGCTTTGGGCTGACGGACGACCCGGTCGCGTTCGCCGCGCACCTCGACCGCTATGGCGTGCCCCGGCGCGGCTCGGAGCTGGCGTTGCCGGACGGCGCGCGCATGGTCCCGGACTGGGAGGCGCTGCGGCGCGTCCGCTGACGGCGGCTCGCCAGCCCCGCGCCGCGGAAATGTCGCCCGGGCCCCGCGGCCCGTCCCGGCGGGGGTGCGGCGACGTTCTTCGGGCGGGAAATGTCGCCCGGGCCCCGCGCAACTTGCCTGCGGGGGATTCACGACAGACCCGGGGCGGGAAGCGTCGCCGCGGCCCCGCACAGCCGCCGCGCGGGGGATTCGCGACAGGCCCGGGGCCGAAAATGTCGCCCGGGCTCCGCACGTCCTTCTCGCCTGCCGTCGTGAAGAATTCCTGTGGTCGTCACCTGCGCAAACACGGAGGTCCGCAGGTCGGGCGCCCCGCCGCCCGCCGCCGCGCGTCCGGGGCATCGGCTAGACTAGGTGACACACGACTGACGCACAGCTGACGGGACCCACGCATGGCATTCGTTCACCTGCACAACCACTCGGACTTCTCGATCCTCGACGCCGCCACCCGCGTCTCGGACATGGTCAAGCGCGCCGTGGACCTGGAGATGCCGGCGCTCGCGCTCACGGACCACGGCTACATGTTCGGCATCCCGGACTTCGACCTCGAGTGCCGCAAGTACAACGACGCCCAGAAGGACATGGGCCAGTGGCGCCACGACGTCGAGTGCTTCCAGAAGGGCTGGGAGCTCGAGGAGCCCGAGCCCGACGCCGCCGACGCCAGGCCCCACGACCGCGTCCACGCCCAGTGGGCCTCAGACGTCAAGATCTGGAACGAGACCCACGACCTCGACGCCGTGCGCGCCAACCGCCCCTCCCTGCTCATCAAGCCCATCTTTGGCTGCGAGGCCTACTTCATCACGGACGACTGCATCGAGAAGGGGACCAAGCAGCACCGCTACCACCTGATCCTGCTGGCCAAGAACGAGACCGGCTACGTCAACCTCATGAAGATGATGAGCGAGGCGGCCTCGGGCGAGATGTTCTACTACTACCCGCGCACCACGCTCGACATGCTACGCCGCTACCACGAGGGCATCATCTGCACGTCGGCCTGCGTCTCGGGCATCATCCCGCGCATGTACTTCCAGGGCCGCCCGGACGAGGCCAAGCGCTGGGCGCTCACGTACCGGGAGATCTTCGGCGAGGACTTCTACCTCGAGGTCCAGGACCACGGCCTGGCCGACCCCAACTGGGGCGGCTTCACGGACCGCACGCTCTCCGAGCAGATCCTGCGGCTCGGCCACGAGCTCGGCATCAAGGTCATCGCCACCAACGACAACCACTACCTCACGCGCGAGGACGCGCCCACCCAGGACGTGCTCTCGTGCATCGGCACCGCCTCCAAGCTCGACGACGAGAACCGCAAGCGCATGACCGGCACCGAGTTCTACCTCAAGAGCGAGGCGGAGATGCGCGAGCTCTTCTCGTGGGCGCCCGAGGTCATAGAGAACACGCTCGAGGTGGCCGAGAAGTGCAGCTTCGAGCTCGACTGGTCGCACATGTACCTGCCCAAGTTCCCGGACCTCGACCCCGGCGAGACCTCGGAGGAGCGCTTCCGCAAGGAGTGCGAGACGGGCCTCGCCCGCCGCTACGGCGAGAACTGGCGTGAGCTTGAGATCGGCGGCGAGAACGTCCGCGAGCGCTTCGAGTACGAGTACAAGGTCATCTGCGAGAAGGGCTTCGCCGACTACTTCCTGATCGTCCAGGAGTACGTGCGCTGGGCCAAGCGAAACGGCATCGGCGTGGGCCCCGGCCGAGGGTCGGCCGCCGGCGCCATCGTGGCCTACGCGATGGACATCACGACCTTCGACCCGCTCGACAACGGTCTCATGTTCGAGCGCTTCCTCTCCCCGCAGCGCTCCGAGATGCCCGATATCGACATGGACTTCGACGACGAGCGGCGCCTCGAGGTCGTGGAGCACGTCCGCCAGCTCTACGGCCCCGAGCGCGTCTGCCACGTCATCACCTACTCCACGATCAAGGCCAAGCAGGCCATCAATGACGCCGCGCGCGTGCTGGGCTTTCCCGTCTGGCAGGGCCAGAAGCTCTCGAAGATGCTCGCCAACGACCCCAAGCTCACGCTCGACCACGCCCTCCACAAGTCCGAGAAGGCGCCCGACCAGTACTCCCCGGACTTCGAGGACGCCTATAAGAACGACGCCGACTCGCGCTCCATCATCGACGCGGCGCTCTCCATCGAGGGCATGCACCGCGGCGAGGGCGTCCACGCCTGCGCCGTCCTCATCGCCCCCACGCCGGTGAACGACCACGTGCCCACCAAGGTGGACACCAAGGGCGGCGTGGAGATCACCCAGTACGAGGGCCACTCGGTCGCGGACATGGGCCTGCTCAAGATGGACTTCCTGGGCCTGCGCACGCTCACCGTCATCTCCAAGGCGCTCGCCAACATCAAGGCCAACCACGGCATCGACATCAACGTCGACGAGATCCCCTTCGACGACCCAGAGATCTACAAGCTCATGCGCGAGGGCCGCACGGCGGGCGTCTTCCAGATCGAGTCCGCGGGCATGACGTCCACGATCAAGAACATGCGCCCGACCGAGTACAAGCAGGTCGTCGCCCTTATCGCCCTCTACCGCCCCGGCCCCCTGGGCGCCGGCATGGTCACGAGCTACATCAACCGCATGAACGGGCGCGAGGAGGCCGTCTCCTACGACCCGCGCCTGGACGACATCCTGGGCGAGACCTACGGCACCATGGTCTACCAGGAGCAGGTCATGAAGATCTCGATGAAGATGTCGGGCTTCTCGGCCGGCGAGTCCGACTCCCGCATCAGAAAGCCCGTGGCCAAGAAGAAGATCAAGCTCCTCACCTCCACGGTCTTCCACTGGGACGACGGCAAGGACGAGACCACCTACGACCACTGGATGAACGGCGCCGTCACCAACGGCTACAAGAAGGAGATCGCGCAGCGCATCTGGGACGACGTCCTGGAGTTCGCCTCCTACGCGTTCAACAAGAGCCACTCGGCGGGATACGCCATCCTCGTCATGCAGACGGCCTGGCTCAAGGCCCACTACCCGCGCGAGTACATGGCCTCGGTCCTCACGTCCTACATGGGCAAGACCGACAAGATCGTCCACTACGTTACGGCCTACCGCCACGAGGGCGTGGCCATCCTGCCGCCGGACATCAACGAGTCCGGCCGCGACTTCACGGCCGTCCCCGAGGGCGTGCGCTTTGGCTTTGCCGGCATTCGCGGCGTGGGCGAGGGCGTGGGCGAGGCCATCATGGCGGAGCGCGAGAAGAACGGACCCTTCGCCAACCTCCACGACTTCGTGGACCGCATGGACTCGGGCCAGGCCAACCGCCGCGTGGCGGAGGCGCTCATCTGCTCGGGCGCCTTCGACTCGACGGGCTACACCCGCATGCAGCTCATGCGCTTCGTGGACAAGACCAACCCCGAGAACATCATCGACGCCGCCGCCAAGCGGCAGAAGACGCGCGCGGCCGGGCAGTTCTCCATGTTCGACCTCTTCGGCGACGTGGAGGGCTCCGGCTTCGAGAACACCGTGCCCGAGCCCGACGGCGTGGAGTGGGACCGCTCGGTCAAGCTCGCCAAGGAGCACGAGGTCCTCGGCCTCTACGTCTCCGACCACCCGCTGCGCCCCTACGAGTACGCGCTCGCCAAGAACCGCGACTACACGATCGCCGAGATCGAGGTGGCCGAGGAGTACACGGACCCCGCGGGCGGCGTGCACGAGCGCTTCCGCGTGCCCGAGGGCAAGGTCATTCGCCTCGCGGGCATGGTCAACGCCGTGCAGAAGAAGACCACCAAGAACGGCGACTCCATGGCCATCGTGACGCTCGAGGACATGGAGGGCGAGGTCACGCTTGTGGTCTTCCCCAAGCTCTACAAGAAGTGCGCCGGCGCCCTCGTGGGCCAGGTCGACGAGGAGACGGGCGAGACCCAGGGCGACGTCTTCGTGAAGGTGGAGGGCAAGCTCGAGCGCGGCGACCGCGGCAACCAGATCATCTGCATGAACGTGGAGCCGCTCGTCCTGGACGAGCGGAGCAACCGCCCCAAGGTGCTCGAGGTGAACATCCCGGCGGGCCTGCTCACGCGGCCCTACATGGACAGCCTCTGCTCCATCCTCGGGCGCTACCCCGGCCTCGACCGCGTTGAGATGCGCGTGGAGTCCACCTCGGGCGACATCATGCGCATGGAGCTCCCCGCGCGCATCGACGCGCACAACATGGTCCTTCTCGCCGAGATGGTCGACCTCGTGGGGCGGCAGGGGCACGTCAAGGTGGCGTAGGGGCGCCGGGCGGCGCCGGGCGGAATGTCGCCTCGGCCCCGCGGGGCCGGCGTGCGGGCGGTTCGCGACGCCTCGGGCGAGAAGAGCGTCGCCTTGCCCCCGCGCGGCGGCCCTGCGGGGGATTCGCGACGCCCGTCCGCCGACCGGGCGCCCCGCGCCGTGGCTAGAATTGCGTCCGGATGGGTATCAATAGAGGAAGGGCGACGCAGCGGGCGCCGTCCCAACCCAGAGAGAGGACCCATCATGGCCGAGGTCAAGTTCTATCGCTGCAACCACTGCGGCAACATCGTTGCCGTCGTCAAGGACGGCGGCGTCACGCCGAGCTGCTGCGGCGAGCCCATGGAGCTGCTCCAGGCCGGCTCCACCGACGCCGCCACCGAGAAGCACGTCCCCGTGGCCGCCAAGGACGGCAACCACATCGTCGTGACCGTCGGCGAGGTCGCCCACCCCATGGTCGAGGAGCACTACATCGAGTGGATCGCGCTGGCCACCGACGGCAAGCTCTGCCTCAAGCACCTGAGGCCGGGCGACGAGCCCACGACGAAGTTCGGCGCCTGCTGCTCCGAGGGCGGCGCCGTCTACGCCTACTGCAACCTCCACGGCCTCTGGAAGGCCGAGCTTGCCTAAAAGGGGACAGGCCCCTTTTAGGCATATCTGACGCGGCGGGGCCTTGGGAGACCGGGGCCCCGCCGCGTGTGGCACAATCGGATGCAGGCGGGGAGCGAGAGGAGCGGGGGCTGACATGAGGATTGCGATCGCGCAGATGCGCACGCGCGCGGGCGACTTCGAGGGGACGTCGAGGCGCATGGCGGAGCAGTCGCGCGCGGCGGCCGAGAAGAACGTGGACCTGCTCGTCTTTCCCGCGACCGCGCTCTGTGGCGCCTCGCCCGTGCCCTACGTCGACCGGGAGGGGTTCCTCCTGGACCTGGCGGAGTGCCTGCTCGGCCTGGTCGACGAGCTCGCCTGCCCGTGCCTCGTCCCCGTGCTCACCGACTTCGACGGGGTCGTGCTGCCCGAGGCGATGCTCGTCTCCTCGGGAGGCGTCGTCCCGGTGCGCCTGACGTCGTATCTGGAGGCCGCCGCCTCCGAGGAGGGGGACGCCCACGCCCTGCCCGAGCTCGAGTTCGCCGGGGCGCGGATTGGCGTCGCCTTCACCTACGAGGACCTGGACGAGTACGACGAGTTCGAGTACGACGTCGACGTCATCCTCTTTCTCTCGGGCTATGGCTTTGCGGCCGACGACGTCTCGAGCGCGCTCGGCAGCTCGCTGCTCGAGGGGCGCTACCTCGCCGACGCCGAGGCGACGGGGGCCTGGGTCGTGGGCGTCGGGGGCGTGGGCTGCTACGACGGGCAGGTCTTCTGCGGCTCGAGCTTCGTGCTCGCGCCGTGGGGGGAGCTCGCCGCCCAGGCGCCGAGCCTCGAGGAGGCGCTTCTGGTCTGCGACGTGGACCCCTCGGCGGAGGGCCCCCTCGCCGAGCCGCTCGCGCCCGAGGTCTACGACGCCCCGCTCATGACCTGGGGGGCGCTCACGGCGGGCCTCGCCGAGGAGTGCCCCGGCGAGGAGGGGGCGTGCGTGCTCGTCGACGACCGCATAGGGTCGCTGCTCGTGGCCACGCTCGCGACCGACGCGCTCGGCCCCCTGCGGGTCCGCGCCCTCCTGCGGCGCACGGGCGACGCCGCGCGCGACGCCGTGGCGGAGTCCCTCGTGCGCGCGCTGCGCATCCCGGAGGAGCGCGTCGGGCGGCTCGAGCCGGTCGACGGAGCGGACGAGGAGCTCTCGCTCGACCTCGCGCAGGCGCGCCTCGCCGAGCTCGCCCGGCGCACGGGCGCGGTGCCGCTCGGGTGCGCCGACAAGACCGCCCTCGCGCTCGACGGGAGCGCCCGCTCGAGCGCGGCGCGCCTCCAGCCGCTCGGCGACCTCTACCGCTCTGACGTCGTGGCCCTCACGCACCTGCGCAACACCATCTCGCCCGTGATTCCCGCCGAGGCGAGCATCCCCGGGCCCGAGCTCGACCTGGGGGCCCTCGAGCGCTCGCACCCCACGCCCGAGGCGCGCCTCTCCTTCGTGGACCTCGTGCTCTCGAGCTACGTCGAGTGGGAGCTGCCGGTCTCCGACATCGTGGCCGAGCGCGGCCACGAGGAGGTCGTCATGGCCATCGTGGGGCGCCTGCGCGGGCTGGACTCCGCGAGGGTGCCGCGTGGGCTCGTGCTCGAGCTCTCGTCGAAGACGCTCGCCGAGGCGCGCGCGCCGCGCGGCCTCGCGTGGCGCGACCGCGTGCGCGCGGAGGACGAGCGCGCGGCGAGCCGGGCGGCCGAGGCCCTCGAGATGCTCCGCGAGGCGGAGGGCGAGGGCGGGGCGGACGGTGCGTCGGCGCGTGCGGGATCGCCCGCGGGCGAGGACCACGAGCACGACGTCCGCGACCTTCTCGGCTACCTGCGCGACTTCTCGCAGGGGGGAGGCCTTTCTCCCTTTGGGACGCCCTCGGGGGAGGCTCCCGGCCGGCACGGCTCGTCAGGCGCCGGCCCGCGGCTGCCCTGGGAGGGGCCCTTCTCGGAAAACTGAGGCTTGCGGGACGCCACCCCCGTGCTATGATAGAACGAACGTTCGAATCATGGAACGACGGGAGAGAGGCAGATGGTCGTACTCGGCATCGACCCGGGGCTCGCGCACACGGGCTGGGGCGTCGTTGAGACGAGGGGCTCCACGTGCCGCGCGCGGGCCTACGGCTGTGTGACCACGCATGCCTCCGAGCCGATCGACATGCGGCTGGGCAGGATCTACGCGGAGCTCAGGGGCGTCATCGACCGCTACGGCCCCACCGAGCTCTCCATCGAGAGCATCTACTTCGGGGAGAACACCAAGTCGGCCATCGCCACCGCGCAGGCCCGCGGCGCCGCCATCGTGGCGTGCTCGACGGCGGGGCTTGCCGTGGGGGAGTACACTCCCATGCAGATTAAGCAGGCCGTCGTGGGCACCGGCGCGGCCGACAAGTACCAGGTGATCTACATGGTGAGAAACATCCTGGCGCTCGACCACGACCCGCGCCCCGACCACGCGGCCGACGCGCTCGCTGCCGCCGTGTGCCACGCGAACGTCGTCAGAACGAAGAGCCTCGGGGAGGCAAGGAGGGCCCTCACGTGATAGTCCAGCTCACCGGCACGCTGATCGAGGCGCTGCCCACCCACGTCGTGCTCGACGTGGGGGGCGTGGGCTTCGAGCTCGGCGTCTCGTCGACCACCGCCGCGTCGCTGCCCCACGTGGGCGAGGCGGGCGTGACGCTGCTCGCGCGCATGGTGGTGCGCGACGGCTCGATGGAGCTCTACGGCTTCGCCACCCGCGAGGAGCGCGCCCTCTTCGACCAGCTCCGCGCCATCTCGGGCGTGGGCTCCAAGCTCGCGCTCTCGGTGCTCTCGACCTTCTCGCCCTCCGTGCTCGCGCAGATCGTGACCACGCAGGACGCGGCGCGGATGGCGCAGGTCCCGGGCGTGGGCCGCAAGAAGGCGAGCCGCCTCATCGTGGAGCTCTCCGACGTCTTCTCCAAGAGCGCCGAGCTGCGGGGCCTCGTGGGGCTTTCCGAGCCCGACGTCGCGCCGCTGAGCGTGGCCACCGCGGGCGCGGGCGTTGCCGCCGAGGCGACCGAGGCCCTGCTCTCCATGGGCTTCACCTCCCAGGAGGCCGAGCTCGCCCTCGAGGGCCACGAGGAGGCCGGGGCCGTGACCATCGAGCAGGTCCTCGCCTACGCCCTGCGGCGCCTGGGGAGTGGCCGATGATGTGGGAGGCGAGCGAGAAGGACCTCTTCGCCGGCGCCGCGGCGCCGCGCCCCGCGGGCCCGCGCGACGTCACGGGCGAGCTCACCGCGGACGACCTCGACCAGGACCGCACCCTCAGGCCGCGCACGCTCGACGAGTACATCGGCCAGGAGCGCGTGCGGGAGAACCTGCGCGTGCTCATCCAGGCCGCGCGCGACCGCGGCGAGGCGCTCGACCACGTGATCTTCTCGGGCCCGCCGGGCCTCGGCAAGACCACGCTCGCGGGCATCGTCGCCAACGAGATGGGCGCCAAGATGCACACCACCTCCGGACCCGCCATCGAGCGCGCCGGGGACCTCGCCGCCATTCTCACCAACCTCGAGGCGGGAGACGTCCTCTTCGTGGACGAGATACACCGTCTCAACCACCAGATCGAGGAGATCCTCTACCCCGCGATGGAGGACTTCTTCCTGGACATCGTCATCGGCAAGGGGCCGGCCGCGCGCTCCATCAGGATCGACGTGCCGCACTTCACGCTCGTGGGCGCCACCACGCGCACCGGCCTGCTCACGGGGCCCCTGCGCGACCGCTTTGGCATCTCGTACCGCCTCGACTACTACACGCCTGCGGAGCTCGGCGTCATCGTGAGCCGCTCGGCGCACATCCTCGGCGTGGAGATAGACGAGCAGGGCGCGGCCGAGATCGCCTCGCGCTCGCGCGGCACGCCGCGCCTTGCCAACCGCCTGCTCAAGCGCGTGCGCGACTACGCGCAGGTCAAGCGCGAGGGCACAATCACCTGGGAGGTGGCCGCCGAGGCGCTCGAGTTCTTCGAGATAGACGCCATGGGCCTCGACACCATGGACGTGCGCATCCTCACCGCGCTCTGCAGCACCTTCCGCGGCCGCCCGGTGGGGCTCACCACGGTGGCGAGCGCCGTCTCCGAGGACCCCTCCACGCTCGAGGATGTCTACGAGCCGTACCTGCTGCAGCGCGGGCTCATCGTGCGCACGCCGCAGGGCCGCCAGGCCACGCTCGCCGCCTTCGACCACCTGGGGATCGAGCCGCCGGCGCGCTAGCGTGTCCTGCGTGCCCGCCGCGTAACCGCTATCATGGGGCGTGGGCCGGGGCTGCCGGGACCCCGCCGCACGCGAAAAAAGGAGGCTCACGTGAGCGACTTCGTCAGGGCAGAAAACGTCTTTGTCGGCCAGAGCATCGACACGCGCGAGGACATGCTGCGCTTCATCTCGGAGCGTGCTGCCGAGCTCGGCGTTGCGAGCGACGCCGACGTGGTTTGCGACGCCTTCCTTGCCCGCGAGGCGATGGGGGAGACGGGCATGACCGACGGCTTCGCCGTCCCGCACGCAAAGTCGCCCGCCATTCTCGAGGCCTCGGTCATCGTGGTGAAGAACGACCACCCCATCGCCTGGCCGAGCTTCGACGACAAGCCCATCGACGTCGCAATCTCCCTGCTCGTCCCGGAGGGCGAGGCGGGGACCGTGCACATCAAGCTCCTGTCCAAGACCGCCGTCCTGCTCATGAAGGACGACTTCAAGACCGTCATCCGCGGCACCGACGACCCGCAGGCCATCGCTGACGCCATCAACGCGGGAATCTCGGAGGACTAGCGTCGCCGCGGCGCGGCGCAACCCAGAGGAGGCAACATGTTCAAGCAGGCAAGCGAGAAGCGCGTGGCCGTGTTCGTGGCGCCCGGACTCGAGGAGATCGAGGGCCTCACGGTCGTTGACCTGCTCTTCCGGGCGGGCGTCCCCTGCGACACCGTGGCGATCACGCCCGATCGCGAGGTGACGTCCTCGCACGAGGTCAGAATCGTCTGCAAGCGCTCGCTCTTCGACGAGGGCTTCTCGTTCGCGGACTACGACATGCTCGTGCTGCCCGGAGGTATCCCCGGGACCCCCAACCTGCGCGCCTGCGAGCCGCTCTGCGCCGAGCTCTCCGCCCGCGCCGCGGCGGGCCGGCCGCTCGCCGCCATCTGCGCCGCCCCGTCGATCCTGGCTGAGCTCGGCCTGCTCGAGGGGCGCCGCGCCACCTCCAACCCCGGCTTCCAGCACGTGCTCGCCGAGCGCGGCGCCGTCCTTCTCGCCGACGAGCCGGTGGTCGTGGACGGCAACCTCATCACGAGCCAGGGGGCGGGCACGGCGATGCTCTTCGCGCTCGAGATCGTCCGCCACTACCTGGGTGACGAGGCGGTGGAGCGCGTCCGCGAGGGCGTCGTTTTGCGCTAGGCCCTCGGCCTGCGCCCCGCTCCGCCCGCCGCCCCGGGCGAGTGATAGCTTCTGAACGAACGAGGCCCCGAAAGGGGCCTCATCTGGTCGAAACGTGTCAGTCGGACCGGCGTCAGCTCGTCCAGACGGCCCGTCCTTCTCGCTACATCCTTCTCGCTACGCGCTCTTCTGCTCCAGGTCCACCGAGACGTCGTTCAGCACGATGATGGCGTTCTGGAACTCGATGCCGGACACCCACGGCCGGCAGACGATCTGGCGCTTGGGGTAGTAGAGTGGGATCGTGCCCCAGTCCTGCTGCGTGAGGATGCGGTCGGCCTGCTGGGCGAGCTCGGCGCGCCCGCCCTCGTCCAGCTCGGAGAGGGCCTCGTCGCAGGTGGCGTCGAACTCGGGGTTGGCGTAGAAGGAGCTCCGCTTGGCGGCGTTCTCGGTCTTGAACCACGAGGAGAGGTGCACGGCGCCCTCGAGCGGCACGGTGGTGAGCCAGGTGACGATGGTCGCTGGCATGCCGCCCTGGGCGCGCGTGTCGGTCCAGACGCCGTTGTCGAGCGTCTCCACCTTCACGTCCACGCCGACCTCGGCCCAGTAGGCCTGGAGCGCCACCATGATGTTCTGCTCGGAGGCGCGCGTCATCGCGGTGAAGGAGAGGTTCTCGGCGCCGGCCTCGGCGAGCAGCTCGCGGGCGCGCTCGGGGTCGTAGGCGTAGGCCTCGCGCGTGTCGTCGTAGCCGATCTCGCGCGGGTTCAGGAACTGCGTCGCAGGCGTTCCCGCGCCCGAGAGCAGGGTGTCCACGAGCTCCTGGCGGTTGATGGCCAGCGAGAGCGCCTCGCGCACGCGCGGGTCGGAGAACTCCGGCATGCTGAGGTTGATGTTCACGAAGCAGGTGCCCATGGGCTCGTAGGACACGATCTGGTCGGCCACCTCGGCGTCGTTCTGGTACTGGGAGAGCAGGGTCGCGTCGAGCTCGCAGGCGTCGACGTCGCCGGCCTTGTAGTTGAGCATCTTGGTGTTGTTGTCGTCGATGTAGACGATTTCGAGCCGGTCGAGCGCCGGCGCCCCGCCGTGGTAGTCGGGGAAGGCCTCGAGCGAGACGCCCGTCTCGGTGCTGGAGACGAGCCGGTAGGGGCCCGTGCCCACGAGCGTGCCGATGCCCCAGTCGTCGCCCGCCGCCTCGCAGGCCTCGTGGGGGAAGATCTGGGCGAAGGCGAGCGTGAGCGCGCTCACGAAGGGCGCGTAGGGGTACTCGAGCCGGATGGTGAAGTGGCGCTCGTCCTCCACGGTGAAGCCCTCGAGCTCGGTGGCCGCCCCGTCGAGCATGGCCTGGGCGCCGACGATCATCACGTAGTAGCCGGAGCACACCGACGCCTGCTCGGGGACGAACATGCGCGTGAAGGTGTAGCGCACGTCCTCGGCGGTGAGGGCGGACCCGTCGTGGAAGGTGATGCCCTCCGCGAGCTCGAAGGAGTAGGCAAGGCCGTCCTCGCTCGCCTCGGGAAGGCCGGTGAGGAGGACGGGGGACACGGTGCCGTCGTCCTGCGAGAAGGACACGAGGCACTCGCAGATTGCGCCCGGGATGGTCCCGTTCTGCGTGGAGTGCTGCATGTCGAGCGTCTCCTTGGTGTTCTTGACGCCCCAGGTGAAGACCCGCTCCTGGGCCCCCTCGCCCGCGGCGTCCCCGTCATCCGAGCACGCGGCGAGCCCAAGCGCGAGCGCGCCCGCGCCGGCGAGCGCGCAGCGACGGGTGATGAGCGGCGTCGTTGTGGGGTTAGGGTGCGACATGGTGGCCTCCAAGGTTTCTGAATGTCCGGTTTAGCGTATCGTAGCAACTGAGGGACGACGCAACGTCGTCATGTCTGTGGGAGGCGCCATGTCGTTTGCCAGCGCGTGCGAGGACCTGCTCCGGGGCGTCCCGGACTACCCGTGCTTCCTCACCGTGGACGAGCTCGAAGCGGCCACGGACGAGCTCGCCTGCGCCCGCGCGCATGCCGTGCGCGTGACGGAGCTCGGGCGCTCGCGGGGCGGACGGCCCGTGAGGTGTCTCACCGTGGGGGCGGGGGAGCGCGCCGCCGTGGCGCTCGGGGCGCCCCACCCCAACGAGCCCGTGGGCGTGATGACGGTGAGCTACCTCGCCGAGCGCCTCGCTGCCGAGCCCGCGCTCGCCGCGGAGCTGGGCGTCACCTGGCACCTCGTCAAGGCGTGGGACATAGATGGCCTGGCCCTCAACGAGGGCTGGCTCAAGGGCCCCTTCACGCTGTACCACTATGCGCGCCACTACTTCCGCCCCGACTTCGCCGACCAGCCGGACTGGACCTTCCCCGTGCGGCACAAGCGGCTCGCGTTCAATGCGCCCACGCCCGAGGCGGCCTGTGGGATGCTCCTCATCGACGAGGCGCGGCCCGACCTTCTGCTCTCGCTTCACAACTGCAGCTTCGGCGGGGCCTACTGGTACGAGACGGAGCCCACCCCCGCGCTCTGGGAGCCGCTCCGCGACGCGGCTCGCCGCAGGGGCGTCCCGCTCGACCTCTCGACGCCCGAGATGCCCTACGCCAAACAGCTCGCGCCCGCCGTCCTGGGGGCCCTCGGGGCGGAGGACGCCTACGACTACTACGAGTCCCTCGGCTCCGCGGACCCGGCCGCGCTCGTGGGGCATGGCACGACGAGCGCGGCCTACGCGGCGCGCCGCCACGGCACCTTCGGCCTCGTGTGCGAGATCCCCTACTTCTATGACCGCGCCATCGAGGACGGCTCGGGCTGCGGGCGCCCCCTCTCCGAGGTCCTTCTCGCCCGGCTCGACTGGGTGGACGCGTGCGGGAGGCTCGTGGCGGGGTGGCTGGGCGCGCTCGGCGGCCTCCTGGGCGAGAAGAACCCGTATCGCCGGGCGCTCGCCGCGGGGTCCTTCGCGGCCTCCGACGCGGCCCTGCGGCGCCAGGCGACGTCCGACCCGGCGTTCGCGCGCGAGGCGACCGTCGCCGAGGCCTTCGACGCCGACGTCGTGCGCCGCTTCTATCGCTCGCGGAACGTGGGCATGCTGCTCTCCGCCATCGACTGGGAGGCGTCCGAGCGCCGGCTCTCCTCCTCCGAGCGCGTCGTGGCCGCGGAGGTGGGCGCCGAGGCGGAGGCGTGGCTGCGCGAGGCGTGCGCCGGCTTCGAGGCGCGCTCGCGCTACCGGACGATCCCCATCCGCGACCTCGTGGCCACGCAGCTCGAGAGCGCCCTTCTCGCCGTTGCGCACGTGCGCGGGCTGGCGTGACGGCCGCCCTCCTCGGCCCCGCTACGCGAGTGACGGGTTTTGGCCGGACGAGGCCCCGCAGAGGGGCCCGTTTGTGCGAAACCAGTCACTCAGGCGGTCGTGACGCCTACTCCGTGGGGGCGAACTGGGCCTCGTAGATGCGCCGGTAGCGCCCGCCGGCGGCGAGGAGCTCCTCGTGGGTCCCGCGCTCCGCGATGACGCCGTCCGCCATCACGCAGATGAGGTCGGCGTCGCGCACGGTGGAGAGGCGGTGCGCCACGACGAAGCTCGTGCGCCCGGCCATGAGGTTGGCGAGGGCCCGCTGGACCAGGAGCTCGGTGCGCGTGTCGATGTTGGAGGTGGCCTCGTCGAGGATGAGCATTGCCGGGCGGGCGCAGATCACGCGCGCGATGCACAGGAGCTGGCGCTGTCCGGCGGAAAGGGCGCTCGAGCCGTCGAGCACCGTGTCGTAGCCCTGCGGCAGGCGGCAGATGAAGTCGTCCGCATAGGCCTCGCGGCAGGCGGCGCGGACCTCGTCGAGCGTGGCGTCGGGCCGGCCCATGCTCACGTTCTCGCGCACGGTGGCGCGGCGGACCCAGGTGTCCTGCAGCACCATGCCCCAGCCGGCGCGCAGGCTCTCGCGCGTCCATTCGCGCACGTCGCGGCCGTCCACCCGCACGGCGCCCGCGCTCACGTCGTAGAAGCGCATGATGAGGTTGATGAGGGTGGTCTTGCCGCAGCCCGTCTCGCCCACGAGGGCGATGCGCGTGCCGGGGCGCACGGCGAGGTCGACGTCGGTGAGCACCGGGCGGCCGGCGTCGTAGCCAAAGGCCACGTGGTCCAGGCGCACCTCGCCGCGGGGCCGCTCGAGCACGGCGGCGTCCGCGGCGTCGGGCTCCTCGGCGGGCTCGTCCAGGAGGGAGAAGAGCCTCCGCGCGCACGCCACGGAGTTCTGGAGCTCGGTGGCCACGCCCGAGATGTCGTTGAAGGGCTTGGCGTACTGGTCGGCGTAGCCGAGGAAGGCCGAGAGCCCGCCCACGGTGATGCCGCCCCCCATGGCCACGAAGGCGCCGAAGATGCCGATGGCGGCGTAGACGAGGGCGTTCGCAAACCGCGTGGTGGGGTTCACCAGAGACGAGAAGAACACCGCCTTGAAGCTCTCCTCCCCAAGCGCGGCGTCCGTCTCGGCGAAGCGCGCCGCGACGTCCTCCTGCATCTGGAAGGTCTCGACGGCAGAGATCCCACCGACCATCTCCTCCACGTAGGCCGTGAGCTCGCCGCGGATGCGCGTCTGGCCCGAGAAGTGCTTGGCGCTGTGCGTGGCGATGAAGCGCGCGGTGAAGACCGAGACGGGCGTGAGCAGCGCCACCACGCAGGCGATGGCGGGGTTGAGCGCGAACATGAAGACGAGCGTCACCACGATGGTGAGGATGCCCGTGGGCAGCTGCTGGAAGGCCATGAGCAGGCCGTTCGTGAGCATGTCGGCGTCCGTGACGATGCGGCTGGCAAGGTCTCCGTGGCCGTGGGCGTCGAGGTAGGAGAGCGGGAGCACCTGCAGGTGGTCGAAGCAGCGCCGGCGCAGGTCGAGCGCCGCGCCGAAGGCGAGGCGGTTGGTCACGGCCGTGAGCGCCCACTGGCAGGCGGACGTGGCGGCGAGCGCCCCGGCGATCCAGGCGAGCGCGGCGCGCAGGCCGGCGAAGTCGACCTCGCCCGGGCCCACCACGCAGTCGACCGCCCGGCCGGAGAGCACGGGCAGCGACAGCGTGCCCACCACCACGGCCACGGTGAGCAGGGCGCTCAGCGCGAGCGCGCCGCGCCGTCCGGCGATGAGGCCGACCATGCGGCGGACGGTGCCGTCCGAGGGGCGCCCGCCGCCCCTGCGCGGGTTCTTCTCGCTCATCGGGCCACCTCCTCGGCGGTGAGCTGGGACTCGCAGATCTCGCGGTAGACGGGGCAGCCCTCGAGGAGCTCCTCGTGGGTGCCGAGCCCCACCTGCCGCCCGCCGTCGAGCACGAGGATCTGGTCGGCGTGGCGCACGGCGGTCACGCGCTGGGAGATGGTCACGACGGCGGTGCCCGCGCAGTCGCGCGCGATGGCGCGGCGCAGCGCGGCGTCCGTGGCAAAGTCGAGGGCCGAGGAGGCGTCGTCGAGGATGAGGACGCCCGGGCGCCGGGCGAGCGTCCGCGCGATGGCGAGCCGCTGGCGCTGGCCGCCGGAGAAGTTGCGGCCGAACTGCTCGACCTCGGCGGCAAGGCCGCCCTTGCCGTCCACGACCGAGGCGGCCTGCGCGGTGGCGAGCGCGTCCTCGAGGTCCTTCTCGCCCGCGTCCGCGCCGCCCCAGCGCAGGTTGGACTCGATGGTGCCCGAGAAGAGCGTGGCGCCCTGCTCCACGAGCGAGACCTCGCGCCGGAGGCTCGCGCGCGTGAGCTCGCGGACGTCGGTGCCGCCCACGCGGACGGCGCCCTCAGTGGCGTCGTAGAAGCGCAAGGCGAGGCTCGCGAGCGTGGACTTGCCCGAGCCGGTGCCGCCTATCACGCCGAGCGTGCGTCCGGGCGCGAGCGCAAAGCTCACGTGGCTGAGGGCGTGTCCGGCGCCGCCGGCGTAGGTAAAGCTCACGTCGTCGAAGGCGAGAGCCGGCTCGCCCGGCGCGAGCGCGGCCTCGCGCGTGCCGTCTGCCAGGGAGGGGCGCGTCTCGAAGACCTCGTTCACGCGCTTGGCGCAGGCCGAGGCCTTGGAGAGCAGCACGATGAGGTTCGTGAGCTTGAGCAGCTCCACAAGCGCCTGGCTCACGTAGCTCACGAGCGCCACGAGCTGGCCCTGCGTGAGGTGCCCGGCGTCCACGCGCAGGCCGCCGAACCACAGAAGCGCGATGAGGCCGCAGTTGATGGCCGCGTAGGTGAGCGGGTTTACGAGGGCCGAGATGTCCCCGGTGGCGACCTGGCGGTCCCGCACGGTGCCGGCCGCCTCGGCAAAGGCGGCCCGCTCCGCGCCCTCGCGGCGGAAGGCGCGCAGCACCCGGACGCCCTCGAGGTTTTCCGTGGTGGCCAGGAGCACGTCGTCAAGTCCGCGCTGGATCTCGCGGTAGCGGCCCGTGGTCACGCGCATGAAGCCCATGACCACGCCGCCCGAGACGAGCACGGCCACGAGCAGCGCCGCGCCCTCGACGCCGTCCACGAGAAAGGCCGCGACCACGGTGCCGAAGGTCACGAAGGGGGAGCGCAGGATGAGCCTGAAGAACATGTTGAGGCCGTCCTGGACCTGCTGGGAGTCGTTGGTGAGGCGGGTGACCAGGCTCGCGCGGCCGAGGCGCTCAACGTCCGCGCGCGAGAGGCTGAGCACGTGGCGGAAGAGGTCGTCGCGCAGCGCCGTACCGAAGGCGGAGGCCAGCCGGGAGCAGAAGTACTGCGCCGTGACCGAGATGGCCCAGGCGAAGACGCCCATCCCGGCGAGCAGCGCACCGTGGGCGAGCACGTAGGAGGCGGCGCGCGCGGCTATGCCGACGTCGATCACCTGCGCCATCACGAGCGGCACGAGGAGCTGGAGCAGCGCCTCGAGCATCTTGAAGAGCGGCGCGAGCACGCACTCGGCGTAGTGCCCGGCGAGGTAGCGTCTGAGCTTGAACATCTGGCCTCCGAGAAGAACGTCCAACCGCTCAAGTGTAGCGCGGGGTGCGGATGGGCGTCCTTCTCGGCCGCGGCGCGGCGGGTCGGCCGGGGTCGTATCTCGCCCCCCACGTGCCGCGTTCCCCGCCCGACTGGGTGGCATCTCTGATATCAAAGCTGGTCTTTATCAAAGGTGCCGCCCAGTCATCCCGAATATGTGGCGAGCGGATAAAGCCGTAGTTTAAGTTTGTCCTCAGTGCGCGCTCCGGGCCCGTCGGCACATCAAACATGCCACCCAATCGCGCCGGTCTCCTGCGGGGCGAGAAGGACGGACGGTCCGCGGGCGGCCCCTCCCGCGGCACGGAAAACGGGCGGGTCCCGGACGGTCGCGCTGGGAGAGCCGTCCGGGACCCGCCCGAATTCTGCGGCGGGCAGGGGCTGTCCGCTACTCCGCCGCGAGGACCTTGCTCGGCAGGATGGGGAGCTCCCGCACGTAACGGCCCGTGGCGTGGGCCACGGCGCTCATGACGGCGGGCGAGGGCGTGTTGATGACGACCTCGCCGATGGACTTGGCGCCGAAGGGCCCCGTGGGCTCGAAGCTCGGCATGAACTCCACGCGCGGCTCGGGCACGTCCAGGCGGCAGGGCACCTTGTAGGTCATGAAGCTGCCGGTGCGCAGGCTGCCGCGCTCGTCGCGCGCGACCTGCTCGGTGAGCGCCATGCCGATCCCCTGGGCGATGCCGCCCTCGGCCTGCACGCGCGCGAGCGCCGGGTTGATGACGGTGCCGCAGTCCACGACGGCTGCGTAGTCCGTGACGGTGACCTTGCCCGTGGCCTTGTCCACCTCCACCTCGGCGATGCCCGCCATGTAGGGCGGAGGCGACGTGGGCTGGGCGTTGGTGCCGTGGCCCTCGAGCATGCCGGGGTTGAGGCCAAATCCGATGAGCTTGTTGGCGAGCGCCGCGACCGTCATCTCCTGCTCGGTACCGTCCGCCCTCGCGCAGCGCGCGGACTCGCCGTCCGCCTCCACGTCCTCGACCGAGACGTCCCAGATGCGCGCCGCCTGCTCGCGGATCTGGCGCAGCAGGTCCTCGGCCGCGCGCACGACGGCTCCGCCCGTGGTGTAGGTGCCCGAGGAGGCGTAGGCGCCGGTGTCGAAGGGGGAGGTGTCAGTGTCCACGCCCTTGGTGACGATGCGCGCCGTGTCCACGCCGAGCGCCTCGGCGGCCATCTGGGCGAGGATGGTGTCCGCGCCGGTGCCCACGTCGGTGGCGCCGATGGAGAGCACGTAGAAGCCGTCGTCCTCGAGGCGGATGTCCACGTTGGCGATGTCCACCATCGCGATGCCGGAGCCCTGCATGGTGAGGGCCACGCCGAGGCCGCGGACCTTCTCGCCCAGGTCCTCATGGAGCGGCCGGTCGCGCCAGCCCACCATCTCCATCGCGCGCGCGAGGCACTCGTCGAGCCGGCAGCTGTGGAGCGGCTCGTCGTTCAGCTGCCAGAGGGTCTCGCCGGGCTTGACGAGGTTCTTGAGGCGCAGCTCGCACGGGTCCATGCCCAGCTCGTCGGCCATCTCGTTCACGGCGGACTCCACGGCAAAGCAGCCCTGCGTCGCGCCGTAGCCGCGGTAGGCGCCGCCCGGCGTGGTGTTGGTGTAGACCACGTCGTAGCTAAAGCGGCTCGCGGCAACGTGGTTGTAGATCGGCAGCGCCTTGCCGCCCACCAGGGTCACCGTGGTGGTGCCGTGGTAGCCGTAGGCGCCGGCGTTGGAGAGCGCGTGGAGGTCGATCGCGGTGAGGGTGCCGTCGCGCCGGGCGCCCACGCGGACCGTGAGGAGCATCTCGTGGCGCGTGTTGGAGCAGCACATGGTCTCCTCGCGCGTCTGGACGCAGAGGCAGGGGCGTCCCGTGGCCATCGCGGCGAAGGCGGCGAAGGGCTCGTTGCAGCCGCTCTGCTTGGCGCCAAAGCCGCCGCCCACGCGCGGCTTGATGACGCGCACCTGGCTCTTGGGGATGCCGAGGGCGTTTGCCACCTGCCGGCGGATGTGGAAGGGCACCTGGGTGGAGCTCACCACCGTGAGGCGGCCGAAGGCGTCGGCGTAGGCGAAGGAGCGGAACGTCTCCATCATGGCCTGCTCGGTGGCCTGCGTGCGGTAGGTGCGCTCGATCACCACGTCGGAGGCGGCGAAGGCGGCCTCCAGGTCGCCGTGGACGCGCTGGCCGTGCGCCACGAGGTTGCGGCTGGGGTCGCCGGACTTGTCGCCGCCGGGCGTCCAGTCGTCCTCGTCGTGGATGACGGTGGCGTTGTCCAGCGCCTCCTCGACGTCGAGCACGGCGGGCAGCTGCTCGTAGGTGACCTTCACGGCCTTCACGCCCGCCGCGGCCGCGGCCTCGGTCTCGGCCACGACCATGGCGACCTCGTCGCCCACGTAGCGCACGTGCCTGTCGAGAAGGACGGTGTCGTAGGGGCTCGGCTCGGGGAAGCTCTGGCCCGCAAGGGTGAAGCGGTGGTGCGGCACGTCGTCCGGGCCGAAGACCGCCACGACGCCGGGGACCTCGAGCGCGCGGCTCTTGTCGACGCCCGTGATGATGGCGTTTGCGTGGCGGCTGCGCACGAGCTTCACCACGAGCGCGCCCTCGGGCGCGAGGTCTGCGGTGTAGACGGGCGCGCCGGCGAGCAGCGCCGCGGAGTCCTTCTTCGCCACCGGGCGCGCAATCTCGCGGTGCGGGGCGCCCGACTCGGTGGTGGCGTCCGCGGGCACCTCGCGCGGCGGCAGCGCGCCGCCGTTTGCGTGGCGGGCGAGGAAGCGGCGGATCGCGCGCATCTGGCTCGCGTAGCCGGAGCAGCGGCAGAGGTTGCCGGAGAGGTAGCGGCTGACCTCCTCGTCCGTGGCGCCCGGGCGGGCTGCGTCGAGCGCGAGCACGGCCATCTCGAGGCCCGGGGCGCAGAAGCCGCACTGCTCCGCGCCCTCCTCGGCGAGGCACTGGGCCAGAAGCTCGCGCCGGCCGCCGCGCATGCCCTCGAGGGTGGTGATGTCGTGGCCGTCCGCGCGCGCCATCATGACGGAGCACGAGAGCACAGGCTCGCCGTCCAGAAGCACGGTGCACAGGCCGCAGTTGGAGGTCTCGCAGGCGCACTTGACGGACTTCGCACCGTGCGCGCGGCAGAAGTCGAAGAGCGTCATGTCCGGGCGGACGTCCTCCTCGAGGCGCGTGCCGTTCAGGGTGAGGGTGATCTGCATGGCGTTACGCCTCCTTCTCGGCGCGGGGCTTGGCGGCCGCGCGCTCCACGGCGCGGCGGACGAGCGCAGGCGCCACGGCGCGGCGCCACGCGGCGGTGCCGCGCAGGTCGTCGCCGAAGTCCAGGCTCTCGGCGAGCTCGCACGCGGCGGCAAGCTCGGCGGGGGAGAACTCGGCGCGCAGCGGGATGCGCTCGCCGCCGGTCACGAGCGTGGCCTTCTTGGGGCGCGCGCCCACGGTGACGTGCCAGGAGCCCTGCCAGCAGGCCGCGGCCGCGTTGAGGGCGGAGAAGTCCGTCGCGGCGTTGCGGACGGACTCGAAGGCGGCCCGGTAGCGGTGCTTGCGCACGATGACGTGCGTGAGGATGTCGTTTCTCGCCCCGCGCTCCACGAAGGGGATGATGGGCATGGTGCCCGCCCCCTCGAGCTCGACCTCGGCGTCGAGCGCGAGCAGCGCCGTGACCACGTCCGAGAAGCCCATGCGCGCGTAGAGCGAGCCTCCCACCGTGGCGAGGTTCCTGAACTGCGTGCCCACGATGTCGCGGACCGCCTCGGTGAAGATGCCGCAGGTCGCGGCCTGGAAGCGCTCGTGGCTCTCCAGCTCGCCGAGGGTCACCATCGCGCCGATGCGCCATGCGCCCCCGGTCTCCTCGATCTTGTCGAGCCCGCAGCGGGAGAGGTCGATCCCGAGCGGCGAGGTCCGGTCGGCGAGGCGCAGCCACATCATGCCGCCGATGACGGTGGCCTGGCGGTTCTCCCGCAGGAGCTCCAGGGCCTGCCGCGCACTGCCGGGGCGGACGTACTTCTCGAAGGTGAGCACGTGTCCTCCTCTTTGGTTTTTCTCGGTAGTCACCTAAGGATACCGCAGGTAGGAGGCATCGCGCGTCGCACCGTTATGCTTTCGCGGAAACAACGGTTGCCGACAGGGGAGGCCGGGATGCGCCCCGACGGCCGGGGGGCCGCCGGGGCGCGCTGTCGGAGGGAATCCGCCGGGAAGGGAGGGCTGATCGGTCGCGCTACGCGTCGCGGGCCGCGAGGAAGCGGCGCACCGCGATGACCTCGAGCGCCACGAGGGCGACCACGATGACGCCGGACACGATGTAGTCGACCCACTGCCACGCGAGGATGCCGACCTGCGGGATTCCGTTCTCGTACATCCAGCTGTTGCCGGCCATGTAGAGGATGTTATGGGCGGCCTCGCGCATGGCGAGCACGGAGGTGGCCGAGTCGTCGGTCACGTGGTTGGTGGTGTCGGTCGAGGCGAGCATGAGGTCGTTGCCGTTGCGGATGCACTGGTCGGCGTTCTGGTAGCCGAAGCCCCCGTAGTAGTCGGTGATGACGGCGCCGCGGAATCCCCACTCGCCGCGGAGCACGGTGTCGAGGAGCTCGGAGCAGCCGCCGGAGTACGTGGTGCCCACGTAGTTGAAGGAGCTCATGATGGCCGTGGTTCCGCCGTCCTTGACGGTCAGCTCGAAGGGCCTGAGGTAGACCTCGCGGATGGACTGCTCGTTGGCCCAGGTGCACAGCATGCTCTCGCGGTTGGTCTCCTGCTCGTTGAGCGCGAAGTGCTTGACGTAGGCGTAGACGCCGCGCTCCTTGGCCCCCGCGACCTCCTGCGCCGCGATGGCGCCGGTGAGCAGGGCATCCTCGGAGAAGTACTCGAAGGTGCGGCCGCAGAACGGGCTGCGGTGGATGTTGACGGCGGGGGCGTACCAGCCGGTGGTGTCCATCTCGATGGCCATGTCGCCGATGACGAGGCCGTACTCGTACGCGAGGCCCTTGTTCCACGTGCATGCCACGGAGACGCTCGAGGGGAAGCCGATCGACCCCACGCCGGTGAAGTTGTTGTTGAGCGCCGCGGGCCCGTCGAGGTCGTACTGGTAGGCCTTGGAGATGCTCTCGATGGAGGCGTTGCCATAGCCGCCGGAGGCGATGAGCGTGTCCATGTCCTCGAAGGTGAGCTGGTCGAGCAGGCTGTCCCAGGCGGGGTCGTCGTAGTCGAGCCCGTACATGTCGGCGAGGGACAGGCCGTTGTCCGCGCCGGTCGTGGGCATCTCGTCCGAGGGGTCGTCAAACTCCGTCGGGTCGTAGCTGGAGTTGTTCACGAAGGTCGCCTTGAGCTCCTCGGGCAGGGAGAAGTCGGTGGGCGCGGCGACGGCCTCCTCGTAGTTGGCAAACCCGTTGGCGCGCGAGAGGTAGGGGGCGTCGATCTCGACGTCCTGGAACTGGTTGGCGGCGACGGCCTTGTCGGAGGAGCGGGGGTTGTCGGCGTCGTAGACGATGGTCTCGGGGCAGGACCAGGTCTGCTCGGAGATGACGTCGTGCGAGTTCTCGTTCAGCGAGATGACGTAGTCCCCCGACTCGAGCACGTAGGCCCCGGCGCCCTCCGCCGCCGTCGTGTCATAGGACGCCATGTCCTCGACGTCGAACGTGACCTCGATGGTCTGGGACTCGCCCGGCTCGATGAGGCCGGTCTTCTCAAAGGCGACGAGGTTGGCGCTGGCCTTCTCGAGCCCGCCGTTCGTGTACGGCGGATTGTAGTAGGCCTGGACGACGTCCTTGCCGGCGACGTCGCCGGTGTTGGTCACGGTGACGTCGAAGGACACGCTGCCGTCTCCCACGCTCAGCGGCCCCATCTCCTGCTCGAAGGCCGTGTAGGACAGGCCGTGGCCAAAGGGGTAGACGATGGCGCTGTCGTAGTCGACGAGCCCCTCGTCGGCCGCGGTCTCCCAGAAGCGGTAGCCGACGTAGATGCCGTCGGTGTAGGTGACGAACGAGGGGATCGTGGGCCTGCCGCGGAAGCCGCCCGCCTCGAACTCGTCCATGTTGTCGTAGATGAACTCGCCGAAGTTGTTGAAGGACGGCGCCTGCGTGAAGTCGGCGACGAAGGTGTCGGAGGTGCGGCCGGAGGGGTTGATGTCCCCGGCGAGGATGCGCCCGAGCGAGACGAAGCCCGTCTGGCCCGCGGGGGGCACCCAGAGCACGGACGAGATCTGGGGAATCTCGTCGACAAAGCCGAGCTCGAAGGTGTTCGCCCCGTTGTAGACGAGAACGACGTCGTCGAAGTTGGCGCAGACGAGCTCGATCATGTCGCGCTCGGTGCGGGAGAGCTCGAGCAGGTGCTGCCCCGCCTCGAAGTCGTCATAGTCCGCGGAGTTGTTGAGGTACTTCTCGTAGGTGTTGCCCGTCTCCTGCTCGTACTGCGCGGCGTCGACGCTGTCCTCGCCCCGCACGGTGATGGCGTTGACGTCCTTGGGGAGGTCGGCCCCTCGCCGCCCACGCGGGTGATGACTACGACGGCGGTGTCGGAGAAGCTCCGCGCGTTGGCGAGAAGCTCGTCGGAGTACTGGTCAACGGGGACCTCGGGCACGGTCCAGTCCTGGTCGCGCGGCGTCACCGCGGGGCGGTCGGCACGGTAGCTCGTGTAGAGCTCGGTCAGCTCGTCGTTCGTCTCGAAGCCCGCCTCGTGAAGCCCGTCAAGCAGCGAGGTAATCGGGTAGGTGTCGCTCACCGACCCGGAGCCCACGCCGCCGTAGACGCCGTTGGTGGAGCCCCAGCCGAAGACGTTGAGCCTCGTGGTGTCCTCGAGCGGCAGCGTCTTGCCCTCGTTCTTGAGAAGGACGATGCCCTCTCCCTCGATTTCCTCGGTGAGGTCACTCGCGCGCTCGATGGTCTCATCCGAGAGCGTTCCCTCGCCCGAGACGAGCGAGAGGACGGTGCTGAGCGGGCCGTGAAGCATCGAGTTCACCGAGACGAGCGCGACGGCGGCCACGACGATCCAGGTCTGGGCGCGGACCATTCGGCGCGTGGCGGCCCGGCGCACGGTCCTCCTGTTCACGGCGAACGTGATGACGAGGCCCGCGACGAGCGCGACGCCGATGGCGATGAGCTGGGGCGCGAGCGACTCAAGCATCACGAGCACGTCTTCCATCTGCAGTTCGAGCATTGCCTTTCTCCCTTCCGCATCAGAGTTTTTTCAGGTGCCTTAGGAAGAAGGTATGTTCGCGGGATGCGGCGAGGAAGGGCAAGGCTCAGGAGCCGCCCTGCGCTTTTCTCAGGTTAGGGGAGGCTGATGGTCGGCCGACGCCCTGAGCGCCCCCGGCGCCATGCCGAAGTGGCCGCGGAAGGCCCGATAGAAGTTCGACGTGCTGCGATAGCCGACCATCCGAGCCACCTCGTCGACGCTCAGGTCGGTGCTGCCCAGCAGGTCGCGGGCCCGGCCCATGCGCTGCTCGGCGAGAATCGCGGAGAAGGTCTTCCCCGTCTCCTGGTGAAGGAGCCCCGAGAGGTAGTTGGGATGGTACGCAAAGTGCGCGGCCACCGCCTTGAGGGTGGTCACCTCGGGGTGCGCGGCGAGGTAGCGGATGACGCGCCGGGACACGAGGTCGTCCTGAGGGCGGCCGAGCCCGTCGTCGCAGCGCCGCGCCACCTGGACGAAGGCCGCAATCGCAAGCGCCTTGAGCTTGGTCTGGCTGTCCTCCTGCGGCCGCGCGTACTCGCAGACCATAAGCGCGAGCAGGTCGCGGATGGGGTCGTCGGCATCGAAGTGGACGTGCAAAGATCGCGTGGAGAACTCGTTCTCCCGAGGCTCCACGAAGAAGTCGTAGAGGTCGCGCTGCGCGGAGAGCACCGGGAGGAACGTTCGAAAGAACGCGTCTTTGCGGATGAGCACGCCGATGATGACGCAGCCGCGCTCGTCGAGGGACCTCTCGAGGGCGTATGCCGAGAAGGGCTGTCCCACGTAGCAGTCGTCCTCGTGGACGTGGATCCGGTTGTCGGCGGACCCGCTGAGTGCCGTGTAGCCGCCGCGGTACGCGTAGTTCAGAAAGAAGAAGTCCTGCCGATGAAAGCGCTCCTCGATGGCCGTTCCCCTGAAGGCGCAGACCTGTATCTCGTCGTCTCCCGCATGCCAATGAAACATGAGCTCGGCGCCCGCGTCCCCGGCTGCGCGCCGCGCCTCGCCGGAGACGTCGTAGTAGGCCCAGTCCCGCTCGCGAAACCGCTCCGCGAGGGTGTTGATCGCCCTGTTGAGCTGGCTTCGCTGCATGCTCGGAGCCCCTCGTCCCTCTCGTCCTCGTCCCAACGCCACCTGAGATTTTAGCATGCCAACTCGTGATGGTCGGGAGGTCTCCGCCCGACGGCGCGCCCCGTGCGCGGGGCGATGGCATGGCGCGTGCGGCGGAGTCTCGCTACAATTGTCGACGCTGTGTCAACTATCGAGGGGGCGAGATGGGCGAGAAGATCGTGGAGGCGCGCGGCGTCAGCCACGCGTACGCGCGCAGCCGCCCCACGCTGCGCGACGTCTCGCTCGACGTCGCGCCGGGCGAGTTCGTGGCCATCGTGGGCGAGAACGGCTCCGGCAAGACCACGCTCGCGCGGCACCTGAACGCGCTCGTCCCCCTGCAGGCCGGAGAGCTGCGCGTCGCCGGGATTGATGCGGCGGACCCGACGCGCGTCTGGGAGCTCCGCCGCGCCTGCGGGATGGTCTTCCAGAACCCGGAGAACCAGTTCGTCTCGTCGGTGGTGGGGGAGGACGTGGCCTTCGGGCCGCTGAACTTCGGCGCGGACGAGCGGCGCGCGCGGGAGGCGGCGTCGGCGGCCCTCGCCGCGGTGGGGCTCGCGGGCTTCGAGCGGCGCGACACGCACGCCCTCTCCGGCGGCCAGCAGCAGCGCGTGGCCCTCGCGGGCGTGCTCGCGTGCGACGCCGCCGTCATTGTGCTCGACGAGGCGACCTCCATGATCGACCCGCGGGGGCGCGACGAGCTCGTGCGCGCCGTGACGCGGGCGCGCGCGGAGCGGGGCGCCACGGTCATCTGGATCACCCACGACATGGAGCTCGCCGCCCGGGCGGACCGCGTCGTGGTCATGCGCGCCGGCGAGGTCGCGGCCGCCGGCGCCCCGGCAGACGTCCTCGCGGACGAGGCGCTGCTCGAGGGCGCCGGGCTGGAGCCGCCGCTCGTGGTGCGCACCTGGCGCAGGCTCGAGGAGGCCGGCGTCGTGTCCGGGCCCGCGCCCGTGACGGTGGAGGGGCTGGTGAGCGCGCTGTGCGAGTGAGGCTCGAGGGGGCGTCCGTCACCTACGAGGGGGCGGCGGGCGAGAGGAACCGTGCACTCGACGGCGTGACGCTCGAGCTCGCCGGCGGCGTCACCGGGCTCATGGGCCAGACGGGCTCGGGCAAGTCGACCCTGCTCGACGTCCTCGCCGGCGTGCTGCCGCCCGACTCCGGGAGCCTCCTTCTGGACGGCGCGGACGCGCTGCGGGGCCCCGGCGCGCGCCGGCTCGCCGCGTCCGTGGGGCTCGTCTTCCAGATTCCCGAGCGCCAGTTCTTCGAGGCCACGGTGGAGCGCGAGGTCTCCTTCGGGCTGCTCGCGCGCGGCGTGGGCGCCCGCGAGGCGCGCGAGCGGGCCGCCTCGGCCCTCGCGCTCATGGGGCTCTCCCTGGACGAGCTGGGGCATCGCTCGCCGTTTGCGCTCTCGGGCGGCCAGCAGCGGCGCGTGGCCATCGCCTCGGTGCTGGCGCTGCGCCCCGCGCTCCTGCTGCTCGACGAGCCCACGGCGGGGCTCGACCCGCGCGCCCGCGCGGCGTGCCTCGGCGCGGTGCGCGCCGCGGCCGGGGAGGGGGCCACCGTCGTCATGGCCAGCCACGACGCCAACGCGCTCGCCGCCGTCGCCGACCGCGTGGCGGTGCTCGAGTGCGGCCGCGTGACGCTCGAGGGCCCCGCGCGCGAGCTTCTCGGAGACGCGGAGCTCATGCGCGCCCACGGCCTCGAGGGCGCCTGCGCCGCGCGAGCCGCCTCCGCGCTGAGGAGGGCGGGCCTGGACGTGCCCGGCGCGCCGCTCACGGCCGGGGAGCTCGCGTCCGCCATCACGCGGGGGAGGGCGTCATGAGGTCGCCTTTCGGCTACGTGTGGGCGGACTCGCCGCTCCACCGCATGGGTGCCGGCCCCAAGCTCCTCGTCCTTCTCGCCTGCGTGGTCCTTGTCGTGCTCGCCTCGAGCCCGCTCGAGCTTCTCGCCGCGGCGGCGGGCGTGGCCGCCCTCGTGGCCGTCTCGCGGGTGGGCTGGCGCGCCGCCGGTCGCGCCGCCTGGGGCCTAAGGTGGTTCCTGCTCATGGTCCTCGCCATGAACGCCCTCTTCTTCAGCGACGCCGACCCCATCTGCTCGCTCGGGCCCGCGCACCTCACGGCCGCGGGGGTCGCGCAGGGCGCGCGCGTGGTGGTCCGCACGCTTCTGGTGGTGGTCCTGGGGACGCTCCTCACGGCGACCACGCGCCCGCAGGAGCTCGTGGGCGGCGTGCGGCGCCTTCTCGCCCCGCTCGCGCGACTGGGCCTGCCCGCCGAGGCCGCCGCGCTCGCCGTGGGCGTGACGGTGCAGTTTGTCCCCACGCTCCTGCGCGAGAGCCGCCAGCTCATGAGCGCGCAGAAAATACGTTGCGGCGGCGTCGCTTCTCATGGTATTGTGCGACGAGCCGTCAGCTATGTGCGGCTGCTCGTACCCATCTTCGTATCGGCGATGAGGCGAGCCGACGAGCTCTCCTGCGCCATGGAGGCCCGCGGGTACCGGATCGCGCGCCCGCGCGCCGCCGCTCCGACGGGAGAGGGGAAGAGGTTCCATTGAGTCAGGTGAAGAAGGTCGTCATCGCCGCGGTGTGCGCGGCGCTCGGGATCGTGCTCCCGATGGCATTCCACTCCATTCCCAACGCGGGCGCCACCTGGCTGCCCATGCACATCCCCGTGATGATTTCCGGTCTCGTGGCGGGCCCCGCCGCGGGGGCCGCGACGGGCGTGCTCGCCCCCGTGCTCTCCGGGCTGCTCACGGGCATGCCGCCCGCCCCGATGCTGCCGCCCATGACCTGCGAGCTTCTTGTCTACGGCCTGGTCTCGGGCCTGCTCTCGCGCGTGGTCCGCACCGGCAACACCACCGCCGACCTCTACGTCTCGCTCGTGGGCGCCATGCTCGCCGGCCGCGTGGTCTCGGGCGTGCTGCGCGCGCTCATCTTCTCGGCGGGGTCCTACTCGCTCGAGGCCTGGCTCGCGGCGTCCTTCGTGACGTGCATCACGGGCATCGTGCTGCAGCTCGCCGTGGTGGTGCCGATCGTGGTCTCGCTCGAGCGCGCCGGGCTCGTCCCGCCGCGCTACCCGGACTCGGAGGAGTAGCCGCGCCCGTCCGCCCGGATTCGCCGCCTGCGCCCCGCACGGTTGCTATGCGGGGCTCTGGCGACAGGATGGGCGAGGGAACTGTCGCGAGCCCCCCGCACGACGGCCGTGCGGGGGGCTCGCGACGTTTGCATCGAGAAAACCGTCGCCAGGCCCCCGCTCCGTCACCGTGCGGGGGCTCGCGACAATCGTGCCGAGAAGAACGTTGCGAACGCCCCGCTCCGTCACCGTGCGGGGCCCTGGCGACAAAAGAGCCGAGAAGAACGTCGCGAGGCCCCCGCAGCTCTGCTCCGCGGGGGGCTCGCGACGCTTTCTGCGCGGCGGGCGCCGGCCCGTCGTCACGCCGGCCGCGTGCTCGCGCGCTCGATGACGGTGCCGGGGACCTCCACCCGCTCGGTCGGTCGGGCCGGGTCCTTCGCCCGCGCGAGCACGCGCACGAGGACCTCGCCGGCCATGCGTGCCGTGTCCTGCGCGACCGTGGTCACGCCGCCGAAGAGCACGCGGTTCCAGGCGTAGTCATCAAAGGTCGCGAGCGCCACGTCGCGCCCGACCGCAAGGCCGCTTCCGCCGAGGGCCTCCACGAGGCGCAGGAAGACGAGGCCGTTCACCGCCACGAGGGCGAGCGGCCCCTCGCCGCGCCCGCGCGCGAGGCGGCCGAGCACCTCGTCGACGCCCGCGCCCCCCTCGCCGAGCCCCTCGACGGAGCCCTCCATCCCGTGCCGGGCGAGCCCGGCGGCGAAGGCCTCGGCACGGGCGCGCCGCGTGGCGCTCGTGGAGACGGGCTCGGTGAGCAGCGCGGCCCTTCTCGCCCCGCGCCGCTCGAGCAGCTCGAGCAGGCGCTCCACGAGCCGCGCGTTGTCCGAGGTCACAAGGTCCACGCCGCAGGCGCCGCCCTCCGGGCCTGCGATGGCGCGGTCGAGCAGGCATGTGGGGACGCGTGTCGCCGTCTCGGCGATGAGCTCGTCGTTGCCGCCGGTGGTGTTGACCACGAGGCCGTCCACCCGCGCGTCCACGAGCCGCTCGATGGCGTCCGCCTCGCGCGTGGGGTCGTTCTCGGAGAAGGAGCACATGAGCGTGTAGCCGGCGGCCTCGGCCTGGTCGCAGAGCTCCTGCAGGACCTCGCCGGAGTAGGGGTTTCGGACGTCGGCCATGACCACGCCGAGCGTGTGCGAGGTCTCCAGGCGCAGGCTCCTCGCCACGCTGCTCGGCCGGTAGCCCGTGCGCTCCACCACCTGCGCGATGCGCTCGCGCGTCTCTGCCGACATGGAGGTCCAGCGGCCGTTCAGGAACCGCGACACGGTGGCCGGGCTCACGCCCGCCTCGCGGGCGACGTCTCGGATGCTCGTGCGCGCCATGCCGCCCTCCCGTTTTTGTCGAGACTTCGTGTGCGCGCGGGCCCGCGCGCAGATCGTTCTTCTCGGTACTATACTACATGCCGTTGGGAAATCGATTTCCTAAAGCTAGACACACTGAAGATGGGAGACGTGGTGGACGAGAAGACCAAGGTGCTCGCGTTCGGGGAGATCATGATGCGGCTCTCGCCGCCGGACAACCTGCGCCTCGAGCAGGCCTCCACCTTCGACGTCCGCTACGGCGGCGCCGAGGCCAACGTCGCGCTCTCGCTCGCGTTCCAGGGCGACGAGGCGGCCTTCGTCTCCATTGTCCCCGCCAACCGCGTCGGCGACTGCGCGCTGCGCTCGCTCGCCGCCTACGGCGTGGACGTCTCCCGCGTCGTGCGCTCGGGGGACCGCCTGGGATCCTACTTCTTCGAGGTGGGCGCGTCGGTGCGCTCCAACGGCTGCGTCTATGACCGCAAGTACTCGGCCATCTCGCTCGCGCGCCACGACGAGCTCGACTGGGACGCCATCCTCGAGGGCGTGGGCGCCTTCTACGTCTCCGGCGTGACGCCCGCCGTCTCCGAGGAGATGGCCCTCGCCTGCGAGGAGGCGCTCGCCGCCTGCCGCGCGCGCGGGATCACCACCGTGCTCGACCTTAACTACCGCGGCAAGCTCTGGAGCCCGGAGCGCGCCCAGGCCGTGATGGCGCGCCTCATGCCCCACGTGGACGTCTGCGTGGCCAACGACGAGGACGCCCCCTCCGCGCTGGGGATGACCTGCGTCTCCGGCTCGCTCGCCAACGGGATCGAGGAGCGCGAGGACTACGTGGAGATGGCGCGCCAGATCTGCGAGCGCTATGGCTGCGGGATGGTGGCCTCCGTCATCCGCGACGTCCGCTCCGTCGAGGACTCCGACTGGATGGGCATGGTCTACGCGGACGGCGAGCCGCACTTCTCGTCCGTCCACCACGTGCACGTGCTCGAGGGCGTGGCCGCCGGCGACGCCTACGGCGCCGGGCTCGTCCACGCGCTGCTTCACGGCTTCGACCTCGACCACGCGAGCGAGTACGCCATCGCCGCGAGCGTCCTCAAGCTCACGATCCACGGGGACTCCAACCTCGTGACGCCCGCCGAGATCGAGGCGGTGGCGTCGAAGGGCGCCGGCACGCGCGTCGCCCGCTAGCATGACAAAGGTGACAGGGTCGTCTGTCAGGTTTTGCCGGGGGTCCCGGCAGGAGGGGAGAGACATGGGGTATATGGACGGGTTCTATAGCCAGGTGGAGAAGGTCGGCGTGGTGCCGGTCGTCGTGCTGGACAGGGTGGAGGACGCCCTTCCGGTGGCGGACGTCCTCGTGAGGGGCGGCCTGCCCTCCGCCGAGGTCACCTTCCGCACCGCCTGCGCCGCCGACGCCATCCACGAGATGAGCGAGAAGTGCCCCGACCTGCTCGTGGGCGCCGGCACCGTGCTCAACCTCGAGCAGGCGCGCCGCGCCGTGGACGCGGGCGCGCGCTACATCGTCTCCCCGGGCTACAACATGCAGGTCGTCGACTGGTGCCTCGAGCACGAGGTGCCGGTGCTGCCGGCCGGCGTCACCCCCACCGAGGTCACCGCGCTCGTGAACGCGGGCCTCGAGGTCACCAAGTTCTTCCCGGCGGCGCAGTACGGCGGCCTTGCCACCATCAAGGCGCTCGCCTCGGTCTTCGTGGGGCACCGCTTCATGCCCACCGGCGGCGTCTCCGCCTCCAACCTGCGCGAGTACCTCGAGTGCCCGGCGATTCTCGCCTGCGGCGGCACCTGGATGGTCAAGCCCGACCTCATCCGCGCCGGCGAGTTCGACCGCATGCTCGAGCTCACCTCCGAGGCCGCCGCGCTCGTCCGCGAGATCAGGGGCTAGCCGTGGCCGTCCACGTCATCGAGGAGGCCAACCGCTGCCTGGGCTGCCGCCGGGCGATGTGCCAGGAGCGGGGCTGCCCCGTCCACACGTCCATCCCCGAGGTCATCCGGCTCTTCAAGGAGCGCCGGATGGACGAGGCGGGCGCCCTCCTCTTTGAGAACAACCCCATGAGCGCCGTGTGCTCGCTCGTGTGCAACCACTCCAACCAGTGCGAGGGCAACTGCGTCCAGGCCCGCAAGGGCAACCCCGTGCACTTCTCGAGCATCGAGCACTACATCTCGAGCACCTACCTCGACCGTCTGGAGCCGGCGCGCCCGGAGCCCTGCGGGAAGTCCGTCGCCGTCATCGGCTCGGGGCCCGCGGGGATTACGGTGGCGATCAAGCTCGCCGCGCGCGGCTGCGCCGTCACGGTCTTCGAGCAGCGCACGGAGATCGGCGGCGTGCTGCAGTACGGCATCCCGGAGTTTCGCCTCTCCAAGGAGCTCGTCCAGCGCTACCGCGAGGTCATGTGCGCGCTCGGCGTGCGCGTGCGCCCCTCCACCACGATCGGCGGGGCCCTGCACATCGACGACCTCTTCCGCGACGGCTACGACGCGGTCTTCGTGGGCACCGGCACCTGGCGCGCCCGCAAGCTCGACATCCTCGGCCAGGCACGCGGCAACGTCTTCTTTGGCATCGACTACCTCGTGGACCCCTCGAGCGTGGCCATCGGGCGCGACGTGGCCATCATCGGCGTGGGCAACGTCGCCATGGACGTGGCGCGCTCGGCCCTGCGCCACGGGGCGCGCCGCGTGACGCTCTACTCCAACACGCGCGAGGTCACCGCCAGCTCCGAGGAGGTCGAGTACGCCGAGCTCGAGGGCGCAGAGATCGTCTACGGCAAGGACGTCGTCTCCATCGACGACGAGGGCCCGACCTTCCGCACCGCGATCTTCGACGAGAAGAACCAGGTTGTGGGCTACGAGGACGAGCTCGACCACGTGCGCTGCGACACCGTGATCATCGCCGTCTCGCAGCTGCCCAAGAACAAGCTCGTGCTCACCACGACGGGGCTTGCCACCAACGAGCGCGGCCTGCTCGAGGTCGACGAGTCCTGCATGACCACCGTCCCGGGCGTCTTTGCCGCGGGCGACGTGGCCACCGGCCCGCGCACCGTGGTGCACGCCGTCGCCGGGGCCAAGCGCGCCGTCGAGGGGATGGTCGCCTACATGGGGCTCTCCGCCGCCGCGCCGACAAAGCCCTAATCCGCCTCGCTGTTCCATCTCGGCGCGGGGTCCCGCCATGCGCCCCGCGCCGAGCCTCCTTTCCAGTGCCCCTCCCCGCCCTCCAGCCAGGGCGGGGAGGGGCGTTTTCCTTGGGGCCGCGCGCCCCTAGCCGCTTGCGCGCTCGAAGAACGCGAGCGCGTTGCCGGAGCAGAGCCGCTCGCAGACGTCCTCCCCAAAGCGCGCGGCGAGAAGGGCCTGGAGCTCGGGGAGCGCCTGTGCCCCGTCTACGAAGGCGGGGACGGTGGCGCCGTCGAAGTCCGCCCCAAGCGCTATGACGTCCTCGCCGCCGAGGTCGAGCCAGTGCTCGACGTGGGCTGCCACGTCGTCGAACGTGACGTCGCCGGCGTCGGCGCCCTCGCGCAGGAAGCCGCAGCAGAGGTTGAGGCCCACGAGGCCCCCTCGGTCGCGAATCTCCAGGAACTGCCGGTCGGTGAGGTTTCTCGGGTGCGTGCAGACGGCGCGGGAGTTCGAGTGGCTGGCCACGACGGGGCACGCCGTGCGGGCGAGCGCGTCCGCGAGGCCCTCGTCGTTGAGGTGGGAGACGTCGAGCACCATGCCGGCGCGCTCCATCTCCGCGAGCGCCTGCGCGCCGAGCGGGGTGAGCCCGGCGTGGGAGTCGCAGCCGCTTGCGAGCGGGCCCTCGGCGTTCCAGCTGAGGGAGGCCATGAGGACGCCCTGCTCGGCGAGGCGTGACACGAGGCCGAGGTCCGCGGCAAAGAGGCGCGCGTTCTCTATTGTTCGGATGGCGGCCATGCGCCCGGCCGCGAGGAGGGGGCGGATTTCCCCGGCCGCCCGCACGACCGTCACGGCGTCTGCGCACTTCCTCGCCTGGGCCTCGAGGTACGTCGAGACGTGCCGATAGAAGCGCTCCGCCTGTCCGGGGGAGAGCTCGTCGGGGATGAAGCAGGCGAAGCACTGCGCCCAGGGTGTCTTGCCGACGGCCTCGAGCGAGACGTGGCAGCGGCTCCGGGCGAGCTCGCGGCAGCCTGCGGGGTCGTCCGCGTCGCCGGGGCCGTAGAAGTCCGCCCCGCAGGCGCGGCGCAGGTCCTCCGGAAGCGTCTGCCATGCGATGCGGTCCGCGGTGTCGCAGTGCAGGTCGAATACGGGACAGGTCATCGTGCTCCCTCGGTCCTTGTGGTCGGCAGGGCGATGGCGCAGATGGCGGGTCGCTGCGCAACCAGCGCCTTGGTGCGAAATTATGGGCGTCTTTTGCGCAGTCAGTGCCTTGGTGCGAAGGGTTTTTCGGGACATTCCAAATAGTGACGGCCCGCCAACTGCGGCTTTTCTTCGACGAGAGGAGATATCCCGCTGCGGGAACGCATCCAGGGGGCAAACTCCCTTCGCGCCAAGGGGCCAATTGCGCAAGCGGGACCGCTTTCTTCGCGCCAAGGGGCCAACTGCGCGTCCGGGGGGCCGGGAGCGCGCCTACCTGCCGGCCCGCGCGCCCTCGAGCAGGCCCCCAAGGCGCGCGATGCAGTAGAGCGCCCCTGCCGTGGCGACGACGCCCCCGACAATGCCGACCGCCCCCACGCCGACGGCGTCACAGACGATGCCGCCGACGATCGAGCCGGTGCCGATGCCCACGTTGAAGAGGCCGGAGAAGATCGACATGGCCACCGGCGAGGCCTCCTCGGAGGTGATGCGGATGATCTCGGCCTGGGCGGCGACGTTGAAGGCCGTGGCGGACACCCCCCAGAGGGCGCAGACCGCGAAGGGTCCCGCCGCCATGCCCGCGAGCGGGGAGAGGAGGAGCAGCGCGGCGGCGACGCCGACCATCGTGGCGGTGAGGAAGGCCCTGCGGTGCCCGTCGAAGAGGCGCGCGAAGAACCAGCTCCCGACGAGCCCGGCGACGCCGAACACGGTGAGCGCCACGGTTATGAGCGCGTCGGGCATGGCGGCAACCTGCTGGAGGAAGGGCTCGATGTAGCTGTAGCCGGTGTAGTAGCCGGTCGCGAAGAGGATGGTGGCGAGGTAGAGGCCCACGAGCGCGCGGCTGCGCGCGAGCTCGGGCAGGCGCGCGAGCGTGAACGGCGCGCCCGCCTCAAGACGCGGGAAGAAGGCGATGAGCCCGAGGAGCGCCACGGCCGCCGTCGCGCCCACGCACACGAAGGTCATGCGCCAGCCGAGCGCGAGCCCGAGCGCGCGCCCGAGCGGCAGGCCGAAGATCATGGCGACCGAGGTCCCGGTGACGATCATGCTCATGGCGAGCGAGGAGCGCTCGGGCGCGGCGACGCGCACGGCGAAGGGGGACGCTACGGACCAGAAGACTGCGTGCGCCGCCGCCACGACGAGGCGCGAGGCCACGAGCAGCTCGAACGTGGGGGCGAGCGCCGAGGCGACCTGGCCCGCGCAGAAGACGGCGAGCACCGACACGATGAGCGCCTTGGGGGAGATGCGGCTCGCGGCGAGCATGAGCGGCAGGGAGAGGAGCGCCACGGCCCAGGCATAGATCGAGATCATGAGCCCGGCCCCGGACTCGCTGAGGGAGAACGCGCCGGCTATGTCCGTGAGCAGGCCGATGGGCACGAACTCGGAGGTGTTGAGGAGGAAGGCCGAGAGCGTGAGCGCGATGAGCGGCAGGAGCTCGCTGGCCTTCATGCGGGGTGCGGGCGAGGTGGCCATGGGGTCCTTTCGGGGCGTGCGTTATTTGCTGGGGAGACTGTATCGCATCCGATGCGCGAGCGGTGGTAGCACCATGTCAGGTAGCATGCCACTTTACAGGGTTTTCTGACTATACGGGCATATTCCCCCGCGAGATGTGTGTCGAGGAGGTCGACCGGCGCGGCATGCGAAAGGCGCCCGCCCCTGGGACGGACGCCTTTCGCGTGACACTCTTGGCAGCCTCTCGCGCGCCTCAGCGCTCGGCCTGCTCCTTGACCTTGCCGGAGAGCACGACGCACAGCACCGCAAAGACGATCGAGACGGCGTACAGGCTCGCGTTTGCGGCCGCCCCGTCGAGGGCGACGCCGAGCACGAGGCCAACGACGGAGCAGATGACGGCGACGACGCTCATGGCGCGGAAGGGGCCGATCTTGCGCGGGGTGTTGGCGCCGCGGATGCCCGCCCCGGCAAAGACGAGGTAGAAGACGCCGGAGAGGATGCCCCAGACGCCGAAGATGACGGCCCAGGCCTGCAGGTTGAAGTCGATTCCGCCCACGCTCACGACGTCGGCGGGGTCGAGAAGGCCCATCCCGGCGAGCGTGACGCCGCCGAGGGCGAGGCAGGCGACGGCATCGAGGACGTACAGGAAGCAGATGATCTTGAGGAGCTTGCGCTCTTTTGACATGGTTCCTCCTTAGGGCGACGGTCCTCTCAACTATACCGCGAGCCGTCTCGCGCCACCCCTATAATGGGGCGGGTGAAGGTATCCGACGAAGGGTAGGTCATGACCAGGCTGGCACTCATCTTCGGTGGCGTCTCCACCGAGCACGACATCTCCTGCAAGTCCGCCGACAACGTCGTCTCTGCGCTCGGCGGCCGCTTTGAGCTCGTGCTCGTGGGCATCACGCGCGACGGCCGCTGGCTCCGCTACGAGGGCGACCCGGCGGAGCTCACCGGCGCGTGGGAGCGCCACGACTGCACGCCGGTGGCGCTCGTGCCGGGCGCGGGGCTCGTCGAGCTCCCCGAGGGCTGCGGTCCGCGTCCACTCGAGGTTGACGTGGCGCTGCCCGTCCTGCACGGTCAGGGCGGGGAGGACGGCACCGTCCAGGGGGCGCTCGAGGTCGCCGGCGTCCCGTACGTGGGGTGCGGCGTCATGGCGAGCGCCGTGTGCATGGACAAGGACGCGTCGCACCGGCTCGCCGCGGCGGCCGGCGTGCGCTCCCCGCGCTGCGAGGTGCTCTGGCGCGGCTGCCCCGCCGAGGCGCGCGCCGCGGCCGTGGAGGCCTGCGGCGGCTACCCGGTCTTCGTGAAGCCCGCGCGCGGCGGCTCCTCGATCGGCGTCTCCCGCGCGGCGGACGAGGCGGCCTATGCCGAGGCGCTCGAGGCGGCGTTTGCCCTCGACGAGAAGGTCGCCGTGGAGGAGGCCATCACGGGCGTCGAGGTGGGCTGCGCCATTGTGGGCGATGCCGCGCGCGGCACCTGGATGGGCGAGCCCGACGAGATCGTGGTCTCCGGCGACGGCTTCTTCCGCATCCACCTCGAGAAGGACCCGGGCGCCAACACCGAGCTCCGCTGCCCCGCGCAGCTCCCCGAGGACGTCCTCGCCCGCGTCCGCGCCGCCGGCACGGCCGTCTATGAGGCGCTCGGGTGCGAGGGCCTCGCGCGCGTGGACCTCTTCGTCACGCCGGAGGGCGAGGTCGTCTTCAACGAGGTCAACTCCATGCCCGGCCTCACGTACTACTCGCGCTTCCCTCAGATGATGCGCGTCGCCGGCCACGAGCTCGGCGACGTCCTCGAGTCCCTCGTCGCCGAAAAACTCGCCTAAAAGGGGCCTGTCCCCGTTTAGGCGAGTTTTCGTGGAGGGCGCATCGCGACGCGTGCCGTGGGTAGGATACGGTCGGAAGAGCCCGACTCGAGAGGAGCCACCATGCCCGCGTCCGATTCGCCCTCCCACCGTCTGTTCATCATGCCCGGCTGCCCGTACTGCCAGAAGGTCCTCGCCTACATGGCCCGCGTGGGGCTCGACGACGGGCGCGTGGCGCTGGAGGACATCACGGCAGACCCCGCCGCGCGCGACGAGCTCGTCCGCGTGGGCGGCAAGGGGCAGGTCCCCTGCCTCTTCGTCGACGGCGCGCCGATGTACGAGTCTGACGACATCATCGCCTATCTCGCGGCGAACCTGCGCTAAGCGTGCCTCGCGGCGGCCTGCGGCCGCACGGCGGGCGAGAAGGACCGGGCCGGGCCGGAGCGCATGCCCCTGCGCCCGGCCCGCTTATTATTTCCCGGATGCCCGCGGCTACCTGACGCGCATGCAGCGCATGGCGTTCAGGATCGCGATCATGGCCACACCCACGTCGCCGAAGACGGCGAGCCACATGTTGGCGATGCCAAAGGCGGCGAGCACGAGGATGAGGAGCTTCACGCCCAGGGCGAAGACGATGTTCTGCCACACGATGCGCATCGTCCTTCTCGCCACGCGCATGGCGGCCGCGATCTTTGAGGGGTGGTCGTCCATGAGGACGACGTCGGCGGCCTCGATGGCGGCGTCTGAGCCCATCGCGCCCATGGCGATGCCCACGTCCGCCCGCATGAGCACGGGCGCGTCGTTGATGCCGTCGCCCACGAAGGCGAGGCGCGCGCCGTCCCTCTCGCCCGCGAGCAGGCGCTCCACCTCGTCGACCTTGTCCTCGGGCAGGAGCTGGGCGCGCACCTCGTCGATTCCCAGGCGCGCGGCCACGGCCTCGGCCACGTCCTGGCGGTCGCCGGTGAGCATGACGCAGCGGCGTACGCCGGCGGCGTGGAGGTCGCGGATCGCCTCCTCGGCGTCCTCCTTCACCACGTCGGCGATTACGATGTGGCCCACGTACGCGCCGTCCACGGCGACGTGGAGGATCGTGCCCGTGAGGTCGCAGTCATGCCAGCGGGCGCCGTGCTCGGCCATGAGCCTGTCGTTGCCCACGAGGACCACGTGCTCGCTCACGCGGGCACTGACGCCGTGGCCGGACTCCTCGCGCACCTCGTCGATTATCTCGCGGTCGATCTTGCCGGCGTAGGCGGCGCGCACCGAGACGGCGATGGGGTGGTCCGAGAAGGACTCCGCGTGCGCCGCCATGGACAGCACGTAGTCCGGGTCCACGCCCGCCTCGGGGTGGACGGCGACCACGTCGAAGGTGCCGCTCGTGAGCGTGCCGGTCTTGTCGAAGACGACGGTGTCCACGCGGGCGAGAAGCTCGAGGTAGTTGGAGCCCTTGACGAGGATGCCGAGGCGCGAGGCGCCGCCGATGCCGCCGAAGAAGCTGAGCGGCACGGAGATGACGAGCGCGCACGGGCAGCTCACCACGAGGAAGGTGAGCCCGCGCAAGATCCAGTCGGACCACGCCCCCAGGCCCGCGAGCGGCGGGATCACCGCGAGGGCGAGCGCGGAGAGCGTGACCGCCGGCGTGTAGACGCGGGCGAACCGCGTGATGAAGTTCTCCGTGCGGGCCTTCTTCTCGCTCGCGTTCTCCACGAGCTCGAGGATGCGCGCGACCGTGGACTCGCCGTAGGGCCTGGTCGTGCGGATGTGCAGGACGCCCGTCATGTTGACGCAACCGGAGACGACCTCGGCGCCCGCCTCCACGTGGCGCGGGACGGACTCGCCGGTGAGGGCGGCGGTGTCGAGCTGGCTTGCGCCCTCGATGACCACGCCGTCTATCGGCACGCGCTCGCCGGGCTTGACCACGATCTGCGTGCCGGGCGCGACCTCGGCAGGGTCGACCTGCACGAGGGCGCCGCCCCTCTCGACGTTGGCGTACTCGGGCGCGATGTCCATCATGGCCGCGATGGACTTGCGGCTCTGGCCGACGGCGTAGCTCTGGAAGAGCTCGCCCACCTGGTAGAAGAGCATGACGGCGGCGCCCTCGGCCATGTGGGGGTCGGCCTCGGGGAAGGCGACCATCGCGAAGGCGCCGAGGGAGGCCACGGACATGAGGAACGCCTCGTCGAAGGGGTCGCCGCGGCGGATGTTGCGCGCCGCCTCGAGCAGGGTCTTGTAGCCCGCGATGAGGTAGGGGACGAGGAAGAGCGCGAAGCTCGCGTAGACGTCTCCCGGCGAGCCGAACGCGCGCGTGAGAAGGCCGGTCCCCTCGACGGCGAGCGCCGCCGCAAAGAGGACGAGCGCCAGTATGATGCGGTTGCGCCACCGCCGCTGCTTCCTGTTCATAGCATCTCCTCTGCAATTTGGGGAAAAACACGTCCCCAATTAGTGCAATTAGCGGATGATCTTGCAGTCGGGCTCGAGCCTGGCCGCACGCGCGACCACGCGGGAGAGGACGTCGTCGAAACGGTCGTCGGCCGCGGAGAGCGTGAGCTTCTGCGTCAGGAAGTTCACGGAGACGGCGTCGACGCCGTCTACCCTGGCGAGCTCGTCCTGCAGCTTGCGCGCGCAGTTGGCGCAGTCGATCTCGTCGAGCCTGAATGACTTGCGCATGGGGCCTCCTTACTCGCAGATGTGGGACATGCCCTGGTTGAGCATCGTGTAGACGTGGTCGTCGGCGAGCGAGTACAGGACGTTGCGCCCGTCTCGCTGGAACCTCACCAGGCGCGCCGACTTGAGGGTCCGCAGCTGGTGGGAGACGGCGCTCTGCGTGGAGCCCGTCTCCTCGGCGATGTCCGCCACGCAGAGCTCGCGACCCATGAGCGCATAGAGGATCTTGATGCGCGTGGTGTCGCTGAAGACCTTGAACAGGTCGGCGAGGTCATAGAGCAGCTCCTCGTCGGGCATCTCGGTGGGGGTGGGCTCCTCGGGCATGCGCTCTCCTCTCGCTGAATGAACATCTGAGCAAACATTCATACGATGTGCTCAAACATGATTATATGAGCATGTGTTCATATGTCAACGATAATTTGGCCGCTCCGTCGCCCTTTTTGCGGCTTCGTCAGGGCATTTTTCCACTTCTAGGTGTTTTTCTTGGGTTATCCAAGTAGAGGGGCAATCGTCCGTCAGAAAAGACCTGCTCAGAGGCGTGCTCGCAGCTGGGCTACTTCACGAGGCCCGAAAAAAACACCTAGAAGTGAAATGTCGACCGCAGCTGGGATAGGGGCCTACGCGAACTCAATCTCCCCGGTCTCTGCGTTCATCGACTTCACCACGGCGAGCGACTCCACCTGGTAGCCGCGCTTGCGCAGCTCGGCGCCGCCAGGCTGGAAGCCCTTCTCGATGGCGATGCCGATGCCCTCCACGATGACGCCCGCCTCGTCGCAGATCTCGAGCAGGCCATTCATGGCGCACCCCATGGCCATGAAGTCGTCGATCACGAGCACGTGCTCGCCGGGCGTGAGGAAGCGCTTGGCCACGATGACCTGGTACTCGCGGCCCTTGGTGTAGCTCGTGATGTTGGTGCGGTACTGGTCTCCGTCGAGGTTCTTGGACTCGGTCTTGCGCGCAAACACCACGGGCACGTTGCCAAAGTGGGTCGCGGCGACGCACGCGATGCCGATGCCGGAGGCCTCGATCGTGAGGATCTTGTCGATGCGCTTGCCGGCAAAGAGGCGCGCCCACTCGGCGCCCATGCGGTCGTAGAGGGCCACGTCGCACTGATGGTTGAGGAAGTTGTCCACCTTGAGGACGTTGCCCTCGCGAACGATCCCGTCCCTGCGGATGCGGTCCTCAAGCTCCAGCATGCGTGGCCCCTCTCGATCCTGTTGGCGTTCCGTCCATTATGCACGCTCGGCGCGCATTTGGTTCCGCTCACCTGAAAGTTTGTCGCTGTTTATCGACTATCGATAATTAGTGGAAGAAGAACGATAAGCGCACGGCGAGAAGAACGGAGGGAACCATGACGGAGGACATGCAGGCGAGAGGGCAGGTCGACCTCAGGGGCAGGCACACGGCCCGCGTCGCCTCCTGGTTCTGCGCGACGGTGGCGGCCGTGTCGATCGCATACGCCGCGCTTTCGCTGGCCGCGGCCCTGGCCGTCACGCAGGCCAGCATGGCGAGCACCGGCCGGGACCCGATCACCGCGTTTCTCACGGCGAACGAGACGTCCGGCACGGTGGTCCTCCAGAGAAGCGAGTACGGCGGGAACGTGACGCTCTACGGCAATCCCGTGCAGGTGATGGCCACAGGGGTGGCAAAGGGCGCGCTCGCCGGCGCGGCGTTTGTCGTCGCGTGGCGCATGTGCCGGCGCATCGCCCGGACGGGGCGGGCCTTCTCGCCGGAGCGCGTGCGCGAGCTGCGGACAACGGCGGTTCTGCCCCTGCTTTCGGGCTGCGTGCCCACCGCGCTCGCGGCGCTGGGCAACGCGCTCTCCTCCGCCGCGGTCAGGGAGCTCCTGGGCCGAGGCGAGGCGGTTGCCTACGGCCTGGTGCCCCTGGGGTCCTCGGGGTTTGACCTGGGACTCGTCGCGCTCGGCGTGCTGCTTGTCGCCATCACCAAGATTTTCGAGTACGGGTGCGTCCTGCAGCGGCAGGACGACGAGACGCTGTGAGGGTCCGCAAATGATCGTGCTGCGCCTCGACCGCGTCCTCGCGGACCGCAAGATGCGCTCGAAGGAGCTTACCGAGCGCATCGGCCTCACCGAGGTCAACCTCTCGCGCATCAAGTGCGGCAAGATCTCCGCCGTGCGCTTCTCCACGCTCGACGCCATCTGCCGCGAGCTCGGCTGCCAGCCGGGCGACATCCTCGAGTACGTGCCGGACGAGTAGCGCCGCGCGGCGAGCGGGGCGCGGGCGAGAAGGACGTGCGCCCGCTACTTGGCGCGCCGTCCGAAGAACGGCAGCCGCGGCAGGCGCCCGCGATACGGGCTCACGAAGTCCTCGTCGCCGATCTGCTCGGAGGCCTCGACCTCGGGCGGGACGCTCTCCACCACGCCGTTGGGCACATCGGCGACGGGCATGTCCGTGATGTCGGGCACGACGGTGGCGACGGGGCGCTCCTCGCCGGCGGCCTGCGCCGCGGCCTCGGCCTTCTCGCGGTAGCGGACCATCATGTCGCGCTGGAGCTCCACCACGCTCGGAGGCGCCCAGATGAGCGCGTTGGCGCCGGCGGCGACGGTGGCCGCGGCCGTCGCGTCGTCACGCCCGCCGGTGGCGATGATGGGCAGCGTGGGGAAGGCGGCGCGCAGCTCGGCGATGACCTCGGGGGTGCGCCGCCCGGCCGCGACGTTGATGATGCGCGCGCCGCGGCCGATCTTCTCGGCCGCCTCGTTGTCGAAGCGCGTGATCGTGGCGATGACGGGGATGTCTACGGTGGAGGACACCTGCGCCACCATCTCGGGGGTGGCGGGGGAGTTCAGCACCACGCCCGCCGCGCCCTGCATCTCGGAGACCGCGGCGAGCTCGGCGGCGCGCCGGCCGGTGGTGGTGCCGCCGCCCACGCCCACGAAGAGCGGGGCCTCGGCCACCGTGAGCAGCGCCTGCGTGATGGCGGGCTGCGCGGTGAACGGGTAGACGGCAAAGATCGCGTCCGCGTTGGAGTTGCGGATCGCGGCGACGTCGGTGGAGTAGAGGAGCGTCCGGATGCGCCGGCCGAAGAGCGTGAAGCCGCTGCACTCCTCGTAGTTGTCCGGCACGCGCAGCGGCGCCTTGCGCAGGCGCCCCTCGATGGGCTCGGGGCCGTCCGCGGCGGGGACGACCTCGTTGGGCGAGTGGCCCACCTCGAAGATGCCGGGGCTCGCGAAGTGGGCGCGCTGCTCGGGGGCCGGGTTCTTCTCGTCGTACGTGTCTGCCATGGGGCCTCCCGGGTCTCGTCGTTTTTCTGACAGTTTTTTGTTCCCCGCGGGGGCCCGGTGTATTCACACGCCGAGAAAAACCTCTGCCTCGGCGAGGCAGAGGCTTCGCCCGCGTCCCTAGGCCTCGGTCTCGAACTCGGCCGCCACCTCGCGCAGGAGCTCGCGGATGGGCAGGTGCTGCGGGCAGGCGCGCTCGCAGGCGCCGCAGCCCACGCACTCGGAGGCCAGGCCGTGGCCGTGGCCCGTGTGGACGGACTTGTAGTAGAAGCCGGCCGAGTCCTCGCCGTAGGCGCGCTTGGCGTTGAGGCAGGAGAAGACGTCGGGGATGTTGATCTTCTTGGGGCAGCCGTCCACGCAGTAGCGGCAGGCGGTGCACTCGATGGCGTTCTGGCCGCGCAGGATCTGGGTCACGCGGTCGATGGCGTCGCGCTCGGCGGGGGAGAGCGGCTCGAGCGGCGAGAACGTGGCCACGTTCTCCGCGATCATCTCGGGCGTGCCCATGCCGGAGAGCACCATCTCGACGCCCGGCAGCCCCGCGGCGAAGCGAAGCGCAAAGCTCGCGGGCGAGCCCGGGCCCGCGGCGGCAAGCGCCCGGCGCGCCTCCTCGGGCAGGTTGACAAGCCGGCCGCCCTTGACGGGCTCCATCACGATGACGGGCTTTCCGTGGGCGGCGGCCACCTCGCAGCACGCGTGGCTCTGGATGACACCACTCTCCCAGTCGAGGTAGTTGACCTGCAGCTGGACGAACTCGACGTCGGGGTGGTCGGTGAGGATCTTGTCGAGGAAGGCCGCGTTGCTGTGGAACGAGAAGCCCACGTGGCGCACCAGCCCGGCGTCGCGCGCGGCGAAGGCCTCCTCGTAGGCGCCCTCGCGCTGGTACTTCTCGTAGTTGCCCATGCCCTGCGAGTGCATGAGGTAGAAGTCGAAGTAGTCCACGCCGCAGGCGCGCAGCTGGTCCTCGATGAGCGGGCGGATGTCCTCGCGGCGCTCGAAGCCGTTGGGGGAGAGCTTGTCCGCGAGCAGGAACTCAGAGCGGTCGTGGCGCGCGGCGAGCGCCTGTGCGAGCGCCGGCTCGGAGCCGCCGGAGTGGTAGGGGCGCGCGGTGTCGAAGTAGTTGAGGCCCCCGTCGAGGAAGGCGTCCACCATCTCCGTGAACGTGGCGATGTCGATGGTGCCGTCCTCGAGCTTGGGCAGGCGCATGCAGCCGAAGCCGAGCTTTCCGCGCGCGCCCTCGAAGGGCGCGGCGTGCGTGGTGGGTGCGGTGGCGTTCATGGGGTCCCCTCTCCCTCGGATGTGCCGGGACCATTGTACGCCGTCCCCGCCCGCCCCCGGCGAGAAGGGGCCCTTCCGGCAGGTCGCCCTACCAGAGGGAGTAGGCGCTCACAAAGAGGTCGGAGAGGCTGTCGGCATCGACGACCCACGCGTCGTCCTCGAGCGTGAGGTCGAGCGAGTAGCTCAGAGACTCGCCGGCGCCCGCGGCGCCCGCGGCGTCCACGGCGTCCTCGAAGAGCGTGGCCGCGACGGCGCGCTGGTCCTCCGAGAGCGGCGCGGCGTCCTCCGAGTAGCTGCCCCAGAGGTCGTTCTCCATGAGGTAGTCGGACAGCCCCTCGTTCGCGGCCCAGAAGATGTCGTTGACGTTGGGCGCGACGATGTCCACGTAGACGGTCGCCGTCCCGTCCTCCCAGTCGTAGCCCCCGTCGGTCGAGAAGGACGTCTGGGAGACGGCCCAGGTGGCGAAGGCGTCCGCGTCGATCCCCAGCTGCTCGGCGGAGTAGCCCTCGATGGTGAGGAGCTTCTCGTCGAGGTACTCTGCGATGCGGCCGTGCAGGGCGCCCGACTCCGGGTCCGCGAGCGCGCCCGAGAGGGCGGCCGAGGCGGCGAGCTCGAGGGCCTCCTCGTCGGCATCGTCACTCTCGTGGACCAGGTAGGAGACGTCCTCGGTAGACGAGGACACGTTCTCCGCGGACTCGCCCACGAGCATGAGGATGGGAGCCGCCACGTTCACGGCGATGATGATGGCGACGACCGCCGCGACGAGCTTCCCGACCCTCGAGCCCGAGGCCCCGCGGGTGCTGACGGGCTCGGTCGCCGCGGGCCGCCCGCGGCGATTCCGACGCCGCGGCGCCGGGGGCTCGTCGGTCGAGGGGGCGTCGTAGGCGTGGCCGCGCGTGGTGGGCGCCTGGTAGTTGTCGTCGGGCTTGTGCGGCTGGCCGCCTGGCTCGCCGTGCGGGGCGTAGTCGGGTCCCTCGGTGCCCGGCCCCTCGGGCGCGGCGCCGGGAAGGTCGGGCTCGTCGCAGGGGAGCTCGGGCTCCCCTGCGTTGAAGGGGTCCACCTGGGACTCGTCGGGGCGCGAGAAGCGGAAAGCGGACATGGGGGCTCCCTCCGTCCGATGAAAATGCCAGCTCACGGTAAAAACTCTGCCCCCAGTATATTGTTGTCCGGCCAGTTGGGTATGCTGAGAAGAACCTGTTGGACGTTCTAGGGAGTGACCATGGAGCTCTTAGGCTTCGTTCTTCTCGTCCTTGTCGTGTTCTTGATCGTGGGCCTTGTCACCGGCAACCTGTTCTACGTGGTCAAGCAGCAGCACGCCGTGATCATCGAGCGGCTGGGCAAGTTCCACCGCATCGTGGGCGCGGGCTTCCACGCCAAGATTCCGTTCGTGGACCGCAAGGCCGCCACGGTGAGCCTCCGCACGATGAAGAACGGCTTCAACATCGACGTCAAGACCGAGGACAACGTCACCATCGGCCTCGAGATCTCCGCCCAGTACCACGTGAGCTACGAGACCGGCGCCACCCCGCAGCAGTCCGGCGTCTACAAGAGCTACTACATGCTGCAGCAGCCGGTGGCGCAGATGCGCGACTTCATCACCGACGCGCTGCGCTCGTCGATCCCGGTCTACACGCTTGACGAGGTCTTCGCCAAGAAGGACGACATCGCCAAGGACGTCAACGCCACGGTGTCCGAGCAGATGGCCGCCTACGGCTTCACGCTCGTCTCCACGCTGATTACCAAGATCGCGCTGCCGGCCGAGGTCGAGGACTCGATGAACCAGATCAACGCCGCCCAGCGCACCAAGGCCGCCGCGCAGGACCTCGCCGAGGCCGACCGCATCCGCCGCGTGACCGAGGCGCAGGCCGAGGCCGAGGCCATGGAGAAGTCCGGCGAGGGCATCGCCAACCAGCGCAAGGCCATCGCCGCCGGCATCTCCGACTCGCTCGCCACGATCCAAGAGACGGGCGTCTCGGCCGCCGAGGCCAACCAGCTCTTCATGTTCACGCAGTGGACCGAGATGATGGGTGAGTTCGCCAAGGCGGGCAAGAGCTCCACCGTGGTGCTGCCGAGCGACTTCACGCAGACCGCGGGCATGTTCGAGCAGATGCTCGCCGCCGGGCAGGCGAACGAGGGCTCCAAGGTTCCGCCGGCGGCCCCGCAGAAGTAGCCGCGCGCCTTCGGGCTCCACCTCGGGCGGGCTTCGGTCTCCCTCATCTGGGGGCGTCCGGGGCCCGCCCGTTCTTCTCGCCTTCCGGCCGCCGCGGCCGGGTCGCTCCCTTTCCGTCCCCGTGGCCGGGCCGCCCCCGCCCCCGTCCCCGCGCAGACTGCGCGCGATTGGGTGGCATCTTTGATGAACGGGAGCGCACTCGTTGGTCAGAAGGGCAAACTTAATCTTTTAGTTGTAGATTCTGCCATAAAGGGGGCGTGGTTGGGCGCGTCCCTTGATGGGTTCGGCTTTCTATATAAGGGATGCCACCCAGTCGCGGGGGTTCGGCGCGTCGGGGTGGCCCTGGCCGGCCTCAAGGTCCATGCCCACCCAGTCGCGCGGGGTTTCGGCGGCCGGGGGGCAATCGGGCGGCAGTTCGGGGCGGGTTCTGTCTCTTATACACATCT
>NZ_JACJKN010000011.1 GCF_016900775.1 Olsenella uli | reverse complement strand
GGGCTGGGAGCTCGCCCCGGGGGACGAAGCGTATCCGGGGGCGCTCCTCGAGCTCGAGCGCCCGCCCGGGGAGCTGCGCGGCCTCGGCGACCCCGCCGCGCTCGCCGGGCCGTGCCTCGCCGTCATCGGCGCGCGGCGGGCGACGCCCTACGGGCTCGCGGTGGCGGAGATGGCGGCCCGCGTCGCCGCCCGCCACGGCGTCACCGTCGTCTCGGGAGGGGCCATGGGATGCGACCGCGCCGCGGGGCTCGCCGCCGTCGCGGCGGGCGGGCGCTCGGTCATCGTGTCGGGCTGCGGGGCGGACGTCGTCTACCCCGCCTCCTCCCGGGACGTCTTCGAGGCGACGCTCTCCTCGGGCGGGGCGGTGGTCTCACTCGAGCGCTGGGGCGCGGGGCCGAGGAGGTGGGCGTTTCCCAAGAGAAACGTCGTCATCGCCGCGCTCTCGCGCGTGCTCGTCGTGACGGAGGCGGGGCTTCGCTCGGGCACGATGTCGACCGCGGAGGCCGCGGTCGAGCTCGGCAGGGCGGTCTATGCCATACCCGGCTCGATCTTCTCGCCCGCCTCGTCGGGGACCAACCGGCTCGCCGCCGAGGGGGCGAGGATCATCCCCGACGAGCGCTCGCTCGAGATCGCGCTCTCGCTCGACTTCGACGCCGCGCCCCTGGCGGGGCCCGCCCCCGAGCGCCCGGGCGGGCCGGTCGCGGCCGCCCTGCTCGCCTCGCCCGCGCGGCCGGACGAGCTCGCGGCCCGGCTCGGGGAGGACGTGCTCACGCTGCTGCGGACCCTGACCGACCTCGAGGCGAGAGGAATCGTGGAGCGCCTCCCCGACGGGAGATACTCGCCCACGCGCGCCTACCTCTTGGGGCAGAATGGTGTCTCGCAACGTTTGGGACGGTCTGAGGGGAGCGGGGCATGTCGGAGTTCGTGACGGTCGTCGGAGGCGGGCTCGCGGGAAGCGAGTGCGCGCTGCAGCTCGCGTGCCGTGGCGTGCGCGTGAGGCTCTACGAGCAGCGTCCCACCCGCCCGTCGCCTGCGCACCGCACCTCGGGCCTCGCCGAGCTCGTGTGCTCGAACTCCCTCAAGTCGACCAAGCCCGAGACGGCGGCGGGGCTGCTCAAGTGGGAGCTCGACCAGATGGGCTGCGAGCTCATCGGCGTGGCGCGCGCCTGCTCGGTGCCGGCGGGAGGCGCCCTCGCCGTCGACCGGGACGCCTTCTCGGCCGAGGTGACCCGCCTCGTGGAGGGCCACCCGCTCGTCGAGGTCGTGCGCGAGGAGGTCGCGTCGATCCCCGTGGGCACGTCCGTGATAGCCGCGGGGCCCCTCTGCTCGGACGCTCTCTTCGAGGCGGTCTCGGGGGCCGTGGGCGGCGAGCGCATGAGCTTCTTCGACGCCGCCGCCCCGATCGTGGACGCGGACTCCATCGACCGCGACGTCGTCTTCGCGCAGTCGCGCTACGGGGAGCCCGGGGCGGGGGACTACCTCAACTGCCCGCTCGACCGCGACGAGTACGACGCCTTCATGGAGGCGCTGCTGTCCGCCGAGCGCGTGCTCGCGCGCGACTTCGAGCAGTCCGACCTCTTCTGCGCCTGCCAGCCCGTCGAGGAGGTCGCCCGGACGGGCCACGACTCGCTGCGCTTCGGCGCGCTCAAGCCGGTGGGGCTCACGGACCCGCGCACGGGGAGGCGCCCCTGGGCGGCCGTCCAGCTCAGGGCCGAGAGCGAGGCGCGCGCCGCCTACAACCTCGTGGGCTTCCAGACCAACCTCACCTGGCCCGAGCAGCGCCGCGTGTTCCGTATGATCCCCGGGCTCGAGTCCGCCGGGTTCCTGCGCTACGGCGTCATGCACCGCAACTCCTTCGTCGACGCGCCGCACGCGCTCGACGCGACCTTCGCGATCCCCGGCACGCGCTGCCGGCTCGCCGGGCAGATCACGGGGACCGAGGGCTACGTCGAGGCGATCGCCTCGGGCCTGCTCGCCGCGCTCAACACGTACGCGGAGCTTGCGGGGGCCGAGCCCGTCTCGCTTCCCGCCACCTGCGCGCTCGGCTCGCTCGTCGCCTACGCGACGAGCCCCGCGACGGTCGACTACCAGCCCATGCACGTGAACTTCGGCCTCTTCCCGCCGCTCGAGGACGCCCCGAGGAGGAAGGCCGAGCGCCGCGCCGCGCTTGCCGCGCGCGCCCGCGCCGACCTCGCCGCCTACATCGGCTCGCGGCCGGAGCTCTTCGGAGGGGCGGGCGCGTGAGCGAGCCCGCCCTCGAGGGGCTTATCGACCGCTTCTGCGACCACCTCGCGCGCGTCCGCAACCTCTCGCCGAACACGGTCAGGTCCTACCGGTGCGACCTCGCCTCCTTCGCGTCCTGGGCGCGGCGCGCGGGCGTGGACCCGCTGAGCGCCACGCACCGCGAGCTGCGGGGGTATCTCGCCGAGCTCTCCCGCGCGGGCTACTCCCCGCGCACGGTCAACCGGAGGCTCTCGGCGCTGCGCGGGCTCTACCGCTGGCTCGCGCGCGAGGGGGTGTGCGACGCCTCGGCCGCGGCGGCACTCGCGAGCCCCAAGGCCGGCCGCCCCCTGCCGCACGCGATGTCAGACGCCGAGGTCGGCGCCCTTCTCGCCACCTGCGACGCGGGCACGCCGGAGGGGCTTCGCGACCGCGCGGCCCTGGAGACGCTCTACGCGACGGGCGCCCGCGCGTCCGAGGCGGCGGGGCTCCGCCTGGGCGACGTCGACCTCGCCGGGCGCCAGGCGCGCCTCTTTGGCAAGGGGTCCAAGGAGCGCATCGTCCCGCTCTACGACGAGGCCGCACGCTGGCTCGGGCGCTGGCTGCGGGAGGGCCGCCCCACCCTGGCCGCCCGCTCGCGCCGCGCCACCGACGCGCTCTTCCTCTCCTCCCGGGGAAACCCGCTGTCCGCGGACGCCCTGCGCGGCCTCTTCGAGCGCCACGTCGCCCTCGCGGGGCTCGACCCGGCGCTCACCCCGCACGCGATGCGCCACACCTTCGCCACCGAGCTCCTCTCGGGCGGCGCGGACCTGAGGAGCGTCCAGGAGCTCCTGGGCCACGAGAGCCTCTCGACGACCCAGGTCTACACGCACCTGTCCGTCGAGCGCCTGAGGCAGGCCGCGCGCGCGGCGCACCCGCGCTCCTAGCGCGGGGACGACCCTATTTTTCGCCAGTCTCGCTCGACAAGGGCGCGGCGTCCCGCTATACTTCCTGTCCGTTGTGCGTCCGCACGACACGCCGCGCCGAGGCGCGGTTCCATCACGCACGCGCGACTACCCGCCCGCCGTGGTGCCCGGGGCTCAGGCCAGGTCCCGGGTGGCGAAGCGGGGATGACATCGCGCGGAGGACCAACCACAGGAGGTTACCATGGCTAAGATCACTATCCAGACCCTGCTCGACGCCGGCTGCCACTACGGCCACCAGACCCGCCGCTGGAACCCCAAGATGAAGTCCTACATCTTCGGCGAGCGCAACGGCATCTACATCCTCGACCTCAAGCAGACCATGCTCGGCGCCGACAAGGCCTACACCTTCCTCAAGGAGACCGCCTCCAAGGGCGGCACCGTGCTGTTCGTGGGCACCAAGAAGCAGGCCCAGGAGCCCATCGCCGCGCAGGCCGAGCGCTGCGGCATGCCCTACATCAACCAGCGCTGGCTCGGCGGCATGCTCACCAACTTCGTGACCATCCGCTCCCGCATCCAGCGCATGGAGGAGCTCGAGGCCATGGTCGAGGACGGCCGCATGAGCCTGCTGCCCAAGAAGGAGCAGGCCGTGCTGACCAAGGAGCTCGGCAAGCTCCAGGCCAACCTCGGCGGCGCCCGCACCATGCTCGCCCTCCCGCAGGCCATCTTCGTCGTCGACTCCAAGCGCGAGGAGATCGCCATCCGCGAGGCCAACCGCCTGCACATCCCCGTCGTGAGCCTGCTCGACACCAACTCCGACCCCGACGTCGTCGACTACGGCATCCCCGCCAACGACGACGCCATCCGCTCCGTCTCCCTCATGTGCGAGCTCGCCGCCGACGCCGTCCTCGCCGGCTCCGGCAAGGAGCAGATCACGGCCGAGGAGATGGCCGCTCCGGCCGCCGAGGAGGCCGCGGCCGACGCCCCCGCCGCCGAGTAACGACCTTCACGAACGAAGAGGAGAAACACCATGGCACAGGTTACCGCCGCCCTCGTCAAGCAGCTCCGCGAGATGACCGACTCCCCGATGATGGAGTGCAAGAAGGCCCTCGTCGAGGCCGATGGCGACATCGACAAGGCCGTCGACATCCTCCGCACGATGGGCATCGCCAAGGCCGTCAAGCGCGCCGGCCGCGACACCAACGAGGGCACCATCGCCACCTACGTCTCCGAGGACCAGAAGCTCGGCGCCATCCTCGAGCTCACCTGCGAGACCGACTTCGTGGGCACCAACCCCAAGTTCTGCGGCTTCGCGCTCGACCTCGCCAAGGTCGTCGCCGAGAACGACCCGGCCGACGTGGACGCCCTCAAGGCGTGCGCGATGGGCGAGTCCACCGTCGAGGCCGAGCTCACCGAGATGATCCACGTCATCGGCGAGAACATGAAGATCGCCCGCTTCCAGCGCGTCACCGCCGCTGACGGCGCCCTCGGCAGCTACGTCCACCTGGGCGGCAAGCTCGCCGACATCGTGACCTTCAAGCTCGGCAAGCCCGAGACCGCCGAGGCCGACGAGTTCAAGACCTTCGCGCACGACGTGGCCATGCAGGTCGCCGCCGCCGCGCCCGTCGCCGCCCGCCGCGACGACGTGCCCGCCGACGTGATCGAGCACGAGCTCGCCATCTACAAGGCCCAGGCCGCCGAGTCCGGCAAGCCGGAGGCCATCCAGGAGAAGATGGCCCAGGGCCGCCTCGAGAAGTACTTCAAGGAGAGCGTCCTCACCGAGCAGGAGTTCGTCAAGGACAGCTCCGTCACCATCGGCCAGCTCGCCAAGAACGTGGGCAAGTCCCTCGGCGACGAGGTCGAGGTCATGAGCTTCATCCGCTACACCTTCGGCGACGCCGAGTAGGCGCGTCTCAACGTGCGGTTTCGGGGCCGGCGAGTTCTTCTCGCCGGCCCCGTTCGTGTGCTTACGGGGTCGGTCCGCCGAGCATGCGGAACCGCCGCGTTCGTCTCTGGTAGAATCTCGTCTCGAACAAGGCGTCGCGCGCGGGCGCGGCACGACCGAGTGGAGGTAGGCTTGTCAGACATCAAGTATCACCGCGTCCTGCTCAAGCTGTCCGGCGAGGCCCTGATGGGGGAGCAGTCCTTCGGGATCGACGCCGCCGTCCCGCAGCGGCTCGCCGAGGAGATCAAGCCGGTCTGGGAGGCCGGCGTGCAGGTGGCCATCGTCGTGGGCGGTGGCAACATCTTCCGCGGCCTCACCGGAGCGGCCGCCGGCATGGACCGCGCCCAGGGTGACAACATGGGCATGCTCGCCACCGTCATCAACTCGCTCGCGCTGCAGGACTGCTTCGAGCGCAACGGCATGGACTGCCGCGTCATGAGCGCCATCGACATGCGCCAGATCGCCGAGCCCTACATCCGCCGCCGCGCCATCAGGCACCTCGAGAAGGGCCGCATCACCATCTACGCCGCCGGCACGGGCAACCCCTACTTCACCACCGACACCGCCGCCGCGCTGCGCGCCTGCGAGGTGGGGGCCGAGGTCCTCATGAAGGCCACCAACGTCGACGGCATCTACGACGCCGACCCGCGCACCAACCCCGACGCGCGGCGCTACGACACCGTAACCTACCGCGAGGTCCTGAACCGCGACCTCAAGGTCATGGACGCCACCGCCACGGCGCTCTGTCACGACAACCACATGCCCATCATGGTGTTCGACATCAACTCCCCGGGCGTCTTCATGGACGCCGTGAGCGGGGAGCATGTTGGAACGACCGTCGTCGAGGAGGACTAGACATGAGCCAGTACACCGAGCGTGCCGAGAAGAACATGGCCAAGTGCCTTGAGAACCTCAAGGCCAACTTCGCCCGCGTCCGCACCGGGCGCGCCAACGCCCAGATCCTGGCGCCCATCATGGTCGACTACTACGGCCAGCCCACCCCGATCACCCAGCTCGCTGCCGTGAAGGTGCCCGAGGCCTCCATGCTCGTCGTCGAGCCGTGGGACAAGAGCGCGCTTCGCTCCATCGAGAAGGCGATCGAGGGCTCCGACCTCGGCATCACCCCGTCCAACGACGGCGTCTGCATCCGCCTGCCGTTCCCGCGCCCGACCGAGGAGCGCCGACGCGAGCTCGCCAAGGAGTGCAGCCAGCTCGCCGAGGAGAGCCGCGTCGCCATCCGCAACGTCCGCAGGGACGTCAACGGCAAGATCGAGCGCGACGAGGAGCTCCCCGAGGACCAGCAGTCGCGCGAGAAGAAGGCCGTGCAGAAGCTCACGGACTCCTACGTCGCCAAGGTCGACGAGCTCCTGAAGGCCAAGACGGCGGAGGTCATGGAAATCTAAATGCTGCGCGACGAAGCAAAGCTCAGGGAGTACTACGCGGACGCCCCCGCCGACATCAGCCTCGCCGACGTCGACCTCGACCGCATCCCGCGGCACGTCTCCATCATCATGGACGGCAACGGGCGCTGGGCGCAGGCCCGCGGGCTCGACCGCTCGCGCGGCCACGTCGCGGGTGTGGACGCGCTGCGCGAGGCCGTGACCACGAGCGTTCGCCTCGGGCTCGACACGCTCTCCGTCTACGCCTTCTCCACGGAGAACTGGCGCCGGCCCCAGCGCGAGGTCGACCTGCTCATGCACCTCTTCGCCACGACGCTGGTGAACGAGCTGCCGCTCTTCCACCAGGAGAACGTGCGCCTGAGGTTCCTCGGGGACCTCGGCGCGCTGCCCGAGCGGACGAGGGCCGTCTTCCAGCGCGGGCTCGACGAGACGGCCGACCACACCGGCATGGTCTTCGCGCTCGCCGTGAACTACGGATCGCGCGCCGAGATCGCCCGCGCCGCGCGCCAGATCGCGCGCGAGGTCGCGGCGGGCGAGCTCGAGGCCGAGGACGTCGACGAGTCGGCCGTCGCCGAGCGGCTCTACACCGCGGGCCTGCCCGATCCGGACCTCCTCATCCGCACCTCGGGCGAGCTCAGGCTCTCCAACTACCTCCTGTGGCAGCTCGCCTACACGGAGTTCTACGTGACGCCCACCCTCTGGCCGGACTTCTCCCGCTGGGACTTCCTGCGCGCCGTGGCCTCCTTCCAGTCACGCTCGCGGCGCTTCGGCGGGGTCGTGACGCCATGAGCGCGACCCGCCGCCCCGATGACGAGCGCGGAGCCGGGCTCGACCGCCAGATAGCGTTTCTCGAGGGCCGCCGCGCCTCCAAGGAGGAGCGGCGCGCCGCCGGCGACCTCACGGGCCAGAAGGCGCGCAGCTCGGCCGAGCGGCTCCTCACGCGCTCGACCTCCGGCGCTATCTACGCCGTCGTCACCCTCGCGTGCCTCTTCTGCGGGCCCGTCACCACGACGGCGCTCGTGGTCGCCCAGGCGTGGCTGTGCTGCTCGGAGTTCTTCCGCATCTGCCGCATGGGCGGCAGGATGCCCAACGAGGTGATCGGCCTCGCCGCGGCCGTGCTCTTCCCGCCCGCGGCCCTCGCCTCCGGGCTTCTCGCCTGCGCGCTCGTCATCTTCGTCATGCTCATGGCGTGCGCGTGCTGGTACGTCTTCACGCCGCGCGCGAGCGTCGCCGACGTCGCCGTGACGGCCTTCGGGCCGCTCTACACCTCGCTCGCCTTCTCGAGCGTCGTGCTCATCCGCAAGTTCGACCCCGGCCTCACGGGCGCGCTGGTCACCCTCGCCGTCATGCTCTCCGTCTGGGCCAACGATGCCTTCGCCTACTTCGTCGGCTCCGCCCTGGGGCGCCACAAGCTCGCCCCGCGCATCTCGCCGAGCAAGAGCGTCGAGGGCTTCGTCGGGGGCATCGTCGGCTCCGTCATCGTCTGGGTCGTGCTCGCCGTGTTCGTCGTGGGCGACATGAGCGTCGCGATGGCCGTCCTGTGCGGCCTCGTCGTGGGCGTCGCGGGCGTCATCGGCGACCTCTTCGAGTCGCGCCTCAAGCGCGGCGTGGGCGTCAAGGACTCGGGCAACGTCCTGCCCGGCCACGGCGGCCTGCTCGACCGCTCCGACTCCATGCTCTTCGGCAGCATGGCCGCGTTCTTCCTTCTGCTCTTTGGAGGCATCCTGTGACCATTTTCGAGGACACCGCGCCCCGCGCGGAGCGCCCGCGGCCCCTGCGCGTCGCGGTCCTTGGCTGCTCGGGCTCCATCGGCACCCAGACGCTCGACGTCTGCCGGCGCCACGCCGACCGCGTGCGCGTCGTCGCGGTCTCCGTCAACACGTCGGTGGCCGCCGCCGTGGCGGCCGCGCGCGAGTTCGGCTGCGCGCGCGTGGCCATCGCCGACCCCGCGCGCTCCTCAGACCCCGCCCTCGCCGAGCTGCCGGCCGGCTGCGAGGCCGCCTTCGGCGCGGGCGCGGTGACCGAGCTCGCGACCCTGCCCGAGGTGGACATGGTCGTGAACGCCCTCGTGGGCTTCGCGGGCATCCACGCGGGCTTTGCCGCCCTCAGGGGGGGCAAGGCGCTCGCCTACGCCAACAAGGAGTCGATCGTCTGTGGCGGCGACCTCATGATGCCGCTCGCGCGCCCCGGGCGCCTGCTGCCCGTCGACTCCGAGCACAGCGCCATCTTCCAGTGCCTGGTGGGGGAGCGCCCCGAGGACGTCTCCCGCATCTGGCTCACCTGCTCGGGCGGGCCCTTCTACGGGCGCACGCGCGAGCAGCTCTCCTCCGTCACCGTGGCCGACGCCCTCGCGCACCCCACCTGGGCCATGGGCGCGAAGATCACCGTCGACTCGGCCACCCTCATGAACAAGGGCCTCGAGATCATCGAGGCGCACCACCTCTTCCAGCAGCCCGTCGACGCCGTCCGCGTGCTCGTCCACCGCGAGAGCAAGATCCACTCCATGGTCGAGTTCGTCGACGGCGTCGTGAAGGCGCAGCTCGGCGGCTCCGACATGCGGGCGCCCATCCAGTACGCGCTCAGCTACCCCGAGCGCTGGGGCGCCTCCGTCGAGCGCATCGACTGGTGCGCGTCCGACCCGCTCTCCTTCGGCGAGGCGGACGAGGGCACGTTCGGGTGCCTCGCGCTCGCCCGCGCGGCGGGCCGGGCCGGGGGGACCCTCCCGTGCGCCATGAACGCGGCCAACGAGGTCGCCAACGAGCGGTTCCGCCAGGGCCTGTGCTCCTTCCTCGACATAGAGAGGACGGTCTCGGCCGTCATGGACGCGACCGACCCCGAGCGGGTGGAGTCGCTCGGTCAGCTCGAGGAGGTCGACGCGCGCGCACGTGCGCTGGCCCTCGCCGTTCTCTCGGAGGTCTCCCGTTGAGTGCCGCGCTTTCCGTCCTCTCCGCCGTCTTCTGGGGCGTGCTCGTCCTGTCGCTTCTCGTCTTCGTCCACGAGGGCGGGCACTACCTCGTCGCCCGCGCGCTGCGCGTGAGGGCGACGGAGTTCTTCCTCGGCCTGCCGTGCCGCTGGAAGCTCTCGCGCAAGAGCCGCTCGGTGGGAACCGAGTTCGGCGTCACGCCGCTCCTGCTCGGCGGCTACACCCGCATCTGCGGCATGGAGGGCGCAGACGACGAGCTGCTCGCCCCCGCGCTCCAGATCGTCATGGAGCGGGGTCGCGTGCGCGCCGCGGACGTCGCCCGCGAGCTCGGGGTGGGCGAGGATCGCGCCTACGACCTTCTCGCCACGCTCTGCGACTGGGCGTCCATCCGTCCCTACTACGACCCCGAGCTCGGCGAGGCCCCGGGCCAGCGCGACTATCCCGCCGCCTTCGAGACGCTCGCGCGCGACGCCAACCACCTCACCGAGTACGACCGCGGGCACGACTTCACGCTTCCCGGGTCCACCGAGGCGGGAAGTCCCCACGTGAGCGAGCTCTCTCCCGACGAGCTCCTCGCCCTCGAGCGCTCCCACACCTATCAGGGCGTCGGCTTTATCAGGCGCTGCGCCATGCTCGTCGCGGGCCCGCTCGTGAACGTCCTTCTCGCCTTCGTGATCGTGACCTGCGCGCTCATGGCGCGCGGCGTGGACTACTACTCCGACGCGAGCGTCATCGGCTCGGTCGAGGCGGGCTCCTACGCCGAGGCGGCCGGCCTCGAGCCGGGCGACGAGGTCACCGCCGTCGACGACACGCCGGTGGCCAGCTGGGAGGAGCTCTCCTCCGCCATGCGGCCCTACCTCGACGCCGGCGAGGACTTCGAGCTTACCTACGTCCGCGACGGCGCCGAGGCCACGGCCCGCGTGGACCTGCCGGACGGGCAGGCGTGCGAGCTTCTGGGCGTCACGTCGAGCGTGGCCACCTACCACCCGAGCCTGCCCGAGGCCGCCCAGGCCACGCTCGCCTATACGGGCCAGGTCGCGGGCTACGTCGCACAGCTCATCCAGCCCCAGCACACCATGGAGGTCCTCGACCAGTCCTCCTCGGTCGTGGGCATCGCGGTCATGACGTCCGAGGCGGCCTCGTCGGGCGCCTACGAGCTCGCGCTCGTGGCGGCGGCCATCTCCATGTCGCTCGGCTTCATGAACCTCCTGCCCATCCCGCCCTTCGACGGCGGCAAGATCCTCATCGAGCTCATCCAGCTCGTCATCCGCCGGCCGCTCTCCCTGCGCGCCCAGAGCGCCCTCAGCTACCTCGGGCTCGCGTTCTTCGTCTTCGTCTTCGTCGTCGTGCTGAGAAACGACATCGTCCGCTTTGTGATCGGGTAGGTGTAGCCACATGAGCGAGAAGAACCGTCCGGCGCGCGAGCTCACGCGCCCCGTCATGGTGGGGGGCGTGCAGGTGGGGGGCGGCGCGCCCGTGTCCGTGCAGTCCATGTGCACGACCGACACGGCAGACGCCGCGGCGACGCTCGCGCAGATCGAGCGCCTCGCCGAGGCGGGCTGCGAAATCATACGCGTGGCCGTGCCCTCGGCGGCGGCCCTCGACGGCTTCTCAAAGGTCTGCGCCGCCTCGCCGCTGCCCGTCGTGGCCGACATCCACTTCGACCACGCGCTCGCCATCGAGGCCTGCCGGCGCGGCGCGGCGGCCCTGCGCGTGAACCCCGGCAACATCGGCAGCTGGGGGCGCGTCGACGCCGTGATCGACGAGGCGGGCGCGGCCGGCATCCCCATTCGCATCGGCGTGAACGCGGGCTCGCTCGACCCGGCCTTCGCCGAGCGGGAGGACCTCACGCACGTCGAGAAGCTCGTGGGGTCGGCGACCTCGTTCGTCGAGCACTTCCGCGCCCGCGGCTTTGCCGACATCGTGCTCTCCGCCAAGGCGCACGGCGTGGTGACCACCGTCGAGGTGAACCGCGCCCTCTCGCGCGAGCTGCCGGACGTGCCGCTCCACATCGGCGTCACCGAGGCGGGGACCCTCCGCCAGGGCACCGTCAAGAACGCCGCAGCGATAGGCGCCCTGCTCATGGAGGGCATCGGCGACACCGTGCGCCTCTCGCTCACGGCGGACCCCGTGGAGGAGGTCAACGTGGCCTGGGACCTGCTCTCGGCCGTGGGGCTCCGTCGCCTGCGCCCCGAGCTCGTGAGCTGCCCCACGTGCGGCCGCTGCCAGTGGGACCTCATGGGCGTCGCCGCCGAGGTGGAGCGGCGCCTCGCCGCCGTGCGCGCCCCCATCACCGTGGCCGTCATGGGCTGCGTGGTGAACGGCCCGGGCGAGGCCAGGGGCGCCGACATCGGCCTTGCCGGCGGCCGCGGCAGGGCCGTGCTCTTCGCGTCCGGCGAGAAGATCCGCACCGTCGACGAGGCCGACGCCGTCGACGAGCTCTTCGCCGAGATCGAGAGGCGCTTCACCTAGACCGCCCGGCCTCGCGCCGGCCGCATATGTCCCGGCGCTCAGACAGCTTGCCGAGAAAAAACGCTCGGCAAGAACTCGCGGCGGGACATATGCGGCCGGCGCGAGGCCTGTGATTACGTTGCAGATGCTGTCGATGGTGTGACGTCACGGCCGCCTCCCCGGCGGAGGTTGGCTTGCGACCTCGCCCGTTCTTCTCGCCCGCATGGCGTAGAATCAGGGGCGTTGCAACGACCCACAGAAGGGAACGCACGTGAAGCGCTACCAGAAGATGTCCCAGCTCTACGCCCCCACGCTCAAGGAGGACCCGGCCGAGGCCGAGCTCGCGAGCCACCGCCTGCTCCTGCGCGCGGGCATGATCCGCAAGACCGCCGCCGGCCTCTACAGCTACCTGCCGCTCGCCTGGCGCTCGATCCGCAAGATCGAAGCCGTCATCCGCGACGAGATGGAGGGCATCGGCGCCCAGGAGATGATGGTCCCCATCCTCACGCCCGCCGAGCTCTGGCACGAGTCGGGCCGCTGGGACGCCTACGGCCCCGAGCTCATGCGCATCGCCGACCGCCACGGCCGCGAGTTCGCGCTTGGCCCCACACACGAGGAGACCTTCACCGACCTCGTGAAGAACGAGCTGCGCTCCTACAAGCAGCTGCCCTGCACGCTCTACCAGATCCAGGACAAGTTCCGCGACGAGATGCGCCCGCGCTTCGGCCTCATGCGCGGCCGCGAGTTCATCATGAAGGACGCCTACAGCTTCTCCGCCACCCAGGAGTCGCTGCAGGAGTGCTACGAGCAGGAGAAGGCCGCCTACGCGCGCATCGCCGAGCGCTGCGGCATCTATGCCCTCCCCGTCGTGGCCGACTCCGGCCAGATCGGCGGCGACACCTCCGTGGAGTTCATGGCGCTCGCCGACTCCGGCGAGGCCGAGCTCGTCTACTGCGACTGCGGCTTTGCCGCCGACGTTGAGGCCGCCACCACGAAGGTGCCCGTGACCGAGGGCCCCGGAGACGGCACGCTCGAGAAGGTCCACACGCCGGGCCTCGGCACCATCGAGGCCGTGGCGGAGTTCTTCGGCTTCCCGGAGAACGGCACGCGCAAGTCGCTCGCGCTCGTCGCCGAGGACGGCACGAACGTCGTGGCGATCGTCCCCGGCGACCACGAGCTCAACGAGATCAAGGCGGCGAGGCTCTTCGGCGCCTACCACCTCATGACGGACGAGGAGCTCGAGACGTGCGGCCTGCACAAGGGCTTCATCGGGCCCGTGGGCCTGCCCGAGGGCGTCCGCCTGGTCTGCGACGAGTCCCTGCGCGAGAGCACGTCCTGGGCCTGCGGCGCCAACGAGGTCGACTATCACTTCACGGGCGCCTGCCCGGGCCGCGACTTTGCGGTCGACGAGTGGGCCGACCTCGTGAGCGTGAGGGAGGACGACCCCTGCCCGCACTGCGGCGCCGCCCTCAGGAGCGCCCGCGGCATCGAGATCTCCCAGGTCTTCCAGCTCGGCACCAAGTACTCCGAGGCCATGGGCGCCACCTTCGCGGACGAGGACGGCGTCGAGCGCCCGTTCCTCATGGGCTGCTACGGCATCGGCGTCTCCCGCACGCTGGCCGCCGTCGTGGAGCAGCACAACGACGAGCACGGCATCTCGTGGCCCGTCTGCGTGGCGCCCTACGAGGTCGAGGTCGTGCCGCTCGCGGTGAACGACGACGTGGTGACCCCGGTCGCCGAGCGCGTCGTGGACGAGCTTGCCGCCGCCGACCTCGAGGTCCTGCTCGACGACCGCAAGGAGCGCCCCGGCGTGAAGTTTGCCGACGCCGACCTCATCGGCATCCCGTACCAGGTGATCCTGGGCAAGCGCGGCGTCGCCAACGGCGTGGCCGAGGTCAAGGTCCGCGAGACCGGCGAGCGCCTCGACGTGCCCATGGACGAGCTCGTCCCCTGGCTTTCCGAGCGCGTCCTTCCCGCCCGCGCCTAGCGTGCAGAGGCGTGCAAAGGCGCCAGTCGCCTTTGCACGCAATCGAGAGGAGCCCCCATGACCTACTCCGAGCTTGCCGCCGCGGCGCGCGGCGGCATCGGCCCCTTCTGCAGGGCGTGCCCCGTCTGCGACGGCCGCGCGTGCGCGGGCGTCATCCCCGGGCCGGGCGACAAGGGCGTCGGGCGCGTGGCGCACCGCAACTGGCAGGCCTGGCAGGGCCTGCGCGTGAGCATGGACACCCTGCACGACACCTGGGCGGCCGACACGGGCACGACGGTGCTCGGCCAGCGGCTCTCCCTGCCCGTCATGGTGGGGCCGGTGGGCGACGTCCAACGCCACTACGGGGAGCGCTACGACACCGTCTCGTACAACCGCTGCGCGCTCGAGGCGGCGGCGGGGGAGGGCACGCTCGCGTGGACCGGCGACGGCCTGGACGCCTCCATCATGACCGAGGCCTGCGGCCTCATCGCCGAGCTGGGCGGCCGCGGCGTCCCCACGGTCAAGCCCTGGGACGAGGTCACGCTCGGCGAGAAGCTCGACGAGGCCCTCGCCGCGCGCCCGGCGGCGGTGGCCATGGACATCGACGCCGCCGGCCTTCCCTTCCTGCGCGGCCAGGAGCCGCCCGCCGGCGCCAAGTCGGCCGCCCAGGTGGGCGAGGTCGCGGCGCGCTGCCACGAGGCGGGGGTGCCCTTCGCGCTGAAGGGCGTCATGACGCCGTCGGCGGCCGCGCGGGCCGCCGAGGCGGGCGTCGACGCGATCGTGGTCTCCAACCACGGCGGGCGCGTGCTGGACGGCACGCCGGCCACCGCGGAGGTCCTGCCGGCGATCGTGGACGCCGTGGGTGAGCGCGTCGAGGTGCTCGTGGACGGCGGGGTGCGAAGCGGCCTGGACGTCTTCCGCGCGCTCGCCCTGGGCGCGCGGGCCTGCCTCGTGTGCCGCCCCTTCGTCGTGGCCACGTTCGGCGGGGGAGCCGAGGGCGTGCGCGCCTACCTGGGCGAGCTTCGCTCCGGGCTCGCCGACGCCATGGAGATGTGCGGCGCGGCCACCGTGGCCGACGTCACGCGCGACATGCTCTGGGGGTAGCCCCGGCCCCTCTCGCCCGGCGCCGCCCGGACGCATCCGGCGCCGGCGCGACACAAATCCAAAAAAATGGGTTGACCCCGTCGCTCACTCTGGTAATATTCTCTACGCACCAACGCACGGGGATATAGCTCAGTTGGGAGAGCGCGTGACTGGCAGTCACGAGGTCAGGGGTTCGAACCCCCTTATCTCCACCATGGTACCTTCGGCGGCGGCTTCGGTCGTCGCCTTTTTCATACTACGGGCTCATGGCGCAACGGTTAGCGCAGGGGACTCATAATCCCTGGGTTGCAGGTTCGAATCCTGCTGGGCCCACCAGAGAAGACGCGGGTCGGGATGCTTCTGGCATCCTGGCTCGTTTTTTCGTCCGCGCGGCGAGCGTTCGCCAGCCCCGCCCCATAACCTTGTGAAAACGTCACCCAACCCGAGGCCTTCGGGATGGCACCCCGCGCCCGCCTGGGGCACAATGGAGTGGAGAAGAGGGAAGGAGGGGCTATGAGGGCGCTTCTGAGGCTGCTCCGCCGCCTGCTGGCGGTCCTTCTCGCCATTGCGCTCGTCGCGGCCGCCGTCGTGTGCGTCAGGGGCTACGGGATGTATCGCGCGGCGCTCGAGGAGCGCCCCGTCGAGCAGGCGGTCGGCGAGGCGCGCGCGTCTGCGGGCTACGTGCGCGCCGACGAGCTCCCCGAGACCTACCTCAGGGCCGTCGTGGCCGTGGAGGACCATCGGTTCTACGACCACCCCGGCATCGACGTCATCGCGCTCTGCCGCGCGGCCTGGCACGACCTCACCACGCTCTCGCTCGAGCAAGGCGGCTCCACGATCACCCAGCAGCTGGCCAAGAACCTCTTCTTCTCGCAGGAGAAGGACTTCTCGCGCAAGGTGGCCGAGGCCCTCATGGCCCTCGACCTCGAGGCGCGCTACAGCAAGGGGGAGATCCTCGAGCTCTACGTGAACACCTCCTACTTCGGCGACGGCCGGACGGGGATCGGCCCCGCCGCCCGGGGGTATCTGGGAAAGGAGCCCGGCGCCATGACGCCCTGCGAGTGCGCCCTCATGGCGGGGCTCCCCAACGCGCCGAACGCGCTCTCGGCAGACCCCGCGCTCGCGCTGGCGCGAAGGGACCTCGTCATAGCGCAGATGGAGCGGTACGGCTTTGCGGGGCCGGGGTCGATCGTCTGTCCGTGACCGCTCTGAGCTGCGGTCTCCTTCGGTCGCACACACAATTTCCAGCCTGGTGAAAATTCTCGTGCCCCGCGGGCGAACTTTTGGTAATATAGCCCTTGCGCAAAAGCGCGGGCGATTGGCTCAGGGGTAGAGCACTTCCTTCACACGGAAGGGGTCGCTGGTTCGAATCCAGCATCGCCCACCAGCGGGGATATAGCTCAGTTGGGAGAGCGCGTGACTGGCAGTCACGAGGTCAGGGGTTCGAACCCCCTTATCTCCACCACGTACGCTCGGAGCCGTCGGGTCTCATGCCTGGCGGCTCCTTTTGTTGGTTCTGTCCCGTGGGCGATTCCGTCCCCGCGGGCCCGAGCCCCAGAGCGAGTGACAGGTTTCGAACAGACGAGGCCGAAAAAACGGCCCCATACGTTCGAAACCTGTCACTCGGTCTGAGGCTGAGGCTAGGGCCAAGGCCCGGGGGCGGCGGCCCTAGCGTCCCGTGACGGCGCGGCGCAGCATCATGACGTAGGCCGTCGCGCCCTCGGGCCTGAGGTGGGTGCCGTCGTCCCAGAAGTACTCGTCGTGGCCGGCGCTCTCCCCGTACCAGTCGATGACCTCGACGTTGTCGTACTGGGCGGCGATGTCCCAGAAGAGCTGGTTGTTGATGTCCTGGAGCGGCAGCGGCACGCGGGTGGTCACGAGGTAGACGCGCCGCTCGGGCCCCGCGGCGTCGATGAGCGCGCGGACCTGGTCCTCCCGCGCGACGCCGTTGTTGCCGAGCGCGAATACGACCACGTCTGCCCCGTGGCCCTCGGCGACGCAGCGGTTGTAGGCGTCGAGCCCCACGGGGAGCTGCCGGCCGATCTCGGCATCCATCCAGCCGTTGGGGAAGACGCGCGCGAACTCGGACTCCGTCCCGAGCGCGACGGAGTCGCCGATGAGCAGCACGCCCGCATCCGTGGCGCCGGTCTCCACGTCGACGTCGAAGCTCATCCGGTTAATCGTGTCGAGGGCCGACGCGAAGGCGGTGCCCGCGAGATAGGTCCCCGCGACGTCGTAGCCCTCCGTCTCGGGGTCGAAGGCGACCGCCTGGGACTGCCCCTCCTGCCGCTGGTCAGGCTGGACCGCCGGCCGGTCGGCCGGGGCGGGGAAGAGCGCGACGGCCAGGACCGCGACGAGGGCGACCATCTCCACGCCGAGCGCCATGCGCGACTGCCCGAGGGCAGCGGGCGCCCCCACACCCTTCTCGAGCACGCGATACGACGCCTCCGCGGCCAGGACGATGACGGCGAGCTCGAGCGCCCACCCCCACCACGGGAGCTCGGTCGTGCGCGTGGCGGGGTTCATGACGAGCAGGAGCGGATAGTGCCAGAGGTAGAGGGCAAAGCCGCGCGCCCCGGCGGCGGCGAGGGGGCGCAGCCCGATCAAGCGGGCAAGCAGGCTCGCGGGCCGGCTGAGGACCCCCACGAGGACGGCGGAGAGGACCGAGACGAGCGCGATGCCGCCGCGGTAGACGACGTCGGAGTAGCCGTTCAGCGTGACCATCATGGCGGCCACGGCCGCGATACAGCCGAGCCCGGCAAGGTCGTAGGCCCAGCCGGGAACCTCGCGGGCAGGCGCCTCCCCGCGCGCGGGGAGGCGCAGCGACCAGCCCCGCCCGCGGGTGAGAAGCGCCGCGAGGGCGCCCATGAGAAGCTCGCCCGCGCGCGTGTCGGGCCCGTAGTAGACGCGCGCGGTGTCCGCGAGCGGGTCGTAGAGGGCGGCCATCTCGACGAAGGAGGCGAGCGCGAGGGCGGCCACGACGACGCACGCGGTCCGCCGGCGGCGCACGACGCGCGAGAGGAGCAGCAGCACGAGCGGCCACACGAGGTAGAACTGCATGGTGACGCCCACGAACCAGAGGTGGGTGAGCGGCGAGGGCAGGCCGGCGGCCGCGAAGTAGGGGACCTCGCGCACGATGTAGTAGATGTTCTCGAAGAAGAGCAGCGCGGGAGCCGCGTCTGAGGCGACCTTGGCCGCGAGGGCCGGCGAGAAGAGCGTGCAGAGCACGCCCGCGGCGCCCACGGCGACAAGCATGGAGGGCAGCAGGCGCCCCGCGCGCCTCAGCAGGAAGCGCGGGTAGTCGAAGGAGCCCTCGCGCGCGATCTCGCGCTCGATGGAGAGGGTCGTGAGGTAGCCCGTGAGGACGAAGAAGACGCTCACGCCGAGATAGCCCCCGGGAAGCCAGGACGGGTTCGCGTGATAGGCGATGATGGCGGCTATGGCGAGGACGCGCAGGCCGTCGAGCGCGGCGACCCTCCTGGTGCCTGAAGTCATATGGGGCAGCCCCTCCGTGCTCTCGGTTGGCGGCGTGTGGTCAACGCCATTCTATCGCCTGGGCCCCGGGGCGCCGCGCACCTCACGTTGAATGCTCAAATACTCCCGGGGCCGCCGGGGCCCGGCGTTGCGCTATCCTGAGGCTTCCCTACGAGAGGATGCCATGAGCAGAAGAACATCGCCCGTCGCCCCCGCGCTCGTCACGCTGGCCGTCCTGGCCGTCGTCGCGCTCGCCGCGTGGGCCGCCTGGCCCGCGCTCACGCAGGGGAGCGCGCCCGCGTCCCCGGACCCCGAGGCGCCGGTCGGCGAGGTGAGCGACCGGCCAGCGCCCGACGCCGGGGAGGGGCCCGCCCAGACCCCCGAGGAGCGCGTCGAGCAGGCCGTGTCGGGGATGACGCTCGAGGAGAAGGTCGCGCAGCTCTTCGTGGTGCGCCCCGAGGACCTCACGCACGTCGGGACGCAGGTCGCCGCGGGCGAGGCCACGCGCGCCGCCCTCGAGGAGCGCCCGGTCGGCGGCATCTGCTACTTCGCCCAGAACCTCGTCGACCCCGAGCAGACCCGCGCGATGCTCGCCAACACGCAGGCCTACTACGAGGAGCTCACGGGCCTGCCGTGCTTCCTCGCCGTCGACGAGGAGGGCGGCACGGTCCTGCGCGTGGGCTCCAACCCCGCGTTTGGCGTGACGCGGGTGGGCGACATGGCCGACGTCGCCTCCGACGAGGAGGCGCGCGAGCTTGCCGTGACCATCGGCTCCTACCTCACCGACCTCGGCTTCAACGTGGACTTCGCCCCCGACGCGGACATCGCGGACGTCGAGGGCTCGACGCTCGTGCGGCGCTCCTTCGGCTCGAGCGCCGAGGTCGTCGCGCCGCGCGTGAGGGCCCAGGTCGAGGGCTTCCTCTCCACGGGGATCCTCTGCGCCGCCAAGCACTTCCCGGGGATCGGCGGGGCCGTGGGCGACTCGCACGACGGCACCATCATGGCCAACACGACCGCCGAGGAGCTCCGCGCGAGCGAGCTCGTCCCCTTCGAGGCCGCCATGGACGCGGGCGTGCCGTTCGTGATGGTCGGGCACATCACCCTGCCCAACGTCACCGGCGACTACGTCCCCGCCTCGCTCAACCCGCGGGTCGTGCAGCAGATTCTGCGCGAGGAGCTCGGCTACGACGGCATCGTCATCACCGACTCGCTCAGCATGGGCGCGGTCGTCGAGGAGGTCGGCTCCGAGCGCATCGGCGTGCAGGCCCTGCTCGCGGGCGTCGACATGATTCTCATGCCCGCCGACCTCGACGCCGCCTACCAGGGCATCCTCGACGCCGTGGCGTCCGGGGAGCTCACCGAGGCGCGCATCGACGAGTCCGTGACGCGCATCGTGCGCGCCAAGCTCGAGCTCCTCGGCTAGCGGCCTCGCCGGCCGGCGAGGCCGGGTTGCCCCCATGCGGTCCCCCTGTCCTATAATGGGTGGGTTTGCATCGCGAAAGGAGCACCCATGCCCGCATCCGAGAACCCCGTCGAGCTCTTCGGCCTCAGGCTCGCGCACGTCGGCATCAACACCACCTCGCCCGACGAGGCCGCCGCGACGGCGGACGCCCTCTGCGCCCTGCTCGGCATCGAGCGCGGCGCGGAGCCCTTCCCCGTGTCCTCGTTCGCCGGGACCCTCGTCGAGGTCATGAACAACGGCGGCCGCGGCGCGCGGGGCCACATCGGCCTGCACGTCGACGACATCGACGCGGCCCAGGCCTGGTACGAGGCGCGCGGCGTCGAGTTCAACGAGGCCTCGCGCGCGCTCTGCCCCGACGGCTCGGGCCGCACCTACCTCATCTACTTCAAGGAGGAGATCGCCGGCTTCGCGATCCACCTCACCATCGCCTAAAAGGGGCCTGACCCTTTTAGGCGACTTTCGACTTTCAGGACGGGAAACCAGGGAAGACACACGTGATCGCACTCGCAGACAAGATAGCCAAGTCCTTCGGCGGCCGCACCCTCTACTCGGGCGCCACCCTCCAGCTCAACGCGGGGGAGCGCTGGGCGCTCGTCGGGCCCAACGGCTCGGGCAAGACCACGCTCCTGCGCATCATCATGGGGGAGGAGAGCCCCGACGAGGGGACCGTGAGCTTCGCGCGGGACACGACCGTCGGCTACCTCGAGCAGGAGGCCCACCTCGCGGGCGAGAAGAGCGCGCTCGCCGAGGTCGTGGACTCGGCGCACGAGGTCAAGGAGGTGGAGCGCCGCGTGCGCGAGCTCGAGGCGCAGATTTCCGAGACCACGCCCGGCCCCGAGCTCGACCAGCTGCTCGAGCGCTACGGCGCCGCCCAGGACCGCTTCGAGCGGCTCGGCGGCTACGAGCTGGAGGCCCGCGCCCGCCAGATCCTGGCCGGCCTCGGCTTTCCCGTGGAGGACTTCGACAAGCCCGCCTGCGACTTCTCGGGCGGCTGGCAGATGCGCATCTCGCTCTCCAAGCTGCTGCTGCGCCACCCGGACCTGCTGCTGCTCGACGAGCCCACCAACCACCTCGACCTCGAGAGCGTGCGCTGGCTCGAGCAGTTCCTCGCGGGCTACGATGGCGCCGTCCTTCTCGTCTCCCACGACCGCGCGTTCATGGACGCCTGCGTCTCCCACGTCGCCGCGGTCGAGAACCGCCGCCTCGCCACCTACGCGGGCAACTACAGCGCCTACCTCAGGCAGCGCGAGGACAACCTCGAGCAGATGCGCGCCAAGCGCGCCGCGCAGGAGCGCGAGATCGCCCACATGCAGGTCTTCGTGGACAAGTTCCGCTACAAGCCCACCAAGGCGGCCCAGGCGCAGGAGCGCATGAGGAGGATCGAGCAGATCAGAAGCGAGCTCGTGATCTTGCCGGAGGGCACCAAGAAGGTGCACTTCTCCTTCCCCGAGCCGCCCCGCACGGGCGACGAGGTCGTGAGCATGGAGGGCGTGGCCAAGTCCTTCGGCGAGAACCACGTCTACTCGGGCGTGGACCTCAAGCTCTACCGCGGCGACCACGTGGCGCTCACCGGCCCCAACGGCGCGGGCAAGTCCACGCTCATGAAGCTCATCAACGGGCTTCTCGCCCCGGACGAGGGGACGGTGGAGCTCGGCAAGAACGTGACGAGGGCCTACTACGCCCAGCACCAGCTCGAGCAGCTGAACGAGGCCAACACCGTCCTCGCGGAGATGGACTCGGTTGCCGCCGGCTGGACCACCTCCGAGGAGCGGCGCCTCCTGGGCGCGTTCCTCTTCCACGGCGACGACGTCGAGAAGCGCGTGGGCGTGCTCTCCGGCGGCGAGCGGGCGCGCCTGGCGCTCGCCAAGATGCTCGTGGCCCCGGACCCGCTGCTTTTGCTCGACGAGCCCACCAACCACCTCGACATCGACTCGGTGGACGTGCTCGAGCGCGCGCTCGTTGACTTCAAGGGCACGATCGTGCTCATCTCCCACGACGAGCACCTCGTGCGCGCCGTGGCCAACAAGGTCGTGGACGTGCGCGACCACAAGGTGACGGTCTACGACGGCGACTACGACTACTTCCTCTTCAAGCGCGCCGAGCTCGAGGCGAGGGCCGCCGGCGAGGCCGCGCCGGCGCCGGCGCGGCAGGCGGCCGAGAGCGCCGCCCCGGCCGGCCGCAACGTCAAGACCCGCGAGCAGCGCCGCGCCGAGGCCGAGGAGCGCAACCGCAGGAACCGCGCCCTCAAGAAGGAGCGCGACCGCCTGCGGCAGGTCGAGGCCGCGCTCGAGCCCGCGCAGGCGCGCCTCGCCGAGCTCGAGACCCTCATGGCCGACCAGGAGCTCTACAACGACGCCCGGCGCTTCGACGAGTGCATGACGGAGTACGCGGCGCTCTCCAAGAAGGTTCCCGCGCTCGAGCAGGAGTGGCTCGAGCTCACCGAGAAGCTCGAGGAGGCCGCCTCGCTTGGCTAGCACCCTCGCCTCCCGCCTTGCCCGCGTCGCGGCGATCGTTTGCCGCGCCTTCGCCTGGGCGCTGCTCGCGCTCGCCGCGGCCGACGCGGTCCTCCCGGCCGGCGCCCGCACGGCGCTGCTCGCCGCCAACGGCCTCGTCACGCGGCTCCTGCCCGCGGCGATTTCCGGACTCTTCGTGTTCCAGACGCCCGCCGGCGGCGCGCTGCGGGGCGACTTCGTGCTCGCTGCTATCATGTTGCTCGCGCTCGCCTGGGCGCTGGGGCGCGTGCCTCGCTCGCCGCGCCGCCGCGAGAGGGGGTAAGTCTTGGGGTACCTGACCGACAGGGTCGTCTCGATCGCGCTCACCGTGGCGCTCGTCATGGTCTCCGCCATCGTCCACGAGGTCGCGCACGGCTGGGCCGCGCTCAGGCTCGGCGACCCCACGGCCAAGCAGGCCGGGCGCCTCACGCTCGACCCGCGCGCGCACCTCGACGGCTTTGGCTCCATCGTCCTGCCCCTCATCATGGCGCTCGCCGGCGGGCCGGTCTTCGCCTTCGCGAGGCCCGTCCCCTACAACCCCGCCCGGCTGCGCCACCCGCGCCGCGACGAGGTGCTCGTCGCCCTCGCGGGCCCGGCGTCAAACCTCCTGCAGGCGGTCGTCGGCGCGGCGCTTCTCGGCCTGCTCCACTCCGGCCTCGCGGCCCTCGCCGCCACCCCGCTCGGAATCGAGGTCGCCTCCTGGGCGTACCTGCTGCTCCTCACCTACGTCCGGGTGAACCTGGTGCTCTGCTTCTTCAACCTCATCCCGCTGCCGCCGCTCGACGGGTCCAAGGTCGTGCTGTACTTCCTCTCCGGCCGGGCGCGCGAGAAGTACTACGAGCTGCAGGGCTACTCGATGGCCATCCTGCTCGCGGCGCTCTACGTGCTGCCGGGGCTCCTGCGCGTGGACCCGCTCTCCGCCTACCTCGACGCCACGGCGGGCGCGCTCATGCGCGTCCTTCTCGGCTGGGCGGTGGGCTAGTGTCCTACCGCGTCCGCACGCAGGCCTACTCGGGGCCCTTCGACCTCCTGCTCCAGCTCGTGACGAGGCAGAAGGTGACGATCGGCGCCATCTCCATCTCCGAGGTCGCCAACCAGTACCTCGCCGAGGTCGAGCGCATGCGCGAGATAGACCTCGACGTCGCGAGCGACTTCGTGCTCGTGGCCTCGACGCTGCTCGACATCAAGGCCGCCTCGCTCGTCCCCGACGAGCCCGTCTCGCGCCGCGCGCCGGACGAGGACGACGAGGACGACGAGCTCGCCGCGCTCTCGCCCGACGAGGCGCGCGAGGTCCTCATCGCCCGCCTCGTGGCCTACAAGCAGTTCCGCTCCGCCGCGGCGTCGCTCGCGGCGCGCGCGGAGGCGGAGGGCCGCATGCACCCCAGGACCGTGGGCCCCGACCCGGAGTTTCTCGGCCTCATGCCGGACTACCTCGAGGGCATCACGCTCAGGAGCCTCGCCGTCATCTGCGCGGACATCGACTCCCGGCGCGAGACGTTTCTGCTCGAGGCCGAGCACGTGGCCCCGCGCCGGGCGCCCGTGGCCCTCACCATCGCCGCCGTCGACAGGCTGGTCCGCGCGCGCGGCAGCGTGACGTTCACCGAGCTCCTCGACGGCCAGGACGACGCCGAGACGGTCGTCGCCAACTTCCTGGCGGTGCTCGAGCTCTACAAGCGCGGCCTCGTGCGCGTGCGCCAGGACGAGCTCTTCGGGGAGATAGACGTCACCCACGTCGAGGGCGCGGGGGCCTACGAGCTCGACGAGTCGGTCCTGGCCGAGCTGGGGGAGGACTACGATGCCGCTGACGACTAGCAATTTGCCTAAAAGGGGACAGGCCCCTTTTAGGCGACCTCGCGGAAGGGGGCGCTCATGAGCGATCTCGAGCGCGTCGAGTCAGGATCTCTCAAGGGCCTCCTCGAGGCCCTGCTGCTCGTCTCGGACGACTCGGTCCCCGCGACCGAGCTCGCCCGCGCGGCGGGCGCCGAGCCGGGGGAGGTGGCCTCCGCCCTGGCCGAGCTCGCGGCCGAGTACGCCGACGCCAACCGGGGCTTCCAGCTCCGCGAGGCCGCGGGCGGCTGGCGGCTCTTCACGCACCCCGCCTACCACGACGAGGTGGCCGACTACGTGCTCTCCTGGGACACGCGCCGGCTCTCCCAGGCGGCGCTCGAGACCCTCGCCGTCATCGCCTACCACCAGCCGGTCACCCGCGAGGGCGTCCGCGCCATCCGCGGCGTCAACTCGGACGGCGTCATCGGCTCGCTCAAGGAGAAGGGCCTCGTGCGCGAGGTCGGCCGCGACCGCGAGCGCGGCCAGGCGCAGCTCTGGGGCACGACGCGCCTCTTCCTCGAGCACTTCGGCCTGAGGAGCCTGCGCGACCTGCCGCCGCTCGAGGACTTCGCCCCGGACGAGGAGGCGCGCCGCTTCATCCGCGAGCGGCTCTCGGGGCGCTCGATCGGCTCCACCCTCGAGGAGGCCGAGGCCGACCTCGAGGAGGAGGCGGAGCTGCTGGAGGACGGCACGGACGACGGGGAGGGCATCGATGGGTGAGCCCCCGCGCGAGAGCGGCGTCTACCCCATGCGCCTCCAGCGCTTCCTCGCGCGCGCCGGCGTCGCGAGCAGGCGCGGCTCCGAGCGCCTCATGACGGCCGGCCGCGTGCGCGTGAACGGCGAGGTGGTGACCGAGCTCGGCAGCAAGGTCGACCCGGAGCGCGACGTCGTGACCGTCGACGGCGCGCCCTGCCGGCTCGAGGCGCGCCCGGTCGACATCGTGCTCAACAAGCCCGCGGGCTACGTGACCACGATGAGCGACCCGCAGGGCCGGCCCACCGTCGCTGCCCTCGTGCCCGCCCGCGAGCACCCGGGCCTCTTCCCGGTGGGCCGGCTCGACCTCGACACGACGGGGCTTCTCCTCTTCACCACGGACGGCGACCTCGGCCAGGCGCTGCTGCACCCCTCGCGCCACGTGGAGAAGCACTACGTCGCGCTCGTCTCGGGCACGCCCTCCGAGCGCGACCTCGAGCGCCTGAGACGCGGTATCATGCTCGAGGACGGGCCCGCGGCGCCGGCCGGCGCCGAGCTCGTCGCGCCCTCGGACCCGCTCTTCTCGGTCGTCGCGCCGCGCGGGGCGGGGCGGACCGGCGGGGGCGAGCCCAACGCCGTCGTGGGCATCACCATCCACGAGGGGCGCAAGCACCAGGTCAAGAAGATGCTGCTCGCGATCGGCCACCGCGTCCTCGCCCTGCACCGCGACGCCTTCGGGCCGCTCGCGCTCGGGGACCTGCGCGAGGGCGCGTGGCGCGAGCTCAGCGAGGCGGAGTCCCGCGCGCTGCGCGAGCGGCCGACACAGCGACCCCCCCGGCCCGGCGCCGGAGGGGGAGCACGGAGATTGGGGAGCCAATGATCGTCGCCATCGACGGGCCCTCGGGCTCGGGCAAGTCATCGGTCGCGCGCGAGGTCGCGCGTCGCTGCGGCCTCACGTACCTCGACACGGGCGCGATGTACCGCTCGGTCGCCCTCGCGTGCCTCGAGGCGGGCATAGACCCGGAGGACGCCGACGCCGTGGCGGCCGTGGCCCACGACGTCGCGATCGAGTTTCGGCCCGACGGGGACGCCCAGCGCGTCCTCGTGGACGGGCGTGACGTGACCCGCCAGATCCGCACGCCCGAGGTCGAGCTCGCCGTCTCGCCGGTCTCGGCCAACCCGCGCGTTCGCGAGGCCATGGTCGCCCTCCAGCGCGCCTTCGGCGCGAGCGGCGACGTCGTGGCCGAGGGGCGCGACGTCGGGACGGTCGTGTTCCCGGCCGCCGACGTCAAGGTCTTCCTCAGCGCCTCGCCCGAGGCGCGCGCCCGCCGGCGCGCCGTCCAGCGCGGGGGCGGCAACCTCGCCACGGGCGACGTCGTTGCCGTGGACGAGGCCGACGAGCGCGCGATCCTCGCCGACCTCGTGCGCCGCGACGCGTACGACTCCAGCCGCGAGGCCTCGCCGCTGCGCCCGGCCGCCGACGCGCGGCACATCGACTCCTCCGAGCTCGGCTTCGACGAGGTCGTCTCGGCCGTGATCGCGCTCTCGCCCGAGCTTGCGGCGCGCGAGCAGGGGAGGCGCTCATGAGCGAGAAGAACGCGCGCAGCCAGAGGGGAGGGCACATGCGCGCCTTCGCCGGCAACACCTTCGACGACTACTACGACCACGCCCTCGCCGACCACCCCCTGCCCGGGCGGCTTCTCATCGGCGCCGTGGTGCGCATCCTGTGGCTCGTCACCAAGTTCCTGTGGCCCTGGCGCATCGAGCGCGCGGAGCTCCTCCTGAACGACGCGCGCGGCCGGGTGGTCATCATGAACCACGAGTCCATGCTCGACCCAGTGGCCGTCGTCGTGACCATGTGGCTCGCCCACGTCCCGGTGCGGATCGTCTACAAGAGCGAGTTCGACAAGATCTTGCCCGCCACCTGGCTCTTCTCGCGCGCCGGCGGCTTTCCCGTGGCGCGCGGCACCGCCGACATGAAGGTGGTGCGCCGCGCCAAGGCGATGCTCTCCCGCGGGGAGTGCGTGCTCATCTACCCCGAGGGGACGCGCGTCCGCGACGACGCCGACCAGCAGGCCCACGGCGGCTACGCGATCATGGCGCAGCTCGCCCACGCCCCGGTCCAGCCGGTGGCGATCATAGGCGCGCGCCGCCTGCGCTTCCGCCGCCCGGTCTACATGCGGGTCGGGGAGCCCGTCGAGTGGTCCGAGCTCCCGCCCGGCTCGCGCAAGGAGCAGCTGGCCGAGATGGAGCGCGTCGGCATGGGGCGCGTCTACGAGCTGCGCGACGAGCTGCGCGCCGAGCACCCGGGGGTGGAGTGACCGTGGCCGAGATACGCGTCGCCTCCGAGGCGGGCGCCTGCTACGGCGTCGAGCGCGCGCTCCAGATGGTCGAGGCGGCCGCCGACGAGCGCGCGGGAGCCGTGCGCACCCTGGGGCCGCTCATCCACAACCCGCGCGTGGTGGCGGGGCTTGCCGAGAGGGGCGTGGACGCGGTGGGCTCGCCCGAGGAGGCCGCCGGCGGCACCCTGCTGCTGCGGACGCACGGCACCGTCCCCGAGGAGGAGGAGCGCGCCCGCAGGCTCTGCGCGCGCGTGCTCGACGCCACGTGCCCCTTCGTGAAGAAGGTGCACCAGGCGGCCGAGCGCCTCTCGCGCGAGGGCTATCAGGTCGTCGTGGTGGGGGAGGCGGGCCACCCCGAGGTCGAGGCCACGCTGCCGCACGCCCCGGGGGCCGTCGTGGTGGGCTCGGCCGAGGAGGCGGCCGCCCTCCCGCACGCCCGCAAGGTGGGGGTCGTCGTGCAGACCACGGCCCGCCGGGTCCTTCTCGCCGAGGTGACGACGGCGCTTCTCGGCGTCGCGGAGGAGGTGCGGGTGATCAACACCATCTGCGAGGCCACCTCCGGCCACCAGGCGGCCGCCGACGCCCTCGCCCGCGAGGCCGACGTGATGGTGGTCATCGGCGGGCGCAACTCCGCCAACACCACCCGCCTCGCCGAGATCTCCGCCGCGCGCTGCCCGCGCACCCACCACGTCGAGGGGGACGACGAGCTTCGCCCGGAGTGGTTCGAGGGGGCGGGGCTCATCGGCATCACCGCCGGCGCGAGCACCCCGGCAAGCCAGATCGAGGCCGTCCGCGCGCGCATCTCCGAGCTCGTGGGGGCATAGGGCCCCTCGCCGCGCGGCCCCGCCGAAACCCCGTGCGCGGCTGGCCGCGAACCGCCAGCCGCGACGGCGCGACGGCGCCTCGTTCTTCTCGCCCATACGGTACGGAGGTTCGCGGGCCCTGGGATGGCGGCGGGGCGCCGCGACGCAGAAGGGAGCACGCCATGGCCGAGCAGAAGCGCGCGGACTACGCCTCGACGAGGGACCGGGCGCTCGGCGCCTGGGTGGCGTCGGTCGAGGAGGGGAGCCCCGCCTGGGAGGCGGGGATCGAGCCCGGCATGCGAATCGCCACCGTGAACGGCGTCGCGCCGCGTGACCTCATCGACTGGCGCTGGGAGGCCGACGGCGCCTGCTGCGCGCTCGAGGTCTTTGACCCGCGCGACGGCACCACCACGCCCTGCGAGCTCTGGCGCGAGCCCGGCCAGGACTGGGGGATCGACTTCACCGACGTCCTCTTCGACGGAATCCGCACCTGCGTGAACGCCTGCCAGTTCTGCTTCATGGCGATGCTGCCGCCCGAGGCGCGCGCCTCGCTCACCCTGCGCGACGACGACTATCGCCTCTCCTTCCTGCAGGGCAACTTCGTGACGCTCACCAACGTCACGGACGAGGAGGCCGAGCGCATCGTCCGGTGCGGCCTCTCGCCGATGAACGTCTCCATCCACGCAATCACGCCCGAGGTGCGCCGCTCGCTCATCGGCCGGCGGGCCGAGCGCGGCATCGAGGTCCTCGAGCGGCTGCTCGCGGGCGGCATCGAGGTCCACGCCCAGATCGTGCTCTGCCCGGGCATCAACGACGGGGCCGAGCTCGCCGCCACGCTCGACTGGGTGGAGGCGCGCCCGGGCATCACCTCGCTCGCCGTGGTGCCGCTCGGCTACACCAAGCACAGCCGGCGCTTCAAGCGCTCCTACTCCGACGACGTCGAGGCCTCGCGCGCGGTCGTGCGCCTCATCGAGCCCTACCAGGAGCGGGCGCGCGAGACGCTCGGCATCACGCGCTTCCAGCTCTCCGACGAGTTCTACGTGGACGCGCGCCTGCCCGTCCCCGCGGCCGAGACCTACGACGGCTACCCGCAGTTCTACGACGGCATCGGCATGCTCCGGAGCTTCCTCGACGAGACGGCGCTCCTCCGCCGCGAGCGCGCGGGCGACCTGCGGCGCGTCGGCGAGGCGCTGGGCGAGAAGGACCTGCGGGCCTCGCTCGTCTGCGGCGAGGCCGCGGCCGAGACGATCGAGGCCCTCTGCCGGGCGCTCTCGGCGGGAGGCCGCGCGCGCACCTTCGCGGTCCGAAACGACTACTTCGGCGGCGACGTCAACGTGACCGGGCTCATCGTGGCGCAGGACCTGCTCGCCCAGCTGCCGGCCGACCTCGCGGGCACCATCGTCGTGCTGCCCGAGGTGATGTTCAACTTCGACCGGCTCACCCTGGACGGGGACACGCAGGAGCGCATCGTCGAGGAGCTGCGGGGGCGCGGGGCGCGCGTCTGCGTGTGCGTGCCGAGCCCGGCGGACATCCTCGACGCCCTGGCGGCGGAGCTCCTCGAGTAGGCCACGAGCAGGCCCGGGGCCGCCGAGGGCGAGGGCGGCGCGGCGCGTCGTGCCACGAACGGCCCGCTACTGGGCGTTTCGCCCCTGCCTCGTCGCGCCGGGCGCCCCCGCCGCCACGACCCGCGGGCGACTGGGTGGCATCCTTGATGCCCGCGCGGGGGGGACGCCTCGTAGCCGCCCCCCCGCGCGGCCTCCACACGTCCCTCTCGCCACGCCTTCCGTGGGATTGGGTGGCATCCTTGATGCCCCGCGGCACGCCGCATCAAGGATGCCACCCAATCGCGCCGGGTTTGCGCGGGGGGTCGGGCGCGGCCCCGGGGTCCGGGGCCGCCGCGGGCGCAGGGGGAGACGGCCCGCCCACCCGTGGGGGTTTTGCGCGCTCACGGGCCAAAACCGACCGCTCGTGGTAGACTTGCGGCACCAATGGAATAGCAAGGAGACCAGATGCCAAAGCCCGTAGTCGCCGTGGTCGGCCGCCCCAACGTCGGCAAGTCCACGCTCGTCAACCGCATTGCGGTGAGCCGCGACGCCATCGTCCACGAGTCGCGCGGGGTCACGCGCGACCGCTCGTACCACGACGCCGACTGGAACGGTCGCGACTTCACCCTCATCGACACCGGCGGCATCGAGTCCGCCAAGTCCAAGGACGTCTTCGCCCCGCGCATCCGCGAGCAGGCGCTCATGGCCTGCGAGGAGGCCGACGTCATCGTCTTCGTGGTGGACGGCACCACCGGCGTGACCGACGAGGACGAGGAGGTCGCCCGCGTCCTGCGCCGTCAGGACAAGCCCGTGTTCCTCGTCGTCAACAAGAAGGACGACCCCGCCACCGAGCAGGACGGCCTCTGGGACTTCTACGCCCTCGGCGTGGGCGAGCCGCGCCCGCTCTCGGCGGGCCACGGCCACGGCACGGGCGACCTGCTCGACGACATCGTCGCCACCTTCCCGGAGCCGACCGAGGACGAGGCCGCCGACGACATGCTGTCCCTGGCCATCGTCGGGCGCCCCAACGTGGGCAAGTCGAGCCTCGCCAACCGCCTCGCCAACAAGAAGCGCTCGATCGTCTCGGACGTGGCGGGCACCACGCGCGACGCCATCGACACCGTGATCGAGTGGAAGGGCCAGCCCATCAAGCTCGTCGACACCGCCGGCATGCGCAAGAAGACGCAGGTCCACGAGGACGTCGAGTACTACAGCCTCGTGCGGGGCCTGCAGGCCATCGACCGCGCCGACGTGTGCCTGCTCGTCGTGGACGCCACGATCGGCGTCACCGAGCAGGACCAGAAGGTCGCCGGCATGGCGATCGACCGCGGCTGCGGCCTCGTGCTCGTGCTCAACAAGTGGGACCTCGTGGAGACCGAGCAGCAGAGAAACGACATCGTCTCCTCCATCGACAAGCGCCTCGCCTTCGCGCCGTGGATCCCCACGGTGAACGTCTCCGCGCTCACCGGGCGCGCCACCGACAAGGTCCTCGAGCTCGCCGTCCGTGCTGCCGCGGCCCATGCCGCCCAGCTCAGGACCGCCGAGCTCAACGACCTTCTCGCCGAGATCCGCGAGGGCGGCCACACCCGCTCGGAGCGCGGTCGGCGCCTCAAGATCCAGTACGCCACGCAGACCGGCTCCAAGCCGCCCGTGATCTCCTTCTGGTGCAACGCGCCGGACCTCGTGGACGACAACTTCGAGCGCTTCCTCGAGAACCGCCTGCGCGCCCGCTTCGACCTCGTGGGCACGCCCGTCCGCCTGCGGTTCCGCCGCAAGTCCGAGGGGGGTGAGCGCTGATGGGGGAGCTCGCCCTCTGGACGGCGGTCTTCTCCGTCGGCGCCTACCTCGTGTGCGGCATCCCCTTCGGGCTCGTGATCGCGCTCGCGATGGGCCACGTCGACGTGCGCACCGTCGGGTCGGGCAACATCGGCACCACCAACGTCGCCCGCTCGGTGGGCAAGGCCGCCGCGGCGGCGACCCTCGCCTGCGACGTCCTGAAGGGCCTCGTCTGGATGCTCGTCTCCCGCTGGGCCGTCGCGGCGCTCGCGCTAGGGGGAGACGTCGCCTCGCTCGACCACACCACGCTCTTCGGCACCGCGATGTCGGTCGTGTTCCTCGCCTGCATCCTCGGGCACGTCTTCTCGCCCTACCTCGGCTTCCACGGGGGCAAGGGCATCGCCGTGGGCTTCGGCGCGGCGCTCGGGCTCTTCTGGCCGGTGGGGCTGGGGGCGCTGCTCGTCTTCGTCCTTCTCGCCGTGCCCACGCGCTACGTCTCGCTCGGCTCGCTCGCCGCGGCCGCGTCGCTTCCGGCGTGGTGCGCCGTGCTGGGCTTCCCGCCCGTCTCCATCGCGCCGATCGTCGTGGCGGCCGTCGTCGTCATCTGGTCGCACCGCGAGAACGCCCGCCGGCTCATCCACGGCGAGGAGCGCCGCTTCTCGTTCCACAAGTCGGGCGAGAAGGACGAGGGGGCCGAGAAGGGCGACGGTGAGGCGCGATGAGCAGCCGCGCCGGACGCGTGGCCGTCGTGGGCTCGGGCTCGTGGGGGACCGCGATGGCCGGGCTGCTCGCCCCGCGCGCGGACGAGGTGACGCTCTGGTGCCGTGACGCCGCCGTGGCCGAGGCGATCTGCGCCACGCGCCGCAACCCGCGCCACCTCGCGGACTACGAGCTCCCGGGAAACGTCCGCGCCACGCCCGACCGCGCGTCCGCGCTCGCGGGCGCCGAGGTCGTCGTCCTCGCCGTGCCCTCCTCCTACCTGAGGGGGACCTGTGCCTCGCTCGCTGGGCTCGTGGCGGACGACGTCCCGCTGCTCGTGCTCACGAAGGGCGTGGAGATCGGCACCAACGAGCTCATGCTCGACGTGGTCGCCGACGAGCTGGGCCACCGGGGGCGCATCGCCGTCCTCTCCGGGCCCAACCACGCCGAGGAGGTCTGCCTCGGCAAGCTCTCCGCCGCCGTGCTCGCCTCCGAGACCCCCGAGGTCGCCCGGCGCCTCCAGGGCCTCGTGGTCAGCCAGAGCTTCAGGGTCTACGTCTCGGGCGACGTCACGGGCGTGGAGATCTGCGGCGCCATCAAGAACGTCGTCGCCATCGCCTGCGGCGCGGCGGCCGGCTTCGGCGCGGGCGACAACGCGCTCGCCGTCATCATGACGCGCGGCCTCGCGGAGATCGGCCGGGTGGCCGCCGCGCTCGGAGCCGACCCCCTGACGCCGATGGGGCTCGCCGGCATGGGGGACCTCGTGGCCACCTGCACCTCGCGCCACTCGCGCAACCGCACCTTCGGCGAGGCGCTCGCCGGCGGCGAGACGCTCGAGTCCTACGAGGCGCGCACGCGCATGGTCGTCGAGGGCGCCCGGGCGGCCGAGAGCGTCCTTGCGCTCGCCCGCGCGCACGGGGTCGAGGTGCCCATCACCGAGGCGGTCCACGCCGTGCTCCGCGGGGAGGTCGACGTGCTCACCGCGACCGACGCCCTCCTCGGCCGCCGCCCCACCGAGGAGTTCTACGGAATCGCAACGCAAGACAAGGAGAACGCATGATGAACGATGAGATCAGGGTGGCCCCCTCGGTCCTCTCCGCCGACTTCCGCCGCCTCGCCGACGAACTCGCCGACGTCTCCTCGGCCGACCTCCTGCACTACGACGTCATGGACGGGCACTTCGTCCCCAACCTCTCCTTCGGCATCGACCTGCTGCGCACCGTGAAGTCCGCCACGGAGCTCCCCGTCGACGTCCACCTCATGATCTCCAACCCCGACGAGATGGTCGAGAGGTACCTCGACGCGGGGGCCGACGTCGTCTCCTTCCACTACGAGGCGACCTCCCACGCCCACCGGCTCGTCTCGCTCATCAAGGACCGCGGCGCCAAGGCGTCGATTGCCATCAACCCGGCGACGCCCGTGTGCCTGCTCGAGCCCATCCTCTGCGAGCTCGACATGGTGCTCGTCATGACCGTGAACCCCGGCTTCGGCGGCCAGCGCTTCATCGAGTCGTCCCTGCGCAAGCTCCGCCGCCTGCGCCGCATGTGCGACGAGCAGGGCGTGAGCCCCGCCATCGAGGTCGACGGCGGCATCACGGCGAGAAACGCGGCCGAGGTCGCGGCCGCGGGCGCCAGCGTGCTCGTGGCGGGCAGCTCCGTCTTCGGCACCGCGGACCGCTCCGCCGCCATCGCCGCGATCCGCGCGTCCGGCACGAGCGGCACGTCGAGAAGGGCCTGAGCCCCGTGACGCGACCCACCTACCTGGACTACGCCGCCTCCGCGCCCGCGCGCGAGGAGTCGCTCGCCGCCGAGCGCGCCTACGAGGCGAGCGAGATCGCCGGGGCCAACCCCAACTCGCTCCACACGCTCGGGCGCGCCGCGGCCCGCGCCCTCGACGGCGCCCGGGCAGACCTCGCCCGGTGCGCGGGCGGGCGCTTCCGCCCCTCCGACGTCATCCTCACCTCGGGCGGCACCGAGTCGAACAACCTCGCCGTCCTCGGCCTCGCCGAGGGCGCCCGCGCGCGGGCGTCGCGGCGCAGGAGCGTGGTCCTCTCGGCGATCGAGCACGACTCGGTCCTCGACCTCGCGCCCGTCCTGCGCGAGCGCGGCTTCGAGGTGCGCCTCGCGCGCCCCGGGCGCGACGGCGTGGTGCGGCCCGCGGCGCTCGAGGGCCTCGTCGACAAGACCTGCGCCCTCGTCTCTGTCATGGCGGCCAACAACGAGACCGGCGTCTGCCAGCCCGTGGGCGAGCTCGCCCGCGCCGCGCACGCCGCCGGCGCCCTCTTCCACACGGACGCCGTCCAGGCCTTCGGGCACCTGCCGCTCGGCCTCGCCGACGTCGACGCCGCGAGCGTCGCCGCGCACAAGCTCGGCGGCCCCGTCGGCGTGGGCGCGCTGCTCGTCCGCGGCCGCGCGCCGCTCCGTCCGCTCACCTTCGGCGGCGGCCAGGAGCGCGGCCTGCGCGCGGGCACCCAGGACGTGCGCGGCGCCCTCGCCTTCGCCGCGGCGGCCCGCGCGGCCTGCGGGGCGCTGCCCCGGACCGTCGAGGCCGTCTCCCGCCGCGCCGAGCGGCTCGCGCGGCAGCTCTGCGCCCCCGGGACGGGCGTCCTCGAGACGGCGGCCGTGCCCTACGACGGGACGTCGCGCCTCCCCGGCATCGTGAGCGTCATGGTGCCCGGGCTCGACTCCGAGACGCTCGTCCTCGAGCTCGACCAGGCCGGCTTCGAGGTCTCCGCCGCCTCGGCCTGCTCCTCCGGCTCGCTCGACGCGAGCCACGTCCTTCTCGCCATGGGGGTGGCGCGCGAGAGCGCCCTCGGGTCGCTGCGCGTCTCCTTCGACGAGCGCGTGGGCGACCATGACCTCGACCGCCTCGGCGAGGCACTTCTCGACATCGTACGTGACCATGCCGGCGACCGACGTCGCGGGCGCAGATAGCAAGGGGAACCGATGACCGAAGCAGCAGCACTCCTCTCCCTCCAGGACCTCGACCTCAGGCTCCTCAAGCTCGCCTCGAGCCTGGCCAAGATGCCCCAGCAGACCCGCCTCAGGACCATCGAGCTCGCGCGCAAGAAGGTCGCGGCCGAGCTCACGGGCATCGTCGGGCAGCGCAAGGACGCGCAGATAGAGATCGAGGAGACCGAGGCCGAGCTCGCGCACTACCGCGAGAAGTCCGCCGAGGTCCAGGCCCAGGCGGACTCCGGCGCCCTCACGCACCGGGAGCTGCGCGACTACGAGCGCCAGCTCACCTCGCTCGCCAAGCGGATCGAGAAGTGCGAGTACGCACTCGGGCCCGCCCGGGAGCGGCTCGAGCGGCTCGAGCGCGCGGAGCGAAACGCCCGGCGCACCGAGGAGCGCATCGAGTCTGAGCGCGCGGCCACGCAGGCCTCGCTCGACGAGGGCTCCAAGAGCATCAGGGCCGAGATCGTCTCGCTCTCGCGTGAGCGCGAGGCCGCGGCGGGCGCGCTCACGGCCGGGCACCTCGCCACCTACGAGGCCGCCAGGAAGCGCTTCAGGGGCCTCGCCGTCGAGCGCCTCAACGGCAACGTCCCCTCGGTCTGCCGCGTGAAGCTCCAGCCGAGCCAGTTCCACGACCTCTCCCACGGGGACGAGATCACGGAGTGCCCGTACTGCCACCGCATGCTCATCACCTCCGAGGAGGGGCAGGAGTGAGCGGGGAGGGCGCCGCCGCGCGCGAGGGCCGTGGGCCGCGCGTCCTTCTCGCCGTCTGCGGGGGGATAGCCGCCTACAAGGCGTGCGAGGTGCTGCGCGGCCTCCAGAAGGCGGGCTGCGAGGTCCGCGTGACCATGACCGAGGACGCCGCGCGCTTCGTGGGCGCCGCCACCTTCGAGGCGCTCTCCGGCGCGCCCGTGGCGACCTCGCTCTACGGGCACCCGGGCTCCGCCATCCCGCACATCGAGCTCGCCGAGTGGGCGGACGCCGCCGTCGTGGTGCCCGCAACGGCGAACGTCATGGCGAAGATGGCCTGCGGGATCGCCGACGACTGCCTCACCACGACGCTGCTCGCGTGCTGGGGGTGCTGCCCCGTGCTCGTGGCGCCGGGCATGAACGTCCACATGTGGCAGAGCCCGGCCACGCAGGCGAACGCCGCCACGCTCCGCGCGCGCGGCGTGAGCTTCGTGGGCCCCGACAGCGGCCGGCTCGCCTGCGGCGACGTGGGCGAGGGCAAGCTCGCGGCCGTGGACGAGATCGTGGCCGTGGCGCTCGCGCTGCTCGCGCCGCGCGACCTCGCCGGCATCCGGCTGCTCGTGAACGCCGGCCCCACGCACGAGGCCATCGACCCCGTGCGCTACATCGCCAACCGCTCCACGGGCAAGATGGGCTTCGCCATCTCCGCGGCCGCGGCGCGGCGCGGGGCCGAGGTCACCCTCGTGGCCGGGCCCGTGACGCTCGCCACCCCCGCCGGCGTGCGGCGCATTAACGTAGAGAGCGCGGCGCAGATGCGCGACGCCATGCTCGCGGCCTTCGCGGACGCCGACGCCGCGATCTGCAGCGCCGCCGTGGCCGACTACGCGCCCGCCGCGCCGGCCGACCACAAGCTCAAGAAGTCCCGCGAGCACCTGAACGCGATCCCGCTCGCGGAGACGGCGGACATCCTGGCGGAGCTCTGCGCCGAGAAGGGGTCGCGCGTGGTGGTGGGGTTTGCCGCCGAGACGGACGACCTCATCGCCCACGCGACCGAGAAGCTCCGCCGCAAGGGGGCCGACCTCATCGTGGCCAACGACGTGAGCCGCCCCGAGTCCACCTTCGGCGCGGACACCAACCGCGTGGCGCTCGTCTCCGCCACCGGCGTGGAGCAGCTCGAGACCCTGCCCCTCCCCGCCGTCGCCGACGCCATCCTCGACAAGTTGGGGACTGTCCCCAATTTGCATATGCGAATTGGGGACAGTCCCCAATTCGCAGACGGGAGCCAGGCGTGAGGAATCTGGTTGTAGGCTGCCATCTCTCGACGGCCAACGGCTACGCGGCCATGGCGGAAGACGCCGTCTCCATCGGCGCCACCACGTTCGCGTTCTTCACGCGCAACCCGCGCGGCGGCAACGCGCGCGAGCTTGACGACGCCGACCTCGCCGCGTTTCTCGCCACGCTGGACGAGCACGCGATCGGCCCGCTCGTGGCCCACGCGCCCTACACGTACAACCTCTGCTCCGCGAAGCCCGAGACCGTGGAGTTCGCCCGCCGCGCGATGCGCGAGGACCTGGCGCGCATGGAGCGCCTGCCCGGCCACCTCTACAACTTCCACCCCGGGAGCCACGTCAAGCAGGGCGCCGAGGAGGGGGTCCGCCTCATCTGCGAGGGCCTGAACGAGGTGCTTGTGCCCGGGCAGCGCACCACGGTCCTGCTGGAGACCATGGCGGGCAAGGGGACCGAGGTCGGCCGCTCCTTCGAGGAACTGGCCCGCATCATCGACGGCGTGGAGCACGACGAGCTTCTCGGCGTGTGCCTGGACACCTGCCACGTGGCCGACGCCGGCTACGACATCGCGCGCGACCTCGACGGCGTGCTCGACGAGTTCGACCGCGTGATCGGCCTCTCTCGCCTGCGGGCCCTCCACCTCAACGACTCCAAGAACCCGCTCGGCTCCCACAAGGACCGCCACGAGAGGATTGGCGCGGGCACGCTCGGCCTCGAGACCTTCCGCGCTGTGGTCACCAACCCGCGGCTCGCGGGGCTGCCCATGGTCCTCGAGACCCCGCAGCCGGGCCTTGCCGGCTGGGCTCAGGAAATCGCGCTGCTGCGCGGGCTCGCGGCGGGGGAGTGACGGGCGGGCGCTCTTCTCGTCCCGCGCGCCGCAGGGCGGTCGATTGACGTTTTTATCACATGAGATCGACGGGGCAACGGGTGTCCGAAGGCTGTTTACCGCGTCCGGACACCCGTTGCCACGGGGCATTCCATGCGATAAATCCTCAAATCGTACAGCGGGATGGCGCGCCACGAGGGGCAAGAGGGGCGGGCGGCCCCTATAATGGTCCGGAACCGCGACAGGAAGGAACCCGGCATGGGAATCCTCATCGGACTCGAGCACGTGGGCCACGAGTGGCCCGGCAAGCGCGTGCTGGAGGACCAGGCCATAGGCATCAACGAGGGCGAGCGCATCGGGATCGTCGGCCGCAACGGGGACGGCAAGTCCACGCTGCTGGAGATCGTGGCCCGCGTGCTCGAGCCGGACGTCGGAACGGTCACGTGGCGCCGCAGCATCTCCGTGGGCTACCTCGGCCAGGCCGACCGGCTCGCGGACGCGGACCCCGTGCGCCGCGCGATCTTCGGCGACGTGCCGGAGTACACCTGGGCCTCGGACGCCCGCATCCGCCAGATCCTGGACGAGCTCGTGGGCGACCTCTCCCTTGACGCCCCCGTGGGCGAGCTCTCCGGCGGGCAGCGCCGCCGCGTGGACCTGGCCCGCGTGCTCTGCCACACCTGGGACGTCATCTGCATGGACGAACCCACCAACCACCTCGACCTCGCCGCCATCGAGTGGCTGGCGGAGCATCTGCGCCGCCGCTGGCCGGCGGGGGAGGGCGCGCTCCTCGTGGTCACGCACGACCGCTGGTTCCTGGACGAGGTCTGCGAGCACATGTGGGAGGTCCACGACCGCCGCATCGAGCCCTTCGAGGGCGGCTACTCAGCCTACATCCAGCAGCGCGTGGAGCGCGACCGCCAGGCCGCCGTCATGGAGGAGCGCCGCCAGAACACGCTGCGCAAGGAGCTCAACTGGCTCGCGCACGGCGCCAAGGCGCGCACGAGCAAGCCGCGCTTCCGCGTGGAGGCGGCGCGCGCCCTCATCGCCAACGACCCGCCGCTCAGAAACCCGCTCGAGCTCAGGCGCCTTGCCGTCTCCCGCCTGGGCAAGCAGGTCATCGAGATGTCCGGCGTGAGCTTTGCCTACCCGGGCGGACCCGCCGTGATCAGAGACGTGGACTGGCTCATCGGCCCCGGCGACCGCTACGGCATCCTCGGCGCCAACGGGGCGGGGAAGTCCACGCTGCTCGCGCTCATGACGGGCGCGCTTGCGCCTACGTCCGGCACCGTGAAGATCGGGGCCTCGGTGCGCTTTGGCTTCATGAGCCAGCACCTGGACGCGCTCGGCGAGAAGGACGACTGGCGGGTGCTCGAGCTGCTCGGCCGCTACAAGCGGAGCTACCTCGTGGGCGGCAAGATGCAGAGCCCCACGCAGCTCATCGAGCGGCTGGGCTTCGAGCAGCGCGAGCTGCAGAACTTCATCAAGGACCTCTCCGGCGGGCAGCGTCGGCGTCTGGCGCTTCTGTGCGTCATCCTGGAGGAGCCCAACGTGCTCGTACTCGACGAGCCCGGCAACGACCTGGACACGGACATGCTCGCCGTGATGGAGGACCTACTCGACAGCTGGCCCGGGACGCTCCTGGTGGTGAGCCACGACCGCTACCTGATGGAGCGCGTGACCGACGACCAGTTCGCCCTCATAGACGGCCACGTGCGCCACGTCCCCGGAGGCGTGGACGAGTACCTGCGCCTGCTGGGCGAGAAGGGCGGCGGGGCGGCCTCCTCCCCCGCGGACGAGCCGGGGGCGGAGGGTCCTTCTCGCCCCGCCACGGGCGGTCTCACCAACCAGGAGCGCCGCGAGCTCAAGAAGCGCTTCGACGCGGTGAGCCGCAAGCTCGAGAAGACGGCAGGCGACCCGGAGCGCCTCCGCGCGGAGATGGCCACCGTGGACGCGAGCGACTACGCCGCCCTCATGGCCGCGCAGGAGGCGCTCGACGCGTGCCTCGCCGAGCGCGAGGCCCTCGAGGACGAGTGGCTCGAGCTCTCTGAGCGCCTGGGGATAGAGTAGGGGACTCGCCTAAAAGGGGCCTGTCCCCTTTTAGGCGAGTTTGGGGCGGACGGCGCCGCGCTCGCAGCGGTTGCCCCAGGAGTCAATCAGGTCGTCGTCGCGGTAGACGCAGACGACCTCGCAGTGGTTGGCGCACCGCCCGCAGACGACCTCGCGCGTGCGGAACTCGAAGTCGTCGACGTCCCAGGCGAAGGGGCAGCGCGCGGAGGCGGGGGCGTCGGCCGCGAGCAGGGCCGCCCCGAAGGCGCCCATGAGGTGCCCGTCGGCGTCCACGAGCACGTCCATGCCGAGCTCGTCCTCGAAGGCGCGCACCACGCCGGAGTTCTTGGAGACGCCGCCCTGGAACACCACGGGCGCGACCACCCTCTTGCCCTTCGCCACGTTGTTGAGGTAGTTGGTAGCCACCGCGCGGCAGAGCCCGGCGATGACGTCGCGCTTCTCGTAGCCCACCTGGAGCTTGTGGACGAGGTCGCTCTCCGCGAAGACCGTGCAGCGCGCGGCGATGTTGGCGGGGTGCTCCGAGGTGGCCGCGATGTCGCCGAACTCCTCCACGGCAACGCCCAGCCGGTGCGCCTGCGACGAGAGGAACGAGCCCGTGCCGGCCGCGCAGAGCGTGTTCATGGCATAGTCCACGGCCACGCCGTTCTCGACGCAGATGATCTTGGAGTCCTGGCCGCCGATCTCCAGGATCGTGCGGACGTCGGGGTGCAGGAAGGTGGTGCCCACGGCGTGCGCCGTTATCTCGTTCTTGACCACCTGGGCCCCGAGCATGGCGCCCACGAGGCGGCGCGCCGACCCGGTGGTGCCCACGGCGCGGACCTCGTAGGCCCCGCGGTCGAGCTGCGCGGCGAGCTCGTCCACCACGCGGCGCGCGGCGTCGGTGGGGGCGCCCTCCGTCCAGAGGTAGGAGCGCGCGAGGATGGCCCCGCGCTCGTCTATGACGACGCCCTTCGTGGAGATCGACCCGGTGTCGACGCCGAGAAACGCCGTTCTTCTCGTCATATCGTCTTTGCCTTTCTCATCGCAAGCATGTCGTAGAAGGCCTCGAGGCGCGTGTCGAGGCCGGTGTCGCTCGTCTGGGTGTCGTAGCTCAGGAAGAGCACGGGCACGTGGTGGTCGCGCGAGAGCCGCTGCAGCACGGGCATGCAGTCGATCTCGGGCGTGCAGCCCGCCGACTTGGCGTGGACCACGCCGTCGAACCCCTCCTCCATGTAGCGCTTGGCCGCGGCGATGGTGAGGCTCGAGGTGGGGCCCATGTCGTAGGCCGCGTAGTCGGCGATGGAGCGGCGGACGTTGGGCTCGTTGTAGCGCAGGAAGCGGTTGGTGATGGTGATAGCGCGGGCCAGCTCGACGTGGAGCGAGAGGAGCTTGCGCTCGAGCTCGAGGTTGCTCGGCGGGTCCATCACGGTGAAGAACTCGCCGGTGAGCCCCACGCGCACCGGGCGCTCCGGCTTGTCGGTGGGCAGCGCGCGCAGGGCCCCCATGCCGCGGCGGAAGGCGTGGTTGACGTCGGACATGGTCGCGCAGCAGCGCATGTCGTCGAAGAAGGCCTCCCGGGCGCGCTCGAAGGAGCCCGGCTCGCGCTCGAAGCCGGCGTTGGCGAGGTAGTAGTCGTTGTAGGCGTCGAGGTCCTCGACCATGCGGAAGAGCACGAGCATGTTGGCCACGCCCGCCGGCACGGAGAGCCGGGGGTTCACCACCCGCTTGCAGTACGTGACGTAGTCCTTGAAGGACCTCCCCGCCACGAAGGAGAAGTTGAGCATCTCGAAGTCGTCATAGCCCATGTCGCGCAGGACCATCTCCTGCAGCTCGCCGTAGTAGGTGAGCCGGCAGTACCCCGTGAACTGCACGAGCACGTTGGCGCCGGCCTCGAGGGCCTCGACGTAGTCGCCGAGGATGTGCTTGAAGGGCGCGCAGACGTAGTCGTTGCTGTGCTCGGTCCCGATCTCGAGCGTGCGGCGCGTGGGCGCGGGCATGCGCACGTAGTCCGCGTCGAGCACGTGCTCGACGAAGTACTGGAAGGCCACGTCGTAGTAGCCGTAGTGCATGAAGGCGACGCGCTTCCTCGAGTGCCGGGAGCCCCGCGAGCGCCGCCTCAGGGCCGTCGTGGCCCTCGACGCGCCGGAAAGGACGCTCACCCGGGCGCGCGGCCCGTCGGCCTCGGTGCGATCACTCATGGAGGTAGCCTCCCTTGCGCTGGTAGGACAGGATGTCGACGAAGCTCTCGACGCGCGTCTCGACGCCCGCCGTGCCGCTCTGCGCGTCGACGGTGAGCGTGAGCAGCGGGCGGCCCTTCACGCAGAGGGCGATGGCGTCGTCGGTCATGGAGTCGGGCCCGCACGGGAACGCGCTCACGAGCACGACGCCGTCGACGCGCTCGTGCAGCTCCAAGATGGCGCCCACGAGCTCGCGGTTGACGATCCACGGCAGCGACGGCGAGAAGTCGCGCGAGCGGCGCAGGCCGCGCGCGTGGTCGAACTCGTCGGCGAAGAGCACCGTGGCGCCGTTGGCGCGCAGGGCGTCCACGACGGGCCCGGCGACGAAGGGGTCGTGCGCCACGTAGGGGTGGGCGGAGAGCAGGATGAGCAGCGGCCGCTCGGCCGCGGGCAGGCGCCTCGCGCCGGCGACGAGCTCGGCCTGGGCCCGGGCGAGGGAGGCGTCGCGCTCGCGCTGGGCCGCGCAGGCCGCGCGCCAGGCGCGCTCGCCGTCCCGGCGCGAGGCGCCCATCGACTGGGCGAGCGCCGCGTAGGACCCGCGCTCGTCGCGCTCGGCGCCGCCCTCGGAGAGCAGCGCCGAGAGCACCCGGACCGGACGTTCCGCGAGCGAGAAGGCGCTGGTCACGAGGTCGGGCAGGGCCTGGAACTTCGTGCAGTAGGAGCGAAGCGGCCCGGGGATGGCGAAGGACGGGACGAAGACGGCGTCCGCCTCGTCCGCGAGCGCGTCCACGTGGCCGAGGTAGAGCTTGGAGGCGAGGCAGCACTCGTCCACGGAGAGCGCCTGCCCGCGCTCGAAGACGGCGCGGTCCGAGGGCGCGCTCACGCGGACCTTGCGCCCGAGCGCCTCGAAGAAGGCCCGCCACTTGGCGCCGAGCCGATAGTACATGAGGGCGCGCGGCAGCCCCACCACGGAGACGTCGGCGAAGGGCGCGCGGCGCTCGAGGGCGCTACGCACGGGCGCCATCCGGGCTCGCCCCCTCGTCCCGGGCGAGGGCCCCGCGCAGGGCAGCCTCGAAGGCGTCGAGGTCGTCCGCGCTCGGGTGGCCGAGGGCGCGGTCGAAGTTCTCGATCATGGGGAGGAAGCGCGCGGGGTCCCGCTCGGCCATCCCCTCGTAGCGCGCGCGGACGGCGGGCGGCATCTGGCCCTGGCACATGAAGCGCCCCACGACTCGCGCGTCGGCGGGCAGCGCGGCGGCGAAGTTGTCGAGCACCCTGTCGTAGTAGGCCGGGTCGCCGCCGAAGCCGCAGGTGCCGAAGAGGAAGACCCGCTTGCCGGCGAGCTGCGGCAGGACGTCCCCGAGCGCCGGGTCAAGCCCGCCCTTGTCGGTCCATGAGCCCAGCAGCACGAGGTCGGCGCCCTCCGCCGATCCGGCGTCGCGCCCGCCCCGCGCGTCCAGCGCCTCACGGGCGCGCTGCGCGAGCTTGGCGGTGTTGCCGGTCTTGGAGCTGCAGATGATCGTATAGAGCATGATTCCTCCTTGGGTTGCCAGATGCCTTATACCCCAAACCCGACGGCTCGACCAGGCTCGCGCGCCCTCCCCGAAGATGCGCCGCCGGCTGTGGAGGATTCGCGGTCTTTTGGGCCCCACAGTCAAACCGCGCGATGGCCGCGCGTTTCCCGCGGGGCCTCGAGCGGGCGCAGCCCGCTCCCAAGCGGTAGCCGCCATCTGGGGCTTCACCGAGGCGCAGTGCGCCTCGCCACGTGCCTCGCGCGCCCGGGTCGGCCGGGCGGCAGGCCGCCGGGAGCCAATCGAAAGCCGCGCGGGAGCGCCATCTGCGAGGCTCTTCTCCCAGAGACGTCGCGGAAGGGAGGGACTATGGCGCTCTGCATCTCACATTGGACGGCCCTTCGCTGGCTGCTCAGGAACTTCGCGTCACGTCACGACGGATCGGACTCGGAGGGGTCGCGGCCCCTCCTGTCGGGCGCGCCGCGCGCGGAGGAGGTGCGCGAGGCGCTCGACTACCTGGCGCTGAGGCTTCCCCTCGACGATGGCGCCGGCCGCGCCATCGACGTCCTCGTCGCCGAGCGGGGGCTTCGCAGGGGCCGCGAGGGGCTGAGGTGCCACCTCTGCTCGGGCGAGCTGCCGAGGGGCTCCGTCATCCCCGCGGGCATACGCGGCTACGACCTCATGGTGACCTCGCCTGAGCTCACCTTCGTGCAGATTGCGGCGGTCGAGGACGTCCGCGTTGCCGCCTATGCGGGCATGGCGCTCTGCTCGGGGTATCGGCTCGACGAGTTCGAGGACTCGGGGCTGGCGGACAGGGCGGATTTCGATGAGCCGCTGACCTCGGTGGGGGCCATCGCGGCCTTCCTTCGCCGCGCCAAGGGGCTTCGCGGCGTCAGGGCGGCGGAGCGCGCGCTGGCGTTCGTCCGCGACGGGGCGCTCTCGCCGCCCGAGGGCGGAATCGCCGAGCTTGCCCTGCTCCCATACCGGCTGGGCGGATACGCGTGCAAGGACGTCTCCCTCAACAGGGGGATCCGCGTGCTCGACCGCGTGGGCCCAAACGGCGAGCGGCACTACACCACCCGATTCCCGGACGTGACGATCCTCGCGCGGGACCCCGCGGGCGTCAGGCGCATCGTGGGCATAGACTACGATCCCAGGCTGACCCACGGAGGGGAGGCCAAGCGACAGAGTGACGTCGAGCGCGGCAACCAGATCAATGGCGCGCGCAAGATCACCCATTTCACGTTTACCGAGCTGCAGCGCAAGTCGTTCCCGCGGTGGCGCAGCTCCATGGAGCAGGTGAGGATTGCCCTGGGCCAGCGGCCGGCGAGACGCGACGGCAGGACGGACGCCTACGACGCCGAGCGATGGGAGGCCTGGCACATGCTGCTCGAGAGCCCTCCCGTCCTGTAGCGATGTCCCATTGAGGGGGCCTGCCATTTTTGCCACGAAGTGCACCGCTTCCGCACCGTCATTGGCATGATATGCAATATCGAACTAGTATGACCTGCGGTTTTAGCGCCCCTCAATCGGTCGGCCATGAGATATGAGGCGAAAGTCGGTGCACTTTGCGGAGAATTTGGCATCCGTCACGCGGAGCCGGGCCGCGCGCCAAACGAGGCGGCCCCGTCCGTCACGCCTCCCACTGCGAGCGCGCCATGTCCACGCGCCCGTCCGCCCGAAAGCGCACGCCCTCGGCCTCGAGCATGCGGCGCTGCTCGTCAGGGCCCCCAAAGGCAAAGCCCGGCGCGAGCGATCCGTCCGAGAAGACCACGCGGTGGCACGGCACGCCACCCGCCATGCCGGGGCTGCCGTGCATGGCGTAGCCCACCTGCCGCGCGCAGCGCGGCGCGCCCATGAGGCGGGCCACCTGCCCGTAGCTTGCCACGCGCCCGGCGGGGACCTGCCTCACCACGTCCCACGCGCGCTCGAAGAACGACCGTTCCATAGCGCCTCCAATCAGCTATCCTCAGGCTACCACCGCGCGAAGAGAGGGAGCCCATGGACATCAACAAGAACGCGACAGCCCTGCTCGTCATCGACGCCATCGAGGCCGTGGGCGCAGACTCGCTCTACGACCCGGACGCCGCCACCGCCGCCTACCGCGCGGCCGTCGCGCGCTGCGTGGCGGCCTGCCACGCCGCCGGGATGCCGGTGATCTTTTGCAACGACGCCCACATTCGCGGGCTGGACCGCGAGCTCGAGCTCTGGGGCGAGCACGGCATCGCCGGCGAGGTGCGCGTCTTCCCGGAGATCGAACAGGCCCCGGGCGACATCACCGTCCCCAAGCGCCGCTACTCCGGCTTCTTCCAGACCGACCTCGACCTCACCCTGCGCGAGCTGGACATCACGACCGTCATCGCCGTGGGCGCGGACACCAACATCTGCGTGCTGCACACGCTGGCCGACGCCTATTTCCTCGGCTACGCCTCCGTCGTCGTGACCGACGCCACGATGACCTTCCTCTGCGGCACGCAGGAGGGCGCCCTCGAGCACTGCGAGAGGTGCTACGGCTCCGCGCTCATGACCATCGCCGAGCTTGAGGCCGCCCTGTAAAAGCACGTCCCCCTTTTACATGCCCCACCGCTCGCGCACGGCGGACAGGAACGCCTCCGCGGCGGGGGAGAACGACTGGTAGCGCTTCCACGCGATGAAGACGTCCGCCGATATGGCGGGCTCGAGCGGCCGAAACGCCAGCCCCGACCCCTCGCTCGTGTCGACGATGCCCTCGAGGCTCACGACGACGCCCATCCCGCGCCGGGCGAGCAGCGCCGCGTTGTAGAGCAGGTTGTAGGTCGCCACGACGTCGAGGTCCTCGAGGTCCCGGTGGAACCACGCGCCCATCTCGCGGCTCGCCTGCTCCGAGAGGATGAGCGAGCGCCCGGCGAGGTCGGCCGGCGTCACGGCGTCGCGCGCGGCGAGCGCGTCGTCCTCGCGCATGAAGGCGCCCCAGCGGTCGCGCGCGGGCAGCTGCAGGAACTCGTAGCGCGAGAGGTCGGCGTGCCCGACGAACACGCCGAAGTCGAGCCGCCCCGTGTCCAGGCGCTCGCTCACGCTCTCGGCGTTGCCGCTGAAGAGCGAGAAGCGCACGAGCGGGCAGGCGTCCACGAACTCCGCCATGACGTCGGCGAGAAGGCCCATCGCGGGCGTCTCGCCGCCGCCGAGGCGCACCTCGCCGGCGAGCGTGTCCGCCGTGAGGCGAAACTCCTCCTCCGTGCGCCCGACGAGGTCCACGATCTCCTCGGCGCGCCGCCGCAGCCGCATGCCCGGCTCCGTGAGCTCGATGCGGCGGCTCCCGCGGTCGAAGAGGCGCACCCCGAGGTCGCGCTCGAGCTCCTGCATCTGACGGGAGAGCGAGGGCTGCGAGACGTGCAGCGCCGCGGCGGCGCCCGAGATGGTGCCCTCGCGCGCGACCATGAGGAAGTACCTGAGGTGTCGCAGCTCCATGCTCCTCCTAATCCATGCAATATGCGCATACACAGGCATGCAACATAGGAATTATACATGATGACGCCGCGTCGCTAAACTGGTCACCAAGAGAGGAGGCATGCGATGGGAGAGCTGACGACGGACATCGAGCGCTGCCTCAGCGACTGCGCCTGCGACGTCGCGACGGCCGACCGCGCCCGGTGCTGCTGCGAGGCGGGCCGCGTGCGCGAGACCAAGCGCGTCCTGCTCGACGAGCGGGCGCGCCTGGTCGAGGAGATGCGCGCGAGCCAGCGCGGCATCGACGCCATCGACCACCTGCTGGCCCGCGTTTCCTCCGAGATGCCCGCACAACGAGGGGAGAGACCATGAGCGAGAAGAACCTCGGCCTGACCGCCGAATGGGACAAGACGTTCCCGAAGTCCGCGTCCGTCCACCACGAGAAGGTGACGTTCCACAACCGCTACGGCATCACGCTGGCGGCCGACCTCTACCGCCCGCGCGACGCGGCGGCGGGCGCCCCGCTCGCCGCCATCGCCGTGTGCGGTCCCTTCGGCGCCGTCAAAGAGCAGTGCGCGGGCCTCTACGCGCAGACGCTCGCCGAGCGCGGCTTCCTCACGCTCGCCTTCGATCCGTCGTTCACCGGAGAGTCCGGCGGCGAGCCCCGCTACATGGCGAGCCCCGACATCAACACCGAGGACTTCCTCGCCGCGGTGGACTGCCTCTCCTGCCGCGACGACGTTGACGCGGAGCGCGTGGGCATCGTCGGCATCTGCGGCTGGGGCGGCCTCGCGATAAACGCCGCCGCGCTCGACCCGCGCGTCAAGGCGACCGTGGCGAGCACGATGTACGACATGAGCCGCATCGCGGCAAAGGGCTACTTCGACGAGGCCGACAGCGCCGAGGCCCGCCAGGCCCAGCGCCGCGCCCTCGCCTCCCAGCGCACGCGCGACTACGCGTCCGGCACCTACGAGCGCGCCGGCGGCGTCGTGGACCCGCTGCCGGCGGGCGCGCCGCAGTTCGTGCGCGACTACCACGACTACTACAAGACGGCGCGCGGCTACCACCCCCGCTCGCTCAACTCCAACGAGGGCTGGAACGTCATCGGCACGCAGAGCTTCCTCAACCAGCCGATCCTCGCCTACGCGGACGAGATCGAGAGCGCCGTCATGGTGCTCCACGGCGCGGCGGCGCACTCCTGCTACATGGGCAAGGACGCCTTCTCGCGCCTCACGGGGGACAACAAGGAGCTCGTGCTCGTCCCGGGCGCCACCCACACCGACCTCTACGACGGCGGCGGCAAGGGCGCCATCCCCTGGGACAAGATCCAGGGGTTCTTCGAGAAGTACCTGCAGCAGTAGAAGAAGGGCCTTATGAGCGAGAAGACCATCGAGAACCGGACCTTCGACGAGGAGCGCGCCCTCTACGGCGCGCGCGACGTGACCGTGCGGAGCTGCCGCTTCGACGGGCCGGCGGACGGGGAGAGCGCCTTCAAGGAGTGCGAGGACGTCACCGTGGAGGGCGCCTTCATGAACCTGCGCTACCCGTTCTGGCACGACCGCGGCCTCACGCTGCGCAATGTGGAGATGACCGAGCTCTGCCGCGCCGCGCTCTGGTACTCCGAGGACGTCACGATCGAGGGCAGCCGCCTGCACGGCATCAAGGCGCTGCGCGAGTGCGGCAACGTCCGCATGAGCGGCTGCGACATCGTGTCCCCTGAGTTCGGCTGGTCCACGCGCGGAATCGAGATGGAGGACTGCACCGCGGAGAGCGAGTACTTCATGATGCGCTCGAGCCATCTCTTCTTCCGGAACGTGCGCTTCTCGGGCAAGTACTCGTTCCAGTACATCGAGGACGCCGTCTTCGAGGACTGCGACCTCGACACCAAGGACGCCTTCTGGCACGCACGCCATGTCGTGGTGCGCAACTCGCGCGTGAAGGGCGAGTACCTCGGCTGGTACAGCGAGAACGTGACCTTTGAGAACTGCGTCATCGAGGGTACGCAGCCACTCTGCTACTGCGAGGGCCTGCGACTCGTGAACTGCCGGATGGAGGGCTGCGACCTCGCCTTCGAGCGCAGCCACGTCCGGGCCGAAGTCACGACCCCCGTGGACAGCGTCAAGAACCCGCTCGCGGGAAGCCGCATCACGCTGCCCGCCGTGGGTGAGGTCATCCGCGACATCGAGGGCGCCACGGGCATCGTGGAGGTCACGGGCGAGTAGGGCGGAATGGCCGAGAAGGACGGGCGGCCCGCGGGCGCCAGAAACGCGCCCGTCCTTCTCGCCCGGCCGGGGGCCTACAGCTGGGAGGTGAGGCCGCCGTCGACGTAGATGGTCTGGCCGGTGCAGTAGGTGTTGGCCTCGCTCGCGAAGACGAGCATCTGCGGCACGAGCTCCACCGGGTCGGCAAAGCGCTTGAGGACGGTGCGGTTCTTGAGGACGAGCGAGCCCTCGGCCTCGAGCGCGTCGTGCGTCATCTCGGTGTCGAAGACGCCCGGCGCGATGGCGTTCACGAGCACGCCGTAGGACGCGAGCTCGGCCGCGAGCGCGCGCGTGACCTGCAGGACGGCGCCCTTGGCCGCGAAGTAGCCGATCTGCGTGGCGCCCGCCTGGATGGCGCCCACCGAGGCGATGTTGACCACGCGGCCGTAGCCCTGCTCGCGGAAGAGCGGGGCCACCTCGCGCGTCATGAGAAAGACGCTCGTGAGGTCGGTGGCGATGACCTTGTCCCACTGTGCCGTCGTGTGCTCCTCGAGCGGCGCGTACTCGCAGACGCCCGCGTTGTTGACGAGCACGTCGATGCGGCCGAACTCCTCTTTCACCTGCGCGACGGCGGCCTTGATGGAATCCTCGCTCGAGACGTCGCAGGCCACCGGCAGGCAGCGGACGCCGAGCGCGCGGCACTCGTCGGCCACCTGCTCGAGGCGCTCCACGCGGCGGGCCAGGATGGCGACGTCGGCGCCCTGCCCGGCGAGGGCATGCGCGAAGGCGACGCCGAGGCCCGAGGAGGCGCCCGTGACGAGGGCGACGCGCCCGTGGAAGTCGAGGTTGAGCATGCTGTTCTCCTTTCGTCGGGTGACGCACCCATGGTACGACGCGACGCCGCGGCACCGGAACGCCCCTTCGGCGGGCGGCTGCCGCGAGAAGAACGCGCTCAAATTCGTACTTGTCACGCCCCGGGAAGGGTGCTATAGTTCTTCCTCGCACAACGACCGGGTGGTGGCGCAGTTTGGTAGCGCACTTGACTGGGGGTCAAGGGGTCGCTGGTTCGAATCCAGTCCACCCGACCAGGAATTGACGAGGCCAGGGAGCAGTCTCTGGCCTCTTTTGTGTTTCTGTGCCTCCAGGGCGCACCGGGGCCCGCATACGCGTTGCAGGATTGGGGGTCGCGGCAATTCCCGGGCTGGAGCGTTGTCTTTTTGGGGGTTATGGCAATCGTGATCGGGCGCCAACTGGGCGTTCTTCTCGCCTCGTTGCGAAATCCCGGGTCGTGGCAGGCCGATTTCTGCCACGACCCGGAATTTCGCAACGTCGCCGGCAGCACGAGGGGCCGTCGCGCCGACGCTCACGCCACACGGCGTTTGCGCGGCGGAAACCCGCCCGACACACTGGCGTGCCTAAGATGGAAAGACGTTTCTGCACCAGACATTGGAGGACGACATGGCACGCGTGTACAACTTCTCCGCTGGCCCCGCCGTTCTGCCCGAGGAGGTCCTCAGGCAGTGCGCGGACGAGATGCTCGACTACGCCGGCTGCGGCATGAGCGTCATGGAGATGAGTCACCGATCTTCCGTCTTCCAGAAGATCATCGACGACGCCGAGGCGGACCTCAGGGGCCTCATGGGCATCCCGGAGAACTACAAGGTCATCTTCGTCCAGGGCGGCGACTCGCTGCTCTTCTCGACGGTCTTCATGAACCTGGCCACCAACGGCAAGGCCGACTACGTCATCACCGGCAACTGGGCCAAGAAGGCCTTCCAGGAGGCGCAGATCCTGGGCGACGCCCAGGCCGTGGCCTCCTCCGCGGACAGGAACTTCTCCTACATCCCCGACTGCTCCGACCTGCCCATCCGCGAGGACGCGAGCTACCTCTACATCTGCGAGAACAACACCATCTACGGCACCAGGTTCGCCGAGCTCCCCAACACCAAGGGACACGTCCTCGTTGCCGACCAGAGCTCGATGTTCCTCTCCGAGCCCGTCGACGTCTCCCGCTACGGCCTCATCCACGCCGGCGTGCAGAAGAACGTGGGCCCCGCGGGCGTGCAGATCGTGATCGTGCGCGAGGACCTCGTGCCCGACGACCTGCCGGGCGTCCCCACGATGCTGCGCCTCAAGACGCAGATCGACGCGGGCTCGCTCTACAACACGCCCAACTGCTGGGGCATCTACGTCTGCGGCAAGGTCTTCAAGTGGATCGAGAAGAACGGCGGGCTCCCCGCGATGGGGGAGCGCAACGCCGAGAAGGCCAAGCTCCTCTACGACTACCTCGACGAGTCCGAGCTCTTCTCGTCCACCGTCGAGCCGCGCGACCGCTCGCTCATGAACGTGCCGTTCGTGACCGGAAACAAGGAGCTCGACGCGGAGTTCGTCGCCGAGGCGGCCAAGGCGGGGCTCGTCAACCTCAAGGGCCACCGCTCCGTGGGCGGCATGCGCGCCTCGATCTACAACGCCATGCCGCGGGCGGGCGTGGAGGCGCTCGTCGCCTTCATGAAGGACTTCGAGCTCTCTCACTGACCTGCGAAATGGGGACGTGTTTTTTCGCGCAGAAGATTTGGGACAGGCCTTCTGGGCGAGCGCGCACCCCCTGCCAGCCAGATGCAAACCTGTCCCAGATCATCTGCGCGAAAAAACACGTCCCCATTTTGCGGAGGGAACCATGTACAAGATCTGCTGCCTCAACAACATCGCCAAGGTCGGGACCGACCACCTCGGCGCGGGATACGAGTTCGTGAGCGAGCCGGAGGGCGCCGACGCCCTCATGGTGCGCTCCGCGAACCTCCACGAGCTCGAGCTCGGGGGCAATCTGCTCGCCATCGCGCGCGCGGGCGCGGGCGTCAACAACATCCCCGTGGAGCGCTGCGCCGAGCAGGGCGTCGTCGTCTTCAACACGCCCGGCGCGAACGCCAACGCGGTGAAGGAACTCGTCGTCTGCGGCATGCTCCTCGCGTGCCGCGACGTCATCGGGGGCGCCGCGTGGGTCGCCGAGAACAGCGACGACCCGGACGTCGGCAAGAAGGCCGAGAAGGCCAAGAAGCAGTTCGGCGGCTGCGAGCTCGCGGGCAAGAGCGTGGGCGTGGTGGGCCTCGGGGCCATCGGCGCCGCGGTGGCCAACACCCTCATCGACCTCGGCTGCGAGGTCATGGGCTATGACCCGTACCTCTCCATCAACGCGGCCTGGAGCCTCGACCGCAGGATCGAGCACGTCACGGACCTCGGCGAGATGCTCTCCCGCTGCGACTTCGTGACGCTGCACGTCCCGGCCACCGACGCCACGCGCAAGATGATCTCGGCGGACATGATCGCGCGCATGCCGCGCGGCGCCGTGCTGCTCAACTTCGCGCGCGACTCGCTTGTCGACGAGCAGGCGCTCGCCGAGGCGCTCGACGACGGGCGCGTGGGCCGCTACGTCACCGACTTTGCCAACCCCGCGAGCGCCAACATGAGAAACGCCATCGTGCTGCCGCACCTGGGCGCCTCGACCGGCGAGGCCGAGGACAACTGCGCCGTCATGGCCGCCAACGAGCTCAAGGACTACCTCGAGAACGGCAACATCAGGAACTCCGTCAACTATGGCCAGGTGGACCTGGGACCCGTGGGCGAGGGCGACGAGCGCGTGGCCGTCTTCCACGAGAACGTCCAGGGCGTCATCGGCCTGCTCTCCGCGGCGCTCGCCGCCTCGGGCCTCAACATCGAGAACATGACCAACAAGAGCCGCGGCAGCAACGCCTACACCCTCATCGAGGTCTCGGGCGACGTCACGCCGCAGATGGGGGCCGAGCTCGCCCGGATCTCCGGCGTGAGGCGCGTCCGCGTCATCGAGCGCCCGTAGCGCGGGGCCCCGCCGGCGCGGCGCGCGCCGCCCGCGGCGCGGGCATGGCGGGCGGCCGAATGAAAGTGCGCTAATATGGGTATCTCGATTGAGGAGTGCACACCCGACCTCGAGAGGCAAGTAGTGTCAGAGAGAACCGACCGCATCACCTCGCTGCTCCGCGACATCGCGGACGCGGACGCCGCGGAGCGACAGAGGACCGGCCGCGCCAGCGCGCCCGTCGGATCGTCGGAGAACCCCTCCACCCAGGTCCTCACGGTCGCCAACGTCATCACCTTCTGCCGGCTCGCCCTCACGGCCGCTTTCCTCGTCCTGTTCACGAGCGGCGGCAACCGCGCGCTCGCCCTCACCTGCTACGCGGTGGCCGCCGTCACCGACTTCCTCGACGGGCAGGTCGCGCGGCGCACCCAGACGGTGAGCTGGCTCGGCAAGATCATGGACCCCATCATGGACCGCGTGCTGCTGTTCACCGGCGTGCTCGGCCTCCTCGTCATGGGGGAGCTTCCCACCTGGGTCCCCGCCTTCGTCATCGGGCGCGACGTCTACCTCGGCGCGGGCGGCCTCGTGCTCCGGCGCTTCCGCGAGCGGCCCCTCGACGTGGCCTATGTCGGCAAGGCCGCCACGGCCCTGCTCATGTTCGGCTTCTGCGACCTTCTGCTCGGCATGCCCGTAATCGACGGGCTCGGCCTCGTCGACGTCTCGTGGCTGCCCGGCATAAACGCGCAGCCCGCCGCGCTCGGCATCTACTTCGTCTACGCCGGCGTCGTCTGCTCGGCCGCGACGGCCGTCGTCTACACCCGCGCCGCGCTCGCGATCATCCGCGCCAGCCGGGGAGGCGAGCGCTGATGGGCGCGCGCATGGGCATCCTCTACGAGGAGCACCTCCTGCTCGGCGCGCGCTTTCGCGCCAGCGAGTCAACCGGCCTGCTCGCCGTCTCCTCCTACCCCTGCGAGGGCGAGAAGGACCTCGGCGAGGCGCTCGTCGGGGCCGTCGTGGCCGACCTCACGGGCACGACCTACCTGCTGCTCTCCGGGGGCCGCGCGCCCGAGCTCGCGCGCGCGGCGCTCGCCGGCGGGCCGCTCGCGGTGGGGGAGGCGTCCTTCGAGGCGCTGCTGCGCGGGGACGGGCGCGTGCTGGGCGCCCCCCTCGTCCTGAGGACGGGCGACCACGAGCACGTGCTGCTCGACCCGACCCCGCGCGGCGAGGTCGGCGCGGCCTGGCTCGAGTACGTGCGCGGGGCCGGCGGCGACGAGGGCCCCCTGGCCGCGAGCTCCGTCGAGGACGCGAGCGGCATGCTCGTGCCGCTCCTCTGCGCGGGGGCCGCGTCCGGCCGCGTGGTCTCGGACTACCTGCGCCGCACGGGGGCGCGCCTGCCCCGCCCGGGCGAGGTCGCCTCGCTCATGCTCGACGCCATCCCGGCCATCGTCGCCCGGGTGCCCGCGCCCGCGGACGAGGCCTACCTCCTGCTCGTGCCCGCCGCCTCGGCGCGCGTGATCTGGCGGAGCCTCCTCTCGTTTTCCGAGGTGTCCCCCGTCGGCGTGGACGCCGTCCGCGCGCTCGCGGGCCGGCTCCCCTGGTCGGCGCGGCTGGGCGAGGGGGGTCCTGCGGCGATGGGGCGCGAGGAGCTCGAGGGCTGGGGGCTCGTCCGCGCCGGCGACGACTTCGTGGGGGCGCGCGGGCTCGCGTCATAGGCGCGCCGCATGGGCCGGGGCCGCGCCCCGAGAGGGGAGAGGAACGTGAAGTACTCGATCAACGCGCAGGACGCGCCCGACGCCATCGGGCCCTACTCGCAGGGCACCACGGCAGGGCGGCTCGTCTTCGCCTCCGGGCAGCTCCCGATCTCGCCCGACGACAAGCGCTCGCTCGTCGCGGGCGGCATCGCCGAGCAGACCGAGCGCGTCATCGACATCATCGAGTCCATCCTCGGCGAGGTGGGCTGCACGCTCGCCGACGTCGCGCAGACGACCGTCTACCTCGCGAGCCTCGACGACCTGGACGCGATGAACGAGGTCTACGCCCGCAGGTTCACGACCCCCGCCCCCGCGCGGGCCGTCGTGGGCGTCTCGGAGCTGCCGCTTGGCGCCCTGATTGAGATGGACTGTGTCGCGTGCAGGTGATGCGCGCTATGATGGTAGTCTGAGAAGAAACGAGGGGAGACACATGCCCAACACCAATACCAGCGCCGGCTCGACCGAGATCTTCCGCATGCCGGCCGCAGACGCGACGATCCCCGACCTCATGGGGGCCGCCAAGCCCGCCCATCCCACGCTCACCATCGTCAAGGGGCCGCAGATCGGGGAGACCTTCGAGCTCGACTCCCCGGAGATCACGCTCGGGCGCGACCCGAAGAACAGCGTCTTCCTGAACGACATGACGGTCTCGCGCCGCCACGCCGTCATGGACCTCTCCAACAGCGCCCTCGGGATCGCCACCATCGAGGACCTCGGCTCGCTCAACGGCACCTGGGTCGACGGCGCCATCGTGAGCAAGGCGAGCCTCAAGGACGGCTCGACCATCCAGATCGGCACCTTCCGCATGGTGTTCCACGTCAACGGGCGCCCGCGCAGGATTGACGCGGAGGCATAAGGCCCCATGGCCGACGCGGGTTACCTGACCATAGGCAAGGTCGTCAAGCGGCTGCAGCAGCAGTACCCCGACCTCACCGTCTCGAAGGTGCGCTACCTGCAGGATGAGGGGCTGCTCAACCCCTCGCGCACGCCGAGCGGCTACCGCCTCTACTCCCAGCGCGACGTGCGCCGCCTCGAGACCATCCTCTACCTGCAGAAGAACCGCTTCCTGCCGCTCTCGGTCATCAAGGAGGAGCTCGAGCGCGCCGACTCCGGCCAGCCGAGCCCTGAGCTCGGGGGCGCGGAGCCCATCGCGCTGCCCGCCGACGACGAGGAGGTCGCCGGCAAGCTCCATCCCATCGACCGCATGCCCGAGCTCACGGGCGCCACCGCGAGCTTCGTGCGCCAGCTCTCCGAGGCCGGCGTGATCACGCTCACGAGGTCCCCCCACGGCCGCGACCTCGTGGACGGCCGCGACTTCCCGCTCATCCGCGTCTGCGACGAGCTGCGCCACTTCGGGATCGGCCCCAAGAACCTCCGCCAGTACGTCATTGCCGCCAACCGCGAGTCCGCCATGTTCGAGCAGGCCCTCGTCGTCTACGCCCGCAAGGGCGGCGGCGTGGAGCTCGACCCCACCGACGAGACGCGCCAGCGCTTCAACCACGCGTTCTCCCGCATGCTCGGCCTCACCAACGCCGTGAGGGACGAGCTCATCCAGAGGCGCGTCACAGAGCCGTTCAAGGAGAAGGGCGCCGAGCGATAGCCCCGCGCCCCCGAGAGGAGAGACAGGCCGTGCCAGACTTCGACTTCGCGAGCCGCATCGTCGACATCCCCGACTACCCCGAGCCGGGCGTCGTCTTCAAGGACATCACCCCGCTCTTCGACGACGCCGAGGCGCTTCGCGCCGTCGTGGACGAGATCGCCGGGCACTTCGAGGGCCGCGGCGTCACCAAGGTCGTGGGCGCGGAGGCCCGCGGCTTTCTCATCGGCGCGCCCGTGGCCTACCGGCTCGGCTGCGGCTTCGTGCCCGCCCGCAAGCCCGGCAAGCTCCCGCGCGCCGTCTACTCCCAGAGCTATTCACTCGAGTATGGCACCGACGAGCTCCAGATCCACCGCGACGCGCTGACGCCCGAGGACCGCGTCCTCGTGGTCGACGACCTCGTCGCCACCGGCGGCACCGCGATCGCCGCCGCCCGCCTCGTCGAGCAGGCCGGCGCCTCGGTCGAGGGCTTCGCCTTCATCCTCGAGCTCGCGTTCCTGGGGCCCCGCAAGATCATCGCCGACGCGTGCGACCGCGAGGTCTTCACCCTCGTCAAGGTCTCCTAGCGCGGCCGGGATGGAGGACCTCCCCCAGCATGAGATAGTCCGGCGCCTCTCGCGCCGCTTCCAGGTCGCCCTCGTCCTCGAGGGCCTGCTCGTCGGCCTCGTCGCCGGCGGGGTGATCACGCTCTACCGGCTCGTCCTCTCGAACGCCGAGCGCCTCCTGCGCCTCGTCACCGGCGCGGCCGCGGGAAGCCCCCTGCTCATGGCCGCGTGGTTCGCGGTGCTCGCCGTCCTTCTCGCCTGCGTGTCGGCCCTCGTTACCTGGGAGCCAGCCACCTCGGGCTCCGGCATACCGCAGATAGACGCCGAGGTCGTCGACCGAATGGACGCCCCGTGGCGCCGCGTCATCCCCGCCAAGTTCGCCGAGGGGGCCATGCTCGCCCTCGCGGGCCTCTCGCTCGGCCGCGAGGGCCCCTCCGTGCAGCTCGGCGGCATGTCGGGCAAGGCCGTCTCGCGCGCGCTGCGCAGGAGGAGGGGAGAGGAGCGCCTGCTCGTCACCTGCGGCGCCGCCGCGGGCATGTCCGCCGCCTTCCACGCGCCGCTCACGGGCGTCCTCTTCGCCCTCGAGGAGATCCACAAGGAGTTCACCGCGCCGCTCATCATCTCGGTCATGTGCTCGTCGGTCGCCTCGGACTACCTCGTCTCGCAGGCGCTCGGCGTGGCGCCCGTCATGAGCGTCGCGCTCGGGGGCGACCTGCCGCACGCGAGCTATGGCCTCGTGGTGCTGCTCGGCCTCGTCGCGGGCCTGCTCGGCGCGCTCCACAACCGCGGGATGTTCGCCTGCCAGGGCCTCTTCGGGCGGCTGCCTGCGCGCGCCCCGCTCGCGCGCCTCGCCGTGCCCTTCGCGCTCGCCGGCGTCATGGCGTTCGCGTGGCCGGAGCTCCTCTGCGGCGGCGACGCCATCATCGAGCTCCTCGAGTCCCCGGAGGGGCTCGGGGCCGCCGCCATCGCGGCGCTCCTGCTCGGCAAGTACCTCTACACCACCGTCTGCTTTGGCTCCGGGGCGCCCGGCGGGACGCTTCTGCCCCTCGTCGTCATGGGCGCGCTCGTGGGCGGGCTCTTCGCGCGCGGCATGGGCGCGCTCGGGATGCCGGGGGAGTACGTCCCCAACTTCGTGGCGCTCGGCGTGGCGGGGCTCTTCTCGGGCGTCGTGAGGGCGCCCGTGACGGCGGTGGTGCTCGTCTTCGAGCTCACGGGCTCGCTCGACGCGCTCCTCTCGGCCTCGGTCGTCTCCGTCGTGGCCTACGTGACCGCCAACCTCACCGAGACCGAGCCCTTCTACGAGCACCTGCTCGCGGCGCTCCTCGGCTCGCAGGAGAAGGCGGCGGGCGCGCCGGCGGGCCCCGCCGCCGGTGGCAAGTCGCTCCAGACCGTCCTCGTGGGCGCGGGGAGCCGTCTCGAGGGCATGCTCGTGCGCGACGTGCCGTGGCCGGACGGCATGCGTGTCGTGACGATCGAGCGCGCCGGCGGCGACGTGGTGCCCAGCGGCGGCACGCGCATCGAGGCGCTCGACCGCCTGCTCGTCATCGTGGACGCCTCCGCGACCGACGACGCCCTCCTCAAGCTCCGCCTCATGTCCTCGCAGCGCGTCCGCTGAGGCGGGGGATTCCTTCGTAATCTCTACTTTACATAAGATATATTATCACGGTTTTAGACGGACCTCGCGGCGGCGAGAAGAACGCGCCCTCGCCAGGGGTGTCCCGACGAGGGCGCTCAAGAGGCGGTGTGCCAGAATCGATGCGGTCCCGCGGAGAGCCTAGCCCTCGACGGGGTGCCCGAGGTACGCGGCGGCGCTCGTGGCCGCGACGGCGCCGTCGGACGCGGCGGTCACGATCTGCCGGAGCGGCTTTCTCCGCACGTCTCCGGCCACGAAGAGCCCCGGGGTCGACGTGGCCATGCGCTCGTCCGTCACGGCGTAGCCGGCCTCGTCGAGCTCCACGAGGCCCCCCAGGAGGCCGGACTCCGGCACGCGGCCCACGAGCACGAAGATGCCGAACGAGCCCTCCTCGAAGGTCTCAACGTGCGTCTCACCGGTAGCGTTGTCGCGGAACGTGACGCTCGAGGGCAGCTCGCCGCCGTCCACGGCCACGACGCTCGTCATGAGGCGCAGCTCGACCTTCTCGTTGCGCTCGAGCTCGGAGACGACGGACGCCTGCGCGCGCAGGTGGTCCTTGCGGACGACCACGGTCACCTTGCTCGCGAAGCGCGTCAGGAAGAGCGCCTCCTCTGCCGCCGAGTTCCCTCCCCCGATTACGAACACATGTTTGCCTCTATAGAACATGCCGTCGCACGTGGCGCAGTACGAGACGCCGTGGCCCGCGAAGCGCTCCTCCCCCTCGAAGCCCGCCTTGCGCGGCTGGGCCCCGGCCGAGACAATCACGCTCGCGGCGTCATAGGCGGCGGACGGCGTGCGCACCAGGAAGCGGCCGGTCGCGCCGTCATGCTCGACGGACTCGACGGGCTCCATCCTGATGTCCGCCCCGAGGCCCTCGGCCTGCCCCCTCATGGCCTCGACGAGCCCGTAGCCGTCCGCGTGCGGGACGCCCGGGTAGTTGTCCACCTCGCTCGTGAGGATGACCTGCCCGCCGAGCGCCTCGCGCTCGAGCGTGACCGCGTCGAGCAGCGAGCGGCTCGCGTAGATGGCGGCAGCGAGGCCCGCCGGGCCGCCGCCTACGATGACGAGGTCCTTGCGCGTTGCTTCCATTGAATCCTCCCCTGGTTGGATTGTCCTCTCTCTGATGGTACCCCAGGCTCCCCCGCCGCAACGCCAAAATGAGAGCGGGCGGCCCCCATATGTCGGGGCCGCCCGCTCGGGCGCGACGGCGTCGCCGGGCTAGGCGTCCGCCTGCGCGGACGAACGCCCGGGGAGGATGAGGTTGAGCAGGATGCCGGCGAGCGCGGAGGTGGCCATGCCCGGCAGCGTGTAGTCGCCGATGGGGATGGCGATGCCTGAGGTCTCCATGCCCACGCCGAGGATGATGACCACAGACGCGATCATCAGGTTGCGGTTGACGTCGAAGTCCACGCGGTTCGAGACGAGCATGCGCAGGCCGTTCGACGCGATGAGGCCGAAGAGCAGAAGCGACACGCCGCCCATGACCGGGCTCGGGATCGACTGGATGAGGGCGGCGAGCTTGGGGCAGAAGCCGCCAATCACGAGCGCGAAGCCGCCCGCGTACCAGAAGATCTGCGTGGAGTAGACGCGCGTCACGCTCATGACGCCGATGTTCTCGGCGTAGGTGGTCGTCGGGGGGCCGCCGAGGAAGCCGGAGATCATCGTGGAGATGCCGTCGCCGGCGAGCGAGCGCGGGAGCATGGAGCGGTAGTCCTTGCCCACGATCTCGCCGACCGCGAGCAGGTGGCCGATGTGCTCGATGACCACGACCACGGCCACGGGCGCGATGAGCGCCACGGCGCCCCAGTCGAAGCGCGGCATGGAGACGCTCGGCAGGCCGATCCAGGCCGCCTCGGCCACGGGGGCGAAGTCGACGAGCCCAAACGGGATGGAGACGACGTAGCCCACGATGATGGCGAGAAGGACGGGGATGGTGCCGAACATGCCGCCCATGCTCGAGAAGACGACGGCGGCGATGAGCGTCACGGCCGCGACGACGGCGCCGACGCCGAAGAAGGCCGAGGTGCCGTCCGGAAGGTCGGTCATGAAGGCCATGTCGGCCGCCGTGGCGGAGAGGCCGACGCCGATGACGACCATCACCGAGGCGACGAGGACGGGCGGCAGGAACCGGTCGAGCCAGCCGGTGCCGACGAGGCGGATGATCCCGGCCACGGCGAGAAACACCATGCCGGCCACGATGACGCCCGACATGGCAGCGTCGAGGCCCTGGGTGGCGCCGACGGCGAGGATGGGGCTGATGAACGCGAACGAGCTCCCGAGGTAGCTCGGGATCTTGTTGCCGGTGACGAGCAGATAGCAGATCGTGCCGATGCCGGAGCACATGATGGCGACGTTGGGGTCGAGCCCGGTGAGGACGGGGACAAGCACCGTCGAGCCGAACATGGACATCATGTGCTGGATGCCGAGCGGAATGGCGCGCCCGACCGAGACGCGGTCGTCGACGCCGATGATCTCTCGCTCCTGAGAGCCCATGGGGCCTCCCTTCGTGACGTGCGTGCAGAGAAGAAAGGGCCCGGGCGCAAGGCCCGGGCCCGAGCCAGACGCGCCTGGCTACACGACGAGGAAGTAGACGAGGAAGGCGACGGCCGCGACCCACATGAGGGGCTTCACCTTCTTAATCTGGCCGGTGACAGCCGCGACGATCACGTAGGCGATGAAGCCGAAGCCGATGCCGTTGGAGATGGAGTAGGTCATCGGCACGCCCGCGACGATGAGGAACGCCGGCAGGCCCTCGAGCAGGTCGGACCAGTCGATCTCCGCGACCTCGCTCATCATGAGGAAGCCCACGAAGACGAGGGCGCCGCAGGTGGTGGCGGAGTTGACGATGGAGATGAGCGGCGAGAAGAACGCAGCCACGATGAACAGGACGCCGGCCGTGATGGAGGTGAGGCCCGTGCGGCCGCCGTCGGCGGCGCCGGAGGCGGACTCGACGAACGTGGTGATCGAGGAGGCGCCGACGAGACCGCCCACCGCGGCGGCGGCGGAGTCGACGACCAGGATCTCCTTGATGTTGCGGACGCGCCCGTCCGCCTCGAGGAACTCGCCCTGCTTGGCCACCGCCATCGCGGTGCCCATGGTGTCGAAGAAGTCGGACATCATAAGGGAGAACGCGAAGACCAGCAGCGTGGGGTTGGTGACGACCTTGGCGATGCCCATCACGCCGGACCCGTCGGCGAGGAAGGGGGCACCGAAGGACGAGAAGTCGAGGCCCGAGACGATGCCTGCCGGGAGCTGCGTCACGCCGAGCGGGATGCCGGCGACGACGGCGACGATGATGCCGAGCAGCAGCGAGCCCTTGACGTTCATGGCGTACAGGACGATCGTCGCGACGATCGAGATGAGGCCGACGAGGAAGGTCGGGCTGAAGACGTCGCCGAGCGCGACCATCGTGGACTCGTCGGCGACGATGATGCCGCCGTCCTTGAGGCCGATCATGGCGATGAACAGGCCCAGGCCGACGGAGATGGCGTGGCGAAGCGACACGGGGATGGCGTCCATGATGGCCTCGCGCAGGCCGCAAAGGACCAGGATGAGGATGGCGATGCCCTCGATGAAGATGACGGCGCTCGCGGCGTGCCAGTCGCCGCCCGCGATGGCGGTCAGGCTGAAGGCGAAGACCGCGTTCACGCCCATGCCGGAGGCGCAGGCGAGCGGGCGGTTGGAGAACAGGCCCATGCAGATCGTCATGATGCCGGCGCCCACGCAGGTGGCGGTGACGGCGGCGGTGGCGGGAATGCCCGCCGCGGTGAGCAGCGAGGGGTTCACCGCGATGATGTACGCCATCGCGAGAAACGTCGTCAGGCCGGCGCGCAGCTCCTGCCCGACGCTCGACCCCCTCTGCTGGGCCTTGAAGAACTTTTCCATGTAAAGACATCCCTTTCCGTTGGTGACACGTACCCTGTTCGGACGCCGCGCGCGGCGGCGGAGAACCCGCGCTAGGGGCTAGACGCCGCTCGAGCCGAAGCCGCCCGCCCCGCGGTCGGTCTCGTCGAGCTGGTCGACCTCGACGAGCCTCACCACGGGGACGCGCTGGACGACGAGCTGCGCGATGCGCTCGCCGCGCTCGATGTGGATGGGCTCGCTGTCGTCGAGGTTGACGGCGCAGACCTTGAGCTCGCCGCGGTAGTGGGCGTCGATGAGCCCGGGGGTGTTCGCCATCGAGAGGCCCTCGCGCAGGGCGAGGCCGCTTCTGGGCTGCACGAAGCCCGCGTAGCCCTCCGGGATCGCCACGGCGAGGCCCGTCGAGACGAGCCTGCGCTCGTGCGGGGCGAGCGTCACGTCCTCGTTGGCCCTGAGGTCGAGCCCGGCGTCGCCCTCGTAGGCGTAGGTCGGGAGCTCGACCGCGGGGTCGAGCCGCTTGATGGGAAGGTCGATTCTCTCGTCAGTCATTCAGGCTCCTCAGCTCCTCGCTGAACTCGTCGACGTCCTTGAAGTCGCGGTACACGGAGGCGAAGCGGACGTAGGCGACCTTGTCCAGGGAGACGAGGCGCTTGAGCACCATGCTACCCAGGTCGACAGAGGAGACCTCGGTCCTGCCGGTGTCCCTGAGCGACGACTCGATGTTGTCGATGAGCCCCGTGAGGGCGCTCATGGGGACGTCGCGCTTCACCGTGGCCGTGAGGAGGCCGCGCATGAGCTTCTGCCGGTCGAACGGCTCCTTGTGGCCGTCACGCTTGATGACCAGCAGCGGGACCTCCTCGCAGCGCTCGTACGTCGTGAAGCGGAACCCGCACCTCGTGCACTCGCGGCGACGACGGATGGCGTCGTTGCTCTCCGAGGGCCTCGAGTCGACGACCTTCGACTCCTCGCAACCGCATTTGGGACAGCGCATCTAACCTCCTCGGCAAACGGCACCTAGTGAAGTTATCACAAAATGCACAAAGATTGCGCTGTCGCCGGCTCTTGAAATGCGCTCGAAAGGAACGGGTCAGCCCCGCGCGGGCACCCGGAGGGTCTGGCCGGGGCGCAGCGTCGCGTCGGAGAGGGCGTTCGTCTCGGAGATCCAGCGCGCGAGCTCTGCGGTGTCCACGCCCTTGACGGGGCGCTCGGCCGCGATGCCCCACAGCGAGTCGCCGGGCGCGACCGTGACCGTCGTCGTGGCAACGCCCTCGAGCGCCCGGGCGCGCGAGGCGGAGATGACGGCGTCCGAGGCGACGGAGGCGAGCGTGACGGCCGCCACGACGGCGAGGCCGGCGAGCAGCGCCACGAGGACCTGCCCCCTCCCGAGCGCGCCGGCACGCGGCGCCTCCGCGGCGGCGGGGCGGCCGCCCTCGATGAGGGTGAGGCGGCGCGGGGCGCGCGGCTTCAGCGCGGCGGTTCCCTCGCAGGTGAAGACGGCGGTGCAGGCGGTGCGGTTCATGGTGTCCCCTCTCGTTGCGTGTGCTGGGACGGTTATATCGCGCGGACCGGACAATAATTGGACCCCGAAATACTGGAACGTCTGTACCTAATTATGGTGGTACAATTGTTCGTGTCAAGAGATTTGACGAACAAATGTTTGCGAACCGCGCCGAATCGGGTATCATGGGGTGACGGAGAACAAGGAGGCCCAACATGGCACGTGGAAAGCTCGGCAAGCGGCAGCTCGCCATCTACGACTTCATCCGCACCTACTCGGCCGAGCACGGCTACCCGCCCTCGGTGCGCGAGATCGGCGCCGCGGTGGGCCTCGCGTCCCCCTCGACGGTCCACATGCACCTCAAGGTCCTCGAGGAGCACGGGCTCATCCGCAGGGACTCCAAGAAGCCGCGCACCATCGAGGTCGTGGACAAGCAGCCGTCCTCCGGCGAGGAGCAGGTCGCGCAGGCGAGCGTCTCCCAGGACGTCGACCGCAACCTCATCTCGCTGCCGCTCGTGGGCCGCGTCGCGGCCGGGACGCCCATCCTCGCCGAGCAGAACGTCGAGGAGACGCTCACCCTCCCCACCTCAATCGTCGGCGACGCCAGCTCGTTCATCCTGCGCGTTCGCGGGGAGTCGATGGTCAACGCCGGCATCTTCGACGGGGACTACATCGTCGTCAAGGAGCAGCACGACGCGCACAACGGCGAGATCGTCGTCGCCCTCATCGATGACTCCGCCACGGTGAAGACCTTCTACCGCGAGCGCGACCGCGTGCGCCTGCAGCCGGAGAATGACAGCATGGAGCCGATCTACGTGGACGACCCCGTCATACTCGGCCGAGTGACGGCCCTCATCCGCTCGATCTCGTAGGGCGGGCGGGCTTGGCGGCCAACGGGCGGATCGGGGCCTTCGACGCGGTGCGCGGCCTCTCCGTCATCTCGATGGTCCTCTTCCACCTCTGCTACGACCTGCGCTTCATCTACAGGCTCGACCTCGGGTGGTTTGCCCCTCCCCTCCAGGACGTCTGGCGGGCGAGCATATCGTGGACCTTCGTCTTCGTAGCCGGCTGCATGTTCGCGCTCTCTCGCGACAACCTGAGAAGGGGCCTGCAGTACGCCGGCGTCGCGCTCGCCATCTTCGTGGCTACGAGCCTGGCGGCCGTCGACACGCCCATCTCGTTTGGGATCATCTACTGCATGGCGGCCTGCACGCTCGCCGCCTGGGCCCTCTCCAGGGCGGGCCTTCGACCGCGCGGGCCACTCGCGGCCGCGGTGCTCCTCGTGGCCTTCCTCGCGCTGCTCGACCTCCCGCGCGGCACGGTCGGCCTCGGGCCCGCGAGCGCGGCCGTGCCCGAGTGGCTCTACGCCACCGGGTGGCTCTCGTGGCTGGGCCTTCCCGGCCCCTCCTTCGCCTCGGGGGACTACTACCCGCTTCTCCCCTACCTCATGCTCTATCTCTCCGGGGTCGCCCTGGGGTCACTCTGGGCCGAGCGCGGATACCCCGCCTGGGCGCGCGGGCTGCGCGTCGCCCCGCTCAACTTCGTCGGCCGGCACGCGCTCGTCGTCTACGTCGCCCACCAGCCCGTCCTTCTCGCCCTCTGCGCCGCACTCGAGCTCGCCCTCGGATAGCACCCGGTAGGGGGCGAGGGTGCGCGCCATGCGCTCGTCGGCCTTGACGGTTGCCATGAGCCCGCCCTGCACGTAGCTCTCCCGCATGACCTGGCAGCGCTCGTGCACCATCTTCATGAGCAGGCCCTTGTCGTAGGGCACGAGCACGCTCATGGTAACGCTGCCCTCGGCCGCCTCGCGCGCGATGCGGTACAGGAGCCCCCGCATGCCCCAGCCGGTCCGGGCTGAGATGGCCACGGCGCCGGGATGGGCGGCCAGGGCGTCGCGCAGCTCGTCCGCGCCGAGCAGGTCGCACTTGTTGAGCACCGCGACGCTGCGGGTCTGGGCGGCGCCGATGTCCTCCAGCACGGAGCGCACGGCGTCGAGCTCGAGCTGGCGGTGCGGGTCGGAGGCGTCCACGACGATGAGCACGAGGTCGGCGGCGCGGACCTCGGCGAGCGTCGACTTGAAGGACTCGACGAGCGTCGTCGGGAGCTTCTGGATGAAGCCGACCGTGTCGGTGAGGGTGATCTTGCGCCCCTCGTCGAGCACGAGGGAGCGCGTCGTGGGGTCGAGGGTCGCGAAGAGCTCGTCTTTGGCATAGACACCGGCGCCGGTGAGCTGGTTCAGCAGGGTGGACTTTCCGGCGTTGGTGTAGCCGACGAGCGCCACGCGCCAGACGCCGGAGTCCCAGCGGGCCTTGCTCTGCACGCCCCGGCGCCGCTCGAGGCGCTCGAGCTCGCGCCGCAGGGTGGAGATGCGCGAGCGCACGAGCCGCCGGTCGACCTCGAGCTGGCTCTCGCCCTGGCCGAAGCGGCTGCCGATCCCGCCTCGGGTCTGCTCGCCCACGAGGTGGCTCCACATGCCGCGTAGGCGCGGCAGGACGTACTGCAGCTGCGCGAGCTGCACCTGGAGGCGCCCCTCGTGCGTCCTGGCGTGCACGCCGAAGATGTCGAGGATGAGCGCCGTGCGGTCGATGATCTTGACGGGCTCCCCCACCGCGCGCTCGAGGTTGGCCTGCTGGGAGGGCGTCAGCTCGTCGTCGAAGATGACGACGTCGACCGAGAGCTCGCGCACGAGCGAGCAGAGCTCCTCGACCTTGCCGCGGCCGATGAAGGTCCGCGGGACGGGGGCGTCGAGGCGCTGCGTGAGGGTGAGGACCACCTCGGCGCCGTCGGTCTCGGCGAGGCGAGCGAGCTCGGCCAGGGACTCCTCGCAGCTCCACTCCGACCTGCCGAGGTCAACGCCGACGAGGATGGCGCGCTCGGGCACGGGCGCCGTGGAGAGCGGGCTAAAGCGCGGCACGGGCCTCACCCCAAAGCTCGGAGACGATCGCGTCGGCGGCCCCCTCGGGCGTCACCTCGTCGAGATTGACCCAGCGCGCCCGGCCGTCGCGTCTGAGCCAGGAGAGCTGGCGCTTGGCGTAGCGGCGGCTCCTGAGCTTCACGAGCTCGATGGCCTCCTCGAGGGTCGTTTCCCCCGCGAGCGCCGCCAGGACCTCCTTGTAGCCGATCGCCTGGCCGGCGGTCGAGGACGGCGTGAGGCCGCGCGCCGCGAGGCGCTCGACCTCCTCGACGAGGCCCTGGGACACCATGCGGTCCACCCGCGCGTCGATGCGGGCGTAGAGGCGCTCGCGCGACATCGTGAGGCCCCAGATCCGCGCGTCGTAGTGGGGCGCGCGCCTTCTCAGGCCCTCGTGGTGGCGGGCGTAGGAGACGCCCTCGTCGAGCATCTCGAGCGCGCGAACGACGCGCCGCACGTTGTTGGGGTGGATGAGCGCGGCGCTCGCCGGGTCGCGCTCGGCGAGCAGGGCATGGAGGCCCTCGGGGCCGAGCCTGTCCGCGAGCGCCTCGTAGCGCCCGCGCAGGGCCGCGCCGCGCTCACCGGAGGGAAAGTCCATCTCGTCGATCACGGCGTCGAGGTAGAGCCCCGTGCCCCCCGCGAGCACGGGGGTGACGCCGCGGCCGAGCGCCTCGTCGACGCACGCGCGGGCGTCCCTCTGGAAGAGCCTGACGGAGTAGTCCTCGAGGGGGTCGGCCACGTCGACCATGCGCAGGGGCGCGCGGCGCTCCGCCGCGGGCGTCTTGGCCGTGCCCACGTCCATGCCGCGATACACCTGCATCGCGTCGACGGAGACGACGGGGCCCCCGAGCCGCTCGGCCACGAGCTCGGCGACGGCGCTCTTTCCGGAGGCCGTGGGCCCGACGACGCAGACGACGGGGCCCGGCGCGCTCATCGCGGGTCGCCCTCGACGGTGCCGCGCAGGTACCACGTGCGGGCCTCGTCCACGCGCACGTCGACGATCGAGCCGACGAGCGAGGCGGCGTCGAGGCCCTCGGGAACGGGGAAGTGGACCGTCTGGTTCTTCTCGCTGTGCCCCACGAGGACGCCGTCGTCGCGCTTGGAGGGGCCCTCCACGAGGACGCGGGCGAGCGTGCCCAGGTCGGCCTGGTTCGCCTCGTGCGCCTGCCGGGCCACGAGCTCGGCGAGCCGGTCGAAGCGGCCCTGGATCACCTCGTGCGGGGTGTCGTCGGCAATCTTGGCGGCCGGCGTCCCGGGGCGGGGCGAGTAGATGAACGTGTAGGCCGAGGAGAAGGCCGCCTCGCGGACGAGCGAGAGCGTCTCGAGGAAGTCCTCCTCGGTCTCGCCGGGAAAGCCCACGATGATGTCCGTGGAGAGCGCGAGGCCCGGCATGGCGGCGCGCAGGCGCCCGACGAGCGCGAGGTACTCCTCGCGGGTGTAGCTGCGGTTCATGGCGCGCAGCACGCGCGTGGAGCCGCTCTGCACGGCGAGGTGGAGGTGCGGCATGACGCTCGGGAGCTCGGCCATGGCGGCGATGGTCTCGTCGGAGAGGTCCTTGGGGTTGGAGGAGGTGAAGCGGATCCGCTCCACGCCCGTGGCCGCCACGCGGCGCAGGAGCTCGGCGAAGCGCGGCTCCCCGTAGAGGTTGCGCCCGTAGGAGTTGACGTTCTGGCCGAGCAGCGTCACCTCGCGGACGCCGTCGGCGACGAGGTGCTCCACCTCGGCGACGACGCTCTCCACGGTGCGGCTCTTCTCGCGCCCGCGCACGTAGGGGACGATGCAATAGGTGCAGAAGTTGTTGCACCCCGTCATGATGGGGACCCAGGCGTGGAAGGGGCTCTCGCGGCGGCTCGGCAGGTCGGTCGAGAAGGGCCTGCCCTCCTCGGCGGTGTCCACCTCGACGGCGCGGCCGTCATCGGCGAACGCCTCCTCGAGCAGCCCCGGGAGGCTGGCCAGCGCGCTCGTGCCGAAGACGACGTCGGCGCAGGCGATGTGCTCGCGGATGCGCTCGCCGTCGCGCTGGGCGATGCAGCCGCCGATGGCGACGACGCGCCGGCCCGAGGGGGGCGTGGGCGCCGAGACCATCGCGGACGCCTGGCCGTAGAGCCGCTGGTCGGCGTTCTCGCGCACGCAGCAGGTCATGAAGACGACGATGTCGGCGTCGTCGGGGCTCTCCACGCAGATGCAGCCGCAGGCGTCGAGCAGGCCCGCGACGCGCTCGGAGTCGTGGAGGTTCATCTGGCAGCCGAAGGTCTTGACGCAGTACGTCTTGCCCACGAGGACGGAGGGGGTCTGCGTCACGAGGCCACCCCCGCTCCCCCGGCGGCGGGCGCCTGGAGGCGGTGGACGTACACCGCGATCCTGATGGCGGTCCTGCTCTCCCCCGAGATCTCGATGTCGGAGAACGTGGGGGCGCACGAGATGTCGACGCCGGTGGGGATGAGGAAGCCCCGGGCGATAGCGATGGCCTTGATGGCCTGGTTCACGGCGCCGGCGCCGACGCACTGGATGTTGACGGGGACGCCGTCCTTGACGAGTCCGGCGATGGCCCCGGCGACCGAGGCCGGCGAGGACTTGCTCGAGACCTTCAGATAGTCCATGTTGCTTTCTCCTGCTGCGTGGCTCATGTGAGCGGCTGCGTTTGTCGCGCTCGTACGATTCTACTGGTAACGGGTCCGTTTGAGAAGGAGGCGGCGCTCAGTCACTCTCCTCGAGGTCGAAGGTGACGGTGATCTTGCCCCGCCCCACGCGCACCTTGGGGTCCGACGAGAGCGAGAGGTAGTAGCGCTCGGCGAGAAGGGCGAAGTCGCGCTCCATCGCCCGCGAGAACTCCTCGACGTCGGCGGATGCGATCCTGAGGCCGCGCCGGTCGCGCTCGAGGTCGACCTCGCGGGGGCGCTGCGGACGGGCGTCGCCGCGGTGCGTGAGGCGCGCGAGGACGCTGCGGGCCGGCCGCACCTGGCCCGAGACGATGCGGTGCGCGGTGCGCTCAGACATCTCGAGCCCGAGCGAGGAGGCCACGCGCAGCAGCTCCGAGGCGTCGGCGGCGGCGCTCAGCCGCTCGAGGACGGGAAGCTCCGAGAGCGCGTCCATGAAGAGGAGCTCCGAGGCGTCGGCCGAGGGGCGCATGCGGGCGCGGGCGGTGGCGGCGACCTCGGCGGGTGAGCCGAGGTAGACCTCGCAGGCGCCCCGCTCCTCGAGGGCGAACTCGCAGCACGTGCGCACGATGTTGTGCGGACCCCGGACGCAGGACTGCTCTCCGTCGTCGTCCGTCCCGAGGGAGGGCCAGGTGGACTGGTCGGCACGCTCGGGGAGCGAGCCGACGTCGGTCACCACCCTGATGGCCGCCCCCTTGCCCGGGGCGGAGGAGACGACCTCGGCCGAGAGGGCGTTCTCCCTGATGGAGTAAAGGGCCATGCCGCGGCCGTGGACGCCCCAGCGGTCCATGTGGAAGCTCTCGAGCTTCGAGGTGACGCGCGCCTCGAAGACGCGCTCCTGCATGTCGGCCGGGATGCCCCGCCCGTCGTCGAGCATCGTGGTCACGCGCCGGGTGCCCTCGCGGGCCGTCGCCACGTAGATGTGGCGCGCACCGGCGTCGCGGGCGTTGCGCAGCATCTCGATGACGACGTCCTCGACGCAGCGGACGTCGTGCTTGGCCTGGCGCCGCTCGGCCTCGGCGACGCGCAGGCGGACGAAGCCCTCCCCGAGGTTCTCCTCGACGCGCAGGGCGCGCTCCCCGCCCATCGAGGAGACGAAGCCCACGAGGTCCTGGGCCGCGGCTGCGGGGGCGCCTGCCATGGGCTACTTCGCCACGTCGACGGCGCGGGACTCGCGGATGACCACCACGCGAACCTGGCCGGGGTACTCCATCTCGTCCTCGATCTGCTTGGCGATGTCGTGGGCGAGCACCGTGGCCTGGGCGTCGGAGATCTTCTCCGGCTCGACCATGACGTGGAGCTCGCGGCCCGCCTGCATGGCGTAGGTGCGCTCGACGCCCTCGTGCGCGTTGGAGATCTCCTCGAGCTTCTCGAGGCGCTTGATGTAGCTCTCGGCGCTCTCGCGGCGCGCGCCCGGGCGGGCGGCGGAGATGGCGTCGGCGGCCTGCACGAGCACGTCGAGGACGGTGTCGGGCTCGACGTCGGCGTGGTGCGCCTCGATGGCGTGGACGATGTCGGGGCGCTCGCCGTAGCGGCGGGCGAGGTCGGCGCCGATCACGGCGTGCGGGCCCTCGACCTCGTGGTCGATGGCCTTGCCGAGGTCGTGCAGAAGGCCCGCACGCTTGGCGGAGACCTCGTCGACGCCGAGCTCTGAGGCCATGATGCCGCAGAGCGCGGAGACCTGGGCGGAGTGCGACAGGACGTTCTGGCCGAAGGAGGTGCGGTAGCGCAGCGCGCCGAGGGTCTTCACGAGCTCGGGGTGCAGGTCGTGGATGCCGGCGTCGAAGGCGGCCTGCTCGCCGGCCTCGCGGACGCGCTCGGCGACGAGCGTCTCGGCCTTCTTGTAGAGCTCCTCGATGCGCGCCGGGTGGATGCGCCCGTCGGCGATGAGGTTCTCGAGCGCGACGCGCGCGGTCTCGCGGCGGACCGGGTCGAAGCTCGAGAGGACCACGGTCTCCGGCGTGTCGTCGATGACGAGCGAAACGCCCGAGACCTGCTCGAAGGTGCGGATGTTGCGCCCCTCGCGGCCGATGATGCGGCCCTTGAGGTCGTCGGAGGGGATGTGGACGGAGGTGACGGTGATCTCGCCGGCCTGGTCGGCGGCGCAGCGCTGGATGGCGGTGGAGACGATCTCGCGCGCGGTCTTGTCGGCCTGGGCGCGCACGCGCTGCTCGGACTCGCGCAGGATCTGCGCCTCGTCGCGGACGGCGTCGGCGCGGACGCGGGCGAGCAGCTCGTCGTGGGCCTCGTCGGTTGAGAGCCCGGCGATGCGCTCGAGCTCGGCGGTCTGGCGGACCTCCATCTCGTCGAGGTCGTTCTTGCGGCGGTCGAGCTGCCCCTGGAGGCTCGAGAGCTGGTGCTCGCGGCGGTCGAGCGCGTCGTTTCGGTGGTCGAGCGACTCCTCGCGCTGCATGATGCGGTTCTCGAGGGACTGGAGCTCGCCCTTGCGCTTCTTCTCCTCCTGCTCGGAGGCCTGCCTGAGGGCGAGAATCTGCTCCTTGGCCTCGAGCACGGCCTCCTTCTTGGCGTTTTCGGCCTGGCGCGCGGCCTCCTCGCGGACGCGCTCGGCGTCGACGCGGGCGCTCTCGAGCTGCGCCTCGGCGGCCCTCACCTTGGAGTTGCTCTGGCCGGATAGGATGAAGTAGACGACGCCCGCTCCTATGGCGAGCCCCACGAGTGCGAATACGATTTCCATGTTTGCTGCTCCTCGGACGACGAATGTGGGTCAAGCGTGGTTCTGGAGACCGCGGCGATGCCGCGGAACCCGCCATCGGAGGCGCTGTCAAGTTGCATTCGGCTGTGGGCCGCGGGGCGGCCGACGGGTATCGAACGAAATATAGACATCAGCTGGCGAACCAGCGTGAGCGAACGCTCCAATAGCAACTCAATCGTAAGTTCCGCGTAACGTTATGTCAAATGAGGCCGTGGTAGGGACGGTGAGCGGGCTACTCGTCGTCGCCCAGCGCCGCGCGCGCAGCGCGCCAGGCCACGCCCGGCGAGAAGCCCCGCCCGCAGAGGAAGCGCACGAGCGAGCCGAGCTCGGAGCGCCCGGAGCGGACGCGGCGCTCTGCGAGCGAGAGCGCGCGCCCGTACTCCTCGTCGTCCGAGAGGAGCTCGTCCGCCGCGTCGCCCAGCTCGTCGAGGGAGACCCCGCGCGCCGAGAGCGCGCGCTCGATCTTGGCCCTCCCCCAGCCGGCGAGCGCCTTGGAGCGGACGAAGGAGGCGGCGTAGCGCGCGTCGTCCACGACGCCCGCCTCGCAGGCGCGCCGGACGCGCGAGGAGACCACGGCCTGCGGGTAGCCGTCGCGCGCGAGGCGCGCCCGGAGCTCGTCGGCGGAGTAGTCCCGCCGCGAGACGAGCTGCTCCACCCGCTCGCGCGCGCACTGCTCGAGCAGCTCGTCGATGGCGCCGTCGAGCGCGGCTCCGCCCGCAGGGGCCCTCCCCTCGCGGCGCATCCGCTGCAGGCGGCGTCCCACGGCCGCCGGCACGGCGCGCGAGGAGCCGTCGGCGAGGGCGACGCGTGCGGGCGCGCCGGGGTGCGAGCCGCGCGCGGGGAGGGCGACGTCCCAGTCAGGCGCGGGCGACGGGGTGGGCGTCACGAGAGGACGTCCCCCTCGACGAGCTCGACCGGGGCGCCGACGCGCTCGTCGCCGAGCTCGAGGCCGCAGGCAACGCGCACCTTGTGGTCGATCTCGTCCCTGAGCTCGGGGTTGGAGGCGAGGAACTCCTTCGCGGCCTCCCTGCCCTGCCCCAGGCGCTCCGAGCCCTGCTCAGTCTCGTAGGTGAACCAGGAGCCCGACTTGGTGACGACGCCGTACTTGACACCCTCGTCGAGGATCGAGCCCTCCTTGGAGATGCCCTGGCCGTACATGATGTCGAACTCGGCCTGCTTGAACGGGGGCGCCACCTTGTTCTTGACGACCTTCACGCGGACGCGGTTGCCCACGACCTCGCCGTTGACCTTGATGGAGTCGATGCGGCGGATGTCCATGCGCACGGACGAGAAGAACTTGAGCGCGCGGCCGCCCGGCGTGGTCTCGGGGTTGCCGAACATGACGCCGATCTTCTCGCGCAGCTGGTTGATGAAGATGCAGGTGGTGTTGGACTTGGAGAGCGAGCCCGCGAGCTTGCGCAGCGCCTGGCTCATGAGGCGCGCCTGCAGGCCGACCGTGGAGTCGCCGATCTCGCCCTCGATCTCGGCGCGCGGCGTGAGGGCGGCCACCGAGTCGATGACCACGACGTCGATCGCGCCCGAGCGGACGAGCATGTCGCAGATCTCGAGCGCCTGCTCGCCGGTGTCGGGCTGGGAGATGAGGACCTCGTCGATGTCCACGCCGATGCGGGCGGCGTAGCCCGGGTCGAGGGCGTGCTCGGCGTCGATGAACGCCACGACGCCGCCCATGGCCTGCGCCTCGGCGAGGATCTCGAGCGAGAGCGTGGTCTTGCCGGACGACTCGGGCCCGTAGATCTCGACGATGCGGCCGCGCGGGACGCCGCCGATGCCGAGCGCCGCGTCGAGCGCGAGCGAGCCCGTGGGGATGGCCTCGACCTCGAGGCTGGGCCCGTCGTCCCCGAAGCGCATGATCGCGCCCTTGCCGAACTTCTTCTCTATCTCCGCCGTCGTGGACTCGAGGACCTTCTCGCGCTCCTCGCCGGTGGTCCTCGGGTGGATCTCCTTGGCAACGCCCTTCGTCTTGGCCATGCTCACTCCCTTGAGGCTCGTTCTACCGCCGTCGATGGTATCCGAACAACCGTTCTAAGTCAACACCGCGCCACCATCGTAGCGATGCCCGCTGACGCACGGCCGACACGAGGCGCGCGGGGAGCTGACGGACGGCCGACGGGTAGCACCGGGCGCGCCCGGAAGGCCGAGGCAGGGGCGCCGCTCGCGGCCGCGACGGAGCGGGGCGCCTATTGCGCAGGGCCCGCGGCCTCCACGGAGCCTTCACGAAGGAGCGCGAGCGCGGCCGCGACGGCGGCACGCCTGACCTCGTCCCTGCCGCCCGAGAAGCAGAAGCGCTCGGCGCGCGTCCCGCGCGGGGTGGCAAGCCCCATCCACACGGTGCCGACCGGCTTTCCGGGCTCGGCGCCGCCCGGTCCCGCGATCCCGGTCACCGACACGGCCACGTCGCAGCCGAGCACGCGACGGGCGCCCTCGGCCATCTGCGTCGCGCACTCCCCCGAGACGGCCCCCACGCCGGGCGCGTCGAGCACCTCCGCGGACACGCCGAGCACTGCGCGCTTGACGGCGATGGCGTAGCTCACCACGCCGCCGCGCATGACGTCGGACGACCCGGCGACCGCGGTGAGCGCGCCGGCGACGAGCCCGCCCGTGCAGCTCTCAGCGCAGCCCAGGGTGAGGCCCGCGGCGCGCGCGGCGTCGAGCGCGCGGGCGGCCTCGCGCACGCAGGCGTCCCACGCCGGGGCGCGCCCGCCGCTCACGCGCCCCTCCCGAAGACCACGTGGCGCGCGCCCCAGAAGTACTGGGCGCCCGAGACCACGGTGAGCACGACGGCGGCGGCGAACAGGGCGCGCGCGACGAGCAGCACCGTCGCGCCGAGGTCGAGCGCGCCGAGGGAGAGCAGCGCGAATGCCAGGTAGAAGCCGCACAGCGCCACCATCGTGACGGCGGTCTTGGCCTTGCCGAGGGAGTCGGCGGCGATGACCTCGCCGCTCGAGGCGGCAACCATGCGCAGCGCGCTCACGAGGAACTCGCGCAGCAGGATGACGAAGACGGCCCACACGCTCACCCAGCCCTGCTCGAGCAGGAGCAGGAGCGCGGAGAAGACGAGTAGCTTGTCGGCTATGGGGTCGAGGAACTTGCCGAAGTCGGTGATCTCGTTGCGGGAGCGGGCGAGGTGGCCGTCAACCTTGTCCGTGAGCGAGAGCGTGGCGTAGATGACAAACGCCGCCACGGCAAGCGGCGCCTCGCCGCGGATCTCGGCGGCCGCGGCCACCACCATGAAGACGGGGATGAGCGCGATCCTCACGCACGTCACCACGTTCGCGGGCGTCCAGATGCCCTTCTCGCCGGCCATGCGCTAGCCCTCCTCCCCGACGAGCTCGCCCACGAGCTCGTAGCAGAACGAGTCCACGAGGTCCACGGTCACGATGTCGCCGACCGCGGCCTCGCCGCAGGCGATGTGCACGGCCCCGTCGGAGTCCGGCGCCTGGAACCAGGCGTGGCCGATGAGCTCGGGGCCGTCATCTGACTCCTCGACGCCGTCCACGATCACGCGGACGCGCTCGCCCACGTGGGAGGCGGTGGCCGCGAAGCCGAGCTGCTCGGTGAGGTCGATCAGGCGCTGCGTGCGCTCGAGCTTTATGCCCTCGTCCACCTGGTCCGGCATCGTCGCGGCGCGCGTGCCCTCCTCGGGCGAGTACGCGAAGACGGAGCAGTAGTCGAACTCCTGCTCGGCGATGAAGTCGTAGAGCTCGTCGGCCTCCTCGTCCGTCTCGCCGGGAAAGCCCGCCATGCCCGTGCTGCGCAGCACCATGCCGGGGATCTCCGCGCGCAGCCGCGAGAAGAGCGCACGCAGCTCGTCGGGCGAGCCGGGCCGCCCCATGGCGCGCAGCACGCGGGACGAGCAGTGCTGGATGGGGATGTCGATGTAGGGCAGCACCTCGGGCACGTCGCGGATGGTGGCGATGAGCTCGTCGGTCATGCCCTCGGGCTGGAGGTAGAGCACGCGCACCCAGCCGCCGTAGGGCCGCACGGCCTCGGCCACCTCGCGCAGGAGCGCGGCGAGGGTGTCCCCCTCGGCGAGGTCCGAGCCCCAGACGCCCGTGTCCTGGCCGATGAGCACGACCTCGCGCACGCCGCCCTCCATGAGCGCGCGGACCTCGGAGACGATCTCGTCGGCCGGGCGGGAGTGGTAGCGCCCGCGGATGTAGGGAATCGCGCAGAAGGTGCAGAAGCGGTCGCACCCCTCGGAGATCTTGACGAAGGAGCTCGTGCCCTCGACGGTGCGCAGCGTCTCGGGCGGGGCGGCCGCGCCCGAGACGGGCAGGCCGAGCACCCCGCGGACCACGCCCGCGATGCCGTCCTCGTCCTCGGCGCGCACGAAGGCCGCGACCTCGGGGAGCTCCGCGGCGAGGGCGTCGCCGTAGCGCGAGGGCACGCAGCCGCACATCACGATCGGGCAGGAGCGGACCCCCTCGGAGCGCTCCTCGGCGAGCTCGAGCGTGGCCTCGACGGACTCCTCCGTCGCCGAGGCGAGAAACGAGCACGTGTTGACGATGGCGACGTCGGCCTCGCCCGCCTCGGGCGTCTCCTCGAAGCCGTCGGCGAGCAGCAGGGCGCGCATGCGGTCGGAGTCGACCTCGTTCTTGGCGCAGCCGAGCGTGACGATGAGAAAGCGCACGTGACCCCCTCGCTAGCGGTAGTTGACGAACTGGAGCGGCTGGCCGTAGTCGCGCTTGCGGAGCTCGGCGATCACGGACTGCAGCACGTCTCTGGAGGCCGAGCTCACGCGGAGCTTGTCGCCCTCGACGGTGGCCTTGGCCTTGAGCTTGAGGTCGCGGATGTCCTTGGCGATCTTCTTGGCGGTGTCGGCGTCGATCCCCTGGATCACGGCGCCCGTCTGGCGCACGCTCATCCCCGAGGCGGCCTCGGGGTCGGACCAGCGCACGGCGGCGAGGTCCACGCCGCGCTTCACGAGCTTGGTGCCCAGGATGTCGCGCACCTGGGACGCCACGAACTCGGACGGCGCGGAGATCTTGAGGACCCCCTCCTTCTTGGAGAGCTCGAGCGTGGCGCCCGTGCCCTTGAGGTCGTAGCGCTGCGAAAGCTCGCGCGCGGCCTGCTGGCAGGCGTTGTCGACCTCCTGCATGTCGACGGTCGAGACGACGTCGAAGCTCGATTCCTTGGCCATGCCACATCTCCTTCCTAGCCCGGCGGAGCCGGGGGCTTTCCTTCGGCTACTCCCCCGCCGCGGCGTCGGCGGGCGCGTCGGCGCCGTCCGCGGCCGGCTCGTCGGAGCCGGCGCCGGTCCCGTCCGCGGCGTCGGCGTCCGCGTCCGCGGGCTCCTGGCGCGGGGTGCCCTTGATGGTCACGCTCCCAAGGCCGCTCGCCGTCTTGTTGAACTCGACCTTCTCGCCGTTCTCGGTCACGCTCACGGCGGAGCGGTTGCCAGCCTGGATGGAGATCGAGTCGTAGACGGTGAAGGTCTGGGACCACGGGCCCGTGAGGTCGTCGGCGACGACGCTCTCGCCGTCGCACACGATCTCGAGCCACGTGTACTCGCCGCTCGCCACGGACACCTCGACCACGGTCTCCTTGGGCTCGGCGTCGGCGGGCTCGTCCGAGGCGTCGTCCGCGGCACCGCCCGCGTCGGCGTCCGCGTCGCCCGTCGCCGCGGCGCCGGCCTGGTCGTCCTGGGCATCCTGGTCGTCCGCCGGCTCGTCGTCCGCGGCGCCGGCCTGCCCGCCGGAGGCCGGCTCGTCCTGGCCGGCGCTGTTCACAGCGACGGTCTGGCCGACGGAGCGGGCCGGCGCGCTCACGCACGAGCTCACCGAGAGCACGAGGATGGCCGTGAGCACGACGGTGAGGGCGACGACGATCGCGAGGAGCGCGCGGCGGCCGTCCGAGAAGAACCACTGGAGCCACCCGAGCGCGCCGCCGCGCGCGGGCGGGCGGCGGCCTCCCCTGCCCTGCTGGGCCGAGGGGCGGTGCGGCGAGGACGGGCGGCGGCGGACGTTCGGCCGCTCCACGCGGGCGATGTTGCGCGAGGACCGGCGCCCCGAGATGGTCGAGGCAGGGGCGTAGGGGCTCGCGTGGTCGTCATAGCGCATGTCGTCGGTGTACTCGCTCGGGGACACGTGCCGCGTGCTCACGTCGTCGCGCCGGTAGAGGCGCTCGCCGGAGCCCAGGCGCACGTCGGGGACGGCGCGCGGCGAGCGCTGCGTCTCGTCGAGCAGGCGACCCGAGCGGTCGTCGTCGCGGCGGCGGGAGCGCGCCGGGCGGCGGCGCGAGGCGGAGGCCTCCATCCGCTCGCGCGCAGAGCCGCTGTTGTAGGGGCGGTGCTCCTGCCCCGCCCCCCGCCCGTCGTAGGAGGGCGCTGCGTATGCGGCGCGCGTCCCGGGCGCGGGCGTGCCAATCCCCGCCAGGGGCACCGAGGAGCGCGGGCGCGCGGGCGCCGTCGTGGCGAAGTTGCCCATGTCGCCGGCGGGGCCGCCCGAGGTGGGGAGCAGCGGCCGGTACTCGACGTAGGCCTTCGGGCGCGAGCCGGCCTCGTTCACCACGTCGTAGCCGGACACGCCCCGGCCGGACTGGTTCTGGCGCGTCCTTCTCCGCAGCTCGTGCGAGGAGCTGCCGTGGCGGTGCTCGTAGAACTCCTCCTGGAAGAGGTCCACGATCTCGCGCGCGTTGAGCCCGAGGTAGCGGGCGTAGCTCGAGAGCATGCCCTGGGCGTAGCCGCTCTGGGGCATGTGGTCGTAGTCGCCCTCCTCGAAGGCCACGAGCACGTCCCGGCGCAGCCTCAGGATGCGGGAGGCCTGCTCGAGGGAGAGCCCGAGGTCATGGCGCCTCGTGACGAGCGCCTCGCTGAACCTAGGCCTAGACACGCTACTCCACCCCCTCGTACGCGGCATCCGCGACCTTCAGCTCCTCGAGGCCCTCCTTGTCGAGAAGGACCTCGCGGGGCTTGGAGCCGTTGGCGGGGCCCACGACGCCCTTCGCCTCCAGCATGTCCATGATCCTGCCCGCCCTAGCGTACCCCACCGAGAGGGCGCGCTGGAGGCCGGAGGTGGAGCCGAGCTGAGAGTCCACAACTATGCGCGCGGCCTCCCAGATGAGGGGGTCGTCGTCCTTGGGCGCGCCGGGCTCGGCGGCGCCGGGGGCGTTGGGCACCACGGCGGTCAGGATGTCCTCGTGGTAGTCGGCCGTGACCTGCTCGCGCACGAACTTGACGGTCTGCTCGATCTCCTCGTCCGAGACCCAGCAGCCCTGGGCGCGCCGCGGCTTGCGCCCGCGGAGCTTGACGAGCATGTCGCCCTTGCCGAGCAGCTGCTCGGCGCCCTTCTGGTCGAGGATGATGCGCGAGTTGATGGAGTTGTCGACGGAGAGCGCCACGCGGTTGTCGATGTTGGCGCGGATGAGGCCGGTGACGACGTCTGCCGAGGGGCGCTGCGTGGCCACGATGAGGTGGATGCCCGCCGCGCGGCCCAGCTGCGCGATGCGCACGATGGAGGACTCCACGTCCTTGCCGGCCACCATCATGAGGTCGGCGAGCTCGTCAATCACGATGACGAAGTACGGCATGTGCTTGGGCGGGTTCTCCATCTCCGCGTACTTGTCGCCGTCGACGTTCTTGTTGAACGTCTTGATGTCGCGCACCTTGTAGTGCTCGAAGACCTTGAGGCGGCGCTCCATCTCGGTCACGCCCCACTGCAGGGCGCTCGCCGCCTGGCGGGGCTCGGTGACCACCGGCACGTAGAGGTGCGGCAGGCCCGCGTAGCCCGTGAACTCCACGCGCTTGGGGTCCACCATGATGAGGCGCACCTGCTCGGGCGTGGCGCGCATGAGCATGGACATGATGATGGCGTTGAGCAGGACCGACTTGCCCGAGCCCGTGGTGCCGGCCACGAGCAGGTGCGGCAGGCCCGCGAGGTCAACGACGATGGGCCGACCCTCGGAGTCGCGGCCGAAGGCGCAGTCGAGCGGGCCGCCCTTGGCGTAGGGGAGCACGTCGGAGAGGAAGACCGGCTGGGGCTTGTCGTTGGGGATCTCGATGCCCACGAGCGAGGTGCCCGGGATGGGCGCGAAGATGCGGACCGACTTGGCCGCGAGCGAGAGGGCGATGTCGTCCTCGAGGTTCACGATCTTGTTCACGCGCTCGCCCTCGCCCATGGAGATCTTGAACGTGGTGACCGAGGGGCCGGCGATCCAGCCCTCCACGCGCGAGGTGAGGCCAAACTCCTCGAGCGTGGCCTGGAGCTTGGCCGCGGTCGCGGAGAGCTCCTCGTCGTCGCCGTAGGAGCCGCTCGCGTCGGGGTTGGCGCGCAGGATGGAGAGGGGCGGCAGCTGGTAGGACTCGTCGGCGTCGCCGGGCCGGGTGATGCTCTCGGGCGCGGCGGGGACCTGGCCGCGCTCGGCGCGCGGGGCGCGCCGCGGGGCCTTCTCGCCCGCCGCGCCCTTCTCGCCCTTGGAGCGGCCGCCGCGCAGGAACGAGGGGACGCTCCCCGCGCCGTCCCCCTCGGCGTCGGAGGCGAAGAGCGTCGCCGCCGGGCGCTCGCCGCGCTCGAGGAGCGTGGTCGGGGCCTCGGCCGGCTCGTCCTCGGAGAGGAGGCGCGCGCGGCGCTTGAGGACCGTCGTCTTGCGGTCCCCGATGTAGGTCGTGGCCTGCTCGCCCGTCTCGTCGAAGAGCGAGGCCTGCGTCCCGGCCGCACCCGGGGCCTCCGGGGCGTCCGCGGCGGCGTCGATGATGGCCTGGGCGCGGCGCGCCTCGACGCGGGCGTGGTGCTCGTCGGCGAGGCCGCCGAGCCGCTCGCGCGCGCGGGCCACGGCGTCGGAGATGGAGAAGCCGCACACCACCACGCCCGCGAGCACCACGCCCGCGAGCACCACGTCGCCGATCACCTGCCCCACGAGGCAGAGCAGGCAGTAGGCGATGGCGCCGCCCACGTAGCCGCCCGCGAGCTCGGCCACGGCCGGCTCGAAGACCATGCCCGGGCTCGCCGCCGCCTCGGCGAGGTTGAGCGAGAGCATGGCCATGACGGCGAGCACGATGAGGGCGAGCCCCAGGGCCACGCGTCCCGAGACCGGCCCCTCGTCGCCGAGGAAGAAGGTCATGGCAAAGACGAACAGGGCCACCGGCACGAGCACGGCCGCGGCCCCGAAGGACAGGGCCAAAAAGTCGTGCACGGCGCTCGTCACCACCGCCGAGCTGGGCGAGACGATGGAGACGAGCATCGCGATCGCCGTGACGGCGAGCACGACGCCGAGGATGTCGGTCTGGGTCTTGGTGAGCGCCTGGGCGGGCTGGGCG
>NZ_JACJKN010000002.1 GCF_016900775.1 Olsenella uli | reverse complement strand
ATCAACCTGGAAAGCTCGTACTCGGATATGCCGATCGGTTGGCTGGAGCCCTCCACTGCGTACTGTGCCAGCACATTGTCTTTGCCTTTGCAGATGAGAAGCCCAACCGTAGGTTGGTCAACCTCGCTCTTCAGGATGTGGTTGACCGCCACGACGTAGGTTCCGAGCTGCCCCACGTACTCCGGCCTGAAGTCAGCGGCCTTAACCTCAATGACCACATAGCAGTGAAGTGCGGCATGGTAGAAGAGCAGGTCGATCCACTGTTCCGTCTTCCCCACCACCAGACGGTACTCCCGACCGAGAAGAGCAAAGCCCGTCCCCAGCTCCATCAGAAACTGAGAGATATTGGTCATCAGGGCATCCTTGAGCTCACGCTCGTCGTAGTCGTCGCGAATGGTGAGAAAGTCGAACTGATAGGGGTCACGCGTGATCTCCCGAGCGAGGTCGCCCTGCGGGGCGGGAAGCGCACTCGAAAAGTTGTTTACCGCCTTGCCCTGACGCTCATAGAGGCCACTATCCAGATAGTTGAGCAATACGGCGCGTGACCAGCCGTTCTCCACGGTCTTGCGGATGTAGAACTCCGCTTTCTCACGGCTACCATGACACTTGTCAATAATCGTTCTGATATGGCCCCATGGGACAGAGAACAGCCCCTCGCAGGACGGCAATTCTGCCACAAGTTGTGGCAGAATTGCCGAGCCCACAGGAAACAACTCGTAGAAGCGCTTCATGTACCGAAGATTGCGCGGTGAGAGGCCCTTGGCATCGGGAATCTCTTTCCTAAGATCCCTGCTCAGCGTCTCGAAGAATCCCGAGCCCCACCGACTCTCAGCGTGCAAATCAGCAATGTCTTTTCCCAGCCGCCAGTAGAACAGCAGCATCTCACGGTTTACCGAAACCGCCGCCTTGATCTGGCTGCAACGATACCGCTCACTCAGCTCCTGCACCCAAGCCAGGTACTCAGGGTCGTTCTTGATAATCGCTTCCGCCATGGCGCCACCTTCCCGAGAGACTTCCTCAGGCTTAGTGTCGCTCAGGCACCGGACAACAATTAGCGCTCGCGCTTACGCTGGGGAAGCAGCCTCTCAGCGCAATTTGACACGCCTTTCGTCCGGGGCTCTATGACCTTCCCATCAGGACGTTGAAGAGAGCGGCCCGCTCTCGATGAAGCGGCGAACCGTCGACGAGGTCTACTCCCCCAGCTGACCCTCCCGGTCACATTCAGAGCAGTACGTGTTTAGCGTCTTCCCCGCACCCATTCCCTCGTCAATCTGCCTCAGCCTCTGAAGCCAGCGCCCGATGCAGCCGGACTCCAGGAAGCCCAGAAGGGCGCCGTCACAGAAGCGCTCGGCCCTAACCGCCCCTACGAGCAATGCCATGACCGTCTTGCCGTCAAGAGCGGAGACGTCGGCACCCTCCATCGACTCACTCCCCCACTCCAGGCCTGCCCTCTCGAGGATATCTGCATACCGCGTGAGACACAGCTCCGGGTGATTGTCCACGAAAGACATGATCGAACTCTCAAGTGCGCTCACTGTCCGGTTGTGCTCCACAAAGGGGAAGCAGATAGGGTCGTCGGCCGTTCCGGCGTGCTCATGGTCAACAACCCGTACGCCAAAGTCCCCTTCACGATCAAGCAGCGGAATGAACCTTGTCAGGCTCTCAAACACCGCGACTCCCGTCAGTTACTTAGCGAGAAGTACGATCAAGATCAGAAGCAGCAGGACAATGACGGTGCGCTGGAAGCCAGACGTCTTATAGACGATGAAGTTACCGTACTCGGTTCCACAGGCCTAACCTTCACTGCAATCATCCCTCCGGTCAGGTGGAAAACTACCTAGAGTTCGAAGCTTCTCCACTCCCTATAATGCCGGACTAGCACTTTGAAGTTGTTATCCTACGCCCCGCCAACGTACCTGATAGGGTTCTGCCCGTAGAACAGGTCCGTGACGAGACGATCCTTGTAGCGCTCGCGCAGCTCTTCGCCGGCAAGGTTGCCCACGAACTCTACGCGGCCCTCTGCAGGAGGAATGTCGCCGTCACGCCTCATGAGCTCGCCAGTGTGAAACCAGCCCGCGACACGGTAGACCTCAACGACCTTACCGTCATGGACGCCAAGAGCAAGCCGGATGTTGCGCACGCGGTCGAGACTTACTGCCCACTCCCTACGGACTCGCTCGTAAAGCCCATACCGAGAAGACAGCACCGACGAATCGACGTTGGTGATCTTGATGAGAATCGCAGGCTCGTCGAAGTCGGACTCTCGAAGCTGCGTTGCAACGTCAACACTCGTCATCATGCGTCGTCCCCTGGATTCAGAGCCGGTAGTCACTCTTCAATTGTATGCACTCAACAGCCCGGCACCTGCGCGCATCCGTAGCATTCATTGTCCTCTCCCCTGCCCGAGGGGTCGGCGTATGAGAACACAAAGTTCCGCCGCTCGATGCAATGGGGTAGTGTCGCGAAGAGTGATGTAGGGGCCTCTGCCCAGAATCTCTGATGAGCCGAACCTACGCCGCCATCGCCCCCTCTTTAAGCCCGGAGAGCACGACGATCCTCGCCCTCCTCGGCGAGCCCGACCGTCGCGAACGCGTCTTGAGGCACAGTGTCCATTGCGGTCTCCGTTTCCTCGAATCCCTCTCTTGGTCGAAAGAGATTCTAGGACGGAGGCCGCGTCTACTTCAGGTCTCCCTTACACCACATTTCGCGACGCGATCTCCTCGACCATCAGCAGAAGAGTTCTCATGTCCTACATCGACAAACAAGCTCGCGTCAACTTGCTGCATGGATACATTTCTCCCACAAGCTGTGGGAGAAAACCGCCGCCGCAAGGACGCGACTAGTCATCTAGATGCTCGAGTATCCAACCCTTGACACGCGGGTAGTCCTCTACCGCCGTCTTGTATACGGCTTCAAAGCGCAGCGTGTAGTAGCCGTGCGCATACACGTCGCGCGTGCGAGCGGCATAGCGCAGTTCACTTCCGGGGTAAGCTGCGTAGAAGTTATCTGAGAGATGCTTTGCCAGTTCCCCGATGTTGATGGACGCCATCGCCGCGGCGCGCTTTACCGTCTCGTCCGAGATAAACGCATCCAAGTCGACACCGTTCAGCAAGCTCTCGAGAAAGGCAATCTCCTCCAGAATCTTCTCGAGGACATGTTTGTCAGGCTGCCTCATAGAGCGACACCCTCTCCCCCACGTCGAGAAGAGCTTCCTCGGGAAGCGGCTCCTGCACAAGGTCCACGGGGACGCTCAGGCGGCTTTCCATGGCCTCGAGCACTCGCGCAAGAGTAAAGAGACTCACCACCGAAGAGGAAAAAGAGATGAGAAGGTCGACGTCAGAGTCATCATCTGCTGCGCCTTTGGCGTAGCTCCCGAACAGGGAGACGCTGCGAATGCGGGCGTCATCGGGCGCCGCCGAGTTATACTCCACCGCCACGGAACTCACTGCGTCGCGAATCTCTTCAAGCGTGTAGCACATGAGCGCCTCCCTCCCGCATGAGTTGATTGTACCCAGCTACTCCGGGAGCAAGGCGGGGAAACCGAGTGCAACCGCACGCATCCGAAGCAACCCCGTCACGAGCCAGCCATACAGCTCGTCCCAGTTTTCGGGGCTCACGTCCGCATCCAGTCGCACCTGCAGTTCGCGCGTCTTCTCGCTCGGCTCGCGCCAGGAAATCTTTCCGCCAAGGTCGGCAAGCAGCGCCTCGACCTCTTCGCGCCGCGCGACAAGTCCCTCGTACAGCGACGCATCCGTGAACCACAGATTCACACCGACCCAACCATCGCGCTGCGCGAAGTACGCCGTCGCATGAACGCCCCGCATGCCCAGCCCGAACGTCGCATACCACCCGTTGTTCTCTGCCCTACCCGACGGGTCGGCATACGCGGACACAAAGTCCTGTCGCTCGGCGCAATAGTCGTAGAAGCCGTCCCAGAAGAGCGACTTGAGATCAGGGTTCGTAACCTCCGCAAGACACTTCGCCCGCACGTCATAGAGCAGCGGACCGCTCTCCCCCACACGCCAGTACCTCCACCCGTTGGCGGCAACATACTTCCCGGTCACGAGCTCCTTCACCCGCGTCGCCGCACGTGAGGGGCTGTTGAGAACATCCCCGTTGAAGAGGCGAATGCCGTAGTCGTCGGTCACCGTGGCAACAACGGCACGGTCGCCCTCGCTGGCAACCAGCTCAGCCCCCGGAGCAATCTCTGCCATGGTGCAGACCGCCCTGAACGTCATAGACTTCATCGCGGGCGCGGCCTTCTTGACCGGCTTATACGACGCCACAACATCGGCACTCAGCTCCGGGAACGGCCAGACCTCGAGAGCACGCTCTGCCAGCCGCTCGGCACGTTCGCGGATAGCGCTCTCATCCCACACGTCCAAGTCGTGCAGCTCCTTGGAAATCACAAGGTAGTCCTGGTCAAAGCCACCCTTGAGATGCGCCTTCTTCTCCGCGAAGGGTGCGTCGGAGAGTTCAGGGTTGTACGCCGTGAGCGTGAGGTTGCCCAGCGTGTTGATGAGCTCTTCGTAGACGCGCTCGCAATCATCCCCGAGCATCTCGCGCCACTCCGCACTGTTGAGCGCGTTCTGCGGCATGATGTGCTCGATGGAGAAGTTGCCGCCTGAGAAATCCAGCGGGTCCTTCACGTGATAGCTGTTCTCGAGCGTGGAAAGCAGGTAGAAGCCGCGCTTGAACGCGTAGCAGTCGCGCGTCCTCAGCGCCCGCTCGAACTCCGCGTCGCTCGGCATGCGTCGAGCCGTCCCCTCCCCTCCCAGAAGAATCGCCTCATAGGCCTCGCGGATGTTGCCACCGTCATCCCGCACCGCGTTCAGCCGTGCGATCACGGACGAGAAGAACTTGTTCAGGCTGTTCGTCGCGACGTCACACACAGAGCGACGGAAGAGGTAGCTCTCCGTGGTCCTCAGCATGGAGGCGAAGTCATCATGCGTGAGGGCATCGCCGACATAGTCCTCGAAGAAGGACATGAGCAGCGGGTTCACGACGGAGACGTCAAGCTTCTGAATACGAGCGAGAAGAACGCGGAGCACCTTGTCCTCACAGGCACCGGCCGTGATGCACGCGTAGTGCCCTGCATAGCGGCGAATCTCCTTGAGAAGTTCCGCCATCTGCCCAGGCTTGTCGTAGCCATTGTCCATGACGTGCCGCTTGAACAGTCGGTACACGTCACGTGCGGCAATGCTGGTCGGCGCGTTGATGACCGTCAGCCAGTTGCGCAAGAACTCGTCGAAGACCTCGTCATAGCTGTCCGCACCGAGCGTCTCCTCGATCTTGCGCCAGTAGTTTGCATAGAGGTCCTCCTGCTCATCCATGGGAAGGCCCATGAGCACGAAGTTACGCACGAGATCAGCCGTGGAGAGGTCCTTGCCCGTAGAGTTCATCGACTCGAAGATGAGCTGCGGGTTGTCCTGGCCCTGCGAGAGTGTGATCGCCACAATCTCAAGGCGCTGGATACCGTCCCAGACCACATTGGGGTCGTCAATGTTGCTCAGCCACGTGCGGAAGAGAGCAAGGTTGTCGACGATTCGGTGGGACTCATTCACGACCTCGACATCCGGGTTCTCCAGGCGGTCGACAACGGAGCAGAGCGTCTTTTCGTCGCCTTGCGAGAGGGTGAGACGGTAGTGGTCCTCCCCCTTCTTGTACTTGAGGACAAGGTAGCCGCTGTCGATGATTTCCTCGTAGGAGACATGCGTCAGCTTCTCAGGGTGCTCCCGGGCATACTCCGCCATCGCAGCGATGAGCAGGCTGAGCGTGGTGATGCGCTGCTGGCCATCAATGATAAGGAGCTTGTTCACGCCCGAGGCGCTGAACTCCCCGCCCAGCACCATGACCACGGAGCCTGTGAAGTGCGTTCCGGAGCTTCGTCGCCCAATGGCGACAATGTCATCCCAGAGCTGCCGGCACTGCTCCTCGTCCCACGAGTAGGCGCGCTGATAGACGGGAATGACCATCCGCTGGTTAGCAGGGGTAAGCAGGCTGACAATTGACTGTGGTCCAGCGTTCATAGTTGGGCTCCAGCATGAGGGATGAAGGACAAACTAATTCTACTCAGTGATACGAGATGGTGAGACGGAAAGCGGTATTGAAAGACAGAGGCCCTCTTGACGATTAGCTCCAGCGTCGGCGCAGCACGCATACGAATCTGACGAGATGCTGCATCAATCATATCGAATAGATAGAATAGACTTGAGGACGGCGCTGGCGATTTTTCGCCGACTATTGCATAGTGCATTAGTACGGGTAAGCCCTAGCCTACGGCTGAATTCTGTCTCCCAGGAGATTTATACCGAGAATTACAATAGCGTCGTCCTCGTTATCTGATTAGGGAGCATGCCTTATGGCCGAGAAACAGCCACTGGATCAGTATCTTCCGCAATTGATTGAGAACACAAGGTTAGCGAGAATTCTATCGGAGAAGCGACTCCTAGAGTTTGACACTCTACTAAAACATGCAACAATTTATTACGCCTGTATAACTACTCTACTTTCTATAGTGCCGCTTATTTTGACAAGTTCTTTTGGGAGTTGGCAGGACCGCATAACATTCCTCTCAATTGCATCAGCAATTATTATAACGATCTGCACGATCTACGCCTCTGGACAAAACTATGCAGTTAGAGCGGAACAAATGAGGCATGCATATTTAGAACTGCAGCGGCTCTGGCTACAAATTGATACTCTAAAGGTGGACTCAGAAGAATACGAGAATGCACTATCCGAAATTGCCGGGCGTTACGTTGACATAGTTGCAAGCACTGAGAACCACACCGAGAGCGACTATCTATTTGGCGTTGGAGATAAGGTCACAGAGGCTGACGAGACCATCCGTCGCGCACGGTACATACTACTTAGGTTCATGGTGTATATCGGCCTGCCCATTCTTCTTGTTGCGATATCAATTCTTGTGATTGGGTAACCATGGCTGCATCAGAGTTGTTTAAAAATGGATTTCGCGAAAATCACCTAAAGTTCTTATTCTTGCAATCACTTTACGGAACATCTTCGGTAGGCATTGACTACATAACTACGGAGAGGTTTTTCTCAAACCTTGATTCTTACGTTTCCGCAATATCCAAAAAAGCCATCTCAGGGAGATACTCATTTACCCCCTATCGCCAATTACTGGTTAGCAAGGGCGCCGGGAGGTCTCCGAGAGTACTTAGCATTCCGACTGTCCGCGATAGGCTAACGTTGAAAGCTCTTTCCGATATCCTCGGAAAGACGTTTGGGGAGCGCTGCAAAACTCCTCAGCCTCAATTGGTCGTTTCTGAGCTTGCTAGTGCTATATCAGCTAAAACATACCCCGCATACATCAAGCTTGATTTGAAGGATTTCTACGGAAGTATCCCGCATGAACCACTAATCAAGACTATTCGATCAAAAATCAGGAAACGAGAAATACTGCAACTCATTCAGTCTGCAATTTCAACTCCCACCGTTCCGTTCGGGTTTAAGGCAACTCGCCCCAATGAAAGCGGATTGCCTCAAGGCCTTTCTATTTCAAATCAACTATCGAATCTATATGCTTCGAAACTTGACGCCGCCATTATGCGTAAATTTCCAAAGGTACTGTATAAAAGATATGTCGATGACATTCTCATACTTTGCTCATACGATGAAATCTCACATATTAAGTCGTATGTCGAATCCACTATTCAAAAACTTGGCCTCAGACTTAGTGAAGATAAGTGCGTCGATGGGATTATCGATGCCAACGCTATTGAATACCTTGGCTACCAATTTCAGGATGGGATTATCTCAGTTCGTCAATCGTCGAAGAGGAAAATAGAGAGCTCACTCGAAAGAAATATTAGAGCGATTTCACACTCTAATAAAGTAGAGAAATCTACGGATAAAGCCTGGCTTTACAAGGATTTGTATAGACGCATTACTGGTTGCAAAGTTACTTACGATGGGATTAGCTATACAAGATATGGCTGGCTGTTTTATTATTCAAGGATCAATGATATCGCGTATCTCGGCAAGCTAGATTCGTTAGTCCGTAAGCTTGCAAATAGGTATAACGTTAGCCTCGGTGGAGATTTACCCAGATTCAAAGCGGCATACTATCAAATGCGCTTCAATGGTCGTGAAAGCAACTACTTCCCTGTATTTGATTTCAGTCGGCCTGCTACCGATATTCGCGCGCAACTTACAGGTCTAGTTGCCAAAGAAATCATTGACTCCTACTCGGACGAAGACATAAAGCAGCTATTCCAACAAGTTGTAAATCGAATAATTAGAACTTTGGAAAAGGACGTTGGAGTAGTCTCGTAGCATCAAGCTGGTTTTCGCAAATTGGGTTATAGGCGAGACCGACTTACGAAAAACTCAGTCATCAGAACTGGATGTAGTTTTGATTCTTGTGCACTGCCCGAAAGCCCCCTAGGTCCCTCTGGTTCGATTGCTTGTCCAGCGGCGTTTAGTTATGTCTTGTTGAGCGGCGTTGTCCAAGGAGCGCAAGTTTGGACGCATCATCAAGACTCAAATTACTAAATGATATAGAGATGTAAGACATAAAAAAATTATCTCTGCAATATCCAAGTGCTCAAAGAGCACCGATGCACACGGCAGTCCTTTGGTTGCCGCCGGCATACTCCCTGATACCGAAGAGCTCGAGCAGGGCATCGGAAACCTTGCCTCCTGGACAAAGCGCATAAGATGGCGAAGGGAAGGAAAGTGACGCTGCCCAGAATCAGTTTATTATCATGCCGCAGAGAGACAACTACTTTCCCATCCTCAATTTGGGCTAGTAATTACCCTGTCAATCCAGGCTAACTTGATTAAAACGCTAATCGGACTGCCGTCTTCCACGAGACACGCGCAGGAACATATTGATGAGGAATGCGTTACACCAGAATTCGTGCCCTACATCTGTGAAGAATGCTCGTTTATGAATCTGGCAATCAATCCGGTTCCGTCAAATCCCCAGACATATTGGCTGGCATGCATAGCCTCATTTCCAATAAGTTGATAGACCTGCCGAAGACCATCAGCGATTTCGGAATCGGTTTTCTCCGGGAACAATGACCTTCTTGCGTTGTCACGGTTTCCGAAAATCTTCAAGACAACGGAACTGACGCGCTTCTCTGAAAACGCAACGCAGGAAGGATATGCCCCGCCAAAACCGTTCCCGGAAACAGCAACACAAAGGCAGTAGATAAAATCAAAGGAGCATAGGAGGTCCAACATCAAGTTGTCCTTCTCGCTCAACTCGTTGTCCGACTCTGATTCCGATGAATTTGCGAGGTCTATATCAGGCATGACTGTCGCATGTTTTTTGGTGTGATCGAGGGCCAGAGAAATCAGCATTCCCGACCCCCTGTGTTCAAACTCTCCGTTCCGGACAGACTCAACCTGGCAGTCACGAATCCACGAAGCGTAGACGTAATCTCCCTTCGGACGCGAGTTTCTGGTTACGAAGGGAGAGATCAAATCCCAACGCTTTGCCAGCACCATAGCGGCACCAATCTGGTAAGCGCCAATCACAATTGACAGCTTTCGATTTGCAGCCTCTTCTCCATAAGGGTCCAAGCTGAAATAGTAGTCATACAGTGCGTCAAGGGCCGCAACAAGGATTTTGTCATTTCCATATGCAAGAGCATGGGTTGCTACGGCCGTGATGTCGGTGACTGCATCAGTTGATTGAGGCATTTCAATCGAAAGCTGATTTACAAAGCGAGAGAGCTTCGCATCCTCATCCTGCTCGAAGCATGCTGCAAGCGCCTGTGATTGCGCTGCTTCGCCCATGCCGGGAACAAGTGGAGGCGTTTTCCCTTTTTGACCGAGTGCGAGGGTGATTCTGTCCACGAGAGCGTTGATTCGACCTGCCTCATCCTCGCGCACCAGCCTATCATGCTGACTGAGGACTTCTGCCCACTGCGCATACTCTATATTCCGATTCTGGGCTCCGTCTCTTCGGGTAATCTCTCCCTCTCGTATGTATGCGACCTGCTTCTGTGTTCTCTGGTCTACATATTGGCCAACCCGCTTGAACGGAACGGGAAGGCCGTCCGGCAGGCTCATACAGCAGATGAGGCAATAGGTGTGCCCCTCGATTTCGTGCAGCGCCGAAATGGGACGAAGCGGGGCATCGACGTACTTGGAGATTTTGTCCGCCAATCGGGCGCCGTCAAACTGGCTCCAGTCCATCTCCTGGCTTCTCTCGGAGGGCTTGCCGTCGTTAGTTGCCCCGATTATGAGGTAGCCGCCAGGATATCGGTTGAACATTGAGACAGCATCTTTCACAAAGTGGAGCTCGTCTTCCTTGTTGCTAAGGTCAAGAGTCTCTTTGAAGTCGAGCTCACTGCATTCGACGCCCGCGTCAAGTAGCTCCCTCAACTTTTCGGGATCCGTGCGCCCATCAACGACGATCATCTACCTGATATCTCCTTACATTTACGGAGGTAAGTTCTGACACATATTGCTTCGGCATGCAGTGCCTCTCATACCGTCGCATTCGCCTTGAAGTTCTCCGCCTGCTCCATAACCTTCTCGAAGACCTCCTCGTCCCACTCGGGCGGATACCCGTTGCGGTAGAGGAGAACAGTTAGATCCATATTGAGCTGGCTCTTGATGTCGTCGCGCGTCGACCAGTCTGCGTACTGCGCCTTGTCGTTCACGAGCTTTGCGATCTCCTTGGCGAGAGTGACGCACTTCTCCTCGGCGTAGGGGAAGCCGTGGTCGTCGCGGACCCTCACCAGGATGTCGTAGAAGGCCTTCTCCTCGTACGTGATGCCCATCTTCTCAAACGAGCGCTTGTCTTCCTCGAGATTCTTCAGGATCGTGAGAAGCTGGTCCGAGAGGTCGTCGACGAAGTCGGCTACGACCTCGCTCGTGAACTGCAGGCTGTCGCGTGTGTTGTAGGCGTCGACGACCTTGCGCAGTCGCTCGCTGAACTCGACTGACTTCACCTTGTTCATCCTGCCGTATGCCCTGATTGCCTTTCGCACGAGCTTGAGCAGTGCGTTGAACTTCGTGATGGGCATCTTGACCGCGTCGAGCTCGGCGACGAACTCGTCGCTGAAGAGGTCCTCGGACTTCTGCGCGTCGACGACGCTCTCGACCCCCGTGCAGCTGATGGCCTTGGCCACCATGTCCTCGACGACCGCGTTCATCGTCTCCGTGTCGGGCGCGTCGCCGATGGTCTGCTTGTAGACGATCGACCTGATCGCCAGGTAGAACTGGGCCACCGCGGTCTCGTGGTCGGTGAGCTCGCCGGAGGGGAAGCATATCCCGTAGGCGGACTTCAGGATGCGGGACAGGCCCATGAACCTCGTCTGGAAGTCCTTGGAGAGCTGCACGTACTCCGCCGCATCGTTCAGGCACGCGAGGCGCTCGAGCGGGGCGCCCGAGACGAACCTGGAGGCATCGAAGTTCACCATGAGCTCGTCGAGCATGGCGAGGTGGTTGCGGAAGATGCCGAGCGAGACCGCCAGCTCGTCCACGGACCCCTCGTCGTCGTCCCCGTACCTCTTGAGCGCCTCCATCATGTTGTCCTTGATGCCGATGTAGTCGACGACGAGACCCTTGTCCTTGCCCTCGAAGACGCGGTTGACGCGGCTGATCGTCTGGACGAGCGTGTGCTTCTGCAAGGGCTTGTCGATGTACATGACGGCGAGAGACGGCACGTCGAAGCCCGTGATCCACATGTCGCAGACGACGGCGACCTTGAAGTTGGAGTCGTTGTTCTTGAACTGCCTGTCGAGGAGCTTGCGCCGCTCCTTGGTGCCGCAGAGGTCGTAGAGCTCCTTCTCGTCGTCCTTGCCCCTCGTCGCGACAATGTTGATCTTCGGGAGAGCCTCGAGGTCCTCGAGCTGGTCTTGCGTGAGCTCCGACTCGTCCTCGGCCTTCCGGGCGACCGCCCAGTCGGGCCGTATGGCGACGATCGCCTTGTAGAGGTCGAAGGCGTGCAGGCGGTCGGAGCAGACGACCATCGCCTTCTGGACGACCCCCGGCTTCTCGGAGCAGAGCGCCTCGTAGTGGCCAACGAGGTCCTCCGCGAGGCGCGCGATGCGCTCGGGGTTGCGGAGGATCACGGACATCGCGCTCATCGCGCGCTGGCTCTCCTCGATCTGCTCCTCGGTCGACCCCTGCTCCGCACAGCGGTCGTAGTACTCCTGGATCTTGCTCACCTGATCATCGGAGAGCTGCACGCGGGCGAGGCGGGGCTCATACGCGATGCGCACCGTGATCCCGTCGTCGCTCGACTCCTTCATCGTGTACCGGTCGACCACGGGGCCGAACACGGCGATGGTCTCGTCGATCGGGGTGCCGGTGAAGCCGACGTAGGTCGCGTTCGGGAAACCGTCGCGGAGGTACTTCGCGAAGCCGTACCGGGTGAACACGCCCTTGTCGGTCCTCTTGAGCTTGGAGCCGACGCCCGTCTGTGTGCGGTGCGCCTCGTCGGAGATGCACACGATGTTGGTCCGTTCGGAGAGCAGCCCCGTGTCCTCGCTGAACTTCTGGATGGTCGTGACGTAGACGCCCCCGGACGCCTTATCTGCGAGCGTGCTCCTCAGCTCGGAGCGCGACTCGATGCTGCGGACGTCCTCCTCATGCAGAAACCGCTTCGCCGTCACGAACAGCTCGCTCGTCTGGCTGTCCAGGTCCTCCCTGTCCACGATGATGACGATCGTCGGGTTGCCGAGCACGCTGCTGCGCCTGAGCATCATCAGGCGTGAGAGGAAGAGCATGGTGTAAGTCTTGCCGCACCCGGTGGCGCCGAAGTAGGTGCCGCCCTTGCCGTCGCCGGAGGGGCGGAGGTGGGCGCAGATGCTGTCGAGCATCTTCGTCGCGGCGAAGAACTGCGGGTACCGGCAGACGATCTCCTTGTCGCCGTCGTCGGGGTAGAAGACGAAGTCGCGGACGATCGCGAGGAACCTCTCGGGAGCGAAGGCACCCTTGACGAGGGTGTAGAGCGACCCGATTCCATTGGAGACCCTGTCGGCATCGTCCGCCTTGTTCCAGGCGTAGAAGTAGGGGTACGGGGTGAACACGGTGCCGAGCCTGTTGTTCGCCCCGTCGCATATCGCGGCGACGCAGCAGTACTTGAGGAGGCTCGGGACGTCGCGGGCGTAGCGGACGCACACCTGCCTCCACGCGTCGTGGATGGTCGTCCCCTCCTCGACGGCGGACTTGAACTCCAGGATGGCGAGCGGGATACCGTTGACGAAGCACAGCAGATCGGGACGGCGCGTCGCCTTGTCGGTGACGCTGTACTGGTTCACCACAAGCAGATCGTTGGCGGACACGTCGTCGAAGTCCACGTACTCGATGTGCGCCGCGGGGAGGCTCGCGTCCTCGCGCGGGAGGTCGATTCCCTCGTTGATGAGCCAGAACGTCCTTCGGTTGCCGTCGTAGAGGGGCGCGGATGGGATGTACTTCAGCTCGTTGATCAGGGAGCATACCTCGCCGTCCGTCAGAGCGAGGTCTGCGTACCTCCGGCGGAGGCTGTCGGCGAGGGCGTCCTCCATGAGCACATCCTCGTAGCGGCGGTGCAGGGACTCGCCGTGGGCGTAGCCCCACCCCTCCTCCTGGAAGAGACCGATGATGGCACTCTCGAGCTCCTCTTCAGTGAACTTTCCTCTGATGAACTGCCGGTACTTGTCCATGGCGATTCCTAACGCGAAGCCTCTTCGACAGATCCCCGGATGAGAACGGGAGTGATCTCTTTGAGCTGGGACTTAAGCCGTTCGTTTATCGCATGACGATTGCGAAAAGCAACAGACAGCTCTGCAGCAGCCTCCATCAACTTTCTGTCGGGCACGGGGACTTTCTGAGATAAGAATCTCGCCACACTCATACTTCCACGTATGCTGTCGTCACAGATAAACCAGCCGTATCGCCCAACTTCATCACGAGATAGCCACGCTAGAAGGTAGTACGAAGCAACCGAATCATCCGGTTCAAAAACAGCATATGCCGGCGATACCGCACGAACTTCGTCGGAGTCATTGATTGCAATCGGATAGGCGACGTCTCGTCCGACGTGAAGTAAGTTGCATGCAAGTTGACCGGGCTCTACAAGCTTATACTTCCTGAGATCATCGCTACTTGCCTTCGATTCCACGAATTGGTTTGCAAGGTTTACTCCATGAGCACGCTCACAAATTCCGTCTCTATTCCGGAGGTCGATCTCCCGGAGGAAGTTACCGATAGGTTCCCATCGACTTGCCTTTTTGCACTTATCCAAAAGCAAGGCGCAAGAAATCGACAAGTCATCCAGCCCCTGTTCATAGGAACGCTGATTCGTAAGCATCGATTCATAGATTGCGGCGTATTTGCGCTGGATTTCAATCGGGGGCAAATCGAGTTCAACGTCACAAAAATCTTCCCAAGAGAGAGTTTCTCGCGCGCTGCCCCACGAGTTGAAGCGGGCTAGGCGATCGAATTCTCCTCGATTGATCAGAAGAAAGAGGTATCGAGGGTCAAGCTGATTTTCGTTCGCAACGGAAAAGACTTCGTAGGTGCCCGAAACCAGATAAGTCTCACCGGAGTCGTTATAGGCTAATGTCAACTTGCCGCTATTTCGGGAAGTGACTGTTACGTACGAGAACCATTTGGGCCTAACGACCTTATACGGCCTAAGAGAAACACCTCTCATGTCCGCCTTCGTGGGAATGAATTTCTTTTCAACGGACATGCCCCTGACATCATCGATGCCGTACTCTCCGCCGTCGTTGCGAACATTAGACCTAGATATAAGTGCGCCGAGCCTAATCAATCCCATAGCCAATCCCCTCGAACGCGGTCTCGAGCATCGCCTGGGACTCCTTCTCCATCGCAAGGATTTCACGCATCTCGGATTGGATGCGACCCATCTCGCCGTTGTAGTCGATGTCAAGATCACGATCGATGAACTCGATGTACTTGCTGGGAGTCAGGCTGTATCCGTGGGAGGCAATACTATCTGCGCCCTCGACATGCATGGACTTGCAGAGCTCAGAGACGTCCTCGTACCCGCCGTCGACGTCCTGCCAGGACTCGTAGATGTCCTTCACTCTCGCGATCTGCTCGGGCGTGAGGACGACCTTCTTCTTCGTCTTGTTCTTGTCGAGCTGGTACTTCTCGATGTTCTGGTCCCAGGTGCGCAGGTCGACGAACAGCACCTCCCCGGAGCGCTCGCGCAGCCTGCGGCCGTTTCGCTCGGATTCGTGCTTGTCCATGTTCAGGATCCACAGCGTCACGGAGATGTCGGTGGTGTAGAACATGTCTCGCGGGAGCACGATTATCGCCTCGACGCGGTCGTTTTCGAGGAGCTTCCTTCTGATCTCTCCCTCGTCCCCGTCGGCGTTGAGGGCGCCGTTGGCGAGCAGGAACCCGGCGACGCCGTGGTTGACGTCGAGCTTGGAGAGCATGTGCAGGATCCAGGCGTAGTTGGCGTTAGACACGGGTGGCACCGGGTAGCCGCTCCAGCGCGCGTCCTTGAGGAGCTCGTCCTCCCCGCGCCAGTTCTTGAGGTTGAACGGCGGGTTGGCCATGATGTAGTCGACCTTCTTGTCCTTGTGCTGGTCGTCGGTGAAGGTCGAGACAGCCTTCTCGCCGAGGTTGTTGGCGATACCCCGGACGGCGAGGTTCATCTTGCAGAGCCGCCACGTGTCGGGGTTTGACTCCTGGCCCACAACGGAGATCGCCGAGCGGTTGCCGTGGTGCTGCTCGACGAACTTGTGGGACTGGACGAACATGCCGCCGGACCCGCAGCACGGGTCGTACACGACGCCCTCGTAGGGTTCGATGAGCTCTGCGATGAGCTGGACCACGCAGGCAGGCGTGTAAAACTCTCCGTCCTCCTTGGAGCTGCCCACGGCGAAGGACTGAAGGAAGTACTCATACACACGGCCGATGAGGTCCTCCTCGTGGAAGCGCTCCTCGCTGATGTCGTTGACGTTGTCTATGAGCGCCTTCACCGAGCGGAGGTCGGCGCCGAGCGTGGCGAACATTCCGAGGGGCAGCGCGCCCTTGAGCGAGGGATTCTTTTCCTCCGCATGGGCCATTGCCGTATCGATCTTAGTGGCGATGTCGTTCTGGGACGCGTTGGCGACCAAGTATGACCAGCGCGAATCCTCGGGCAGATAGAAAACGTTCGCAGCGTTGTAGAATGACGGCTTCTCCAGAAAGGCGGGGATGTCGCCGTACTCCTCGACAATCTCCTTGCGACGCGCTTCGAACTTGTCGCCGGCAAACTTGAGGAACACGAGGCTGATGACGGCGTCGCGGTTCTTCTCGATGCTACCGACGCCCCTTAGGGCAACTCGACAGTTCCAGAGAACCTCCTCGAGGGTCCGTTCCCTTTTCTTATTGGTGGCTCTAGCCATACTTCACGCTCCGAACGCTTTATTAGAACCAGGCGGCCATCTTTTATCCAGAAGAAGGCGCGCGAATTGTTGGCAGTTGATATTATATCAGCGCACTAAATCCGTTCGAAATGAGTCTCACCATCAACCTGAGACGCCGGTGAAGATTGCTACTTCTAAGTTTAATAGATAACAATTATCAAAGCGTCCGAAACACATGTCGCCGAATCTGAAAAGAGTTGTCCAGACAGGTAGCTGGAGGTCAAAGTCAATGTCCAAAGGCTATCTCCTGGACATTATTTCAACTCTTTGACACTTCACGTCAAATTCGAAACCGGTACGCAACTAGAGCGGATCGTTTAACTTACAGATGCGGAAAACAGCGCGTCCGCATCTTGCGTCCGCGAGAAAGAGGGGGGCATAGGCTCTTTTGGGGACCTCCTTCATATAGGGTAGTACGAGAATTCATTATCCACTCGTAATGCTCCGTATTAATGACAGTCAATCCTAGACGATTTACCTTATAGAATCGAAGTCAATACAATCAAGTTGGCGGACAAACATCTCAAGATATGCTGCAACCTGTTCGTTGTTCACGAAGAGCGGCCTGTCTTGCGTAAAGCCTCCAGTTTTATCTTTTGGATATCGGAGACTTACCCCATTGTTGTCAACAGATGCTATCGCAGCAACAAAGCTGCCCATGTTTGCAATTGCTCTCCTGTCCTCACGGTTCCTCTGGTGAGGAAATCTCGATACAAGGGAATCCCAGAGCTCCTTAAGTCCGTGAATCTTTTTGGGCTCAAAGCCACTTCTTCTAATCGCCCTCTTTATTGACAGCTCCATACAGTGTCTAGCCAGAAAAAGTACTGGCAAGGCGTAGGAGTGCTTATAGAATATGTACATTCCGGGCTTGTCAATTGCCCTTCGTCCAGCTTCTGCAAGCTCCTTAGCCGCATTGAGAAAGGAGAAAATAAATTCTTTCTCAAAGTGCTCTTCCTTAAGCTCGTCCTTCACTAATGCCGATGTGTCAAGAAGAGAGAAATCCCGCAGCGTTGAGTCTTCGAAGCCGTTCATTTGAGGCTTCATTACATCTTCGCCATTATACTTCGGGAACACATGCTCTTTAAACACGCTGCTCATCTATAGAAACTCCCTTGTAGATACAGTGCTGCTCTTACACTCGAATCAAGAGGCAGCTCAGCAGAGGACAAGCCAGGTGTACTAAGGATGACATTCGAGTGGCACGCAGCAGGGACATCATTCATCAACATAATTCATTCCATCCGTTACTTACCGAACAGAAGCTTGAACGGAAGCGACTCCGCAGCCTTCTTGAGATTAACGTTTCCTATGGCCTTGCCAAGCCCTTGGACTCCGTCAGCCATGGCAGCCCCTAGACCAGCGGCGCCCTTCCCCGCTGCCTCGCCCAGAGCTCCCGCTCCATAGGCAATCGCACCGCCAAGTTGCTGTGTACCGCTAGCGGCGCCCGAGGCAACGTCGCCGGCAAACTTCCCGGCAACGTCAAGCCACTCCGGAGCTCGCTCGATAACCTTTTCGTCCATCTCGATATCGAGCCCCTTGGAGAACTGGCTGGTCTGCTCCATCAGCGAATTGAGAGTTTCGAGAACGTCGTCCACGGCAAAGGGGTGGAGGAGCTTCTCCTCCCTGACCCTGCCCGCCGACAGTTCGAGCACCTCGCGAAGGGCATCGATCCTGGCCTTGACCTTGCCAAGGCGCTCTCGTCTTGCCTCCACGATTCCCATGCGATGCTCCTCGAGCACCTCAGGAAGCTCGGTGTAGGCGCGTTCCAACTCGATGACCGAGAGCTTGTCCCTCGTCTGCACTGCCCTCGAGACCATGACGAGCCACGTGGGCACGTCGTCCTTCGCGGTATCCAACACGTGCTCGATCTTATCGACAGACTCGGCGCGTGAGAGCTTGTCCGAGATGCCGTGGAGCTTGGTCAGGGCATATCCGAGCGCCCGACTTGTCGTCTGGGCACACGGGGCAAGCTTTGACCAGGCGGCATCGCTCAATGTGCCCGTCTTGTCCCTGATTGCCGCGGCCTCATCCACCTCAAAGACCACCCCGATGAGGTCGGCCACGGTCTGGTCCTTCTGGTCTTGAAGGAGGTCTCCGACCTTCTCATCGATGCTCTTGAGGTAGTCCGTGATCTCCTGGATAGCCTGCTCGAGCGCCATCTGGGTCATCATCCCGGCAACGCCCGTCGCCATGGCAGGAGAGAAGAGCTGGCTCGGGCTCTCAAACCTGAGCCACTTGACGATCTGACCATTTGACTTCTGCACCACACCGGGTTGTATGGCACCCGCCTTGCCGTACTTCTCGAGAAGCTTGGCGGAGTCCTTGGTGAGCTTCACCCAACGACCGGACTCCGAGGACACCTTGGCTGCCGTTTGCACGGCGGAGCCACCGGTCCTCAGCGCCTTGGTCGCAAACTCGCGAGAGGCAAGGCCACAATCGTCGAGCCAAGCCTTGATCTCCTTGGGGTCGCCGAGGAAAAGGAGGCCGTGCTCGTCTTTGATGACGGTGATTTCTTGGGTAGCAGCGCTGTTGACAGCCATGGCGTCCTCGATTCCGACACTCATTCTTTTACCCACGTTTCCTCTACCCCCGTTTCAACGATTAAACGTAAATAGGCCGCAAGAATTTGGTCCAACAGAGGCTTAGCAATCTAATGAACCGGAGTCATTAAGGGACCCTTCATCAGAGGAGGTCAATTCCTCACTACGCTCTGTAGCTCCGAGGCGACTAAGCGCGCTTATACACGCATATTGATATGCTGCAACCAAATCCTCTTCAATTGGAGGCTCAGCCCCCCACTTGATCATCTTCTTTGCATACTCGGTGAAAACATACTCGAAGCTTCCCATGCATGCCAACATCATGGTCACTCCACAACGCCTAACGCTGCCGATTGCATCACATATCTGTGACTCAACATAATCTTCGGTAACGTATACTAGGTTGTGCTTTCTTGCCGTTTCGATATCAATTGCCTCATTTTTAAATGGCAATCTAGGAACGCAATCCTTTGAAATATCGAGTACTGGCTCGAGCGTTTCCAGGGCTGAAATTAAACTGAGCGCCGGCAGCCATCTGTCCTTTAGCATCTGACGTGTGCTGTCGTCGTACTCAAAAAAGACAGGCCCTTGTCCAATGTATCCGAGCTTCCCAGCAGATCGAAATGCCTCTTCTAGAAGAGAGTTGATATCTTTCTTTAGCTTATTTGCTGTACTTTTCGAGATGAAGCTCTTTTTCCTGACCTCATTCAAAACCTCTGGAGGTAAGTCCAAAAACGAAAGCACCACGGCGGCATTATATGAAATTATGAAATTATCATCCTCATCAATTTGGGAATTCCTGCTTATAGGGTTTTTACGATAAGGATAATTCGGGTTGCATATCACCTCGCCAAGAAACTCAAGGCGCCTCTGTTCGCCCGCTACAATAGCACCCGTCTCGATTCCGAGATAAATGCATCCCTTATCTGTTTTAATTCCATCTTTGTACATACGATCTTTTGCGGCGGCCTGTTCTGATGCCGTTTTTACGTAATCAGAAAGCTCATCGATCGAGAATATTTTAACTGCGCTTTCAGGATGCTCTTCCAGCTCAGCAAATCCCGCCCTACACAGCAACGATCCCACTTTCCCAATCTCTGTGACTGTCAGTTTTACGCCATTGATCTGGCACACATCTCCCAGTCGCAGCCACTTAAGACCAATAAACTCTTTCGACTGAACAGTAAATAGGCTTCCAATAGAGTTGGAAACCCCCTCTTCTTTTACTGCCGAGAGATTATCAAGAAAGAGGAGCGTCCTCTCTTCCCCATCATTTGAGGAGAGAACCGCGTAACAGTTCTCGTCAATTCTCTCGACAGCCTCATCGTTATCGGAAGCGTGGTTGAATGCATAACAAACAAGCGCACGCGACGATGGCTCACCATCGCTGAACACAGCTCTGACAAGCAGCGCATCACTCGTCGACCTATCACCTTTCTCTCGATAGTATCCAGCAAGGGACAAATTTGACTGACTGGTGTCCACCTGTCGAAGAAAAGCGACAACACCTTCGTTCGGGTCAACACTTGATTCGCAAGCCCATTCGATCACTATTTCGGCAAGCAGCTCGCTAGGCCTCGTTTTAAAGAATGCGTTTGCAACCGGTCCTGCCACATCGATTCTTCCGCGCATCGCAAGATGCCGCACCACAAGTTCGGCAACCCGTGGATCCCAAAATGATGAACTTGCCATCGACTCCACTAAATCATCAATAAAACCTTCGGCATTGTTGCATCCACTAAGTGCGCTGAAAAAGGAGATTAGGTGGTCATACGGAGCGATAGGAAGAACCCCTTCAACAATTTGTCTAATTTCCGCGGATCTCCCACCCTCATATAGATAGGGAACCCAAATTGATGAACTAAGTAAATCCTTGGCAGCTGTAGGCTCCTTCATGATTGAAATCGCGCGCTCAATATGACGGGTCGCAATATCCGGTAAGGCATCGTGGAATTTTGCATAAGCAATCAGGTGGAATGTAGGATTCTCCCCCATCCCCTTCCCGTATTTACAGTACTTTTCATAAGACACGTCCGGGTCAATAATCTCGGCATAATAACGAAGTGTTCCTACGTTCGGAATTGCCCAATCGGAACACCGCTCGAATATCTCGAGTATTTCTGAGCGCGCATCAGCATCCAGCCCGATTAGCGCAATAGCCGCATCAGTCAAAAGCACGGGGTTGTTCCTCGCCTCGGCCCAGATAAGAATGTCCCGAGCCATTCTCGGATCGACACACTCTTTAAGCTCCAGCTCTTTTCTCGCATCATCTGCAAAAGCCGATAGGTCGTCCGGCAGCTTTCCAATCAACTCCCGCACCTTATCGGCGTTCAATCGAAAAAAAGACAGTGAAAGGGCTCTTTTGAACTGAGCTGCCAAATCACTTGGAAACCACGATTTGAATCTTCCAATCTCGTCTTCGATTTTCGCACCTAAGTCATCATCATCCAAAACTGCCGCCGAGATGAGTTCAGATATGCAGCGCTCTTCGATTGCAATGGGGTTCCACGCAATTTCAGCGTCTTCTGCATACTTAGCAGCAGCCTGAAAAGCACCCTCTTTATACAAATGCTCAAAGTTGATCAGGTTAATTAGCGGCTCCACGCAGCTTGAGACACTTCTATCAAGCTCAATCTGTCCGTAGATTTGCCCAGGCGTGTCAATTAGCGCTTGAATGACTGCGATAATGGGTTCGGCATTAAATGAACAGATGCTGAGAACTTTTTCTGCAAATTCCAATTCATTTGCGCTGATAGCAACAGCGGCAAGAGCAAGAATGAGCTCATTGTGCCCAGTAATATCATTCAACTGTTCCAAGTCTGGCAAATTACCGCAGCAAAGCGATGTATAGGCATTCAGATATCTCGACGCAAGAGAAGACTCGATGTCGTGCGACAAACGAGCAAGATACTCAACATCAGACTCCTCGGACTCAACAGAGTGAATCACAACAGCAAGGAGCGCTAGCTGGGCAGTTTCATTCTGACGATTAGCTGCGAGCTCATCCGCAATTCTCCGGATATCCTGACTACTCTCCTCGACAATCCTTAATGCCCTCACGTCGGCGTGAGAGTCAGTATCTGACGAGAGGATACGATCTATCTCATCACAAAAGTCTTTTACTATATCAAACGCAGTAGTATTAGCATCTTTACCGAGGAAAAGTGCTATTGCCTCATTTCTCTTTATCTTTTTTAGAGCAAGATTTGCAATAAGCTCCTGAGCCTCTATTTCGTTGCCGAACTTTTCTGCAAGTACATTTTGTCCCATCATCGCGGCACGGAGCTGTTGGTCCCCGAGTAATCCTTTAATCTCATTCTGCTGTTTTACTTTCTTTATTCCAGCAATACCCCAATCAATCACCCCAGTTATTGCTTTTCCTCGAAGAGTCGAACCCAGCTCTCCCATGCCATCTCCTCCGTGACATTCTGGCGTCGCTACAACCTCAACAACTCGCTATGGCTTCCCGTCCTCGTAGCAACGAGCACAAGCCCCTCCTCGTCCACGCGATAGATGAGCAGCCAGTCAGGCTCGATGTGGCACTCGCGATGACCGCGATATGTCCCACCGAGCGAATGGTCGCGCATCGCATCGGGAAGCGCCTCTCCCCGAACAAGCGTCTCAAGGGTCCGCTCGAGCTTCGAAAGGTCCTTGCCCTGCCTCTTCACGCGCTTGTAGTCCTTCTTGAACTTGGCAGTGAACCTCAGCTCCAACATGGCCTACTCCTCGTCGAGCGCGGCCATTGCCTCCTTGACGGTGTGATAGGGACCTGAGAGGTTCCTGCCCGTCACAGCATCATCCATCGCAGCAAGCGTCTCCTGGCTGAACCCGTACGGATTAGACGGATCAAACGGGAAGCCTCCTCGACGGTTGAACGCAGACACGAACATACGGATTGCATTGCTCGGAGAGGTGCCGATCTCATCGCAGATCATGGAGAAGCGGTCCTTCTCGTCCTTGCGAAGCTTCGCAGAGATGGACTCGGTCGCAGCTGCGGTGGCCATGGCTACTCCTTACTACAACGTCCTACTTTGTCGTATATTGTATACCCATGAATGATGCGCCCAATTCTCATATGTTTAGTCATCCGTGAGTACAGCCAGTACGGTTGCCAGCGGGAAGCGCCTCGCCCAGACCCAGCACCTACATTCGCACGAGAAGCGTGGGCGCGTCAGCAAACAGCTCAGGCTCGCTGTACTGAAAGCCGTTCGCCAGCGTCTCCGTCCGCATCGCGATCACCTCGTAGGGAGGAGCGCTGTCGACGTCCTCGGCGGCGGGGTTCTTCTCGACCCGATAGAGCGTGGGCGCAAGGCCGCCCGGCGTGACGCCCAGCTCCGCAAGGCCCGTCTGCGGGTCCTGGTTGTCATACGCCAACCTGATGTTAAACCAACCTTTGTCCCGCACGCTTTCCGGCAAACGCGCAAAGAGGTCCGGGGCCACCGCCAGGCTATAGGCCTCAAAGGCCGCCGGTGCGAACTCGCGCTCGTCAAAGCGCTCGAGGCTCCCACTCTCCTGGAGTTCCTCCAGCGAGACGGGACTCTCCACGGTCTCCAGCTCCACATCACCCGTGCGCAGACGCACGCCGCACTCGTCGGAGGTGACGTAAACGCCCTTGCCCACGGGGAACCACTCCACGATGAGCCAGCTGCCAATGTCATCGGCACCCGTATCACTATCGTCAAAGGGACTGAGCTCGCCGAGCTTGCCGTTCTCCGCGTCGCTGAGAACGGCGGCGTCGGTGTCTTCGGGCACCCCATCGCGACACCCGGCCTGGTAGACAACCACCCGCGTCTCCGCGTCCCCATCCGTCAGAGGAAGCAGCGCGCGGCACGCCCCCTCGATGGGCGCCACCCACGCGGGCGTCTCGGGAACGTCCGTCGGGAAGCCGTCCGCGTAGTCCGCGTCCGCACCGGAGAGCTCAATCTCAACGTACGGCACACCCAGGCTGACGCGCGAGGCCTCTTGCTCGAAGAAGCTGTCGTCGCCCGTGTAGCGCGCGTAGAAGAACGAGGCGCTCTGCTCCACGGTCGTCTCGACCTCGCCGTTCTTCTCGCCAGCTTGATCCTCCGGCCAGTAGTACGTCGAGATGCACCCCTCAAAGAAGCCGTCCTCCTCAAGCGGGACGCCGTTCACAGTCACGGATGCAACGTCGCAGCCCGCGTCCCCCAGGCGCTCGCAGCAACCCTCGAGCTCCTCGCGGAAGCGCTGCTCGTAGGCTGCCGTGACCTCGTCCTGCTGCCGGTTGTCGCCAACGACGCCGTCCTCAAAGTCCACGAGCACCGTCTGACCGTCGCTCATGGTGCAGAACGCCCGACCGGACGACTGGTAGCCAAACAGGGCGTACGACCGGTCCTCCCAGACGTCGACCACGTGGGCGTTGTCACCGTACTTCTCGGCGTAATACTGCTCCGCCTGCCTGGCGACATCCCTCTCGTCGAACTCCCCCAGGTTGCCGCAACTCCCGAGGACAAGAACGGTCACTATGGCGAGAAGAACGAGCGGGGCGAGCCTGCGGTGCAAAATCGGAGCGGTGGCATACGTCATGGGGAACCTCCCGCGCGAGGGGGATTGTGGCTCCATTGTCGCAGAACGAACGCCAGGAGCCCGCTACTTGTCCCTGAACGACAGCATCCCGCTGTAGTCCGTGTCGCGCGGGCGACGGCGGTCGGGGTCGCGGAAGAAGTCCGCAGCGAGCCGGCGGATCACGGGCGAGAGCGCGATCAGCGCGATGAGGTTGGGGATCGCCATGAGGCCGTTGAAGCAGTCGGCGAACTCCCACACAACGTCGAGGTTGGTCACGCAGCCCGCGAACACCATGGCCACGTAGGCAACCTGGTAGACGCGCACGGCCACACGCTGGGCGCGGCTCTTGCGGAACAGGTACTCGACGCACTTCTCTCCGTAGTAGTACCACGCGATCAGCGTGGCAAACGCGAAGAGCATGAGGCCCACGGTCACGATGTACTGGCCGCCGGGGATGCTCTGCCCAAAGGCCGCCGAGCTCATGGCGCCCTCGGACATCATGGGGTCGGCGTGCCACAGCCCCGAGGTGATAATCACGAGGCCCGTGATCGTGCACATGACGATGGTGTCGAAGAACACCTCGAAGGTGCCCCACAGGCCCTGGCGGGCGGGGTGGTCGGTGTCGGCGGAGGCGTGCGCGATGGGCGCCGAACCCATGCCCGCCTCGTGTGTGAACACACCGCGCGACATGCCCACACGGCACGCGTACATGACCGTGGCGCCCAAAAAGCCGCCCGTGGCAGCCGTACCCGTGAAGGCGTCGCGGAAGATATGGGCGATCGCCGCGGGGATCTCGGCGGCGTTGACGACGAGCACCGCCGCGGCGCCGAGCAGGTAGAAGATGGCCGCGAAGGGCACGAGCTTCTCAGTGATCTGGGCGATGCGGGTGATGCCGCCGATGAGGACCAGCCCCGCGAGCAGCGCCACGACGGCGCCGATGACGGGCAGCGGCACGCCGAAGGTGGCGTTCACGCTGCCGGCGAGCGAGTTGGCCTGCACGCTCGCGCCGATGCCGAAGGACGCAAGGAAGCCGAAGGCGGCAAACAGCATGGCGAGCCAGGTTTTTCCCAGGCCGCGGGAGATGTAGTACATGGGGCCGCCCACGATCTCGCCGCGCTCGTTGCGCGTGCGGTAGGCAACCGAGAGCGTGACCTCGCAGAACTTGATGACCATGCCGGCCAGTGCGGAGAGCCACAGCCAGAAGATCGAGCCCGGGCCGCCCGTGGCCACGGCGAGCGCCACGCCCACGATGTTGCCGGTGCCGAGCGTGGCCGCAAGCGCGGTGCACACCGCCTGGAAGGGCGAGATGGTGCCCTCCCCCGCCTCCGACGGGTCGGGGCGCTGGAAGAGCGTTTTGGTGGTGTAGCGCATGACCACGTTGAAGCGCGAGAACACGACGCCGCGGGTGACGAAGAGCAAAAACACGCCGGTCCCGAGCATCAGCACGACCATGGGGACGCCCCACAGCACGTTGTCGTTCAGGGCGGTGATGGCGGACATGAAGAAGTCAAACATGGAGGGCCTCTCGACGGGGCGCGGGCAGTTTCAGCTACACAAAGGGTAACTTTGCCCTACCTGTGTTTCCGTAGCGTGACGGGAGCGTTGATTGATGGGCTGCGCTAGAAGCGCCGCGTTCTTCTCGGCCGCAAGATTATTCTCCGCAGAATAATTCTCGGCTGAATAATCTTGGCCTCCGCGCCGATAGGCGTTTTACCGCCACTGGCGGTAAAGATTTGGCGGTAATAACAAGCAAGCGGTCGAGCAAAAGACGGAGGTTCTGAGACGTCTTCCCAGTTGGTCACTGCAGAACACCCGAGATTTGCACAAACTCCTGGTCAAGGTTTGCCAAATGACGCTTCCAAATCGGGCATTCATGCCATCCCTCAACGAACCCCATGCGTCTCAGCTCATCGTCATTCAGATTCTTCAATAGCCTGAAGAGCCTCTCACGCCAGGAAGTCTCCGGAGCAATCCTATCGAGCAGGTAGCTCAATATGGTCAGAATGCCAAACATGTTGTCCGACCGTACCTTGAACGGCTCGTGCCACTCAGGGTCCTTCTCCGCTGCAGGAATAATCGGCCTGGTACCAATGCCCCTGTTCCATAGGCGGCCATGATGTGCACAGATGTTTCGCACGGTGTTGATGGCAACAAGCCAGGACTTTAGAACCCGAGACGAGACGCCCAAATCACCGGACAGCTTGTTTCTGATTGCCGGTGAGGCCCCGTTATAGAGACGAAGCATCGTGCCAAAGTCCATTATATTCACGAGAATCCAATACGGAGGGAGGCTGTGAACATCGCCGTACTGCTCTCTGAAGTGAACGGCAAAAGGCTCGATCGTTCGAACTCGCTCTCACATCGCTCAAGAAACTCCTCGTAATCCTCCTTCGTTAGACGAGGAAGGTTCTTGGAATCCAGAAAGCCAAACGGCCCTGTTGCCCCGGCAAGTTCATACGCGAGTTGCGTGCGAAAATAAACCTCAATGCGCTCAATGGCATCGAGATAAAAGAAGACCCGCCAGTGTGCATCGTTGAGAGGCCAGACGGGTTTACTGATTACATCTTACCACAGCTCAAGAGAACCTATACGCGCGCCGAGAAGAACGAGGGCCCGCCGGGCATGGCAAACCGGCGGGCCCTCTGCAAGGGATGTGCGAGGAAGCGGAGCTACTTCTCGCGCGCGTAGTACGTGTGGCGCAGCGGGAGCTCGGTCTGGAGCTCACCGGTGAGGGCGCGGTAGGCGTTCTGGACCGCGGGCGCGGTGGGAATCGTGGCGATCTCGCCGATGCCCTTGGCGCCGTAGCCCACGTCGAGGAGCTCGTCCTTCTCGACGTAGATCGCGTTGATGTAGGGGATGTCCGGCGCGCGGAAGAGGCCCAGCGTGCCAAACTTCACCTGCGGGACGCAGTCCTCCAGGTCGAAGCGCTCAGTGAGCGCGTAGCCCATGCCCATGAGCACGCCGCCCTCAATCTGGCCCTGGATGGCGATGGGGTTCACCACCTTGCCGGAGTCGTGCGCGGCGTGGACCTCGGTCACGCGGCCGTCGTCGTCCAGGATCACCACGTGCGTGGCGTAGCCGTAGGCCACGTGGCTCTTGGGGTTGGGCACGTCTGCGCCGAGCTTGTCGGTCTTCTCGAGGTACTCGTAGGAGAACTCGCGGCCCTCGAGGGCGGCCAGCGCGGCCACCGGGTCCTGCGCGTGGTAGCCGGCGCCCGGGCCCACGTAGGGTGTACCGTCGGCATACTCCACCACAAAGCCGTCGCCGTGGGCGACCACGGGCTCGTTGGAGGTCTCGGTCCCCTCCTCCACCGCGAGCATGGCGTCGCGCAGCAGGAACGCCGCGCCGCGCACGGCCTCGCCGGTGATGAGCGTCTGGCGCGATCCCGAGGTGGTGCCGGAGTCGGGCGCGTTCTCGGTGGAGCACTCGCCGTTCACGATGTTGGCGAGCGGCAGTCCGGTGGCCTCGGCCACGTCCTGCAGGAAGACCGTGTTGCAGCCCTGGCCGATGTCGGAGGTGGCGGAGTAGACCACGGCGCGGCCGTCCTCCACGCGGATCTTGCAGCGGCCGGCGTCGGGCAGGCCCACGCCCACGCCCGCGTTCTTCATCGCGCAGGCAAGGCCGGCGTGGCCGGGGTGCGCCTCGTAGACGTCCTTGACCGCGAGCAGCGTCTCCTTGAGGGCGGTGGAGCGGTCGGCGATCTGGCCGTTGGGCAGGACCTTGCCAGGCTCGATGGCATTGCGGTACCGGATCTCCCACGGGGAGATGCCCACCTCGTCGGCGAGAAGGTCGATCAGGCTCTCGAGCGCAAACTCGCTCTGGCACACGCCGAAGCCGCGGAACGCGCCGGCGGGCGGGTTGTTGGTGTACCAGCCATAGCCGCGGATATCGGTGTTCTGGTAGCAGTACGGGCCCACGGAGTGCGTGCAGGCGCGCTCGAGGACCGGGCCGCAGAGCGACGCGTAGGCGCCGGTGTCGAAGTTGATCTCGCAGTCCAGGCCCACGAAGGTGCCGTCCTCGTCGCACCCGAGGGTGAACGTGCCCTCCATGTAGTGGCGCTTGGGGTGGAAGTTGATGGACTCCTGGCGCGTGAGGCGCACCTTGACGGGGCGGTTCACCGCGAGCGCGGCGAGCGCGGCCAGGTGCTGCACGGAGACGTCCTCCTTGCCGCCAAAGCCGCCGCCCACGAGCATGGTCTCCACGACCACGCGCTCCGGCGTGGCGTCCCAGCCCAGCATGTGGGCGATCTCCTTGCGGGAGTCGTAGGCGCCCTGGTCGGACGAGCAGACCTTCACGCCGTCCTTGTACGGGAAGGCCACGGCGCACTCCGGCTCGAGGAACGCGTGCTCGGTGAACGGGGTCTTGAAGGTGCGCGTCACCTTGTGCGCGGCGCTCGCGAGCGCCGCGGCAGCGTCACCGCGAACCACGTGGCGCTGCTGGCAGATGTTGTTCTCGGGCGTGACCCAGTTGCCAAAGGCGAGGTAGGGCTTGTGGAGCACGGGCGCGCCCTCGGCGCGGGCCTCCTCGATGGAGCGGACGGGCTCGAGGACCTCGTACTCCACCTTGACGGCCTTCTTGGCCTTCTCGAGCGTGGCGGCGTCCTCGGCCACCACCAGGGCAATCGCGTCGCCCACGCAGTGGGTGACGTCGCCCTCGGCCGTCATGACGTCCCAGTCGTAGAGCAGGTGACCGACCGCGTTCACGGGCACGTCGGCGGCCGTGAGCACGGCAAGGACGCCCGGCATGGCGCGGGCCTTCTCGGCGTCGATCTTGACCACGCGGGCGCGCGGGTACTTGGAGCGCACGGCGCTGGCGTAGGTGAGGTCGGGGAAGTCGCGCTCGTCGATGTCGTCGGGGTACTTGCCAAAGCCCAGGACCTTGCGGCGCACGTCAACGCGGAAGGCGCGCTTGCCCACGCCGTAGTCGTCGCCGCGCTCGAGCTCGGGGTCGATGCTCTTCTCGCCCCGCAGGATGGCGGCGGCGAGCAGGATGCCCTCGATGATCTTCTTGTAACCGGTGCAGCGGCAGACGTTGCCGCGGATGGCCACTTTGACCTGATCCTCGGTGGGGTCGGGCACCTTGTGGATGAGGGCTGCGCCCGCCATGACCATGCCGGGGATGCAAAATCCGCACTGGACGGCACCCACGGCACCGAAGGCGTAGACGAAGGCCTCCTGCTCCTCGTGGGGCAGGCCCTCCACGGTCACGATGTCTCGTCCGTTGGCCAGGCGCGTGGTGAGGACGCACGCCTTGGTGGCGCGGTCGTCCACGAGCACGGTGCAGGTGCCGCACGCGCCCTCGGAGCAGCCGTCCTTGACGGAGGTGAGATGAAGCTCGTCGCGCAGGTAGCGAAGGAGCGGTTTGTCACAAGCGACGACCTGCTCCTCGCCGTTGACGGTGAAGCGGTACTCGGCGGGTGCCTTGACGGCGGTTCCAGCTGCCATGGTCTCCTCCCCTACTGGGCCGGGGCGTAGATGCCCAGCGTGTCGTGGATGACGCCCTTGCGGCACTTGGTGGCGCACATGCCGCACGCGATGCAGAGCGCGTAGTCGATTGCCGCCTGCTTGTCCTCCACGCGCATGGCGCCGGTGGGGCACGCGCGCTCGCAGAGGCGGCAGCCTATGCAGCCCTCGTCGGCGACCCAGATGCGCTTGAGCTCGTCGTCCATGTCTCTCCCCTCCTTGCGTACGAGACCCGCGGGCGAGAAGGACCTCGGCCCGCGGGTCGCACGAAAGCTACTTGGCCAGCAGGTAGGCGTAGTCGTCGCGGACCGCGGCAATGGTGAGGCGCACGTCCTCGGGCAGGCCGCAGGCGGCGTCGCTCACGTCGTAGGTGTCCTCGCCGGACGCCAGGCGCACGCGGACGCGTCCGTCGGGCAGCGGGAGGAAGCCGCGGTTCTCGCTCGCGTCCATGTCCTCCGCGCTCCAGAAGAGCGTGAGCTTGTCCTTGTACGGGCGGCCGCTCCACGGGCAGAAGACGGCGCAGTTGCCGCACTCGTTGCACATGCCGTCCACGTGGACGACCTGCTGCTGCGCGAGGCCCGGCACCTTGATGGCAACGTTCGCGCGGTTGGGGCAGACGTCGCAGCAGACCTCGCAGACGGTGGCGCAGCCCAGGCAGCGGCTCGTCGTGCAGCCGGCAACGTCGAGGCAGACGTCACCCTTGCGCACCATGATGGCGTCGAGCTTGTCGGCGCGGACGTTCTGGGCGGCGTAGGCGTTGAAGTCCACGCCGGCCAGGTCGCGGGCAACGGCCTGCGCGTCGGCGATGGCCTCCACGAAGGTGGCCGGACCGCGGCGGCAGTCGCCAGCGGCCCAGACGTGGTCCACGCCGGTAGCGGTGCCAGCCGGGCGGCCGCGGCGGTCAACCTCGACCCCCGCGCCCTCGTAGAGCCCACGCTCGATCTGCTCGCCCACGGCGCAGATCACGGCCGTGGCCGGAACGTCCACGGTGTCGCCCGTGGGCTCGGGACGGCGACGGCCAGACTCGTCCGGCTCGCCGAGGCGCATGACCTCGCAGGCCAGCTGGCCGCCTGCCACGCCGATCGGGGCGAGAAGCTCGCAGAGCTCCACACCCTCCTCCAGGGCAAGCTGCAGCTCCTCCTCGTCCGCCGGCATCTCCCTCTTGGTGCGGCGGTAGACGATGCGCACGTTGCGCACGCCCTCGGCGCGCTTGGCCACGCGGGCGGCGTCCATGGCGGTGTTGCCGGCGCCCACGATCACGACGTCGGTGCCCAGGTCCATGGGCTCGCCGGACTTGGCGGCCTCGAGGAACTCCAGGACGTCGATCTCCTCACCGGCCTTGAGGCCCACCTTGCCCGGCGCCCACGCGCCCGTGGCGACCACGACGTCCGTGAAGCCATCGTCGAAGAGCTCGGCCACGCTCGTGACCTCGCGGCCCATCTGGACCTGCGCGCCAAAGGCGAGGCAGAGCGCCACGTCCTTGTCGATGTCGTCGTGGGAGATGCGGAACTCGGGGATGACGTGGCGCGCCACGCCGCCGAGCTTGTCGGTGCGCTCGATGATGGTGACCTTGGCACCGGCGCGCGTGAGGAAGAACGCGGTGGCGAGACCCGCCGGGCCGCCGCCCACGACCGCCACGTTCTTATCGGCCGCAGAGGCGAGGCGAGAAGGACCAGCGGCGCGGAGCTTCTTCACGACCTCGTCGAACCCGCCGCGGGCAGCCGCAAGCTTGGACTCGCGGATGCGCGCGCCCTCGGGCTCGTAGAAGCTGCGCTCGCACTTGGCGCCGCAGGGGTGCGGGCAGAGGTTGCCGGTGATGTGCGGCAGGGCGTTGCGCTCGATGACGATCTGGAGCGCCTCGGCGAGCTTGCCCTCGTCCACGCGGGAGAGGTAGGCAGGGATGTCCTGCTGGATGGGGCAGCCGGTGCGGCACGGCGCGGTGAAGCAGCTCATGAGCGGGAGCTCGGCGTCGACCTTGTGAGGCTTGGCCGGCTTGATGGGCTTCTGGTAGTCCTTGCCGGAGGCGGTGCGGGAGGCCAGCGCGGTCACGGCATCAACGTCCACGTAGTCCAGGCGCTCGGCGCCGGCGAGAAGACCGGCGATCTGGGAGAAGCGCTCGTAGCCGCCGGGCTTGAGGACGTTGGTGGCCATGGTGATCGGCCAGATGCCGGCCGCGTAGAGCTCGCGGATGTTGCGGGCGTCGGCGCCGCCGGAGTAGGAGATGCGCAGGCGGCCGTCAAACTGGCGGGCGATGCGGCGCGCGAGCTCGATCGTGAGCGGGAAGAGCGAGCGACCGGACATGTACATCTCCTCGCTCGGCAGCTCGCCGCGGGTCACGTCAACCGGGAACGTGTTGGTGAGCTTGACGCCAAAGGCGAGGCCCTTCTCGTCGCAGAGCTCGATCAGGCGCTCGAACATGGGCACGGCGTCGATCCACTGCAGGTCCTCGCGGAAGTGCGTGTCGTCGAAGACGATGTAGTCAAAGCCGAGCTCGTTCAGGCGCTCGCGCGCGAAGTCGTAGCCCAAAAGCGTCGGGTTGCACTTGATGTAGGTGTTCACGCCCTTCTCGGTGATGAGATAGGTGGCGATGCGCTCGATCTCGTCGGGCGGGCAGCCGTGGAGCGTGGACTCGGTGACGGAGTTGGAGACCTGCGGGGAGACCGAGTTGACGAAGTCTGCGTCCACGTTCTGGAAGCGGTCGAGGTTGGCGAGGGCCCAGTCGCGGCACTCGGCCCAGACGGCGGTGCCGGACGCGTCCTTCATGCCCTCGATGTAGCGGTCGACCTTCTCGGACTTGATGCCCTCGAGGCTGTAGCCCACGGACATGTTGAAGACAAAGCCGTCCGGGTCTCCCAGGCCGTACTCGCGGGCGAAGAGCTTGCAGGCCCACCAGGCCTTGACGTACTCGGCGAAGGCGTCGGGCACGGTGAGCTCGGTGGACCACTCGCAGTTGTAGCACTCGTCCTCGGCCACGATGCAGGGCTTGTTCACGCAGGCGGAGAGCTCCTCGCCGTCCATGACCTGGACGGTCTTGAGCTCAAAGAAGCGCGAGCCCGCCACGTAGGAGGCGATGATGTTCTGCGCGAGCTGGGTGTTGGGGCCGGCGGCCGGGCCAAAGGGGGTCTCGATCTTCTCGGCAAAGATCGGCTCGGCACCGCCCTCGTGGACGTAGGCCTTGCGCACGCCGAAGATGGCGCCTTGTGTCTCGTGCTCGGTCAGGACCCAGTCCATGACCTGCGCGAACGGGATCGGCCTCATGACGTCGCTCATTGCTGCTCCTCTCCTGCGGCGCGCGGACCCTCTCCCGCTCGCCGACCTCAGTTCGGTCTAGTACGTGCGCTCGTTCAGCGTGCCCCAGAGCTTCTTGGACTGCTCGAGGGTCCAGGCGTTGATGCGCTCCTCGTCGAAGGCCACGAACTCGCGGTCCTTGTAGAGCACCTTGCCGTTGACGATCGTGGTGCGGCAGTTCTTGCCCATCATGCCGAAGAGCATGTGGCCGTCGATGTTCTCGTCCGAGAAGGGCGTGAAGACCGGGTAGTCCATCACGATGACGTCGGCCGCGGCACCGGGCGCCAGGACGCCGACCTCGCGCCCGAAGTAGGCGCTCGCCATGGCGGGGTTGTTCTGGAAGAGCATCGTCATGGCCTCGACCCAGCCCACGTTGGGCATGGCGGCGTTGTGGCGCTGGATGATGAGGAAGACCTTGAGGCTCTCGAGCATGTCGTGCGTGTAGGCGTCGGTACCCATGTGCACGGGAATGCCGCGGCGGAAGAACTCGAGCACCGGCGCGCAGCCCACGGCGTTGCCCATGTTGGACTCGGGGTTGTTGACGATGTGGGTGCCGGTCTCCTTGATGATGTCCATCTCGGCGGGCGTGACGTGGATGCAGTGGCCGAGCATCGTGCGCGGGCCCAGGAGGTCGTGCTGTAGCAGGCGCTCGATCGGCGAGATGCCGCCGCGGTTCCGCCGGCTGTCCCAGACGTCGTTCATGCCCTCGCAGACGTGGATGTGGAAGCCGGTGAGGCCATTGTTGGCCTCGGCCATCTTGTCCATCGTCTCGTCGGAGAGCGTGAAGGTGGCGTGCCCGCCGAACATCGCGGCGATCATGCCGGAGTCCTGCTTGGCGGCCCACTGCGCGAACTCGGCGTTCTCGGCGATCGCCTGGTCGCGCTTCTCGTCGCCGCGGCGGTCGGAGGTCTCGTAGCACAGGCACGCGCGGATGCCCGTCTCCTCGCAGACGTCCTTGATCGCAAAGAGGGAGCCCGGGATCTCGCAGAAGCTCGCGTGGTGGTCGAAGATCGTGGTCACGCCGTCGCGCAGACTGTCCAGCACGGTGGCGTAGGCGCTCGCGCGCGTGCCGTCGAGCGTGAGGTTGTCGTCGATCTTCCACCACTGCTGCTCGAGGTTCTCCAGGAAGTTGTGCGGGTTGCAGCCCTTGATGGAGAGGCCGCGGGCAAGCCCCGAGTAGATGTGGGTGTGGCAGTTCACCAGGCCCGGCATGATCACGCCGCCGTGGGCGTCCACGACCTCGGCGTCCGGGTACTTCTGGGCCAGCGCCGCGGCGGGCCCGACCTCGGCGATCTTCTCGCCATCGATGGCAACGGCGCCGTTCTCGAGGTAAGCGTTGTCGGCGTCGCGCGTGATGACGCGACCGTTGGTGACGAGCAGCATGACGTCTCCTATCTGTCCGGCGAGAAGACCGGTCTTCTCGCCCCTCTTTCTGCGGGATGGCCCGGGGCCCGCTACTCCTTGCTGGCGGGCATGACCTTGGCGACGGCCTGCTCCTTGGTGGCCGCCGTGCGAATCTCGTGCGGCGGGTCAACGGGCAGGATGAGGTTCAGGATGATGGCCATGAGGGCGGCCGGGGTGATGGCGTTGGAGCCGATGACGGTGGTGACCCAGCTGGGCATGCCCTCGCCGGCGAGGCAGCCCGAGGCCATCCAGATGCCCAGGCCAAAGACCACGGAGGTGCCCACGATCGTGGTGGTGCGCGGGGTGAGGCCGTCCTTGGTGAACATGCGGACGCCGTTCATGGTGATGGTGCCGAAGACGCCCACCGTGGCGCCGCCGATGACCGGCTGCGGGATGGCCGTGAGCAGCGCCGAGAGCTGCGGCAGCAGGCCCGCCGCGGCAAAGACCGCCGCCACGGTCACGAAGACCCACTTGTTGACGACCTTGTTGGAGCAGATGATGCCCACGTTCTGGCCCAGCGCGGAGGTGGGCAGGCCGCCGATGCAGGCGGAGACGAGCGACGTGGCGCCCTGGGAGACGATGGCGCCGGAGAGCTCGCGCTCGGTGGGCATGCGGTCCATGGAGCCCAGGCAGGCGGCGGAGACGTCACCGATGACCTGGATGGCGACCATCGGGTAGACCACGGCGAGCGTGATGCAGACCTCGGGGTGGAACTCGATGGCATAGGGCATGATCTTGGGGAACGCAAAGACGCCGGCCGTGCCCACGGCGGAGAAGTCCAGCATGCCGAAGGGCGCGGACACGATGATGCCAGCGATCATGCCAAAGAAGACGCTGCCCAGCTTGAGCGTGCCCTTGGCGAAGTTGTTGAGGCCAAAGACCACGGCGAACGTGACCAGGGCCACGCACCACGCCTGCGGGGTGCCCCAGAGCGGGGTGCCCTCGCCGCCGGCCATGTATTTGATGGCCGTGGGATAGAGCGAGACGCCGATGGTGAAGATCACCGTGCCGGTGACCACCGGCGGGAAGAAGCCCTTGAGCTTGCCGTAGAAGATGCCAAAGAGGATGGCCGCAATGCCGCCCACGATCTCCCCGCCCAGAAGCGCGCCGAAGGAGAACGTGGCGCCCATGGCCTGGAGCGCGGGCAGGAACGCAAACGAGACGCCCATGACGATCGGCAGGTTGCCGCCGATGCGACGGAACGGCGCGAAGGCCTGCAGCGCCGTGTCGATGGCGGAAAGGATCAGCGCGACCTGGATGATGTCGGTCTTCTCCTGGGCAGTGAAGTTGAACGTGGCCGCGATGAGGATCGCGGGCGTAATGATGCCGGCGAAGGACGCCAGCACATGCTGGAGGGCGCAGGGCAGCATCTCGCCGATGGGCGGCATCCCCTCGCGCTGGAACAGAACCGCGGAGGACCCCTTCTCCTCCACCGCTTGCGTCTTCGCCATAATCGTCCTCTCCACGATGCTCCGACTATGTTTCGATAGTATTGCGCGGGGCGTGCTAACAAATTGTCTGCTTCGATGAAAATCTGTTAGACGGTAGGTTGCGGGGCGTGAGCGGTCGGGCGCGGGCGGGACTTCAAAAAGTTTTCGTTGTCCACGGCGTGATATAACGCGACGTCAGGACGTTCTTCTCGGCCTCACCGACCCTCTCGGGCGCGGACGGGACCAAACAAAAAGTTTGGCTGGCTTCCCTTTTCGGGTACCATCTCTCTCGTTCACACAATGCGAGGAGAACGACATGACCGAGACACAGCTCGACTTCTACAAGCGACTCGCCCACGCGCTCGCGCTGCAGTTTGGCAGCGGGTGCGAGGTCGTCGTCCATGACCTCGAGACGACCGACCCCAGCCACTCGATCGTCGCGATTGAGAACGGCCACGTCACCGGCCGCAAGCTCGGCGACGGGCCGAGCCACGTGGTGCTGGAGGCGCTGCATGCCGGCACCGAGCGCCTGGAGGACCGCCTGGCCTACCTCACCAAGACCGCCGACGGCAAGATCCTCAAGTCCTCGACGGTCTTCATCCGCAACGACGCCGGCCGCACCGTGGGCATCTTCGCCGTCAACTACGACATCACGGTCCTGCGCGCCGCCGTCGACGTGATCGGCGGGCTCGTGGGCACCGAGCCGGACGCCCCGCGCGAGCCGGAGCCGATCGTGCGCAGCGTGGCGGACCTGCTGGACGACCTCATCGAGCAGAGCGTCCAGCTCGTGGGCACGCCCGTGGCGCTCATGACCAAGGAGGAGAAGGTCCGCGCGATCCGCTACCTCAACGACACCGGCGCGTTCCTCATCACCAAGAGCGGCCCCAAGGTCTGCAAGTACTTCGGGATCTCCAAGTACACGCTGTACAACTACCTCGGCGAGGCCCGCGCCACGGAGTAGCGACCCCTCCCCCCTCGCGGTTTGGGTTCGTCGTTTTTGTCCGCGCGCGAACACTCCAGGAGAAACCGCAGCTCACAAGCTTGGCGGATTTTCCTGTAGCTTGCGCGCTCAAGAAAGTGAACCCAAACCTCCAAAAGAGGGGTTTAGCGAGCGGCCGCGGGCGCGCTAGTTCACGCCACGGAAACCGCGACCGATGATCTCGGAGCTGCTCACGATCGTGATGAAGGCGCTCGGGTCCTGCGCGCGCACAAAGAGCCGCAGCCGCATGGCCTCACGGCGCGAGAGCACGCTGGTGAGAATCGTCTGGCGCTTGCCGGAGTACGCGCCCCAGCCAAAGGTCACCGTGGCGGTGCGGCCCAGCTTCTTGACGATGAACTCCTCCACGTCGCGCGGATGGTCGCAGATGACCTGGCAGACTTTGCGCTGGCGGATCGACTCGATGAAGCCGTCCACCACGAAGGTCTTGCCGATGAGCGCGAGCACGCAGTAGAGGCCCACGCGCGGCCCGTAGAGTCCGATCGCCGCCACGACCACGGCCACGTCCACGGCAAAGAGCGCCTTGCCGATCTCCAGGTCCGTGCGCTTGCGCAGAATCATGGCCAGGATGTCCGTGCCGCCGGTGGACGCGCCGATGTCAAAGACCAGCGCCGAGCCCACGGCCGGCAGCAGCACCGCAAAGCAGACATCAAGCCAGAGGTCGCCGGTGATGGAGGCCGTCACCGGGAACAGCCACTCAAAGAGCGACGTATAGCCCGAAAGCGCGAAGGACGCGAACGCGCTCCACAGCACCGCCTTGCGCTCCAGAAAGACCAGGCCGAGAAGAACGAGCACGGCGTTCAGGATCCACATGTACGCAGAGACGGGAAGCACTGGCAGTGCCGTGTTGAGCAGGATCGCAAAGCCCGTGGTGCCGCCGAAGGCCAGGTGGTTGGGCGTCTTGAAGAGCACGAGCGCGACCGCCGTAAGGATGAGGCCCACGTTGAGCAGGGCGAAGAACTGCGGGAAGCTGTAGGCCATGCGCCGGCGCGAGAGCTTCTCCGCCCGACGCGCCTCGTCGGGCGTCATCTCCTCCGCGACCGGCTCGACACCCTCCGCGACCTGCCCGTCCTTCTCGCCCACCGCTGGCTCCCCTCGCACGCGACAACGCCCTCGCCCCGGAAGTCTAGCAGCTTGGCAGGGACGCAGCAGCGAAAAGGGCAGGCTATTCGAGGCCGGCGCAATATGCCCGCGCGTCCATGCTGGGAACGGACGAGCCCGCGTAGGCGGACGCGTCGCGCGTGACGATGGCCTGGGCGCCTAAGAGCTCGGCCGTGGCTCGCACGATGCCGTCCTCAAGGTCCGGCTCGTCGGAGGCGAAGGCCGTATCGAGCACCGGAACTGTGAGCTCGGCAACCTCCATGAGCGAGCGGAAGTCATTGAGCCGAGCGCGAACGAGCCCCTCATCGTGATAGTGGCGGCAGAGGATGTAGTAAGCGTCCTTTATGCTCGCCGCAAGAATGACCGGCGTCTTATCCTCCGACGAGAGCAGGGTCTCGAGCAGGTCAACGGCGTCGCGGTGCCGCTCGCGCGTCGCGCTGAGGTAGTCGAGGATGATGTTGGTGTCGAGCACGACCCTAGCCAAAACGCCTCACCCGCTCCTCGTCGAGGAGCTCACGGTCGGAAACCGCAGCATCCCAGGCGGGCTCGCCTGCTGCGTCCCGCTCGATGGACGCCGTGAGCGCATGAAGACGCTCGAGGCGCGCGCGACGATCGGCGGCCTCGGAATCCGCCGGATGGATGACCACCCACGGCCGGTTGTTCTTGAGCACCACAAGGTTGGCCCCAAGCTCGTTGACCCGCGCGGTCAGCTCGCTGAACCGGTTCTTTGCCTCGCGCACCCCCACCGCCTCAAGCTGCGCCATAGCTTCTCCTCTCAACGTAGCCACAGTATACCCAATGTAGCCACAATCAAGAACCATTCAAGAAGGAACGGCCGAGAAGTACGGGCGGGCCGGAGCGAGAGGCCCCCTGAGGTCCGCCGCGAGTTCTTGCCGAGCGCCCTTCTCGGCAAGCTGTCTGAGCGCCGGACCTCAGGGGGCCGCGCCGCGTGCCCCGGGCCCCTACGACTCGAGCCGCTCCGCGAGCATCTTGTTGAAGGCCTTGGGGTTGCCGGAGCCCTTGGCCGCCTTCATGCACTGCCCAACGAGGAACCCGAGCACCTTCTTGTTGCCGTCGCGGTACTGCTGGACCTGGTCGGTGCAGCGCGCGAGCACCTCGTCCACGATGGCGCCGAGCGCGCCCTCGTCGGTGGACTGGCGCATGCCGTGCGCGTCCACGTAGGCGGCCGGGTCCTCGCTGGTGCCATTGACCGCGTCGAGCACCTCGCGCGCCTGGGCGAACGTGATCGCGTCCTCGGCGAGAAGCGCCGAGAGGCTCGCGACCTGCGCCGGCGTGAGGGCGTCGTAGCTGGGGACGAGGTTCACCATGACTTTGGCCACGGTCTCCACGTCCTTCTCGCCCGCCACGGAAAGCGTCTCCTCGAAGAAGGCCGCGACCGCCGGGTCGCCCGCGAGCTGGGCGGCGTCGGCGCGCTTGAGGCCAAAGTCGGACATGTAGCGGTCGCGCTTGGCGTCCGGCAGCTCCGGGATGCGCGCGCGGCAGCGGTCGACGAACTCGTCCGTGAGGTCGAAGGGCGCGAGGTCCGGGTCCGGGAAGAGGCGGTAGTCGTCCGCGGTCTCCTTGACACGCATGACCACGGTGCGGCGCCGCGAGGGCTCCCAGTGGCGCGTCTCCTGGTAGACGATACCGCCCTCCTCGAGCACCTCGGCCTGGCGGCAGATCTCGTACTCGAGCGCGTCGTGCAGGCTCTTGAACGAGTTGATGTTCTTCATCTCGGTCTTGGTGCCAAACTCCGTGGTGCCGCGGCGACGCAGCGAGATGTTGCCGTCGCAGCGCATCGAGCCGCTCTCGAGCGAGCAGTCGGAGATGCCGAGCGTGAGGAACGTCTGGCGCAGCTTCTCCATGAAGAGGCGGGCCTCCTCGGGCGTGCGCAGGTCGGGCTCGGTGACGAGCTCGATCAGCGGCGTGCCGCAGCGGTTGTAGTCGATGAGGGACTCGGTGGCCGCGGTGATGCGGCCCTCCTCGCCGCCCACGTGCACCATCTTGGCGGCGTCCTCCTCCATGTGGATGCGCAGGATGCGGATGGGCGCAACGTAGCCGCCGTCGGCGTCCTTCTCGACCGTGTCAGCCGGGCGCTCCTTGGCGCCGGCGCCGGAGACCTCCAGGTCCAGGTGGCCGTGCATGCAAAACGCCACGGGACCCTGCGTGGTCTGGAAGTTCTTGGCCATGTCCGGGTAGAAGTAGTGCTTCCGGTAGAACATGGAGTGGCGCATGATCTCACAGTTGGTGGCCAGACCCGCCATGACGATCGACTCGATGGCCTTCTCGTTGGGCACGGGCAGCGCACCCGGCATGCCCAGGCAGACGGGGCAGACGTTGGTGTTGGGCTCGTCGTCGTGGGAGAGGCGGCAGTTGCAGAACATCTTGGTCTCGAGCGTGGTGAGCTCGGTGTGAACCTCGAGGCCGATCACGGCCTCCCAGTCCCTCAGGACCTCGGCGAGCTTCTTCATGCGAGCTCACCCCCCTTCCCGGCAAACGAGGGCGCGACGGGGGCCCCGGAGCCACCGGCGGCCGAGTTGGACCGCTCGATCGCGCGCGCAAACGTGAGCAGCGTGGCGTCGGCGAAGGCCGGGCCCTGGAGCTGCGCGGACACGGGCAGGCCGGAGGTGGCGCCCAGGCCCAGCGGCACGGAGACGCCGCCGTTGCCGACGATGTTGTTGGAGATCGTGAACAGGTCCGACGCGTACATCTGCGTGGGGTCACTGAGCTCGCCGAACTTGAACGCCGTGCGCGGCGCGGCCGGCATGAGGATGACGTCGCACTTCTCGTAGGCGCGGGCGTAGTCGGCCGTGATGAGGGTGCGGACCTGCTGCGCCGGGTAGTAGTACCTGTCGTAGGTGCCGCTGGAGAGGAGGTAGGCGCCCAGCATCTGGCGGCGCTTGGCCTCCTCGCCAAAGCCGTGCGCGCGGCTCTTCGAGGTCTGCTCGGCGAGCGTGGCGCAGCCCTGCTCCTGGTAGCCGTAGCGCACGCCGTCGAAGCGCGCGAGGTTGGAGAAGGCCTCGCACGGCGCGATCACGTAGTAGGCCGCGATGGCGGAGGCGATGTTGGGGAGGTCGACCTCCACGAGCTCGGCGCCCTGGTCGGCGAGCGCGCGGCCGGCGGCGTTCACGGCGTCGCGGACCTCGTCGGTGAGGCCGGCGGCCTCCATGAGGGCGGGCACGACGCCCACGCGGCGCCCCTCGATGGGATCGTTCAGGTGGGCGAGAAAATCGACGTCGACCGGCTGGCTCGTGGAGTCCCACGGGTCGCGCCCGCCGCACGTGAGCGCGTTCATGGCCAGGGCCACGTCCTCGACGCTGCGGCCGAAGGGGCCGACCTGGTCGAGCGAGGAGCCAAAGGCCACCACGCCGTAGCGGCTGACCGCGCCGTAGGTGGGCTTCAGGCCCACGACGCCGCAGAGGGAGGCCGGCTGGCGGATGGAGCCGCCGGTGTCGGAGCCCAGGGAGACCGTGACCTCGCCGGAGGCGACGGCCGCCGCCGAGCCGCCCGAGGAGCCGCCCGGGACGCGCCCCGTGTCCCACGGGTTGGCCGTGGGGTGGAAGGCCGAGGACTCGGTGGAGCTGCCAAAGGCGAACTCGTCCATGTTGGTCTTGCCCACGGGGGTGGCGCCGGCGTCGAGCATGCGCTGGACGCAGGTGGCCGTGAACGTGGACTCGTAGTTCTCGAGCATGCGGGAGGCGCAGGTGGTGCGGGTGCCCACGAGGTGCATGTTGTCCTTGAAGGCCACGGGAACGCCGGCGAGCGGACCGAGCTTCTCGCCCGCCGCGCGGGCCCTGTCGGTCGCCTCGGCGGCCGCGAGCGCAAGGTCGGCGGAGACCTGCAGGAACGCCTTGACCTCGCCGTCGCGGGCCTCCACGGCGTCAAGCGCCGCCCGGGCCACCTCGGTCGCGGTGAAGTCGCCGTTTGCGACGCCCGCCGCGATCTCGCGCGCGGAGAGCTGGTCGAAGTTGGCCATCAGCGGTCACCCCCCTGGTCGCCGAGGATGGACGGCACGCGGAAGCTGCGGTCGCGGGACGCGCCGGCGTTCCTGAGCGCCACGTCCACGCTCAGGTGGCGCACCTCGGTGTCCGGCACGTCGTCGGCCATCACGTTGGAGAGGTCGCCGATGGGGTGGAACGTTGGCTCGACGCCCTCGAGGTCGTACTGGCGGATGGGCTCCAGCAGGTCGATCGCGCTGTTCATGTACGCGGTCATCTCGTCGAGCTCCTCGGGCGTGAGCGCGATGCGCGCGTAGTCCGCGATGCCCGCGACGTCTTCTCTGGTAAGGGGCATGGGTCCTCCTATCTTGGCTGCGCCCCATTCTACGACAGGGACAGCGCGGCCGGACGCCGCCGAGACGCGGCCGCAACAATGCGGGACGCGGGCCCGGCGCCCCTCCCGCGGCCCGCTCCCGGGTACGTACGCGCCTCACCCGGGTACGTACACGCCCCTCCCGGGTACGTACGAGGTTTCAGACCTGATGTTCTTCTCGCCACCGCGCCCACCTGCGAATTCTCCAGGGAGGAAGGTGTATCAGACCTCAAATTGCGTACGTACCCGGGAGGGGCGTGTACGTACCCGGAGCAGGCAGCCGCCTCCCGCCCGAACCTTACGAAAGCGCAAGGCAGCAGTAAGTCGCATCGATGGCCCCGAGAGGCGCCAGCCGGGAGAATGGGCCTATCAGAGAGAGGGAGGTCATCATGAAGAAGCTCGTCTTCATCGCCGTCGTGGCCATCGCCGCGCTCGCCGTCATCCTCGACGACGGCCGCCCGCGCCCGCGCATGTACCGTCACCACTAGCGCCCGAGGTGCCCGTGCCCCGTTGCGGAATTGGGAATTATGGCAGCCGAGGGGCGCAGGGCGTTGGCAATTTTGGGGTCATGGCAGAATCTGCCCTGCCATGACCCCAAAAAGCGCAGCGGGGCGAGAAGAACGCCCAGTTGGCATGGCAAGACGGCTGCCACAAGCCCCCATTCGGCAACGCCGCCGCGGCCGGCGGCGCTACTCGGAAGCCGCCCACCGGGCGCGCCGGCGCAGGACGGAGCCAAAGCTCGCGGCGATCACCTGCTGGAAGAGCGTCCCTATGACCACGGGAAACATCACCTCGCCGGGAAAGTACTCCGCCGCGATGACCGCCCCGGCCGAGATGTTGCGCATGCCCACGAGGTAGGTCATCGAGACCTCCTGCTCGTGGGGGCGGCGCAGGAGGTTCGCCGCGAGCAGCCCCAATGCGTAGCCGCACGTCGCGAACACGGCGATGAAGACCATCACGCCGACGAGCTGGGGCGTGAGGTTGCGCACGTAGGGGGCCACACCGGTGGCGTTGCTGAGGATCACCAGCACGAGCGCGATCTTGGCGGCCGGCGCGATCACCGGCGAGAGCTCGCGCGCCGCCCAGCCGCGCGAGGCGTCGTTGAGGAGGGTCCCCGCAAGCGCCGGCAGCGCGATGGAGACCACCATCTCCCCCATCATCCGCGCGGCGTCCACCTCGACCGTCTGCCCGAGGAGCAGGTGCAGCGTGAGCGGAATCGTGACCGGCGCGGCCACCGTGGACACGAGGATCGTGGCGAGCGAGAGCGCCGGGTCCCCGCCGAGCATGTTGGTCCACATGGCGGCGACCACGGCTACGGGCACGCTGTACTCGAGCACGATCCCGCAGACGAGGTTGGGGTCGGAGCCGAAGAGCGCCGTCGCCAGCGCGCAGGCCACGCACGGCATGAGGACGGTGGCCAGAAGGAGCGTCACCACGAGCGGGACCGGGCGGCGCACCGTGCGCGCGAGGTTGCCAAAGGTGTTGGAGAGCGAGCTCTGGAAGGTCATGAACGCAAAGAGCGCCGTCACGGCCGGCTTGAGCACGCACAGCTGATCGGGAAAGAGCACGCCGAGCACCACGCACGTCGGGGAGACAAATGCCATGTGGCTCCCGATGAAGCCACCGAGCCGCTTCCACGTCTCCATGTCGAGAAGGACCTCCCGCCGTCGACCGTCCCGAGCGCCATGGTACTTCTCGCCACGTTGGACGCACGCACGCGTAACGCGGCCGCAAACAGCGCAGGGGCGCATGATCGATACCCCGGGTCGCATACCCCGACAAATTACGTAAAAATCGGCCAATTTTGTCAGGGTATGCGACCTCCGACCCCCGGCATCACGCCATGGGCGGCTCGGCACCGCGGCCTTGCGAGCCTTAAATGCCTCCAAATAAGTAGGAATTGTTACGGCAACGCGTTTTTCTCGCCCCAACCCCTTGCCTTTAATACCCCACTCATTACTATGAATTAGGCGAAAAAGGCGCGGGCCCGCGCGACCCGCGAGGAGAAAGGCGGAACATGTCCACTCAGCTGTTCAACGTGAGCGCCCTCTCTGCGGGCACCGAGGACAAGCCCATCCTGCACGGCGTCGACCTGGCCGTGGGCGCGGGCGAGTGCCACGTCCTCATGGGCCCCAACGGCGCCGGCAAGTCCACGCTCGGCCACGTCATCATGGGCGACCCCGCCTACCGCGTGACCGGGGGCTCCATCACCTTTGACGGTGCGGACGTCACCGAGCTCTCCGCCGACAAGCGCTCGCTCGCCGGCATCTTCCTCTCCTACCAGGCGCCCGTGGAGGTGCCCGGCGTGCCGCTCTACAGCTTCCTGCGCTCCATCTGCCAGATGCGCCCGGAGCTCAAGACCACCGCGCGCAAGTTCCGCGAGCGCGTGGGCGCCATCGCCGACCAGCTGGAGCTCGACCAGGGCTTCCTCATGCGCGAGCTCAACGTAGGCTTCTCCGGTGGCGAGAAGAAGAAGATCGAGATGCTGCAGCTCCTTTTGCTCCAGCCCAAGCTCGCCATCCTCGACGAGACCGACTCCGGGCTTGACGTGGACGCGCTGGGCATCGTCTCCCGCGGCATCCAGGCCTATCGCGAGCAGGTGGGCGGCGCCCTCATCGTGATCACGCACAACACGCGCATCCTCGAGCGGCTTGACGTGGACCGCACGCACGTCATGGTCAAGGGCCGCATGGTGGCCGAGGGGCCGGCGGAGCTCATCGCCGACATCGACGCCCGCGGCTTCGAGCGCTTCGAGCGCGGGGCGGGCCAGGACGAGGCGGCCTGCGTGGACTGCCCGGGCTGTCCCAAGGCGGGTGACGCCCAGTGAGCGAGGAGCGCAAGCGCACCGAGGTCGCAGACGTCGATCGCTCCCTTTACGACTTCACCAAGTCCGAGGAGGGCTACGAGCGCTACGACGACGGTCTGACGCCCGAGATCGTCCGCGCGATCTCCGCCAAGAAGGACGAGCCCGAGTGGATGCTCGAGATGCGCCTGCGCGCGCTCGACCTCTACCACGCGCGCGAGATGGCGCCCAACTGGGGGCCGAGCATCGCGGGGCTGGATCTGGACCACATCTCCACGTACGTCTCGCCCAAGACCAAGCAGGCCAAGAGCTGGGATGACGTGCCCGAGGACATCAAGGACACCTTCGAGCGCCTGGGCATCCCCGAGGCCGAGCGCGAGAGCCTCGCCGGCGTGGGCGCCCAGTACGACTCTGAGATCGTCTACCACAACATGCGCGAGGAGGTGGCCGAGCAGGGCGTCATCTACACCACGATTGAGGACGCCCTCCACGACCCCAAGTGGGAGCCCGTGGTGCATGAGTACTTCGGCACGCTGATTCCGCCCACCGACCACAAGTTCGCGGCGCTGCACTACGCCGTGTGGAGCGGCGGCTCCTTCGTCTACGTCCCCGCCGGCGTGACGCTCCCCTATCCGCTGCAGAGCTACTTCCGCCTCAACGCGGCGGGGGCGGGGCAGTTCGAGCACACGCTCATCATCGTGGAGCCGGGCGCCGACCTGCACTTCATCGAGGGGTGCTCCGCGCCCAAGTACTACGAGGCCAACCTCCACGCGGGTGCTGTAGAACTCTTCGTGAAGGACGGCGCGCGCCTGCGCTACTCCACGATCGAGAACTGGTCCAAGAACATGTACAACCTCAACACCAAGCGCGCCACCATCGGCGCCGACGCCAAGATGGAGTGGGTCTCCGGCAGCTTTGGCAGCCACGTGAGCTACCTCTACCCCACCACCATCATGGCGGGCGACCGCGGCACCTGCGAGTTCACCGGCATCACCTTTGCCGGAGCCACGCAGGACCTCGACACCGGCTGCAAGGTGATCATGAACGGCGCGGACACGACGGCGTCCGTCTCCACGAAGTCCATCTCCAAGGACGGCGGCGTGAACACGTTCCGCAGCTCCGTGGTGATCGGCCGGCACGCCGACCGCGCGCGCTGCAGCGTGAGCTGCCAGAGCCTCATGCTCGACGACATCTCCCGCTCCGACACCATCCCCGCGATGGACGTGCGCAACGCCACCGCGCAGGTGGGCCACGAGGCCACGATTGGCCGCATCTCTGACGACACGGTCCTCTACCTCATGAGCCGCGGCTGCTCCGAGGCCGAGGCGCGCACGCTCGTGGTCAACGGCTTTGCCAACCCCGTCTCCAAGGAGCTTCCGATGGAGTACGCCGTGGAGATGAACAACCTCATCAAGCTCGAGATGGAAGGGGCCATAGGATGATGGCCGAGAAGAACCTGGCGCCCGAGGCCGGCGCCGAGGGCGAGCTCACCCTCGAGCGCGTCAACGTTGCCCCTGCGCAGACGTGGAACCGCCTGCGCACGAACGACATCACGCTCACGGTGCCCGCGCCCGGCCGCAAGGGCGACGTGTACTTCTCGCTGCCGCGCCTCTTCGAGGGCGTGGAGTGCGGGATGGGCCGGGCCGTGACCGACTGGGTGGAGTCCCAGGCGAAGGGCGCGCGCTACGTGGAGGTCGGCCGCGGCGAGAGGCGCGAGGAGCCGATCGTGGTTGCCGTGGGCGCGGGAGAGGTCGCCGACACCGGTGTCATGGTCCGCGCCGGCGCCGAGTGCACCATCGTCGTGGTTGCGGGGGACCTGACAAAGGTGACAGGGTCATCTGTCAGGTCCGGCACGTCCGCTTCGCTCCTGCGCGTGATCGTCGAGGCCGGCGCGCGCGTGCACCTGCACGAGTACGTGAGGGTGGGCTCAGACCAGCAGCACCTCGAGAGCGTGGGCATCTCCGCGGCGCGCGACGCCCGCGTGGACGTGCACCAGTACCTGCTCGGCGGCGGCACCGTCGCGCTGGGCCTCGCCTGCGACCTCGCCGGGGAGCGCGCACGGGTTGACCTTGGCTGCCGCTACCACGCCGGCGGCACGGAGGTCCTGGACATCAACGAGGTCGTGCGCCAGCGCGGCCGCAACACGCGCTCCGAGCTCAGCTATAACGGCGTGCTCGAGGATGCGGCAAAGAAGGGCCTGCGCACCACGATCGACCTCGTCCACGGCGCCAAGGGCGCGCAGGGCAACGAGGCCGAAACCGTGCTCGTGCTGGGCGACGACGTGGTCAACAAGACGCTGCCCACGATCCTTTGCGACGAGGACGACGTCGCGGGCAACCACGGCGCCACCATCGGGTCGGTGAGCCCCGAGCAGCTGGCGTTTCTCGCCAGCCGCGGCCTCTCCCGCGAGGACGCCGAGCGGCTCTTCGTGCAGGCCATCTACGAGGACGCCCTCATGCACGCCCCCTGCCCCGAGGCACGTCTGTTAATTGGGGACAGTCCCCAATTAACAGAAACTTTTGATGAGGTCGAGGAGGCGTGATGGTTGACATTCGTCAGAACCCATACCGCGCGGACTTCCCCCTGCTGGCCGGGCACCCCGAGATCGCGTTTCTCGACAGCGCGGCCACCGCGCAGCGGCCCGCCTGCGTGCTCGACGCCCAGCGCCACTTCTACGAGACCATGAACGCCAACCCGCTGCGCGGCCTGTACAGCCTCTCCGTCGCGGCCACCGCGGCCATCGCGGACGTCCGCGCGCAGGTGGCGGCTCTCATCGGCACGCCTGACGCGCGCGACGTGGTCTTTACCCGCAACACGAGCGAGAGCCTGAACCTCGTGGCCAAGTCCTGGGCGCCGTGCGTCCTGGGCCCTGGCGACGAGGTGGCCATCACCGTCATGGAGCACCACTCCAACCTGATCCCCTGGCAGGAGGCCTGCCGTGCGGCCGGCGCGCGCCTCGTCTACCTCTACCCCGAGAAGGACGGCACGCTCACGGATGCGGAGATTGCCGAGAAGATCGGACCGCGCGCGCGCATCGTGGCTGCCGCGCACGTCTCCAACGTTATGGGCTGCGAGCTGCCCGTCCGCAGGCTCGCAGACGCCGCGCATGCCGTGGGCGCCGTGATGGTCGTCGACGCCGCGCAGTCCGTCCCGCACCTGCGCGTAAACGTGGACGAGCTGGGCGCGGACTTCCTCGCGTTCTCCGGCCACAAGGCGCTGGGGCCGATGGGCGTGGGCGTGCTCTGGGGCCGCCACGAGCTCCTGGAGGCCATGCCGCCCATGCTCACCGGCGGCGAGATGATCGACTCCGTGCGCGAGCAGGACGCCACGTGGGCGCCCGTGCCCGAGAAGTTCGAGGCGGGCACGCAGGACGCCGCCGGCATCTATGCCACCGGCACCGCGCTCTCCTACCTCACCGAGACCGTGGGCCTTGGCACCGTGGCCAAGCGAGAGGCGGCGCTCGTGGCCTACGCCTTCGAGCGCCTGGCGGAGCTCGACTTCGTCGACCTCATCGGCAGCGCGGACCCCGCGCGCCACCACGGCGTCATCAGCTTCAACGTGCGCGGCGTCCACCCGCACGACGTGGCGAGCATCCTCGACGCCTCCGGCGTGTGCATCCGTGCCGGCCACCACTGCGCGCAGCCGCTGCTCGCGTGGCTCGGCGTGGAGAACCTCGCCTGCTGCCGCGCGAGCCTTGCCTTCTACAACGACGCCGCCGACGTGGACCGCCTCGTCGACGGCCTGAGCCAGGTCTGGGGGATCTTCCATGGCAGTGACTGACCTCTACAACGCGGCCTTCATGGACCACGTGTCGCACCCCGACTACAAGTACCAGATGGAGGACGCCGACTGCAGCCACGAGGGCGTGAACCCCTCCTGCGGCGACGAGCTCACGTTCTCCGTGCGCTTTGCTGACGACGGCACCATCGAGGAGGCGGCGTTCACCGGCCACGGCTGCGCCATCTCCCAGGCGAGCGCCGACATCATGAGCGACCTCATGGTGGGCAAGACGCCCGAGAAGGCGCGCGAGCTCTGTGCGCTCTTCATGCGTATGGTCCGCGGCGAGGAGACGGACGAGGCCGCGCTCGAGGCCCTCGAGGACGGCGTGCTCTTGCGCGACATCGCGCACATGCCGGCACGCGTGAAGTGCGCCGAGCTCGCCTGGCGCACGCTCGACGAGATGCTCGAGGCCCGCGCGCACTAGGCCTGTCCCTTTTCTTCAGAACGCTGGGGACGTGTTTTTCAGCGATAAAAAACACGTCCCGAAACTGCCGAAACAGCACGGGGAGGTGACGAGATGGCAGGAATGTTCTCGACCAAGGGGATGTACGCGCTGCGCGCGATGGCGGACCTCGCCTGCCACGAGGGCTGGGTCTCGCTCGGCGACGTCTCGCGTCGGCAGGGCATCTCGCGCAAGTACCTGGAGCAGGTCATCTCGCTCATGCACAAGGCTGGCTACGTCCGCAGCCAGCGCGGCAAGGGCGGCGGCTACCAGCTCACGCGCAAGCCGGAGGACTACACCTTGGGCGAGCTCCTGCGCGCCGCGGAGGGGTCCCTCGCGCCCGTGAGCTGCCTCGACTGCAGGAGCGACGAGCTCTGCCCCCAGCGCGACACCTGCACCACCGTGGGCGTCTGGCGCGACCTCGGCCGCGTGACGTCCTCCTACCTCGACTCAAAGACGCTCGCCGACCTCGTGCGCCCCGACGACGCGGGCCCCTGCACCGCCAAGCCGATCTAGCGGCGCCGCGACGCCCTGCGCCCCACTCCGGCGAGCGTTCCCGGAAAGGCCGACGAGCCCTCCCGCAAGGAGAAGGATAGCGCAGGTGAGAAGGACGAGCGCCTGGTCCGGGTAGAAGGCCGCGAAGTCGCGCCATCGCATGCCCGTGAGAAGCGGCGGCACGCCCAGCAGGTAGACCGGCGCCGCCATGTGCAGCAGCAGGGCCGGGAGCGCCCGGGGCGCCCGCCGGGACCCGCGGCGCCGCCGCAGCGCGCCCCACGCGAGCGGCAGCGCGCAGAGCAGCACGGCCAGCGCGTAGAGCACGTCGTAGCGCACGTGCTCTCCCAGCGGCGGCACCACGTCCGCGGGGTCCGCGCGCCCGCCCACGGCGATGGCCGTCGCTCCGTCCGCCAGCGAGAAGAACGCCTCGTTGCTGCCGAACTCGTCGTTGCCGTCCGCCAGCACCACGACCCCGAGGTCACGCCCGGGGATCGCGCACATGCGCGCCACGTAGTTCTCCACCTGCCCATCGTGCGACATCACGAGCTCCCCGTCATCCCAGGAGTAGGTGGTCCAGCCCATGCCGTAGTAGGTGTCGCCCGCAGGGTCGGGCACGCGCGAGAAGATCATCCGGTGGACGGAGCCCGCCGAGAGCACGCGCGCGCCACCGGGCGCCGCGCATCCGCTGTTGAGATACATCCGCAGGTACGCCGCCATGTCCGAGACGCTCGCGCGGACGTAGCCGGAGGCCGGGCCGCCCCAGGCGTCGTCCCCCTCCCCGTGCTCGAAGCCGTCCGCCACCCACGCGCCAAACCACGAGCGGTGCCCCTCGGCCCGGGGCGCGCGCTCAGGCTCGTCGCCCGCCGAGGCGTCGCCCATCCCCAGCGGCGAGAAGACGCGCTCGCGCAGGTACGTCCCGAGGCCCAGCCCGCTCACGTCCTCCACGATGCGGCCGAGGAGGTCGTAGTTGGCGTTGGCGTACGAGAAGGACCCGGCGCTCTCACCCACGGACGCCCCCGCGAGCGACTCGAAGTACCCAAAGCCGCTCGTCTGGTTGAGCAGGTCGCGAACCGTCACCGAGACGGGGACGCCCGTCTCCGGGGCGTAGGAGCACGCGGGCCCGTCAAGGTCGACGAGCCCCTCCTCGGCGAGCTGCATCACGGCCACGGCCGTCATGGACTTGGAGAGCGAGCCCACCACGAACGTCCGGTCCTCGCTCGTCACGTCCCCCAGGCAGCGCAGGTAGCGCACGCCGTCCGCGTCCACCACGGCAACGGCGACGCCCGGCATCCCGCAGGCGGGGAAGGCCTCGTCGAGAAACGCGTCGAGCCGCGACGCGAGCTCGGCGCCCACGGGCTCGTCGCCCGGCAGCGCAGCGCCCTCGTCGGTGGGATCGAGCTCAGGCTCGGCGATCTGGGCGACCTCCTCCTCGGAGAGGCCCGGGTCGCCAACGTCGTCGGGCCCGGGCAGCAGCGCCTCGTCGGCCCGCGCGACCGCCGGGGTGCCGAGCGCGCACGCCGCCAGGAGCGCGGCGGCCACGGCGCCCGCCGCGAGCAGCCGTCCCCGGCACCTCGCGCGACCATGCCTAGAAGCTGTCATAGATGAACTGCACCGGCCCCGAGAGACCCGAGAACACCACGAACCACGCGATCACCGCCACGAGCGCCACCACGGCGAGAAACGCGCCCGCCGTGAGCAGTCCCGGGCGCGCCTCCAGCCACGCACGGGCCCGCGCCGCGAGGTCCTTCTCCCCCGGCATCACGAGTCGCCTCCCTCCGCGGCGAGCCCCGGCGCGTCGCCAAGGTCCGCACCGCCCAGGAAGTCGTCGTCGCGGCCGCTCACGAAGTCGTAGAACGCGCGCTCGATGCGCACCCAGCCCACCCATCCGGGATGTACCGTGTCGCACAGGAAGTACTTCTCGTACTCGCAGCTCGAGAAGTCCGCATAGGCGGCGCCGGCCTCGTCGCAGATGCCGCGGATGCGCTGGTAGTAGGCCGCGCGCTCCTCGGCGGAGACGTCGGCGAGGTCATACCACGCCCCGTGCACGGGCAGGATGCACACGAGCGGCTCCAGGCCCGCCTCCCGGCAGACCTCGAGCAGGCAGGCAAGATCCGCGTACTCGTCGTCCGCCTCGTGGAAGTTCTCGAAGAGCTCGGGCATGTAGGTGTGGTTCTTCTCCCAGTACGCGTCATAGACGCCGTAGTCGTTGGTGGCGCAGGACGCCGCCCCCTCGGCGCGCGCCGCACCCAGCAGGGCGTCCCAGTCGGGCTCGCCGGTGGGCTCCCCCGCCGCGCGCGCCGGGCTCTTGGAGGGCGCGATGGCCACGATCCCGGGCACCTCCGAGCGCAGGCGCCAGCCGTCCGCGAGCGAGAAGAACCAGTCGTTCACCGCGTCGAGCGGCATGTCCTGCGCGGCGGCCGCGAGCTGGCCCGCGTCCACGCCCAGCTCCTCGCAGCGCCGCCGCACGTAGGCCTTGGTCTTATCGGAGATGCTTGGGTTCTGCACGAAGGCGCGGTAGAGCGAGTAGGAGAACTTGCTCTCGAACTTGTCCTGGTCGCCGTTGCCCTTGAAGAACCACTGCGGCGAGACCACGATCATGACCTTCTTGTTCTTGACGCGGCCCCCATAGGCGCCGGCGGCGATGGCCTGCCAGAGGCTCTGGTCGTAGCCCTGGCCCACGAAGGTCATGTCCACGCCGGTCACGTTCTCCCCGAAGACAGCCTGCGGGCACATGCTCACCTTGTCCTTGGAGATGTAGAACTCCGAGGAGCCCAGGCAGAGGTAGGAGTCGTCCGACATGTTGGCGAGCACGAAGTCCGCGTTCTCCGACTTGCCGTCGGCATAGACGTAGTCGTAGATTCGCGAGGGGTCGGCGGGGCCGTTGCCGGGGAGCAGCACGTCCAGCGCCACGAGCCCCGCCGCGGCCACCACGAGCCCGGCCGCCACCGCAAGGAGCAACCGCACGCCGGGACCCGTCCGGCGACGGGAGCGCCCCGCGGCGGATGCGACCGCGCCGTCCTTCGCGCCGTGGTCCTTCTCGCCACGGTCCTTCCTGCCGCGCATCACGCCACCCGCTTCTCCACCTGCTCGACGATCTTGTTGGGCGTGTTCATCTGCTCGCGCGGCACCGCCGTGGGCGCGATGGACACGCCCAGCTCGTCCTCTATGCCCACGAGCAGCTCGATGGCGCCCATCGAGTCAAGAAGCCCCAGCTCAAAGAGATCATCGTCCAGGTGGTCCCGCACCGCGTCGTCCCCGCAGACGTCCACGAGGAGGTCAAGCACCCTCTCCCGGACGGTCGCATCGCCATCTGCCATGTCAATCAGGCTCCCTTCACGAGATAGGAAATCTGGCCGGAGAAGATCGCAAAGCCCAGCATCACCAGCTGTAGCGTCACGAACCATATGAGGATGCGCATCCAGCGGTCGCGCCGGTGCGCGCGATAGAACTCGGAGCGCTTCTGGAGCCACTCGTTGGCGGCGAGAAGGACCCCGTGGTAGAGGCCGTAGCCCAGGTAGTCGGGCGTGAGTCCGTGCCAGCACCCCATGACGAGCATGTCCGCCACAAACCCCGCCTGCGCCACGCGCACGCGGTCGCGCGCCCAGCCCCAGCCACGCCGCCGCCCGCAGCGCATGAGAGCGCGCGTGAGCCGCATGAAGACGAAGTCCCTGAACCACGTGGAGAGCGTGATGTGCCAGCGATTCCAGAAGTCGATGACGTCGGACGCCAGGAACGGCGCGCGGAAGTTGCGCGGGCAGCGGATGCCCAGGCAGTAGCTCGCGCCCATGGCCATGAGGCTGTAGCCCGCGAAGTCAAAGAAGAGGTAGGCGGCGTAGGCGTAGGCGATGCGCACCTGGTTTGCCAGCTCGGCGAGCCAGGGGCCGTCCCCCCAGGGCTCGAGCACCCACCAGCGCTGCACGACCTGGGCGATCACCAGCTTGTAGACCATGCCGGCGAGCAGCAGCAGGATGCCGCGCGCGAGCATGCCGGCGTACTCGTCGCGCGCGGGGACGCGGTGGGCGTCCGCGAGGAAGCGCCGGCTGCGGTCGATGGGGCCGGAGGTGAACTGCGGGAAGAAGAGCAGGAAGCTCAGGTAGTCGAGAAGGCCCAGCTCGTCGCGCCCGATGAGCCCGTCATGCACCTCGAAGACCACCTGGAGCGCCTTGAACGTCACGTACGAGATGCCCGCGAAGCCCCAGAGCGAGACGCTGCCCGCGGTGAGCTTGTAGACCACGAGCGGCAGCATCGTGAGTCCGGCGGACGCATAGAAGACCCCCTGGTTGTCCGGGCGGCCCGCCAGAACCACCACGCACACGCGCGCGACGGCGAGAAACGAGACGAGCGCCACGGCCTGCGTCCCCGAGCCCAGCAGGCAGGCGAGAAACACGACCGAGGTCACGAGGCCCCAGCGCTGGAGCGAGTGCCCCGTCAGGCCGAGCGCGGCCGCCACCGCCACGGCGGCAGCGAGGAGCACGAAGAACGCAGGGTCGGCAAAGAACTCCACCTCGGGTCACCCGCGGCTCGCGAGCGCGCGGCGGTCGATCTTCTCGTTGGCCGTGAGGGGCATCTCGTCGATCACGCGGATGCGACGGGGGACCATGTAGGAGGGCAGGGTGCGCCCGAGCGCCGCCTTGAGCGCGCGGGAGAGCTCGAAGTCCCCCGGCACCCCGCCGGCCAGCCCGAGCCCGCGGGCAAGCTCGCCGCGGTCCACTACCACGAACGCCGAGAGGCTCGTGACGCGGCCCCGGGCCTCGCGCGGCACCACGGCCGCCTGCTCGATGCCCGCCATCCCCTCGAGGGTCCCCTCGACCTCGGCGAGCTCGATGCGAAAGCCGTTCACCTTCACGAGCGAGTCGAGCCGGCCCTCGCAGTGCAGAACGCCGCGCCCGTCGAGGTGCCCCAGGTCGCCCGTCCGGTAGCCGCGCGCTGGCGTGCCGTCGGCGAGGGTCGTCTCGAAGAAGCACGCGGCCGTCTTCTCGGGGTTGGCGTAGTAGCCCTTGGCCACGGTGTCCCCGCAGATGACGATCTCGCCCGTCTCCCCCGCGGGAAGGCGCGCGCCCGTCTCGTGATCCACGATCCAAAGCTCGGTCCCCGGGCGCGGGCTGCCCACCGGCAGCGGCTCGGGGTCCGCGAGCTCGGCGGCGCCGATCTCCCCGTAGGTCACGGCGACGGTGGACTCCGTGGGCCCGTAGGTGTTCGCGATCACGGCGTCCGGGAAGCGCTCGGCGAGCGCGGCCGCCGTGGTGTGGTGGAGCGTCTCCCCGCAGAACAGGAAAAGGCGCAGGCGTGGCAGCAGCCCCGCGCGGAAGGACGGGTCGGCAAGGCAGAGGTCCGCGAAGGAGGGCGTCGAGACCCACACCTCCAGGCCCGAGGCGGCAAGCCCCGCAAAGAGCCGCGAGAAGTCCATCTCGTCGGCGCCGCCCACCGCGCAGAGGCACCCGCCCGTGGCGAGCGCGCCCACGAGCTCGTACTCGGAGAGGTCGAAGGAGTAGTGCGCCTGGTCGAGAAAGGCGCGGCCCCCGTCGCGGATAACCGGGAAGCCCACGAGCCAGCGCATGAAGGCGGCCACGTTGTCCGCGCTGACCTCGATGCCCTTGGGGCGGCCCGTGGAGCCGGAGGTGAAGATCACGTACTGGGTCTCGTCCCCCGCGACCCAGACCCGCCGGTCGGGCGCCTCGCCCATCGGCTCCCGGAGCAGGCCATCTGCGTCAAGCAGCTCGCAGCCTGCGAGGGCCGAGCGCAGCTCGTCCGGCAGCGCGCAGGTGGAAAGAAGGACGGGCCGCTCTATCTGCCCCGCGATGTCGCGCACGCGCGCGGCGGGGAGGCTCGCGTCCACCGGGACGAAGGCGTGCCCGCTCATGAGGCAGGCGAGAAACGCCGCGACGGTGCGCGCGTCCTTCTCGCCGAGCACGAGCACGGGGCCGCGCCCGCGGGTGTGGCGCATGAGCGCGGAGGCGAGCGCCCCCGCAAGGCCCCAGAGCTCCGCGTAGCTCGTCACCGCGCCGTCCGCCGACCGGAAGGCCGGGGCGCCCGGCGCCGCAAGCGCGTTCTTCCTGACCGCCTCGAGCAGCCCGTTTTCTGCCTCGCCCATGCCTGCCCCCTTCGTCGGCGCGTGTCACGGGGCATGGTAGGCCTGCGGGACGCGCCGGGAGGGACCGCGCGGACATCGGCACAAAGGCGAGAAAAACAATAAAGCCGACTGAAGGGAGCCCGATGCCAAAAAGAGGGCGAAGTGCACCGACTTCTGCGCATTGCTGCCGGAGCTCATGAGCGTCGGCAACTGGGCAAGACTCCTAGCTGCGATAACGTAACAGGCTCACGTTCTTCTCGCATGCGACGTGAAGAAATTCGTGCACTTCCCGCGTTTTATGGCACAGAACGGCGCCCGGCCCCGCGCTGCGGGACCGGGCGCCGACGTTGCCTATGAGGCCAGGCGCGCCTCCTGCTTACGCCCAGCCCTTGCCGTCGGAGCCGAACTGCCGCATGAGCTCCTTGGTGCGGGCGACGATGGCCTCGCGGCCGGGCTTGAGGAGCTTGCGCGGGTCGTAGCCCTTGCCCTGCTGGTCCTTGCCCTCCTCGATGTACTTGCGGGTGGCCTCGGCAAAGACGACCTGGAGGTCGGTGTTGACGTTGATCTTGGAGATGCCGAGGGAGATGGCCTTCTGGATCTGGTCCACGGGGATGCCGGTGCCGCCGTGCAGGACGAGCGGCAGGTCGCCGGTCAGAGCCTTGATCTCACCGAGGCGGTCGAAGGACAGGCCGGCCCAGTTCTCGGGGTAGATGCCGTGGATGTTGCCGATGCCGCAGGCGAGGAAGTCGACGCCCAAGTCGGCGATGGCCTTGCACTGCTCGGGGTCAGCCAGCTCGCCGTTGGAGGCGACGCCGTCCTCGACGCCACCGATGCCGCCGACCTCGGCCTCGACGGAGATGCCCTTGGCGTGGGCGGCCTTGACGACCTCCTCGGTGCGCTTGAGGTTGAGCTCGAAGGTCTCCTCGTGCGAGCCGTCATACATGACGGAGGTGAAGCCGGCCTCGATGCACTTGAAGACGTCCTCATAGGAGCCGTGGTCGAGGTGCATGGCAACCGGGACGGTGATGTTCATGTCCTCGACGAGGTTCTTGACGAGGTCGGCGACGACCTTGTAGCTGGTCTGCCACTTGGCGGCGCCGGAGGTGCACTGGATGATGACGGGGGACTGGAGCTCCTCGGCGGCGGCGAGGATGCCCGAGGCCCACTCGAGGTTGTTGGTGTTGAACGCGCCGACGGCGTAGTGGCCCTTCTCCGCGGCCTGAAGCATGGCAGTAGCGTTGACGAGCATGTTGACCTCCATACGTTGGTGTAACCCGGAAGGACAGTACGGGTAAATCATACCCCGACACGCAGATGAAATCAGTCTCACAAGCACATTTTGGGAGAATGGTTTTTATCATGACAATGGTGACAGGGGCGTCTGTCATGAAAGGGAGGCGGCGCATGGCCGAGAAGGACGAGCGCAGGGCGGGCATCCTGGGGGACTTCTCCCTCTCGCAGATCGTGGCGACGGGCCTTGCCGCGGCCACGTCCTTTGCGCTCTCGGCGCAGATCGGCATCGCGGGCTCGATCATCGGCGCGGTGATCGGCGCCGTGGCCTCGAGCGTGGCGACGCAGGTCTACCGCAACATACTGAACGCCTCCGCGGAGAAGCTCCGCTCGCTCGGCCCCGACCAGACGGCGCGCGGTACGGCCCCGGTGCCGGGCGAGGTGCCGCCGACCGCGGGCGAGACGCGCCTCATGCCCACGCCCGTCCCGGCCGACAGGACGCGCGTCGCCGCGTCCGGCACCCCCATCGCCCCGCCCGAGGTCATCGACGCCGCCCACGAGCGCCAGCGCACGCGCCTGCGCCGACGCGTCGCCGTCATCGCCACGGTCGCGGCCGTCGCCGTCGTGCTGGCATACGCCCTCGTGGTGAGCCTCGCCACCCAGGGGGCGGGCATCGGGCCGTCCCTCTCGCCGGCAGAGCCCGTCGTGGTGGACGAGCGGACGGAGGGCGAGCGGGCGCCGCAGGCGGACGAGGCGCCCTCCGCGGGTGCCGAGGACGAGGGCGCGTCCGAGCAGCCCACCGGGCCCGCGGACTCCCCCGCCGAGGGAGGCTCCGCCACGGGCGCGGACGACCAGGACGCCGACGCGCAGGGCACGGGCGCCGCGCAGCCCGGAACGGGCGCGGACGCGGGCGCCGGGACCGGCTCCGATTCCGGTTCCGGCACGGGCACGGGAGCTGGCGCGCAGGGCGGCACCGGCGACAGCGCGGATGCGGGCGCGGACTCCTCCGGGACGGGCGGCGCGGCAGACGCCGGCGGCTCCACGGGGGCCGCGGACCCGGCTGGCCAGCCGTAGGCGCACGGCCGCGGCACGGCGCGCTGCGGAAACCGGCGTCGTGGCAGCCCCGCGCGAGCGCGCGTTGCCAAAAGAGGGGTTTTGGCAGGCGCGGACTCGAAAATCCTGCGGTTCTTCTCGCCCCCGTTCTTGAATCGGGGGTTGTGGCAGTCCCCAAGCTGCCACAACCCCGCTCCCCGCAACGCGCGCCCGCCCCGCGCTGCCACGGCCCCAGATTCCACAACGCCTCCCTGGCCCGCGCCGCCGGGCTGGTCTAGAATCTTGAGCCGATTGCGTATCTCCGAGGAAGGGAGTTCCATGGACCGTCCGAACGCATGGAAGGAGTACACCGAGGAGCAGCTCGACCAGCTGCACTACCTCTGCGAGGGCTACAAGGCCTTCATCTCCGAGAACAAGACCGAGCGCGAGTGCTGCGCCGCCGCGGTGGCCATGGCCGAGGAGGCCGGCTACGTGAGCCTGGAGAGCCGCATCGAGGAGGGCAGGCGCCTCGTGCCCGGCGACAAGGTCTACGCCGTCAACCGCGACAAGACCCTCATGCTGCTCCAGCTGGGCACCGAGCCCCTCGAGGCGGGCGTGAACATCCTGGGCGCGCACGTCGACTCGCCGCGCCTTGACGTCAAGCAGGACCCCGTGGACGAGAAGAACGAGCTCGCGACGCTCGACACGCACTACTACGGCGGCGTCAAGAAGTACCAGTGGGTGGCCATGCCGCTCGCCATCCACGGCGTGGTGGCCAAGAAGGACGGCACCGTCGTCTCCGTGGTCATTGGCGAGGATGACGACGACCCGGTCTTCTGCATCACCGACCTCCTCCCCCACCTCGCGAGCGAGCAGATGGGCAAGAAGGCCACCGAGGTCATCGAGGGCGAGATGCTCGACGTCCTGGTGGGCAACCGCCCGATCGTCGTCAAGGAGGGCGAGAAGGACGGCGACGCCGAGAAGAGCCCGGTCAAGGCCGGCGTGCTCGGCATCCTGCGCGACCTGCTCGACATCGAGGAGGAGGACCTGCTCTCCGCCGAGCTCGAGGTCGTGCCCGCGGGCGCGGCCCGCGACCTGGGCCTCGACCGCTCGATGATCCTCGGCTACGGCCAGGACGACCGCGTGTGCGCCTACACGAGCCTCGTAGCGCAGCTCGACGCCGAGGCGCCGGCGCGCACCGCCGTCACCCTGCTCGTTGACAAGGAGGAGATCGGCTCGGTGGGCGCCACCGGCATGACGAGCCGCTTCTTCGAGAACACGATGGCCGAGGTGCTCGAGCTCGCCGGCGAGACCGGCCCGCTCGCGCTGCGCCGCTGCCTCGCCGCCTCCAACATGCTCTCGAGCGACGTCTCGGCCGGCTTCGACCCCACGTTCGCGAGCGTCTTCGAGCCGAAGAACAGCTGCTACCTGGGCCACGGCCTCACATTCAACAAGTACACGGGCAGCCGCGGCAAAGCCGGCTCCAACGACGCCGACGCCGAGTACCTGGCCACCATCCGCCGCGTGATGGACGAGGGCGGCGTGCACTTCCAGACCGCCGAGCTCGGCAAGGTTGACGCGGGCGGCGGCGGCACGATCGCCTACATCCTGGCGACCTACGGCATGAGCGTCGTCGACTGCGGCGTGCCGGTGCTCTCGATGCACGCGCCCTGGGAGGCCACGAGCAAGGCCGACGTGTACGAGGCGTATCGCGGCTACCAGGAGTTCCTCAAGCTCGCGTAGCGGACTGACTCGCAGCCACGACGGCCGCCCCTCCGACCTGCACGCAGAACTGCGCTTCGCGGAAGATTCTGCTTAGCAGGTCGGAGGGGCGGCCTCTTGCGTGAGCGGTTGGATGCGACGACACGTGAGGAACTCCTGATGGCCGTCGCTCAGGGCCTCCACCTTCTGGAGGGCGCGGGGAGGGTCACTCGATGGCGAGCGTCACCTGGGTGTTGGGGAGGCCGGTCACGGTGGCGGTGGTGCGGTCGCGGTCCCAGCTGAGGAACGTATCGCTGTTGATCCGGAACTCCCACTCCTTGCCGGCCTCGTCGACGCCACGGAGGTAGTACGTCGCGCCGCTCTCGCCGCTCACGTCCCTCGTCTCGACATCGTGCAGCTCGACGCGCACGGGATCGAAGAGGTACGGAATGTCCAGCAGCGGCTGCCCCACGAAGACGTAGCAGGTACACACCATGAGCGCGATGATGACCGCCCCGAAGATGCGCTCGCCCACGCCCTTGAAGTCGTCGCGCAGCTGCCGCGCCACCGCCACGACGCCAAAGGAGAAGATGGCAAGCCAGCCTGGAACGCCCACGAGCCGATACACCACCGCAATCGGCCCCTCGTCCGTCTTGCCCAAGGTAAAAAGGCCGATGAGCCCCCACACGACGTAGCTGACCACGGCCAGGGGAACAATCACAATCAAGGCAATCGCCAGATAGCGGCGCCGGCGGTCACGGGCGGACTCCACGGGGGACTCGCTCGCCTCCGCCTCCTCCATCGCCGCCTTGAGCCTCGCGTACGTATCGTCCTCGTGCGCTTCCATATACCCCCTCTGCTCTCAGGACAACGTTAGCCTGACGCAAGGGGAAATGTTGGCTTGGCCGGCATCCCTTGCGCAACGCTTACGTCGCGGGCCAGGGCGGCCGGGCAGGACCCTTTGCAGAGATCTCGGATTGCGCATGGCGAGAAGAACGCGTAGCTTGGGATTTTGCGGCCAGGCGGCTGCGTTTCCCGAGCTACGCGTTCGGTAGTTCAACTTCTGTCACGCGCTAACGCGGATGTTGGAAATCCCCGGTTGCGCGTGGAGGCCCGGGGCCGAGGTTCTTCTCGCCCGCCCCTACAGGTCGGCCATCGTCTTGCCGGCGCCAACGAGACCCTCGAAGTCGGCGGTGAAGGCGTCCACCGCGGCGTCGATCGCGGCGTTCTTGACCAGGCCCTCGATCACGGAGGAAGCGGCCGTCACGGCGCCCACGCCGTAGCGGGCGAGCTCGAGAATCTGCTGGGAGTTCTTGAAGCTCGCGGCGAGCACCTCGCAGGGGAGGTCGTTGGCGCGGAAGATGTCGTGGATCTCCATGGCCACGCCCACGCCGTCATAGCCCATGTTGTCGATGCGATTGATGTAGGGCGCGGCGTAGGAGGCGCCGGCCTTGGCGGCGAGGAAGGCCTGCATCGGGGTGTAGATGGCCGTGGCGGTGGTGCGGATGCCCTCGGCGGCGAGCATGCGGATGGCCTTGAAGCCCTCGGGGACGCTCGGGACCTTGGGGAAGGTGTTGGCGCCGAGCTCGGCCACGATGCGCTTGCCGTCGGCGACCATGCCCTCGGCGTCGCGGGCCACGACCTGCGCGTGGAGCTCCATCTCGGGCCCGATGATGTCGCGGATCTCGTGCAGGACCTCGAAGGGCGCGCGCCCGGAGGCGGCGAGGATCGACGGGTTAGTGGTCACGCCGTCGACGGGATAGTACTCGACCAGGTGCTTGATGGCGTTGACGTCGGCGTCGTCGATGATGAGCTTCATGAGGCATTCCTTTCTGGCGAGGGCTTCGTGACAAACTGCCCTGTCACCTTTGTCATGTTACAGGGTCTGCTCGGTGCGGGCGATGATGTCGTCCTGGGTAGCGCGGGAGAGCACGTTGAAGAAGGCGGAGTAGCCGGCCACGCGGACGATGAGGTCCTTGTGGCGCTCGGGGTGCTCCTGCGCGTCGATGAGGGTGGCGCGGTCGACGACGTTGTACTGCACGTGGTAGCCGTGCAGGCGGTCGAAGAAGGCGGAGATGAGCATCTCGAGCTTCTGCTTGTTGCGCTCGGTGGCCAGCGTCGCGGGCGTGACCTTCTGGTTGAGCAGCACGCCGCCGGTGATCTTCTCCGTGGGGAGCTTGGAGACGGACTTGAAGACGGCGGTGGGGCCGTGGGTGTCCGCGTTGTGCGCGGGGCTGCAGCCCTCGGCGAGCGGCTCGTGGGCGTGGCGGCCGTCGGGCGTGGCCATGGTGCCCATGCCCTGGCCGACGTTGGCGCTGATCGAGGAGGTGCCGGCGTAGCGGATGCCGCCGATGGGGCCGCGCCCGTGGCGCGTGTTGGGGTACTTCTTGATCTCGTCGATGTAGGAGTCGTAGGCGTCCACGACGAGCTGGTCCACGGAGTCGTCGTCGTTGCCGTACTTGGGGGCGTCGTTCACGAGCATCTGGCGGATCTTCTCGCCCTGCTCGCCTGCGAAGTCGCTCTCCAGCGCGTCGGCGAGCTCGGCCGGCGTGATGCGGCCCTCGTCAAAGACGAGCTTCTTGATGGCCGCGAGGGAGTCGGCCATGTTGGCGATGCCCACCTGCAGGCCGGAGATGAAGTCGTAGACCGCACCGCCCTCCTTGATGGTCTTGCCGCGGCCGATGCAGTCGTCCGTGAGCGCGGAGCAGAGGATGTCGGGCACGTCGCGCTCGGACGCCTTGTCGATGGCGTTCTCCACGATGACGCTCGCGCGGGTGACCTCGCGCACGGTCTTGTCCCAGGCCTCCATGAGCTCGTCGTAGCTCTTCATGTCACGGAAGTAGCCGTAGCCGTGGGCAAAGCGCTTGCCGGAGGTGACGTCCACGCCGTTGTTCATGGCCACGAGCAGCATGCGCGGGAAGTTCACGTAGCTCATGCCCGTGCAGCGATAGCCCCACTTGCCCGGGACGGCCGTCTCCACGCAGCCGATGGCGGAGTAGTTGTAGGCGTCCTCCTCGGCCACGCCCCAGTTGATGAAGGACGGGATGATGACCTCGTCGTTGTTGAGGGCGGGCATGCCAAAGCCGAGCTTCATGACCTCGACGCACTCGTCGTAGAACTTCTTGTTGAGCCCCGCGTGGTAGCGCACCGTGAGGTTGGGCTGGGTGAGGCGGGTCTGCGCCACGGACTGCAGCACGAGGAAGGAGAGGTCGTTGACGGCGTCCTTCTTGTCCGTGGTCTGACCGCCGATGGTCACGTTCTGATACATGGGGCTGCCGGCGCTCGAGAAGGTGTGCGCCTGGCTGCGTACCTTGTTGACGGAGAGCGTCTTGATCCACAGGCACGTGAGGAGCTCGAGCGCCTCGTCGCGCGTGATGGCGCCGGAGGCGATGTCGGCCTCGTAGTACGGGAACATGTACTGGTCGAAGCGGCCGTAGGAGAGGCTGTGGCCGTTGGACTCGATCTGCAGGATGAGCTGGATGAACCAGACGGACTGCACGGCCTCGCGGAAGGAGCGGGCGGGCTCGTAGGGCACGCGCTCGCAGGTCTCGGCGATCTGGCGCAGCTCGGCGGCGCGCGCCTCGTCCTTCTCGGCGGCCGCCATCTCGCGGGCGAGGGCGGCGTAGCGCCCGGCGAAGCGGCGCACCGCGGCGATCACCACGAGGACGGCCTTGTAGAAGACGTACTTGTCGATGGACTCCGGGTCGGTGAGGTCGAGCGCGGCCTTGAGCGCGCGGACGCGCTCCTCGTAGCCCTTGAGGCCGTCCGAGAGCACGCGGGCGTAGTTCACGGCCAGGTGGGCGTCACCGGCGTTGAGCTTGCCCTCCATGCCGAAGACGCCGGTCTCCATGTAGACCTGGACCTCCTCGGGCAAAAGGGCCTCGCCGCGGGCGCGCAGGTTGTTGTTGTCCCAGAAGGGCGCGAGGTCGCGGAGCTGCTGCTTGGTCTCCTCCGTGATGTAGAAGACGTCGCCGTCGCGCTTCTCGAAGGTGTCGAGCTCGTCGATCACGAACTCCATCGTGTACTCGGGGAAGATCGGGGCGTTCCTGTTCTTGGTGGCCTGGTTGCCCGCGATGAGCGTCTTGTCCTCGATGTAGATCGTCATGTTGTCGAGGATCTTCTCGAGCATGAGGGCGCGCTTCATCACGTTGGGCTGGTTCTGGTGCTCGCGGTAGGCCTCCGTCGCCAGCACGGCGCGCTCGGCGTCGATATAGGGCTTCTCGTCGAGCATCTCCTCGCGGAACGCCTTCATGCGCGGCGTGAGCTCGCCGAAGTGACTCTCGTTTGCCTGGGACATCTGGGACTTCCCTTCTCCTGGGGCGCCTTCTGGCTACAGCATACTTATAGCAGTGGTTCTGAGCGGTGTCAACGTTCGCAATTGAATTTACTTTCGTTCGTAAGTATTCTAGAATGAACTGGACAGGAGGAGAGTCTTAGGGAGGGGCCATGCAGACAGCAACCGTCTTCAACATCCAGAAGTTCAGCCTCGACGACGGGCCGGGCATCCGAACCGTGGTCTTCCTCAAGGGCTGCCCGCTGCGCTGCTACTGGTGCTCCAACCCCGAGAGCCAGGCGCGCGCCCCGCAGCTCGAGTGGAACGAGAAGAACTGCGTGGGGTGCCGGGCGTGCCTCGCGGCGTGCCCGGGGGCGCCGGCCGCGGGCCCGGAGGAGAAGCGCCACGTGGACGTGCGGGCGGTGAGCGCGGACTCGCCCGAGGCGGAGGCCGCCGTCGCCGGCTGCCCGGGACGCGCGCTCACGGTGGCCGGCCGCACGCGCACGGTCGAGGACGTCTTCGAGGAGTGCATGCAGGACGAGCCCTTCTACCTCCAGAGCGGGGGCGGCGTCACGCTCTCGGGAGGCGAGCCCCTCACCTGGCCGGACTTCTGCGTGGAGCTCCTCACGCGCCTGCGCGAGGCGGGCGTGGACACCAACGTGGAGACCACGGCCCACGTTGCCCCCGAGGTCTTCGACCGCGTGACGGCGCTTCTCGACCACGCCTACATCGACATGAAGCACTGGGACGCCACGGCGCACCGCGAGGGCACGGGGGTGGAGAACGACCTCATCCTCACCAACACGAGGCGCGCGATCGAGCGCGGCCTGGACGTGCTCGTGCGCACGCCCGTCATCCCCGGCTTCAACGACTCCACCGAGGACGCCCGCCGCTTTGCCGAGCGCCTGCACGAGATGGGTGCCTCACGCGTGCAGCTCCTCCCCTTCCATAACTTCGGCGAGAGCAAGTACGACCTGCTCGGACGCGACTACCGCCTCCACGGGAAGGTCACGCTGCACCCCGAGGACCTCGAGGAGTTCCGCCAGGCCTACGTGGACGCCGGAATCGATGCGTTCTTCTAGGGGATTCACCCTCCTATCCCCTAGCTCCAAGGCACAGGCCGCATAACCCGACAAATTATCGAGTTTTTCCTCGTTTTTGTCGGGTTATGCGGCCCAGTCTCTTTTACCGTCTGGCCAGGGCTCGTGCGCGGAGCCGCTATAATCTTCGTTCGGAAGCAAATTGCGACATGAAACTTTCATTTCCACATTCGGGAGAACATCATGCCCTCACGAACCAACCGAATCCTCGAGATCCTCACCGAGCGCACGCGCGTGGAGGTCTCGGCGCTCGCCGAGGAGCTCGGCGTCTCGCAGGTCACCATGCGCAAGGACCTCACGGAGCTCGAGCGGCGCCACCTCATCCGCCGCGAGCACGGCTACGCGGTGCTGCGCAGCACGGACAACGTGGAGGGGCGCCTCGCCTATCACTACGAGGAGAAGCGCGCCATCGCCCGACGCGCCGCCAGGCTGGTGCACGACGGCGACACGATCATGGTGGAGAGCGGGAGCTGCTGCGCGCTGCTCGTGGCGCAGCTCGCGGCAGAGGGCCGCGAGGTCACCGTCATCACCAACAGCGCCTTCATCGCGGCGTCCGTGCGTGACGACCCCACGGTGAAGGTCGTGCTCATCGGCGGCATCTACCAGAAGGACTCGCAGGTCATGGTGGGCCCCATGGTGCGCGCATGCGTCGAGGGATTCTACGTGGACCAGCTTTTCGCCGGCACGGACGGCTTCTCGGCGCGAACCGGCTTCACCAACAGCGACCAGATGCGCGCCCAGGCCGTGCGCGACATGGCCGAGCACGCCGAGCGCGTGGTGGTGCTCACGGAGAGCGAGAAGTTCAGCCGCCGCGGGACCGTCCCGCTTGCGCTGGGCGAGAAGGACGTCTGCGTGATTACGGACTCCCGCGTGAGCAACGAGGCGCGCTCCGATCTGGAGCGCGCCGGCGTGGAGCTCGTCTGCGCATAGCGCGGGGCCGTGCCGCCGACTATTCCGTCGCGCCGCCCTCGCCGTCGCGGTTCATCCGCTCGGCATAGGCGTGGGCGCGCTGGAGCTGGTCGTTCAGCACGTCAATGGTCTTGGAGAAGGACTCGTTTGCCTGCTCGCGGAACTTGTCGATGCTGTCGAGCGTGGAGAAGACCGCATCGTAGGCACGTCGCAGGGTCTCGGGAGAGACGCCGCTCGAGACCGCCTGCTGCTGCGTGCGCAGGGAGTTCTCCTGCAGGAGCTTGCTCGTGCGGTCAATCATGGCGTCCGTGGTCTTGTTGACCGCGTCGATCTGGTCGAGCACGAGCTTCTGGTTCTCGAGCGACTGCGCCACGATCACGGCCGTGCGCAGCGCGGTCACCGTGGTGGTCTTGGCGCGCTCGACGCCACGCACGAGCTGGTCGTTGTTCTGCTGGATGATGCCCATCGAGAGGTAGGCCTGGATGGTCACGGCAGCCTGCGTCTGCACGTCCTGGCGACGCTGGCGCACCGCGAACAGGGCGTCTCTCTCGAGCGATGACGCCAGCTCGGCGTTTCCCGCCGCACGCTCCCGGTCGATGCGCGCCACGAGCTCGCCGTCGATGCTCGTGAGCAGCTCGTAGGCGCGCTTGAGGGTGCCCAGGTTGCCCCAGAGGCTGCGGCGCTCCACGTTGAGGGCGGCGTTGTCCTTGCGCAGCAGGTCCTGCCCCTTGCCGAGCGACAGCAGGATGGCGTTGAGCTGCTGCTGGTTGGACTCGTAGCGCTTGAAGTAGCGCTTCACGCGATTGGCGAAGGGCAGGGCCCCCAGCAGGCGCTCGGCGAAGGTATCCTCCCCCGGGGCGAGCTCGTCGACCTCGTTGCGCAGGTCCACGAGGCTCTTGGAGACCTGCTCCTGGGCGCCCCCGCTCTTCGACGTTGCCAGGGACTGCTCGAGAAAGCGGCTCGAGGTGCTGGCCGTCTCCCGGAAGGCGTCGGACCCCACCTCGAAGATCGCGTCGACCTCCTGCTTGAACTCCAGGCTCTGGGGCGGCAGGGCGGCCACCTTGGCAACCCAGGAGCTGGCGTTGCCGCTCAGGCGCAGGAGCTCCTCGGGGCTCGGCGCGGGCACCTGCGCGAGGGCACCCTCGGTCTTGACGGGCTCCGGCGCCGGGGTCACCTCCAGATCGAAGCTGTCGTCGGGCGCGTCGAGAAGGTCGTGTGCCATGATGGCTCCTCTCCAAGTGTCAGATCGTTCCGTCGGCTATGAGAGGTCATCGGGCGGCTCCCCCAAGGAGAGCTCGGGCGACCGATGGCCGAGACGCTGGCGCAGGTAGTCGGAGCCCGTCTCGATCTTCGCGGAGGCCCCGTCGACGATGTTGGTCCGTATGCGGTCGAGCGCGCCGGCGACGTGCGCGCACTGCTCGTCGAGCGCGGTCACGTTCCGCCTGGCGCGCGAGCTCGCCCGACCGCCAAACCCCAGGTAGCGGACGTTGGTCACAAGCTGGTCCCAGGCGCCCGGCAGCCACGTGGTGGCAAGCGAGAGGACGAGGTGGCGGTCCTCCTCCGCCCCGGCCGTGGCAAACTCGGGCAGCTCCACGAGCTCCGCCATGGAGGACACGAGGGCCCGCAGCCGCTCAGACTCCGCCGCGATGCCGCGGGGGCTGTCCGCGGCGCACGCCTCGTCGATGCGGCCCGCCATGCCGCTCACGGCCTCGGCGGACTCCTTGAGCGTGGGGTCGGCCCCGACGAGCGCGTCCAGGTCTATCGCCGCCACGTGGCGAGGCATGTTGAGCGAGGTGAGCAGCAGCCACGAGCCCGCCGACATGAGGGCGCCGACGACCACGAGCGCCACCTGAGCGGCGAGCCCCGAGGCAAGAAGGGCGGAGACGCAGAACACGACGAAGACCGTCGCCGACATCCCGAGCACGAGGCCCCGTTCCCCTGGCATCGAACCTCCCATCCGTGGCGACGTGGCGGGCACCCCCAACCTGTCCCGTTTTCTCTGAGAGAACAAACCCGTCCCCAATTTACAGATAGCCGCATATCTCTTTGAAAGCGGCGGTGAGGTCGCCGCCCGTGGCGTCGAAGGCGCGCCCGCCCGTCAGCTGGGTGAGCTGCTCCATCTCCGCCCTGCTGGCCTCGCCGAAGAGAATCGCGTAGACGGGGATGCCCTGGACCTCGGGCGTGGCCTCGTACCAGGAGGAGAACTCGGCGATGCCCGGGTAGTCGGTGTTCTCCCCGTCCGAGAAGAGCACGACCGACGTCACGTTGTCGTCCGAGCGGCTCTGCGCCGCCAGCTCGAGGGAGTGCTGCAGGGTGCCGTAGATTGCCGTGTTGCCCGCCGTGCGAAGCCCCTCCACGTAGGCGCGCACGTCGGAGAGGTCTCCGTCCGCCGCCACCTCGAGGTCCTTCTCGCTCTTGATCTCCGAGCCAAACTCGACGAAGTGCACCATCTCTCGCGGCTGGAACGTGAGGAGCGAGGTCGTGCCGTCCGCCCCGGTGTCCGTGAGGGAGACGAGCGCGGCCTTGAGCGCGTCGAGGCGCTCGCCCTCCATGGAGCCCGAGGTGTCGATCTGAAAGACCATGTTGGCGGGCTTGCGCACGTCGGAGACCCAGCTGGAGAGCAGGGCGCGCACCGTCTCGAGGCGGTTGGGGAAGGGGATCTCGAAGACCATCCGCGCGTCATCGGGCGTCGTCGCGTCCGTGCGGCGGAGCGTCTCGTCCGCGATGCGCCGCTGGACGTCATCGCGACGCAGGTAGTCCACGAGCGCCCGATACGCCGCCTCGGCGTCCTCCCCGCGGCCGGAGAGCAGCGTGAGCGGGTAGTCCGCGGTTATGACGCCGTCCTGCGGGATCACCTCCACGAGCCCCTCGTCCTGCAGGATGAGCGACTCGTAGTTGAAGATGCCGTCGACGGCGGACGCGTCCTTGTCGTAGGCCTCCATGAGCCAGCCCGACGAGCCGCTCGTGAGCGCCTGCCCCCGGGCAAACCTCGTGAGGTCCGCCGCCACGAGCGAGACGTCGTCGGCTGAGATGGCAACGCCCGTTCCCGAGAGCGCCGTCGCGAGCTCCACCAGCGCGGAGAAGCCGCTGTTGGACGAGACCGGGCTGGACATGCCATAGGAGAACTCGCCCGAGGCGGCAGCGTCCACGACCTCGGCCCAGGTGGGGCTCTCCTCGTCCCAGCCAAGCTCGGCAGCGCGATCTGCCCTCACGCCGAGCACCACCGGCGTCCGCATGATCGAGGTCTCCTGCGAGACGAGCGAGCCCTTCTCGTCAAAGAGGCTCATGTAGGCGTTGGACGGAAACCACGTGGCGTCGTAGTCCCCCTCGCCCGCCATGACCGCCTCCGTGCCGTCGAGCGTTCCCATGTACTCAAGCTCCACCGAGATCCCCAGCTCCGCCTCGGCGTCCTCCAGGATGGGCAGCATGTCCTGGACCTCCGAGCCCGCGAGCACGCGCAGCGTCGTGCCCGAGACGTCGGCCGCGGGCTCGGAGTCGGCGCCCTCGTCGGCGGGCCGTCCCTGGGGCTCGCCCTGCGCGGGCCCGCCGCCCGTGCAGGCGGGCAGGGCGGCCACGCAGCCAAGCGCGCAGCCCAGGGCGAGAAGAACAGCGAGCCAGCGGCGGCGTGTGACGGGTGCGTTCAGCATGGTCCCTCTCCTCCCCGGCGCTAGTACAGCGCCTCGATGGTCTGGAGCATGGCGTCCGCCACCTCGTAGCTGGGAGCCTGGGCGGCGTCGATGAACGTGCCGTCCGCGGCGTATCCGGCGAGCCCGGCCTCCCCCACCTGCTCGGAGAAGACGCCCGAGTTGGAGCCGTTGAGGCGAAACCCGTGCCGGGCGATGACGCGCGCCATGTCAGGGTCGTTGTCCAGCACGTCCTGGACCTGCTGCCCCGCCTCGGAGAAGGCCACGACCACGTGGTCCGAGAAGATGGTGGGCGCGGGGTAGCAGATGCGCATCTCGTCGGTCACGCGCGTGGGCTCGTTCATCTGAGCCTCGAGGTACTGGCTCTCATAGATGAGCGTGAGCGGCTGGTTCATGGGCCCCTTGGAGAGGAAGGACTCCCACGGCCCTGCGGAGGAGGACTGCGAGTAGCCCTGGTCGAGGAAGAGGCGGGCCAGGGAGTCCGTGGCCTGCTGGCGCGCCGCGTCCTCGCTCGTGACCACGGCGTTGCCGTTGAGGACGTAGCTCGCGAGGCTGAGGTACATGAGCGCGGAGTTGGAGGAGCGCACGTCGGTGGTGGTGATCATGACGTTTCTGCTCGAGGGGTAGGCCTCGGAGCCCGCGAGGTCCGTCCAGCGCCTGCCGTTGGCGACGGCGTCGAGGTAGGCGGCCATGTCAAGGTGCCAGACGCCGTCACGCTGCTCGACGAGGCCGTTCTGCTCGAGAACGGAAAGGACCGTCTCGCCGGTGGCGATGGCAAGCGGCGAGTAGAAGGGGCGCGTGGTGGAGAGGACGGCGTCGCCGTGGACGTCCTCGATGTGCGCGGCGGCGATCTCGGAGGAGGGCGAGGCGAAGTCAGACTCCTCGATGCCCGCGCGCTCCGCCATGGCCCAGGAGCCCGACGTCGTGACCTGAACGTCGAGCCCGTGGCGGGCGAAGATCTCCTTGGCCTCGGGGTCGGCGAAGAGCGACTCCTTCTCGGAGCCGATGACGCCGCGGACCACCGTGAGCGACTGCCCGCCGGACGCGTCCCCGGACGCCGTGTCAGGCGCCTGCCCAGGCAACGCCGCGTTGGAGAAGAGCGCGATCCCTATCGCAAGCGCCGCCGCAACCGCGATGAGCGCAACTCCGGCGACGAGGGTCCTGGTCCGTGCTCCCACGAGGCTCCCTTCAGACGTATCGATGCCCTAACGATACGTCCGGGGGAAGGCCTTTTACGGATCGCTCCCCCTCCCCTTGCGCGAGCCTTACACTGCCGTTATTCCCTGCTTACGATGCGCGGGGCCTCTCGACCATCCGTTCTTCTCGCCCACGCGCCCGCAGCATACAATCTGGCCGCCGAGAAGGACCTCGCGTCGGCGGCTACCCCAGAAGCGCCATGACCCGGCGCTTGGCGGCGAGGTACTCGTCGGTGAGCTCGAAGCTCCCGCTGGCCACGCGCTCCACGGGCACGATGCCGGCCACGTGGCTCGGCTCGCCCGCGGCCGGCGCCCCCGCGAGCACGTAGATGCGGCTCGCCATGGAGACGGCCTCGTCCACGTCGTGCGTGATGACGAGCGCGGAGAGCCCCAGCTCGGAGGCCACGTCCACGAACCAGCGCCGCACCTCGGCGCGCGTGAGGGCGTCGAGCGCCGAGAAGGGCTCGTCGAGCAGCGTCACGTCGGCGCCCATGAGGTAGGTGCGCAGGAACGCCGCGCGCTGGCGCATGCCGCCGGAGAGCTCGCTCGGCCACTTGAGCTCGCAGCCCGCGAGGCCGAAGCGCCCAAAGAGCGGCGCGGCCTTCTCGCGCGCGTCGGCCTTCCGCATGCCCGCGAGCATGAGCGGCAGGCACACGTTGTCGATGATGCGGCGGCTCGGCAGCAGGAGGTCCTTCTGCAGCATGTAGCTCACGCGGCCCGGCCGGCCGGTCACGTCCTCGCCATGCAAGAGGACGCGGCCGGCCATAGGCGTGGTCAGGCCGGCGAGGGCGTGCAGGATCGTGGTCTTGCCGCAGCCGGAGCGGCCCACGAGGCAGCAGACCTCGCCGGGCGCCACGGTCACGTCGACGCCGCGCACGACCACGTGCTCGCCGTCCCACGAGAGGGTGAGCCCCTCGGCCGCGAGCGCGGGAGTCGCCTGCGCGCCCGCGGCTGCGGGGGCCACGTTCTTCTCGCCAGCGCCCACGCCTACTCCAGGAAGGAGAGGTCGTAGCCGGCGTTGACGTCGAGCTGGTTGTTCACGAGGTTGTTGTCGTTCAGCCACTGGTAGAAGGCGGCCCAGCGCTCGGGGTCGATGACGCCCCAGGCCTCGGCGTCGGCAACGTACTGGCCGGCGAGGTAGGTCTGGCTCTGATGGACGAGCGCGGAGTCGAGCTCGGGCACCTGCTCGCAGAGGATGTCGGCCGCGGCGTCGGGGTTCTCCACGGCGTACTCGTAGCCTTTCTTGGCCGCGCGCAAAAACGCCTTCACGGCCTCGGGGTTCTCGGCGGCGAAGTCATCGTTGGCGGCGATGACCGGCGTGTAGTAGTCAAAGACCGGGTCCACCGAGATGAAGCTGAAGTAGTTGTACGGGAAGTCCTGGACCACGGCGTTCTGGACGGCCCAGGCCTCATAGACCCACACGGTGTCGAACATGTTGGCGCGCAGGCCGCTGACCTCGTCGTCAACCTCGTACGGCACGAGCTCGACCTTGGACCAGTCGCCGCCGTCGGCCTCCACGCAGTGACGCACGGTGGCCTGCTCGACGGGCATGTCCCACGTGGCGTAGGTGTGGCCCTCCATGGCGGCGGGGTGCGTGACGCCGTCCTCGGCGCGGCTCATGATGCCGGAGGTGTTGTGCTGGATGATCGCGGCCACGGCCGAGTAGGGCATCGGCTGGTCGGAGGCCAGGTTGTTGGCGATGTAGTCCTGGTAGGAGACGCCCATCTGCGCCCCGCCGGCGCCAATCAGGGCGTCCGCGCCGTCCGCGGGCGGCTGGACGATCTCCACCTCGAGGTCCTCCTCGGCGAAGTAGCCCTCGGCGAGCGCCACGTAGATGCCGGTGTGGTTGGTGTTGGGGGTGTAGTCAAGGACGAAGGAGACCTTGGTCTTCTCCCCGCCCTCGCCGCCGTCCGCGGAGCCAGCGGCGACATCCGCGGTGGGGGCCTGCGCGCCGTCACAGGCCGCGAGGGCCGCGGTCGTCGCGGCGGCTCCCGCGGCGGCGACAAACTGGCGGCGGCTGAGGCTCATGGCGAGGTTCTTATCGCTCATTGCTGTTCCTTTCTGCCCGCTTCCAGGGCATGCACGCGCGCTGGGCCAGCTCCACGAGCTTCATGAGGCCGAGCGACAGCGCGGAGATGACGATGATCGAGGCAAACATGCGGTCATACGAGAAGGACTTGCGCACGCGCGTCATGTAGACGCCCAGGCCCACGTTGCCGCCGAGCCACTCGGCGATGACCGCACCGACGATGGCGTAGGTGGCGGAGATCTTGAGTCCGCTGAAGAACTGCTCCGCCGCGGCGGGCAGCTTGGCGTACCAGAAGATCTGCCAGCGCGAGGCGTTCATGGTGCGCATGAGGTCGATGACGTCCGGGTCCACCGAGCGAAAGCCCGAGGCCAGGGACACCGTGATCGGGAAGAACGTCGAGATGATCACGAGCACGACCTTGGGCAGCGCGCCGTAGCCGAGCCACAGCACCAGAAGCGGGGCTATGGCCACGGTGGGGATGGTCTGCGAGATGGTCATGAGCGGCTCGAAGGCCAGGTAGAATCCCTCGAAGCGGTCCATGAGCACCGCAAAGACAAAGCCCAGCGCAACGCCCGCCGCAAGACCGGCCGCGGCCTCGGCGAGCGTGGTCACGCAGTGGCTCGCGAGCAGCGGGGCGTCCTCCACGAGGGACTGGACCACCTGCACCGGCGTGGGCAGCAGGAAGTTGGGGACGAGCCCCACGCCCACGACGGCCTGCCAGACTACGAGCAGCGCCAGGACGGTCAGAAGCGGCGTGAGCACGCGGCGCGCGCAGGTGGGCTCGGGACGGGACGCCATGCTAGGCCGCCGCGTCCGCGGCCTTGGGGGCGAACTCCGGGTCCCCCGGGTGGTACTTGCCCACCTTGTGCTCCGTGGACATGACGTCGCCATTGGGCCGGAAGTTGATCTTGGCGTAGGTCATCATGTGGCGGCAGCCCGCCTTGGCACCCACGAGCTGGCAGTTCTTGAGGATCTCCATGCAGGTCTCGTAGTCGCCCTCGATCGCCGTCTCAAAGGGGCCGACGAAGTAGTCCACCCCCGTCGAGTCGATGTAGGCGATGACGGCGTCCACCGCGTCGCACGTGGCATCATCCGTGGTGGCGTCCATGGGCAGGAACTGAATGGCAACCGAGCAGTTCACGCGCCCTCCCTTCCGGGTGCCCCAGGGCACCCCGTCTCTCGTAGGTGCCTCGGTGCGGGCGCGTCCCCGCTGGTCCCTACGCCGGCATTACCCGGATCAGGTTCCTGGGTCAGGGCCGCCCTCGGACGCGCGTCCGATCTCCTGGGCCCAATCTCAGCCGGCGTGCGCCAGCCCCCCCACTGTCGGTGACAGTGTAGCACGGCGGGCTGACGCGGCCGCAAAGTCCTTCTCGACTGCGGGGCACCGGAGGACGCACCGCAGAAATGCCCCGGCATTGGGTGGCATCTTTGATGCAGGGGCGCCCGATGCCGCGCTGCATCCGGCAAAACCGCAGGTGGCGAGAAGAACGGTGGTCTCGTAGCCACACAAAACCACCCGCCTTTTGGCCAGGGCATCAAACATGCCACCCAACGACGGGGGAAATCTGCCGGAGGAGACCTCCCGCAGAGCGCGCGGGCACCCTCCCACACAAAACCCCGCCTTTCCCGGCAGGGCGCAACCGGCGCTACCATAGGGCAGCAAGCGCGAAGGGAGGGGGACGCATGACCGGACGGACGCACCTCGCCGTGGGCGTCGCCGCGGCGCTGGCGGCCGCAGGGCCGGCGGCGGGGCTCGCGGGCCTGGCGGCAGCGGCAGCTGGCGGGGCCGTCGGTGCCGCGCTGCCGGACCTCGACGTGCGCGACACGGCGCACCCCTGGCGCGAGCGCCTCACGCGCGCCGGGGCGGCGGCGCTGCTCGTGGGCGCGCTCCTGCTGGACGCGACGCACGGCGGGCCCCTCCTGCGCGCCGCGGCGGGGCGAGGGCTCGGGGCGCTCGCGCTCGGGGCAGCGGGGCTCGCCGCCCTTGCCTGCGCGGCGCGGCTCTCGGCGCACCGGTCCTTCTCGCACTCGCTGCTCGCGCTCGCGGGGTTTGCCGCGGCCACGCACCTCGTCTGCCCGCCGCTCGCCCCCTACGTGGCGCTCGGCTTTGCCACGCACCTCGCGCTCGACGCGCTCACCTACCGGGGGCTACGCCTGCTCTGGCCGCTACCCGTCCGGGCGAGCGCCGGCCTCTGCAGGACCGGTGGGGTCGCGGACGCGTGCTGCCTCGCGGGCGCGCTTGCCGTAGCTGCCTACGTCGTTCTTCTCGCCCGGTAGCCCAGTTCTTATCCTCCCCTGGGGGCAACAACCCGCCCCACTCGTCAGAAACGCGGCCTCTCCGCCCGTGTTCCTATACTGCCCGGAGGGCAAGAACGCAGACGGAGAGGCGAGAAGGGCCCGCAAGGCGGCAGTTCCTGTCCTCTCGGAAGAACAAGAACAGGGCACCCACGGGCGAGAAGAACCTGCGGGGCGCGGAGGGCGCCGCGATCGAGACTAACCCTCCGCGCGCACGCCGAGCTCGCGGCAGAGCACCCGCGCCGCGGCGCCGGCCGCGAGCGCGCAGTGGTCCTGGCACTGGGAGACGCGCTCGTCGCCCCACCAGTCCATCCCGCGCGTGAGCACGCGGCAGCACGTGGCGTGACGCGCCGTCCCGTCGCGGAAGGCGTCGTGGAGCTCCGCCGCAAGCGGCTTGGCGCGCTCCTTGGTCCCCACCATGAGGCCGAGAAACGCCACGGCGCCCGCGAGCGCGCCGCAGACGCAGCCCGAGCCGCCGATGCCCGCGCCCATGCCGGCGCCCGCGGCCACCACCGCGCGCGGGAAGTCGGGCTCGAAGGCGTCCCAGAGCGCCGCGATCACAGACTCGCCGCAGTTCATGTGGTCAGGCCCCGGCCGGTTGTTGGCCCGGGCGGCGGCCTCAACCGCCGCGATGCTCACGCTGTCCGTCATGGTCTCCCCCTCCGTCGAAGCTTCGCCAAATTCTAGCAGCGGAACGGCTAGCATAGGGCCGTGCGGGCGGCGCGCCCGCAGACCATGACAGATGACCCGGTCGCCTTTGTCAGAAGAGGGAAGACATGAGGATCTTTGCCTATTCGCTGCGCCCCTACGACGAGCTGCCCTGCCTCGAGGCGCTGAGCCGCGAGCTGGGCTTTGACTACGGCTGGACGGCCGACTACCCCACGCCGGAGAACGCGGGCCTCGCGGCGGGCGCCGACGGCATCACCATCATCACCAACCCCATGCCGCGCGAGCTCCTGGCGGCCTATCGCGAGCTCGGCGTGCGGGGGCTCGCCACGCGCTCCATCGGCTACGAGCACATCGACCTGGCCGCCGCGCGCGAGCTGGGCATCCGCGTGGGGCACGCGTCCTACCCGCCCGAGGGCGTGGCCGACTACGCCATCATGCTGATGCTCATGGCGCTGCGCAAGGTCAAGCTCGTCTGCCGCCACGCCGCCGCGCAGGACTTCACCCTCGAGGGCAAGCTCGGGCGCTCGCTCGCCGGCTGCACCGTGGGCGTGGTGGGGACGGGCGCGATCGGCTCCTGCGTGGTGCGCCAGCTCGCGGGCTTCGGCTGCCGCGTGCTCGCATACGACCCGTTCCCGCGCGCCGAGCTCGCGGACCTTGCCGCCTACGTCACCCTACCCGAGCTCCTGGCCGCCTCCGACGTGGTGACGCTCCACGCGCCGGGGCTGCCCGAGAACCGCCACATGATCGGCGCCGGGGAGCTTGCGCTCATGAAGGCGGACGCCGTGCTCGTGAACGCCGCGCGCGGCAGCCTCGTGGACACGGCGGCACTGCTTGACGCGCTCGAGTCCGGGCAGATAGGCGGGGCGGCGCTCGACACCATCGAGCACGAGGCCGGCCTCTACTACCTCGACCGCAGCCGCGACGTCCTCCCCAACCGGGACCGCGCCGCGCTCATTGCCCTGCCCAACGTCATCGTGACCCCGCACATGGCCTTCTACACCGCCGAGGACGTGGAGGGCATGGTCCGCAGCAACGTGGAGGCGCTCATCGCCTTTGCCGCCGGCGCCGAGACCCCGCACAAGGTTCGCTAGCCGCCCGAGGCCCGCCGGCCTGCCAGAAACACGCACCGATTGGGTGTTCGGCCGCTGTCGCGCTCCCGGAAGGGCCCCCTTTGGCCGGACCTTGACGGCATTGGGTGGCATGCTTGATGCCTGCGGGCGCCCCGTCGCTTGAGTTGAGCCAAAAGCACGCGTTCTTCTCGCCGTTGGGTGACATGCTTGATGCCCAGGACGCCCTTGCATCAAGCATGCCACCCAATCGCAGAAGGTTGCCGCGGCCGCCGGGAGGGGTGGGGCGCCGCGACAGAAAAAGGCCGCGCGGCGAGAAGAACCGCGCGGCCGAGGGGGTTGACGCGTTGCGGAGCCGCTACTCCTCCGGCTCGCCCTCGTCCTTCTCATCCTTCTTGGCGGGGGCGGCCTTGCGGCTGCGCTGCTCGACCTCCTCGGGCGTGAGGACGTCCTCGATGCGCAGGTTGACGCCCGCCACCTCGAGGCCCGTCATGCCCGTGACCTGCTTGACCACGGCGCGCTTGACGTCCTCGAAGACCTGCGGGGCGTAGGCGCCGTACTCGATGAGCACGGAGATGTTCACGCGCACCGCGCTCTCGGGCGTGACCTCGACGGTGACGCCCTTGGTGGAGTCGCTCGCGCCGAAGGCGTCCTGCACGCGGTTGAACCAGCTGCCCTTCATGCCCACGACGCCCGGGACCTCGCGCATGGCGATGGCCACGATCTTCTCGATGACGCCGTTGGAGAAGGTGAGCGAGTCCTCGGAGTCCGTGTCCTCGTCCCCCTCCGTGGCAAGGTCGATGTCCTGGCCCTCCTCGGGGAGCTCGGCGAGGGCGTCCTCCGCGGGCTCGGCGGCCTCCGCCACGACCTCGGCCGCCGCCGGCTCCTCGACGGTCCCGGGCTCCGGCCTCGTGGCCGGCTCGGCTGTCTTCATGCTGCTCGGCTTGCTCATGTCTGCTCCTCCTGCCGGGGCGGCGCGCCGCCCGCATCTGCCACTACGTGATGTAAGCCCCTCGCTACTGGTTGTGTGAGAAGAGGCTGCGGATGAAGTTGACGATCTTGGGGTCCCCGTCGATCGCCTGGCCCACGGACACGCCCACGAGCACGAAGACGGCAATGACCGCCGTGTACCAGATGCCCAGGACGAGAAAGACCACCGCGGCCACAAGCCCCACGACGCCGCCCCAGAAGGCACCCTCGCCGCCCGGGAAGGTGCGGCGCACCCAGGCGCGCACGTGGCCCGCGCCCTCGCGCACGGCCTCGCCGACGTTGACCTCGTCGTCCGCGGGGGCCGAGGCGCCCGCGTCGGGGGCGGCCCGCCGGCCCACGTCCTTCTCGCCTGCGTCCTCGAGCTCCACCTTGAACTCGACCTTGGGCTTGGCGCCCCTCTCGTCTGCCATGGCTCCTACGCCTCCCTCTCGGACTCGCGCGCGGCGCCCATCGACACCGTGATCTCGCTCGTGGAATCGGGCTCGGGCAGCGGCTGGGCGTCATCGGCGGGCGCCTCGGCGACCTCCGCCAAAGACACCGTGACCGACTCGGGCTCCACGAACTCGAGGCTCACGTCCTCGACCTTGTCCCCGCAGACCTTGGCGAGGCCGTGCAGGAGGTCCTCGTGCAGCTCCGCGCCCTTGGCCACCACGTCCACGCTCTCGTGCGGGAGCACGCGCACGTGGACACGCACGTGGCCGCGCGCCTTGGCGTCAACGATGACGCGCGCGGCCGAGCACGTGCCGTCGGCCTCCACGATGTGGGAGGCCTGGGCCGCGATGGCGTCGCGCGTGACGGAGATGACGCCGCCGTCGACGGAGGCCACCTCGATCGTGCGGACCTTGCGGACCACGAGCGCGCGGGCGAGAAGGACCACGAGCCCGAAGGCGCTCACGGAAAGGCACGTCAGGACGGCGATGGAATAGGGCTCCAGGGTGAGCAGCGCCGACGCCTCGGTCGTCCACGGGCCGTACCACGTGAGCGCGAGGGCGGCCAGGACGAAGAGGTCGGCCAACGTGAAGACGACCATGCAGAGGCGCTTGAAACCGTTCATGCGAGACTCCTAACGGGTGCGAGCGTGCGCATGTCCCCTAGGATACCCCTTGCCCCGGACGGATTGCGCCGCGAGGGCGAGACTCCCGCCCTTTCCCACCGCCGCGGGGGCGCACGGCCAGCCGCACGAAGGCGTAGCCGAGAAGGGCCGAGGTCACCGAGCCCAGCAGGATGGCGCACTTCGCGGCCACGGCGTCGGCCGGGTCCGCGAAGGCCAGGCCGGAGATGAGGATGGACATGGTGAAGCCCACCCCGCCGAGGATCCCCACGGCCACGACCTGGCCCCAGCCCATCCCGCGCGGCAGCCGCGCGAAGCCGAGGCGCACGAGCAGCGCGGTCACGAGGATGATGCCCACGGGCTTGCCGACGACGGCGCCGAGGTAGGTGCCGAGCGCGGCCGGGTTGGAGAGGATGGCGCCGAAGTTCTCCCCCACGAGGTGCAGCTCCGCGTTCACGAAGGCGAAGAGCGGCAGCACGAGGAAGTTCACGAAGACGGACACGTAGCGCTCCATGCGCTGCAGGGGCGGCGTCACGTGGTGCATGACGCGCTCCACGCGCCAGGCGCCCTCGGTGAAGTCATGCTGGCCGAGGACGTGGTGCTCGTCGTCATAGGCGTCGTCGAGGTCGTGCGCGCGGCGCGAGAGCCACTCCGAGAGCTCGGGCAGGCGCACGTCCGAGCGGCTCGGCAGCGCGAAGGCGAGGATGACCCCGGCGAGCGTGGCGTGGATGCCCGAGTTGAACATGCACGCCCAGAGCACGAGGCCCACGGCCACGTACGGCGCCGCGGAGTAGACCCGCGCCCGGTTGAGCGCCACGAGGCCCAGGGCGGCCGCGAGCGAGGCGGCGCACCACGCGAGGTCCGGCACCTGCCCGTAGAAGAGCGCGATGACCACGATGGCGAGGATGTCGTCGGCGATGGCGAGCGTCTGGAAGAAGACCTTGGCCTCGGGGGAGATGCGGTCGCCGAGGAGCGACACCACGCCGAGCGCGAAGGCGATGTCGGTGGCGATGGGGACCGCCCAGCCGCCCGCGGTGGGCTGGCCGGCGTTGACGGCGAGGTAGATGAGGGCGGGCGCGGTGACGCCGCCTGCCGCCGCGAGCATGGGCAGGACGGCCTGGCGCGGACGGCGCAGCTGCCCCACCGTGGTCTCGTACTTGAGCTCGATGCCCACGAGCAGGAAGAAGACCGCCATGAGGAAGTCGTTCACGAAGGCCTCGACGGTGAGCGAGACCTCGAGCGGCCCCACCCCCACCTCGAGCGGCAGCGCAAGCAGCCACTCGACGCCCTCGTAGAGCGGGGTGTTGGCGATCACGAGCGCGAGGAGGGCCGCGGCCACCATGACGCCCGCGGCCACGGTGCCGCTGCCGGTCACCGCCGCGAGCGCGCCGCGCCGCTCAAGGCGGCGCACGACGGCAGGCTCGCCGTAGATGCTCCTGGCCATACCTCACGCCCCCCGCTCGCCGATAAGGAGCACCTGCTCCACGGCCACCTTGTCCGCGAGCGCGTCCATGGCCGCCTGGAGCAGCCATGCGAGCCCCGCCTCCGCAGGGCTGCCGTCCGCGTCGAGAAGGACGAGCGCGGGCTCCCGGCGGGCGTCCTCGCCCTCGGGCGAGAAGCGTCGCGCGAGCGCCGCCTCGAGCGCCGCGCACGAGCTGTCGTAGAGCGCCTCGAGGTCGAGCTCGGAGGACCAGATGAGGGCCGCGAGCCGGCTTACCTGCGCGATGGAGAACACGCGCTTGAGAGCGCAGACAAAGAGCAGCGACGCCACGTGCCGGCGGGTGTAGCGCTTCTTGCGCGGCGCGGGGATCACGCCCTGCTTGACGTAGTTGTTTACCATCGAGCCCGTGACGAGGGTCTCCCCCGGCACCTGCATGAACTCGAGCTCCTGCGAGACGAGCGTGAGCAGCTGGTCGAGGTAGAGCTCGATGCGCGGCATCTCGCGGATGCGCGCGATGTGCACGGAGCGCATCCGCTCCGCGAGCGCCTCGAGGTCCTCCTCGCTCGCCTGCACGGGACGGAGCTCACGGTTCTTCTCGCCCATGGCCCTCCTTTGTTTTTCTCGTAAACAGGTAATCTAGTATTCAAAACCATATGAAAGGGATATAGTCTAGCTAGCATCATACCGACCGGCGGGAGCCTCGTCACGCAGCAGGGGGAGAAACCATGAACGAGCAGCGCATTGCCGTCATCACCGACTCCGGGACCGACACGCCGGCGGACTTCTGCGCGGCCCACGACGTGCGCGTGGTGCCCCTGCGCATCAACTACTCGGACGGCTCGAGCTACGAGAACGGCGTCGACATCACCACGGAGGACGTGGTCCGCCGCTTTGCCGAGGAGATCCCCTCGACCTCGCTCCCCTCGCCCATGAAGATCCGCGACACCTTCGAGCAGGCGCGGCGCGACGGCTACGCGGGCGCCGTCGTGGTGACCATCTCCTCGGGGCTCTCCGCCACCAACGAGACCATGAACATGGTCGCGCGCCAGATGGAGGACTTCCCCATCGTGGTGGTGGACACCAAGAGCATCGGCATCGCGGCGGGCCTCGTGGTCATGGAGGCCGTGCGCCAGGTGGAGGCCGGCATGCCGCTCGACAGGATCGGCAGCGTGCTGGGCGCGCTCTCCGAGCGCACGCGCGTGTACTTCTCCGTCCAGAAGCTCGACTTCCTGCGCAAGGGCGGCCGCATCAGCGAGGCCGTCTACCGCGTGGGGTCCGTCCTCAACATCAAGCCCGTCCTGATGTGCGACGAGCGCGAGGGCAAGTACGTCATCGCCAAGAAGGCGCGCGGCTGGCAGCGCGCGCTCGACGCGCAGGTCAGGCTCGTCGTGGAGAACGCGCGGCAGTGGGGCCGCGTGCGCGTGGCCGTGTGCACGTACGACCCCGCGCTGAGAGACGAGCTCGTGGCGCGCGTCCGCGAGCACGTGGGCGCCGTGGCGGAGATCGTGGAGCTTATGAGCTGCGGCATCTCCGCCGACCTGCTCGTCCACACCGGCCCCACCCTCGTGGGCATGGCGGTCCAGGGAATCTAGGCGCGCGCCACCGCGCCACTGACGTCAGGTCTATTTGGCACATTTGGCACACTGCCACCATGCGCAAGCATGGATTTCCGCACATCCCGGCTTACGCGTGCCGAGAAGGACGCGTAAGCCGGGATTTTGTTCATTTTGGACGCGAAATCTCAGGCTACGTATCCGAAGATTTCATCTTGTGCATGCGTAAACCAGGATGTGCGGAAATCCCCGTTTACGCGTGCCGCGCGCGTCTACAGCGCGGCCACCATGTGCTCGACGATTCTGGCGCAGCGCTCCGCGGAGGCGCGCTCGAAGGTGGCGTAGTCCATGGCCTGGCCCTCGGTGCCGGGCTTGTCGGAGATGGCGCGCACCACGACGAAGGGAACCCCGTTGGCCTCGGCCGCCTGGGCGATGGCCGCACCCTCCATCTCGCAGCAGAGCGCCCCGAAGGTGTCCACGATGCGGCGGCGGTCCTCCTCCGCGGAGATGAACTGGTCGCCGGAGGCCACGCGGCCGGGCAGGGCGCGCACCTCGGGCGCCACCGCGGCGGCCGCCCCGAGCGCGGCGTCGCGCAGCGCCGGGTCGGCCACGTACTCGGGACGCTCGCGGCCGGGGACGAGGCCGGGCGCGTAGCCGAGCGCGCCCACGGAAAAGTCGTGCTGCACGCAGTCCGTGGAGACCACGAGGTCGCCGATGTCGAGGCGCGCGGCGTCGAGCGAGCCCGCCACGCCCGTGTTGATGAGGTGCGTGCAGCCAAAGTGATCGGCCAGGACCTGCGCGCAGATGCCGGCGTTCACCTTGCCGATGCCGCACTTGACCACCACCACGCCCTTCTCGCCCAGGCGCCCCGCGCAGAAGTCCGTGCCGGCCACGCGCTCCGAGCGCGCGTCCGCGAGCTCCGCCTTGAGGTGCTCCACCTCGACGTCCATCGCGCCGATGATTCCAATCTTCATTATGTCCCCCTACTCCTGCGGATAGGCGAGATGCGCCTCGTCGATGTTCTCCAACGTGTTCTCCAGGTAGCGGCGCGCCCACCAGCGGGCCTGCGCGAGGTCGGCGTCATGCCAGTTGCCGCACTCCTCCGGGCGCGCGCCGGGGATCTCGCCCGTAAAGTCACGGATGAACTCAAAGGTCTCCCGCACGAGCGGCGCCACCTCGGCGGAGGTGTGCTCGCCAAAGAGGATGAGGTAGAAGCCCGTGCGGCAGCCCATCGGGCCAAAGTAGACCACGCGGTCACGCCAGGCGGGGCTGTTGCGCAGGTAGGTGGCGCCCAGGTGCTCGATGGCGTGGACGGCCGCCGTGTCCATCACGGGCTCGCGGTTGGGCGCGGTGAGGCGCAGGTCAAACGTGGTGACCACGGCGCCGGTGGCGGGATCGGCATCCACGCGACTCACGTAGACGCCCGGCTCGAGCGTGAGGTGGTTGACGGTGAAGCTGGCGATCTTCTCCATGGGACTCCCTGGGGTCGAGGCTCTTCTCGGCAGTTCTTCTCGCCACCAGTGTAGCCGTCTGGGGCTCAGACCCGCGACGCGAAAGCGTCGCCAAGCCCCCGCGGAGCCGATGTGCGGGGGCGAGGCGACGCTTTGGCGAGAAGAACCGTCGCCAATCCCCCGCACGGCCGGCCCGCGGGGGATTGGCGACGCTCCGCCCGAGAACGGCGGGCCGCCCGTCACCGCTCCCGCAAGATTGTCTGGGACAAACTGAGTCCTGCCCCGTGTTATAGGCAGAGCCCCCGAGCGAAAGGAGACGCGATGACCCCGAGGGTGGTGAGAGACGACGCCTTCCTGCGGCAGGCGATGCGCGCGCACGGTGCGAGCGTGCTGCGCCTGGCGATTGCGCAGACCGGGTCGCGCGCGGACGCCGAGGACGTCTACCAGGACGTCTTTGTGGCGCTTGCCTGCTGTGACACCGCCTTTGGCGACGAGGGGCACCTGCGGGCGTGGCTGCTGCGCACGACGCTCAACCGCTGCCGGGACCTCGCGCGCTCGTGGTGGCGCCGGCACGCGCAGTCCTTCGACGCGCTCGGCCTGGAGGTGGCGGACGCCGAGAAGGACGAGGACCCCTGGACCCCCGCCGAGCTCTGGGCGGCCGTCCAGCGCCTGCCCGAGCGCTACCGCGCCGTCATCCACCTGCGCTACGTGGAGCAGATGCCCGCAGACGCCATCGCCGCGGCGTGCGGCATCTCCGAGTCGGCCGTGCGCACGCGCCTCTCGCGCGCCACGCAGAAGCTGCGATTCTACCTGGGAGGTACGTCATGAGCGAGAAGAACCCTGCTGAGAAGCACCTGCACCGCCTCTACGAGGGCGTCCGGCACAGCGAGGAGCTCGACGACGCCGTGATCGCGCGCGTGAAGGCACTCCGGGAGGAGGAGGCCGCGCCGCGAGCCCTCGTCACGCGGCGCGTGGCGCTCGTGGGGGCGGCGGGCTGCGCCGTCGCGGCCGGGCTCGCCCTGGGGCTGCCCGTCCTCCTAGGCCCTGACTCCGGCGGCAACGCCTTCGGGCTTGTCATCGCCCGGGCCGCGGAGGGGGGCGACGCCGTGGCCGTGAGCGCAGGGTCCGACGGGCTCATGCCCTGCGACGGCACGTACGGAAGCTACATCAGGCTCTCCCTCAACCTCAGCGTCACCGGCGGCAGCGTGGAGTCGGTCACGTACCGAGTGACGGACAGCCCCATGGCAACGACCGACCGCCCCTCCATCCACGAGCCGATGACCGAGCACGCCGTCATCTCGCTCTACACGGAGGCACCGGACGACTATGGCGACGAGATGCCCCCGGGAGAGATTCCCGAGACGGTGACCATCGACCCGGCGGCATCGGACGCCCCTCCGTGCCTCGACGTCAACGGCAACGTACCCTACCTCACAGTCAACAACCGCGACGCCTTCTGGGCAAGCGACGAGACCATCCAGCTGCTCGGGGCGTGGCTGGACCTGGAGTCACGGCCGTGGAGCGACACGAGCGAGTACGCCTGGCAGGAGGGCGAGACGGACGAGGAGCACATCGAGCGCGTGGAGCGCCTCACCGAGGAGGCGTGGGCGGAGTACGACGCGCTGCAGCCCCAGATCCAGGCCGCGCGCGAGGCCTACCTCGAGAGCTTCCACGCGCACGCGGCGACGCAGGAGTCCTTCGAGGAATGGCAGCGCTCGCTCTACGTGAGCGGGTTCGTCTGCGCCGCGGACGCGCTCGGCGAGGCCCGGCTCGAGGCCACGGCCACGTTCTCTGACGGCAGCACGCAGACGCGCCGCTACCGCATCTCGTTCGTGGACGGCTGCGAGCAGGTGCTCTCCGAGCGCTTTGACGCGCTGCTCGCCCTGGATGACGACTTCTCCCAGTGCCTCGAGGAGGAGCTCCCCTGGCACCGCTACCCCACCCCCACGGAGGAGGAGATAGCCGCGGACCCGCGCCTCTCCGCACCGATCTTCCAGATCGAGGACGTGACGGGGGCGTAGGGAGGTTCTTCTCGCCCGTTTTTCTCGCCCGCCCTGCGCGGGCCGGAAGCGTCGCCTCACCTCCGCACGGCCACTCCGCGGGGGCAAGGCGACGCTTTGGCGAGAAGAACCGTCGCCAATCCCCCGCACAACCGGTCCGCGGGGGATTGGCGACGCTCCGTCCGGGCAGCGCCGGGGCGCCCTACAGCGCGCTCGCGAGCCAGGGCCGCCCGGAGAGCGCGCGGGCCAGGCGGTCCTGCGCCGCGGAGAAGACCACCTCGGGCCTGACGTGCAGGCGGACCTCGCCCTGCGTGCCGTAGGCGGTGAAGGCCGTGAAGATGACGTCCGTCTCGAAGGCGGGGTCGAGCAGGTCCGCGAGCTCGCGCGCCGCGATCAGGCAGCACTCGTCCGCCACGGCGGAGAGGTCCGCCCCCGGCACCACGGCGATGGGCACGCCGCAGTAGCCCGCAGTCCAGGGCGTGATGCGCGTGAGGGCCGTCTTGGAGAGCACCGAGTTGGGGATGACCTCCACCGCGCCGCCGCGCATCAGCACGGAGGTGCTGCGCCACGTGACGTCGGTCACCTCGCCGGTGACGCCGCCCACCGTGATGTAGTCCCCGGGCTGGACGGCCTTACTCACCATGAGGCTGATGCCGCCGATGATGTTTGAAATCGTGTCCTGCATGCCGAGGGAGACGGCAAGCGAGACAACGCCGAGGGCGGCCACGAAGCCCGCCGGGTCAACGCCAAAGACCGGCTTCAGAACGCCGAGCAGCGCGAGCACCCAGATGAGCGCGCGGGCGATGTTGATGAAGAGCGACGCGCTCGGCAGCTCCGAGGCGTCGAGCAGCCTGTGCATGAGCCGCACCACCACGCGCTCGATCAGTGCCGCAATGACCACCGCGATGACGAGCGTCACGCTCTTGTCCAGCCAGCCGCCCGCGTCGATGCCCAGAAGTTGCTCCATCACGTCCCCTCCCCCTTCTGTTACGAGCTTGATTTATGCGTTCGCATAAATTAACGGCTGGTGACGCAGAGTTTATGCGAACGCATATGTGACGCGAAGGGACTGCCCCTGCCTCACCCCTCGATCTTGACGAGCGGGGCAAAGCCCTTGAGGAGCTTCTTGGTCTTGCCGGTGCGCGTGAACCTGACCTCGATCGTGTCCCCCGAGACGGCAAGGACCGTGCCAGGGCCGAAGGTCTTGTGGGAGACCTTGTCGCCCGCCGAGAAGGACGTGGAGGGCGCAGGGCGCGCCGGTGCCTGCCGTGCGGGCGCCACCTCGGACGCGCGCGGGGCCACGCCCGTGGAGCGCGTGCGCGAGCCGAAGACGTTGCCGCCGTAGACCGAGGAGCCGCGGCCGCTGCCGAAGGTGCCGCGACGGTCCCCGCGCTTCTCCCAGCCCACGCCCGTGAAGCCCGAGGAGCCCACGCCCGTGCGCTCCACGTCGGCGGCGGGAATCTCGTTCAGGAAGCGGCTCGGCGGGTTGGCCTGGGTGGAGCCGTACGTGCGCCGCGTGGCGGCGTACGTGAGGTAGAGCTTCTTGCGGGCGCGCGTGATGGCCACGTATGCCAGGCGGCGCTCCTCCTCCACGGCGGCCGGGTCGCCCTCGTAGGAGGTGTGCGGGAAGATGCCCTCCTCCATGCCGGCGACGAAGACCACGGGGAACTCCAGGCCCTTGGCCGAGTGTATGGTCATCATGGTGATGGCGTGCGTCTGGCCGGCGAGGGAGTCGAGGTCGGAGCGCAGGGCCAGCCACTCGATCAGCGCCGGGAGCTTCTCGGAGGCGACGGGGGGCCTGACGCCCGGGGCGGTGCCCTCGAGCTCAGCGCCCGCTGCGCTCGCTCGCTGCGCGAAGTCGCTCGGGGGCACCGCCCCGGGCGTCAGGCCTGCGGGCGAGAAAACCCCCTCGCCCGCGGGCTGGCCCTGCGCGCCGGCCTCGGCTACGCCGACAGCCGCCGCGCTGGCGGCAGGGCTCGGCTCGAGGGCGCCAGCCGCTCGCAGCTGGGCCAGGGACTCGAGGGTCTCTACCGCGTCGTGCGTCTCGTCGAACTCGGCGGCGACGCCCATGAACTCGCGGATGTTCTCGATGCGGCCGTCCGCCTCCACGGAGTGCTCGGCCTCGAGGGCGCGGATGAGGCCTGAGCGGTCCACGATCGCGTCCACCACGTCGGCGAGCTCGCCCGTGAAGTGCCGGCCCGCCTCGATGACGCCCGTGAACTCCGCCAACGCCGAGCGCACCTTCGCGCCCAGGAGGCCCGTCTCGGCGATCGCCAGCTCGCAGGCCGAGAAGAACGAGATGCCCTCGTCGGCCGCAAGCTCGCGGATCTTGTTGATGGAGGTGGTGCCGATGCCGCGCCTCGGCGTGTTGACCACGCGCAGGGCGGCCACGTCGTCATCCGGGTTCACGACGAGCTTGAGGTAGGCCATGACGTCGCGGACCTCGGCGCGGTCGAAGAAGCGCGTGCCGCCCACGATCTTGTACGGCACGCCCGCGCGCAGGAACATGTCCTCGAGGATGCGCGACTGCGCGTTGGTGCGGTAGAAGACGGCCATGTCGTCGTAGCTCGTGCCGCCGTCGTGGAGCTTCTCGATCTCAGAGCCGATCCATCGGCCCTCGTCACGCTCGTCGGAGGCCTGGAACACGCGGATCTTCTCGCCGTCCCCGGCGTCGGTGAACAGGCGCTTGGGCTTGCGGCGGGCGTTGTTGGCCACCACGGCGTTGGCGGCGTTCAGGATGTGGCCCGTGGAGCGGTAGTTCTGCTCCAGGCGCACCACGTGGGCGTCAGGGTAGTCCTTCTCAAAGTCCAGGATGTTCTGGATGTCCGCGCCACGCCAGGAGTAGATGGACTGGTCGTCGTCGCCCACGACCATGAGGTTTCTGTAGCGCGCGGCCAGGAGGTTGGTGATCGCGTACTGGACGTGGTTGGTGTCCTGGTACTCGTCCACGCTGATCTGGCGGAAGCGGTCCTGGTAGCGCTCGAGCACGGCCGGGTTCTTGGCCAGGAGCTCAAAAGTCTTGACGAGCAGGTCGTCGAAGTCCATCGCGTTGGCCTTGGCGAGGCGGCGGTCCAGCTCGCGGTAGACGCGCGCGGCGGCGCGGTCGGCCGGGTTGGAGGAGCTCGCCATCTCGTCCGGCCCGACCATCGCGTTCTTGGCCGAGGAGATCTTGGCGCGGATCGAGTTCATCGGGAACTGCTTCTGATCGATGTCAAGGTCGGCCATGATGGTCTTGACCAGGCGGCGCGAGTCGTCGTCATCGTAGATGGTGAAGTTGGGGCGGTAGCCCACGAGCTCCGGGTCCTCGCGCAGCATCCGCACGCACATGGCATGGAACGTGCAGACCCACATGCCGCGCGTGCCGCCGGGCAGAAGGGCGTCCAGGCGCTCGCGCATCTCGGCGGCGGCCTTGTTGGTGAACGTGATGGCCAGGACCTGCCAGGGGCGCACGCCCTCGTCCGCAATCATGTGCGCGATGCGCACCGTGAGCACGCGCGTCTTGCCCGAGCCCGCGCCTGCGAGCACGAGCAGCGGGCCGCGCGTGCACTCCACCGCCTCGCGCTGGGCCGGGTTGAGGCCGTCGAGGTCGATGACGGGCGCCGAGGCCGGGATGGGCGTCGGCGAAAAGAGGGTCTGCTGGTTCTGGGTCATGAAGCCCCCACGTTCTTCTCGGTGACTGCGTGCCCTACGAGTGTAGCGGCATGACCGGACGGCAATTGCCGGGATCTGGCTGCCCGACAAATGCTGACAAAGGTGTCAGGGCAGTTTGTCATGAAAAACATGACAAACTGCCCTGACACCTTTGTCAGCATCCGGCAGGTCGGCTACTTGCGCTTCTTGACGTCGCCGAGGATGTCGTCCTTGTCGTAGGTGAGGCTGTAGGCAATCTCGAGGCCGCGCAGCAACTCGCGGGCATCGTGCTCCCCCATCTTGCTCAGCGTGGCGGCAAGGCTCGAGACCCCATCGGAGCTGTCGTCGTTGGCATGGCGGCGGCCCTCGTCGGTGCAGTAGACGAGCACGCGGCGCCGGTCCTCCTTGTCCTGCTCGCGGACCACGTAGCCCTTCTCCTCGAGCGAGTCGATGATGCGGGTCATGCGCGGCCGCGTGTACCCGAGCGTCTTGGCGAGCTCGGAGGGCGTCATCGCCTCGTCCTGGCGCGAGATGTACTCGAGCACCGGGTCCTCGCCCATCGACATGCCGTACGCCGTCCCGATGGAGCCCTTGGCGACCCCCCGGGAGTACATGATGAGCTTCTTTGCAGCGTCCTCGTAATCCATCTGCTTGCAGCGGACCCTTTCATCGAAACGCGGCGCTACGGCCACGCCAAACACGTCCTCTGACTGGTTAATAGTAGCAACTTTCCCCGCGCCCCGCATTTTATTCACCTCTTTCAAATAAGTGAGAAGATTGTCTCGGCGAGGCCGTCGTGATCGTTGTCGAGCGCCGTCACCCGCGACGCGGCGTCGCGCACCTCGGCGGGCGCGTTTGCCATGGCCCAGCTCTCCCCCACCGCGCGCAGCATGTCGATGTCATTGCGGCCGTCGCCGAAGGCGGCCGCGTCCGCGGCGCTCACCCCCAGATGCTGGCAGACGGCCTCGACCCCCTCGGCCTTGCTCACGCGGCCGTCCATCACCTCGCAGAGGATGGGCGACGAGCGCACCACGGCGAGGTTGGGGAACGCCGCGCCCAGCTCGCGCTCCGCCCGCTCCACCGAGGCGGGCTCCCCCACGAGGAGGAACTTGTGGAGGCCGCGCTCCGAGAAGTGCTCCTCGATCGTCCCCTCGACGGACTCCACGCCCACGATGCGCTCCTCGCGCGCCACGCGCGGGTCCGACCGGTCCGACGTCACCCACGTGTGGTAGCCATATGCCATGCAGCAGACGTCCGGCAGGGCGCAGGCCACGTAGTCGCGCACCTCGAGCGCGCAGCCGAGCGCGATGGGCCTGCTCAGGAGCTCCGCCCCGGCGGCATCGAGCACGTAGGCGCCCCCATAGCACACGACGGGCCCCACGTTGCCGAGCTCGCGGCGAATCTGGTCGAGCGCCTCGGGCATGCGCGCGGAGACGAGCACGAGCGGGATTCCGCGCGCCTCAAGCTCCCTCGCCGCCGCGGCCGTCCGAGGGCTCACGCGATGCGACGCGTCGAGCAGCGTCCCGTCAACGTCGCTGAACACGACCGCAGGCAGGCTGCCCCCACGTTCTTCTCGCCCGCCGTCAGCCCTCTTCGTCATGGTGACCACCTTCCGTTCCCCGCACGCTCGCGCGCACGAACATGATTGGGCCCTCGCAGCCGGCCGCGGGCCTGACCTCGTAGGCGCCCACCGAGGCCGGAACGATGAAGGTCTCCGCATGGTGCACCCTCAGGGGCTCGAAGGCGCCCTCGGGGCTCCTGACCAGCGCCTCCGCGCCCGCCACCAGGTTGAGCACGTTGAGCGTCTCCCGCGTGTCCAGAAGTGCCGAGCCGCCGGGCGCCACCGTGTAGCGCCGGCACAGGATGGGCTCTAGCTCATGCAGGCCCGTCACCTCCACGCGGTCCGCGCCGCAGGCCTCGTCGACGTCATGTGCGCGGTTGACGAGGTTCTTCTCCACCCACCCGGTCGTGCGGTCCCAGCGGATGACCTTGCCCCCATGAGCCAGGTGCACCGGGCGGGGACGCCCGTCAAGGCCGAGCCGGCCCCAGTCCCAGAGCTTGAAGGTAAAGAGGTACGGCGTGGCGCTGATCTCCAGTACCATCGTCCCCGCACCCGAGCAGTGGACCGTGCCCGCCGGAATGAGGAAGTGGTCGTGCGGCCGTGCCGGGATGCGGTTGACGTAGCGCTCGGCATCGAAGGGGGCTCCTCCGGCGTTGGCGTCCTCGAGCGCGGCCATCATCTCCCCTGGGTCCACCCCCTCGTGAAGGCCCAGGTAGACACACGCCCCCTCCTCCGCGTCCAGGATGTAGTAGCTCTCGTCCTGCGTGTAGGCCATGCCGAACTCCCGGCGGATGTAGTCCGTCGTGGGGTGGACCTGCAGGCTCAGGTTCTGCCCGCCCATGGTGTCGAGCAGATCAAAGCGAATGGGGAACTCCGCCCCGTAGCGCGCGTAGACGCCCTCGCCAAGAAGGGCGCGCGGGCGCAGGAGCGTGAGGTCCATGGCGGGCAGGCGCACGACGCCGCCGTCCAGCTCAAAGGCGAGCGCGTTCTCCTCCGGCACGCCGTCGAAGGACCAGGCGTAGTTGGGCGCGTCCGCGGGCAGCCCAAACTGCTCGCGCATCCACTGGCCGCCCCAGACGCCCGGGTCGAAGTAGGGCTCGGTCCTGAAGGGACGGCTGGACGCCACGTCGAGGGCAGCTCGGAAGGCCCCCTCGTCCATGGCGCGCGGCAGGTCGCGCTCATCGGTCCCCACCACATAGTCCGCCCGCTCGAGCAGGCGCGCCTTGTGCCGGTCCGCGAGGCGCCACTCCACGAAGTAGCCGCGCTTGACCTTGCGCAGCACGTCCTCATCCCCGTTGTCGCAGCCGTAGTTGGGCATGCCGGCTCGATAGCGTAGCTGAATCTCCCAGCGTGTCACGTCCAGGTAGACGAGCACGTCACCGGGGTGCACGAGCGCCGCCCCGAAGCCGCAGACGAGCACGAGGCCGCTCACGCCCTCGACGCACCAGCGCGCGGCGAGAAGGGCGCGGGCGTCCATGAACTCCTCGAGCTCGCCGAAGCACATGCGACCGAAGACCCGGTCGTCCGTCAGGAAGGGCACCATGCGGCGCGTGAGCTCGGCGGGCTCGGGAAAGAGCGTCCGCGTGTCCACCATCACGTCCGGGTGCAGGCGCCCCATCTGCGAGATGACCTCGTCATCCCAGACGCCGGGATAGGAGTCGCACACCAGGACGCAGCTCCCGCCATTCTGCGCGCGGACCTCCCCCACGCGCGCCGAGAGCTCGGCGAGAAGGGCGTCGTAGCCCACGATCGCCCGGTGCCCGGGCACGCGGATGGTCGGATGCCTGTCGTATGCCATGATCTCCTCCTTGCCGTGGTGCCCTTCGGCCACGCCCGCGTCCGGGCGCCGCATGGGCGCCCAGGCGCGGGCCGGCCGCGGCGCGCGGGCATCAGTCCCGCGCGCCAGCCGGCAGGTCGGGACGCCCCAGAAGGACGCCCCGACCTCGCTACTTCCTCTTGGACCTGCCGAGAAGGACGCCCGCGCCCGCGGTCACGGCGCCGAGCGCCGCGATGCCGCCCACGGCGACCGTGGCGTCACCGGTGTCGGGGACCCTGCCGGAGCCGCCGGACGCCTGGTGGGTGCCGCCCTTGTCCTCGGAGCCCGTGCCGCCAGGCCGCTGGCCCTCATCGCCGCCGGGCCGCTGGTCGCCGCCGGGCAGCTGGTCGCCGCCGGGCAGCTGGTCGTCGCCGGGCTGCTGGTCGTCGTCGCCGGGCTCCTCACCCGTGTCGGCCCGCTCCAGCGCCGCGAAGGCGTCCCGGACGGACTGTGCCGCCGCGGCCATGTCCGCGGAGGTCGCGTTCTTGTCCGCCAGCAGAGCCCGGGCCTCCGCCAGCGCGTCCTGGAGCGCCGCCCACGAGTCGGCGGTGTAGTCGGAGGCGTCGAGCCCCTCGACCTTCTCGCTCACCTCGTCGATGGCGCCCTGGAGGTCCTGGGCGGGTCCCTCGGTCGCCGATCCGCCCACGTAGAAGTTCTCGAAGGTGGTCTGGTCGGAGTCCCACATGCCAATGGCAACGTAGCCCTCGGTATCGGTGTAGTCGGGATCGCCTTCCTGGAGGGTGTAATCAAGGTACTGCTTACCGTTGATCTCGACCTTGATGGTCTTGCCCTCCACCGAGATCTTCACGTGGTAGTTGCCCTCGGGGTCAACCGCAACCGCGTGGTCGTCCTGGTAGAGCGTCTTGTCGCCCTTGAAATCGAACAGGCGGATCTTGCCGTTGCCGTCGAGCTGGATGGCGTAGCAGCCCTGATAGGCGTCCTGCACCTGGCTGCCGAAGATGAGGTTCTCCAGACCGGTCTTATGGTGGATGTCAATCTCGTACGTCAGACCGTCCACCGGGTACTTCTCGCTCGAGAACAGGAAGCTGTTGGCGCCCACGCCGTTCACGTGGAGCACCGAGCCGTCGACGTAGAATGCGCCCGTCGGTCGAGAAACGCCTGCGACGTTGGTCTGGAGCTCGCCCTCGTACACGCTCACCGTAATGTCCCGGCTCACGCTCGGGTCGCTCGCGCTCGCCACGGTGATCGTGGCGGTGCCGCGGGTGTTGCACGTCACGCGCAGCCCGCCCTCGGTCTGCTCGGCAGACGCGACGGAAGGATCGCTCGAGGTGATCGTCAGGTCCTGCGGAGCGGCGGCTGGAGACACCCACGCGCTGATGTCCGCCGTGGTGCCCGCATAGCCCGTCACCGTGTCGCGAGAAAGACCGATGCTCTGGGCAGCGGAGCTCGGGTTACCCGTCTGCTCGTCGCCCCAGATGGTCTCGAGCGGGTACACCGTCGCATCGAGTGTGGCGGTGCCGTTCTCGCTGAACGCCTGCAACCCGTCAGCAAGCGGCGACGGGAAGATCTGATTGGCTCCGGCGGCAACGTAGTCGCCGGTGAAGACCTCGACGCTCATGCGGTCCACGTACACGTGCAGGGTTACGGATCCGTCCTCGTTGTGGTCGACGTTTGCCTGGGAGCGCGGCTGGGCGAACGCATCGTTCAGGATGGAGCCGGACTTGCTGCGGTCGAGCGTGATGGTGTCCGTGGCAAAGTCGTAGGAAACCCGCGTCTTCTGGCCTGCGCCCACGCGCACGTCAAAGCCCACGGTAGGCTGCTCGCCCTTCCCAGGCGTGAACGTAGCCTCGATCTCGTAGGAGGTTCCGTTGAAGTCGATCGGGGTCACCGCATCGTCTCCGCCGAGCTTCAGCCCGTCAACGGTCACCTTGCCGCTCTCGTCGCGCAGGTCATCGAGGCTGTCGACCGGATCCTGCGTGAGCCGGTACGCGCCGTCCGAGTCCTGGGTGAGGCCCAGCTTGACGGGCAGGTTGTAAGTGCCGTTGAAGCGCCAGTTGCCGGTGTTCTGAACGAGCTTGTTGTAGTCCCAGGTGTTCATCCAGTTCATGGCAACAAGCTCCGGACAGTTGACGCTGCCCGACGTGCCGAAGTCGCTGCCCGCGTTGAAGTAGGTCATTGCGGCGTAGGCGTCGCGCCCGAAGTTCATCGTATAGTCGGGCGTACCCTTGTCCTGCACGAAGGCGTACTGGCCGCCCTCGACGTTGGTGGAGCCCACGTTCTCGAACTCGCCGACCTTGTAGCTCGTACCGCCGCGGGAGAGAATCCACTTGACGGTGCCGTCCTCGGCCTTAACAGGGTAGAGATCGGGGCACTCGGTGTACACGTGGTTCTCGGTGCCCGGCTCGTTGAGATAGCTCTCGCCCTTCCAGTGAACGAGATCGTCGGAGGAGTAGAAGCGCACGGGGCCGCCAGCCACGATAAGGAACCACTTGCCGTCGAAGCGGAACACCTTGGGGTCGCGGAAGGCGCCGTCGGCGGGCTCGATGATGTCGTCGGTGCTGTAGTCGAGAAGGACGTCGTCGTACTTCTGGTATGCGCCCATGGTCTTGGTGTCAGGGTCGTAGGTGGCATAGGCGAGCGTCAGGCGCTGCTTGCCGTCCTGCCCCGCCCGTCCGTTGGCCGTGACGATGAAGACCATGCCCTCCTCGCCCTCGGCAAAGATCTCAGGCGCCGTAGTGTGGTCGGCGTACACGCCGCAGCCGGAGAACTGCGCGCCGTACTCGTCCGGGTAGAGGGCGATCGGCTGCTCCTTCCAGTGCACGAGGTCGGTGCTCGTGGCGTAGCCCCAGTGCATGGGACCCCAGTCGGTGTCGGTGTAGGCCTGGTAGTAGAAGTGGTACACGCCGTCCGAGGTCCTCACGAGACCGCACGGGTCATTGCCCCAGCCGTTCTTGACGCTGTAATGGAACTGACTGCGCTGATCCTCGTAGTAATACGTGTCGTCCGGCCCCTCGCAGAAGACGCGCAGCTGGTAGACGGCAACGGCGCCCGTATCGGGATCCTCGACGGTGAGGGTGTACTGGTTGAGGCCCTCGTTGCGCGCATCGGTCCCGCGGTCGGTCACGGGAACACTCACGATCCCGCCCTCAGGCTCGTAAACGTTTCCCGCCTCGTCGGCCACGCTCACGCGCGCATCCGCGTTGGTCGTCTCATACGCGATGTTCACGCTATCGGCCGAGTTCCGCACGTATCCCACGTACACGTAGGCCGTGTCCTGGAACGCAAAGGGCATGTCGACCGCATCGCCCGTGATGTTGAGGCTCGTGAGCTGCGGGGTGTTGCCCTCGGTGAGCGGCGTGGCCGTCACGTTCTGATAGGTTACGGCAGCGTTGAACGAGAGCAGGCCGCAGTACCCCTCGCGCAGGGCGGTGTTCTGGCCATAGTGCGCGTAGACCTCTTCGTTGTTGGCCTCGGTGCCCAGGGTGTAGTCCGCCGTGCTCGCCGTCTTGGTGACGGCGTTGCCCTCGGCGTCCTCGTAGGACACCGAGAGGACCATGTGCTTGCCGATGGTCGTGACGCTCAGGTGGAAGGCGTCGGAGACGCTCGCGCCAAGCTGGATGGGGGACAGCATGTCGTATGCGATGCGCCCCTCGTTGGCGGTCTGCTCGAACTTGAACAGGCGGCACTCGCCCGTCTTGGGGTTGATGTTGGCCACGTAGGACTGCATGGCGCCGAGGTCGCCCTCGTCGCTGTGAAGCACGAGCGACGCGGCGCCGTCCACGTCGGCGCTCTCGAAGGACACGTCCGCTGAGTAGACCATGTCACCAAGGGATGCCGCCTCGTCCTGCCAGCGAACCATGTAGTCGCCACCCGAGGATGCGACCCACAGCCCATCCGCCGTCTTGACCGTCTGGCCGTTGCCGAACGTCGTGTAGTCACCCGAGAGACTGGTCACGAAGCCGTCTCCCTCCTCGGGGACGCCCGGGTCGGGCAGCTCGAGGCCGGCGTCCTCGCTGATGGTCACGTTGGAGAACGTCGCCGCAGATTTGAACGTGAGGAGCCCCACGTGACCGCCCTGCCAGTTCTGGATGGTGGTCGATCCGGAGACCTCGTGGCCCTCTGTATCGGACGCCGTCACCCTGCAGAGGCCCGTCTCGTCGATCTGGACCCTCAGGTGGACCGTGCCCGTCGTGTCAAGGCCCGCGGAATCAACCTGATCATGTGAGAACGTTATCAGGTCCATGCTATCATTCACGCGGAAGAGGCGTGCGCGCTGGTCGGCGCTCTCGTTGTTGAAGTTGAAGCCGTACCACGTGCCGCTTCCCGGCTCCGCCGCGTTTGTCGCCCCCACGACGAGCGCGGCGGATATGCCGTCGGTCACCTGCACGTCGGCCTGGTAGTCCAGGCTTTGGTAGGCCTTTCCGCCCTCGAGCATGGCAAAGTGGTCGCCGTCGCGACGCGAGACGTCCACCGTCCCGTCCTCGCAGGTGACCGTGCCCCCGCTTGCGCTCACGAACTGCGTGAGCGTCGTCAAGTCGGACGCCCCGGCATCCTGCCGCGCAACGATGGGAGCCGGAGACTCCGCCGCAAGGGCGATCGCCGGTGCGCCGGCGCCTAGGGCACAGACCGTCCCCAGAATCACCGCCAACCGTGCGGGCCGCATTGCTGAATCCATGTCAAGCATCTCCTTTCCAGTGTTTCGCCAAATTAGTGGGCCAGGCAACAACCGCCGTGGTTACCTGGCCTTCCCGCTGTTCTTCTCGCCTTTCGCGTTCTTCTCGCCGCCCTTGCCCCTCCCGTGCTCGCGCGCCCACTCGTCGAGGTCCACGCCGGCAGCCGCAAGGATGTTCCTCACGTTCTTCTTGGCGTTGGTCGTCCCCACCTTGAGGACCACCGAGACGAGCGCCCCCACGACGAGAAGGGCAACGCCCAGCACGCCGAAGCCCGTCCCTCCTCCGCCATAGAAGCCCCAGTAGCCGACGATGAAGCCGGCGGCGACGAGCGAGTAGCCGATGCGCAGCCACACGTTCAGGCGCTGGATGGCGTCGGTCTGGAGCCTGGCCTCGCGGATGAGGTCGTCGCGGGTCCAGTTGGAGGTGTCGAGTGCCATGAGGGTTCCTCATCTCTAGAGACGCGCCCGGGCCGCAGGGGAGATTCCGCGGCCCGGGCTTTGAAGGAGGGAAACTATCTTGCGTGCGGTCGCGCGGGCCTTACGCGGCCGTGGCGATCGTGGCGGCACCGAAGAAGCCGCAGCACGCGCCGATGAAGGCGATGGCAAGCAGGATCAGCATCGTGATGATGGGGCTGACCTTCTTCTTGGCCATGAGCCACCAGCAGAAGACCGTGAAGATCAGCGGCAGGAGCTTGGGGTAGATGCCGTCGAGCGTGCCCTGCAGGGTTCCGCCGCCCGGGAGCGTGAGGGCCGTGGTGATGGAGACCCACGTGGCGTCGACCGCGCCGATGACGATCGTGCCGACCATCACGATGGCCTCGCGCAGGGCCTGGGCGTTGGGGCCCACGAGGGCCTCCACGGCGTCGCCGCCGAGCTTGTAGCCCTGGTAGTAGGCGAAGCGCATGCCGAAGTAGGCGAGCAGGTTCCAGACCACGATGTAGAAGATCGGGCCGAGCACGGAGCCGCCCTCGGAGAGGCCCATGGCGATGCCGAGCAGGATCGGGATCAGCGTGCCCACGATCAGGGAGTCGCCGATGCCGGCGAGCGGGCCCATGAGGCCGGCGCGAATGCCGTTGATGGTGTCGTCGTCGACGGGCTGGCCGTTGGCGCGCGCCTCCTCGAGGCCCACGGTGACGCCGACGATCATGGTGCCGATCTGCGGCTCGGTGTTGAAGAACGCGGAGTAGGTCTGGAGGGCCTTGGTCTGGTCGTCCTTGTTGTCGTAGAGGTCCTCGACGATCGGCAGCATGGAGACCAGGTAGCCGAAGGTCTGCATGTGCTCCTGCGAGAAGCACGTGAGGTTGCCGTAGTACCAGTTGCGGAAGGACTTGGCGAGGGCCTTCTTGGAGACCTTGCGGCCGTCCTTGGCGGTGACGGTGTTCTCTGCCATTAGATGTCCTCCTCATCCTCGTCGTCAATGGTGGAGGCGCTGAGCGCACCTGCGGCGCCCACGCGCTCGACCTTCAGGCGCAGCGTGGTGATCTCGTAGTTGATGAGCGCGAAGAAGCAGGCGATCGCGGAGGCGGCGATGAGGTTGCAGCCCATGACCGCGGCGAGCGTGAAGCCGAAGAAGAACGGCAGGAAGTCGGTGGCCTTGGTGATGACCTGCTTGAGCAGGATGGCGATACCGACGCAGGGGAGGAGCGAGCCCACGGCGAACAGGGTCTTCATGGGGATGCCGTCCATGGGCAGGCTCGCCAGCAGGTTGTTCACCGCGTCGCCACCAAAGTAGACGAGCAGGAACGTGGGCAGGAAGGAGCAGATGATGTGGGAGATCCAGGGCAGGACCATGTCAACGAGGTAGAGCTTGTGGGTGTCGCCCTTCTCGAGCCACTTCCAGCCCATGGCCTGCCAGGCCAGGTTGATCGTCGCGGTGCCGTAGAACAGGATGGCGCCGAGGGTGCCGCACGTGGCGCCGAGCGAGGTCGCGAGGGCTGCGGCCTCCGCGCTGCCGGCGTCGAGCCCCTGGGCCTTGACGGCGATGAGGGCGAGCGGGATGCCGATGTAGCAGGCCGCGCGGACGTCGGCCGAGACGGTGCCGCCGGGGGTGACGAGGGCGATGTAGACCACCTGGATGGCCATGCCGACGAGGATGCCGTCGGTGATGTCGCCCAGGATGATGCCGACCACAAGGCCGGCGACGAGCGGGCGGCCGAGCGTGTAGTTGCCGATGGACGTGCCGCCGAGGCCGGGCATCGAGGCCAGGCAGGCGAACAGTCCGAGCAATGCGGCCTGGAACGCGTTGATTACCATACGTACCACCTTTCTAGTGCGTGGGCCCGTAAGGGCTCTTGCAGCCTGTCACCGGGCGCCCTCCCGGGCGGGCGCCCGATGTCGTGCACGAAGCGGGGCTAGTCGGTGTAGCCGAACTGGCCGCGGAACTTGTCCCAGGTGCCCGTCTCCTTGTCGGGGATCAGGCGGAAGTCCACGGTGTAGCCCTTCTTGGAGATGGCCTCCAGGGCGTCGGCCTCCTCCTGGGTGATGGACTGGTTGTTGCCGATCTTGGTGGTGCCGGGGCGGTCGTTGCAGGGGCCCACGATGACGGTCTTGACGTCATCGGGCACAAAGCCGAAGTTCACGAGGATCTCGGCCATGTCCACCGGGTTCTTGGTGATGAGGAAGTAGCGGGTCTTGGAGTCGCGGACGGTCTGGGCCTTCTCCTTGAAGTGCTCCATCGTCCAGACGAAGGTCTTCTTGTCCGGCGCGGCGCTCTTGTAGGCGCTCTTGAGCACCGAGTTGGTGGCCGCGGCGTCGTTGACGGCGATGATGCCGTCGCAGGGGTACTCGACCGCCCAGCGGGTGACGGTCTGGCCGTGGATCATGCGGTCGTCGATGCGGACAAACGAAACTGCCATGTTCTTCTCCTTCTCTCAGGCGGCGGACGTCCCGCCGCGCTTCTTGCTAGAGCTCCTCGTCCTCATCATCATCGTCGAGGTCGAGCTCGACCTCGCGCATGGCCGCCTGGCCCTCGGAGACCGCGGAGGCGCAGAGGGCGGCCGGGTCGTCCGCCTGGAGGTCGAAGGCCGCGGTGAGGGCCATCGGCAGGCTCACGCCGCCGAAGGCGCGCGTCCGGGCGAGAAGCCCGCGGCCGGCGAGCACGTTGAGCGCGTTGGTGAGGGGCGACCCGCCGATGATGTCGCCCATGACGATGACCTCGTCGTCCTCGGCGATGGGGGCGACGACCTTCTCCAGCTCGGAGACGTACTCGTCGGCGCCCTCGCCGTCGCGCAGGCTGCAGCTCAGGATGTCCTCGCGCTTGCCCACCAGCATGTCGAGCACGCTGTGCAGGCCCGGAGCAAACGTCCCGTGGCTGACCAGAAGCAGGTACCTCATGTGTCTTCCTCTCTCTCCTCGGCCGGACGCCCCGGGCCTCCGCCCCCGCCGGCCCCTTCCGTCGAAATTGATTGTCGTTATTAACTATTAAGGTAGCAATCAGATAGGTGTCAGCGGTAACTATTCATCGGTTAACGGTAGCAACTATTGCCGAGCGCAACTATCACCGAGGCCCCCGCCGGCGGATGCCGGCAAATGCTGACAGAGGTGACCGGGGCGTTTGTCATGAAAAACATGACAAACGCCCCGGTCACCTCTGTCAGCATTTGCCGGTGGGCGGCCCCGACGAGCCAAATCGCGTACACTGTCCCGGGCATTCTTGATAGAAGGAGCGTCATCCCATGTCACAGGTCTTGGAACTCGTCCGCCGCGACCCGGTGCTCGCGGCGGCAGCTGTGCTCGCCGTCGCGTCCTGCGCGCTCGTGCCGCCCGACGCCGGCTACCTCGCCTACGTGGACGTCCGGACGCTCGGGCTGCTCTTCTGCCTCATGGCCACGATGGCGGGGCTCTCCCGCGCCGGGGTCTTCCAGGCCGCAGGCCGCGCGCTCGTGGCGCGCCTGCACTCGGGCACGAGCGTCGTGATGGGGCTCGTCCTGCTCCCCTTCCTCGCGAGCATGCTCGTCACCAACGACGTCTCCCTCATCGCCTTCGTGCCGTTTGCCCTGCTCGTCCTGCGCATGCTCGGCATTGCCGACGCCTCGGTCTTCACCGTGGTCATGATGACGGTCGCGGCAAACCTCGGCAGCATGCTCACGCCCATCGGCAACCCGCAGAACCTCTACCTCTACTCCGCCTCCGGAATGGGCGTCGGCGAGTTCGTGGGGCTCATGCTCCCGTACGCGCTGCTCTCCGCCGTGCTGCTCGTGGCCTGCGTCCTCGCCTACGGCGCGCACCGCCGCGGCCTGCCCGTCCGCCGCGGCGACCACGATCTCCCCGCGGCGGACGGGCTCGAGCCGGGCCGCGTGCGCAGGCGCGCCGTCGCCCCCTGGGCGGCGCTCTTCCTGCTGAGCCTGCTCGCCGTCGCGCGCGTGCTCCCCGTGCCGGCGCTTCTCGTCATCGTGGTGGCCGTGGCGCTGGTGGCGGACCGAGGGGCCCTCCTCGAGGTGGACTACGGGCTGCTGCTCACCTTCGTGGCGTTCTTCGTCTTCGTGGGCAACGTCGGGCGCGTGGGCGCGGTGGACAGCCTGCTCTCGTCGCTCGTTTCCGGAAACGAGCTTCTCGCCTCCGTTGCGGCGAGCCAGGTGGTCTCCAACGTACCGGCGGCCCTTTTACTCTCCGGCTTCAGCTCCGCCTGGCCCGCCCTCATCGTGGGGACCAACATCGGGGGCCTGGGCACGCTCATCGCGTCGATGGCGAGCCTCATCTCCTACAAGCAGGTCATCGCCGAGGGGGCGGGCACCGCGGGCGCGTACCTGCTGCGGTTCACGGTCGTGAACGTGGCGTTCCTCGCGGCGCTCGTGGGGCTGGCGGTTCTTCTGGGGTAGACGCCCTCCGGCGCGCGGCATGGTGATGACAAAGGTGTCAGGGTCGTTTGTCATGAAAAATCATGACAAACGACCCTGACACCTTTGTCATCAATGCGCGGCAACGCTACATCCAGCGCCCGAGGAACTCGAGCACGCAGCCCCAGTAGCGCCCCGGGTCGGCAAAGACGGCACAGCAGTGGCCGGCGCCGGGAAAGACCTCCAGCTGGTGTCCGCCGCCCGCCGCGGAGAGCTCGCGGGCCATGTAGGCGGGCACTACGCGGTCGGCCTCGCCATGGATGATCAGGACCGGCACCCGCGTGCGCGCGAGCGCGTCCACCGGCCGCGCGAGCCGGAGGTCATAACCGCCCGGCTCCCTCATGAGCCTCCGGCGCGCCACGTCCACGAGCGGGTGCGCCGCGACCGGGGGCGTGCCGAGCGAGCCCGACTCCACGACGTTTTCCGCCGTGCGCCAGAAGTCCGTGTAGCCGGAGTCCGCCACGCAGGCGCGGACCTGGGGCGGCAGGTCCTTCTCGCCGCAGGCCATGAGGCACGAGGCGGCCCCCATCGAGATGCCGGCGAGCGCCACGCGCGCGCCCTCCCCCGCCCGGGCCACCACCCAGCGGCACCACGCCACGAGGTCGCGGCGGTCGAGCCAGCCGGCGCCCACCCACTCGCCTCCGGACTCGCCGTGCGCGCGCAGGTCCACGAAGAGCAGGTTGAACCCGGCCTCCGCGTAGCGGCGCGCATAGGTGAGGCCGGTGCGCCAGTTGTCGTGGTAGCCATGGACGAAGACGAGCCAGCGCGGCGAGTCCGGGCGGCACGCGAGGGCGTGCCCCACGAGCCGCGTGCCGTCGTCCGAGACGGCCTCCACGCGCTCGAAGCCCCGCGGCTGCGCCTGGAGCCAGCGCCACGTGCGGCTGGCCTCCTCGGCGCGGTCCCACTCGAGTACCTCGCCCTCATGGGCGCTCACGCCCGGGGACATCTCGCGCACGCGCGCGTCTCCCCCGCCGCCCAGGTATGGGCCCAGCTCCTCGTGGCCCGCATCGGGCTGATGGCCCAGGACGGCCGGCAGCAGCCTCGACACGAGCACCGAGGCGGCAAGGCCGCGCACCACGGACATGCCCCGACATCCCGCCATTGCGTCACCCTCCCGTCGCTTTCACGAGTCGCCGCACGGCCCCTGCGGACGACTGCATCCCAACTCGTAGAATCACAAGGTCGCACAACCTGACAAATCTGCGAGAAAACCGGCAATAATGTCGGGTTATGCGGCATCGGGATTCCGCCTACGCGCCCCTCAGCCCCTACAACGCGGCCAGCAGGGCCTCGCAGCCCTCCAGGACGTCACGATACGTGGCGTCAAAGTCCCCGGTGTACCAGGGGTCGGCCACGTCGCCGGGCCGCGAGGTCCAGTCGAGCAGGCGGCTCACCTTGCCGTCCGGGTCCCCGCCGAGAATGCGCGAGAGCCCCCGGGCGTTCTCCGCATCCATATATATGATGTGGTCCCAGCCGGCATACTCGTCGCGGGTCACGCGCCGGGCGCGGTGGCGACCCACGGGCACGCCCTCCGCGCGCAGCTTGGCCACCGTCCCGCGGTGCGGCGGGTTCCCCAGCTCCTCCGAGCTCGTCGCGGCGGAGTCAACGAGAAACTCGCCCTCTCGCCCGGCGCGCCGGACGAGCTCCTCCATCACGAACTGCGCCATCGTCGAGCGGCAGATGTTGCCGTGGCAGACGAAGAGTATGCGGGTCATGGCCCCTCCAGCCCCGTCACTTGAAGTGCTTGCCGCTCTTTGCCGAGGGCGGCTTCAGGCGCTGGCCGCCCGGGCCGGGAGTGATGGTGCGCCGCTCGCCCACCGCGATGGTGAACTGCTCGTGCCGGCGGCGCCTCCTGCCCGCCGCGGCCGAGACAAGCCCGATCACCACGAAGACCGCCACGACGACGCCCGCCACGATGCCCATGTGGACGGGGTCCGACGTCACCCACCAGAGGGCATAGTCCACGAGCGAGAGCTCCATCGCGCTCGCCGCGGAGACGCCCACCGTGCCGAGGGCGCGGCCGTCGAGCGAGATGGCGGCCTCCCCGAGGGCGTCCCCCTCCTCGATGGGCGCCTGGAACGCCCCCTCCCAGGAGGGCTCCACCGTGAGGTCCGCGATCGTCGTCCCGCGGGGGAACGTCGTGACGATCGCATCGTCCGAGCGCGCGTCGACCACGTCGCCGTCGGAGGAGAGCGTCACCTCGGCGGAGGCGACCACGTCCCCGACGGACACGACCTCGCCCGTCTCCCACGCGCCGAAGCCCCACGCGAGCAGCGAGCGCATGTCGTAGTAGTTGGGCGTCACGCCGTCGGCGTCCTCCTCGTCCGAGCCGCCGAGCACCACGCCCACGAGGTTCATGCCGTCCCTCTGCGCGGCTACGATGAGGCACTTGCCGGCGTCATAGGTAAATCCGGTCTTGCCCGCCACGATCTCGTCGCCCATGTAGACGGGGCTCTCGGGGTCGAGCAGTAGGTCCGTGGTCGTGATCGTGCGCGCGGGGTTGTCCCCCGTGGCGGGCATCTGCCACGTGGAGCTTCCCGCGATCTCCTGGAACGCGGGGTAGGCCAGCGCCGCCTCGAAGATGGTCACGAGGTCGCGCGCCGTGGTGTAGTGGTTCTCCTCGGCAAGGCCGCACGGGTCGGAGAAGTGCGTCGAGGTGCACCCCAGCTCGGCGGCGCGCTCGTTCATCATCCCCACGAAGGTCTGCCAGTCGCCGCCCACCGCGCGGGCGAGCACGTAGGCCGCGTCGTTGCCGGAGGGCAGGAGCAGCCCGGCCAAGAGGTCGCGCACCGTGAGCACGTCCCCGGCCTTGAGCCCCGCCGTCGTGCTCTCGACGGTCACGTGCTCGAAGTCGCCCTCCTCGACCGTCACCACGTCGTCGAGGCCCATGTTCTCGAGGACGAGAAGCGCGGTGAGGATCTTGGTGATCGAGGCCGGGGTGCGCTGCTCGTCCGCCCCCTGCTCAAAGAGCACGTAGCCCGTGTCGCGGTCCACGAGCAGGGCAACCGGGGACGAGAGCGCGGGCGGCTCGTCGGCGGCGTAGGCCGGCGCGTCGGCCGCCGGGGCCTCGGCCGCGGCCCCCGTCGACGGGGCCTCCGCGGACGTGGCCGCGGGCTCGGCGCCGTCCTGCGCCCAGGCGGCGCGCGGCACGCCCGCCACGCCGACGGCCAATGCGAACGCGAGCGCCAGCGCGGGCGCGAGCGTCCTTCTCGCCATGCGGTCCTCCCTCATGCGCCCCCCTATCCCACGAGCGCGAACCAGGCGATCACGGCCGCGCCGAGCACGATGCGATACCAGCCGAAGGGTTTGAAGTCGTGCCGGCGCACGAAGCCCATGAGGAAGCGGATAACCGCGATGGAGACCACGAAGGCCACGGCGCAGCCCACGCCGAGCACGGCCGCCTCCGTGCCGGAGAACATGTTGCCGGCGAGGAAGTACTTCACGAGGCGCAGCGCGCTCGCGCCGAACATCACCGGGATGGCGAGGTAGAACGTGAACTCCGCGACCGCGGTGCGCGAGCAGCCGAGCAGAAGGCCGCCGATGATCGTGGAGCCGGAGCGCGAGGTGCCAGGCACGATGGAGAGCACCTGGAAGAGGCCAATGCCCATGGCGGTCTTCCAGTCGATGTCGTCCACGGTCTGGACGCGAGCCTCGGCGTCCGCGAGGGCCGAGGCGCCGGCGCCTTCGGGGAGCTCCGGCGCGGCGAAGTGCCTGCCGGCGCGCGGGCCCTGCGCGGCGAGCTCGGCGGCGCGGCGCTCGCGCACGGTCTCGATCACGATGAACGCGACGCCGTAGACGATGAGCGCCGCGGCGATCACGAAGGGGCTCCCCAGGTTGGCCTCCATCCAGTCGTCGATGGGAATGCCGATGACGGCCGCCGGCAGGCAGGCCACGATCGTCTTGGCCCAGAGCCCCCAGGTGGCGCGGCGCTCGAGGGCGTCCTTCTTCCGGGAGAACGGGTTCAGCTTCCCAAAGAAGACCACACAGACCGCGAGGATGGCGCCCAGCTGGATGACCACGAGGAACATGTTCCAGAAGTCCTCCGAGACGTCCAGCGTGAGGAACTGGTTGAGCAGCAGCATGTGGCCGGTCGAGGAGATGGGCAGCCACTCGGTCACGCCCTCCACGAAGCCAAAGACCGCCGCCTTGACGAGCTCGATAAGATCCACGGTTTAACCTTCCCTCTGATTCGGACCGGCCCTATTTTCGCCCGCGGGCGCCCGGCGGGGCCGCGCAACGCGGCCGCCACCGAAAAACTACGCCGTTTGGCGAGAAGAACCGCGCGCTGGCAGAACATCGGGCATAAGAGAGGCAACCCGCAGCGAAGAGTCCGCGGAAGAGGAAAGGAGCCACCATGGCCGACACCGCAGCCCAAACCTATGAAGACCTCGGCTACGACAGGATCTTCGTCTCCCTGGACGGCTCCGACCAGCAGGACAAGGTGCTCGACCGCGCCATCCTGCTCGCGGCGAACGACAACGCGGAGCTCTACATCGGCCACGTCATCGACTCGACGGCCCTCGAGGCGGCCGGCACCTTCCCCGTGGACATCGTGCCCTCGCTCGAGAAGGAGTTCCGCGCCTCCATCGAGGCCAAGGTGCGCGCCGCCGAGGCCAACCCCAGCATCAAGAAGGTCGAGGTCATCGTCCGCTCCGGCAGGATCCGCGAGACGATCAAGGACGAGATGCTCGACGTCATCAACCCCGACCTCGTGATCTGTGGCGCGCGCGGCCTCTCCTCGATCAAGTACGCCATCCTCGGCTCCATCTCCACCTTCCTCACGCGCAACACCGAGTGCGACACCCTCGTCATCAAGTAGCCAGGCCCCTGACGCCGCGCCTCCCTCGCCCCGCAGGCCCCCGAACTGCGGGGCGAGCCATGTCGCGCCCAAATCCTGACAAACGCCCCGGTCACCTTTGTCAGGTCGTCTCTGTCAGGATGCGCGGGCCAAACCCTCAAGCAAGTGATGAAGGTTCGGTGATATGTGTCAGCGCACCGTAAAATAGGAGCGTTTTGTACTGTGAAGCCCGCCACGCGGGACCCTAGTGAGGGGGTTTTCTGCCCTTGTCGCCCGAGTCGCACACCCAACGCCACGCCCGCACCGCCCTCGTCGTCGGCGCGCTGACCGCCGCCCTCGTCGCCCCGCTCGCCACGTGGCCCGCCACCGCCCGCGCCGACGCGGCCACCGAGCTCCAGGGCGTCCAGCAGCAGATTCAGGAGGGCAACCAGGCCTACGAGGACGCCACGGCGCGCGTGGAGGAGCTCCAGGGCCAGATTGGCGACAACGAGGCCCGCATCGCGGAGCTCGAGGCCACGCTGCCCGCGCAGCAGGAGCGCGCCGAGCAGTCCCTGCGCTCCCTCTACAAGATGCAGCAGGGCTCCGGCAGCCTGATCGACCTGCTCCTCTCCGCCGACGACTTCTACGAGCTGCTCTCCACCATCCAGTACCTCGACGTCATCCAGTCGAGCAACAGCGAGGCGATCGCCGAGCTCGAGGCCTCCATGGAGGAGCTCGAGCAGGCGCGCTTCTCGCTCAACTCCCAGATGGAGGAGGCCGAGCAGGAGCAGCAGCGCGCCGAGGAGGCGCTCGAGCAGGCCAACGCCGCCCGCGCCGAGCTCGAGGCGCAGATCGCCGCGCAGGCCGCCGCCGAGGAGGCCGAGCGCCGCGCCGCGATCGAGGCCGCCCAGCGCGCCGCGGAGGAGGCCGCCGCCCGCGCCGCCGAGCAGGCGCAGGCCGAGGCAGAGGCTCAGCAGGAGCAGCAGGACGTGACCTTCACCACCGAGTCTGGGACCGAGGCGCCCGTCGAGGTGCCCTCCTCCCCCGACCCGGGCAACGTCGACTGGAGCAGCGACAAGCAGGCCTTCGTCGCCGAGTGGTCCGCCCGCATCGACGCCTATCTCGCGGGGTCCCCGCTCGCCGGCCAGGGCACCACGTTCGCCGAGGCCGCCTGGGAGTTCGGCGTGGACCCGCGCCTCTCCCCCGCCATCTCCATGATCGAGAGCACCCAGGGCCGCTACTGCTTCCTGCCCCACAACGCCTGGGGCTGGGGCAGCTCGAGCTGGGACAGCTGGGAGGAGGCCATCTGGGATCACGTGGAGGGCCTCGCCATCGGCTACGGCGGCCAGCTCACCTACGCCGGCGCCCAGAAGTACTGCCCGCCCAACGCCGACTTCTGGTACGCGGGCGTCCTCGCCAACATGGAGCGGATCTAGCGGTCCGCCGCAGCGACCCGCCCGTCCTTCTCGCCATACGCGGAGCGGCTCAGCATGCCCCCCGCGCACGGAACCCGCCCTTCGGGCCTGGAATCTGTGCGCGGGGGCATGCTCGTGACGGAGGGCACAGGCAACGCCGGTGGCGCTACGCCGTGAGGTACACCATCGCGATGATGAGGCCAAAGCCCACGATCTCCGCGGGCGAGAAGGACGTGCCCAGCCACGCGACCGTGGCCAGCGTCGCCGTGACCGGCTCGATGGTCCCGAGCAGGCTCGCGCGCATGGAGCCGGCGTCCTTCACGCCCTGCAGGTAGAGCGCATAGGCGCCAAAGGTCCCCACCACGACGCAGCCCACGAGCACCGCCACCGCGAGCGCGTCGAGCTGCGGCATGTGCTCCCAGGGCCGATACGCCACGGAGAGGATGACCCCGGAGGCGAGAAACGCGAGGCCGTTGACCGTGAAGTTGCCCCAGCGCGCCATCGGGCGCGCCGGCAGGATGGACAGGCACGCCGCCGCGGCGGCGCAGGCAAGCCCCCAGAAGAGCCCCTCGGGCGGCAGGCTCAGCGAGCCGGGGTTGCCGCCCGTGGCCACGAGATAGGTCCCCACGAGGGCGAGCGCCACGCCGAGCGCCTCGCGGCGGCGGGGGCGGCGGCGCGTGCTCGCGCACACGAACGCGAGCACGAGCACCATGCCCAGGCTCTGCATGATCGTGGCGGTGGCGGAGTTGGTCCAGTCGATGGCCTCGAGGTAGGCCACCTGCGAGAAGAGGATGGCCCCCAGGCTCACGCCCAGGATGGCGGCGAGGTCGCGCGGGTGGCGCCACACGCCCGCGAGCTGCTCGCGCCCGCGGGAGGTGGCGGCCGCGGCCGCGAGGAAGAGCCAGCACGCCGCGAGCTCGCGCACGCAGACGAGCCAGAGCGGGTCGATGGCGTAGGCGTCCATGAGCCACTTGGAGACGGTGCCGTTGAGGCCCCAGAAGGTCCCTCCCACGAGCGTCGCCACGATGCCCCGGCGCACGCGCCGGCGGCGCTCGAGGTCCCTCTCTGACAGCTGGTTCTTCTCGGCCACGCGCCCTCCCCTGCTCAAAACGGCCCGCGATAGCCTACCATCTTCCGGTCCCGCCCCGCGCATCAAATCCGGTCGTCTCGCGCCGGCGCCTTCCGGGCCCCGCCCCGGGGCAGAACCGTCGCCGGACCCCCGCAGGGCACCCGTGCGGGGCCCCGGCGACGCTCCCGCCGAGAAAAGCGTCGCCAGGCCCCCGCAGGATCGCCGCGCGGGGCCCTGGCGACGGTCTCCGCGGCACCCGCCGGGCGGCGTCCTGCGCTATGCTCAGCTGTGAGAAAGCGACAAGGGAGGAACCCATGAGCGAGAAGGACTTTCACGCCGCAGACCCCGCGCTCGGCGTCGGCACCCACCACGCGGGCTTCACCGTCACCGGCGTGGAGGCGCTGCCGGAGATCTCCGGCCAGGCCTACCTCATGCGCCACGACGCCACCGGCGCCCGCGCGCTCTGGCTCGCCTGCGCGGACGTGAACCGCGCCTTTGCCATCGGCTTCAGGACGCCGCCGGCGGACGACACGGGCGTCTTCCACATCATCGAGCACTCGGTGCTCTGCGGGTCGGAGCGCTACCCGGTGAAGGAGCCCTTCGTCAACCTGCTCAAGACGAGCATGCAGACCTTCCTCAACGCCATGACCTTCCCCGACAAGACGGTCTACCCCGTGGCCTCAACCAACGTGGCCGACCTCGAGAACCTCATGGGCGTCTACCTGGACGCGGTGCTGCACCCGGCCATCTACCGGCGTCCGCGCATCTTCGAGCAGGAGGGCTGGCACCTCGAGGCGGCAGACGACGGCACGCTCAGCTACAACGGCGTGGTCTTCAACGAGATGAAGGGCGCGCTCTCCGATCCCGACGATGCCCTCTACCAGGCCATCGGCCGCTCGCTCTTCCCCGACACGTGCTACGGGCGCGAGTCCGGCGGCAACCCGCGCGCCATCCCCTCGCTCACCTACGAGGCCTTCCTCGACGCCCACGCGCGCCACTACGCGCTGCCCAACAGCTACACGGTGCTCTACGGCGACCTCGACATAGACCGCGAGCTCGCCTTCATCGACGAGCGCTTCCGCGAGGCCGAGGGCCGGGGCGCCGGCGCGCCCAACCCACTCGAGCTCCAGCGCCCGGTGCACGCCGAGCGCACAACCCTCGAGATGGCGACCGCCCCCTCCAACTCCTCGGTCGGGCTCGCCTACGTCGTGGGCACCGCGGCGGAGCGCACGCGCGTGCTTGCCGCGGACATCCTGCTCGACGCGCTCTGCGGCTCCAACGAGGCGCCGCTCAAGCGGCGGGTGCTCGACGCCGGGCTCGCCGACGACTTCTCCGCCATCCTCGTGGACGGCGTGCTCCAGCCGCACGCCCTCCTCATCCTGCGGGGCCTGCGCGAGGGCGCGGGCGAGAGGTTCCGCGCGCTCGTGGAGGAGACGTGCGCCGAGCTCGCGGAGGGCGGCATCCCGCGCGACAAGCTCGAGGCCTCGCTCGCCCAGGCGGAGTTCAACCTGCGCGAGGGCGACTTCGGGGGCTACCCCGACGGCGTGGCCCTCTCCGTAGCCGCGCTCTCCGGCTGGCTCTACGACGACGGTCGCGCCCTCGACTACCTGCGCTACGAGGACGCGCTCGCCGAGCTCAAGCGCGGGCTCGACGAGGGCTACTTCGAGCGGCTCCTGCGCGAGCTCGTCTGCGAGAGCGCGCACTCCGCCGAGGTCGAGCTCGTCCCCGTGGAGGAGGGCGACGACGCGGAGGAGGCCGCGGAGCTCGCGCGCCTGCGCGCGCAGATGGGCGAGAAGGACCTGGAGGCCGTTCGCGCGGAGGTCGCGGCACTGCGCGCCGAGCAGGAGGCGCCGGACGCGCCCGAGGCGCTCGCCACGCTCCCGCAGCTCACGCCCGCCGACATCGAGCCGCCCGAGCCCGAGCCCGCCCCGCTCGAGGTGGAGGCGCCCCTGCCCTGCGTGGCCCACGAGCTGGACACCCACGGCATCGACTACGTCTATCACTACTTTGACCTGCGCCGCCTCCCCCTGGAGGAGCTCTCCTGGGCGGGCGTGCTCACCGACCTCCTGGGCCGGCTCGACACGGCGCGCCACACGGCCTCCGACCTCGACACCCTCGTGGAGACGAACCTCGGGAGCCTCGACTTCTTCTGCGAGACCGCCACGCGCGACGACGACCTCGCCTTTGCCGCCCCGCGCCTCGTGGTGGGCGCCTCGGCGCTCTCCGAGAAGGCGGGGGCGCTCGCCACGCTCCCCTCGGAGGTCTGGGGCGAGACGAGCTTCGAGGACCTCGGGCGCATCCGCGACATCCTCACGCAGCGCAAGGTGGCCCTCGAGCAGTACTTCGTGAGCTCGGGGCACGCCGCGGCGAGCCAGCGCGCCAACACGTACTTCTCGGCGGCCGCCGTGGCGTCGAGCCGGATGGGCGGGCTGGACTACTACCTCTTCCTGCGCGACCTCCTCGCCCGCTGGGACGAGCTCTCGCCCGAGCTGCCGGGGCGCCTCTCGGCGCTGGCGGCGCGCGTCTTCACCGCCGACGAGGTGACCGTGAGCTTCACGGGCCCGGCCGCCGACCGCGCGCGCTTCTGGGAGGCGGGCGGGACGCTCGGCCTCACGCGGGCGGGCGACGTGGCGCATGCCCTTGAGATTCCCGCCCCCGAGCCGAGAAACGAGGGCTTCGTCATCCCCTCGCCCGTGTGCTACGTGGCGCGGGTGGCCGGCCGCTCCGCCGCCGACGCCGGCACGCCGGGTCAGTGGGCCGTCGCCGCGCGCGCCCTCTCCTACGACTACCTCTGGAACGAGGTCCGCGTGAAGGGCGGCGCCTACGGCTGCGGGTTCAAGCGCTCGACGGAGGGCCTCACGCTCTTCTGGTCGTTCCGCGACCCGTCCGTGGACGCCACGCTCTCCCGCTACGACGCGGCGGCCGCGTGGCTCGCCGGCTGGGAGCCCACGCCCGAGGAGATGGACGGCTACGTGGTGGCCACCGTCGCCGCGCACGACGCCCCGGTGAAGCCGCGCCAGCTCGCGCGGCGCCAGGACGTGGCGCGCTTCGACGGCCGGCCGGCCGGCTGGCGCGACGAGGTGCGCGCGCAGGAGCTCTCCGCCACGGCCGAGGACATCCGCTCGCTTGCCGCCGCCCTCGCGGACGAGGGCGCGCCGCGCGGCGTGTGCGTCTTCGGCGGGCGCGAGGCCCTCGAGGCGAGCGGGCTCGACCTCCAGATCACCGAGCTCGTGAGCGAGTGACCCCCGTGCTGCGGAGGGACGGCCCCCTCGCCTCGCTCCTCGCGACCGCGGGCCTGCTCGCGCTCGCCACGCTCGTGGGCGCGGCGCTGCGCGCGGCGGGCCTCCAGGAGGCCGCGGTCGTGGTCGTCTACGTGCTCGCCGTCATCGGCGTGGCGCTCGCCACGCCGGGCGGGCCGTGGTGCCTCGTCGCCTCCGCGCTGGCCGTCCTCGCCTTCAACTTCTTCTTCGCCGCGCCCACGCTCTCCCTCGCGGCGCTCGACCCCGCCATGCCAGGGACCTTCGTCGTGATGTTCGCCGTGGCGCTCGTGGCGGGGCACCTCGCCGCGCGCCTGCGCCTCCAGGCGCGAGCGGCCGAGGCGGCCCGCGAGCGCACGCAGGCGCTGCTGGACCTCTCCCAGCGCCTCCAGGACTGCACCACGCAGGCGGACGTCATCGCCGCCATGGCCGCCACCGCCGCCGGGACGCTCGGCCGCTCGCTCGCCTGGTACCCGGCCGGTGGCGGGCGGGCGCTCGGCGAGCCCGCGTTCTTCTCGGCAGACGGCTCGTCGGTCGTGGAGGAGGGCACGGTCGCGCTGCGCGCGCTCGCGAACGGCGCCCCCGCCGGGTCCGGGACGCGGGCCTTTGGCTCGGCCGCCGGGCTCTACCGGCCCGTCGGCCCCGCGGGACGCCCGCACGGCGTGGCGGGGGTCATCCCCGCCGCCGGCCTCTCCGCGGAGGAGCGGGACCTCTGGGGCTCCGTCTGCGGGCTCGTGGCCCTTGCGCTCGACCGCGTGGACGCCCTCGAGCAGCGCGAGGAGGAGGCGGTGCGCGCCCGCGACCAGAAGACCCGCGCCGACCTGCTGCGCTCCATCTCGCACGACCTGCGCACGCCGCTCACCTCGATTGCGGGCACCGCGGACGTCCTTTTGGAGGCGGGAGACGCGCTCGACGGCGCGGCGCGCGGGCGCCTGCTCGCCGCGATCCGGGACGACGCCCGCTGGCTGCGCGGCACCGTGGAGAACCTCCTCACGGTCACGCGCCTCGAGGAGGGAGGGGTGAGCCCGCTCGCGGACGTGGAGCTCGTGGACGACCTCGTCGAGGAGGCCCTGCGGCACGCCGTGGCCGACCCCGCGCACCCCGTGCGCTTTGAGCCGCCGGCCGCCCCCCTGCTCGTGCGCGCCGACCCGTCGCTCGTGGTGCAGGCGCTCGTGAACCTGGTCAACAACGCCGTGGCGCACACGCCGGCCGGGTGCGCCGTCACGGTCTTCGCCGCGCGCTCGGGCGCGAGCGTCGAGCTCTGCGTGGCGGACGACGGACCGGGCATCCCGGATTCCGAGAAGGACCTCATCTTCGAGGCCTTCCACAGCGGGTCGGGCACGCTGCCCGACGGCACCCGCAGCGTGGGTCTTGGCCTCTCCGTCTGCCGCGCCGTTGCGCGGGCCCACGGGGGCGGCATCTGCGTCCGCGACCGCACGCCCCACGGCTCCGTCTTTGTCCTCTCCCTTCCCGCCGAGGAGGTTCCCGATGTCTGACGCCTCGCACGGACCCGCGCTCGTCCTCGTCGTGGAGGACGACCCCGCGATCGCAAACCTCGTCCGCACCGCGCTCGAGTCGCGCGGGGCCCAGGTGGCCGTGGCCGGGACGGCCGCGGAGGCCATCTCGCGCGCGGCCGAGCTCTCCCCCCGGGTCATCCTGCTTGACCTGGGCCTGCCGGACGCGGACGGTATCGAGGTCGTCCGGCGGGTGCGCACCTGGTCCCAGAGCCTCCCGATCATCGTGGTCTCCGCGCGCGCGGAGGACGCCGACAAGATCGGCGCGCTCGACGCCGGCGCGGACGACTACCTCGTGAAGCCCTTCTCGGTGGGGGAGCTTCTCGCCCGCGTGCGGGTGGCGCTGCGCCGCGCGAGCCACGGGCCCGGAGCGCCCGGGTCGTCCACCTTCGAGGACGGCGCGCTCGTGATCGACTACGCGGCCGGGATCGCCCGCGTGCTCGGGGAGGAGCTTCGCCTCACGCCCATGGAATACCGGCTGCTCGTCCTGCTCTCCCAAAACGCCGACAAGGTCCTCACCCACCAGTACCTGCTCGAGCGCGCCTGGGGCGAGGGGCAGGTGGGGGACCTCGCGTCGCTTCGCGTGCTCATGGCGTCCCTGCGCAAGAAGCTCGCCCGCGCCGGGGCGGACGGCCTCATCCAGACCCACGTGGGCGTGGGCTACCGCCTGCTCCGGCAGGCCTGACAAAGGCGACCTGACAAAGGTGACCGGGTCAACTGTCATGAACCCTTCATGACAGTTGACCCGGTCGCCCCTGTCAGGCCGCCCACCTGCGGCGTTAATGCGGTCTTTATACCATTTCACCCCTTCTTAACAGGGTCTTTATGCCCATAGCGTGACATTTTGACCACATGCCCGCCCGTCGCGGACGGCCGGCTCGCGCTGACCTACCCTAGCCGCGTACGACAGCAGCGAGTAGGGAGGGCGCGATGATGGCCACCGGTCAGACGCAGCCCGTCGCCGTGCAGAGGCTCACGGCGGACAGGGTCTTCTCGGCGCTGGGGACCTCTGCGGCGGGGCTCACGCAGGCCGACGCCGAGGCCCGTCAGGCAAAACAGGGCAAGAACCTCATCCAGACCGAGAGGAAGAAGTCCCCGGTCCTGGCATTTCTCTCCAACTTCACCCACCTCATGGCGTGCCTGCTGTGGGCGGCCGGGATCATCGCCTTCGTGGCGGGGCTGCCGGAGCTGGGCGTGGCGGTGTGGATGGTGAACCTCATCAACGGGTGCTTCAGCTTCTGGCAGGAGTACCGCGCCGGAAAGGCGACGGACGCCCTCAAGAAGATGCTCCCCTCCTACGCCACCGTCATCCGCGACGGCCAGGAGCAGAAGATCTTGGCCGAGAACCTCGTGCCCGGCGACGTGATGGTGCTCGCGGAGGGCGACAAGATCTCCGCCGACGCCCGCGTGGTGCGCGCGAGCGACCTGCAGGTCAACCAGTCCACGCTCACCGGCGAGTCCAACCCCGTGCGCAAGACGGCGGACGCCGTGCTCGAGGAGGACCTCACGCAGGCGGAGACGCCCAACCTCGTGTTCGCGGGGACCTCGGTCTCGGAGGGCAACGGGCGCGTCGTGGTCACGCGCATCGGAATGGACACGGAGTTCGGCAAGATAGCGCACCTCACGCAGAACATGGAGGAGGCCGAGAGCCCGCTGCAGCTGCAGCTCAACCGCACGACCAAGCAGATCACGGTCTTCGCGGCCTGCATGGGCGTGGGCTTCTTCGCCCTTGACCAGCTCTTCGTGGGGAGCGAGTTCGCAGCGGCCTTCATCTTCTCCCTCGGCATGGTCGTGGCCTTCATCCCCGAGGGGCTCCTGCCCACGGTGACGCTCTCGCTCGCCATGGCCGTCCAGCGCATGAGCAAGAGAAACGCCCTCGTGAAGAAGCTCAACTCCGTGGAGACGCTCGGGTCGTGCTCGGTCATCTGCACGGACAAGACGGGCACGCTCACGCAGAACGAGATGACGGTGAACCACCTCTGGACCGTGACGGCCGAGTACGAGGTCACGGGCGTGGGCTACGGGCCCGAGGGCGAGGTGCGCGTGGCGGGCCACCGCATGCAGGCCGCCTATGACGACGACCTGCGCCTGCTCGTAGCCGGCGGGGCGCTCTGCTCCAACGCGCGCCTGCTCCCGCCCGAGGAGGAGGGCGGGCGCTACACCGTGCTCGGGGACCCCACCGAGGCCTGCCTGCTCGTGGCCGCCCAGAAGGCGGGCGTGGACCCCGCCGAGCAGGAGCGGGCGTGGCCGCGCGTGCGCGAGCTGCCCTTCGAGAGCCGCCGCAAGCGCATGACGACGGTGCACCAGCTGCCGGAGGAGCTCGACGGCGCGCGTCGCGTGGCCTTCGTCAAGGGCGCCCCGAACGAGATCTTGCGCCTCTCGACCCGCTGCCGTGCCTACGAGCAGACCGTCCCCATGACCGACGAGCTGCGCGAGAAGATCGCGGCGGCCAACGACTCCTACGCCGCCGACGGCCTGCGCGTCCTTGCCGTGGCCTACCGCCCGCTGCGCGCCGAGGACGAGACGCTGCCGCGCTCCGTGAGCGCCTACGAGCCGGACAACGTCGAGCGCGACCTCGTCTTCGTGGGGCTCGCGGTCATGCAGGACCCGCCGCGCCCCGAGGTCGCCGACGCCGTGGAGCAGTGCCGGCGCGCCGGCATCCGCGTCATCATGATCACCGGCGACTACGGCCTCACCGCCGTCTCCATCGCGCGCAAGATCGGCATCGTGCGCGGCGAGCGCCCGCGGGTCCTCTCGGGCGTGGAGCTCGAGCGCATCAGCGACGACGAGCTCAAGGAGGCCCTCTCCGGCGAGGTGGTCTTCGCCCGCATGGCGCCCGAGCAGAAGCTGCGCGTGGTCGAGAACCTCCAGCAGATGGGGGAGATCGTGGCCGTCACGGGAGACGGCGTGAACGACTCCCCCGCCCTCAAGAAGGCCGACATCGGCGTGGCCATGGGCGTCACGGGCACCGACGTGGCCAAGGAGGCCGCCGACATGGTCCTCACCGACGACAACTTCGCCTCGATCGTCCACGCCATCGAGGAGGGCCGCGCGGTCTACGCCAACATCCGCAAGTTCATGCTCTACATCCTGAACTCCAACATGCCCGAGGCCGTGCCCTCGGCCGTCTACCTGCTCTCCGGGGGCGCGGTGCCGCTGCCGCTCACCACGATGCAGATCCTCACCATCGACCTCGGCACAGACATGCTGCCGGCCCTGGGCCTGGGGTGCGAGGCGCCGGAGGCAGACGTCATGGACCGCCCGCCGCGCGACCCCAAGGAGCCCCTGCTCACAGGCAAGCTCATGCGCAAGGCCTTCCTCTGGTACGGGCTCATGGGCGGCGTGGTCTCCATGGCGGCCTACCTCTTCGCGCAGCTGGAGGCCGGGTGGGTCCCGGGACTCGAGATGTTCGGCGTGGCCGCCGACCTCGACCCCGTCTACGTGCGCGCCACGACCATGTGCCTCGCGGCGATCGTGTTCGCCCAGATCGGCCAGGTCCTGAACTGCCGCACCGAGACCGCCTCGGTCTTCTCGCGAGGGCTCTTCTCCAACCGCCACATCAACGTCGGCATCGTCTTCGAGGTCTGCCTTATCGTGTTCATAACGCTCTTCCCGCCCTTCCAGGCGGTGTTCCACACGAGCCCGCTCGGGGTCTGGGACTACGCGTTCCTCTGCTGCCTGCCGCCGATCGTGCTCGCGGTCGAGGAGGCTCGGAAGGCCCTGTTCCGTCACGTCAAGCGGCGCCGCGAGGGCGCCGAGGGGAGGTAGTGCCATGAACGTCATCGTAGTGGGCGCGGGCCACATGGGACGCGGGCTCGCGGAGCGCCTGAGCCGCCAGGGGCACGACGTCACCGTCATAGACCGCGACGCCGAGGAGCTCGACGAGCTCGACGAGGGCTTTGCCGGCAGGCGCGTGGTCGGCGTGGGGTTTGACCGGGAGGTCCTCGCCGAGGCGGGGGTGGAGCGCGCGAGCGCCGTCATCGCCTGCACCTCCTCCGACGAGGCCAACATCGTCATCGCGCGCATCGCCCGCGGGACCTACCGCGTGCCGCGCGTGATCGCCCGGCTCTACGACATCAGCAAGGCCGAGACGTATCGCCGCCTGGGCATCCAGACCATCTCCACCACCGACTGGGGCATCCGCCACGCCTGCGAGCTCATCACCTACCAGGAGATGGACACGGTGCTGGAGATCGGGTCGGGGGACGTCCAGCTCGTGCGCAGCGACGTCCCGGCCCTTCTCGAGGGGCGTCCCGTGCGCGAGGTCACGGCCATCGGCGAGGTCGAGGTCGTGGCGGTCTCGCGCAACAACGAGACCTTCATCCCCACCCTGGGGACCGTCCTGGAGCACGGGGACGTCATCTACGCGGCCGTGGCGTCGAGCGCCTCGGCGAAGTTCCGCTACATGCTCGGCACGAGCGCGTAAGGAGGGGCCATGGACATCATCATCGTTGGCGGCGGGAAGACCGGCACCCATCTCGCGGCGCTGCTCACCGAGGACGGCTACCGCATCCGCGTCATCGAGTCCCGCAAGGGGCTCGTGCCCCGCCTGCGCGACCAGTTCGGCGAGCACGACGTCATCCTCGGTAACGGCGCCGACCCGCTCACCCTCGAGCGCGCCGGCATCCTCCACGCGGACGTCGTGGTGGCGGCGACGGGCTCCGACGAGGTCAACCTCGTGGTCTCCACCCTCGCCAAGATGGAGTACAACGTGAGCCGCGTGGTGGCGCGCGTGAACGACCCGGCCAACGCCTGGATGTTCAACGAGTCCATGGGCGTCGATGTGGGCATCAACCAGGCGGACATCCTCGCGCGCTCCGTGCAGGAGGGGCTCGACCTGAGAGACGTCTTCACGATTCTGCGCCTTGGCAAGGACGGCCACGCCGTCGTGCGCGTGGAGGTGCGGCCCGGCTCGCGCGTCGTGGGCGAGGCGCTGCGCGACGTCGAGCTGCCCGGCCAGACCATCCTCGTGGCCATCGACCGCGAGGGCGACATCATCGTCCCCAAGGGGGACACCCGCTTCGCCGCGGGCGACAAGATCATCGCCTTCACCAACGCCGAGGGCCGCTCGCGCCTCCATCGCGCCTTCGCCTAGGCAGGGGTGCCGGGAGGGGCAGCCCCCTCATCAGCCCCGCCCCAACCTTGCGAAAGCGTAAGGCGCGAGCGACCTTGCGCGATGGCGCCCCGTCGGCCGGCGCCGGACAATGGTCCCAACAAGCCGGGGAAAGGGGTCCATGATGGTCCAGCAGCTCTACGTCCTTCTCGCCACGCTCGCCACCCTGCTCGTGCTGGGGCCCATCGCGCTCTGGCCCATCATCCAGGAGCGCCTGGACGGAGCCAAGTAGCGGGGCCCAGGTCGCATAACCCGACATTCTTGGCTGAATCTCGCCGAATTTGTCGGGTTATGCGACCCTGGCGGCACGGTCCTCTAGACGAGCAGGTCCTCCAGCCGCAGCTTGGGTACGCAGTGGGTGCCGTCGGGCTCGCGCCAGTAGGAGAGGCCGTGCTCGGTGTCGGGCCCCTCGAGCGAGACGTGCTCGCCGCGGCCGCCCACCGCGAGCACGAGGGCGGGCACGAGGCCGTCCGGCAGGGAGAGCTCCTCGGCGAGGCCCGCGTCGAAGCTGCGGATCATGCAGCAGCCAAGGCCCCGCGCACAGGCGGCGAGCGCCATCGTCTGGGCGGCGATGCCGACGTCGATGAGGCGGACGGGGTTGTCCGCGAGCTGGGTGGGCAGGCAGACGACCACGTAGCCGTGCGGACGCTCCCCCGGGGCGGGCCCGTCCCAGTCCCGGTAGAGCGCCGCCCAGCGCAGGTGGCCGAAGACCGCGTCGCAGGCCTCGCGCTCCCCCACCACGCGGAAGCGCAGCACCTGCATGTTGTTGCCGCACGGGGCGAGCCGCGCCGCGTCGACGAGCCCCTCGAGCACCATCCGCCCCACCCGCCGGTCGCTGAAGCGCCGGTAGGTCCGCGACGCCGCCACGAGGTCCCTGAACTCCATCCCGTTCATCGCACCCTCCCCTCTGCAAATTGGGGACAGTCCCCAATTTGCAGAAAACATTTATGTGAATTGGGGACTGTCCCCAATTTGCAGAACGCGCCCCTCCTCAGATGAGGCCCAGGCGGACGCAGGCGTTCCAGATGCCGTCCGCGTCCACGTGGTCGGTCACGTACGTCGCCGCGGCCCTGGCCTCGGGGTTGCCGTTGCCCATGGCCACGGACGTCCCCACGACGCGGAACATGTCCACGTCGTTGCCGCCGTCGCCAAAGGCCACGCACTCCTCGGGCGCGAGCCCCAGCTCCTCCATCACGATCCTCACGCCCGCGTCCTTGCCGCCGGAGTCCGGCATGATATCCGCAAAGACGTCCGACCAGCGCGTGGCCTTGCAGTGGCGCGCCTGGTCGAGAAGGACGCGCTCCTCGCCGGGGCCGACGAAGAGGTTCAGCTGGTAGACGTCGTTCCTGAGCGCCTGCTCGACGTCGCCCGCCTCGTAGTGGTTGTGCGTGAGCTCGGTCATCTCCCGCAGGCGGTCGTCCTCGGCGTGCGCGTACATGCGGCCGCGCTCCATGAAGAGGCAGTTGTAGAGGCCGGCCTGCGTCTGGCGCACCGCCGTCGCCACGTCGCGCGGGTCGAGCGGGTTGGAGTGCACCGTGCGCCCGCCCACCTCGACGAGCTGCCCGTTGAAGGTCACGAACGCCCTGAAGTCGGCGAGGTCGACCTTGTCGAGCAGGTAGTGCGTGCGCCCCGTGGCCAGGATCGGCATGACGCCGGCCTCCGCGAGCCGACGGATCGCCTCGCGCGTGGAGGCGGGCTCGGCGTCCCGCGAGAGGCTGAGCATCGTGCCGTCCACGTCGAAGAAGGCGGCGCGAATCGGCGCCGGCGTGGCCCAGGAGCCGGGCGCGGCGGGCACGGGGCCCGGGCCCTTCTCGCCCACGCGCGTCACAGCCCCGCCGCGGCGATGGCGGCCACAGCCTCGCGGAGCTCGTCGGGCGGCATCACGAGCGCCATGCGAACGTAGCCCTCGCCCGAGGGGCCAAAGCTCGCGCCCGGTGTCACGATCACGCCAGAGCACTCCATGAGCTCGAGCGCAAAGGCCACGGAGTCGGTCCTGCCGCCCGGGATGCGCGCCCACACGAACATCGAGCCGTGCGCGTTGGGGCGCTCCCAGCCGATGGCCTCGAGACCGTCGCAGAGGGCGTCGCGGCGCTCCTGGTAGAGCAGGCGCTGACGCTCGACGGAGTCGCGCGGGCCCGTGAGCGCCGCGATGGCGGCGTCCTGCTCGGGGTAGAACATGCCAAAGTCCACCTGGCCGCGGAGCTTGCGCGCGGCGGCCACCACGTCGGGGCGGCCCACGAGGAAGGACAGGCGCGCACCCGTCACGTTGAAGGACTTGGAGAGCGAGAGAAACTCCACGCCCACCTCGGCCGCGCCGGGGTACGAGAGGAACGAGCCGCCTGGCTCGCCGTCGAAGACGATGTCGGAGTACGCGTTGTCGTGAATCACGATGAGGTCGTGCGCGCGGGCGAAGGCGATCGCCTCCTCGTAGACCTCCGGCGTGCCCACCGAGCCCACGGGGTTGGCGGGAAGCGAGAGGATCAGGTACTTGGCGGCGTCGGCGACCTCCGCCGGGATCTCGGCGAGGCACGGCAGGAAGTCGTGCTCGGCGGTGAGCGGGTAGTAGGCGGGGCGGGCGCCGGCGAGCAGCGTGGCATTCTGGAAGACGGGGTAGCACGGGTCGGGCACGAGGCCCACCTCGCCCGGGTCGGCGAGCGCGGCGCAGACGTAGCCCAGGCCCTCCTGCGTGCCGCGGCAGCTCATGACCATGTCGGGCGTCACGCCGCCCACGCCGAAGCGGCTCTCGTAGTAGGAGCAGGCGGCGGCGAGCAGCTCGTCCTTGTCGTGAAGCGAGTACTTCCAGTTGGCGGGGTCCGCCGCGCTCTCGCGCAGCGCCTCGACCACGTGGGCCGGGGGCTCGAAGTCGGGGGTGCCCACGGAGAGATCGTACACGCGCCGGCCCTCCGCCTCGAGCGCGCGCCGCCGCGCGTTGAGCGCCGCGAACACCTCGTCGCCAAACAGGTCAAGTCGCCTGGAGAAATTCATGTGGCCCCCTCTCGTGCCGTCCTGACAAAGGTGACAGGGTCGTTTGTCAGGTGGCCGCCAGGCGTCGCCGCCGAGCGCCGGCCCGACGAAACCTGACAAACGACCCTGTCACCTTTGTCAGAAGACTTTACCCCTTGGCCGGCATGCGCCGCTCGCCGCCCCGCTCACAGAAACATCAATGTCAATTTGAGCCAATGCTTTTTCCCGACGCGTTTTTCCTACCTGCGCGGATACGGCTTATCGACAGCATTTCGACTGGTTATCAACAATATCTTGTGTTTTTGTTAATGTCCAACCACCACCAGTTGTGCCATAGTAGACCGTGCTCAGATTGCAGACATGCGCGCCGAGCAGGGCGCGCCCTTACGAAGAAGCGAGAGGAACGGCCATGAAGATCATCAAGCGCAACGGCTCGGAGGTCACCTTCGATATCTCAAAGATCGAGAGCGCCATCCGTGCCGCCAACGGCGAGGTGCCCGAGGGCGAGCGCCTCACTGAGCGCGAGATCAAGTTCGCCTCCCTCAACGTCACCGACGAGTGCATGGAGGCCGGCCACACCGTGACCGTCGAGGAGGTCCAGGATCTCGTCGAGGACCAGCTCATGGGCCTGCACCACTTCGAGGTGGCCCGCAAGTACATCATCTACCGCTACGTGCAGAACCAGAAGCGCCACAAGAACACGACCGACGACAAGATCCTCGCGCTCATCGAGTGCAACAACGAGGAGGTCAAGCAGGAGAACTCCAACAAGAACCCCACGGTCGTCTCCGTCCAGCGTGACTACATGGCCGGCGAGGTCTCCAAGGACCTCACCATGCGCGAGCTGCTCCCCGCCGACATCGTGGAGGCCCACAACGAGGGCATCATCCACTTCCACGACTCCGACTACTTCGCGCAGCACATGCACAACTGCGACCTCATCAACCTCGAGGACATGCTGCAGAACGGCACGGTGATCTCCGGCACGCTCATCGAGCGCCCGCACAGCTTCTCCACCGCCTGCAACATCGCCACGCAGATCATCGCCCAGGTGGCCTCCTGCCAGTACGGCGGCCAGTCCATCTCGCTCACGCACCTGGCGCCCTTCGTCGACGTCTCGCGCAAGAAGATCCGCCGCCAGGTGGAGGCCGAGATGGCCGCCATCGGCGTGGACCCGGGCGAGGAGAAGGTCTCCGAGATCGTGGAGGGGCGCCTGCGCGAGGAGGTCGCCCGCGGCGTGCAGACCATCCAGTACCAGGTCGTCACCCTCATGACCACCAACGGCCAGGCGCCGTTCATCACGGTCTTCATGTACCTCAACGAGGCCAAGAACGAGCAGGAGAAGGCCGACCTGGCCCTCTGCATCGAGGAGATGCTGCGCCAGCGCTACCAGGGCGTCAAGAACGAGGAGGGCGTCTGGATCACCCCCGCCTTCCCCAAGCTCATCTACGTGCTCGAGGAGGACAACGTCCGCGAGGGCACCCCGTACTTCTACCTCACCAAGCTCGCGGCCAAGTGCACGGCCAAGCGCATGGTGCCGGACTACATCTCCGAGAAGAAGATGAAGGAGTACAAGCTGTCGGCGGGCGAGACCGAGGGCAACGGCGACTGCTACACCTGCATGGGCTGCCGCTCCTTCCTCACGCCGGACCGCTCGGGCAACGGCTACGACAACGTGGCCAACGCCGGCAACTACGAGCCGGGCAAGCCCAAGTACTACGGCCGCTTCAACCAGGGCGTCGTGACGATCAACCTCGTGGACGTGGCGCTCTCGGCCAAGGGCAACATGGACGAGTTCTGGAGGATCTTCGACGAGCGCCTGGAGCTCTGCCACCGCGGCCTGCGCTGCCGTCACGAGCGCCTGCTCGGCACCACCTCTGACGCCGCGCCGATCCTCTGGCAGTACGGCGCCCTCGCGCGCCTCAAGAAGGGCGAGACGATCGACAAGCTCCTCTACGGCGGCTACTCCACCATCAGCCTCGGCTACGCCGGCCTCTACGAGTGCGTCAAGGCCATGACCGGCCACAGCCACACGGACCGCGAGGCCACGCCGTTCGCGCTCGCCGTCATGCAGCACATGAACGACAAGTGCGCCGAGTGGAAGGCCGCCGAGAACATCGACTACTCGCTCTACGGCACGCCGATCGAGTCCACCACGTACAAGTTCGCCAAGTGCCTGCAGCGCCGCTTTGGCATCATCCCGGGCATCACGGACAAGGGCTACATCACCAACAGCTACCACGTCCACGTGACCGAGCCGATCGACGCCTTCACCAAGCTACGCTTTGAGTCCGAGTTCCAGCGCCTCTCCCCCGGCGGCGCCATCTCCTACGTGGAGGTCCCGGACATGCAGGACAACCTCGAGGCCGTGATCTCGGTCATGCAGTACATCTACGACCACATCATGTACGCCGAGCTCAACACCAAGAGCGACTACTGCCAGGTGTGCGGCTACGACGGCGAGATCCAGATCGTGGAGGACGACGGCAAGCTCGTCTGGGAGTGCCCGCACTGCCACAACCGCGACCAGTCCAAGATGAACGTGGCGAGAAGGACGTGCGGCTACATCGGCACCCAGTTCTGGAACCAGGGCCGCACCGAGGAGATCAAGGACCGCGTGCTGCACCTGTAGGACTTCCGCGGACCCTGGGAAAAGGTCCGGCGCTCAGACAGCTTCGCCGCGCTACGCGCGGCTGCAGAACTCGCGGCGGACCTTTTCCCAGGGTCCGCCGCGAGTCTTTCTGTGCGGCACGCGGGCGTGCCTCATCTGCGGCCCTCACGGTTCTTCTCGGTGATTGAGCGGCTCCCCAAGAGCGGGCCTGCCTGTCGGCGCGCCTCAAGCGCAGACCGGCTTGAGTCGGATGTTCGCGCGCGCAATCAACCTGCTCGACCTCGTCTACCGATACGGCCGAGAGAGTGATACGGTCTATCTCCACGGCCTCATCAACCAGAGGATGGCGCGACGGGCGCCGGCCGGGCGGCCCTTTGTCAACGTCCTCGTCAATGGGAGCGAGAATGAACTACGCCAACATCAAGTACTGTGACATCGCCAACGGCGTGGGGGTGCGAACGACGCTCTTCGTCTCAGGCTGCCGCCTGCACTGCCCCAACTGCTTCAACGAGGAGGCGTGGGACTTCGACGCCGGCGAGCCGTTCACCAACGAGGTCGCCGAGAAAATCATGAGCTCGCTTGACACGCCCTATATTGACGGCCTCACCATCCTCGGCGGCGAGCCCATGGAGCCGGAGAACCAGGTCGGGCTCGTAGGCTTTCTCGAGGCGGTGCGCGAGCGCTTCGGTGACACCAAGAGCATCTGGCTCTTCTCCGGCCACACCTGGGAGCAGCTGGCGCCGGGCGGCGCGTGGAACCTGGGCGAGGTGACCGACCGCCTGCTCGACACGCTCGACGTGCTCGTGGACGGGCCCTTCGTACAGGATAAGCACGACATTACGCTCCGCTTCCGCGGCTCGTCCAACCAGCGGCTCATCGACGTGCCCGCCACGCTCGAGGCGCCTGGGGACGAGGTCGTGTGGTGGCACGATGACCCGGTCTTCTCGACGCACGCGATGGAGTAGCGGCGCGGTCGGCATGGGCATGGGGGATGTGCCCGGGCTGTGAAGCCGGTTGCCCGGGCGACCGGCATGCGGCATACTGGCCGCAGCAGAGCGGGCACGCGCCCCGACCCGAGGGAGGTGGTTTCCATGTGTGACAGTTGCGGCCATAGACGTACGACGCAACAGCCCATGGGAGAGACGCCTGCCGGTCGGGACGACGGGCGCCGCCGCGCATAGCGCACGCTCACAGAGCACTCCCTCGGGCCGCCGGAGCGCGGCCCGTCTCATGTCCCGGGATTGCGAGGTGAGCCATGCTGCTGGCCACCCTCCTCGCGCGCGCCCTCGCGCGCCCCTCTCGCCCCGCCGCGACCGCGTCCCCGGCGGGGGTCGACTGGCTGCGGCACGCGGCCGAGATCTCGCCGTCCCAGCTCCTCGACGAGCTGGGGGCCCACGAGGAAGGCCTCTCCGAGGAAGAGGTCACATCCATGCGCGCCTTCTGGGGCGAGAACCGCCTCGCGCGCGCGGAGCGGCCCTCGCTCGCGCGACGAGCGCTCGCCGCGTTCGCGGACCCCTTCGTGGGCATCCTCGTGCTCATCGCCGCAGTCTCCGTGCTCACGGACTGGGTCTTCGCCCGCCCCGGCGCCCGCGACCTCACCACGCCCGCGATCATCGCGGTGATGGTGCTCGTCTCCGGGGCGCTCCGCTTCGTCCAGGGGGAGCGCAGCGACAACGCGGCCGCGGCGCTCTCCAAGATGGTCGAGACCACCTGCGACGTCCGCCGTGCCGACGTGGGGCGCGTCGAGGTGCCGGTCAACGAGGTCGTGGTGGGCGACGTCGTCCACCTCTCCTCCGGAGACCTCGTCCCGGCCGACCTGCGGCTCATCTCCTCGCGTGACCTCTTCGTGAGCCAGTCCGCGCTCACGGGGGAGTCCGAGAGCGTCGAGAAGCGCCGCGAGCTCGGAGCGGCCGCGCCCGAGGGTGCTGCCGTGACCGACCTCGACGACCTCGTGTTCATGGGCAGCAGCGTAATCTCGGGCAGCGCCGTGGGGGTCGTGGTCGCCACGGGCGCGGCCACGCTCCTCGGCGAGACCGCCTCCGGGCTCCCCTCGGGCGGGGGGTGCCGCGCGACGGCGTCCGAAGAGGGGGTCGCCCGGACGAGCCGCCTGCTCGTGGCCCTCATGCTCGTCATGGTCCCGACGGTCGTGCTCGTGTCGGGCCTCACCAAGGGCAACTGGCTCGACGCCCTGCTCTTCTCGCTCTCCGTCGCCGTGGGCCTCACGCCGGAGATGCTCCCCGTGATCGTGACGTGCTGCCTGGGCAAGGGCGCGGTCGACCTGTCGCGCGACAGGGTCATCGTGAAGCGGCTCGACGCCATCTCTGACCTCGGCGCGATCGACGTGCTCTGCTGCGACAAGACCGGGACGCTCACCGAGGACCGCGTTGCCCTCGAGCTCCACCTCGACGTGCTCGGCCGCGAGGACGCGGAGGTGCTGCGCGCGGCGTTCGTGAACAGCTTCTTCGGGACCGGAATGAAGAACCTCGTGGACTCGGCCATCCTGCGCCGTGCGCTCGAGGTCGACCCGACCGTCGAGGAGCTCTGCGACCGCTACGACCTCGTCGATGAGCTGCCCTTTGACTTCGAGCGCAGGAGGCTCAGCGTCGTGGTGGGCGACGGGTCGGGCTCGACGCTCATGATCTGCAAGGGGGCGCTGGAGGAGATGCTCAGCATCTGCTCGCATGCCGAGGTCGACGGCGAGGAGGTCCCGCTCACCCGCGAGATTGCCGCGGGCGTCGCGGAACGGGCGACCGAGCTCGCCGAGCGGGGCATGCGCGTGCTCGGGGTGGCGCTGCGCCGCGAGCCCGCCGGGGTCGAGCGGCTCACGACCGCCGACGAGCGCGATATGACGCTCGTGGGGTGCCTCGCGTTTCTCGACCCGCCCAAGGCGGGCGCGGCCGACGCGGTGGAGGCGCTCAGGGCGCACGGCGTCGAGACCAAGGTGCTCACCGGGGACTCCGCGCGCGTCGCCGCCCACGTGTGCCGCTCCATCGGCATCCCCGCCGACTCGGTCATCGAGGGCGCGGAGCTCGAGGGCCTCGACGACGCCGAGCTTTCCCGCCGCGCGCGTCAGGCCTCGGTCTTTGCCAAGCTCTCCCCCTCCCAGAAGGCGCGCGTGGTGGCGGCGCTCAGGGGTGACGGCCACGTCGTGGGCTTCATGGGGGACGGCGTGAACGACGCGGCCGCCATGGGGGCGTCCGACTGCGGGATCTCGGTGGACTCCGCCGTGGACGTGGCGCGCGAGGCCGCGGACCTCATCCTCCTGGAGAAGGACCTCATGGTCCTCGAGCGCGGAATCGTCTGCGGGCGGCGCACGCTCGCCAACATGACGAAGTACGTGAAGATGACCGTGAGCTCCAACTTCGGCAACATCTTCTCCGTGCTCGCCGCCGCCACGCTGCTGCCCTTCCTCCCCATGAGCGCGGTGCAGCTGCTCCTGCTCAACCTCGTCTATGACGTCACCTGCACGGCACTGCCCTGGGACGGGGTGGACGACGAGCTGGTTCGCGCGCCGCGACGCTGGGACGAGGTCTCCGTGCGGCGCTTCATGGTCGCGATGGGCCCCGTGAGCTCCCTCTTCGACCTCATCACCTTCGCGGCCCTCTTCTTCGTGGTGTGCCCCGGCGTCACCGGCGCCCCGTGGGCGGAGCTCGACGGGGCGGGCAGGGCCCTCTTCGTGGCAACGTTCCAGGCCGGCTGGCTCGTCGAGAGCATGTGGACGCAGACGCTTGCCGTCCACCTCGTCCGCACGCAGCGCGTGCCGTTCGTGGAGAGCCGCGCGGCGACGCGGCTCACCGCGCTCGGAGCCGTCGGGGTCGCGCTCGTCACGGCGCTGCCGTTCACCCCGCTCGGGACCGCGCTCGACCTCGCCCCGCTGCCCCCGACGTACTTCGTCCTGCTCGGGGTGGTCGTCGCGCTCTACGCGGCCGCGCTCCTTCTCGCCCGCCGGCTCTTCGTCCGGCGCGGTGGGACGCTCCTGTAGGTGCCCGTCGTATTCCCATAGGTTCCCGTCGTATGATGGGTGGTCGAGAGGAGGCCCCATGACCGTGCTTGACACGAGCATGCCCCACATCCCCGTGCTGATGACGCTCGGCGCGCACGAGCCCGTGGGTGACGTCGCGCTGCCCGAGGGCTATCGCCTCGCCGCCTGGGAGCCGCGCTTCCGCGAGCCGTGGGCGCGGCTGCACGTCCTTCTCGGCCAGCTGCCCACGTACGAGGAGGGGCTCGCGTACTTCGAGCGCACCTACGAGTCCGACCCCGCCGCCCTCGGGCGCCAGATGATCCTCGCGGTCGATGCGTCTGGCGCCCTCGCCGGGACGAGCTCGCTCTGGCGCGGCGACCACTTCGGCGAGCCACGCCTGCGTGTGCACTGGGTCGGGGTGGACCCCGCCCATCAGCGCCGCGGCCTCGCCCGCGCGCTGATGCTCCGGACGATCGCCCTCTACGACGAGCTTGTCCCCTCGGGTGAGCCGCCCCTCTACCTCACCACGCAGACGGAGAGCTGGGTTGCCTGCGGCATGTACCGCAAGCTGGGGTTTGTTCCCTATCGTGGCCCCATGCCCCCGAGCTTTGCCGCCGATCCGGAGACGTTTTGTGACAAAAACGACGAGGCCTGGCGCCTCATCGACGACAGGCTGCGAAATAGCGCCCGCTTGCCGCGCTAGCGCGACCGCCCACGAACTTCTCCCCTCGCCCTGACGGCCGGACGAGACCTGTGACCTCGCCCTGCAGCAACGCGTCAGCAGGCGGGAAGACAACTTTCCCGCCAAAGTTGGTAGGCTCCTTCGCACCCGACCGAAGGAGGTTCCCATGCGCAGGCAGCAGACCGTAGGAGACGTCCTCCTCGAGGCACGCGCCCCCTACTCCCACATGGACGAGGACGACTCGAGGCTCTTCTACTCCACGATGAACGCGCTTCTCGTCTACGCCAACAGCCGGCTGCACGTCGTCAGCCCCAAGAGGCTCAGGGCTCGGCCCGGAGACCCGTGCATGCTCTACGAGAACGGCGGGCGGGTATCCGAGGAGCTCTGGAAGCATCGTGCGCTCGTTGACGACTTCGTGCGGGAGAACCCCTTCGGGCTCAGCGAGCGACAGCTCGAGGTGACGCGGCCCTGGCGCCACGCGCTGCGCGACATGTTCACCGTCGTGGACGCGGACGCTGACCGCGCCATCTACATGAACCAGGACCGCCTCTTCGTGGTGGGGGCCTCGCAGGACCCGGCCGACTCCCACGTGCACCACATCCCCTCGCTCATGCTCCTCACGCTCGTGCCCTTCGGGGGCGGCATCGTGACGAGCGGCATCACGCTGCACCTCTCGCCCAGGCCGCATCCCTGGGCGGTGCCGCTCATCGCCCGCCAGGCGGCCGAGCTTGCCGTGCGCCCGCTCGTCTCCACGGCAAGTGACCTGCTCCTCTATACCTCCGGCGTCTCCGACGACGAGAACCGCGTCACGCCGCGCTTCCAGGGGGAGGTCGACGAGGCCTTTGCGACGGGGGCCATCGCGTAGGGAGGCAACGATGCGCAGAGGGGGAAAGCGGCACACGGCAACTCATCTCAGATTGATACAATCTGAGATGAGCGCATGGCCAGTAGAGCACGTCGGGGTACACGACCGCGTCCACGAGCGTCATCCCGAGATTCTGGCCGAGGATGTCTGCAGCGCCTGGAAGAACGCCTTTCTCTCCAGACCTCGAACTGACGACGGAACGGTTCGCCAAGTCGCAATAGGGCAAGACGGAAGGGGGCGTCTCCTCGAGATGGTCGCCCAGCGCATCGGACCCTCAACCTGGCTCGTCTATCACGCCATAACGCCGCCGAGCGATAAGATGCTCAAAGAGCTGCGAGCACTTTGGAGGGAGAAGTAGGACATGTCGCTGACGGACGAGGAGATTTACGAGCTGACCGGGCTGACGAGCGAGGACTTTGACCGCATGGCCCGACCCTTCGAGGACGGCTCGTGGATCGATGACGACGGCAACCCCATCCACTTTGACGGCCCCATCGAGTACGGGCCGCCGCGCCTCTACCTGGAGGACCGGGCCATGTGGACCTTTGACATCCCCGGCCCCCACATCGCGGCGGTGGACCGAGCGATCAAGCGCCTCGGCATCACCAAGTCCGAGTTCATGCAGAGCGCCGTCCGCCGCGAGCTCGAGCGCGTGGGCGAGAAGATCGAGGATCCCGAGGGCACGGACCGCGTGAAGGCGTAGACGCGGAGTCGCGGCGTGTGGAGGCGACCCCCACACGCCGCGACCCCTCAGAAGGACGCTACCGAAGCCCCGCCTCGGCGGAGAAGAGCTCGGCCACGCGCTCGCCCGCCTCCTCGGGCGTGACGAAGCGCTCGCCCAGGCACGCCGGCGCGCCGTAGCGCCCATGGAAGTCCGAGCCGCCGGTGACGAAGAGGCCGAACTCCCCCGCCACGCCGAGCGCACGCTCCTCGTCCTTCTCGTCATGGTCCGGATGGAAGGCCTCGATGCCCTGCAGCCCCTCGCCCACGAGCTCCGCCACGGCGGACCACGAGTCCATCTGCCCGGGGTGCGCGAGCACCGCCACGCCGCCCTGCTCCCGGATGGCGCGCACGACGTCGGTGGCCGCCGGGTACGCGATGTCGCGCGCGGCGACGCCGCCGCCCTTGAAGAGGCTGCGGTAGAGGGCCTGATAGTCGCGGTCGGTGTACGCCTGCCCGCAGAGAGCCTCCATGACGTGCTGCTTGTAGACGGCCGTGCTTCTCCCCGCCACGCGCGCGACGCGGCCGAGGTCGAGCTCACGCCAGCCGGAGCGGGCGATCGCCCACGCCTGCCAGAGCGAGTTGGCGGTCCGGGCGGCGAGCGTCTCGGCGACGATGCGCTCGAGCGGGCCCGAGCCGTCCTCCGTGGCCTCCAGCCCGTAGCCCAGCACGTGCACCTTGCGTCCCGTCCCCGGGTTCCACGCCGAGACCTCGACGCCGGCGAGGACGGGCAGGCCGAACGCCCGCGCGGTCTCTCGCACCTCGGAGAGCTGCGAGAGGCTGTCGTGGTCGGTCACGGCAAGGCCCGCGAGCCCGGCCTCCCACGCCTCGCGCACGAGCTCCGCCACGCCCTTTGACCCGTCCGAGAAGGCCGAGTGCGCGTGCAGGTCATACGACCCCACCACGTCACGGTGAGCCGACCTGCCGCGTGCCGCCGCCATCATCATCGAAGGCCCCCTTCGTCCGGGGACATGCTCAGGCGCACGTGCGTCCGCCGCATGCCCATCCTCTCGTAGAACCGGTGCGCCTCCGCGCGGTGAAGCTTGGAGGTCACCTCAAGAACCTCGCAATCGCGCTCGACGGCAAGCCGGCGAGCGGCCTCGAACAGCTGCGCCCCCAGCCCCTCGCCCCGCCGTCCCGACGCGACGACGAGCTCCATGACCTCGGCCGCCGGACGGGCATGGTGCAGCTGGTCCTCGATGCGCAGGTTGAGCATCCCCAGGACCTCATCGCCCTCTTCGCAGACGAGGCACGCGTGGCGCCCGTCCTCGAGCTGCGCCGCAAGGCGACGGGAGAAGGCCTCCGGGTCGAGCTCCGCGCCCTCCATGTCGCTCACGAGCGCGCAGAGCGCCGACGCGTCCTCGGCCGTTGCCCGCCTCACCACGACGCCGTCCTTCTCGCCTACGGGCATACGAATCCCCCCGCCTGCATGTTGTACTCCCGGTCGCAGACGCCCTCCATGAACTCGAGGTCGTGGAAGATGCCGAGCATCGTGGTGCCCCCGGCCTTGAGCTGCTCGATGAGGTCGCGCACCTTGACCTTGCTCGCGTTGTCAAGGCTTGCCGTGGGCTCGTCAAGCAGGAGCAGGCGCGGGCGGCGCACCATGGCGCGGGCGATGTTGAGCCTGAGCTTCTCGCCGCCCGAGAACGTGTTGGGGTAGAGGTCCCAGAGCGGGCGGGGGAAGTCGAAGTGCTCGAGCATGCGCTCGGTCTCCGACTCCACGTCCCGCTCGTCGGCGAAGGCCTCCGCGGCGCTTGCCGCCACGATCTGGCGCGCCGTGGTGCGCGGCACCACGTCGAGGAACTGGGAGACGTAGCCGATCTCGTAGTTGCGCAGGTAGATCATGCGGCGCTCGTCGATCGTGGCGAGGTCCACCAGGCCGAAGGCCTCGGAGTCGTACAGGATCGAGCCCGCCTCGGGGAGGTTGGTGCGGTACAGGCACTTGAGAATCGTCGACTTCCCGGAGCCCGAGCGCCCCGTGATGCCCACGAACTCCCCGGGCTCGACGACGAGCGAGACGCCCTCGCAGCCGCGCACCCGGCGGCTGGCGGCATGGAGCGTGAAGCCCTTGGAGAGGCCGTGGATCTCGAGCATCGGCGTCATGCGCGCACCCCCTCGTCGTCGAGCGTCTCGGCGAGCGTCGCGGCGTCCACGGCAAAGCGCGCCGACACGCTCGGCAGCGCCGGGTACCACATGCGGGAGACCACGCGACCGTCCACGAGCGTCGCCGTGATGACCGGGTAGGAGCGCTGACCCTCCTCGACCTCGCGCACCACCAGGACGTCCGCCTTCTTGCCCTCCTCGAGGCTGCCGAGCTCGCCGTCAATCCCCACGGCGCGCGCCGGGTTGATCGTCAGCATGGCGAAGGCCCGCTCGAGCGGCAGCTTGAAGTCGTGGTGCAGGACGAAGACGCTCTGGAGCATCGCCGTGGGGTAGTAGTCCGAGCACAGGCAGCTCGCCACGCCGGCGCGCACGGCGTCGCGCGCCGAGAGGTTGCCCGAGTGGCTCTTGCCCAGCAGGATGTTGGGCGTGCCCATAACGGTGTACATCCCCCGCTCGCAGGCCGCCGCGGCCACCTCCTGGGAGATGGGGAACTCGGAGATCGTGCAGCCGAGCTCGCGCATGAGGTCGAGCTTTTCCACCGAGTCGTCGTCATGGCTCGCGAGGGCGATCCCGTGCTCGCGCGCGACTCCGGCCAGGTGGCGGAGCTGCTCGAAGGCGAGCTTGGGCGTGGCCTGGAACTCGGCCGCGAGCTCGGCGGCCTCCCGCTCGCTGAGCGTGCGCCCCCTGAAGGAGCGGCGCCAGACCTCAAGGTCGCGGTACTGCCCCTGCCCGGGCGTGTGGTCCATGAAGGAGAGCTCGTCGATCTCCCCGGCGCGCAGGTGGCGCTCGATGGCGTCCACGAGGCCGATGTTGTCGATCTCAAGCCGCAGGTGCAGGCGGTGGCGGATGAGGTGGGCGTTTCTGCCCTCGGTCGCCTTGGCGGCGGCCACGAGCGCCATGAGCCGCTCCGTGTTGTCCCACTGGCGCACCGGCTTGACGTCCATCTTGTCGTTGCCGTATGCCGAGAGCGAGTGGAACATCGTGGTCACGCCATGGGCGAGCAGCTCGCGCTCCGCCTCGAAGAGCGCCGTGGGGAAGTCCATGAGGACGGTCGGGCGCGGCGAGATGACCGTCTCGATGTAGTCCGAGTGGATGTCCACGAGGCCGGGCACGACGTAGCCGCCATGCGCGTCGATGACCCCGAAGCCCTCCGCCTCGGCGTCGAGCGCGCCCTGGCGCTGAATGGCGTCGATGCGGTCGCCGCGCACCACGAGCTCGTAGCCAAAGAGCAGCCGGTCGGGCTGGACGATGATGCCGTTCCTGATGACGTACAAGAGATCCTCCAATTCTGCTAGCCCCACGGGCTCAGGGCCGGGCCTCCCAGGCACCCCAGATCGCCCCGACGAGGGCGGGGCAGGGCGGGCGCCGGGGAGGCGGGCCCACCGTTACAACAGCGAGTAGACGAGCTCCTGGGTGTAGGCGTGCTGCGGGTCCTGCATGATCTGGTCGGTGAGGCCGCTCTCGATGACCCGACCGTCGAGCATCACGATCGTGCGGTCCGCGAGCAGGCGGATGACGCCCAGGTCGTGGCTCACCACGACCATCGAGACGCCGAGGTCGCGCCGGAGCGACAAGATCAGGTCGAGCACGCGCGCCTGGACCGAGAGGTCAAGGCCCGTGGTGACCTCGTCCAGGAAAAGCACCGGCGGCTCGTTGGAGAGCGCCTTGGCGATCTGCACGCGCTGCTGCATGCCGCCCGAGAAGTCGCGCGGGGCGTCCTGGGCGCGCCGCAGCGGGATCCGCACGCGCTCGAGCAGCTCCTCGCCGCGCGCGACCATGCGCTCGACGCTGCGGCAGCCGGCCGCTATCTGCTTCTCGGCGATGTTGGAGAGCGCCGAGAAGGACATGCGCAGGCCCAGGTAGGGATTCTGGTAGACCATGCCGAAGATGCGGTCGCGGATGAAGCGCTTCTGCTGGCGGGAGATCTCGAAGCAGTTGGCGGCGCCGCCGTCATAGGGGGCGACGCGCATGTCGCCCTCGGTCGGGTCCTGGTCGAAGTAGAGGCACTGCATGAGCGTGGACTTGCCGGAGCCGGACTCGCCCACGATGCCCAGGATCTCGCCGGGATGCACCTCGAGCGAGACGTCGCGCACGGCGTGCACGGTCCCGCAGACCGGGCAGATGTTGCGCTCGAGCTCGGCCCCCGGGGCGAGGCAGTGCGCGCAGCCCGGGCCAAAGCGGCGGGACAGGTGGCGCACGGCCAGGACCGGCGCCTCGTCGACGAACTCATGGCGCGCGGTGGCGGGGAGAAGAACGCTCTTCTCGCCTTCGCCGTTCTTCTCGGCCATCAGGCATCGCCTCCCCTCTCGGCCGCGGCGCGCGCGGCGGCGCGCTGGGCGCAGAAGTCGGTGTCGGAGCACTGCCAGGCGGGCTCGCCCGTCGCAGGGTCCACGGTCTGGGTGAGGTAGACGCCCGTGGCGCCGCAGACGCAGCAGCGCGCCCCCTCGAAGTCCTCGGTCACGAACGGGTGGTCGTCAAAGGCGAGCGACTCCACGCGGGTGTGCGGCGGCACGGCGTAGATCTTCTTCTCGCGGCCGGCGCCGAGCAGCGTGAGGTTCTCGGAGTCGTTGAGCTTGGCGTTGTCGTAGCGCGGGATGGGGCTCGGCGCCATGACGTAGCGCCCGTTCACCATCACGGGGTGGTCCGCGCCCGTCGTGGTGGTGCCGTAGCGCACCACCTGCTCGAAGAGCTCGAGATAGGCGCCCGTGTACTCGGCCTCGGCGTGGAGGCGGCGCGTGACGGTCTCGCGCGGCTCGTAGGTGCGCAGCGGCTCCGGGGTGGGAACCTGCAGCACGAGCAGCTGGTCGCGGGTGAGCGGGCGCTCGGGGATGCGGTGGCGGCTCTGGATGAGCGTGGCCTCCCCCGTGTGCGTGGTGGTTGCCACGCCCGTGGTCTCGCGCACGAGGCGGCGGATGGAGACCGCGTTCACGCTCGCGTCAGAGCCCTGGTCGATGACCTTAAGCACGTCGTCGGGTCCGATGCAGGAGAGCGTGAGCTGCAGGCCGCCCGTGCCCCAGCCGCGTCCGATGGGCATCTCGCGGCTGGCAAAGGGCACCTGGTAGCCCGGGATGGCCACGGCCTTGAGCGCCGCCCGGCGAATCTCGCGCTTGGAGCCCTCGTCGAGGAAGGCGAAGTTGTAGTTCCTACGCATCGGACTCGCCCCCCTTCTCGGCCATGGAGCGGATCGCCGAGTCGAGCTTGCTCTGGAAGGTGACGTAGTGGGGCAGCTTGAGGTGGCTGATGAAGCCGGTGGCCTCCACGCCGTCGATGTGGTAGAGGACGAACTCCTGGTCCTGGGTGGGAAAGCGCACGTCGTCCGCGCGCAGGCTGTGGTCGAGCACGCTCATGGCGATGGCCTTGGACTCGTCTGCGCCCATCACCAGGCCATAGCCCACGTCGAGCGCGGAGCGGTGCTGGCCGCGCTCGTCCACCTCGTCGCAGACGATGAGGCTCTCCACCTCCGTGGCGGGAATGGAGCCCAGGTAGTAGGCGTCGTCCTTCTCGCCAGCGCCCCCCGGGGCGTCGATGGTCACCGCGAGGTCGCCGCGGCGGAGCTCCCCCACCGTGGGGTGCGAGAGGCCAAAGCCGCGGATGGCCGCGTAGCCGATGGCCACCACCGCCTGCGTGAGGCCGCGGGAGAGCGCCTGGAGGACCGCGCTTCTCGGCGCGGGGAAGGAGAGGGGCGTCTTGGTGACGTCGATTGGCTCGGCGTCGTCGACCGGCCAGGAGCGCACCATGTCGAGCGAGCGGAGGTAGTCCAGGACGCGCGGCATGTGCGCGAGCGTCTCGGCGTCGTCGGCCGCGCGGGAGGGGTCCGCCTCGTCGGCGAGGTTCTCGCCGATCTGGCGAAGGCGCTCGCGCACGTCGGCGGGCGTCTCGTCTGCAAGGTCGAAGTCGATGAGGCGGTGCGAGTAGTCACGCGTGGCGCCGAGCACCTGGCCGCCCGCGACGTCCTTGAACGCGGCGGAGATCCTGCGGTCGACGCGCATCTTCGAGGTGTCGATCACGCGCGAGACGTAGAGCCGCTCGAGCGTGGAGCGCCACGCGCGCATGAGGAAGACGGCCTCCTCAACCGATCCGCGCGCCTGCTTGACGGCCACGGCCGCCTCGTCGGGGGCCCAGAGCGACCCCTCGGACTGCACCTGCTCGACGAGCTCGGGCAGCGCGTCGCGAATGAGCGCGCAGGACACGGCCCCGCCCTCGAGGCGTCGCTCCTCAAGCAGGTCGAGCGAGGCGGCGATCGCCTGCTCGCCGCCGCTCACGGCAACGTATCCCATCAGGCCACCTCCTCTATCCGCGTCGTGCGCGGGATGGCGACCACGTGCCCCGCCCGACTGACGAGCACGAGGTCGATCCCGCAGGGAAACTCGTCCGCGCGGCCGGCGCGGGCAAGAAGGACGTCCGCCCGGTCGCACTCCACGACCGCGCTCTCCTTGATGCCCGGGCCCGTGAGGCGCCAGCGGCTCGTGGGGACGTCCCCCGAGACGGACCCCACGCGCGCGCGGTCGCGCCCCGTGCCCACGAGGGCGGAGCACTCCACCAGGCAGGTCGCCCCGAGGTGCGGGTCGAGCAGGGTGCCGGGCGTGAGCGCCGCGATGGCGCGCGCGGCCCCGTCGGCGCGGACGGCCTCGGGCAGCAGCACGTAGGGGGCCTCGTCGAGCGGGGCGAGAAGCGCGTGGGTGCGCCGAGAGGTCACGCGGGCCGGCAGGGCGCCCTCGCCCGCGCACCCCGCGACCGCGAACGTGGTGGCGGCGTCGAGCAGGACGTCGGCCACCTCGACCGTCGAGGGGTAGAGCCCCGCCTCGGCGGCGTCGGCCGCGCACGGCCCGTCCGCCCGCGGAAGCTCCACGGCCTCCCCGGGGCGCGCCGTCGCGTCAAGCAGGGCGCGGAAGGCCGCCTGGAGGGCAAAGGCGCGCCGATCGAGGACCGAGTCGCGCTCGAAGACGTCGTCGCGCGTCATTTGACCACCGCCTGCACGCTCATGTCCTGGCCGCCCATCTCGTCGAAGCTCACGCGCGAGACGCACGTGCGGGCCGCGGCGCGGGCACGCCCGTCGGCAACCCGGCGCTCCGCGGCGAGGATGCCGCGCTCGAGCTCCGCGACCACGTCGGCGCACAGGTCCGCGCCCGAGAGCGCGGCGTCCACCACCGCGAGGTCGTGCGCGAGGGCGGCGTCCCCGCCGAGGACGGCGCCGAGCCCCTCCACGTCGCCGATCCTCACGCGGCACTCGGTCATGAGCGCCTCGCCGAGGTAGAACCGCGAGTTTCTCGCCGTCTCGCGAACCTGGCACATGACGAGGCCCTGTCGCGCGGGGACGACCTCGCGGACCTCGGACGCGCGCTCCACGAGCTCCGCGAGCCCGCGTGCCACCGAGGGGTCGCTCTCCACGAGCGCCTCGGTCCTTCTCCGTCTTGAAATCATGCGTTCCTTTCTGCAAATTGGGGACGTGTTTTTTTCTTTCAGAGGTTTTGGGGCAGGCCTCGGCCGGGGGTGCGGGCGCGGGACAGGCCTGTCCCAATTAAGCTGCAGGAAATAACCCGTCCCCTTTTTCCTGCTAGTCGTTGAGGATGTAGCGGCGGCGCAGGCGCACCGAGACGAACTCGAGCACGAAGGCCGCGATGAGGCACACGTAGACGATCACGCCCACCTCGTGGAGGTTGTAGTAGCGGCTGCCCGCCTGGTAGAGCTGAAAGCCGATCCCGCCCGCGCCGGCGAAGGCGCCCACGGCCACCGCGTTGGTGAAGTTGATCTCCAGGCGGATGAACGTCCAGGAGATGATCTTGGTGATGGTGGCCGGCACGATCGCCTGGAAGACCACCTGCCAGAAGCTCGCGCCCGAGGCGCGCAGGGCCTCGATCACGCCCGCGTCAATCTCCTCGAACGACTCGGAGTAGCTCTTGGTGAGATAGGCGATCGAGTGGAACGAGATGCCGAGCACCGCCGCCTCGGAGCCCAGGCCGATGGCCACGGTGAAGACGAGGACCCAGAGGATCGTGGGAATGGAGCGGATGATCGCCACGACGGCCTTGACCGCGTTGGAGACCGCGGGGCTCGAGAGGTTCTCCGAGGCGGCGAGCGCCAGGAAGAACGACACGATGCCCGAGATGACCGTGGTGATGGCCGTGATGGCCAGCGTGATGACGGCGCTCTCGAGCACCGTCTCCCACGTGAAGTGGCCGGCGCCGTAGGGCGGGTCGAGGGCGGGCTGGGCCATCATGGCCCAGAAGTCCGAGAGGGCCTGGCGGGTGGCCTGCGCGAGGTCCACGGTGCCGTATCCCATGCGCAGGAACGTCACCACGGTGAGCGCGGCAAGCACGGCCAGGGTCAGCTGCACGGACGCGTTGCGGTTGGAGGACGAGGTGAGGCGGATCTTGCCGCGCACGTCGCGCTCGACGGTCGCCGCCGCGCCCTCGGTGAGGCGCACGCTCTCCATCAGATCATCGACCTCCTCGCCTTGTTGGACACGGCCTCGATCACGAGGACGAAGACGATCGTCACGATGATCACGAGGCCCGCGGTGTCATAGCGAAACGACGTGTAGTACAGGTTGAAGACAAAGCCGATGCCCGTGCCCGTGAGAAGTCCGATGAGCGTGGCCGAGCGGATGTTGGTCTCCACCATGTAGAGCATCCAGCTCATGAGGTCCGCCACCGCGAGCGGGATGCCCGCCTGGAACACGACCTGCCAGTACGAGGCGCCCGTCGCGCGCAGCGCCTCGATGGGGCCGCCCGGAATCTCGTCGAAGGTGTCCAGGAAGAAGCGCGTCAGCTGCCCGAAGGTGGTGAGGAACAGGGCGAGAAACCCGGTGAACTCGTTCTGCTTGAACGAGAGGAGGAGCAGAAGCGCCCACGCGATCATCGGGATGTTGCGAAAGACGCTCGCGATCGCCCGGATGACGGCGCGCACCGGAGCGCACTCCACGCCGACCGAGGAGGATCCGAGCACCGAGAGCACGATGCCCGCAACGGCCGCGACCATCGTCGCCGCCACGCTGTCGAGCGCCGTCGAGACGGTCTGCTCGATGATGATCGAGAAGTACTGGAACGACTCGGCCGTGGGGATGAAGTTCTGGAGCATCCAGACGAAGGCGGCCGGAATCGAGGTGATGGCGTAGGCGAGGCTGAAGTTGCAGATCATCGAGCAGCCCTGGAACACCAGCACGGCCGCGACGACGATCGCGATCGCGCGCAGCTGCTTGCGCCGGAACCACGCGAGGTCGACCGAGGGGCGCGAGGCGGCCGCGACACCCGCGCTCATCGGGCCTCCCCCATCGCGGGCGCGGCGGGGGCGACGACCCGCCCGTCCTTCTCGGCCCCGACCGTCACGTCGACCATGGCCTCGGCGTCCCCCTCGTAGATGCCGCGGATGACGTCGGGGGTGCACTCCGCCGGGGAGCCGTCGAAGACCTTCTCGCCGGCGCGCAGCCCCACGATGCGGTCGGAGAACTCAAGGGCAAAGTCAACCTGGTGGAGGTTCACGATGCAGGTGATGCCGCGGGAGCGGGAAAGCCGGCGCAGCTGCTCCATGACCATGCGCGAGCTCTTGGGGTCGAGGCTCGCGATCGGCTCGTCGCAGAGCATGATCTTGGGGTCCTGCATGAGGGCGCGCGCGATGCCGACGCGCTGCTTCTGCCCGCCGGAGAGCTGGTCGGCGCGACGATACGCAAACTCTCCCAGGCCCACCTCGTCGAGGAGCTCGAAGGCGTGGATCTTCTCCTCCTCCGTATAGAGGCCGAGGCTTCCCGCGAGCACGTTTTTGTACCCCAGGCGACCGTGCAGCACGTTCTGAATCGCGGTGAGACGATAGACCAGGTTGTAGTTCTGGAAGATCATCGCTATCTGACGATGCACCGGGCGGAGCTGCCCCCGCGAGAGGTGCGTGATGTCCTGGCCGCAGAAGACGACGGTGCCGTCGGTGGGCTCGATGAGGCGGTTGATGCAGCGCAGAAACGTGGACTTGCCGGCGCCGGAGGGCCCGATGACGGTGATGAGCTCGCCGGGCTCCGCCGTGAAGTCGACGTCCGTGAGCGCGCGCTGCCCCTCGTCGCCGCGGCGCGTCTGATACGCCTTGCCAAGACCGGTCACGGCAAGCAGCTGGGTGGTGTCCATGACGCTCCTTTCCTTTTTCGTGCGGGCGCGGCGCCCGACGCCAAGCGCCGGACGCCGCCTGGAGGGGCCCGGCGGGAAGGGTGCCGGGCAGCAGGGTGGTCTAGGCGAGCTCGCGGATGGGGTCGTACCACTCATCGTCGACCGCGATGAAGCCGGCGGTGTCGCCCTTGCTCCAGATGGCGCCGGTGCCCTCGGCGTCCTCGGGGGCGAAGAGCTGCTCGTTGTTGGCGACGTCGGCGGAGGTCATGCCCGCGAGGATCTTGTCCTTGAGGTCCTCGGGCAGCACGTCGGCGTTGTAGACGATGGGGCCGTTGAGGACGGGGGTGGACTGGATGATGCCGAACTCCTTGCCCTGGACGCGGTCGAAGGGCTGGGCCGCGCCCTCGGCCACGCCGTAGACGGCGCCGGGCTGGTTCACGGCGTCGCGCTCGCCCTCGGGGACGGCGAGGTACATGTCGACGTCGATGTCATCGAAGGCGGCCACGTCGGCGTCGCCCTGGAGCAGGTTCACGCAGGAGCCCGGGTGGGAGTTGCCAAAGAGGACCTGGCTGAAGAAGCCGGGCTGGGCAAGCTCGTCGGTGGAGGTCACCTCGTCAGGGAACTCGGCCATGATGGCGTTGCAGGGCACCTTGAAGCCGGAGGTGGAGGTCTGCGTGACGAAGCTCATGCGCTTGCCCTTGATGTTCTTGATGGAGTAGCCGGTGGCGGAGGAGGAGTCCTCGTACTCGGACAGCTGGTCGGCGGGCACGGCGATGCGGCTGTAGTACTTGGCGCCGTCGAGGGTGCCCTCGGTGTCGGCCGTGGTGAAGAGGGAGTGGACGTTGGGGTTCTTCTCCTGGGCCTGGATGTAGCCCTCGGCGCCGAGGTTGGCCATCTGGGCCTTGCCGGAGGCGATGGCCTCGATGGCGACGTTGTAGTCGGTGGTGGTCATGAGCTCCACCTCGACGCCCGCGTACTCGGAGAGGACGCGGCCAAACTCCTCGCGGCCCGCGTCGAACTCGGCGGCGGACTCGTTGGGCAGCCACACCATGGTGATCTTGTCGAGCGAGGCGGCGTCGGCGCCGGCAGCGTCATCGGTGCTCGTGGCGGCGCCGCCCTTGCCGGCGTCGGTGCCGCCGCAGCCGGTGAGGCCGAGACCGAGGCCAAGGGCGGTGACGCCCAGGGCGCCGAGGAACGAACGACGGGACATCGGGGTCTTGTTGAGGCTCATCGCGATGACTCTCCCTTCGGGGCACGCGCCCCTTCACGTGTTGTCCTGTCCGCATCGCGGACTCCGGGGGAGATGGTACGAATCGCCCGGCCGTCGATTCCGCGCGCTCGGGGGAGCCTTACCGACCACTGACCAAGCCTTACGAAAGTCCGCGCGGGGGCCGGCCGGTCCCCGCGCGGATGCTGACGCTCTCGATACGAAATGCTGACGCGCCTTACCAAAAGCTTGCCGGCACGAGGGCTGGATGCAGAACGCGGCGACAAGTCCACGCGCGGGCAAGCGAGCAGATAGGCGAGTTAGTTGAGTTGGTGAGTGACAGCTTCCGACCGGATAGGGCATCCAGAAGGGCCCCGTCTGTTCGAAAGCAGTCACTCGCCCACCTGCCCACCCATCCACCCATGTTTGGGATACCGCCAATCTCTAGAGGTCAGCCCTCTTGGCTGGGCACGCCTAAGCGGAGAAGACGTGACACTCCAGGCGCCCGAAGGCCTCCTGCACGCGGGAGAGCGGCAGTGCCAGGTTCATGCGGATGTGGCAGGGGCCGTTGAAGGCACGCCCGTCCTGCCAGTAGACGCCCACGCGCCAGCCGGCGCGCAGGAGCTCGTCGATGTCCCGCCCGCTCTTCTCGCACCATCGCGTGCAGTCGAGGAAGAGCATGTAGGTGCCCTGCGGCCGGAAGACGTCAACGCCGGGGAGGCTATGCTCGATGAAGTCGCACGCCCAGTCCACGTTGCCGGCGATCACCTGGTTGAGCTCGTCGGCCCACGCGCGGCCCTCGGGGCCATAGGCGCCGATGAGCGCATGCTGAGAGAGCACGTTCATCGAGTTGTAGTGGGGCTTGGCGCCCTTGGACTCAACGCGGTCGCGCAGGTAGTCGCTGTAGATGACGTGATAGCTGCCGATGAGCCCCGCGAGGTTGAAGGTCTTGCTCGGAGCGTAGAGCGCAATCGTGCGCTCGCGCGCGTCGTCGGAGACGGACTGCGTGGGGACGTGGGTGTACCCCGGGCGCACGATGTCCGACCAGATCTCGTCGGAGACGACCACGCAGTCGTGGGCACGGAAGAGCTCCATCGCCCGCTCGACCTCCCAGCGCTCCCACACGCGCCCGCAGGGGTTGTGCGGCGAGCAGAAGATGGCCACGTGGATGTGCCCCTCGGCAAGGCGGCGCTCCATGTCCTCGAAGTCCATGCGCCAGACGCCGTCCGCGTCCCGAACGAGCGGCGAGTGCACGATCTTGAAGCCGTTGTCCTCGAGCGCGTGCGTGAAGCCCACGTAGGTGGGGCTGTGCACGAGTACCGGATCCCCCGGCGCCGCAAAGGCCGTGAGCGCCGAGACCACGCCGCCGAGCACCCCGTTCTCGTAGCCGATGTGGCGCGGCTCGAGGTCGCCCATGCCCTTGCGGTCGCGGTGCCAGTCGATGATGGCCTGGTAGTAGGCATCGCTCGGACGGAAGTAGCCAAAGGTTGAGTACTGGAGCCGCTCCTCGATGGCACGCGTGATAGAGGGCGCCACGGGGAAGTTCATGTCCGCGACCCACATGGGGATGGGGTCGAAGCCCTCGTCAGGCGCGGGATATCCCGAGCCCGGAGCGCCGATGGCGTCGAGCGCGAGCGCGTCATGCCCGGCACGGTCGAGGATGGTCGTAAAGTCATAGGTCATGGGGGTCCCTTCGCCGCGGTTTTCCTCTGCTAGGATACTCGCAACGAAGGACGCCCGGGATTGGAGGGGCCCATGAGAATCGAGCACGTCGCGCTCTACGTCAACGACCTCGAGGGGACGCGGGACTTCTTCGTCCGCTTCTTCGGCGCCGTCGCCGGCAACGGATATCACAACCCGAGAACGGGCTTTCGCTCCTACTTCCTCACCCTCGACGACGGGGCGCGCCTCGAGGTCATGACCAAGCCGGGAATGACGGATGCGAGCAAGGACCTCGCGCGCACCGGCTGGGCGCACCTCGCCTTCTCGGTAGGCTCCGAGTCCGAGGTCGACCGCCTCACCGCCGAGCTCGCCGCAGCGGGATATGAGGTCGTGAGCGGACCGCGCACCACGGGCGACGGCTACTACGAGTCCTGCATCCTCGGTCCCGAGGGCAGCCAGGTGGAGATCACGGTCTAGCACCACCGCCTGGCAAAATCTGACATAGGACTCCGCGCAATCACCGGGATGGTGCGAAGGCAGCTCGGTGCGCTGCGCAATCACCGGGATGGTGCGAAGCGTTTTTGGCATCCAAAGCCGCTCTGGAGTCACACGGGCAAATCGCCATCTGGGCTTTTGTTGACTCGCTGCCTGCGAAACCCGCAGATGCGCTTCGCACCATCCCGGTGATTGCGCAAAACCCTCGACCGTTTTCGCACCATCCCGGTGATTGCGCGCTCAGCCGCCGCCGAAACGACAGGACGTGCTTATGCGCGTCTCAACAGAACCGGAATGGATCTCAAGCTAGATGCCCTATTGAGTAAAAATACTCATTGCGCTGAGCATTTTTACTCAATAGGGCACCAAAGGCTATCGGAATGGACCCCTCCCAACGGCAGCCCAGCCGGATAGCCGCAACGGCGAGAGGCCGAGAAGGTCCGCCGCGAGTTCTTGCCGCGCCCTTCGCGGCAAGCTGTCTGAGAGCCGGACCTTCTCGGCCTCCCGCCAACCCTGAGCTTCTAGCCCAGGGCCTCCACGATCTTGTCACCCATCGCTGCGGTGCCGAGCACCTTGTCCTCGGGCGTGTTCTCGTCGGCGATGTCCCCGGTACGCCAGCCCTCGTCGAGCACACGCGTGACCGCGGCAGCCAGCTCGTCGGCGGCGTCGTCCATGCCAAAGCTGTAGCGCAGCATGAGCTCCACGGAGAGAATCTGCGCGATCGGGTTGGCGATGCCCTGACCGGCGATGTCCGGCGCGGAGCCGTGGCTCGGCTCGTAGAGGGCCGTGCCGTCGCCCAGGCTCGCAGAGGCGAGCATGCCGAGCGAGCCCGTGAGCATGGAGGCCTCGTCGGAGAGGATGTCGCCGAAGGTGTTCTCGGTCACGAGCACGTCGAACTGCGCCGGGTTGGCGATGAGCTGCATCGCGGCGTTGTCCACGTACATGTCCTCGAGCGTGACATCGGGGTACTCGGCCGCGATGTTGTGGGCCACCTCGCGCCACATGCGGGAGGTGTCGAGCACGTTGGCCTTGTCCACGGAGTGCACCACGCCCCGGCGGCGGCGCGCCGCGTCGAAGGCCCAGCGCACCACGCGGTCGACCTCGTACTCGGAGTACTCCAGGATGTCGCGCGCGTACTCGCCGCGCCCGCCGCCAACGCCGGCGCCCTCGACGCCCATCATGCGCTCGTGGCCGCCAAAGTAGAGGCCGCCCGTGAGCTCGCGCACGATGATCAGGTCAACGCCCGTGAGCACCTCGCGCTTGAGCGTGGAGGCGTCGATCAGCGCGTCGAACATGCGCACCGGACGCAGGTTGAGGTAGAGGCCCAGCTCCTTGCGGATGGCGAGAAGCCCCTGCTCCGGCCGCACGGCCCCCACGCGCGTGTCGGTCCACTTGGGGCCGCCCACCGCGGCGAGAAGGACGGCGTCGGCGGCGCGCGCCGCCTCGAGCGTCTCGGGCGGCAGCGCCGAGACGGGCCCGCCCGCGGCCTCGGTGGCGTCGATCGCCGCGCCGCCGATCAGGTGGTCCTCGCAGATAAACTCGACGTCGTGCTTCTTGCCCAGCGCCGCGAGGACCTTCTTGCCCTCGGCGATGATCTCGGGCCCGATGCCGTCACCCGGCAGGGTGCAGACGTGGTAGGTCGCGCTTGCCATGACTAGTTACCGCCCTTCTCGGCCATCACGCGCTTGGTGCGCGCGACGAGCCCGCCGTCGTTGATGATCTCCTGAATGAACGGCGGGAACGGCTGCGCATGGAAGACGGCGCCCGTGGTCTCGTCGGTGATGGTGCCGGTGTCCGCGTCCACGGAGACCACGTCGCCGTCAGAGATGGCGTCCACGGCCTCCGGGCACTCGAGGATGGGCAGGCCCATGTTGATGGAGTTGCGGTAGAAGATGCGCGCGAAGCTCTTGGCGATGACGCAGGACACGCCGGCCGCCTTGATGGCCACGGGGGCGTGCTCGCGGCTGGAGCCGCAGCCGAAGTTCTCCTCGGCCACGACGATGTCGCCGGGCTTCACGCGGCCGACGAACGTGGGGTCGAGGTCCTCGAGGCAGTGCGCGGCAAGCTCCGCGGGATCCGACGTGTTGAGGTAGCGCGCCGGAATAATGACGTCGGTGTCGATGTCTCGTCCGTACCTAAAGACAGTTCCCTTGAACTGCATGGTCGTTCCTTTCTGTAAGGTGCCCGAGCGGTGGCGTCTGCCTCCGTGCTCAAACAGCTTCGCGTTGCGAAGAACTGCGCCGGAGGCAGACGCCACCGCTCCAGCGCCGCTGCAAGTACAAAACAGGCGGTAAGAGGAGCTGCCTTGCGGACCGCGCCATCGCGGAACCTCCACCGCCTGAATAGAAGCGCGAGGTGGCCGAGCTTGTCGCCGCGCACAGTTCTGCAGGCGCGCCCTTTGCGCCGAAGCTGTTTGAGCACGGCGACAAGCTCGGCCACCCAGAGACGCTACAGGTCCGAGGGCAGGGCGATGTGGCCCGCGACAGCCGAGGCGGCCGCGACGGCGGGACTCGCCAGGTAGACCTCGGAGGTCGGGTCGCCCATGCGGCCGACGAAGTTGCGGTTGGTGGTGGACACGCAGCGCTCCCCCGCCGCAAGGATGCCCATGTAGCCGCCCAGGCACGGGCCGCACGTGGGCGTGGACACCACGCAGTGCGCGTTGATGAAGATGTCCATCAGGCCCTCGTGCACGCACTCGAGCCAGACGCCCTGCGTCGCGGGAATCACGATGCAGCGGACGCCCTCGGCGACGGTGCGCCCGCAGAGGACGTCGGCCGCGGCGCGCATGTCCTCGATGCGGCCGTTGGTGCAGGAGCCAATGACCACCTGGTCGATCTTGATGTCACGACTCTCGGCCACCGGGTGCGTGTTGGAGGGCAGGTGCGGCCAGGCCACAGTGGGCACCACGTCCGCGGCGTCGATCTTGATGACCTGCTTGTAGGCGGCGTTGGGATCGGGGTGGTACTCGACGATCGGGCGCTGCGAGCGGCGGCTCACGTACTCGCGGCACTTGTCGTCCACCTCGAAGAGGCCCGCCTTGCCGCCGGCCTCGATGGCCATGTTGGCGATGGTGAGGCGGCCCTCCACGGAGAGCGCCTCGATCGTGGATCCCGCGAACTCCATCGCGCAGTAGAGCGCGCCGTCCACGCCGATCTTGCCGATGACGTGCAGGATGATGTCCTTGGCCGAGGCGCCCGCGGGCAGCTCGCCCTCGACCTCGATGCGGATGGTCTCGGGCACCTTGAACCAGGCGCGACCGGTGGCCATGCCCACGCCGGCGTCCGTGGAGCCCACGCCGGTGGAGAAGGCGCCGATGCCGCCGTAGGTGCAGGTGTGGGAGTCCGCGCCGATCACCAGGTCGCCGGGCACCACGATGCCGCGCTCGGGCAGAAGCGCGTGCTCGATGCCCATGCAGCCCTGCTCGTAGTAGTGCGTGATCTGGTACTCGTGGGCAAAGTCGCGCGTGACCTTGGTCTGCTCGGCGCTCTTGATGTCCTTGTTGGGGGCATAGTGGTCGGGCACGAGGCAGATCTTGTCCTTGTCAAAGACGCCGGCGCCGATCTCGCGCACCGTCTTGATGGCGATGGGCGCCGTGATGTCGTTGGCGAGGACGAGGTCGAGGTCGCACTCGACGAGCTGCCCGGGAACGACCTCCTCGAGCCCCGCGTGCGCCGCGAGTATCTTCTCCGCCATGGTCTGGGGACGCGCCATGTCTCTCCTCCTTAGTCGGGGCGTCAAATTGACGGGCTCCCTAGGTCAAACGTACTCTCGAGCCTTCCGGTTAGAGGCCTGCGAGGGGCGCGTGAGCACCATCCCGTCGCAGGAACGATATCGCAGGCCCCGACGGCGCGAGGTTCTTCTCGTCCAGCGACTTTTGCGCGCAGCGCAATGAGCTGGCGAGAAGAACCTCGCGCCGCCAGGACCGTCCGACTACTTCCCTTCCTTCGAGCGCGCCGTCTGGATCATGCGGTTGATGGCGTTCACGTACGCCTTCGCGCTCGAGACGATGATGTCGTTGTCCGCGCCGCGGCCGGTGTAGACCTTGCCGTCCTCGGCCGTGATGCGCACCGTGACCTCGCCGATGGCGTCGATGCCGCGGGTGATGGCCTTGACGGAGAACTCCGCGAGGTCGCCGTGGACCGCCACGACCTTGTCGATGGCCTGGTAGGCCGCATCGACGGGGCCGGCGCCGGTGGCGGCGACCACGTGCGCCACGCCCAGCTCGTCGGTGATGGTGGCCGTGGCCGTGGGGATGAGCGGGTCGCCGCAGGAGACCTGCAGCGCGTCGAGCGTGTAGACGGCCGCGACGTCGCGCTGGCGCTCCTGGACCATGGACTCGAGGTCCTCGTCGTAGACCTCCTTCTTCTGGTCCGCGATCTCCAGGAAGCGCTGGTAGACCTCATCGAACTCCTCGTCGGCGAAGGTGTAGCCGAGCTCGGCCAGGCGGTGGCGCAGCGCGGCGTGGCCGGAGCGGGCGGAGAGGATGATCTCGGAGCCGGCGGCGCCCACGTCGGCGGGGTCGATGATCTCGTAGGTGTTGCGGGCCTTGAGGACGCCGTCCTGGTGGATGCCCGAGGAGTGCGCGAAGGCGTTGGCGCCCACGATGGCCTTGTTGGCCTGGACGCTCATGCCCGTGATGCGGCTGACGAGGTGGCTCGCGCGCGTGAGCTCCTGGGTCACGATGTCGGTGTGGGCGTCCAGCTCCTCGCCGTGCATCTTGATCGCCATGACGACCTCCTCGAGCGCGGTGTTGCCGGCGCGCTCGCCCAGGCCGTTGATCGTGCACTCGATCTGGCGGGCGCCGTTCTTGACGCCCTGGAGGGCAAGCGCCGTGGCCATGCCCAGGTCGTTGTGCGTGTGCACGGAGATGATGACGTCCTCGATGCCGATGACGTTGTCCGCGAGGCCCTTGATGCGCTGTCCGAAGTCCTCGGGCAGCTGGTAGCCCGTGGTGTCCGGGATGTTCACGACGGTGGCGCCGGCCTTCACGACGGCCTGGATCACGCGCTCGAGGAAGGCCTGGTCGGCGCGGCCCGCGTCCTCGGCGTAGAACTCGACGTCCTCGACGTAGCGCTTGGCGTACTCCACGCAGTGGATGGCGCGCTCCACGCACTCGTCCTCGGTGATGCGCAGCTTGTCGCGCAGGTGGGAGGGCGAGACGCCGATGCCGGTGTGGATGCGCGGGCGCTTGGCGCACTTGAGCGCCTCGGCCGCGCGGTCGATGTCCTTCTCCACGGCGCGCGTGAGGCCGCAGACCACGCAGTCGTCGCCCGCCAGCCGGCCGATCTCCTGCACGGAGCGGAAGTCGCCCGGGCTGGAGATGGGGAAGCCCGCCTCGATGACGTCCACGCCCATGCGGATGAGCTGCTGGGCAATGACGAGCTTCTCCTCGGTGTTCATGGAGGCGCCGGGGCTCTGCTCGCCGTCGCGCAGGGTGGTGTCAAAGATGTGAATCTTCCTGGTCATGTGGGTGCCTTTCTCCTATGCCTTCGTGGGGAGGGCCGCGGGGCGGCGGGGCGGCGCACAAAAAGTGCCCCGTCCCCCTCAGGGCGACGGCGGCACGGCGGGCGCGCGCAGGGGTGTGCTAACCCTAGCGCGCGCTGGTTAGGTCGAGTAGGTTGGCCTTGGCAAGCAGGAGGTCCCGGCTGCCGAGAAGCACGAGCGCGGACGTGCGCTCGGTGACTCGAATGACAGCAGCCCCATGCCGTACCATTGCCGGACCCCCTTGACGGTCGCGCACCCCCAGCGGGTGCGATACGCCGCACTATGCCACAGATGACCCTACGGCCCCCAGAAGGATTCGGAGCCGAAACAATTGATTCCGCGGGCGGCGCGCGGCGGCGGACGGGCGGCGGGTTCTTCTCGCCATGCGCGCCGCTCCCCTCCCCTCTCTCAAGGTTGTGCGAACACACGCGGCGGGGCTCGCCATCTGACGCCAGACGGAGTACCCTGAGCGGGTCAGGACACCCCTGCCAGGGAGGAACCCATGTATCGCCTCATCGCCGCCGACCTCGACGAGACGCTGCTCGACTCCGGCCATCACGTGCCCGAGCGCGTCCGCGCCGCCATCTCCGCCGCCCGCGAGCGCGGGGCGCGCTTCGTCCCCGCGACGGGACGCCCCTTCGCCTCGGTGTCCGGGACGCTCGAGGAGCTGGGGCTGCTCGGTGCGCCCGGAGAGTACGTCCTCTCCTTCAACGGCGGCGTCATCACCGAGAACTCGCAGCTCAGGCCCCTTACCAGCTGCGGCCTTGACCCGGTGCGCGCCGAGGAGCTCTACCGCTACGGCGTCCAGAGCGGCTTCTGCATGCACCTCTACACGCTCGACCACGTCTACGTGCGCAACTTCCTCCCCGAGGAGCGCGCCTACATCGAGGGGCGCATGAACATCGTGGAGACGGACGAGAAGGACCTGGGCTTTCTCTCCCAGACCGGGGAGAGCGTCGTCAAGCTCCTCTTCATGAGCCTCGACATGGACCTCCTTCGCCAGACCGAGCGCGAGCTCGCGGAGATGGGGCTCACCGAGGGGCTTGAGGTCGTCTACTCGTCAAACCGCTACCTTGAGTTCAACGCCCCAGGCATCAGCAAGGGCATCGGGCTTCTCGAGCTCGCGCGGATGCTCGGCGTCCCTCCCGAGGAGACGATGGCCATCGGCGACAGCTCGAACGACATATCGATGATTCGCGCCGCGGGGCTCGGCGTCGCCGTGGCAAACGCGACGGACGAGGCCAAGGCGGCCGCAGACTACGTTTGCCGAGACGACAACGATGCAGGTGGCGTGGCCGAGGCGATCGAGAAGTTCATCCTTCGCGCAGGGCTATAGTTCAGGGACACGCCCCCGGAGCCTGCCAGCGCTCACTTTTCTGGCGCGCGCCGCCCCGTCAGCTGCCGGTATTCTGCCCCCCTATCCCCTCTTTGTGGGAGGGGGGCATCCCCTTTTCTCCTCCCCGTGTGGGACTTAACATCATTTTGTTAATTGTTTGCTCATCTTGATTATTTAAGTTTCCATAGCTTTTATACCGTTAACAGAAAACTACTTAAATCCATATATTGCATCTGTATCATATACAGCGCTACATAGAGCGCGAACGGAGGAGGGGTCATGCGACTTGCCGCCCATGCCGAGCTCTTCTCGCTGGGAGGTATTCCCCTCGTGGGGAACCTCAGCACGGGAGGCGTCATCGGGCTGACCGCCGCCGGGGAGGCGCTCTGCAGGGAGCTGGCGGTTCGCGAGGTGGACGCTGGCGAGGTGCCCGCCGAGTGCGCGGTGCTCGCGGAGCGCCTGCGGCACGGGGGATACCTCCTCCCCGGAGGGCCTCTCGCGCCGGGGCGCGCACGCGTACGGTCCGCATACCTGCACGTGACGCAACGCTGCAACCTCCGCTGCCGGTTCTGCTACTCGGAGGGCGACGACAGGAACCTCCTGCCCGACCCGCCGGCCGAGAGCCTGGCCCGGGCGATTGGCCTTCTCGCCTCCCTCGGCGTGGCACGCCTCGTCATCTCGGGGGGCGAGCCCTTCCTCCGGGACGACCTGCCCGGCATCGCCGGCGCCGCCAGCTCCGCGGGAATCGGGGAGGTCATCGTCCTTACCAACGGACTCCTCGTTACCGAGAAGAACGTCGAGCCGCTCGCGGGGACCGTGAGCTGCATCGGCGTCGCGTTCGACGGGTGCTCGCAGGGCTCCGTCGCCCACCTGCGCGGGCGGCAGAGCTTCGAGCGCCTCGCGTCCGCGGTCGAGACGATTCGCGCCGCGGGAATTGCGGCCCGGGTCCTCCCAACAATTCACGGGAGAAACCTCGACGACATGGATAGCTACCGAGACGTTGCCCGCAGGCTGGACGCAAGCGTTGGGTTCAGCCTGCTCACCGCCCCTTCAGAGGAGCTCGGCGACTACGCGATCGGCGATGCCCGCCTCGCCGAGCTGGGGAGAGCCGCCGCCGACACGGGGTTCGACTACGGGGACGACCTGCCAGGGGGCGGCGCGCTTGGCGTCCGCAGGTCCTGCGGGGCGGGCGTGCGCACGCTCAGCGTGGCCGCGGACGGGACGGCCTACCCCTGTCACCTGCTGCACGACCGCCGGCTGGCCATGGGCAACGCCTACGCGGACGACGCCGAGAAGATCCTGGGCGGAAAGGTCGCGCGCCTGTTTGCCGAGCTTGACGCCAGGGCCTTCGATCGCTGTGACGCCTGCAGCCGGCGCCCGACGTGCGGCGGAGGGTGCCGCGCGCGGGCGCTCATGTCCACGGGGAGCCTTACCGGGTGCGACCCGTACTGCGCGCTCTCGAGCGCGTACTACGACCGCCTCGGCGAGCACCTGCGGCAACGATTCTCCGAGGGGAGGTGATGCGGATGCTGTTTGAGATCGAGGGGCGCAATGGTTTCTGTGTTGATATCAATGGAATCGTAATTGGCATTTAGGAGTAATGACATGCCTGAAAGAATCAAGAGAGAGTACCGGCTGGCGCGCATTTTCTCAACAGTCGGAGCGGTCTTCCTATATCTACTCTTCATATATTGTCTAATCGCCCTTATACTGTTAGCCGCGGTTTTGGCATTGCATCACCCGACGACCCCCACCCGGAGCCTGTTTCCAGCACTAGCCCTGATGTCCCATGTCTCAACCGCGGGCGCCGTGCTGTTCATGGCAGAGTTCCTGCGGAGATTCCGAAAGGCAGGGTCTCCCTTCAGCTCCAGGCAATCGCTCAGGTTGTCGGGCGCGGCCGCATTGCTCGTGGTGAGGACTCTCATTGACCAGCTCGTGCCTACGTTTGATCCAATTGCCACTTCCGCTGGCGCCGTGATAGTCCCTCAATCGGGGCTTGACCTCAAGGTCATCGTGATGATTGTCTTTCTCATCTGCCTTGCGATGGTTGTTCGGTATGGAGATGCCCTCAAGGAAGACTCCGACGCTTTCGTTTGATATCCTTAGACGAAATGAATGCCGTTCCGGAGGTGAAAGTTGCCTATTGTCATGAGGCTCGATCGGGTCATGGCCGAGAGAAAGATCACGTCGACGGAGCTTGCCAAGAGAGTTGGCACCTCCACCGTCAACCTTTCCAACATCAAGAACGGCCACATCAGGGGTATGCGCTTCTCCACGCTCGAAGCCCTCTGCCAGGTCCTCAACTGCAAGCCGGGAGACATCATCGACTACATGACCCCCGAGGAGGAGCAGGCCGAGCGCACCCTCGGCGAGATTCGCGAGAGAAACTACGAGAAGCGAGGCTAGCGGTCAGCCACCCTCCTTGCTCCGGCATGCCACGCACCGCACCGCGCCGCTCGCACACCCTCGGCGAGCGAACGCGGTGCGGCACTTCGTTCTTCTCGGCAGCCCCTCTGCGGGCCGACGCGGCGCCTACTCCCAGGCAGCCCGCCCCATGAGGCGGAAGCGCTCGATCATCTCGCCCGTCATGCTCGCGCGGTCGCCCGTGCGCTCCGGCGGAATCTCGTCGCGCCTGAACCAGCGGGCCTCCTTGAGCTCAGAGTGGTCCACACGCAGCGCGTCGTCGCCGTCCACCTCGCACCAGAAGCCCGCCATGAGCGTATCGGTGAAGCTCCAGGGCTGGCTCTTGTAGAAGCGCAGGTTCTTGACGGAGAGCCCGACCTCCTCCCTGACCTCGCGCCGCACGGTGTCCTCGAGCGGCTCGCCTATCTCGGTGAATCCCGCGACGAGCGCCCAGAGCGCGGTCGTGCGCCCGGCATAGCGCGTGAGCACGATCCGGTCGTCCGCGGGCTCCGCGCCCCGGCTCACCACGGCGCAGATGACGCCCGGGCAGATCTTGGGGTACACGATCCGGGCGCACGCGGGGCACACGATCTCCCGGCTTTTTGGCGCGAGCTCCGTCGGCGCGCCGCAGCGGCCGCAGTAGCGGTTCTCGCGATACCAGCGGTCCAGCTGGGAGGCCGTCGCCGCGGCAAAGAGCAGGTGCTGGGGCTCCGCGCGGCGCAGCCAGTTGACGGACTCGTACGTGAAGCCCGCCGGCGCCGCCACCCGCTCGTCAAGGGCCAGGAAGAACCGCTCGTCGCCAAGCGAGAAGAGATACGTCATGTGGGAGGGCCTGCGCGGGTAGTCGCCCAGGCGCGGGAGCTCTATCTCCTCCCCCGCGTCGCCCGCATCGGCGTCGGTGCCGCCCACGTGGGTGACGCGCGTGAGGCAGCCGCCCTCGCGGAAGTGCAGGACGTAGGAGTCCCCCTCCGGCTCGTGCGGCTCGAAGTGGTTGTCGTAGGCGTGCTCGGCGCCAAACTCCTGGATCATGGGCCCTCCCGTCGCTCGCGGACGCGTACAGGATAGCCCTGGCGCGCGTCGAGAAAAACGGGGTTGTGGCAGCCGACGGCGAATCCACGTTGTCGATGTGGGGGCTATGGCAGCGGCGACGGGACGCGACCTGCGGTTCTTCTCGCCCCTGTTGTGGAAAAGGGGGTCATGGCAGCGCAAAAACTGCCATGACCCCGCATTTGGCAACGCGATTCCTCGCGCTCCTGCCAGAACCCCGCAAGGCGCAACGCACGCTGCGCCCCGGCGTCATCCCTGCGCGCGACGCCTCACGCCGAGCTCGCTCACGAGCACGGCCACGAAGATCGTGCCAAAGCCGAGCGCGATCCGCGGCGTCACGAGCTCGCCGTAGAAGAGCACGCTCGCCACCACGGCAAAGACGCTCTCCAGCGAGAGCAGGAGCGACGCCTGCGCGGGCGGCACGTGCGCCTGCCCGAGGTTCTGGAACACCATGCACACGCACGACGACAGCAGCACTAGGTACGCGAGCGAGAACCAGGTGTCCGGGGAGGCAAAGACCGCCGGCGCGGGCGGCGCCTCGAGCGCGAGCGCCGTTCCGAGCGCGACCACGGCGCTCACGGCGAGCTGCACCACCGTGAGCGTCATCACGTCGTGCGCGGACGAGAAGCGCGCCACGAGCACGATGTGCACGGCGAAGAGCACCGCCGCCACGAGCGTCATCCAGTCGCCGCCGCTCATGATGAGCGAGAGGTCGTCGCCGAGCGCGACCAGCCCCACGCCCACGATGGCGAGGACCGCCGCGAGCACGTTGCCCCCGTCGGGTCGCCGGCGCGTGACCAGCCAGTTGATGAACGGCGTCATCACGCAATAGATGGCCGTGAGGAAGGCGTTTCTGCCCGGCGTGGTGTCATCGAGGCCGATGTTCTGCACCACGAAGGCGGCGCCGGACGCCAGGCCCAAGATCGCGCCCATGGCGAGGTGGCTGCCGTCGAGGTTGTCCCGCAGGCGCCGCCAGAAGAGCGCGCCCACGATGACGGCCGACGCGGCAAAGCGTATGCCCATGAGCCACGCGGGCGGGATGCTGTCCAGCGTGTCCTTCATCACCACGAACGAGCCGCCCCAGATGGCGGCGCAGGCGGCGAGGGAGAGCTTCCAGGCCCACTGGGGCACCGCGGCCTCCCCATGCCGCGCGCCCGGGCCGATGTTCTTCTCGGTATCCATGGTGGGAAAGTATAGCGCCGCCCTCGCCGCTCGCGCCGTCGCGCTCACCAAGTGGAAACGGATAGGATCGTGCGATTCTGGTTATACATATAACGATGTCCATACTACAAAGGAGCTACAGATGACCAGCTATGCCATTCGCGTCGACGAGGACCTTAAGGCCGGGGCCTCCGAGGTCGCCAAGAGCTTCGGCCTGGACCTCGCGTCGGTGACGCGCGCGTTCTGGACCTACATGGTCCGCACCGGGTCCATCCCCATCACCTTTGACGGCGAGCAGCCCAACGAGGAGTCCCTCGAGGCCATCCGCGAGACGGAGGAGATCTTTGCGGCCCACGCACGCGGGGAGATCAAGGGCTACGACTCTGCGGCCGAGATGTTCGCGGCGCTGGAGGCTTAGATGGCTCAGCTGCGACCCGACTACACTCCCAAGTTCCAGCGGGACTACAAGCGACTCCTCAAGAGTGGAACGGGCATGGCGCCGCTGAAGGAGGTCATCGACCTCATCCTCTCCAACACCCTCGCCGCGCGGCAGGAGCTCGTCCGCAGGCACAACATGCACCGGCTCGCCGGGCAGTGGGCGGGCTCCAACGAGTGCCACGTCTGCAACGCCGGGGACTGGCTGCTCGTATGGGCCGTGCAGGGCAACCTCGCCGTCTTCCAGCGCACGGGCACGCACCGGGAGATCTTCCGCTAGGCGCCCGCACGCGGCGGGAGGGCGCGCGGGGCGAGAAGAACGTCCGCCCGCGGCAGATTCGTGACGCTGCGCTCCTCTCGCCCTGCCGTTTTGCCGTAAACTTAGGTACGGGCTGCCCATTGGGCCGCCGCATGGCTCTGGCCGGTCTGAGGGGACCGGTTCGTTCGCGCCGGGGCATGGCACCGGCAGGAGATTCATGGAGAGGAGCACTACATGCAGTATTCCGCAGAAGTCGAGAATATGTGCCCCGTTGCCAAGGGCGCATATCACGGCCCCGCGCCCATTCCCGAGGAGGGCAAGTGGGTCCAGGCCAAGGAGATCAAGGACATCTCCGGCCTCACGCACGGCGTGGGCTGGTGCGCGCCCCAGCAGGGTGCCTGCAAGCTCACCCTTAACGTCAAGGAGGGCGTCATCGAGGAGTGCCTCGTCGAGACCCTCGGCTGCTCCGGCATGACCCACTCCGCCGCCATGGCCTCCGAGATCCTCCCCGGCAAGACCATCCTCGAGGCCCTGAACACCGACCTCGTCTGCGACGCCATCAACGTCGCCATGCGCGAGCTCTTCCTCCAGATCGTCTACGGCCGCTCCCAGACCGCCTTCTCCGAGGACGGCCTGCCCGTGGGCGCCTCCCTCGACGACCTCGGCAAGGGCCTGCGCACGCAGGTCGGCACCATGTTCGGCACCAAGGCCAAGGGCGCCCGCTACCTCGAGCTCGCCCAGGGCTACGTCACCCGCATGGCGCTCAACGACAAGAACGAGATCATCGCCTTCGAGTTCCTGAACCTCGGCAAGTTCACCGAGGCCCTCAAGGCCGGCAAGACCCCCGAGGACGCCATCGCCGGCGCCATGGGCCACTACGGCCAGTGGGAGAACGCCGCCAAGTACATCGACCCCAGGACGGACGAGGAGACCCACACGGTCGCCAACGTCTTCCCCGTTCACGAGTAGAAAGGGAGGGAAAACCAAATGGCAGTTTCGTTTGAGGGCTATGAGCGCCGCATCGACAAGATCAACAAGGTGCTCGCTGAGAACGGCATCTCCTCCCTCGAGGAAGCCGAGCAGATCTGCCTCGACAAGGGCGTGAACCCGCGCGAGATCGTCGAGGGCGTCCAGTCCATCGCGTTCGAGAACGCCAAGTGGGCCTACGTCTGCGGCTGCGCCATCGCCATCAAGAAGGGCGCCAAGAGCGCCTCTGAGGCCGCCGCCATGATTGGCGAGGGCCTCCAGGCCTTCTGCGTCCCCGGCTCCGTGGCCGAGGACCGCAAGGTCGGCAAGGGCCACGGCGACCTGGGCGCCATGCTTCTCGGTGACGACACCGAGTGCTTCGCGTTCCTGGCCGGCCACGAGTCCTTCGCGGCCGCCGAGGGCGCCATCGGCATCGCGCTCAACGCCAACAAGGCCCGCAAGAAGCCGCTGCGCGTCATCCTGAACGGCCTCGGCAAGGATGCCGCCCAAATCATCGCCCGCATCAACGGCTTCACCTATGTGAAGACCCAGTTCGACTACTTCACCGGCGAGCTCAACATCGTCGAGAAGATCGCCTACTCCGACGGCCCGCGCGCCGAGGTCAACTGCTACGGCGCCGACGACGTCCGCGAGGGCGTGGCCATCATGTGGCACGAGAACGTCGACATCTCCATCACCGGCAACTCCACCAACCCGACGCGCTTCCAGCACCCCGTCGCTGGCACCTACTTCAAGGAGCGCGTGCTCGCCGGCAAGAAGTACTTCTCCGTCGCCTCCGGCGGCGGCACCGGCCGCACCCTGCACCCGGACAACATGGCCGCCGGCCCCGCCTCCTACGGCATGACCGACACCATGGGCCGCATGCACTCCAGCGCCCAGTTCGCCGGCTCCTCCTCGGTGCCCGCCCACGTGGACATGATGGGCCTCATCGGCATGGGCAACAACCCCATGGTCGGTGCGACCGTCGCCTGCGCCGTCGCCGTCAACGCCGCGCTCAACGAGTAGCCGACCTGACAAAGGTGACAGGGTAGTTTGTCACTTTTTCGGGCCGCTGTCCCCCGGGACAGCGGCCCGTTTCCTGACAAAGGTGACAGGGTCATTTGTCAGGTTCTTCTCGCCCGCTCGAGAGGACATAGGCTATGGTTCCGCGACCCACGCCCGTCAGGCGCTCAATCCTTCGTATTGAGAAGCCCCTCTCGCTCAGCAGCCTGATTGCCGCGTTTCTCCGCGCCCGCGAAAGCCCCTTAACGTCTCCCGGCGCCCCCAGGCCGGCCGCGGCAAGCACCTCCGTCGCAACGCGGAGCCCCGCGCCCTCGTCAAGCCCGCGGACATGCCCTGGCACATAGACCGAGCCGCCGCCATCCGCGCACAGCTCGATGAACCCCCTGGGGCCCTGGACCATCTCAAGCACCAGCTCCGTCCTCGCCAGGCCGGGCGTGCCCAGATATTCCCGATAGCTGCTCCATCGGTACTCCCCCGCGGCGCACACGCCCGCCCGCTCGGGGTTCAGGTGCACGTAGCGCACGGCGGCGAGCAGGTAGCCCTCGCTCTCTATCGGCTCGCTGTAGAAGCGCTCCTGAAAGACATGGCCGACATGCCCGGTCCGCTCGTTGAAGTAGCGCGCATAGCGGGCCAGCAGCGACCTCATGCCGTCGCTCAGCCCGCCCTCCGCGTCTTCGAGGATCAGATGGACATGGTTTTCCATGAGGCACCAGGCAATGACGCCCATGCCAACCGCCGCCGTGCTTTCGCCGAGCATGCGGACAAACACAGAGCGATCGTCATCGCCCTCAAAGATGATCTGCTTGCCGTTGCCTCGCGCAACAACGTGGTAGTACCCCGACTCCGATCCCATCCGCGGCGGCCTCATGGCGGCTCTCCCTCCCCTTTGAGATGGAGCCATCATCACATGAGATGCACCATGTGAATTAAATTCGCAGTGTTTATTATTAAAACTCTATGCAGCTTTCTGTCAGCTCACCGTCAGTTTCCTGACAAATTCCCCTGACACCTTTGTCAGGTGGTATCGATTTCGGTGAACGGCGTTGCGGGGGCCGGCCGTTGTGGTACAGTACCCGCTTGATCTGAATTCACCCACGGACTTGGGAGGATTGAAGACATGGACGCAACCGATCTCGACCTCGCTCGCGCGTTGCTCATCGCCAACAAGGACGCCACGCTCGTGGCCGTTCGCAGGGATGACATCATCGTCTGCCGCGAGCGCGGCGTGAAGCCGCTCCTCAAGATGATCGCCGATGGCCGCAGCCTCAGGGGCTTCTCCGTCGCCGACAAGGTCGTGGGCAAGGCCCCGGCGCTGCTCTACGCCGTGCTCGGCCCGGAGGCCGTCTTCTCCCCCGTCATGTCCTGGACCGGCCGCGCCGTCCTTCTCGCCGCGGGCATCTTCATCAGCCATGACGTCCTCGTGCCCCACATCAGCAACCGTGCCAAGAGCGGCCAGTGCCCCATGGACGAGTCCGTCACCAACGTCTGGGAGCCCTACGAGGCCGTCAGCGTGCTCGAGGAGCGGGCGCGCCAGATGGCGCTCACGGCGTAGCGGCCAGCACCCTCTAAAAACGCATGCGCGGGGCGAGAAGAACGGTCTTCTCGCCCCGCGTTTTATGACAAACGACCCTGACACCTTTGTCAGGTTAGAGGCCCATCTCGGCCTTGAGGCGGGCGAGCTCGTCGTCCACGGCGGCATCGTCGACAGCGCCGGCGTACTTCTCCGCAAGGCTCTCCGCGTCGTCTGCGGGCTCGGAGCTGAGCTCGGCCATGGCGTCCGCGGTGTCGAGCATGCGGTCGGCCTTCTCCTCCATGCGGTTGAAGGCCTCGATGGCGCTCTCGGCCCTGTCGGACCCGGAGGTGTAGCCGGCGACCTTCTCCTGGGTCTTGGCGACGGCCATCTTGGCCTTGATGGTCTCGCGGCGCGCCTTGAGGTCCTCGATGTCGCTCACGAGCTTGTCGTGCATCTGGCGCATCTTGTCCGCATTGGCCTTGGCCGCGTCGGCCGCCTTCGCAAGCTCGGCGCCGGTGGTCTCGAGCTTCTGCTTCTTGGCGAGAAACACGCGGGCGTCGTCCTCGTTGCCGGCCTTGAGCGCCTTCTTGGCAAGGCCCTCCATGCGGGCGACCTCCTCGGCGTTGGCGTCGACCGCGCGCCTGGTGCGGGCCTCCTCGGCCATGACGCCGGCGGTCTCGCGCTTGACGTCGGCGAGCGACTCCGTGAGGTCGACGAGGTACTGGTCGACCATCTTTGCGGGGTCCTCGGCCTTGTCCAGCAGCTCGTTGAGGTTGGCCTTCACGATGGTGGTGAAGCGGTCCAGAATGCCCATGGCGTTTCCCTTCTAGTCCTTGTCCTCGTACTTGTCCGCGAGGTCCTCGACGTCCTTATCCCCAAACTTCTCGAGCGGGGTGTTGAGGATGTCCTCCATCCTCTGTTTCTCCTCGGCCTCCCTGGCGCGGCGACGCCTGAGGACGTAGGCGACTCCCGCCCCCGCCGCCACGACCACGAGGACGCCGCCCACGATGAGCATCGTGGTCTCGCCCTCCTGCTCCTCCTCAGCGGCGGCCATGATGCGCTCCGCCGTCCGCGAGAAGGCGTCGGAGAAGACCTCCTCGTCGGTGCCGGCGTTGTTGTAGGCGTAGTTGAGCTCGTCCGCCAGAACGTCGAGCGCCTCGGAGTCCATTATCGCGGAGGCGGCCGTGCCGACCGTGTACCCGCAGTTGAAGGTGCCGTCGCCCGCGTCGCAGAAGACGAGGAGGAAGTGCCCCTCATCCTGGAAGAGCTCGCCGTAGAGCTGCTCCGCGCGCTCCGTCAGCTCATCTATGGAGGTGGTGGTGCCGTTGGGGAGGATGTAGACGTAGGGCTGGACGCCGGTCCGGTCATAGAACTCCTCGAGGCCCTTCGTGAGGCGCCCGGCGCTGTGAATCCAGTCGCCATCCGCGTCAGTGTAGAAGTCCGTGCGAGTGACCGCGTCCGGGGACAGCTTCTCGCGGACCGTGGCGGATGCCTGCCCCTGCGCCGAGGGGGAGAAGTACGAGCCGTGATAGCCTCCCCCGCAGGTGGAAAGCCCGCTCATGAGCGCTGCGATGAGCAGCGCGGCGAGGACGAGCCCCAGGATGCCCCCGAGGCAGCCACCGCAGCCGCCTCCCGCGGGAGCGCCGCCCCCCGTCACGACGACGGGCCGGCGAAAGCCGCCAAACCCGCCGAAGAACGGCATGCCCACGTGCACGTGCGGGCGCGGCATGGGCCCGCCTCCTGGCCGCGGGCCGCCCGCGGGCCGCGCGCTGCGACCGCCAAAGCCGCCGCCCGAGAAGCCACCCGAGCTTCGGCCCCCGCCCGAGAAGCCACCCGAGCGACCACCGCCGGAGAAGCCACCGCCACCTCCAGACCTTCCCATGCGCACCTCCTCGCTCGACCCCGCCGCCTAGAGTATGCCCCAACGCGACCCCGAAGGCTTTCTGGCAAGGGCGACCTGACAAAGGTGACAGGGCAAACTGTCATGAAAGGGTCATGACAGTTTGCCCTGTCACCTTTGTCAGGTCACCTTAGGACCAGAGGGCGAGAAGGACAACGATGACGAGGCCGAGCACCACCACGTAGACGCAGCCGATGGTGAGGCCCGCCTTGAGGGCGCCGAGCGCCATCCAGAGACGCTCCTTCGTGGTGAGCTCGACCCTGGGGCGACGGGGCGCCCGGGGCTCGACGTCTCGCCTGCGCTCGGGAACGTGCCCTAAGAGCGACGGCCGCTCCACCGCCGACATGTCGGCGATGACGCGGCCGTCGTCCTCGAAGTCGTCCTTCTCGCGGCGCCTTGCTGCCACGACGCCCCCTACTCGTCGTAGAGGTGGCAGGAGACAAAGTGGCCCGGCTCCAGCTCCTTCTGCTCGGGCGCCACCTCGCGGCAGCAGTCCTTGGCAAACGGGCAGCGCGTGTGGAACTTGCAGCCCTTGGGGGGGTTCGCCGGCGAGGGGATGGAGCCCTCGAGCACGATGCGGTTCTGCTTGGCCTTGGGGTCCGGGATGGGAATGGCCGAGAAGAGCGCCTTGGTGTAGGGGTGCAGCGGGTTCTTGAAGATGTCGGCCGTATAGCCGTACTCGACCATGCCGCCGAGGTACATGACGCCCACGGCGTCCGAGATGTGCTCGACGACGGAGAGGTCGTGACTGATGAAGAGGTAGGTGAGCCCGCGCTCCTCCTGCAGGTCGTGCAGGAGGTTGATGATCTGCGCCTGGATGGAGACGTCGAGTGCCGAGACGGGCTCGTCGCAGACGATGAACTCGGGGTTCAGGGCGAGGGCGCGAGCGATGCAGATGCGCTGGCGCTGGCCGCCGGAGAACTCGTGCGGGTAGCGCATCTTGTGGTACGGCTGCAGGCCGCACTCCTCCATCACCTTGTCGATGTAGTCGTCGAGCTCGTCCTTGGGCACGAGGTTGTGCTCGCGGACCGCCTCGCCCACGATCTCGGAGATCGGGAGGCGCGGCGAGAGGCTCGAGTACGGGTCCTGGAAGATGATCTGCATCTTGGTGCGGGCGTCGTGGAGCTCCTTGGCGTTGAGGCTGTAGACCTCGCGACCGTTGAAGAGCACGTCGCCGCCGGTCTTCTCGCCCGCGAGGCGCAGGATGGTGCGGCCGGTGGTGGACTTGCCGCAGCCGGACTCGCCCACAAGGCCCATCGTGTGGCCGCGGCGCAGCTTGAAGGAGACGCCGTCGACGGCCTTCACGTAGCCCTGCACGCGGTTGAACATGCCCCCCTTGATGGGGAAGTACTTCTTGAGGTCGTTGACCTCGAGGATGATGTCGTCGCTCTTGGCGGAGGCGTCGGTGGACGTGACGTCCACGGCCGTGTTCGCGGAAGCCATGCTACTTCTCCTCCCCCTTGGTGTCGGTGCCGGTGATGAGATTGTCGAGAACGGCGGCGGTCTCGTTGGCCGCCTCGGCCGTCGCGTTGTCGTAGTAGCGGTAGCAGCTCACCTCGTGCGTGGGCGAGAGGCGCACCATGTGCGGGTACTCGCCGGAGCACGCCTTGACGCAGAGCTCGCAGCGGTCCTTGAAGTAGCAGTAGTCCGGCATGTTGACCGGGTTGGGGACCTTGCCCGGGATGGAGTAGAGGCGCTCCACCTTCTTGCCCACGACGGGCTTGGAGGCCATGAGGCCGATGGTGTAGGGGTGCGCCGGGTGGTCGAAGATCTCCTCCGCGGTGCCGCGCTCCACGATGCGGCCGGCGTACATGACCACGACGTAGTCAGCCATCTCGGCGACGACGCCCAGGTCGTGCGTCACGAGGATGATCGAGGAGTTGATCTTCTCCTTGAGCGAGCGGAGCAGGTCGAGGATCTGCGCCTGGATGGTGACGTCGAGGGCCGTGGTGGGCTCGTCGGCGATGATGATGCGCGGGTTGCAGGCGAGCGCGATGGCGATCATGATGCGCTGGCGCATGCCGCCGGAGAGCTCGTGCGGGTACATCCCGTAGACGCCCTCGGAGTTGGCGATGCCCACGGTCTCGATCATCTCGATCGCACGGGCCTTGATCTGCTCCTTGGACCAGTCCTTGCCGTCGTGAAGGGCGATGACCTCCTCGATCTGCTCGCCCACCTTGAAGACCGGGTTGAGCGAGGTCATGGGCTCCTGGTAGATCATGGAGACCTCGGAGCCGCGGATTTTCTGCATGGCCTCCTCGGGGGCCTTGGTCACGTCGATGGCGTGGTCGCCGAGGTTGAGGCGGATGGAGCCGCCCGTGACCTGGCCCTGCGGGCGCTGCAGAAGCTGGATGAGCGAGAGGCACGTGACGGACTTGCCGCAGCCGGACTCGCCCACCACGCCCACGGTCTTGCCCACGGGCACGTCATAGGAGACGCCGTCGACGGACTTCACCACGCCGGTGTCGGTGAAGAAGTACGTGTGCACGTCGTCGAACTCGACCGCGTTGCCGGGGTTGCGCATCTCGCAGGCGTACTCGGACGGGTCCACGTTCTTGCGCTTGCGCTTCTTCTCGTACTCCTGCGTGATCTTGCGGTTTTCCTTGGAGATGCGGCGGGACTCCCTTGCGGAGAGGTAGCCCGCCTCCTTCTTCTTCTCGGATCCAAACATTGGCTGCCCCTCCCTAGCGATTCATCTTGGGGTCGAAGGCGTCGCGCAGGCCGTCGCCCACGAAGTTGAAGCCAAGGACCGCGAGCAGCAGGCAGATGCCGGCGGGAATCCAGATGAACCAGTAGTTGGTCATGACGAAGGCGTTGTTGACGTCGGAGATGATGTTGCCCCACGAGGCAAACGGGAACTTCACGCCCAGGCCGAGGAACGAGAGCGTGGCCTCGGTGATGATCGTGGAGCCGAGGCTCATGGTGCAGGAGACGATCAGCTGCGGCATGACGTTGGGGATGAGGTGCCGGATGATGCGGTGCGGAATCGAGATGCCCGTGGCCTCGGTGGCGAGCATGAACTCCTGCTCGCGCAGGGACAGAATCTGGCCGCGCACGAGGCGGGCGATGGAGGGCCAGGACAGGAAGCCGAGGATGAGCATGAGGTAGATCATGCGGATCCACGGGTCGAGGCGCATGGCGTCCATCGCCGATCCCAGGATGATGATGATCGGCATCGAGGGCAGGCAGTAGAAGACGTCGACGATGCGCATGATGAGGTTGTCCACCCAGCCGCCGAAGTAGCCGGATATGCCGCCCATGATGACGCCCAGGCCCGCGGCGATAAAGACGACGATGAAGCCGATGATGAGCGACACGCGGCCGCCGTACATGAGGCGCGTGAGCATGTCCATGCCGTTGCCGTCGGTGCCGAGCCAGTGCTCCGCGGAGGGGCTGGCATAGCGGTCGTAGACCAGGTTCTCCGTGGTCTCGGTGACGTTGTAGACCTTGGAGTAGGCGTCATAGGAGATCGTGTAGGTGTGCTCGGCGCCGTCGGCGTCGGTGTACGTGACGTCGCTCACGTCGGCGGAGACGGCGGTGAGCAGCGCCTCGCGCAGGTCGTCGGGAATGACGGTGTTGCCGTCGGAGGCAGACATGACAAACGGGCTCACCATGGCGACGGTGGCGCCGGAGGCGTCCATGACGTTGCCGGACTCGTCGAACGAGTAGGTCTGGCCGTCCGCCTCGAAGGTGTTACCGGCGGCCTGGGCCTCGGCAGCATCCTCCGCGGCGTTCTCCTCGCCGCTCTCGACCACGACGACGCCCTCCTCGCCCACCTCGGGGGCGGGGGCGGCGCTGCCGGCGGCGTTTGCGTTGGAGACGGCCGTGATGGCGGCGATCTGGAAGTCAAAGGAGGGCGTCGACGCGCCGGACGGGACGCTCACGACCTCGGTGGAGGCGTAGGCCACGACCTCGCCGCCCTGCTTGAACACATAGAGGTCGGATGCGGGCTGCTCGATCGTGTAGGTCACGCCGCTGCGCTCGAAGGACGTCGCGCCGGAGTTGATGGCCGAGTTGGCGCTGGACTGCACGAGGGCGCCGAAGTCCGCGTCGGGCGCGGCGGTGTAGCGCAGCGAGGTGGTCTCAGTGATGCCGGCGTACTGCGTGTTGAGCTTCGTCATCGTGGAGAAGGTCTGGTCCTGGCCGTAGGGGCTCACCAGGCCGCCGATGAACGAGAACACGAACATCACGACGAGGATGACAAGGCCGACGACGGCGAGGCGGTTGCGGAAGAAGCGCTTGGCGATAAGGGCGCCCGGGGAGAGCACCTTCACGCGACGGTCGTCGTTGAGGGAGTACTCCTGCGCATCGTCTTTCGCCTGGTCGTTCTTCTCGGCGGGCATGCCGTTCTTGGAATCGCTCATGAGTTACACCCGCCTTCCTAGGAGATGCGAACGCGGGGGTCGACCACCGCGTAGAGGATGTCGGTCAGGAGGTTGGAGAGCAGCGTGATGATGGCGATGAACGTGAGGAAGAACATCGTGTAGGGGATGTCGCCTCCGGTCATGGCCTGGTAGGACGTGTAGCCCGTGCCCGGGATCATGAAGAGCGTCTCGGTGATGAGCGCGCCGGAGAACAGGCCCGGGAGCGAACCGCCGATGACGGTCACGAGCGGGATGAGCGTGTTGCGGAAGGCGTGCTTGTAGATGACCTTGTGCTCGGGCAGGCCCTTGGTGCGCGCCGTGCGGATGTAGTCGGCGTTGAGCACCTCGAGCATGTTGGTGCGCGTGTAGCGCATGAGCGAGCCGATCTGGATCACCGTGAGCGTAACCACGGGCATGATCATGTGGTTCACCATGTCAAGCGCCTGGCCGACGGCGTCGAGCTGGGCGAAGTCACGCCCCATGAGGCCGTAGAGGTCAAACCAGCCCAGACCGACCGAGAAGATCAGCTTGAGCAGCGTCGCGAAGAAGAAGGTGGGCAGCGAGATGCCCGCAAGCGCGACGGCGGAGATGATGTAGTCGGCCTTGGAGTACTGGTGGGTGGCGGCGAGGATGCCGAGCGGCACGGCGATCGCCGTGGAGAGCACGAAGGCGATGCCGCCCATGGCAAACGAGATGCCGATGGTGTTCTGGAACTCGGTCAGGACCGGCACGTTGAACTTCCAGGAGTCACCGAAATTGCCGGTCATGAAGTCGCCGAGCCAGGTGACATATCCGATGGGCACCGGCTGGTCGAGGCCATACTGGGCGTTGAGCTGGGCCATCCACTCCTCGAAGGACTTGGCGCCCGGCGCCTGAGAGAGCTGCATCGCCATGGTCTCCACGTAGGAGGACGGCAGCGCGCGCATCAGGCCATAGATGATGAAGGTCACGCACAGCAGGATGATGACCGAGATTCCGATGCGCTTGACGATATAGGTTCTCACGTCGCAAACGCTCCTCTCACTTGTGCCCGCCCATTCGCGGGCAGAAGAGACCCCGTTTCTGCGCTGGAAGGCGCAGCCTCTCTGTCTTCCAGCACGGGAAGGAGGTCTCTCAATCCAACAGGGGACCAGCCCCTAGCGATGGCGCGGGGCGCGACGGCACTCTGCCGTCGCGCCCAACGCGTTCAACTCGGGAAAGGGACCTACTTGAGCTCGAGCTTCTCGATCTCGTCCTTCCAGGTCCAGTACGGGGTCTGGTCCTGGACGACGGAGTCGATGTTCACGCGCTCAGAGGAAACGAGGGTGCACTCGCTGCGCTGGTAGACGGGCAGCTCGACGCCCCAGTCGAGGATGATGTCCATGGCCTCCTTGTAGATGGCCTTGCGGCTCTCGGTCTCGAGCGTCTGGCGGCCGGCCTCGATGAGCTCGTCGAGGTCAGCGTCGTTGATGCAGTAGTAGTTCGTGGAGCCCTGGCTGTGATAGAGCTGGTACATGTCGGGATCGGCCGTGGACTGCCAGGCGGCGCACCACATCTCGGCCTCGCCAGACTGGTAGGAGGCAAAGAGGTCGGAGGCGTTGGCGATGTCGTTCACGATGAAGTTCATGCCAATCTCGGAGAAGGCGTTCTTGGCCTCCTGCAGAATCATGAAGGTGGGGTGGTCGCCCTGGCCGCCACCGCCGATGTTGCACTGGTACTCGAGCTTGGCGCCCTCGGGGGCAGCGGTGAGCATGCCGTCGGCGACGGTGTAGCCAGCTGCCTCGAACCAGGTGAGCGCGCCGGCCTTGGCGGCCTCGATGCGCTCGTCATCGCTCATGCCCTGGGTATAGAGCGGGTTGCCGGAGGCGTCGGTGGAGTAGCACTCCGCGTAGCCCGGGTCGGTCTCGTTGGGGGACGCCCAGGAGGACGTGGAGATCGGGTAGTTGAGGACCGACGCGGTGTCGCCGTAGTAGGAGGCGATGCCGGACGCGCGGAACGGAGAGATCAGGGTGCAGATGGCCTTGCGCAGGGCCTTGGAGGCATCGGAGGCCGGGTCGCCCGCGACGTTCACTTTGTTGGCGGAGATGGCCAGGTAGCCATAGCCGCGGTAGTCGTGCAGGAAGGTGGTGATGACGTCGCCGTTCACGGAGTCATTGCCGTTGATCTCCTTGATCTGGCCCTCGACCTCCATGGAGTAGGAAGGCTGGGAGATGTCGAGCGTGCCGGCCTGGACGCCGGTCACCATGTCGGCCTCCTGCGACTCAACGAGGTTGAGGTGCTGGGTCTTGGGCGCGCCCTTGTAGTACTCCTCGTTGGCGGACATGTGGACGGTGCCGGAGGTGTAGTCGTCGAACTTGAAGGCGCCGGAGCCCATGGGCTGGCCGTTGAGGCCACGGGCCTTGGAGAGGTCGCCCTTGTTGAAGCCGAAGGAGTTGTTCTCGTAGTCGTAGAGCGACTCGTCGCCGTAGTACTTCATCGAGCACGGGGCGATGGAGAGCTGGTAGATCATCGTGGCGTCGACGCCGTTGGTGACGACGGACATGTTGTAGTCGTCGACCTTGACGATGCCCGCAACGTTCGGCGCGGCCTCGCCGGTCTCGACGCCCTGGGTGCCCATGTTGTAGACATCCTCGGGGATGAGCTCGGAGAGGGCGGTGCCGGCGGTCTCGGCCTCCATCAGCGAGAAGTTCCAGTCGTAGTTGGCGGCGATGGCCTCGAAGAAGGTGGTGGCGGTGGCGTCGGCCGGAAGGTCGGAGTAGCCCCAGTTGGCGGCAGCGTCGGCCACGCTCAGCGGGTCGGAGCCCTCCTCGACGACGCCGTTGGCAGGATCGTTGACGTAGTCGACGATCTCCTGGGCGAACTTAGTGCCGCCGTCGTCGACGGCCGCCCAGAAGGCATCCTGCTGCTCCTGGGTGAAGTAGGTGAAGTCGGTGTTCTCGCGACCGGCGTTGCCGATGAGCGAGGCAAGCGTGGCCATGCCGGAGCGGTACTCGGCCAGGCCCTGGATGTCGTTGGAGTAGAGGGTGGCCGACCCGTCGTAGGTGGGGTCGAAGTAGGAGTAGAAAGTGAAGATGATGTCGTCCACCGTCATGTTGGAGCCGTCGTGGAACTTGAGGTCGTCACGGAGCTGGATGTTGTAGTTGACGGTGCCGTCGGCGTTCTCGACCATCTCGATGTTGGCCGGGCCGGTGTAGGTGTACTCGGTGCCGTTGTACTCCTTGGTCTCGCCCTCGATGCCGTTGTAGATCGGCTCGGCCATGCGGTCGGTGGCGAGGAGCGCGATGTTGTTGAAGCTCACGACGTCCTGGTCGGCCGCAGAGGCGGTGAACAGCGGGCAGAACTTGCCCTCAAGACCGCTGGTGGACGCAACGAGGGTGCCGGCGTGGTCGGACGCGGCCTCGCCGCCGTTGCTGGCCTCGCCGCCGTTGCCGTTGCAGGCGGCAAGGGCGAGCGCGCCCATCGTGGCTGCGGAGAGCCCGAGCATCCTTCTTCTGGTTACGAGCATCTTTCCCTACCTTCCTCCCATGTGGGGATCGTCTTCAACCGGCGCACTTCCCCGAGCGCGTCCGGCGTAGAGCCTCGGTACAGGATACCTAGTATCTCATACTCCGGGTGAATGTTACTTTTTGGAAATCTTAAAAGAGACCGCGGCGGTAACGCTTTCACGCACTGGTTACAAACTGGTTTCGTCAGACGCGAACCTGCAATGGCCCGGCAATCGGCGGCGGCGCCCCATCACCGGGCCCGGGCGCGCCACTCTTCCTCGAGAATTGCCATGAGGACGTCGTCGCAGCGGGCGCCGTCAGGCAGGAGTATGGCATCGCGCCGGACGCCCTCGCGCCGGAAGCCGGCCTTGGCGTAGACGTGCTCCGCGCGCGGGTTGACGGAGAAGACGTCCAGCTCAAGGCGGTGCAGGCCCAGGTCGGCAAAGGCATGGTCGCGCGTGAGGGCCACGGCCCAGGAGCCGAGCCCCCGGTCGCGGCCCGCCGCGCCGAAGATGCAGATCCTGAAGTTGGCGCTTCTCGCCCGCCAGTCGATCTCGTTCACGACGCTCTCCCCCAGCACGGCGCCGTCGGGCGAGAAGATCAGCAGGTCGCGGCGGTCCGGATCTCCCACGCAGCGCAGGAAGAAGCCCGTGGCCTCGTCCCTCTCATACTGGTCCCCGCTGCCCGTGAGATACGCGGCCTCCGCGTCGAGCGTCGAGAGCCCCGCCCAGTACGCATCCGCGTCCTCGGCGCGAGCGAGCCTGAGCACGTGCCCGTCCTCGCGCTTCCAGCAGACGTCCGCCTTCTTCATGACCCTGCACCCCCTCTCTCGTCTGTCCTCTCGGGCCGTTCTCGCCCGGCCCCGTGCACTCCCCATGCCCTCGCCGCCGTCACCAACTGGGGACTGTAAATTGGGGACTGTCCCCAATTAGCAGGACTCCCACTCGGTGGCGAGGCAGAGGCGGCGCAGCGTCACGAGCGCCACGACCGAGACCGCCTCGCAGGCAAGAAACGCGAAGTCCGCCGCGGCCGGCGCCGACCCGCCCGTAGCGAGAAGGGCGACCTCCCCCACCACGGCCACGAGCCCGAGCGCCGCCGCGACGACCGCGCGCCGCGGCAGCGCGCCCACGGTCTCGTCCCGCACGTAGGCGCGCACGCGCTCGCCGGCAACGGAGAACCTGCCCATGCCCCAGAGCACCGACACCATCGCCACGAACTGCGCGACATACGGAAGCACCACGTAGGGGCAGCCGGAGAGCCCCGCCGGGTTGGCGAGCGAGGCCCCCAGCACGGACATCGCGCCCACGCCGCACGCCGCCCACAGCGCGGCGGCGAGTCGGCGCCGGTCCTGCCCCGCGACCAGGCGGACGTGGTCGCCGAGGTAGGCCATCTTCCCGTTGTCGTCCGGCCCGAAGTCCTTGAGCCGCTCGCGGGCCTTCTTTCTCACGCTCTTCTCGCTTTCATGACAAACGACCCGGTCACCTTTGTCAGGTTAGGCAATGCCGGTAAGGTCGTAGGACTCGAGCCAGGCGGTGGCGCGCTCGCAGATGCCCTTGAGGCAGCCCTCGTCGAAGGGCGAGCGCATGCCGGCGTGCGCGAGCAGATCCGTGAAGGCGCGCGTGCCTCCCTGGCGCGTGTATGCCATGTAGTGCTCCCAGGCGGCCTTGAAGTCGTCCTGTGACATGGCCCAGAACTCGAGCGAGACCGTCTGCGCGAGGCAGTAGTCGATGTAGTAGAGCGGGTTCTCGTAGATGTGGTGCTGGCGCTGCCAGCCCTCGCCGTCAGCGTAGAAGGGGATCTCGCCGTCGAGGCGCATCCACGGCATGTAGACGCCGAGCAGGCGCTTCCAGGTGGCATGGCGCTCGGCGGGCGTCATCTCGGGACGCTCGTAGACCTCGTGCTGGAAGTGGTCGACCAACGTGCCGTACGGAATGAAGGTGATGGCGCCGGCCAGGTGCGCATAGCGGTACTTGCGCGCGTCGTCGCCGAAGAACTCCTCGACCCAGGGCCAGGCCATGAACTCCATGGACATGGAGTGGACCTCGCAGGCCTCCGTCGAGGGCATGGAGAGGCCGATGGGCGTCTTGTCGGTGTTCATGTAGTAGGAGAACGCGTGGCCGGCCTCGTGCGTGACCACCTCGACGTCGCCCTGCGTGCCGTTGAAGTTGGCAAAGATGAAGGGCACGTCGTAGTCAGGAATCTGCGTCATGTAGCCGCCGCCGGCCTTGCCCTCGGTGGAGAGCACGTCCATGAGGCCGCGGTCGAGCATCATGTCGAAGAAGGCGCCGGTCTCGGGGCTGAGCGCGTGGTAGAAGGTGCGACCGGCCTCGAGCACGTCGTCGGCGCCCCCGCGCGGCGCGGGGTTGCCGGAGCGGAAGGAGAGCGCCTCGTCGGCAAAGGAGAGCGGGTAGGCCACGCCTAGGCGCTCGGCCTGCGCGCGGTAGATCTTGTCGGCCAGCGGCACCACGTAGGTGCGCACGGCCTCGCGGAAGCGCTCCACGTCCTTACGGCCGTAGGAGAGGCGTTCCATGCGGTCGTAGCCAAGCGGCAGGTAGTTCTTATAGCCGAGCTTCTTGCCCATGGCGTCGCGCACGTGGGTGAGCTCGTCGTAGATGCGGTCGAGGTCCGCCTGGTGCTCCTTGTACCAGGCTCCCTCCGCCTTCCAGGCCGCCAGGCGCTGGGCGTCGTCGGCCGACTTCTTGAACGGGGTGAGCTGGGAGAGCGTGTAGGTGCCGCCCTCAAAGGGGATCTGCGCGGAGGCGATGAGCTTCACGTACTCCTGCGTGAGGGCGTTCTCGCGCTTCATGTCCTCCACAATCTCCGGCTTGATGGTGCGGCGCTGCTGCTCTGCCTGGGCAAAGAGGAGCTCGCCGTACTTCTCGGCAAGGCGCGCGCGGAAGGGCGTGGAGAGAAGCGCGGCCTTGAAGGCGTCCTCTGCCTGCTCGAGCTCGGGCATGGCCTCGTCCCAGAAGGTGGACTCGGCATCGTAGAACGCGTCGCGCGTGTCGATGGTGTGACGGATGTAGACAAGCTCGTAGGCCGTCTGCGTGTGGCGGTCGAGCTGGTCCTTCTCGAGAAACGCGGTCTCGGCGGCCTCGAAGGTCTCGGCGTCGGCCAGCGCCTTGGCGAGGCGCGCGTACTCGGCCTTCACGGCCTCCAGGTCCGGGCGCTCGTAGGGCATATCCTCGAACTTCACGGCATCGCTCATGCGGGTTCTCCCTCCGGGAAAGCCTCCGGCGCAGGGTGCGCGGGGGCGAGTTCGGCTATGATTCGAGTTGGTATTGTACCCGTCAGAGGAGTCTTCCATGCCCAGCTACGTTCTCAGCTGCTGCTCCACTGCCGACGTCACCCGAGAGTGGCTCGAGGAGCACGACATCGCGTACCTCTACTTCAACTACTACCTCAACGGCGAGATGTGCAAGGACGACTTCGGGGCCACCAACTCCCCGGCCGAGCTCTATGCCAAGATGCTCGCCGGCGCCGAGGCCAAGACCTCGCAGATCAGCGCCGGCGACTACATGGCCCACTTCGAGAAGTACCTCGCCGCAGGGACGGACGTACTGCACGTGACGCTCTCCTCCGGCATCTCCGGCACCTACAACTCCGCGTGCGCGGCGCGCGACCAGCTGGCCGAGAAGTACCCCGACCGCAAGGTCTACGTCATCGACTCGCTCGCCGCGTCCGCCGGCTATGGCCTGCTCATGGAGCGCCTCGCGGGGCTTCGCGATACGGGGATGGGCATCGACGAACTCGCCGCCTGGGCCGAGGAGCACAAGCACGAGGTCCAGCACTGGTTCTTCTCGTCCGACCTCACGTTCTTCGTGCGCGGCGGCCGCATCTCCAAGGCCGCGGGGCTCGTAGGCGGCATGCTCAAGATCTGCCCCGTGATGGACGTGGAACCCGACGGCTCGCTCGCCGTCAAGGAGAAGATCCGCACCAAGGCCAAGGCGATCGGCCGCGTGGTGGAGAAGATGGCCGAGCTCGCCGAGGGCGGGCGCGACTACTCCGGCAAGTGCTTCATCAGCCAGTCCGAGTGCCTTGACGACGCCCAGGAGGTCGCGCGCCGCATCGAGGAGACGTTCCCCAAGCTCGACGGCAAGGTGGAGATCTTCCCCATCGGCGCCACCATCGGCGTGCACACCGGCCCGGGCACCGTGGCCACGTTCTTCTGGGGCCAGCGGAGGGAGTAGGCTCCGGGCATTCGATATCTTACGGGCGGCTGCGGCCGCCCTTTTTTGTCGTACAGGCGTGTCGCGCAGACCGCTGCTAGCCACCGTTCCACTTCTAGGTGTTTTTCCGAAGACTGCGGAGTATCCCGCCCTCCTCAAACCGCAAAACAGCAGTTCATTAAATGCTACCAATAAAGTAGTGCTTCAGCATCGCGCGAAAAAACACCTAGAAACGGAATCACGCCTACAGCGGGAGCGAGAAAAACCTCCCATAGAGGGCAATCTCCTCAGGAGTGTCCAGGCTCGAGGCAAAGTCGACGTGGCCGACGCGGTCCCGGGAGGAGAGGAGCCCCTCCTCGGCGAGACGCTTGCGCAGCTGGCGCGCCGTCCCGGCGCCGCCGTCAAAGAAGCGGACGCCCTGCCCCACGACCTCGGCAATCTGCCGACGCACGAAGGGGTAGTGCGTGCAGCCGAGCACCACGGCGTCGACCGTCCCGGCATAGGCGCCCACAAAGCCGCGAATCATCGCGGTGAGGTCCGGCGCGTCGAGGTCGCCCTGCTCGATGCGGGCGGCAAGCCCCGGGCACGGCACCGAGATGACCTCGCACTCCCCTCCCCAGGCGCGCGCGAGCTCGTGGTACTTCTCCAGCCGCAGCGTCACCTCCGTGGCCATCACGAGGATGCGGCCATGCGGGAGGGCCTTGGCGGCCGGCTTGAGCGCGGGCTCTATCCCCACGATCGGGACCGCGGGATGCGCGGCCCTCAGGCGCGCGGCGGCAACGGACGTGGCCGTGTTGCAGGCGATGACGACGGCCTTCGCGCCGTCCGCGAGAAAGCGCTCCACGATGGAGCGGGTGAGCACGAAGACCTCGTCCTCGGCCTTCTCGCCATAGGGCGCGTTGGCGGAGTCGCCAAAGAAGCGAAAGTCCTCCTGCGGCAGCTCCTCCACGAGCGAGCGGAGCACGCTGATGCCGCCCACGCCGGAGTCGAGGACCCCCACGAAGCCGCCCATGCGCACCCCCTCTCCTACGTCGCCTCTGACCACTATAGGATACCCAATGTGACAGGGGCGCGCCCCTCGGGCATACTTAGCCTGACAAACGACCCGGTCACCTTTGTCAGGAGAGGAGCAGGGATGCCCCAGGGACAGAGCCCCTTCGACCAGATCTTCGCCGAGGCGCTCCGCAGCCGGCAGTCGGGCGGCGGCGCGCCGGGCAAAGACCCGTTCGAGTCGCTCGCGCAGTGGAGCCGCCGGGCGCTCATCGTGCTTGCCGTCGTGCTCGTCATTGTGCTCGCGGCCTGCTACTGGTGGTTCCACCCGGCCATCAACCTCGGCAGCGTGCAGGTGTGGACCTGGATCATCGCCGTCGCGGCGATCGTTGCGGCAAGCCTCTGGGTGGCCTCGCTGCGCTCCTCGCGCCGCCGCACGCTCCTGCGCCGCCTCATGGTGATCCCGGCGAGCGTCGTCGCCGCCTTCGCGCTGGGCGTCCTCTTTGGCCAGCCCTTCATCCCGGGCAACGCCGAGCGCTACGCCTCCGTCCTCCAGACCACGGAGGGGACCTTCGCCGAGGACATCGAGGAGGTGGACTACTCCGAGGTCCCCGTCATTGACCGGGAGTCGGCCATTCTCCTCGGCAACCGCGCGATGGGCTCCATCCCCGAGTACGTGAGCCAGTTCGAGATCGCGGACACCTACAGCCAGATCAACTACCGGGGCCGCCCTGTGCGCGTGAGCCCGCTCGCCTACGCCGACCTCTTCAAGTGGCTCTCAAACCGCGACACGGGCATCCCGGCCTACGTGCTCGTTGACATGGCCTCGCAGGAGACCCAGGTCGTGCGCCTCGAGCAGCCGATAATGTACTCGGACTCCGAGCCGCTCCTGCGCAACGTGGACCGCCACGTGCAGCTGCGCTACCCCACCTACCTCTTCGACCAGAAGTCCTTCGAGCTCGACGAGGACGGCAACCCCTGGTGGGTCTACCCCGTCCAGCGTCGCACGATCGGCCTTTTTGACGGCACCACCATCGCGCGCGTGGTACTCGTGAACGCCTGCACCGGCGAGACCCAGGACTACGCGATCGAGGACTGCCCCACGTGGGTCGACCGCGCCTACCCCGCCGACCTCGTCATCGAGCAGTACAACTGGAGCGGCGCCTACTCCGGTGGCTGGCTCAACTCGTGGCTCGGCCAGCAGGGCGTGGTGCGCACCACCCCGGGCACCAACGGCGAGCTCGGCTACAACTACCTCGCCCAGGGCGAGGACATCTACCTCTACTCCGGCGTGAGCTCGGTCACGGCCGACAGCTCCAACGTGGGCTTCATCCTCGTGAACCAGCGCACGGGCGAGTCCCACTACTACCCCGTGGCCGGCGCGACGGAGGACTCCGCGATGGCCTCGGCCGAGGGCCAGGTCCAGAACCTCGGCTACCAGTCCACATTCCCGCTCCTGCTCAACGTGGCGGGCCAGCCCACGTACTTCATGAGCCTCAAGGACGACGCCGGCCTCGTGAAGATGTACGCGATGATCAACGTGGAGCAGTACCAGAGCGTGGCCACGGGCTCCACGGTGGCCGAGTGCCAGGAGGCCTACCTCGACATGATGGCGGGCGCGGGCGTCCTCGGCGAGGACGAGGCCGCGGCGGCCTCCAGCGAGCGGCGGGTCGAGGGCGTGGTGGAGACGATCGCCCAGGCCGTTGTGGACGGCAACTCCCACTTCTACGTCACGCTCGCGGGCGACGACGCCATCTACGACTTCGCGCTGCCCGGCATGCTGGAGATCGTCACGTACCAGCCGGGGGACGCGATCTCGTTCACCTGCACCGAGTCCGACCGCGTGATGACGGCCACGTCGTTGGACGAGAAGAGCGAGGCGGACGCCCCCGCGTCCCCTGGCGGGCCGTCCGCCGGGGATGTGGCGGAGACACCGCCCCAGGAGGGGCAGGAGGGCTAGGACGCGGCGCCCCGGCTTTGGTCGGGGCGCCGTTTTTCTCGCCGCCGCTCGCCTCTGTATCCTCGCCGTTCACGGTATATCGTATATCAGTGTACTATGTCTATCGAAGTAGTACGCTAGACTAAGCTCAGAGACGGACGAGGAGGTGACCCATGGCAGGCAGGGACGCGGAGAGCGACCTCATCAGGGGCAACATCGACGCCATCGTGCTCAACGCCCTCACCGGCGGCGACTCCTACGGATACGAGATCCTGAAGGGCGTGGCGCACGCGAGCGAGGGCGCCTACGAGATGAAGGAGCCTTCGCTGTACACGAGCCTCAAGCGCCTCGAGGGTCAGGGGCTCGTGGAGAGCTACTGGGGCAGCGAGTCCCAGGGGGCGCGTCGCAAGTACTACCACATCACCGAGGGCGGGCGCGGGGAGCTCGCCGAGGCCACGGCGCGGTGGGTCCGCGCCCGGACCATCATCGACCGACTACTCAGCCAGGACGGAGGCGCCAGATGAGCGGCATCAGCGACATCAGGATGTACGTCGAGCACCTCTTCGAGGGACGCACGCTCGACGCGGAGATCATCGAGCTCAAGGAGGAGATATACGGCAACCTCGTGGCGCGCTACGAGGACTACCTCGCGCAGGGCATGGGCGAGGCAGAGGCGTATCGTCGCACCTGCGAGGCCGTGACGAGCGTCGAGGACGTCATGGGCAAGAAGGACGGCGATGCCGCGGCCGAGCCCACGGTCGTGGCGCCTGCGGTCGCCGCCGCGGAGGAGACGGGCGCCAGGGAGGACATCCCGCCCGCGCCCACGGCGGAGGCGGACGCCCCGCAGAAGAGGCGCTGGTCGACGGGCAAGATCGTCGCCGCCGTGGCGGGCGGCTTTGTGGCCGTGGCGATTCTGGGCGCCCTCGGGTTCAACGCCCTCTTCGGGGCGGAGACGATGCAGACGTCAACGGATGACGTCACGGTCATTGCCGGCGAGCCCTCCACCCAGGCAGGGCCGGAAGCGGCGCCGCAGGGCGAGGGGCAGACCGCACAGACTGATGGATCCGCACAGCAGAGCGCGCCGCAGGACGGGGCGGGCGGTCGTTACGGCGCCCCAGAGGGAAGCGGGACCGGCCTCACTGCCGAGGTCGAGGCCGTGAGCCCCGAGGGCCTCGCCGCCTATGCCGGGACAGCCGTGACGGACGCCCCTCGCATCGAGGAGCTCGCCCGGACGCTGCCCGTGAGCGACTATCTCCTCGGCGTTTCCGGCGCGGAGAGCTCAGGCACCGTGACGCTCTCCTACCAGTATGAGGACCGCGACCTCCTCGCCCGCGACGACGACCACGTGGACCGCGCGCTCGTCTTTGACGCAGCGGCCCTCATGTGCGCCGTTGACGGACTGGACTCGCTCGTGATCGTGGAGACGGAGGACGACGGCCGGGACTACGATCAGGATCTCCACGTCATTGAGCGCGCGATGATGGAGGAGGTGCTCGGCGTCACGCTTGACTCCGGGCAGCTCACGGCAGATGCCTGGCCGGCGCTGCGCGACCAGCTCCTGACCGAGCGCGTCTGGGACCGCATCTGGGACCGCGCCGACCGCGACTAGGGCACAGCCGCACCGAGGGCGATCGCGCATACCCCCCTCTTTGCCCCAGATAAGCGCGATGAGGGGCGGATACGCACACCGCCCCAAGCACGACCTCTCCCGTTCTGTCACAATCAGGGGTCGGAACTGGCCCAGACAGAACGGGAGAACCATGAGCAACGAGGGCAAGAAGGTCAAGGTCCACTACGTCGGCACGCTCGACGACGGCACGAAGTTCGACTCCTCGCGCGACCGCGGCGAGCCGCTCGCCTTCACCTGCATGGCCGGCCAGATGATCAAGGGTTTCGACGAGGCCGTGCGCGAGATGGAGGTCGGTCAGGTCGTCGACGTGCGCCTCGAGCCTGCCGAGGCCTATGGCGAGCGCGACGAGCGCCTCATCCAGACCGTCCCCGTGTCCGCCATGCCCGGCGCGGAGACCCTCTCCGCCGGCGACCGCGTCATGCTCACCGCGCCGACCGGCCAGCCCTTCCCCGCCGTGGTGACGACCGTGGAGAACGGCAACATCACCTTTGACATGAACCACGAGATGGCCGGCAAGGCGCTCAACTTCAACATCGAGCTCATCGAGGTTGAAGGCTAAATCAGGCACCCGTGCAGCACTGGCCCGTGACGTCGCAGGCGTCACGGGCCCTTCTTTTCCTGTTGACTAGAACATTTGTTTGTAATATGGTTGTGCCCTAGCCCGCGAAGGAATGCGGGGAGGCGCGCGACGGCAGGTTGCGGCCACAGCGGCGCGCGCATTGGACGGGCCGCCGAATCCGAACGCCCAGGTAGCGGCCATCTCACACGAACAACCCAATCTGATTCTCCCGTTTCTAGGGAGCCATTGGCTCTTGTGCAATATAGGGGAAAGGTTATAGTATGAGGTGGAAGGTGCAGACGGAATTAATTCGAAGCTGGCTCGATTCGCTTGATGAACCCATTGCGCTACGCGTTGCGGAAGCCCCGGAAGCACTTGCTGCAGACGGCCCCGCGCTCGGACGTCCTCTCGTGGATGCCATCCACGGATCTTCGATTCACAACCTAAAGGAGCTGAGGCCAAGATCAACCGGAAGGAGCGAGATAAGGATTCTCTTCGTCTTTGATGAAGACAGAAACGCCGTGACGCTTTTGGCAGGAGATAAGGCTGGCTTCCTCAAGCGAGGGCCGAAGTGGGGCAAGTGGTACAAGAAGGCAATACCAGAGGCAGAGCGACGCTATAGACGCTATCTCGAATGGAAGGATAACGGTGGACGCGCTTGACGACTTTATTGCCCGTAGGGGCTTTGACCGGGAGGAGATTCACCGGGAGGCGCTCAGGCTCATAGCCGAGTGCCGCGCCTACGAGCTGCAGGAGGCGCGCAAGGCGGAGCATCTTACGCAGACGGACGTCGCCGAGCGCATGGGCATCAGCCAGGCGCGCGTCTCGGAGGTCGAGAGCGGTGACATCGGCTCGCTCAAGGTGAGCACGCTCATGCGCTATGCCGAGGCGCTCGGCGGCACCTTCGAGGCCCTTATCCAGATTGGCGACAAGACCATCCGGCTCGCGTGACAGAGGGACGGAGCGGCGACAGCTCCTCCGTCCCCCCGTCACGCCTACTCCCAGGAGACCAGGTAGCTGAGCTCGTAGTCCTCGCGGCAGTCAAAGCGATACTCCGGACGCGTGGCGGGGCCGCAGCTCCCCGTGCCGACGCCCATCTGAAAGGCCTGGATGGTCACATAGGTGCCCGTGCGGACCTCGTCGCCGCAATGGCGCATGGCGCGCAGCTCGGCGTCGGAGTAGGGCTTGACCCCCAGCTCAAAGGGTCTGCCGACGGCAGTGAACTGCACGTGCCGATCGCCGTCCGAGAGCCGGACGTACTGGCAGTCCATGCGGTTGCCGCTCTCCTGGGGACGGATGTTGGGCTCGGTCATGTCCCCCACATGACAGCGCACGCGCTCGACCTGCGCCTGCTCGCACATGTCCCGGTAGGACTCGCCGTTGCGCCCGAGGTAGTCGACCTCGTCCCAGGAGGGGTCAAGCCGATAGCACATCCCAAAGCGCGGCAGGTCGCCATGCCCGCGCTCGCAGTGGAGCCGCGAGGTCACGAGCACGCCCGCCGCCACCGCCTCATAGGTGGTCGTGCAGAGGAACCGGTGGTGGCGAAGCGCGAGACGCGCCACGACGGCGGCGCTCCTCCTGCCGCGCATGACGCTCACGACCTCACGCCGGACGTCGGAGAACTCCTCGAGCGGGCAGTTGCCCAGAAGGTCGCGGTCGTTGTCCGTGGGGGCGCGCGTGAGGAGGACGGGCTCGGCGGCCGGGCGCACGAGGCCCGGCAGGGTGAGCCCTCCGCCGGTGATCTCGCACCGCTCGGGAAGCGCCGCGCCCCGCTCGAGGCAGGCGGCGTCCAGCGGGGCCAGCTCGGAGAGAATCACCTGCTCGCGGGCCACCTCCTCGCCTGTCGCGCGCCGGACGGTCGTCACCGTGACCCACCTCATCCGGTTGCGGCGCAGGCCCTCGCCCTCGTCCGTCGGCACGCGTGAGGCGGGCCGCACCAGGAAGGACTGCTGGCGCAGCGGGTCGACGTCGCACACGAGCTCCGCCACGCCCCCGTCGCTCCACGCAAAGCGCAGGAGGAACGCCTCGCCCGGCGTGAAGGACGTGGCGTTGAACACCATGAAGAAGTCGCCGCCCACATGGCGCACGCGTAGGGGCCGGTAGGCGTGGCGCACCACGCGCGCCCCCGTGGAGGGCGTGCGGTCGGGATAGAAGATGCCGTCGCAGCAGAAGTTGCCGTCGTGCTCCCACTCGCCGTGGTCGCCGCCGTAGGTGTAGCTCCCGTCCGGATGCAGCGCCGCATGGTCGACCATCTCCCACACGCAGCCGCCCGCAAGCGCCTCGTAGGCATAGATCTGCCCCCAGTAGTCCTCGATGCCGCCGGGCCCCACGCCCATGGCATGCGCGTACTCGCAGAGCACGTAGGGGCGGTCGTTGAGCTGCCGCACGCTCGAGCGGCCCTCCCCCACCGAGGCCACGCGCTCGACCGTGGGATACATTTCGCTTCCCACGTCGTACGCGCGCCGGCGCGAGTGAATGGCGCCCTCGTAGTGCACCGGCAGGGCCGAGCGAGAGCGCACGAGCTCGTACATCGCGTCGGCGTTGCAGCCGCCGCCCGACTCGTTGCCCAGGCTCCACATGACCACGCAGGGATGCAGCTTGTCCCGCTCGAGGAGGCGCTCGGCGCGGTCGAGATAGCGCTCCTGCCAGCGGGCGTCGCGCGTGAGCCAGCCATAGCTCGGCGGGACCCTCCCCGCGAGCGCGCCGTGGGTCTCGAGGTCCGCCTCGTCGATCACGTAGACGCCCAGCTCGTCGCAGAGCTCCAGGAGCAGGGGGTCGGGCGGGTAGTGCGAGGTCCGGATGGTGTCGATGTTGTGCGCCCTGCAGAGCCGCACGTCGCGCTCGATCTCCGCGGGGGTCATCGCGTAGCCCGCCGTGGGCGTGGTGTCGTGATGGTTGACGCCGTGGAGCTTGACCGGCCGCCCGTTCACGAGCAGCCGCCTGCCGTCCACGCGCACCTCGCGAAAGCCCACGCGGCAGCGGACGCACTCGGTCGCCGTCTCCACGTAGAGGTCGTAGAGAACGGGCGTCTCGGCGGTCCACTCGCGCACGTCGAGCCCGTCGAAGGAGATCTCGAGCCGCCGGTCGTCCGCGGCGGCGACGGCCGTCCGCTCGACCCCATGGCCCCGCAGCGTGACGCGCGCCTCCCCGTCGTCGAGAAGGGTCACGCCGGCGCACAGGCGATAGCGCACGCGACCCGCCCGTTCTTCTCGCCTCGTGGTGACGGAGACGTCCCAGACGCTCGAGAGGGTCAGCTCGCGCAGCAGCACGTCGCGGAAGATGCCGTTGTTGCGGAACATGTCCTGGCACTCGAGGTAGCTCCCCGTGCACCAGCGCCGCACCACCACGACAAGCTCGTTCTCGCCGGCGCGCTGGAACGGGGTGAGGTTGAACTCCGCGGTGTTGTGCGATCCCTCCGCGTAGCCCACGCGCTCGCCGTTGCAGTAGAGGTCCACGCAGCTCGCCACGCCGAGGAAGGAGATGACGTGCCCCGCCGCCATCTCACGCGGCGCGAGCTCGAAGACGGTCCGGTACACGCCGACGAAGTTGTACTCGCCAGCGGGATGGTACACACGCGGGCCGACGCTCCCCTCGCCCATGAGCGAGAAGACCGGCCCCACCGGGTCCGTCGTGGGGATGCGCGGCGGGTCGAAGGGGAACTGGTAGCGGAGGTTCACGTAGAACGGACGGTCATAGCCCTGGAACTGCCAGCAGCCGGGCACGGCGACGCGGTCCCACGCCACGGCGTCCGTGTCCAGCACGTCCGGCAGCTCGGCGGGGCGCGGGTAGAAGCGGAAGTCCCACTCCCCGCTCAGGCACCGCACGAGCGGGGAGCCGTAGCGGCGGCGCACCGCATCGACGGCATCGGCCGAGGCGCGGTCAGGATACGGAACGAAGTAGCTGCGCCCTGGCAGGCGGTTGACCTCCAGGACTCGAGCGTCGGCATAGTCGATCTTGTCGAGCTCGTATCTCATCGCGCTCCCACCCCTCCGGTAAAGACGCCACCACATCTGGGCGACCGGAGGCCGCAGGGACCCTTCTCCGCGCGCAGTTTTTGCAAAGCAAACTGTCTGAGCACGGAGAAGGGGCCCTGCGGCCTCCGGCCCCACCCCTAAATCGCGGCGAGCGCCTGCTCGATGTCGGCGATAAGGTCCTCGGTGCCCTCGAGGCCGCACGAGAAGCGCACCATGGCGGGCGAGATGCCGGCCGCGGCCAGCTCCTCGTCAGTCATCTGGCGGTGCGTGGAGGACGCCGGGTGCAGGCAGCAGGTGCGGGCGTCGGCCACGTGCGTCTCGATGGCGGCGAGGCGCAGGGCGGCCATGAACTTCTCGGCAGCCGCGCGGCCGCCGGCCAGCTCAAAGGAGACCACGCCCGAGCCGCCCTCGGGCAGGTACTTCTGTGCGAGGGCATGGTACGGGTCGGACGCGAGATGCGGGAAGCGCACGGAGACGACCTTGTCGCTCCCCTCGAGGTACTCCGCCACGGCGAGGCCGTTCTTGAAGTGCTGCGGCATGCGCACGTGCAGGCTCTCGAGGCCCATGTTGAGGTAGAACGCGTTCTGCGGGCTCTGGATGGAGCCGAGGTCGCGCATGAGCTGCGAGGTGGCCTTGGTGATGAAGGCGCCCGCCCGGCCGAACTTCTCGGCGTAGACGATGCCGTGGTAGGACTCGTCGGGCGTGGTGAGGCCGGGGAACTTCTCGGCGTGCGCCATCCAGTCGAAGTTGCCGGAGTCCACGATGGCGCCGCCCACGCCCACGCCGTGGCCGTCCATGTACTTGGTGGTGGAGTGGGTCACGATGTCGACTCCCCACTCGATGGGGCGGCAGAAGACCGGCGTGGCAAAGGTGTTGTCCACAATCAGCGGCACGCCGTGATCGTGCGCGGCCTTGGCAAAGCGCTCGATGTCGAGCACGTCGAGCGCGGGGTTGGCGATGGTCTCGCCGAAGACGGCGCGCGTGTTGGGGCGGAAGGCCGCCGCGAGCTCCTCCTCCGTCGCCGTGGGCGAGACGAACGTCGACTCGACGCCCATCTTGGCCATGGTGTGGGCGATGAGGTTATACGTGCCGCCGTAGATGGCCGAGCTCGCCACGATGTGGCTGCCCGCCTCGCAGACGTTGAAGAGCGCGAAGAAGTTGGCTGCCTGGCCGGAGCTCGTGAGCATGCCGGCGGCACCGCCCTCGAGCGCCGCTATCTTGCCCGCCACGGCGTCGTTGGTGGGGTTCTGCAGGCGCGTGTAGAAGTAGCCGGAGGCCTCGAGGTCAAAGAGCTGGCCCATGTGCTCGGAGGTCTCGTACTTGAAGGTGGTGGACTGGACGATGGGAATCTGGCGCGGCTCGCCGTCGCCGGGCGTGTAGCCGGCCTGGACGCAGCGAGTCGCGATGCTCTGGTCTGCCATGGGACTCCTCTCGGGTAGATGCCGCGGTCGCGGCACTCCCATGATATTCCCAGTTGCCTGCTTGCGTTTCACGCGGCGGCAAAGTGGAAACACGCGCAGGGCACCTGACAAAGGTGACAGGGTCATCTGTCATGATTTTTCATGACAGATGACCCTGTCACCTTTGTCAGGTCGTCTCTGCCGGGCCGGCACTACACCATCTGCTCGGGATGGAAGACCTCGTCGAAGCGCTCGGGGGCGAGAAGTCCCAGCGCCACGCAGGCCTCCTTGAGCGACGTCCCCTCGGCGAAGGCCTTCTTGGCCACGCGCGCGGCGTTGTCGTAGCCGATATGGGGGTTGAGGCTCGTCACCAGCATGAGCGAGCGGTGGAGGTTCTCGTCCATCTTCTCGCGGTTGGCCGTGATGCCGGAGACGCAGCGCTCGTCGAAGGAGAGAATCGCGTCCGCGAGCAGGCGCACGGACTGCAGGTAGTTGTAGGCGATCACGGGCATGAAGACGTTGAGCTCGAAGTTGCCCTGCGAGGCCGCCATGCCAATCGCGGCGTCGTTGCCCATGACCTGCACGGCCACCATCGTCACGGCCTCGCACTGGGTGGGGTTCACCTTGCCCGGCATGATGGAGCTGCCCGGCTCGTTGGCCGGAATCTGGATCTCCCCCAGGCCGAGGCGCGGGCCACTCGCGAGCCAGCGCACGTCGTTGGCAATCTTCATCAGGTTGGCCGCGAGCCCCTTCACGGCGCCGTGGGAGAACACGAGCGCGTCCTTGCCCGTGAGCGCGCGGAACTTGTTGGGATCGGTCACGAAGGGCAGGCCGGTGAGGCCTGCGAGCTCCGCGGCCACCGCCTCGTCAAAGCCCGCCGGCGCGTTGAGGCCCGTGCCCACGGCCGTGCCGCCGAGCGCCAGGCGGTAGAGCCCCGGCATGGCGGCGAGCAGCTCCTCGCGCGAGCCCTCGAGAAGCCCGCGCCAGCCGGAGATCTCCTGGGAGAAGGAGATGGGCACCGCGTCCTGCAGGTGGGTGCGGCCGCTCTTGACCACGCCCGCGTTCTCCGCCTCCAGGCGACGCAGCGTGCCCACGAGCTGGTCGATCGCGGGAAGCAGGCGCCCCGTCACCGCAAGCGCCGCCGCCACGTGCATGGCCGTGGGGAAGGTGTCGTTGGAGGACTGGCTCATGTTGACCGAGTCGTTGGGGTGGAGCGGCCGCTCCAGCGCCACGTCCTTCTCGGCCGCGAGCTGGTTGCCGCGGTTGGCCAGCACCTCGTTCATGTTCATGTTGGACTGCGTGCCGGAGCCCGTCTGCCACACCACCAGGGGGAAGTCGGCATCGTGCTCGCCGGCGAGCACCTCGTCGGCGGCCTCGCAGATGAGGTCGCGCGCCTCGGGGGAAAGGCGGCCCAGGCGGCAGTTCGCCCGCGCCGCGGCCTGCTTCACCAGCGCGAAGGCGCGCACGATCTCCTCCGGCATGCGCTCGGTGCCAATGGGGAAGTTCTCATGGCTGCGCTCGGTCTGCGCGCCCCAGAGTGCGTCCGCCGGCACGAGCATCTCGCCCATCGAGTCGCGCTCGACGCGCCACCCCTCGTTCTTCTCGGCCACGCGCTAGTCCTCCTGGTCCTTCTCGCCCTCGTCGTCTCTGGCCTCGCCGGAGCGGCTGTCGGCCTCCATGCGCTCGAGGCCCGAGGTGATCGCGGAGACGATCTCCGCCTGGTCGCGGCCGACCACGCCGAGGTCGGCGCGGACGCCGCGGAAGCGCGGGCTCTTGGAGTACTCGTCGGCGAGGCGGCGGTTGCCCCAGGCGTCCGAGAGGGCCCCCAGCTCGCGCTGGATCTCATCCATGTACTCGCTCATGACCGCGCGGTCCGGGCCGAGCACGGCGCCCAGGCGCTCCGCGACGTAGTGCATCTCCTTGGCGTCCCGGCGGGCGGAGTAGACCGCGTCGCCGTCGCGCAGGTCAAGGCCGAAGAGGTCCTCGTCGAGCTCGGCGAACTCGGCGTCGAAGTGGCGACGCAGGTCGTCGGCCGAGAGGCCGCGCTCGGAGACCTTGGACTTCCAGCTCACGTGCGCGAGGTCCTTGGCGATCTTGGCGAGCTGCTTGCCGGAGTGGCGCTTGCGCATGAGGGTCACGAGCGAGGCGCACTCGAGCGAGCGCTCCTTGGCGCACGCCATCGGCAGGAGGCTGTTGTCGCCGAGCTCGCCGCTCTCCACGAGGCCGTCGACGCTCTGGGAGAGGATGTCGAGCGCGCGCAGGTGCGCGGAGGCCACCTGCAGCTCCTTGAGGACGTGCTCGCAGCGGCGGTTCTGCTTCTTCGTCTGCCACGGGGCGATGAACTGCAGGAGCGACCTCATGCGCCTGAGCCCGATCCTGAAGCGCAGCAGCCCCTCCGGGTCCTCCGGCCTGGCGAGAAACGCGTCGGAGAGGGCCACGAGGTCGCGCGCCGCGCCCCCGATCTCATGCTCGACGATGGCGAGCTCGTCCCACGTCCGGGTCTCGGGACCGGCGACGAACCACAGGAGCCTGCCCGTGCCCGAGAAGCCCTCCGGCAGCGCGATGGCCGCGGAGGCCCCCTTGCCAAAACCGGGCGAGCCGCCCAGAAGGCGCGTTGCGAGCTGGTCGACGAAGGGCGCGTGTCCCACGGCGATCACGACGGGTGCCTCGGCCTCGGAGAGCTCGGCGAGAAACGCCGCGACGTCCTGCGCGTAGAGCGAGTCGTGCACCTCGATGTCCTCGGTGTCGATGGCATCCGCCACGATCTGGGCGGTCTCGAGGGCGCGGATCGCGGGGCTGCTCCACAGGGCCGCCTCGACGTCATCCCCGAGCAGGGCAAAGGTGCGCGGATAGGCCATCTTGAGCGAGCGCGCCCCCGACGCCGTGAGCCTGCGGTCGAGGTCCGCACCCGAGGACGACGTCGCCTCGGGGTCTCCGTGCCGAACGAGAACCAGCGTCTTGACCATGTGTCCCCCGTCCCTCGCTGCTAACGACTTTCCAGAATAGCCCTTAGCCGCTCGCCGAGTTCTCGGCTTCGGGGAGCGGTTTTCAGAGATGTGACACTCCCGGCGGCCCGCGAGGGGCGCTGCGCGAAGCGGGGCTATGGCAGAAGGCCAAGGGCGGGCGTTGACGGAAATGGGGTTGTGGCAGCCTGACGGCTGCCACAACCCCATCTACCGCAACACCGCCCGACAAACGCGCAGGATGATCTCTCCGGGCTCTGCCATAAGCCCGGATTTCCCAACGCCCGGCGAAGTGAGGTTGCCACGAGCCCCGATCCCGCGACGCCGGCGCGCGAGGACGGCAGGCCTACATCAGCTCGCAGACCTGGGAGGCAAAGGCCACGGGGTCCTCGGGTAGGATGCCCTCGACGAGCAGGGCCTGGTTGTAGAGGAGGCCCGCGTAGAGCTTGACCCTCTCGGCGTCGCCCGCCTCCCGCGCGGCGCGCAGCTTCTCGAAGACCGGGTGCTTGGCGTTGACCTCGAGCACGCGCGTGGCCTTGGGCGCCTGCTCCGCCTCGGGCCCGGCCGCGAGGACCTTCTCCATCTCAAGGCTGAGCGGGCCCTCGGAGGTGATCACGGCCGGCGCCCCGTCGGCGGCGAGACGCGTGGACACCGCGACCTTCTCGACCTGGCCGTCCAGCGCGTCCTTCATGGTCTCGAACAGGCCCTCGTTGGCCTTGGTGGCCTCCTCGGCCTCCTTCTTCTCCTCGTCGGAGGCAAGGTCCAGGTCGCCGGAGGTCACGTTCTTGAGCTCCACGGTGCGGTCCTCGACCTCGGGCTCGGCGCCGTCGGCCACGGCCTTCTCGGCCGCCTCGCGCGCGGCGTCATCGGCGTAGGTCTTGGGCAGGCCCTTGGCCGTGAAGTCGCGCATGGCCTGGAAGCAGAACTCGTCCACGTCCTGCGTGCAGAGGAGCACATCGTAGCCCTTGGCGAGCACGGCCTCCACCACGGGCATCTTGGCCAGGCGCTCGCGGTCGTCGCCGGCGGCGTAGTAGATCGCCTTCTGGCCGTCCGCCATGGCGGCCACGTACTCCTGGAGCGTGACCATCTTCTGCTCGCGCGCGCTCCAGAAGAGGAGCAGGCCCGCGAGCTCGTCCTTCTTCATGCCGTAGCTGGAGTAGATGCCGTACTTGAGGCCGCGGCCGAAGTTCTCGAAGAACTTCTCGTAGGCCTCGCGGTCGTCGTTGCGCATGGCCTCGAGCTCGCCCGTGATCTTCTTCTCGATGCGGCGCGCCATGGCCTGGAGCTGGCGGGTCTGCTGGAGCGTCTCGCGGGAGATGTTGAGCGAGACGTCGGCGGAGTCCACGACGCCGCGGACGAAGTTGTAGTAGTCGGGCAGGAGGTCTGCGCACTTCTCCATGATGAGGACGTTGGAGCTGTAAAGCTCGAGGCCCTTCTCGTAGTCACGGCTGTAGAGGTCAAAGGGGGCTTGGCCGGGGATGAAGAGCAGCGCGTCGTACTCGAGCGTGCCCTCGGCGTGCAGGCTGAAGGTGCGCGCGGGGTCCACCCAGTCGTGGAAGGTGGACTTGTAGAACTCCGCGTACTCCTCGTCCGTGACCTCGGAGCCGCGCTTCTTCCAGATGGGCGTCATCGAGTTCACGGTCTCGAGCTCGGTGTAGTCCTCCCACTCCGGCTTGTAGTCGTCGCCGGCGTCGGCGGGCTTCTCCTTCTCGCGGCTCTTGGTCACGAGCATCTGGACGGGATAGCGCACGTAGTTGCTGTAGCGGCGGATGAGCTCCTTGAGCTTCCACTCGCTCAGGAACTCGTCGTAGTTGGCCTCCTCAGCGTTCTCCTTGAGGGTCATGACGACGGAGGTCCCGGGCTCGGCGCGCCAGGCGGGGTCGTCGGTGGCAACGGGCTCGATCGTGTAGCCCTCGATGCCGTCCGAGGTCCAGCGGTTGCACTCGTCGGAGCCGTACGCGCGGCTGATGACGGAGACCTCGCGCGCCACCATGAAGGCGGAGTAGAAGCCCACGCCAAAGCGGCCGATGATGTCCACGGCGTCGCCCTGGGCCTCGGCGTTGGCGGCCTTGAACTCCTCGGAGCCGGAGTGGGCAATGGTGCCGAGGTTCTTCTCCAGCTCCTCGGCCGTCATGCCGATGCCGTTGTCGGAGACGGTGATGGTGCGGGCGTCCTTGTCAAAGGCCACGTTGATAGCAAGGTTGGCCTGGTCAACGGCCACGGAGCTGTCCGTGAGGCTCTTGAGGTAGAGCTTGTCGATCGCGTCCGAGGCATTGGAGATCAGCTCGCGGAGGAAGATCTCGCGGTTGGTGTAGATGGAGTTGATCATGAGGTCGAGCAGCTTCTTGCTCTCTGTCTTGAACTTGCGCATGCGGCGCTCCCCTTTCGTGCTGCCTTGTTGAACGAGGGGTAGTGTACCCGTTTTTAGATAATCTCAGTCGGAGACGCTTAGATACACGGCGGCCCCACCGGGCGAGCCGTCCGCTCAGTCAAGGAGGACCGGGCCGAGGAAGTCCGCATCGTAGAGGATGGCGTCCGACAGGCCGAGAGGCCCATCGGACGCCGCGACGAGGTAGTTGTCCTCCCCCGCGTGGTCGTCGTCCGTGGCGAGCGCCACCTCCACGTGCGAGAAGGCCGTGAGCGACGTGGCCACGAAGGAGCGCAGGAAGCTGATGTCGGAGCCACCGTCACGCGAGACCACGTTGGCGAGAAGGACGCCGCCGGGGGCCAGCGCGCGACGCGCCGAGCGCAGGGCGTCAACCGTGGCGAGCGAGCGCACCGGCTCCGCGCCGACAAAGGCGTCGAGCACCACCGCATCGTAGGGGCCCGATGCCCGCTTGAGAAAAGCGCGGCCGTCATCGCAGATGACGCGCAGGCCCCCGCCGCCTGCGCGCGCGAGCGCGATGGCCTCGTCGAGAAAGAACCACCTGCGCGCGGCGTCGATGACCGCGGGGTCGATCTCCACCACGTCGGTCCGCGCCCCCGGGTGCCCGGAGGCGACCATCTTGGGGAAGGCGAAGCCGCCCCCGCCTATGACGAGGAGGCTCCGGGCATCCGGCCGCAGGTCAAAGAGCCTCCCGAAGGCGCGATAGTACTCGAAGGCCGGCTCCATCCTGCGGTCGCCGAGATACGTCGCAGACTGGTAGACGCCGCCCGCGCGCAGGACGCGAACGCGGGCGCCGGCGGCGTCGCGGATGTTGTAGACGAGCGCGGGGCCGTCCATCGTTCGGACGAGATGCGCGTCGAGCAGCCGCATCCGGACGGCCGCGCCGAGTGCCGCCACCGCGCCGAGCGCCGCCGCGACGATCCCCGCGCGCCCCCATCCAGCCATAGGCCCTCCTCCTCGATGCGCCGTGCGACCATGATAGGCCGCACGGCTCGCCGCTGCTAGAATCTCACCGAAACGCAAATCCCGCCAGGAGAAGCCATGACGCTCAGGATCATCACCTCCCCCGCGAAGAAGATGCGCGTCATCGATGCGCCCCCGCTCCCCCGGAGCGCGCCAGCCTTTCTCAAGAGGACCGAGCGCCTCCTGGACGCCCTCCGGCAGCTCTCCCTCGCTGAGGCGCAGTCGCTCTGGAACTGCAGCGACCGGCTCGCCGCGCTCAACTACGACCGGCTGTGCTCCATGGACCTCGGGCACGACCTTACGGCGGCCGTCATCTCATACGAGGGGATTCAGTACCGCCACATGGCGCCCGAGGTCATGACCGTGGACGAGCTCTCCTGGCTCGATGACCACCTGCGCATCCTCTCGGGTTTCTACGGCATGCTCCGCCCACTCGACGGCGTGACGCCCTACCGGCTGGAGATGCAGGCGCGCCTGGCGGTCGACGGCGCTCGCGGGCTCTACGAGTTCTGGGGCTCGACGCTCTATGACGCGCTCGCCGAGGAGTGCGACCTCATCGTCAACGTAGCCTCGGTCGAGTACGCGCGGGCCGTCACGCCCTGGGTGCGGCCGAACGGCCCACGGGCGCTGACCTGCCTCTTCTGCGTAGAGCGCGACGGGCGCCTCCGCCAGCCGGCAACGGAGGCCAAGGCGGCGCGCGGCACCTTCATCCGCTGGTGCGCCGAGCGGGGCGCCGGCACGCCTGACGACCTGCGGGGCTTTCGGGAGCGAGGATACCGGATCGATGACGAGGCCTCCGACGAGGACACGCTTGTGTTTGTCAGGGAGCCGTAGACAGGCACCTCGCGCCGGGCCGCTCTGCGCAATTTGCCCCTTGGTGCGAAGAAAGGGCGCTGCCCTGCGCAGTCAACGCCTTGGTGCGAAGACAATTTGAGAGGCGCTTGACTCCGTCTCAGCAAAACCCCAGATAAATTCATTCAGTAATTGATGCGTTAGGCGCTCATTTCCAAATAGGGCCGAAAAGGTCTTCGCACCAAGGGGCTGATTGCGCAGCAAACCGACCGAACTTCGCACCAAGGAGCTGATTGCGCACGCCCAGCCTCCTCGGCAGGGGGGGCTCGGGCCCGACGCGCGTATGATGAGTTGTGATCGAGACGAGACGGAGGTGCCGTGACGGACGTTGACGCACTCATCCAGCAGATCATCGCGGCAAGCCGTGCGAAGGGCGGGCATGCCTTCTCAAGCTCAAGGACGTACTCCGACGAGCCCATCCTGATGCGCGGATCCCAGCTCAGGAGCTACGTCCCCGACGAGATTCGTCAGATGCGCGCGCTCGCGCGACGCCCCGAGGCCCGCTCGTGGTCGGACGCGCGCCTCTTTGTGGAACAGGCGCGCCTCATGGCCGACTACGAGGACGACTGCCCCTACGCGGGCACGTTCTCAAGCTATTTCCCCACCTACGATGCGATGGACGACCGACAGCTCAGGGGCTACTTCACCTGGCGGGCGCACGTGCGCAGGGGGGACATCCAGCAGACTTCGACCTCGTTTGCGTTCGTGTACCTCTACGAGCTCCTGAACGGCATCGGCGTCGTGCCCGGCGCGAGGGGCTTCCAGGCCATCGAGGCCTTTTGGAAGGCCTATCGAGAGCTTGACCCGAGCCTCGACCGCTACGTCCGGCCCTGGCTCGTCGACTATGCAGTCTATCATGGGCTTGATCAGCGCCTTGCCCTCCCCTATGCCAATGCCCAGCACGACGAGGCCGTCATGGTGCTCGCGCGCGCCGAGGAAGAGGCCCTTGCCCACGTCCCCGAGCGAGGCCGCCGACGGGCCCCCATGCGCTTCCCACTCGACCCCACCGCCGACCAAGGCCTCTTTGCCGCCCTCGACCAGCTCTCGACCTACCGCCCCGCAGGCAGCCGGCTCTATCGCGACAGCCCGGACGACCTCCGCGCGGTCACGTGCGCCGTTTTTCGGCAGCTCGCGCGCTACTATCACGGCAGCCGCAAGCAGGACCTCGTCGAGTCCCTCTTCGGCACGCGCCAGACGATGCCCCACCTCATGTTCGCCTCGGCGGTGTTCTACCCCGACGGCAGGCATGCGGACTGCGTCTACGAGCTTGGGGAGACCCGGCGCTACGAGTGCAGAAACGGCCTCTGGACCTGCAGCGCCCTTCATGACGGCGGCGGGCGGAGCGCCAAGCTCGGCCAGATCCTGAGGGCCGCGGACCGCCAGCTGCGCGCCGCGCTCGAGTACCCCCACCCCCTCAAGGAGCACGGCGACCCCAAGTACCTCGTCTCGCTCATCGACCGCGTTGTCGCAGACTACCTTGACTGGAAGCGGACGCACGCGCCACGCCGCGTTGAGATAGACCTCTCCAAGCTCGCGGGCATTCGCGCGACGGCCGCCGTGACCAGGGAGTCCCTGCTCGTTGACGAGGAGCGCATGGAGGAGCCGGCGCCCCCGCTGCCGCAGACCACGCAGGCCGCCGAGAAGCGCGAAGGCCCCAGCCTCACGCAAGAGGAGGACGCGCTCCTCCGGGGACTTCTCGACGGGCACGCCCCCTCGGCCCAGAACGCCGACCTTCTCGTGGACGCCATCAACGAGAAGCTCTTTGACCTCGTGGGGGACACGGTGCTGGAGCTTGACGCGTCAGGCGCGCCCTCGCTCGTTGAGGACTACGCCGATGACGTGCGCGCAGTACTCGGATAGGCCCCGGAGCAGAAGATGGCGTCATGCGTGATGCGGACGGCCTCCTCGTCCGGACGGCACGCGAGCAGATAGACGGGGACCTCCCGGACGAGTGCGTCGAGCGTTTCGAGCGAGGCCGCAGTGGCCCCCTCGTCCCAGAAGGGGTAGCGCACGTTGTTATAGAGGCGGGCCATGACCTCAGCGGCGCCGAGGCGGCGGATTCGGTTCTCCGGCGCCTGCTCAAGCACCACCACGGCAGCCAGTGGCGCCCTGACGTTCCTGACGTAAGGGGAAGAGCCCGCCCACGGCGAGCCGTACGCACGCCACTCCCCGTCAAAGCGACGGGCAAACGCGCGGTCCCCGTTCATGATCTCCGCGCCCAGATGCTCATGCCAGAGGTCGGCCTGCGTGGACTTGCCGGTCCCGGAGGATGCCGTAAAGGCCACGGCACGGCCTTTGTACTCCACGAGCGACGCATGCAGGAGCTGCCCGTTGTTGCGCGCAACAACGGGCAGGAAAGGACTGCGGACGTTTTCTTGTACATCCTACACCGCGTAGCCCAGCAGCCTCCGGTTCTCGTCCGGGGTGCGCCACCCGAGCGACTCCGAGATGCGCCCCGAGCGGAACCAGTGGAGCCACCGGTTGAGCTCGACCATGAAGCCGCCGAGGTCCGCGCCCCGCCAGTCACGCGCGTGGAAGAACTCGCTCTTGAGCGTCCCGAAGAAGCCCTCCATGCGGGCGTTGTCGCAGCTGCGGCCCTTGCGCGACATGCTCCTGACGAGGCGGCCGCGCCGGCACACCTCGGCCCAGCCCGGCCAGCGGTAGTGCCCGCCGCGGTCGGAGTGGACGACGGGCCGCTCCCCGGGCGCGAGCGTCGCGCAGGCGCCCTCGAGCGACGAGTTCGCGAGCCGGGCGGTGGGGGGAGGCCCCGATCGACCAGGAGACGGGGCGCCCGCCGAAGCAGTCGAGGACGGCGGAGAGGTGGGCCTTCGAGCCGCAGGGCAGCCTGAACTCGGTGATGTCGGTGACCCAGAGCAGGTTCGGGGCGGGCGCGGAGAAGTCGTGCGTCCCGTCGGGGCGCAGCGGGAGGTTCGGTGGCGCCGGGGAGGCCTCGCCAGCGTAGGAGCTCCACGCCCGGCGCCGGCGCCTGGCCGCGCTGAGCCCCCGCTCGCGCATGAGCCTCCTCACGACCTTCTCCGAGACCCGCGTCCCGCGCCGCCCCAGCTCGGCGTGCACGGCGCGGTAGCCGCGCCCGCCGCCCATGGAGCGGAAGAGGGCCTCGACCTCGTCGCGCGGCGCGGCGTACTTGTCGCGGCCGAGCCTAGCGCGGTGGTAGGCGTAGGAGCTCCTCGAGATCCCCAAGAAACGGGTGATCTCTCGGAGGGGCAGGCCGGTCGCCGCGCGCAATCTCTCGCCAAGCTCGACCCTTCTCCTCCTCGAGATCGAACGGGGGTCGGAGCCCGCCGCTTTTAGGTCGTCCAACACCGCCCTGAGCAGCATGTTCTCGGTCATCGCGGCCTCGTAGGCCTCCCTCTCGGCTCCCGTCACGGCGTGCCCCTCCCGTCTCGTCGCGGCCGGCCTCGGCTTCGGCTTCGGCTTCGGCTTCGGCTTCGGGGGAATCTTAGCGCGGGCGGGCCCGGAGCGCGGGTGGGGCCGGCGGCCGGCGGCCCACCTCCTCACCGTCTCCCTCCCGGCGCCGACCAGCTCGCCGGCCTCGCGGGGCGTCATCCCCTCCTCCAGCGCGAGCAGCGCCAGCTCAACGTCTTCGGGGTCGAACATGCGGACCTCCCGTCCGGACCATCTGGTCCAACTTTTCGTCCGCAGTCCCGAATCGGCTCGTCTACCCCGAGGAACATGAGATTGGTAAGCAGGGTCTTCATGCCGTCCTGCGCATTGCGGACCGTCTCGGTGACCTCCCCTTCGGAGCCGCGGCCCGCTCCGCCGAAAGCGGGAATAATCTCCAGCGCGGAAATGCCCGAGATGTCCTCGGCCGTCTTGGGGTCACGGACGCGCGTGTCAAACAGGCTGGAGAGAACGACCACCGCAAACGTAGCAAAGAGACCCCCGAGCGCCGCGAGAAGGACATAGAGCTTACGGCTGGGCCCGCTCGGGGTGGACGGCTTCTCGGCGCGGTCGAGCACGTTGACGCTCTGGACGTTCATGACCTCCTGCGCCACGTCGGAGGAGACCTCGGCAACGGCGTTTGCCACCTCCGCCACGCCCGCGGGGCTGGGACCTCTGACGAGGGCCCTCACCACGCGAGAGCCCTCGCTGCTCGCCACCGAGATGCCGTAGTCCGCGATCGAGCTCCACCCGAGCGTCTTGGCGGCATCCGCACGTACGCGCTCGCTCGTTATGAGCTGGGAGATGTCGGTTGCAATCTGCTGGCTCACGCTGAAGTTGCTGGAGAGCGACGAATACGACTCGCCTTGAGCGGTCTCCTCGGAAACGAGAACGTAGAGCGTAGCACTCGTCGTGTAGGCGTTCCGCACCATGGCGTAGCAATACGCAGCCGCAATAAGCGCACAGGCAACGGGAACGACAATGAGCCACTTGAGGTGCTTCCTCAGCAGGCCGAGCAGCTCGAACAGCGTCATCCAGTCCCCTTCCCGAGGCGGCCCCGAGACACCTCGGGCCGCCGGCAGCATTCTCGTAGCCCTCCACGATACCGACTCGCTCGCCAGCCCCCTCAGAAAACGCCGTTCATTCCCCAGCCCCCGCCTTTGGTTCGGCCAACCCATCCCTCGCTCCTCTCGGAACGAAAATGGCCCACACGCACACGGACGTCCCGAGAGGAGGAACCTATGGCGCCTGACCCAGAGCAGGCTCCCTGCAAGGGGGACCTTCTCTGGCTTGCCGCGCGCATCGTCACCGCCTACTACCGGAAGGACTACGACACCGTCCTCGGGCACCTCGCCTCGGACTGCCTGTTCATCGGGGCGGGGTCGGACATCACGTGGGGCCTGCGCGACCTCGCGAAGGCCATGTCGGACGCATCCGAGATGCCCTCCTTCCTCGTGCGGGACGCCCGCTTTCACGTCGTGGAGGCGGGGTCGCCGTCAGAGGCCGTCATAGCCGGGTTCTACACCATCTACTCCGACGCGGACCACCAGATGCTCTCGTCCGAGCGGCAGCGCATCACCATCAACTGCCGCCATCAGGGCGGCGCCTGGAGGCCTACCTCGTCCACACCTCGAACGAGTGGGGGCCGCTCGACGGCGACATCCCCTTCCCCGTCAGGGTGAGCCGCCAGACCTACCGCTACGTCCAGGACATCCTCCGCGCGAGCAGGATTCGGGACGAGGGCTACGAGGAGAGCATCGCGCTGCCCGTCGAGGGGGGCACGGCCTTTATAAGCCCCTCCCGGATCGTCTATGCCGGGGCATGCGCCAAGCGGACGGTCATCCATCTCGTCGACCGCACCATCACGGTCAAGCTGCTGCTCGCCAACGTCTTCGAGCTGCTCCCCCGCCAGTTTGCGCGCGTGCACCGGAGCTATGTCGTGAACCGCGGCCACATCACCGCGCTCTCGGGCTGCGAGATCACCATGAGCAACGGCGACCGCATCCCCATCCTCAAGCGTCGGCGACTCGAGGTGGAGCTCGAGCTGTCAAGACGGACGGCCTAGCCGCAACGGGCACCGAACGGTCGCCAGCGACGCCGAGCGGTCTCTTTTCTGCGCGTCACCTATCCCTCGGGTATGCTACAACGTTTCTCGCGCGGTTCGTCCCCATTGGAAGACGGCCGCTCGCGCGGGGACGCGCCGCCTTGCGGGAAATCGGCATCCCGCACTCTTCGGACGAAGACCGGTGCCGCACGTCGCTGGGAGGGGCGGCCCCGGATGGAGGCCAGGCCTCTCGACATACGGTCAATGAGCAGGGGGGGGGGCAGCATGAAAGAGAACGGGAACCAGGGCGGCAGACAGCTCGCCGAGCGTGTAAAGCAGAGCATCCTCGGAATCTTTGTCAACGAGCGCTCCGCCTTTCTCGAGCTTCTCGACGAGCAGAGCGTGCTCGTCTCGGCGGGGTCCAAGGTCTTCCACGGGCGTACGGCATACGCAAGCTGGCCGCTCAACCCTCCCGGCGTCGTCGCGCGCAACGTGACCTTTCACTCCCTCTACACCAACAAGCCCGACGACGCGATCGTCGTCGGAACCTATCTTCTGAGCGGCCCGTGCGTGGACGGGACCGTCAACCAGCGGGTGACCGTCAGCCTGCATCGGAAGGAGGGGAGGTGGAAGATCACCCTCGCCCACTTCTCCAACGAGTGGCCGAGCAGATGGGCGAAGGACCCGGCCGACCTCAGAAGGCCCGATGACGGAGGCGCGCCCCGACGCCTGCAGCTCCCCTCCGAGGACGGCATCGTGTTCGCCGACCCGGAGGAGATCGTCTACGCCGAGTCTGCGGGCAAGCGTTGCATCGTGCACCTCAGCGACCGCACCGTGACCGTGAGCGTGCTGCTGCGCGAGCTCTGCGACCTCCTGCCCGCCCAGTTCGTGAGAACGAACCGCTTCTACGTGGTGAACGTGCGCTACGTCCAGGGCGTCGGGCGCGACGGCATCCTCTTCGTCTCCGGCGAGCGAATCCCCATCCCCGCGCGCAGGGTGAAGGAGATCCAGCTCAGCATCGCGAGCGCCGTGACCCGCAACTTCGGCTGACCTGACAAAGGTGACCGGGTCGTTTGTCAGGTTTTCTGTCGAACACCTGTGCTAGAATTGCTCTTCCCCGGAGGAGAGGAGCGGCATGGCGGACGCACCGAGGGTTCCCAAGCGCATAGCGGCGGTCATCATCAACTCGCTCAAGGGCGGTGTCGTACCCCGCATCGGGCTTCCCTACATCACCGTGGGGCGCGAACGCGAGATTCAGGCGCTCCTGCACGACCTCGAGCTCGTGGCGGACGGCGGGGCGAGCTTCCGCTTCCTCGTGGGCCGCTACGGCGCGGGCAAGAGTTTCCTCCTGCAGACCATCCGCACGCATGCCATGGGCAACGGCTTTGTGGTGGCAGACGCCGACCTCTCGCCCGAGCGGCGCCTTCAGGGCGGGCAGGGCCAGGGCCTTGCCACCTACCGCGAGCTCATCCGAAACCTCTCCACCAAGACGCGGCCCGAGGGCGGCGCGCTCGCGCTCGTGCTCGACCGCTGGGTGACGGCGCTTCGCGAGCGGCCAGATGCCGAGGAGGCGCTCGCCGAGCAGCTCTCCCCCATCCAGGAGCTCGTCTGCGGGTTCGACTTCACCCAGGTCCTGCGCCTCTACTATCGGGCCAGCCTCGAGGGGGATGACGTCCGGCGCGCCGGCGTGGTCAAGTGGCTGCGCGGCGAGTTCCGCACCAAGACCGAGGCGCGCGGCGAGCTGGGCGTCAACGCCTGCATCTCGGACGACAACTGGTACGAGTACCTCAAGCTCTTCGCGCAGTTCCTCGTGGGCGCGGGCTACCAGGGGCTTCTCGTGCTCATAGACGAGCTCGTGAACCTCTACAAGATCCCCAACGCCACCTCGCGCCAGTATAACTACGAGAAAATCCTCACCATGTACAACGACACGCTCCAGGGCAAGGCACGCCACCTGGGGATCATCATGGGCGGCACGCCGCAGTCCATCGAGGACCGCCGGCGCGGCGTCTTCTCCTACGAGGCGCTGCGCAGCCGCCTCACGCAGGGACGCTTTGCGGGGGCGGGTCTCGCGGACATGCTCGCCCCGGTCATCCACCTGGAGCCCCTCACCTACGAGGAGCTGCTCGTGCTCATCGAGAAGCTCGCAGACATTCACGCGGGGTACTTCGGCTACGAGCGCGCGCTCACGGAGACGCAGCTCGTGAGCTTTCTCAAGGTGGAGTTCGGTCGCGTGGGCGCGGACACCCACCTCACGCCGCGCGAGGTCATCCGCGACTTCATCGAGCTTCTGGACATCGTCTGCCAGAACCCCGGGACGGACGTCGACGCCTTGCTCAGGACCGACGCGTTTGCCGGTGCCGTCACGGCCCCGGCAGTGGCGGCAGGCGAGAAGGACGTGGACGCCGCCTTCGCGGAGTTCACGATCTAGGCGCCGTCGTCATCCCACACCTTCCTGACCACGTCGCGCTCGCCCACCACATACGCGGAGTAGATGGGGTCATCCGAGGTGGCCGCGCTGACCCTGAGGTAGCGAGGCTCGCCGTCCTCCTCGGGCAGCTCGTAGTAGACGACGCCGTCACCCGTCCACGAGACGCAGCAGGGCCGACCAAAGCGTTCCTCGAAGTCGTCGACGGTCCTCTCGCCCTCGTCGAGAAACGCCGCGACCCCGGCGGTGTCCGAGATGACGTCCCCTCCCTCGTAACGCAGCGGGTCATCATACACGAGGCGCGTCTCCCACTCCAAGGGGTAGTCCAGCCGAAGGTTCAGGCCCGTCCCCTCGGGCCACGCCGCCCCCCGGGCGTCGTAGAGCATCGCCGAGTACGCCTCCTCGGACCACACGATGATCGTGGAGACGCCAACCTCCGCCTCGTCGAAGTCGTTCTCGCTCACGAGCGTCATGAAGCACCAGTAGTTCTCGCCGCCGAGGGCAAACGAGAAGCCAGCCGAGAGCTCGACGCGACGCCTGCCGTCATCGACCCTCTCGGACTCCTGAGGCATCGTCACCGAATGGGCGTCCAGATACTCGACATGGCCGGAGCAGCTTGCCACCAGCTCGTCGGCCCGCCCCTCAAGGTCATCGGAGCTCGCCCGGACCTCGGGCGAGAAGAGCCCGACGATCGCGTCCCCGTCCCCCGTCTCGAGCGCATCGAGAAGGCCCTCGGCCGCGTCAAGGCACGCCTGCCCGCGCGGACTCACGTACTCCTCCCCCGTCACGCGGCTGCCAACAAGGCGGGCCAGGGCGTCGATGCGCTCCGAGCACCCTGCGCACGGGGCGGCAACGGCCAAGGCGAGGACGCACGCCGCAAGACGCCGGGCGCGCCTTGGCCCCCTTCCGCCCATGGGACCCTCCCCCTCTGCCTGAGACATATCGAGTACAGTACCTATGTTAGCAAACGACCCTTTGGCCAGACGTTTTGCCGGGATGCGGAACGCGCCGTCAGGACCTGCCGGCCAACCCATAGGACCCATCATGACGGACGTCTTCATCCGCAACACCATCGGCCTGCTCGTGCAGATCGTGCCCTGCGCAGTCCTGTGCCTCCTGCCGTTTGAGGGGCGCTTTCGCGCGGGCGCCCGCCGCGCCTGGCTCAGAGCCGCGGCGATCATCGCGCTGGGGCTCGTGCCGTTTCTCCTCGTTGCCACGTTGGAGCCCCCTGCCATGGCGCAGGACTGGGTCTCGACGAGAAAAACGCTGCAGAACCTCGTGTTTCTCGCCATCGTAGCGGCGCTGCTCGCGCTCCACGCCCATGAGGTGGATGCCGAGCGCGCCCACAGGGGCTTCGTCTTTTCGCTCGTGATGCTCTACGGCTTTCTGGTGACGCTCACCTCGTCCAACGTCTCGGCGCTGCTGCCCCCTTCCGCGCGGGCCGACGACTATCTGTACGCACCCCGGTTCCTCATGGTGCTCACCGCCGTGAACGCCGCCCTTCTCGCCGCCATGATGCCCGTCATGCGGGCGCTCAGACAGGCGTTTGCCGCGCGCATCTCGACTTCCATCTGGTGGCGCATGACGGCGCTTCTCGCCTTGCTCACCGTGACGCTGCTCGTGGGCGGATGGCTTCCCCCGCTTGGGTTCGAGGGCCTCTACTTCTCCCTGAGCCTTGTCATCACCGCCGACAGCATCGTCCTCATATGGTGGCTGCTCCGCATGGTGCGCGACGCGAGCGTGCAGGCGGACCGGGAGCGGATGCTAAAAGAGGCGCTCAAGGCACGCCTGCGTGAGCGGGAGGCGCTGTCGGACGAGCTGGAGCAGGTACGCGAGCGTGTGGCGGAGCTCGAGCGGCAGGCCGCCCCCGACGCGGAGGAGACCCCGGTCGTGCTCTCCACGCCCGCCCAGGCGGTGAGCTTCCTGCCCGACGACGGCACCACCCTGCCCGTGAGCCGCCGGCGCGCAGCCGAGCTGCGCGAGGCGCTGAGCGGCATCTGAGCCCGCCGTTCGAACGACCATTCGGCCTTCAGATCGACCGCCGCGCGCACGATCCCAACTCCGCCGGAGACCGGCGAGAAATCGCGGTGCTCGGCACCGGCACTGCCTGGAGGAGGCGTTCTTCTCGCCACGCCGCGCAACCCAAGCCCCCGGCACACTCAATCACGACCACCCGCACAGCGGGCGGTCGTGATTTCATCTTGCTTTGACAAACATTTGTTCGTATACTGGCAACGAGGAGGTTGCCGTGGGCATCTTTGACCGATATGCACCGTTCGTACAGGACTTCATCTACGCGCACGAGTGGGAGAGCCTGCGCGGCATCCAGGTGGCCGCAGGCGAGGCCATCTTCGATACGGATGACCACGTGCTTCTCTGCGCCTCCACGGCCTCGGGCAAGACGGAGGCGGCCTTCTTCCCCATCCTGACCGAGTTCTGGGAGAGCCCGCCCGCGTCGGTGGGGGCCCTCTACATCGGGCCCACCAAGGCTCTCATCAACGACCAGTTCTATCGCCTCACCGACCTCTGCGAGGAGGCGGGGATCCCCGTCTGGCACTGGCATGGGGACGTCTCATCCTCGCACAAGGCCAAGCTCATGAAGCGGCCCTCGGGCATCCTGCAGATCACGCCCGAGTCCCTCGAGGCGCTCCTCATGCGTCGTCACGCCGCCGTCTCGAAACTCTTCTGCAACCTGCGCTATGTTGTCATCGACGAGGTTCACGCGCTCCTGCGCCAGGATCGCGGGGGGCAGTGCCTCTGCCTCATCGAGCGGCTGGCGAGAATCGCGGGCGTGCGCCCGCGGCGCATCGGCCTGTCCGCCACCATCGGGGACCCGGAGGCCGTGGGCGCGTTTCTCGCCGCCGGCACGGGCCGCAACACCATCATCCCCCGCATCGAGGAACCCCCGCGCACCTGGCGCATCTCTATGGAGCACTTCTACAACACCGACCCTCAGGCAGATGAGGGCCGGGCAATTAATGCAGGCGATAGCCTCGATGCTGACGTCGTTGCGCTGGAATCGGTCACGATGCCTCCGGAGGGGCGGGCGTTACCTCCGCGCGCAGTTCTGCAGTCCGAAGGGCGAAGCTGTCTGAGCACGGCGATAGTCCCCGGCCCTCCCGAGACGCCCACAGACTCGGCACCCGCGAACGCCGACCCCGGCATCGGCTACATCTTCGAGCACACGCGCGGACGCAAGTGCCTGATCTTCTCCAACTCGCGCGAGGAGGCCGAGGAGGTCTGCACCACGCTGCGCGCGTACTGCGAGTTCAACGGGGAGCCAGACCGCTTCTTGATTCACCACGGCAACCTCTCTGCCGCCATCCGCGAGTCGGCCGAGGAGCAGATGCGCGACGACGCCTCGGACGTGAGCATCGTCGCCACGTCCACGCTCGAGCTGGGGGTGGACGTCGGGCGCCTGGAGCGGGCGTTTCAGATCGACGCCCCCTTCACCGTGTCAAGCTTCCTGCAGCGCATGGGGCGCACGGGGCGCCGAGAGCGGCCGCCCGAGATGTGGTTCGTCATGCGGGAGGATCAGCCCGAGCCCCGCACGCTCCTGCCGGAGACCATCCCCTGGAAGCTCCTGCAGGGCATCGCCCTCGTGCAGCTCTATCGAGAAGAGCGCTGGGTGGAGCCGCCGCGGCTGGACCGGCTGCCCTACAGCCTGCTCTGTCACCAGACGCTCGCGACCCTCGCCTCGGAGGGCGAGCTCTCCCCCGCACAGCTCGCAAGCCGCGTGCTCACGCTCACGTACTTTCACCGCGTGACCGCGGACGACTTCCGCGAGCTCCTGCGCCACCTCATCCGCAACGACTTCGTCGAGCAGACGGAGACGGGCGGCCTCATCGTGGGCCTTGCCGGAGAGCGCGTCACGAGCTCCTACAAGTTCTTCGCGGTCTTCCAGGAGAACGTCGAGTACACGGTGCGGTGCGACTCCACGGAGATCGGGACCCTCTGCGCGCCGCCCCCGCCCGGCGAGAAGGTCGCCATAGCCGGACACGTGTGGATCGTCGACGAGGTGGACCACGAGCGCCACCTCCTCTACGTGACGCAGGTCAAGGGGAAGGTACCCGCCTACTTTGGCGAGGTCGCCGGAGACGTGAGCACCCGCGTGCTCGAGCGGATGCGCCAGGCGCTGGAGGAGCACGCCGCCTATCCCTACCTCATGCCCCACGCCCGCGCCCGCCTGCGCCAGGCGCGCCACGTTGCGGGGGCGTCCCACCTCACCACAGGCCCGCTCGTCTGCCTGGGCGAGAACGAGCGCGAGCAGACCATGTGGTGCCTGCTGCCGTGGCTGGGAAGCTACGCGTTTCTCGCCCTCGAACGCCTCATCAAGATCAAGTGCGCCGAGGAGCTGGGCATCAAGGCGTTCAGTTCGTCACGCCCCTACTTCATCACGTTCGTGATGGAGGCGGACGAGCGCACGTTCTTCTCGGTGGTCCGCGACGCGGCGGAGCGGCTCGATGACCCGATGGAGCTCCTCTACCCCGCCGAGGTCCCGTACTTCGAGAAGTACGACGAGCTCGTGCCGGAGAGCCTCATCCGCAAGGGCTTTGCCGAGGGCGTGCTCGACGTGGAGGGCATGAGGGCCCGCGTCGCGCGGTGGCCCCTCGCATGAGCCAGAGGCGGCTGTGCCCTTTGGCTCACAGTTGCACAAGAGAGGGCCCGAGCCGCGGGGGTAGACGGCTCGGGCCCGAGCGCGGAAAAGGGACGGTCCCTTTTCCGCGTTAATGCATGGACCAGGCGTGGTGGTCGGTGTGGAGGAGCTCCTCGGCGCGCTCGGAGTTGGGCTCGCCCAGGTAGTCGCGGTAGATGGCCACGATGGAGGGGTTCTCGTAGGAGTTGCGGAGCTTGGCCCTGCGGTCGAGGCCCCAGAGGACGTCGCCGCGGACGCCGGCGAGCTCCTCGCCGTCGTGGATGGGCTGGCCACCGCCGCCCGCGCAGCCGCCGGGGCAGGCCATGACCTCGACGAAGTCGTACTCAACGGCACCCTCGGCAAGGGCGTCGAGCAGAAACGCCGTATTGGCGAGGCCATGGACCACGGCCACGCGCACCGGCGTGCCGGCGAGGTCGAACGTGGCCTCCTTCCAGCCGTCCTGGCCGCGGACCTCGGAGAAGGCGTCCGGGCGCGGGGTCTCTCCGGTCACCACGTGGTACGCGGTACGCAGCGCCGCCTCCATGACGCCGCCGGTGGCGCCGAAGATGACGCCGGCTCCGGTGGCGGTGCCGAGCGGCTGGTCGAAGTCCTCCTCGGGCAGCGTCGTGGCGTCGATGTGCTCGGCGCGGATCATGCGGTCGACCTCGCGCGTGGTGATGGAGACGTCCACGTCCGCGTCGCCGCAGGCGTCGTTCATGACGGGGATGGCCACCTCGTGCTTCTTGGCCGTGCACGGCATGATCTCAACGCAGAAGATGTTGTGCGGGTCGATGCCCTTGAGCTCGGCGAAGTAGCTCTTGGTCACGGCGCCGAACATCTGGCCCGGGGACTTGGAGGTGGAGAGGTTGTCGGTCAGCTCGGGGCGCACGGCCTTGACGTAGCGCACCCAACCCGGGCAGCAGGAGGTGAACATCGGGAACGTGTTCGTCTCGTCGGCGGGGTCCTCGGCGCGGCGCGCGAGCTTGCGCAGAAGCTCGGTGCCCTCCTCCATGATGGTGAGGTCCGCAGAGAAGTCCGTGTCAAAGACGTAGTCCACGCCCATCTGGCGCAGCGCCGCCACGAGACGGCCGACGGTGGCCTCCTCGCGCGGCAGGCCCAGGCTCTCGCCCCAGGCGGCGCGCACGGCCGGCGCGATCTGCACCACGACGACCTTCTCCGGGTCAGCGAGCGCGTCGAAGACCTTCTGCGTGTCGTCGCGCTCGCGCAGGGCCCCCGTCGGGCAGTGCGTGATGCACTGGCCGCAGAGCGTGCAGTCGGACTCCTGGATGGTCATGCCGCCGCGGACGTTCACGCTCGTGTGCGTGGCGCGGTTGGCGAGGTCCCAGACGCCGAGCCCCTGGATCTTCTCGCACACCTGGATGCAGCGCAGGCAGTTGATGCACTTGTCGTTGTTGCGGATGAGCGGGAAGGACTTGTCCCACGGGTCGTGCATGAGGCGCTTCTCGTAGGGCAGCTCGGAGATGCCGAGGTCGTTGGCGAGCGTCTGCAGGGTGCAGTTGCCGGAGCGCACGCAGCTCGTGCACTCGGAGTCGTGCGTCGCGAGCAAAAGCTCCATGTTCATGCGGCGCGCCACGCGCACCTTGGGGCTGTTGGTGCGCACGACCATGCCCTCGAGCACGGTGTTGTTGCACGCGGCGACGAGCTGGTCGATTCCCTCGACCTCGACTACGCAGACGCGGCAGGCGCCGATCTCGTTGAGCTCCTTGAGGTAGCAGAGCGTCGGGATCTTGATGCCCACGGTGGCGGCGGCGTCGAGAATGGACGTACCCTCGGCCACGCTCACGGCGCGGCCGTCGATGGTGAGGTTTACCACTGCTCGATCCTCCCCCCGCGGAACGCGCCAAAGCCGAAGTGGTCGCAGCGCAGGCAGCGGGATGCCTCCTGGTGCGCCTCCTCGTCCGTGAGGCCGTTCTCGACGATCTCGAAGTCGTTGATGCGCTCGGCCGCCTCGCGCTCGCGCATCTCGCAGCGCGCGCAGGAGATCTTGCCCTTGAACTGCACGGGCGGCAGCTCCACGTCGAGCTCGATCTGGTGGTTGTAGCCGAGGTAGTTGTCGATGTTGCCCGCCGCGACCTTGCCCGCGTTGATGGCGCGGATGACGGTGGCCGGGCCGCTCTGGCAGTCGCCGCCGGAGAAGAGGCCGTCCTGGCCGGGCACGGCGCCGGACGCGTCCGTGACGATGCGGCCCCACTTGCAGGGCACGCCCTGCTCCTCGAAGGTCGCGGAGTCGATGTCCTGGCCAATGGCCACGATCACGCGGTCGCACGGGACCACCACGTCGCCGCCCTCGGCCGGGCGCGGGGCGGGGCGGCCGCGCTTGAGGCCGCCAATGATCTGCGGCTCAACCTTGAGGCCCGCGACGTGGTTCTTCTCGTCCACGACGACCTCCTTGGGCGCGTGCAGGTCCATGACCTCGCAGCCCTCGGCCTCGGCGCCGGCAATCTCCTCGTCCTGGGCCGTCATGTCGGCCACGCGACGGCGATACGCGATGATGACCTTCTTCGCGCCCAGGCGCACGGAGGTGCGGGCCACGTCCATGGCCACGTTGCCGCCGCCCACCACGGTCACCGTGAGGCCCTTGAAGTCGGGCGGGTTGTCGTCTCCCATGTCGCGCAGGAGCTTGACGGCGGACATGACGCCCTCGGCGTCCTCGCCCGGAAGGCCGAGCTTCTTGTCCGCATGCGCGCCTATGGCCAGGTAGACGGCGTCGAACTCCTCGCGCAGGCGCTTCATCTCCTCGCCGTCCACGCTGTGGTTGAGCTCGACGTCAATCCCGCAGTCGAGGATCCACTGGATCTCGGAGTCAAGCTGCTCGCGCGGCAGGCGGTAGTTGGGGATGCCGTAGCGGAGCATCCCGCCGAGGTGTGCGCGCTGCTCGAAGATCTTGACCTTGTGGCCCATGAGGGTCAGGTAGTAGGCGCAGGAGATGCCCGCCGGGCCGCCGCCGATCACGGCCACGGTCTTCTTGGTGGGGGCCTTGATGATGGGGCGGTAGTCGCCCGCGTGGTCCACGGCGTAGCGCTTGAGGCCGCGGATGTTCATCGGGTCGTCCACCATGCCGCGGCGGCAGTGCATCTCGCAGGGGTGCTCGCAGACGAGGCCGCAGACGAGCGGCAGCGGGTTGTCCTTGCGGATGAGGCGCACGGCCTCGGTGTAGCGGCCGGCCTCGACGAGCGCGATGTAGCCGGGGATGTCCACGCCCGCCGGGCAGCCCGAGACGCAGGGCACCGTCTGGTGCTGCGCAAAGCCGCAGGCGTGCTTGGTCACGTGGTGCTCGAAGTCGTCGCGGAAGCCGCGAATGGCCATGAGGGCCACCTCGCCCGCCTCGTAGCCGATCGCGCAGTCGCTCGAGAGGTAGACCGTGCGGGCGGTGGACTCGATGAGGTCGAGCGTCTCCATCGTGGCACGGTTGTTCAGGACGTCGTTGAACAGGTGGCGCAGCATGCGCAGGCCGTTTCTGCACGGCGTGCACTTGCCGCAGCTCTGCGTCGCGCACATGGCCACGTACGAGGCCGTGAACTCGACGGGGCACGGAGCGAGCGAGCTCACCGAGAGGCGCTTCTCGAGCATCTCGTGCATGCTCGACATGATCGCCTGGGACTTGCTCTGCTCCATGACGTGCATTCTTGCCATAGGCCCTCTCCTTGCACATCGGGGAGTCGTGCGTGCCGGGTCCCCTCGACCTCGACACAGTGTGAGAGATGGTAGTAAACGGCACGATGCGTGACGGTGCGGAATCGGCGAGAAGCTCGTTTGGTTGCGTGGGCGGCTGCGACGCACCGGGCCGATGCAACACGCCGCCCCCGGGGCAATGCGCTTACCGACGCATAATATTCCCCCTCCCCTCCCCTGAAAGAAAGCTGATACACTCCGGCCAAGGAAGGCGAAGCGAAGGGAGCATCATGAAGCGTCGTGCCCTTAGGTCACTTACCTGCTCGATCATTGCCGTGCTCGCCCTGGGCGCGAGCCTTGTGCTCGGCGCGTGCGCGGGCCCCAATCCCGAGACGGCCATCCGCGAGGACCTCACGGCCAGCCTCGACCGCATCAAGAACCTCGATGACGCGACCGTCGAGGAGCTCGTCGGCAGCATGGACACCGGAGAGCTCGAGTCCTACGGCATCACGGGCTCGGACGTGGTCAAGTCCCTGCTTGACGGCTTTGACTATGAGATCGGCGCCATCACGGTCGACGAGGGCGGGGAGAGCGCCGTCGCGTCGGTGGACGTGACGTGCAAGTCCGCGACCGACTTCTACGAGCAGGTCGAGCAGGCCGCGACGGACCTTGTGGCCGAGCTGGTGAGCGACCCGTCAAGCCTTGAGCTCCTGAACGACGAGGAGGCCTTCAACGCCCGCGTCGGCGAGGTTCTCATGGAGACGCTCGACGGCGTTGAGCCCCGCCAGACCACCGTGGAGGTCAGCTACTCCAAGACCGACAACGGCTGGACCGCCAGCGACACCTCCCAGCTCTCCCAGATCTTCGCGTAGCCCGCAGCCGCAGCGCACCATCGAAATATGATCGCGCCACGGGCGTCGGGCCCGTTCGACACGCAGGATGGGCGGTCGAACGGGCCCGGCGCCCGTGGCGCATGGGATGTGCGGTAGCCGGCTACCGCACGCGGAAGAACGCGAGCGCGATGGCGCCCGGCCCCACGTGCGTGCCGATGGTGGCGCCCACGGAGGTGATGGGCAGCTCGTCCTCGGCGACCCTGCCCTCCCAGATGGCACGGTTGTCGTCAAGGTACTTGCGCAGGACCTTCTGGGAGAGGCCCGTGTAGCCCAGAAGGACCGGCATGGTGAAGTCGATGCCGTGCTTCTCGACCTGCTGGTGCAGCTGGTTGCGGCCGTTCTTGGAGCCGCGCGCCTTGCCGAGCATCACGACCTCGCCGTCCTCGACGCCCACGACGGGCTTGATGGAGAGGAGCTCGCCGATGGTGCCCACGCTCTTGGGGATGCGCCCGCCACGCTTGAGGTACTCGAGCGTGTCGAGAAGGGCGAGCAGGCAGACGCGGTCGGCGGCGGAGGCGAGCTCCCCCGCGATCTCCGCGGCCGTGCGACCCTCGTCGAGCATCCTCAGCGCAAGAAGCACGAGGAGGCTCTGGCCGATGGTGACGTTCTTGCTGTCGACCACGTGGACCTCGGGGAAGTCCACCGCGGCCGTGACGGCGCTCTGGTAGGTGCCGGAGAGCTTGGCGGAGAGCGTGATCACCACGGCCTCGTCGCCGCGGGCGCGCACGTCCTCGAAGATCTGCTGATAGGTGAAGGGCGTGGCCTGGCTCGTCTTGGGCAGCTCGTCGCTCTCGATGAGCAGCTCGTAGAAGCGCTCGTTGGTGAGGTCGACGCCGTCGGCGTAGGTGGTGGTTCCAAAGGTGATGCCCAGGGGCACCACGGTGACGCGGGGGTCAACCTCGCCGGGGAGGTCGATGCCGGAGTCGGTGATGATGCGGACGGCCATGATCGTTCCTTTCTCTGCTCCCGACGAGCCGCGCCCGGAATGGGCCGACCCCGCGCTAGTCGCGCGCGAAGGTCCTCAGGCGCTCGAAGATGTGGTTGAGCGAATCGTACATCTGCATGCGCTCGCGGTAGGCAAGCTCCCCGCCAGCCTCGTCGAGCACTCGGTGAATGATGTCGTCGAGCGGGCGCGCGGCCTCGCGGCCCTTCTCGGTGAGCGTGATGGGCGCCCGGTAGCGAGAGGCGTCGTCATCGGAGCCCCCCACCTCCACAAAGCCGTCCTCGGCCAGGTGCGCCACGGTGCGCGACATGGCGGCGCGGCTCACGTCGGCCATGCGCGCGAGCTCTGAGGCGGCAAGCCCCTCGGGGTGCTTGACCAGGTAGTAGAGGCACATCACGTCCGAGCCGCGAAAGCCGAGCCGCCTGGCCTCGGCCGTCTTGATGCGCTGGATCTCCTTGTTGAGGGCGCCGATGATGCCCACGAAGTCCTCGAAGCGCTGCTCGGTCACGCCGACTCTCCCCCGTCAGGGCCCTCCGGGCCCGCACCATCAATGTTAACTAATCAACATTATTCCCGAGAAGGACGGCGCTTCAACCGCGGCCACGCGATATTCACATGCGCGGCGATTGTTTCATCCGAAAAAACACCCTTGCGCGCAAGGCGGCGGGCGCGTATTGTGACGGCAAGCACAGAGACGCCTTTAGGCCGGACACAGAGAGGAGCGCCAGACATGAGTCGCATCGCACGCACGTCCATGAACTGGTGGTGGCGCAGCCTCTCCGCGGTCGGTCGATCGTGAGTCTTCTGCGCCGAAAATAGCGCTTGAAGGGCTCCCGGGCGACCGGGGGCCCTTTTTTCGTGGCCACGAGAGGGCCCACGCCACCCAGCGCCGGAAGCGCCCAAGCCAAGAAGAACCCCCTCAGGAAAGGAACTGTCATGTCCCAGAACGTCACCAGCCAGAGCGCCCAGCCCGTCGCCCGCACCGTCGCCGCCGCCGATCACGGCAAGCTCGACATCCAGGCCCTCGTCCTTCTCGCCGTCCTTCTCGCCGCCGGCTTCATCCTCAACTTCACCGTGGGCAAGGCCATCTCAGGCATCTCGGGCGGCCTCATCAGCCCCGAGTTCATCATCTCGGCCTTCTGCCTCACCATCCTCGTGGTGCGCCCCAACGTGGGCCAGGCCCTCGTGATCGGCCTCATCTCGGCCGCCGTCATCCAGATCACCACCACCTCGCCCTTCATCGACTTCGCCGCCGAGGGCATCGCCGCCATGCTCATGGCGCTCATCGTGCGCGCCGGCATGGAGAGCGGCGCCAAGAAGGCCATCCCGCTCATCGGCTCCTTTGTCACCACGGCGGTCTCCGGCGTGATCTTCATGCTCATCAAGATCGCCATGGTGGGCGCCGCCGGCGAGCTCGCCGCCGCCATGCTCCCCGTGGTTCTGCTCACCGCCGTCTTCAACGCCATTCTGGTGCAGGCCCTCTACCTTCCCATCAGGAAGGCCCTCAAGCTCGCCGACTAGTGTGACAATGTCATGACAAACGACCCTGTCACCTTTGTCAGGACTGAAAGGCACCCATGACCGAGGAACCATCTACGATCATCCGGCTCGACGACGTCTCGTTCACGTACGCGGACGCCGTCGAGCCGGCGCTCGACCACGTCACCCTTGAGGTCCCCGAGGGGGGCTTCGTCGGCATCATCGGCCCCTCCGGCGCCGGCAAGTCCACGCTCGCCGCGCTGCTCTCGGGCGCCATCCCCCACCACTACCGGGGAACCCTCTTTGGGTCCACGCTCGTGGACGGCCGCGATACCTGCGAGGTCACGCTCACGGACATCTCCCGCATGGTGGGCAGCGTGGCGCAGGACATCGACTCGCAGATGGTCGCCTCCGCCGTGGAGGACGAGATGCTCTTCGGCCTTGAGAACTTCGGCGTGCCGCATGACGAGATAGAGCCCCGCATCACGGGCGCGCTCGAGGCGTGCGGCGTGCTCGACCTGCGCGAGCGCGAGATCGCCACGCTCTCCGGCGGCCAGAAGCAGAAGGTCGCCATCGCCGCCATCCTGGCCCTGCACCCCCGCGTGCTCGTGCTCGACGAGCCCACGGCGGCGCTCGACCCCGCCTCCTCCACCGCCGTCTTCGAGACCCTGCGCGCGCTCAACGCGGAGGGGGTGACGGTGGTGGTGATAGAGCAGAAGGTGGCGCTGCTCACCGCCTACTGCGACCGCGTGGTCGTCCTGAGCGAGGGCCGCGTCGCCTTTGACGGCGCGACCCGCGAGGTCTTCTCGCACGCCGACGAGCTGCGCGCCCTCGGCGTGGACAGCCCGCGCGTGGCGCGCGTCTCCAACAGCCTGGCGCAGCACGGGGTCATCCCGCCGGCCCCGCCCTGCCTGAGCGTGGCGGAGGCGGAGGAGCTCGTGGCCGGGCTCGTGCGCGGCCGCACCGGGCGCGGCGCCAACATCGCGCCCTTCCGCGCGGGCTCGCGCCACATCCCCGCCGCGGGCGCGCGACCCGCCGGCGCCACGCCCGTCGTGAGCTTTCGCGACGTCCGCTTTGCCTACCCGGGGAGCGGCGCCTGCGTGACCGACCTCACCTTCGACGTCTACCCCGGCGAGCTCGTGGGCATCATCGGCCAGAACGGCGCCGGCAAGACCACGCTCACCAAGCTCCTGAACGGCCTGCTGCGCCCCTCGTCCGGCTCCATCCGCGTGGCCGGGCTCGACATGCGCGACACCCCCACGAGCACCGTGGCCGCGCACGTCTCCACGCTCTTCCAGAACCCGGACCGCCAGATCTGCAAGGACACCGTCCTCGAGGAGGTCGCCTTTGGCCTTGAGCTCACGGGCGCGCCCGCCGCCGAGGCCCGCGAGCGCTCCCGCGCGGTGGCGGGGCGCTTTGGGCTGCCCCTCGACGAGGCGCCCTTCTCGCTCTCCCGTGGGCAGCGCCAGATGGTCGCCCTTGCCTCCGTCGTGGTGATGGAGCCCGAGGTCATCCTGCTTGACGAGCCCACGAGCGGCCTTGACTACCGCGAGTGCATGACCGTCATGGAGACGGTGCGCGAGATGGCCGACCGGGGCTGCGCCGTCATCATGGTCTGCCACGACATGGAGGTCGTCTCGGACTTTGCCGAGCGGCTCCTGGTCATGGCGGACGGACGCATCCTCGGGCAGGGCGAGACGCCGGAGGTCTTTGCGGACGTTGCGCTCATGGACCGTGCTCGCGTGGAGCCGCCGCAAATCATCGCCCTCTCGACCGCGCTCGCGCGCGACGTCTCGCGCGAGTTCGCGGGCGTGAGCCAGGTCTCGGGCATCGTCGACCTCGTGAAGGAGCTGGTCAGCCATGATTAACGTCATCGACTATGTCCCCGGGCAGACGCTCCTCCACCGCCTCAACCCCGTGGCCAAGCTCGCGCTGGCCGCCGCCATCATCGCGGCCACCTTCCTCGCGGACTCCTACGCCCTTCTCCTCGGGCTTCTGGCCCTCACGTTTGCGCTCGCGGCGTACGCCGGGGTGGCGGGAAGGCTCGCACCCCTCCTCAAGGTGCTCGTCCCGCTTGCCGTGGTGATGTTTGCGCTGCAGCTCGTCTTCGTGCGGACCGGCGCGCCCGTCTGGGGGATCGTCACCACCGACGGCCTGGTCACGGGCTCCAAGGTCTGCCTGCGCCTGCTCGGCGTGGCGCTGCCGCTCGTGCTCGTGCTCACGGTAACCAAGCTCACCGACCTCGCCAACGCGTGCGTGGAGGTGCTCCGCGTGCCGTACCGCTACGCGTTCACCTTCACCACCGCGCTGCGCTTCGTCCCCGTGTTCTCGCAGGAAATGAACGCCATCATGGAGGCGCAGACGGCGCGCGGCGTGCAGTACGACACCAAGAACCCCTTCAAGAAGCTGCAGCTCATGCTGCCCCTCTGCGTGCCCCTGCTCGTGAGCTCCGTCGGCCGCACCGACGCCACCGCGCTCGCCGCCGAGCAGCGCGGCTTCTACCTGCGCACGCGCGAGAGCAGCTACAAGCGCTACCCGCTCGCCGCGCGCGACTGGCTCGCGCTCGCGTGCTGCGTGGCGCTCGTCGCGCTCGGCGTGGCGTTCTAGGCGCGGAAGGCCGGTTCGAAAGCCCCGGTGCCGCCTTGCTCGTTTGCAGTGTACTCATTTGCCGCTATGCAAAGTACACTACATTCGAACAGCGAAAAAGCCGCAGGTAAGGAAATGGCACCCGTCAGGCCGTACTTGAGCGGGTCCCAAAAAAGTACACTACTTCTGAACGGAAGCCCCCGGGACGTCGCAGAGGGCCTAACGGGGGCGCCCGCCCGCGTGATATGCGCGGGCGGGCGCCAATCGCAAGGCGCGACATGAGGCGGGCGCCCCGAGAGGCGCCCGCACGCATCCGAAGCCGTCAGCGACTAGTCGTCGTAGCGATCGTCCAGGTCGTCGTCCCAGTCGTCGCGGTCATCATGGTCGTCGTCCCAGTCGTCGCGATCATCGTCCCGGTCGTCGCGATCGTCGTCCCAGTCGTCGCGATCGTCGTCCCAATCGTCATCGCGGTCGTAGCGATCATCGTGCCAGTCGTCCCAGTCGTCGCGGTCGTCCCAGTCGTCGTTGCCGTCGATGTCGGCCTCGAGGACCTTGCCCGTGCGGGCGTCGACCTCGTACTCGTACTCCACGCCGCCGGAGGTGAACTCCATCTCGTAGACGCCGTCGTCGAGCTCGTACTCATGGTCGTTGAAGGAGGCCTCGGAAAGCCCCAGCTGAGAGAGCACGATGTCCTTCGCCGCGTCCAGGCCGATGTAGCCGCGGTCGTCCAGCTGCTCGGGGGCCACGGCGAGCGCGTCGGACTCCAGGCCAAAGCCGCCCACCGTGCTGCGGACGTCATCCTCTATCCCGCGCAGGAAGTCGTCGCCCGGATAGCCCGACCCCTGCTCGAGCTTGACCACCACGTTGCGGTCGTGCCCGTCGACGGTCTGGTTGAAGTGCCCGGCCTCGTAAATCTTGCCCACGAGCTCGGAGACGACGGTGCGGCACTCCTTGCCCCGATAGTCCGAGTAACCGCCCACGATGCCCCTGCCCTCGTCGTTCACGCCCTCGATCTCGGTGACGAGCCCGGCGTCGTCGTACTCGATCTCGATCTCGGGGTTGACGCTCAGGAGCAGGGTTCCCGCGGCCTGGGCGACCGGGGTCTCCCCCGCGTCGCCCGACGCCTGGCCGGAGGGGGTGGCGGGGGTCGTTCCGCATCCGGCGAGAACTGCCGCAAGGGCGGCGCCCATCGTGGCGGTGGCGAGGATGCGCTTCAGGCTCGTGGTCTTCATGGTGTCCTCCTTGGTGTCGGGGAGCCTCTTCTTTGCCTTGCAGTGAGAGGTTGCGCGGGCACCGTCTCAAAACCGGGGTCGACGGGAAATTTTTTTCGCGACCCCGCGTCGAGAAGGGCGTCAGGCCGGTCTAGTCGTCGTCATCGTTGTCATCATCGTCCGCGTCGTCGTCATCGTCCGCGTCGTCGTCATCGTCGTCATCCGCATCGCCATCGTCGTCCCAGCCGTCGTCCCGGTCATCATCCCAGTCGTCATCCTCTGCCGGCGGCACGACCCCCTCGTCGGGTGCGGACTCGGGGGACGGCGCCTGGACGGACGGCGCGGAGGGCTCGGGGGCCGGGGCGGGCGCGGCGGTCTCGCCGGCGCCCGTCACCACCACTCGGTGGTCAAGGTGCACCTCAAGCTCCACGATCAGCCGGTCCTCGGTCGCGGTCTTCCACTCCTCGTCGTCGGACTCCACCGTGAGCTCGATCGTTCCGCCGTCATCCAGATAGCCCCGCTCCTCCGCGCGGTCCGCAAGGCCATCCGAGACCTCGTCTATCGTCCTCCCGTAGTACGCGAACCCCTCGATGAGGTCGTCGCCGTCGCCGTTCTCCCCGTCGAGCCCCACCACGCGGTCAAGGCGGTTGACCGCGATGCTCACCTCGGGGTTGATGCTCATGTAGACCGTGCCCACCGGCACCTGCCAGACCACGGCGCCCGCGATCACCGCTACGGCGAGGCATGCCGCGGCGGCAAGCAGCGCCGCGCGGCGGCCGCGCGTCCTTCTCGCCCGGCGCGCCTCGAAGGGGATGACGTCGGCCTCCCCGAACGGGCTCCCCTCGAAGGTGACAACGTCGTCGACTTCCTGGCCCACCTCGTAGCCGAGGTTGGGGACCTTTACGAAGCGGCCCTCCTCGTCAAGCGCCACGGCATAGCTCGCGGCGCACTCCATGATGAGGTAGCTCATCGAACGTCACCCCCCGTCGGCCCCACGATCTTGTGGAGATGCCCGCGGATGATGTCATATCCGTTGGTGTAGGCCACGAGCAGCGCCACGAGGTAGCGCCGGTGCCGCTCGAGCGTCTTGCGCTCGACGCCCGCCCCGCGCGCAAGCTCCGCGATGGGCAGCCTGCCCGTCTCGGCGACCCCGTCGAGCAGCTCCTGGCGGCCGCGCGCATACGCGAGGGCGCCCCGACACGCCTCCAGGGTCCGCTGCTGACGGGGGCTGTTCTCGGCAACGTCCGCGAGGCTCACCCCAAGACGCTCGAGCTGTCGGGCAAACTCGAGAATCTCCGCCCGGCTGGCGCGGCGCGTCTCGCGCTCCCCGATCTCGTCGCGCTCCGACGCCAGCCGCTCCACGAGCGGGCGGTCGTCCTCGTCGTCCGCGCCGCCGCGGCGCTCGTCCAGCGAGGCAACCTCGGCATGGCGGCGCTCCCGGCGCCGAAAGTCGATCAGCCGGTTCCTCATGCTTATGGACGCGAGGGGCAGAAACGCGCCTCGCCCCTCATCGTACGCAAGCACCGCCTCATGAAATGCGAACATGGCGATCCCCAGCTCGTCGTCTCCCTCCCGCGCGGGCCGACCCGTAAACCGGGCCGTCTCCGCCTTGATGAACGGAAGGTAGTCGCGCACCAGGCCGTCCGCTGCCCGCGAGTCGCCCTTCGCGGCCCGGACGCGGGCGGCCAGGTCCTTGTCCCGTCTCATCGTCCCCCCTCGGCGATAGAGTGCGCACGGGGCATCCCGTTTTCGGGGTCGCGCCATGAATTCGTCTGAACTTTTTCAGGTTACCGGGGTTATCCGCCTGCGATGTAAGCGCCACGTAAGGGCTGACGGACGGTCGCCCGGCGCGCCCCCCGCGATTGACGCGCGCGTCGCGCGGCGGACGCATAGCGCGCACCCCACGCAGTCCCCTCGCGCATCCGCCCGGGATGGCAAGAGGGACTTTGCGCGGGGTGCGCGCTACGAACGACCCGATTTGTCGCGCGTCCGCTACTCCGAGTAGAACGACCCCATGTAGCGGATGTACTCGTCCTCGGTGTGGTTGGCCTTCCAGTCGTGGACGGAGGCCTTGTTGCGCTCGCCCGCGATCACGGAGAGCTCGTGGCCAAGCTTCTCGAAGGCCTCGTCGACGACCTCCTCGGGCGTCTGGGCGATCTTCATGACGGCCTCGCCCTGGGGACCGCCCGGCAGGTTGGAGAGCAGGCTCGGGGTGAGCGTGGTGCCCAGCGTGATGACCTCCACGTCAACGCCGGTCTTCTCGCACTCGCAGGCCACGGCCTCGGTCATCTTGAGGATGTAGGCCTTGCCGGCGCCGTACTGGCCGTTCCAGGGAGAGCTGGAGATGCCGGTCATGGAGGAGACGTTGATCACCGCGCCGCGGTCCTGGGCGGCGAAGATCTTCATGTAGTGATAGAAGCACTTCATGAACGTGACCACGTTGACGTTGATCATGGCCTGATGCTTCTCCCAGGGGGTGTCCTGGATCTTGCCAAAGGAGTGCAGGCAGGCCACGTAGCTCATGAAGCCCATGTCCAGGCCCTCGGTGGCGGCAAAGACGGTCTCGGCGGCCCCCTCCTCGGAGAAGTCGGCGCGCACCACCTTGGTCTCGACGCCGTGGTCCGCCTCGATCTGCGCGGCGAGCTCGCGGAGCTTCTCCTCGCGCCGGCCCACCATGACGACGCTCATGCCGCCGGCGGCGACCTTCTCGCAGAACGCCTTGCCCACGCCCTCGGTGGCGCCAAGGATGACCGCCCACTCGCCGTACTTCTCGCGCAAGTTCATGCTCGTCCCTTCGTCGGTTCCGCTTGATGCGCCGCCATGATGGGACATCGCGGGCGTAGGGACGGCCCTCCAATCCGCGGACGGTAGCAAACGAGGCCGCGGTCAGACGCCGTGGGCGCGTGCGCGCGAAGCGCTATAGTGTCACACAGGTGGCACGCGTTCGGCGCCTTGCGATTAACGCGCACTCGTGCACGGGCTCTTAAATGCCAACTGGAAAAACGCGAGAAGAACCGTGCACGAGTGCGCGTTATTTCTCGTCCCGGGAGTCGACCGCCCGGCGCGTCTGTCCGGCCCGAGGCGTACCATGGCGTAAGACACGCGTCGCGAGGAGCGCCATGACCACACCGCCAACCGCCCTGGACATCCTGCGAGACACCTTTGGCTACCAGAGCTTCCGCCCGCACCAGGCGGAGATCGTGGACGCCGCGCTCCGCGGGCGCGACGTGCTGGCGGTCATGCCCACCTCGGCCGGCAAGTCCATCTGCTACCAGGTGCCGGCGCTTGCCCTCGCCGCGCGGACGGGCGGGCTCACGCTCGTGGTCTCGCCGCTCATCTCGCTCATGGCAGACCAGGTGGGGGCCCTGCGCCAGGCGGGCGTGGCCGCCTCGTACCTCAACTCCACGCTCTCGGGCGGCGAGCGCGCGAGCGTGCTCCACGGCATTGCCTCCGGCGCGCTCGCGCTCGTCTACGTGGCGCCGGAGCGCCTCGACGACCCGGCCTTCGTGGAGACGGTCTCCGCGCGCGGCGTGGCGCTCGTCGCCGTGGACGAGGCGCACTGCATCTCCCAGTGGGGCAACGACTTCCGCCCCAGCTACCAGAGAATCATCGAGTTCTTGCGGGCGCTGCCGGCACGCCCGCCCGTGATGGCGCTCACGGCTACCGCCACGCGCGCCGTGCGCAAGGACATCGTGGGCGCGCTCGGGCTCGTGGACCCCTTCGTGGTTGTTGCCAGCTTCGACCGGCCCAATCTCTCCTTTGCCGTCCAGCGCCCTCGCGGGCGCGCCGAGAAGGACCGGATGCTCGTCGCCTTCTGCCGGCAGCGCGCCGAGCGCTCCGGCATCGTCTACTGCTCGAGCCGACGCGCCGTGGAGGAGGTCTGCGACGGGCTGCGCGACGAGGGGCTTCTCGCCACGCGCTACCACGCCGGCCTCACGTCCGAGGAGCGCGAGCGCAACCAGGACGACTTCCTTTACGACCGCGCCCGCGTGATGGTGGCCACCAACGCCTTTGGCATGGGGATCGACAAGTCCAACGTGAGCTACGTGGTCCACTACAACCTGCCCTTCTCGCTGGAGAACTACTACCAGGAGGCCGGGCGCGCCGGGCGCGACGGCACCAAGGCGGAGTGCCTCCTGCTCTACTCCCCCGGCGACGTGCACACGGCGGAGTTCCTGCTCTCCCGGGGCGAGCCGCGCGAGGGGCTCACGGACGAGCAGGTCGAGGCGCTCGCGGAGCGCGACGCCGAGCGCCTGCGCCAGATGGTCTTCTACGCCACCACCACCGAGTGCCTGCGCGCCCACATCCTGCGCTACTTCGGCGAGGAGGCGCCCGCGTACTGCGGAAACTGCGGAAACTGCCTCACGGACTTCGAGGAGGTGGACGCCACCACCGACGCCCTCAAGGTGGTGAGCTGCGTGGCGCGCATCGCCCAGCGCGGGAGGTCGGCCGGGGCGGCGATGATCGTGGACGTGCTGCGCGGCTCGCGTGGCGAGAAGGTCCTGCGGCGCGGCTTTGACACGCTCTCCACGTACGGCATCATGGCCGACGTCCCCGCCGCGCGGGTGCGCGAGCTGATTGACGAGCTGGTCTTTCGCGGCGTGCTCGCGCGGACGGGCGGGGACTACCCCACGATCGTGCTCACGGGCTCGTCCGGCGCGTTCCTGCGCCGGGAGGCGCCCTGGGACGGGCCCTTCGTCCTCAAGGTGGCACGCGGCGTGCCCAAGGCGGCGCGCATTCCGGCGGCGCCCGAGAAGACCCGCGCGGCCACGGACGTCTCCGAGCTGGACGAGGTCGGGCAGATCCTCTACGCCGAGCTCACGGAGCTGCGCGGCGAGCTCGCGCGCGAGCAGGGCGTGCCGTCGTACTTCATCTTCTCCAACGCAACGCTGGTGGACATGTGCGCCAAGCGGCCGCGCACGCGCGAGGAGTTCCTCGGCGTCTCCGGCGTGGGCGCCAAGAAGGCCGAGCGCTACGGCGACCTCTTCCTCGCGCGCATCAACAGCTGAGCGGGCGGCTCCTGGATTGTCGCCGCGGCCCCGCAGACTGGCCGCGCGGGGGTTTGGCGACGTTTCGGCTGGCGGAAGTGTCGCCAGCACTCCGCAGCGCGGCCGCGCGGAGGGTTTGCGACGCTCCGGGAAGCCAAACCGTCGCAAAGGCCCCGCATCCCATCTGGGCGGGGGTTTGACGACGGTTCGGTGGGTGAAAGTGTCGCCGCGGCCCCGCGACCCTACGTGCCCGCTCGGAGCCCCACCGTGTAGAGCGGCTTGTAGCGGGCGCCGCGCGGCTCGAGGATGCTCCGGAAGAGCGTGACGTCCCGGGCCTCGTCGGGCAGCGGGAACGCCAGGTCGCCGAGGTCGCCCCGGGGCATGCGGGCGCGCCGCGCCAGCGTGACGTGCGGCAGGAAGCCCTTCTCGTCATAGGGGAGACCGCGGGCGGCAAGCTCCTCTCGCACGCGACGCGCGAGCGCCATCAGCTCCGCGTTCTTCTCGACGCCCAGCCAGAGCGTGGCGTCACGGCCCCGGCCAAAGGTCCCCAGGCCGCCCGCCGCAAGCGGCACCGGCCCCACGCCCGCGCACGCCGCGTCGAGCGCGGCCATGGCACGCCGCGCGTCCGCCTCGTCCACCTCGCCCAGAAACGCCAGCGTGAGATGGAGGTTCTGGGCAGGCAGGAACCGGCCCTCGCAGGCCCCGGAGAGGCGCCGCGCAAGGGCCGCGACCTCGTCCGCAAACGCCTCCGGCAGCTCAAGCGCAACAAACGCCCGCATACGACCTCCCTTGCCGAGACCCCTCACCCGAGGGTATCACGTCCCTCCCCTACCCAAAATGACACCTATTTACTATCATTAACCTCCCAGACGACCGAGCGACGGGAGACCCCGTGAACGTAGAGAAGAGAGACGGACGCACCGAGAAGTACGACGGCGAGAAGATCGTCTCGGCCGTGACGCGCGCCTTTGCGGAGACGGGCCCCACGCCGCCGCGCGCGGAGCTCGACGCGATCCGCGCCGACGTGGAGGCGCGCCTCGGCGGCAGCGCGCGCGTCGAGGAGATTCAGGACCTCGTGGAGCGGGCCCTCATGCGGCGCGGCCACTTCGACGTGGCAAAGCGCTACATCCTCTACCGCCACCGCCGCTCCGAGCTGCGCGCCGCGCGCGACGAGGTGGTGCGCGAGGTCGCGGGGGACGACGCCGCGCTCGCCTCCGAGCTCTCGGCCGTCCTCTCCCGCGCGCAGCGCGACTATCCCGACGAGGCCTACTCCCTCGCCGCCCTTCTCGCCCGCCTGCGCGGCTTTCTCAAGGGCGGCATGCGCCCGGACGAGCGGCTCTCCGCGCTCGTCCGCTCCGCCGTGGAGCTCACGAGCCAGGAGGCTCCCCGCTGGGAGATGATCGCCGGCCGGCTGCTCGCGCTCTCCGCGCGCCGCTCCATCGCGGACGCCTGCGCGCGCCGGGGCATCTCCGGCTTTGCCGACAAGGTCCGCCACCTCACGGACGAGGGCCTCTACGGCGCCTACATCCTCGAGCACTACGCCCCCGCCGAGCTCGAGCGCGCGGCCGCCCTCATCCGCCCGGAGCGCGACGACCTGCTCACCTACGCCGGGCTCGACCTCCTGCTCAAGCGCTACGTGATCCGCTCGCACGACCACGTGGCGCTGGAGGGCCCCCAGGAGATGTTCCTCGGCATCGCGCTGCACCTCGCCATGGAGGAGCCCGCCGAGGTCCGCATGGCCTGGGTCGGCCGCTTCTACGACGCCCTCTCCACCCTGCGCCTCACCATGGCCACGCCCACGATGGGCAACGCGCGCAAGCCCCAGCACCAGCTCTCCAGCTGCTTCATCGACACCGTCCCCGACAGCCTCACGGGCATCTACCGCAGCATCGACAACTTCGCCCAGGTCTCCAAGTACGGCGGCGGCATGGGCATGTACCTCGGCAAGGTCCGCGCGCAGGGCGGCTCCATCCGCGGCTTTTCCGGCGTGGCGGGCGGCACCACCCGCTGGATCCGCGTGATCAACGACACCGCCGTGGCCGTGGACCAGCTCGGCATGCGCCAGGGGGCCGTGGCCGTCTACCTGGACGCCTGGCACCGCGACCTCCCGGAGTTCCTGCAGCTGCGCACCAACAACGGCGACGAGCGCATGAAGGCGCACGACGTCTTCCCGGCCGTCTGCTGGCCCGACCTCTTCTGGCGGATGGCCGAGAAGGACCTGGACCAGGACTGGTACCTCATGTGCCCGCACGACATCCTCGTCGCGAAGGGCTACGCGCTCGAGGACAGCTTCGGCGAGGAGTGGGAGCGCCGCTACTGGGACTGCGTGGCCGACCCGCGCATCAAGAAGCGCGTCATCTCCGTCAAGGACCTCGTGCGCCTGGTGCTGAGGAGCGCCGTCGAGACGGGAACGCCCTTCGCCTTCATGCGTGACGCCGTGAACCGGACCAACCCCAACCCGCACGCCGGCGTCATCTACTGCTCCAACCTCTGCACGGAGATCGCCCAGAACACCTCGGCGATCGAGGAGGTGAGCCGCGAGGTCGTGAGCGAGGACGGCGACACCGTGGTGGTGACCACCACCCGCCCCGGCGACTTCGTGGTCTGCAACCTCGCGAGCCTCACCCTGGGCCGCATCCCCGTGGAGGACGACGCCGCACTCGCCGAGGTTGTGGAGACCGCCGTGCGCGCGCTTGACAACGTGATCGACCTCAACTTCTACGCCCTGCCCTACGCCCGGCTCACCAACCGTCGCTACCGCTCGGTGGGACTCGGCGTCTCCGGCTACCACCACCTGCTCGCCCGCCGCGACATCTCCTGGGAGAGCGAGGAGCACCTCGCCTTTGCGGACGAGCTCTTCGAGCGGATCGCCTACCACGCCATCAACGCCTCGGAGCGCCTGGCCGAGGAGCGCGGCGCCTACCCGCTCTTCCCCGGCAGCGACTGGGCCACGGGCGCCTTCTTCGAGAAGCGCGGCTATGCGTCCGAGCGCTGGCGCGAGCTCGCGGCGCGCGTGGCCGGGCACGGGATGCGCAACGCCTACCTGCTCGCCGTGGCCCCCACGAGCTCGACCTCCATCATCTCCGGGACCACGGCCGGCGTGGACCCCGTCATGCGGCGCTTCTTCCTCGAGGAGAAGAAGGGCTCCATGCTGCCGCGCGTGGCACCCGACCTCTCGCCCGAGACCTACTGGTACTACAAGCCCGCCCACCTCGTGGACCAGCGCTGGAGCGTGCGCGCGGCCGGCGTGCGCCAGCGCCACATCGACCAGGCGCAGTCGGTGAACCTCTACATCACCAACGACCACACCATGCGGCAGGTGCTCGAGCTCTACCTCGAGGCGTGGCGCTCCGGGGTGAAGACGATCTACTACGTGCGGAGCAAGTCGCTCGAGGTCGAGGAGTGCGAGAGCTGCAGCAGCTAGCGCCCCTCGCGGTACGGCCACCGTTCTTCTCAGGTCGAATCTCTACAACCGTTTCTAGACGCAGGAGGCCATCGTGAACGAAAAGCTTACAAGAACGCCGCTGTTCAACCCGGGCGGGGACACGGACGTGAGGCTGCGCCGGATGATCGGCGGCAACACCACCAACCTCAACGACTTCAACAACCTGCGCTATCCGTGGGTGTCCGACTGGTACCGCCAGGCCATGAACAACTTCTGGATCCCCGAGGAGATCAACCTCTCCCAGGACGTGAAGGACTACCCCCTGCTCTCGGAGACGGAGCGCACGGCCTATGACAAGATTCTCTCGTTTCTCGTGTTCCTCGACTCGCTGCAGTCCGCAAACCTGCCCAACGTGGGCGAGTACGTCACAGCCAACGAGGTCAACCTGTGCCTGCACATCCAGGCCTTCCAGGAGTGCGTCCACTCACAGAGCTACTCCTACATGCTCGACACGATCTGCTCGCCCGAAAAGCGCGACAAGATTCTCTACCAGTGGCGGACCGACGAGTGCCTGCTGGCGAGAAACACCTTCATCGGCGAGCAGTATAACGAGTTTCTTGAGCATCAGGACGCCTTCACCCTGCTCAAGGTCATGATGGCCAACGTCATCCTCGAGGGCGTGTACTTCTACTCGGGGTTCATGTTCTTCTACAACCTCGCGCGCAACGGCAAGATGCCCGGGAGCGCCCAGGAGATCCGCTACATCAACCGTGACGAGAACACGCACCTGTGGCTCTTCCGCAACATGATCGTGGAGCTCCAGCGCGAGGAGCCCCAGCTCTTCACGCCCGAGCGCGTCGACGTGCTGCGCGGCATGCTCGAGGAGGGCGTGCGCCAGGAGATCGCCTGGGGGCGCTACGTGATTGGCGATGACATCGACGGCCTCACGGGGCAGATGGTCGAGGACTACATCCGCTACCTCGGCAACCTCCGCTGGCACTCGCTCGGCTTCGGCACGCTCTTCGAGGGATGCGACCGCGAGCCGGCCGACATGGCATGGGTCTCCCAGTACAGCAACGCCAACATGGTCAAGACCGACTTCTTCGAGGCCAAGAGCACCGCCTACGCCAAGTCCACCGCCCTCGTCGACGACCTGTAGGCCCGGTTGTGACAAAGGAGGCCTGTCACCTTTGTCAGGCCGCTAAACCGAACAAGTGTTGCAGAAATGGTGAGCGCCCCGGGCAGGATGATTTGTGTCCGGGGCGCGTTGCATCATGGTCTCACGAGAAGAACGTCTGTTTGGGAGCAGCCATGGGGAACGCCTATCTCTGCATTGACCTCAAGTGCTTCTACGCCTCCGTCGAGTGCGTGGACCGCGGGGAGGACCCGTTCGAGTATCGGCTCGTGGTGGCCGATCCCGAGCGTGGCGAGAAGACCATCTGCCTTGCCGTATCCCCGGCCATGAAGGCGGCGGGGGTCCGCAACCGCTGCCGCGTCTTCGAGATTCCGGACGGCATCTCCTACGAGAAGGCCAAACCGCGCATGCGGCGCTACATGGAGGTCTCGGCCGGCATCTATGGCCTCTACCTCAGGTACTTCTCGCCCGAGGACATCCACGTCTACTCGGTGGACGAGGTCTTCATAGACGTGGGGCCGTACCTGGCGCTCTACGAGACGACCCCGCGCACGCTCGCCGCGGAGCTCATCGAGCTCGTGCGCCGCGAGACGGGCATCTGCGCCACGGCAGGCATTGGGACCAACCTCTTTCTTGCCAAGGTCGCCCTTGACGTCACGGCCAAGCACGCGCCTGACAACATTGGGGAGCTGGACGAGGAGCGCTACAAGTGCCTCATCTGGCCGCACCGGCCCATCACGGACATCTGGGGCATCGGCCCCGGCATCGCGCGGCGGCTCGCCGCGATGGGGGCGCATGACATGGGCGGCGTGGCCCTTCTCCCCCAAAAGGCGCTCTATGACGAGTTTGGCATCAACGCGGAGCTGCTCATCGACCATGCCTGGGGCATCGAGCCCTGCACGATGGCCGAGATTCACGCGTACCGCCCGCGGGCTCACTCGGTATGCTCAGGACAGGTTCTCTCGCGCGACTACGAGTTCGAGGAGACGCAGGTCATCCTGCGCGAGATGGTGGACGCGCTCGCACTCGACCTTGTGGAGAAGGGGTTGGCCGGCAACCACATCTCGCTCTTCGTGGGATACGCGCGCGAGCGTGGCCCGCTGGAGGAGCTTGAGGGGCCTCCCGGGGGCATGTCGCCGGAAACGTTCACGGGCGAGCACGGGACGCGCCTCATCGGGCGGCATGGCGAGGGGGCGAGCGCCTCGCGCGGCATCGGCGCAGCCACCAACTCGCGCGAGGCCCTCACGGCAGCCTTTCTCACGCTCTTCTCGGAGATCGTGGACCCCAACCGGTGCGCGCGGCGCCTCAACCTCTCCGTGGGCGGACTCGTGCCGGAGGAGTTCTCCGAGCTCACGCTCTTCTCGGATCCCGAGGCCGAGGCCGCCGAGCACCGCCTTGCCGAGGCAACGATCGCGGTGAAGCGGCGCTTTGGCAAGAACGCGCTCGTGAGGGGCATCAGCTACCGTCCCGCCGCAACGGGACGCGAGCGCAACCGGCAGGTGGGAGGACACCATGAGTAGGCAGGGGGCGGCCAAGGGGCGCCACGCGGACCGGGCCGCGCAGTTCATGCCCTTCGCCGCCCTTACGGGCTACTACGACCTCGTGCGGGCGCAGGAGCGCGTCTCCGAGCCGCGCCACGAGCTCACGGAGGAAGAGGCCGGACGCATCTCGGCCGAGCTTAGCGCCGTGCGCAAGGGGCAGCTCGTCCGCGTGACGCACTACGAGCGCGACGCCTACGTCACGACCGAGGGAATCGTGACCGGCATGGACCCCGTGGCGCGCGAGCTCACAATCGTGCGGCGGCGCATCCGCTTCGACGACATCTGGGGCGTGAGGCCAATCCCCTAGCCCTGGCGGTAGTGGGCGAAGAAGTCCGCCAGGTCGGTCATGGCCTCGCGCAGGACCTCCATGCGCGGCAGGTAGACGATGCGGAAGTGGTCCGGCTCCGGCCAGTTGAAGCCTCCCCCGCGCGTGATGAGGATGCGCTTCTCGTGCAGCAGGTCGAGCGCGAACTGCTCGTCGTCGGTGATGTTGAACTTCTTGACGTCGATCTTGGGGAAGATGTAGAACGCCGCCTTGGGCTTCACGGCCGTGATGCCATCGATGGCGTTGAGCGCCTCATAGACGTAGTTGCGCTGCTCGTAGACGCGCCCGCCCGGCTCCACGTAGCGCTCCACGCTCTGGTAGCCGCCGAGCGCCGTCTGCACGACGGACTGGGCGGGCACGTTGGAGCACAGGCGCATGTTGGAGAGCATGTTAATGCCATAGACGAAGTCGCGCATGCAGCGCCTGTTGCCGGAGAGGACCATCCAGCCGATGCGGTATCCCGCGATCATGTGGGACTTGGAGAGGCCGGAGAACGTGACGCACGGCAGGTCGGGCGCGAGCGAGGCAATGGAGACGTGCTCGTGGCCGTCCATGCACAGGCGGTCGTAGATCTCGTCCGAGAAGATCATGAGCTGGTGGCGACGGGCGATCTCCACGATCTGCTCGAGCACCTCGCGCGGGTAGACGGCGCCCGTGGGGTTGTTGGGGTTGATGATGACAATGGCCTTAGTGTTGCTCGTGATCTTGGACTCCATGTCGGCCAGGTCGGGGTTCCACTCTGCCTGCTCGTCGCAGAGGTAGTGCACCGGCGTGCCGCCGGCGAGCGTGGCGCACGCCGTCCAGAGCGGGTAGTCGGGGCTCGGGATGAGAATCTCGTCACCGGTGTCCAAAAGGGCGTTCATGCAGAGCTGGATGAGCTCGGAGACGCCGTTGCCCGTGTAGATGCCGTCCATGCTCACGTTGGGCAGGTGCTTGAGCTGGGCGTACTGCATGATTGCCTTGCGAGCCGAGAAAAGGCCGCGCGAGTCCGAGTAGCCCTCGCACTCGGGCAGCTGCTGGCGCATGTCGTGGACGACCTCGTCGGGCGTGCGGAAGCCGAAGGGCGCCGGGTTGCCGATGTTGAGCTTCAGGATGCGCAGGCCCTCGTCCTCCATCCGGGCCGCCTCGTCGGCGACGGGTCCGCGGACGTCATAGAGGACGTTCTCGAGCTTTGAGGACTTCTTGAACTCTCGCATGGGAGTGCTCCTTTGCTGGTACGGGGTACGGGAAACGGGCTCGCTCGCGGTCTCAGGCCGCGCGGCAGCTCGCGCGCCCTCCCCCGTAGCAAGCCAGCTATCATCAACGGAGAGCAGGTCGGCGAGCAGGCGCATCACGTTGGCACGCGGCACCACCTTCCCGCTCACGTATTGGCTGACCTGGCTTTTGCCCAACTTCTCACCGCGCTGCCCCGCGGCATGAACGAGGTCTGCCTGCTTGAGGTTCTTCTCGGCCATTGCCTGGGCGAGCCGCTCGGCAAAGGAGTTCTGCGCCATGACGCTCCTTGAGGTTCAATTCGCTCATAGAATTGAACTACTCGTCACGTAGTTCAATTTCAGGCGAGTATAGCAGTTCATAATTGAACTCACAAGACGATCCTGTGCCCTGGCGCGCCCGGCTATCATGGAGGGCGTCACCGAGAGACGAGGAGGCGGCAATGCCGCGAGAGACCAAGCAGGCCAAAGTTGAGCGTGCCATAGAGGTATGCCGACGCCTTGACGAGAAGTACGGCCCCGTCGAGTGCTTTCTCGACCATGCGAACCCGTTTCGTCTGACCATCGCCGTCCTGCTTTCCGCGCAGACCACAGACGCGCAGGTCAACAAGGTGACGCCCGCGCTCTTTGAGCGCTTTCCCACGCCGGAGGCCATGGCCGCCGCCACGCCCGAGGAGATTGCGGAGTACATCCACAGCCTCGGCTTCTACAAGTCCAAGGCGCGCCATTGCGTGGAGTGCGCACAGATGATCGTCTCCGAGTTCGGCGGCGAGGTGCCGCACACGATGGAGGAGCTCACGCGCCTGCCCGGCGTGGGGCGCAAGACGGCCAACATCGTGATGAACGTGGGGTTTGGCATCGTGGAGGGGATCGCGGTGGACACGCACGTCAACCGCATCGCGCATCGCCTCGCGCTCTCGCCCAAGACGCACGAGAAGGAGCCGCTCAAGACCGAGCAGGACCTGCTACGCCTGCTGCCACGCGAGCTCTGGGGCCCGGTGAACCACCAGTGGATCCGCCACGGACGCGACACCTGCGTGGCGCGCGGCCCGCACTGCGACGGCTGCGTCCTCGAGGACATCTGCCCGAGCGCCCACCGCTGCTGAGCCGTGGGACAAGGGGGCGAACCCGTCCCCCTTCTCTCCCCCCGTCTCACAGGTAGCGGCCGGTGACGCTGTCGGGGCAGGCGGCGACCTCCTCGGGCGTGCCGGCGCAGACGATGCGGCCGCCCTCCTCGCCGCCGCCGGGGCCCATGTCAATCACGTAGTCCGCATTGCGAATCACGTCGAGGTCGTGCTCAATCACGATCACGGTCGCGCCCGCCTCCACGAGCCGCTGGAACACCGCGAGCAGCGTCTGCACGTCGAGCGGATGAAGGCCAATCGTGGGCTCGTCGAAGACGAAGACGGCGTCGTCCTGCGCGCGACCCATCTCGCTCGCGAGCTTGAGGCGCTGCGCCTCGCCGCCGGAGAGCGCGGGCGTGGCCTCGCCGAGCGTGAGGTACCCCAGACCCAGGTCGTGCAGCACCTGTAGCCGCGAGGCAACACGTCGCAGGTCAGAACAGGCGTCGAGCGCCTCGTCCACGGAGAGCGCCATCAGCTGCGGCAGCGTGAGGCCCGTGCCCGCCGGCTCGCCCTTGCGCGGGCGATGCACCTCGTCCGCCGCCGGGGCATAGCGCGATCCGCGGCAGTCCGGGCACGGGATGTCCACGTCCGGCAGAAACTGCACGTCGAGCGAGACCTCGCCCGTACCGTCGCAGGTGGGGCAGCGGAGCCGTCCGGTGTTGTACGAGAAGTCGCCGGCCTTGTAGCCGACGGCGCGCGCCTCGTCGGTGCGGGCGTAGGCGCGCCGCAGCTCATCGTGGACACCGGCATAGGTGGCCACGGTGGAGCGCACGTTGATGCCGATCGGTGTGGCGTCGATAAGGTTCGCGCGCCGCACGCCCTCGGCGTCCACCCAGCGCACGTGCGCGGGCAGCCGCTCCCCCGCCGCCGCGGCGGCAAGCGCCGGTACCAGCGTCTCCAGCACGAGCGTGGTCTTGCCCGAGCCCGAGACGCCCGTCACCACCACGAGCCGCCCGCGCGGCACCTCCACGTGAAGCGGGCGCACGGTATGCAGCGCCTCGGTCTCCATCGAGATGGTGCCGAGGTCGAACATCTCCTCTGCGTCCGCGCGCGGGCGCGAGAGCACGTCCTTCTCGCCCGTGAGAAAGCCGCCGACGCGCGAGGACGGATCCGCCGCCACCTCGGCAACGCTCCCCTGGCAGATCACGTGGCCGCCATCGGCGCCGGGCCCCATCTCGATGAGGTGGTCCGCCTCGGCGAGGATGCGCGCGTCGTGGTCAACCATCACGACGGAGTTTCCGTCCGCCAGAAGGTCGCGCATGACGCCGAGAAGCCCGTCCACGTTGGCGGGGTGCAGGCCGATGGACGGCTCGTCGAGCACGTAGAGCACGCCCGTCGTGCGGTTGCGCACGGCACGGGCCAGCTGCACGCGCTGACGCTCGCCGGTGGAGAGCGTGGCCGCCGCGCGGTCGAGCGAGAGATAGCCAAGGCCCAGATCCAAGAGGCGCTGCGCCGTATGCCGGAAGGACTCGCAGATGCTCTCCGCCATGGGCCGCACGTCGCTCGGCAACGTCGCGGGCACCGCGGCAACCCACGCCACGAGCTCGCCAAGCATCATCGCCGTGGCGTCTGCAAGGCCAATCCCCGCCACGCGCGGGGCCCGGGCCGCGTCTGAGAGGCGCGTGCCGCCGCAGTCCGGGCACGGCCCCTCCGTAAGGAACCGGCTCACGCGCTTGAGGCCCTTCTCGTCCTTGACCTTGGCGAGCGCGTTCTCAACGGTGTAGACCGCGTTGTAGTAGGTGAAGTCGAGCTCGGCGAAGTCGTCGCCCTTCTTGGACTTGTAGAGGATGTGCTTCTTGACGGCGGGACCGTGGAAGACGATGTCGCGCTCCTCGGGCGTGAGCTCGCAGAACGGAACGTTGGTGCGCACGCCCATGGCGCCGCAGACCTGCTTCATGAGGTCCCACATGAGGCTGCCCCACGGGGCCACCGCGCCCTCGTCGATGGAAAGGGACTCGTCGGGCACGAGCGAGGCCTCGTTCACCGTGCGCACCACGCCCGTGCCCTCGCAGGCGGGGCAGGCGCCGCCGCTGTTGAACGCCAGGTCCTCGGCGCCGGGGCCAAAGAACCTCTCGCCGCAGGCGGGGCAGCTGATGGGCTGGTCCGTGGCGACGGCCGTCGAGGGCGGGGCGTAGGCACCGCAGTGCGGGCAGCGGTGGCTCGCCACGCGCGAGAAGAGGAGGCGCAGGCTGTTGAGCAGCTCGGACATAGTGCCAAACGTGCTGCGCACGCCCGGAACCGCGGGCCGCTGGTGGAGCGCCAGCGCCGCCGGGACGTAGCGTACGTCGTCCACGGCGGCGTGGCCCGCCTGCGTCATGCGGCGGCGCGTGTAGGTGGAGAGCGACTCGAGGTAGCGGCGGCTGCCCTCGGCGTAGAGCACGCCAAGTGCGAGCGAGCTCTTGCCGGAGCCGGAGACCCCGGCCACGCCCACGAGCTCGTTCAGCGGGATGTCAACGTCGACGTCCTTGAGGTTGTGCACGCGGGCGCCGCGGACCTCGATGTGGTCGGGCGCCGCGGCGCCGCGGCGCGTGGGCATGCTAGACCAGCTTGCCCTTGCAGTGGTCGACCATGTGCTGGATCATCTGTGCGGTCCAGCCCATGTAGTCGCGGCGGCGAGACTTGAGCTGGCCGTCCACGAGCTCGTCGAAAGAGACCTTGATCTTGGCGAAGCGCGTCACGCGCACGGGCTCCTCGTGGGAGAGGCAGGCCTCCTCGACCTTGGCGCCCCCGAGCCCCATGAGGACCTTGGGGTTGTACATGACGTGCGCGGCGCCGTCGTCGTCCTGGTAGGCAATGATTGCCTTGGTGACGCCGATCTGGTTGGCAGCAAGGCAGACCGCGTCCTCGATGGATGCGAGGGTGTCGACGAGGTCCTGCGCCACGGCGGCGTCCTCTGCGGTTGCGGGCTCGCACGGCGTGGAGAGGATGGCCTCGTCCTTCACCAGCTCCTTGATCATGGAAGTCCTTTCAATCCTTGGAATCATGCACGTTCAGTATACCGGGCCTCAGATGTGCAATCAGGGCCTTGGTGCGAAACTTTTGCCTCCTCTTGCGCAATCAGGGCCTTGGTGCGAAGCAGTTTTCCCGATAACGGGGCCTTCCATGAGGTATCAGCACCAGAAAGGCCAGTTGAGTATCGCGGGCACCCTCGAAAGAGCTACGCACCAAGGAGCCGATTGCGCAAAAGCGGGCGCCTGCTTCACACTTAGGGGCTGATTGCGCAGACCAGCCATCACAAGGGAGCCGCCTCTCATGTTCAACGTCGTGCTCGTGGCGCCGGAGATCCCGGCAAATACCGGCAACATCGGACGCACCTGCGTGGTCACCGGCTCACGCCTGCACCTCGTGGGTCCGCTCGGCTTCTCGCTGGATGAGAAGTCGCTGCGCCGCGCGGGCCTCGGCTACTGGCAGAGCCTGGATGTCACCGCATACCGCGACTGGGATGCTTTTGTTGACCAGAACCGACTCGTCGAGCACGATGCCCGCCTCCACCTTCTCACCAAGAAGGCTCGTCGCACCTACGCCGAGGCGCGCTATCGCGACGGAGACTTCCTCGTCTTTGGCTGCGAGAGCGTAGGGCTGCCGGAGGGCCTGCTTGCGGCGCACGCAAACGGCTGCGAGCGCATCCCCATGCTGCCTGACGCCGCCGCGCTCGAGAACGCGGACAGCTGGCGTGCGGCGGACGAGACGGGCGAGGCGCGCGACCACGCCGCGCTCCTCGCCCAGGACGTATGCGGCAACTTCATAGACCCGGAGGACCACCGCATCAGCGCACTCAACCTCTCGAACGCCGCTGCCATCGTGCTCTACGAGGCACTCAGGCAGAACGGCTTTCCCGGCATGTAGGAATCACGCGGTCAGGGCCCGCGGCGTGCCCGCGCGCTCCGCTGGCACGCCCACGAGCTCCGCTCCGGCAGAGGCAAGATACTCGTCGACGGAACGGCGCAGCTCGTCGAGCGACTCGCGGTCCGGGGACGCGGCCGAGTCGTCAAACGGGATGAACTCGCTCGGACGATGCCGCCCCAACCGGTCGCAGAGGCGCGAGTAGCGCAGCGCGATCTCGTGCGCCCAGGGGTCGTCCGGCGACACGCCGGCCGCCATGAGGCCGAGCGCGGTCACGATGACGTCTCGCCACTGTGCCGCCTCCCCCGGCTCCTCGCCGGGCCTGCGCGACCGCTCCTCATGCATCGAATGCCTGAGTGTGGACGGATTGGACCCCGACTCGTCGATGAGCCCGGCGATGCCCGCCCAGTCGGGACTCTCGCCGTCCCCGACCTGCGCCCTGAGGGCGCGCAGGGCAGACATGCGGTGCATGAGCCGCACAAGGTCTCGTCCGAGCAGCTCCACCTGCCGGTCAATCAGCTCGGAGAGCTCACCGCCGTCAAGCTTATGCGCAAGCACCTTCCTGATGTCGGAAAGCGAGTTTCCCAAGAACTTGAGGACGAGGATCCTCTGCAGCTCGCGCTCGTCCTCCTCCGAGTACAGGCGACGGTTCTGCGGCCCCTTGGCCGAGGGGGCGAGCAGCTTCTGCTGGTCGTAGAACTGCACGGTTCGTACCGTCACCCCCGCGCGTCGCGCGAACTCTCCAACGGTCCAATACTCTGACATCTCTGCCCCTCGCACGTTTCGTCTCTATACGTAACGGCTACCCAGTTTGTTATTCCTCAGACCACGCTTTTCCAAAAATGATGCTTTTGACATAAATTCAGTCACAATTTGCTCTCGAGCTTGACCGGCGTGCGCACCACGTCCCATAGAGTACAAGCGCGCCCACGAAAAAACGCGACTCCCGCAGCCTCGGACGAGCGAGAGAGGTCCCCCGTATCTGGAACGGCCTGCCGGGAAGGCCGCCCGGCATCCCCCCTGCGCGCTCATCGCGGCGATGTCCTCGTCGGAGATCTTGTCCGGGAAGGGGCTCTCCACCGTCTGGCTCGCATCGAGAAGATAGGGGTTGTCCAGCGAGTCCCCGGGGTAGGACTCCGCCCGGGCCACGCCCGCGGGAAGCGCGACGCCAGGGACGAGGGCGAGAAGCGCCGTCAGCAGCAGCGGCTTGGTACGCATCATGTGCGGCCTCGATTCTCGAAGAGTTGAGCCACGTTACGGCTGTCCTTGGCCAACGCTACGAGACGACGCAAGGTAGCTGTCAACGGTAATTCCCACCCCCGGCCTCGGAAATCTCGCTCGCCGATGGCATGCGGCGCCAAGTGGCCTGCCCCGGCACAATGGGGCCACGTCACAAGACAACGAGAAGGGAGCCCCGATGCTCGACCACCTGATCATCCGCGTGTCCGATCCCGAGGTCATGGTCCCCTACTACGATCGCGTCATGGCGACGCTCGGCTACCGCAGGGGCGTGGAGTACCCCGGCGGCACGCAGTTCGTGAACGACGAGGACGGAGACTCCGTCTGGATCTCCCCCGCCAAGGAGGGCGTGGCCCCGTCGCCGAGCCACTACGCCTGGCGCGCCAAGACCGTGGCCGACGTGCAGGCCTTCTACGAGGCGGCGCTCCAGGGCGGCACGGACAACGGCGCGCCCGGGCCGCGCGACTACCACCCCGGCTACTACGCCTGCTTCGTGCTGGACCCCGAGGGCAACAACATCGAGGCCGTGCTCCACGACTACGGGGGATAGCGCCGAGCGGCACGCTGGGCCGTCGTGACGTATGATGTATGGAATCGTTTACGCTTCTTTCGGGAGGTCCCATGGACATCGTGTCCATCGTGCTCGGCGCGCTCTCGCTCGCGACGGCATTCACCCCGTTCATCTGGCTGCAGGTCATCGGCGGCTTCGTCGGCATCGCCGGCATCGTGCTCGCGCGCAAGGCAAAGAAGGCCGACTACCGCAAGAGCCTCACCACGGCCATCGGCATGCTCTGCTCGATCACGGGCACGCTCCTGTGCTTCCTCGCCCCCGTGCTCTCCCTTCTGAGCAACATCGCCCTCTACTTCATGACAAGCTAGGGGGCATCCCCAGACTGGCCCCATCGGTAAATCGGAAACAGCCCCCAGCTTACGCAACCCAGTCGAAGAGCCGAGAGGCAAGGCCCGTCGCGCCAGAGCGTGCCACAAGATAGAACGTCACCCGAGCCTCGGCGTCCTCGAGCGGCACGGACGCACGCCCGGGAACGGGGTCGTTTTCCATGTACGGAGCATCCGTCACGAAAGTACAGTGCGGCGTGGTGCGCGCGAGCTGAGCAAACACCATGCGATCATCCTGCTCGATGAAGGTCGCGTGCGGAAGCGCCCGCTCGACAAGCCCCCTCCAGAATCCGATGCCCGTGAGGATGAGGAAAGTACTGCCGTCAAGCTCCGCCAGCGGCACGGATGCACGCGAGGCAAGAGGGTGGTTTGGTGGAAGCGTGACCGAAAGGCTCTCGCGCATGAGCTCGTGGGAGCGCAAAAGCGAGCTCGTCGGTCGCTCGCAAACAATGCCTAGGTCAAAGGTTCCGTCAAGCACGCCGCGGATAACCTCCGACTCCTCCACGGTCTCCGAGGTGAGCGTCTCACGAGGGAACGCCTCGACCATGAGGCTCGTAAGACGCCATAGCGGCGCCGGAGCCACCGTACCCACGCGAAGGGCGCGGGCACGACGGGCGGCGGCATCTATCGCGTCGCGCATGAGCCGCTCGTCGCGCAGGATCTGCCGGGCCCAATCCACCGCCGCACGACCCGCATCGTTGAGCGTCACGCCCCTACCCGCACGCGAGAAGAGCGATGTGCCGAGGTCTGTCTCCAACCGCTGGACGGAGCGGCTGAGCGCGGGCTGCGAGATGTGCAACGCCCGTGCCGCCGCCGACATCGTCCCCTCCCGCACGATGGCGTCAAGCTGACGCAACTGCTCGAACTCCATGGGCACTGCCCTTCTCACTCATGCGTTTCATGCATAGATAATTTCTATCTTGGTATTTTACAACAGGTTCTTCTCGTCAAATCATATGCATGTATGCAATCAACCAAAGGAGAAAGACATGCAGAGTCTCACGCTTGCCAACGGCCGGCCCATCCCGCAGCTCGGCTACGGCGTCTACACCATGACCTCAGGGGAGGTCGAGCGCTGTCTGCCCGAGGCCATCGCCACCGGCTACACTCACATCGACACCGCCAACGCCTACTTCAACGAGGTCGCCGTCGGCCGCGCCATCCGCGAGTCCGGCGTCCGCCGCGAGGACCTCTTCGTGACCACCAAGCTCTTCCCGCAGAGCTACTCCTACGAGCAGTGCAGCTCGGATATCGACGCCTCGCTCGAGCGCCTGGACATGGACTACGTCGACCTCATGCTCTTCCACCAACCCTACGGCGACTACGTCTCCGGCTGGCGAGCGATGGAGGAGGCAGTGCGTGCCGGCAAGGTTCGTGCGATCGGACTCTCCAACTTCCCGCTCCACAAGGTCGACCAGATTCTCGAAGTTGCCACGATCAAGCCATCCGTGCTCCAAGTTGAAATCAACCCCTACTGGAACCAGCACGAGTACAAGGCCGCACTCGCCGCGCGCGGACTCGAGGGCGCGGTCTTTGAGGGCTGGTACCCGCTGGGCCACGGTGACAAGGGCCTTCTCGGCGAGCCGCTCTTTGCGAAGCTAGGCGAGAAGTACCGTAAGACGCCGGCCCAGATCGTGCTGCGCTGGCACCTGCAAGAGGGCAACGTGGTCTTCCCGACCACGCGCAGCGTTGAGCACCTGCGCGAGAACCTCGATGTCTTTGACTTCGAGCTCGCGCCGAACGAGATGGCACGCGTGAATGCCCTGCCGCAGCGACCCTACTACGTGGTGCCCGAAGACGCGCCAGGCTTCGTCCTCGCGCACAACGACTACCGCAAGCAGGCGTAGACCGCGCAGAAGTGCCTGTCCCTTTTGTTGCGCACAGAGGAGGAGAGATGGAATACCAGATTCTGAACAACGGCGTTCGCATGCCCATGCTCGGCTTTGGGGTGTACCAGATGCCACCGGAGGACACCGAGCGCTGCGTGGCCGAGGCGCTGGCCGTAGGCTACCGCCTCATCGACACCGCACAGGCCTACGACAACGAGGAGGGCATCGGCGGCGCCATCGCTAAGTCCAGCGTGCCCCGCGACGAGATATTCATCACATCCAAGGTCTGGGTCTCCAACATGAACTATGAGCGCGCCGCGGCCTCGATCGACGAGTCCCTACGCCGCCTGAGGACCGACCACATCGACCTCATGCTGCTCCATCAGATGATGGGCGACTACACGGGCGCCTGGCGCGCGATGGAGGACGCCTACAAGGCCGGCAAGCTGCGCGCGATCGGCGTCTCCAACTGCTACCCGGAACGCCTCGTGGACCTCTGCTGCCTGGCGGAGGTGCCGCCCGCGGTCAACCAGATCGAGACGCACCCCTTCCGCCAGCAGCGCGCGGCACACGAGAACATGGTCGAGCTCGGCGTGGCTCACGAGGCGTGGGCACCCTTCGCAGAGGCAAGCAACGGCATCTTTGAGAACCCGGTCCTTCTTGCCATTGCCGAGAAGCACGGGCGAACCGTGGGCCAGGTCATCCTGCGCGCGCTCATCCAGTCCGACGTCATCGTCATCCCCAAGACCGTGCGCCGCGAGCGCATGGAGGAGAACCACGACGTCTTTGACTTCACGCTCGACGCTGAGGATCTCACCGCGTTTGCCAGTGTGGAGGACCCGAGCCTCCCACCCATCTTCGATCACTTTGACCTGGAAACGGTGAAGTGGCTGCTCGGCGACCTCGTGCGCCAACAGCAGCTCGGTGGCGCAACGCTGTACTAGCCATGAACCGGAAAAGAAGAGAAATAGCCCGTTCCCTTTCCTCTCACGGCAAGGGCAAACTCGATTGCCGTCCCGGCAGCCCGGCAATCACCATCTCGAGCACGGTCTCCTTGAATTCCTCCATCGCCTCGTCAAGGCCCCGAGCTGCATCCTTATCGGTGATTGCAGTGCCCCCATCGAACTCGCGACACCTCAGCCAAGCAGAGCGCCAGATATAGTACCCAACCAATTGGATGAGATATGCATATCCCGCCGTCGAGGACGCCGTCCTGTCAAGGGCCGCCTCCTCGACGGCCCGCAATGCGCATCTTGGAACCCCCCATTCTCAAACCCCTCGATGAAGTCGTTGACGACCCTACCTCGGCCGACCAGCATCGAAGACATCTTGCCCGCCGTTGGCCTGAGGGGATTGCGATGGCTCATTGCTCCTCGCCTCTCCCGGCAACACCCCCCATTATCACCTCGCATAAGACGCATAAGAGTGAACGCATCCTTCGGGTATCATCTACGCAGCTGGCTAAGGAGAGAGAGGACCCGAATGGATGCCAGCAGCGTGGAGATTCGCCCCGTCACCGACCGCACGCCAGAGCTCGTCGAACGGCTCGTCGCCGTCTGGGAGCGCTCCGTGCGCGCCACGCACGCGTTTCTCTCCGACGCCGAGGTCGCGGCAATCAAGCCGTTTGTCCCGCAGGCGCTCGCGGGCGTGGGGGCACTCTTCGTGGCCGAGAAGGACGGCGTGCCCGTGGGCTTCATGGGCGTTGAGGACGGCCGCCTCGAGATGCTCTTCCTCGACCCGGACGCGCGCGGGCGGGGACTCGGCCGCACGCTCCTCACGTACGGCATCGAGCGCCTCGGCGTCACCGAGCTCACCGTCAACGAGCAGAACCCGCAGGCCGTAGGCTTCTACGAGCACATGGGCTTCTCCACGTACCGCCGCACCGACCTCGACGAGGAAGGCCGCCCCTACCCGCTGCTCTCCATGCGCCTGTAATTTGGGGACGGCAGCGTGAAGGCGCAACTGATGGCATTTCCTAAGCGCGCATCTAGCTGCGAAAACGCAGAAATCAGCAGGTAGATTGCTCGTTTTTGATGATTAGAAAATCGAGGTTGTTGCAGGGCGATCGCCGTCACGCGCGCGGTGTGACAAACCACGTGCCCACTGCCATGAGCACCAACGCAACCACAAAGGTCGGTGCGAGTGGCGTCTGGAACAGCGCGAGTCCCAGCGCGCTCCCAATGAACGGGTTCACGGCGTAGAAGGCGCTCGTGCGCGCGGCCCCGAGCTCGCGCTGCGCCCGCACGTAGCAGGCAATCGAGAGGCCATACGCAACGAAGCCCAGTGCCAGCGCGCAGACGGCGTCAGCGGCCGCTGGCAGCGCGTCCCCCGCAAGCAGCGCCACGACGAGCGCCCCTGCGCCCGAGCCCCAGCCCTTTGCCACGACCACCTGGACCGGGTCGCGCCCCGAGAGGCGGTTGGTGCAGTTGTTCTCCACGCCCCAGCACCCGCACGCACCCAGAACGAGCAGCGACCCCGTCGAGAGGCTCACGCCCGACCCGCCCCACGAGAGCAGCAGGCACGCCACGGTGATGACGCCGATGCCCAGGGCCGCCCGCCCGCCGACCCGCTCCCCGAAGGCCAGGCGCGCCACGACGGCCGTGGCCACGATCTCGAAGTTGTTGAGCAGCGAGACGGTCTCCGCGGAGGAGAGCGAGAGCCCTGCCATGAGCAGGATGGGCGCCGCCACGTCCAGCGCGATCATGGCGAGCACATAGGGCGCGTCCTCGCGCACGAGCGGGTTGCCTGCCGTGACGTCCTCGCGCGCCAACGCCCGGCGCCCAAGCGCAAGGAGCGTCATGCCCGCCCCGGCACCCAGGTACAGCAGGGCCGCCATCATGTTGGGGGCAACACCGCCAAGCAGCAGCTTTGAGAACGGCGTGCTCAGCGCGTAGAGCGCCGCGGCGAGAAACGCGAGCGCGATGCCCGCCCGTTGGCTACGACCCCGCATGTCTCCCCCCCTCGTCGGGAACCACCACTTTTAGAGGGCTGACGCCCCATCCCCTCGATTCTCCACGAACAGGCGGGCTCGCTCACACCCATCTCCGCCCTACGCGTGAATCTAGGATAGCGTGCGAGCGGGTTGAGCCGGCACTCCCCGTACGCTATCATAGTGAGAACATTTGTACTGATTCTGTAGCTGGAGCATAATCAGGCGGCGGCGCTGACGAATGGGGAGGACACGGCCGCGATCTCGCCCGGCGGCACCCCCCTCCCCATCGTGGCGTCCCAGGCGAGCGAGCGGAACACGCCCCCGTCGCCCCAGTGGCTGCAGAGCCACGCGAACCGGCCCGCGTACGACCGGAGCCACCGCGCGGCCACGCCGCGGCAGGTCCCCACGAGCGTCGCCTTGAGGTTCGAGATGACGTGGCGGACGGCCCGCGGGGAGGCCCGGTCGTCCGAGGCGTCGAGCCTTCGGGCGTCGAGGCCGGGCCACGCCGCGAGCCCGCCCCCTATGGCGGGGAGCGCATCGCTCCGCACGGTCGCCGACCTCGGGATGTGGGCCCGGCCGAAGGCGGCGTAGGCCGCCTTCGCGGCCGAGTCCACGACCCTCGCGCAGCGGCACCCGTCGCCGACGCCGACGATGGCTCTGGCGCGGGTCGTCCCGCGCCCGTCCCGGCCGCGGGCCGGGGCGCCGACGTAGGCGTCGCCGACCTCGATCTCGCCGACGAGCTGCAGGCAGGCCCGGGAGACGCCCGTCGCCGCCCGAAGCCTCCGCAGGACGCAGCTCGCGCTGCGCCAGTTGACGCAGGGCTCGCGGGCGAGCGCGGACGCGGAGACGCCCCTGCGGTCGCGCGTGGCCATCCACATCGCGCGGAACCAGTCCCTGAGGGGCGGCCCGCCCCCGTGCATCGCGGCCCCCGCGGCCGCCGAGAGCTGCCCGCGGCACCTCGTGCACTGGAACGCCCCGGGGCGGCCGCTCACCGGCGAGCAGGTCCGGCACCCGCACCCCGGGCGGGGGAACCCCGCCGGCCACCCGAGCGCCAGCAGGTACCTGGCGCAGGCCTCCTCGTCCGGGAACGCCCGGCAGAAGTCGTCCCAGTTGCCCCTCTCCTCGCGCTCCTCCAGCATCTCCCTCCTGCTCGCGCACGCCACGGCAGTCTCCTCTCGACGCCGCGACCTTACCCCCGGAGCCGGACGGAAATCCCTCGGTTATGCGCCGGCTACAGAATCAGTACATTTGTTCTTATAAGGGAGACACCATGATCATCAACACCGGCGCGCGCACAGACACCGTGCAGTGGTACACGCCCTGGCTGCTCAGGCGCTTTGACGAGGGGTTCGCGCTGGCGAGAAACCCGCTCTTCCCCGCCAAGGTGACGCGCTACGAGCTTACGCCGGACGTGGTCGACGTCGTGGTCTTCTGCTCCAAGAACTACGCGCCCATCCTGCCGCGCCTGCACGAGATCACGGAGCGCTTCAACACGTACTTCCACTACACCATCACCGCCTACGGGCGGGACATAGAGCCGCGCGTCCCCAGCATCGAAGACTCCGTGGAGACCCTCTACGACCTCGAGAAAATCGTGGGCGCGCGACGCATCGCCTGGCGCTATGACCCGGTGCTCCTCACGCCCGCCTACACCGTGGAGCGCCACCTGGAGACGTTCGACCACCTGTGCGGCCGCCTTGCCGGCCACGTGGACCGCTGCATCTTCTCGTTCGTGGAGCTCTACAAGAAGCTGCGGTTCAACATGCCCGAGCTCGCCCCCATCGGCCCCGAGGACATGGACCGGCTCGCCCGCGGCATGGGCGCCATCGCCGCCGAGCACGGCATCTGGCTCCAGACCTGCGGCTCCAACGGAGACTGGAGCGCATACGGCATCCACCCGAGCGGCTGCACCACGCTCGACATCCTGGGCGCCGCCAACGGCATCACCTTCGCGCCGCGCAAGCACAAGGGCCAGCGCGCCGGCTGCGGCTGCATCGAGAGCCGCGACATCGGCGCGTACGACTCCTGCCCAAACGGCTGCCGCTACTGCTACGCCAACAAGGACCCCGAGCGCGCACTCCGAAACTACCGCACACAGCACGACCCTGAGTCGCCTCTGCTCCTGGGCCACCTGCGCCCCGAGGACACGGTGACCCAGGGCACGCAAAGGCCGCTCCGCCGCCTGCAGCCCACGCTGCTGTGACGTGAGGGGCGTACGGACCCGACACCCGTCGAACGCATTTGCCCAGACCTCGAAGTACAATTGCCCAAAACGCTTACCGTAAGTCGGGGAGGGAACATGCCAACCATCTCACTCTTTCTCGGCATCAGAATCACAATGTACTACGACGACCACAACCCCCCACACTTTCATGCCGAGTACGCCGGTCACAAGGCGCTTATCGATATCCGACGCGGCTGTGTCATGAGCGGCTCCTTGCCTGGCAGACAGCTCAAATTTGTCCTCGCATGGGCAGAGCTCCACCAAGATGAGCTGATGCAGAACTGGCAACTCGCCGCAGAGGACAAGCCCCTCAACCTAATCTCCCCCTTGATGTAGGAGACGCCCATGGAGTACATCCCCTCTGTTGTCCAGGCGGTAGCCGGCGAGAACTACACCGTGTATGCATACTTCACAGACGGGACAGTCCGCTTGTTCGACGTCAAGCCCCTCATCAATCGCGGCGGCGTCTTCGCTCAAATCAGCGACCGAGAGACCTTCGCCGGTCTGCTCACCGTGCTGAACGACACCGTCGCATGGGACCTATCGGGCACCCGTGACGAGTCCTCGTGCATCGACCTCGATCCAATAACCGTCTATCGCAAGGGTGTCGAAGTCGACGACCCCCTAGGGTCGGTCGCATAATCGCGGCACGCCTGCAGAGGCGGCAGCGGAAACTCGGCGCCGGAGCGGCAGACCAGAGGACGCCATGGCCAACGCACCAGCTCTTGAGAGGAGGCGCAGTGCCCAAACCTCACCGTCCTCGCGTCAGGCGCCGTCGAACGTGAGCCGTGTCACGCGCGACGGGTCGATTGCGCGCTGGCTCCCGCGACGGTGGCGAATCTCCGGGTAACCAAAGCCGAGGGGCATGGCGACGTAATGACCCTCCGGAATGTGCAGCCACGCCTTGAGCTCCGGCATGAGGTCGAGCCAGCCAAGCGGGAACGTCATTATCGCGCATCCCAGCCCGCGCGAGGCGCACAGCAGCTCAAAGTACGCGCACGCGATGTTCACGTCCGCAACCGGCTCCCCCGCCCCGAGGGGCGCGTGCGGCACGAGCAAGTGCGGGGCCCCGCAGAAGAGCATGTCTGGGCGCACGCGTTCCTCCCAGCGGCGCATGTCGTCCACGGAGGCCCGGTCAAAGCCCTCGGGATAGACGCCTTTCTCGCACAGGTGCTCCATCTCCGCGCGCACGGCGGTGCGAAACGCCCGCATCTGGCCCCCGTCGTCGATGAGCGCAAACTCTACCTGCTGTTTGTTGCCGCCGTTCGGCGCATTGCCCAACCGCGAGATCATGTCGTCAATTACCGCCCGGTCCACGTTCTTGTCAAGGAACCGCCGGCACGCGTGCCGGTTGGCAATGAGCGAGTCGAGCACGGGTGCCGCCTCCTCGGGCCCGCACGGCGCGAGGCTGTCCTCCGGGCGCAGCCCAAAGATCGAGATGGCACCAACCGGGCACGCAGAGAGGCAGTGCTGGCACTTCCAACAGCCGTTCCAGCCAAACCCCTCATAGGCGGCCATGTGCGGCCGACCGTCCGGGCCCATCTCGAGCGCCTGGCCAGGACAGACCCTCGTGCATGCGCCGCAACCCACGCACGCGTCGCCCACCGTGAAGCGGGCCTCGCCGGAGACGTCGCTCATTTTGCAACCTCTGTCGCCGCGGCGCTCATGGGACACTCCCACAGCTGGTCCTCCGGTAGCCGGCACATCCTGCGCTCGCGCTCCACCAGGCGCGCCACAAAGGGCGTCGCCGGACGGGTGAGAAGAACCTCGGGCCGGTCGCACTGCTCCACGCGGCCCTCGTCCATCACGAGCACGCGCGTCCCCAGCTTGAGCGCCTCGGAGATGTCATGCGTGACGAACATCACCGTGATCCCCGTCTCACGCCAGATGCGCAGGAGCTCGTCCTGCAGCTGACCGCGCGTGATCTCGTCCACCGCGCCGAAGGGATCGTCCATGAGCAGGATGTCCGGGCTCGCCGCGAGCGCCTGGTACTTAACCCCAATATCCATGTCCATCGTGTCGCCGAAGCTCATGCCGTAGGCCGCGCACAGGGCATCGTAGCCGTCCGGACGCTCGTAGAAGTCGTACTCCGCGCCCAGCGTGAGCTCACCGGCAACGCGAGCCAGGTCAGAGTAGGTGCGCAGGTCGTACTTCTCGGCCACCTCGCGGCACACCACGAGGCCGTACTGGTCGGAGAAGCCGTGCATGCCGCGCCACGTCATGCCCAGGTCGTCCTCGTAGGCGGCCGCAAGCTCCCCGAAGAGGTCCTCCGAGTAGACGCCCTCCTCGCCGAGCACCAGGTTCCAGCCCGTGGAGGTGTACTCGGGATAGAGGTCGAACTCGCCGGACTCCATCGCCGGCATGATGTTGGACGTGCCGCCGCCCACGCCCTGCGTGAGCTCCACAGAGAGGTCCGTGCGGCCCTCGATGAGCTCGCGCAGTATCTCCGTGATGACGTACTGCTCGGTCATGGGCTTGCTGGCAATGCGGACGGTGCCCGCAGACCCCGGGGCGAGAAGGGCGCTCACACCGGCGGCCACCGCGGCCACGGCACACGCCACCGCCACGACGCCTGCGGCCACCCGGTTCTGCCTGCGCGCCTTGGCCGTGCGAAGCCGCATGCGCCTCTCCACGACCCCGAGCAGCGCGTCCACCACGAGCGCCAGCGCCGCGATCACGAGCGAGCCCGCCATGGTCATGGCGGCGTTGTTGGTGGTGATGCCGCGGTAGATGGCCACGCCGAGGCCGCCCGCCCCCACGAAGCTCGCGATGCCGGCGAGCGCGATGGACATCGTGGCCATGTTGCGGATGCCCGCCATGATGACGGGCGCCGCGAGCGGCAGGCGCACCTTGAGGAGCACCTGCAGGCGCGTGGAGCCCATGCCGCGAGCGGCCTCCACGATGGCCGGGTCCACGCCGGTGAGGCCGGTGTGGGTGTTGCGCACCATCGGGAGCAGCGCGTAGACCGTAAGGGCGATCACCGCCGTGACGTCGCCACGCCGGAGAACGGGATGAGGAAGCCCAGCATCGAGATGCTCGGTATGGTATAGAGCAGGTTCACCACGGCGAGCGTGGGCTTGGCCGCGCGCCGAAACCCCGCGATGAGGATGCCGGCGAGCCCGCCCACCACGATGGCGATGAGGATGGCGAGGCCGGAGATTGCCAGATGCTCGAGCGCGAGCCCCGCGTAGAAACCGGGGTTGCCTGCAAGCTCGGTCAGCATGCCCTGAACGACGTCCATGCTACTCGCCTCGTCTCTCGATGGCGCCCACGGGGCAGACCTCCGCGCAGCGGCCGCAGCGCAGGCAGTGCTCCCGCGCGATGCGGGCCCGGCCGTCGTCGCCGAGGCGGATGGCGCCCTGCGGGCAGGCACGCACGCAGCGGCTGCAGCCGATGCAGGAGCCCGTGACCGCGAAGCCCGCCTCCGGAGCCGACGCCCCGCCAAACGAGAGGGATGCGCGCTCGATGGGCTGCACGCCCAGGTCAAAGAACTCGACGGTCCCCGCCGCCAGCTCGAACGCCTCCAGCGCGTAACGCGCCTCGCCCGGGTACACGCCCTCCATCGAGGGGTTGTCCGCGAAGATGCGGTCGATCCAGGCGCGCTGCTCGTCGTCAGGCAGGCGGCGCGCCTCGCCCATCGCCCGCACGGTCTGCCAGCGGTCGTTCATGCCGGCGATAGCCACGTGGCCGTCCCGCATGAGCTGGCGGTGGAACTCCTTGCCGCGCGCGGTGCAGAACCAGAGGCGCTCGCCCTCCTGGAGCATGACGTCGATGAAGCGCGCCTGCGGCAGGCCCCTCTCGTCCACCGTGCAGAACACCACGTCCCTGATCTGGCGCACCAGGGCCAGGCACTTCTCGGCCGTCCACGCCGCCTCTTCCGTTGCCACCGTATCCACCCCTTCTTGTCGGAGGTCCTTCCGTTGGCAACGTTGTATGCTGGACGGTGTCCAAAGGGAAGTAAGCACAATATTGTGCGCTAGTTCCCTCTGGGAAACCATCGAGGAAAATGAGGGTAGGCCATGACCGCAAGCACAGCAACACGACTCGAGGAGCTCCCGGCGTGCCCGGTGGAGACCACCCTCACGCTCATCGGGAACAAGTGGAAGGTCCTCATCATCCGCGACCTCCTGGACGGGCCCAGGCGCTTTGGCGAGCTCAGGAAGTCCGTGGGCGACGTGAGCCAGAAGGTCCTCACCGCGCAGCTGCGCTCGATGGAGGAGGACGGGCTCGTCTCGCGAACGGTCTTCCCCGAGGTGCCGCCGCATGTGGAGTACGCGCTCACGCCGCTGGGAATGAGCCTCTCCCCCGTGATCGACGCGCTCGGCTCCTGGGGAACGAGCTACAAGGCATCGCTCGCGTAGGCACGGCCCGCACGACCCGCGCCCCTTTCTCTCTGCACGGCTCATCGCCATTAGTTACCCAGAGGTACTTACCGCACTTTATTGTGCCTACTTCCCAACGGAAACCATCGGCGGGACCATGCAGGTGTCAGCACGAACGCAGGAGAAAGGAACCGCAATGTCCGAGAAGAACCTCAAGGTCGCCGTCGTCGCCGCCAACGGTCGCGTGGGCCAGCTCGTGGTGGAGGAGGCGGTGGAACGCGGCGTGGACGTCACCGCCATCGTGCGCGGCGAGAACAAGACCGCGGCTGAGAAGGCCCTCGTGAAGGACGCGCTCGAGCTCACCGCCGCCGACCTCGCCGGCTTTGACGCCGTGGTGGACGCTGCGGGCGGCTGGACGCCCGAGACCATCCCCGCAATCACCAACGTGGCCGTCCACCTAGCCGACTGCGTGGCCGGCACGCCCGTGCGCCTCGTCGTCGTGGGCGGCGCGGGCAGCCTCTTCGTGAACCCGGAGCACACCGCCACCGTTGACCAGGGGCCCGACTTCCCCGAGGACTGGAAGCCGCTCTCGGCCGCCCACGGCGCCGCCCTCGCCAACCTGCGCGAGCGCACGGACGTGGCGTGGACCTACGTCTCCCCTGCCGCCGACTTCCAGGCGGACGGGGCTCGCTCCGGCGCGTACACGCTCGCCGGCGAGGAGCTCACGCTCAACGCGGCCGGCGAGTCCTGCGTGAGCTACGCCGACTACGCCATCGCAATCGTGGACCTCATCGAGAGCGGCGAGCACGTGCGCGAGCGCGTCTCCGTGGTGAGCAAGTAGGCACGGCAAGAAGGGCGGGCGACGGTCATGACCCAGGAAGAGCGCAGGATCTACCTCATCGAGGCGCTGCTCGCCGAGCGCGCGGACGGAGAGCACATCGCGGTGCCGGAAGGCGACGACGACCAGCGCGCCCTCCTGCGCGCGCTCACGAACGTTCGCCCGCCCGCTCCCGTGGCGCCCGAGGTGCTGTCCGTGCAGGACGCCTACCTCGCGGAGCGCCTGCGCGAGCGCGGCGGGGCCGCGGACGCGGCGGCCCTGCCGCCCGTGAACGCCGCGGACCCCACGCTCTCCCGCGTGGCGCTCTGGCGCGGGGACATCACACGCCTCGCGGCGGACGCCATCGTGAACGCCGCCAACAGCCAGATGCTCGGCTGCTTTGTCCCCGGGCACCACTGCATCGACAACGCAATCCACACCTACGCCGGCATGCAGCTGCGCCTGGACTGCGCCGGGCTCATGGCCGCGCAGGGCCGCGCGGAGCCCACGGGCCAGGTCAAGGTCACGTCCGCACACAACCTGCCGAGCCGGTACGTGTTCCACACCGTGGGGCCCATCGCGCAGAGCGGGCGTCCGACGCCGCACGACGAGGATCTTCTCGCCAGCTGCTACCGAGCATGTCTAGCGGAGGCCACGCGCCGCAGACTCCGGACGCTCGCGTTCTGCTGCATCTCCACGGGCGTCTTTGGCTTCCCGCAGGAGGAGGCGGCGCGAATCGCCGTGCGCGCCGTCCTCGACCACCTCGCAAACACCGACCACAGGCTCAAGGTGATCTTCGATGTTTTTCTCGACGCTGACCAGCGCATCTACCAGGAACTCCTCGACGGAGCTCGAGCGGCTCGCCGCCGCGCTTGACGCGGCCGACGCCGTGCTCGTGGGCGCCGGCGCCGGGCTCTCCACGGCCGCTGGACTCACGTACTCCGGCGCGCGCTTCCGCGAGCACTTCGCCGACTTCATCGAGCGCTACGGCTTCACGGACATGTACTCCGGCGGGTTCTTCCCGTTCCCGACGGAGGAGGAGCGCTGGGCCTACTGGAGCCGCTACATCAAGATCAATCGCTACGACCCGGTGCCCACCCCGCTCTACGAGCAGCTTCTTGAGCTGCTGGCCGAGAAGGACCTCTTCGTCCTCACCACCAACGTGGACCACTGCTTCCAGCGCGCGGGCCTTCCCAAGGGACGCCTCTTCTACACGCAGGGCGACTACGGCCTCTGGCAGTGCAGCGTGCCGTGCCACGCGCGCACCTACGACAACGAGGCGCGGGTTCGGCGCATGGTCGCCGAGCAGCGCGACCTGCGCGTGCCCACGGAGCTCGTGCCGCGCTGCCCGATCTGCGGCGCGCCCATGACCATGAACCTGCGCGCGGACGACACCTTCGTGGAGGACGAGGGCTGGCACGCCGCCGCAGCGCGTTACCAGGACTTCGTTCGCCGCCACCGGGGGGTCGCGACTAATCCTTCTGGAGCTTGGCGTGGGCGGCAACACCCCCGTCATCATCAAGTTCCCGTTCTGGCGCATGGCGGCCGAGAACCCGCATGCCACCTATGCCTGCGTGAACCTTGGCGAGGCATGCGCGCCGGCAGAGATCGCCGAGCGGAGCGTCCTTCTCGACGCGAGCGCGGCGGACGTGGTGGACGCGCTGCTCGGCTGACGGCGCGGCAACCCCCGGGCAATTATTGTCCGGTCCATAGCGTACGTTTGTTCTATCGAAGGAGCGGCAGAACGGAGGCACGCATGGACCGGGAGAAGAGCATTGTACTGTTTGAGTCGGCTGATGGGGCGATTGAGCTGCCGGTGAAGCTCGACCCGGAGCGAGAGGACGTCTGGCTGAGCCGCGCGCAGCTCTCGACTCTCTTTGGGCGCGACGTCAAGACCATCGGCAAGCACGTCGCCAACGCGCTGCTGGAGGAGCTCGCGGGGTCCGAGAATCGAGTTGTCGCAAAATTTGCGACAACTGCCCGCGACGGCAAGACGTACCAGGTCGAGCACTACAACCTCGACATGATCCTCTCCGTAGGCTACCGCGTGAAGTCCGCGCGCGGCGTCGAGTTCCGCCGCTGGGCCACGGACGTGCTACGTCGCTACATCGTGGCCGGCCACGCGGAGAACGAGCGACGGCTCGAGCAGCTGGGGCAGGTCGCCAAGATCATGGCGCGCGTCCCCGAGAGCCTGGAGTCCCGCCAGATCCTCGACATCGTCCAGAGCTACACCGGAGCGCTCGACCTTCTCGATGACTACGACCACCTCTGCGTGACGGCGCCCGAGGGCACGCCCTCCACACGCGCTCTCTCCTACGAGGAGTGCCGCAAGGTGATCGACTCCCTGCGCTTTGGCGGAGAGAGCACGCTCTTTGGCGTGGAGAAGGACGCCTCGTTCAAGGGCGCCGTCGGCAACGTCTTCCAGAGCTTTGACGGACATGACCTCTATCCCACGCTCGAGGAGAAGGCGGCCCACCTGCTCTACTTCGTCGTGAAGGACCACAGCTTCCTCGACGGCAACAAGCGCATCGCCGCCGCGGTCTTCCTGTACTTCCTCGACCGCAACGGGGCGCTGTTCACGCCCGCGGGCGAGAAGACCATCGACGACAGCGCACTCGTGGCCATGACGATCCTCATCGCCGAGTCAAAGCCGGAGGAGAAGGACGTGATGGTGGCACTCGTCAGGCACTTCATACGGCGGGGCTAGGGACGGACTGCGCCGACCCGCCCGCCACCGGCGAGAAACGCGTCGAGCGCGGCAAGACCCGCCGCAAGGCGCTCGGTCACGTGCTGCATGTGGCTGCCGGGGCCGAGCGCCACCTCGACCTGGCGCCCGCGTGTCCGCAGGACGTCCGCGCAGGCGGCAAGGTCCTCCTCCACGTGGCGAAACGGCAGCCCCGCGCGCTTCTCCTTCTTTCCCACCGAGAAGAACACGTAGCGCCCGGCGCAGTCCGGCGCGTTTGCGCGGAGCCAGTCGACCCAGCCCTCGTACCAGACCGAGCCCGAGAGGCAGGCGCAGGCCGCGAGCCGCGGCTCGCGCACGAACGCGTAGAGCGCAAAGAGCCCGCCGAGCGAGTAACCGCAGACGGCATGGGGCCCGGGCACCCGGCCGAGCTCCTGGGCGAGCGCAGCGAGCGTCACGTCCGCCCGTCCGCCAAAGTCCTTCTCGCCCGGGCGCAGCGCGGGGGCGGGCCACGGCGTGAGCGCATCTCCCCAGTCCGCGACCGGCACGCTCACCACGCGCGAGCGCAGCCCCTCCGCGGCCGTCGCCACGTCCATCGGATGCTCCGACGAGTCAATGACGTAGATCAAGCAACCTCCCCGTCAGTCCGCCGCCTCGTCGAGCGCGCGATACTCCGCGCTCAGCTCGAGCGCCAGCTCCTCCTTGGAGGGCAGGTGCGAGAGATACTTGGCAGCGAATATCTGCGCGTTGTCCTCGGGAAGAGTGTACTCGACGAGCGAGTCGCTCTTGTCGGTACAGAGCACGATGCCCGAACGTGGCGCGGGAGCGGAACGGCGGCAACCCTTCCGTTCCCGCGCCAGCGTGCAAAAGTGACCGTCCCCTTTGCACGGCGCCTACGCCAGCTGGGCGAGAAGGGCTGGCAGCTCGGCCATGGCACGAATGACCGCGGTGGCCCCGGCGGCGCGAAACGTCGCCGCCACGCGCTCGCAGGCGACATCCCTCTCGTCCGTGGAGAGCGCCTCGTACTCGGCCTGGGAAAGGCCCATCTCCGAGCTGCCCTCGATCACGCTAATCGAGATGACACCGGCCGCGAGGCCCTCGCGCACGTCCGAGACGGTGTCCCCCACCTTGGCAACGCGCCGCACGTCAGAGCACCCAAGGGCCTCCATGTTGCGGAAGATCATGTACGGGTACGGACGCCCGTGCCCGCCCACGGCGTCCGGCGTGACGGAGAAGTCGGGCCGATAGCCCTGCTCGGCCGCGCACGGCTCCACGATGGCCATCATCTTGTCGTTGTAGCCGGTGGTGGAGCCAATCTTCACGCCCGCGGCACGCAGCTCGGAGACGGCCTCGAGCACGTGCGGCTTGGGCGTGGCAAAGTTGTCCAAGATGGAGAGCAGCCGCTCCTCATAGGGGATGTAGAGCGCCTGGACGTCGCCCTCGTCGGGCGCGTGGCCGTGCACGCGCTCCCACTCCGCCTTGATGCGCTCGCCGGCGAGCATCGCGCGGATGTGGTCGATCTTGAGCATGCCCATCGGCGCACGCGTCTCCTCCATCGTGGGCTCCACGCCCGCCGCCCTGAACGTCTCGATGAACGCCTGCACCGGCGCGAAGCACCCGTAATCCACCGTCGTGCCCGCCCAGTCAAAAATCACAGCCTCAACCATAGAAACCCCCTCATCTCGCATCCTTGTTTCCTCGTCCACCGACCGTCGACCGCCGGCGGAGCACAGCAGTCCTCAGCGTGGTCCGCCCCGTTGTCCCGCGCGCAGTTCTTGCGCAGCAAGCTGTTTGAGCACGGGGCAATGGGGCGGACCGCCCGGGAGGACTACTTGTGCTCCGCCAGGAAGTCGGCGATCGCGTCGGTGACGTTCATGATGTCGGCCGGGTAGATCTCCCCGATGTTGCCCAGGTGGAAGGTCTCCTCGTCCGTGAGCTTGCCCGGGTAGATCACGTAGCCGCGCTCCTTGATGTAGTCGTAGAGCTCACCAAACCCAAACGTCGCGCCCTCGGGATAGAAGAACGTCGTGATGACCGGCCCCTGGTGGTGGGCAAGGTACAGCCGGAAGCCCAGGGCCTCCATGCGCTCCGTGAGCAGGCGCTGGTTCTCCGCGTAGCGGGCCGCGCGCGCCGGGATGCCACCCTCGGCCTCGAGCTCGCGCAGCGCCTGGCGGAAGGCCAGGACCACGTGCGTGGGCGAGGTGTAGCGCCACTTGCCGTCCTTCTCCATGGCCACCCACTGGTCGTAGAGGTCCATCGAGAGGCTGCGCGCCTTGCCGCGGCTGGCCTCGAGCAGGTCGCGCCGGCAGAGCACGAACGAGAAGCCCGGCACGCCCTGGACGCCCTTGTTGGCGCTCGAGACCAAAAAGTCGATGTGCCAGTCCTGGACGGGGATGTCAACGCAGGCAAAGCTCGACATGGCGTCCACCATGAAGACCTTGCCGCGCTCGTGGCAGAGCGCGCCCACGGACTCGACGTCGTTCATGAGGCCGGAGGTGGTCTCGGAGTGGGCCATCATCACGTGCGTGATGGCCGGGTCGGCGTCAAGCGCCGCCGCGACCTTCTCGACCTGCGGAATCTGGTCATAGGGCTCGGCGTAGACCGCGTGCGGCACGCGCGCGTGGCGGCAGATCTCCACCATGCGCTCGCCATAGGCGCCGTTGGAGCACACGAGGACCTTCTCGTCGTCTCCCACCACGCCCGTGAGCACGGCCTCGTCGCCAAAGGCGCCGGAGCCCTGCATCAGCACGGCGGTATAGGCCGCAGGGTCGCAGTGGCCCAGGCGCACCAGCTCCGCGCGAATCTCCTGCGTGATGGCTTTGTAGTCGTCGTCCCACGTGCAGTGGTCAAAGAGCATCTGCTCCTTCACCGTCATGGTGGTGGTAAGCGGGCCGGGGGTGAGCAGCTTGTAGGTGTTCATGGCTTCCTTTCTTGAGATCGTCCGGCAAGAGGAACCCGCGGTGGGTCCTGGCCACGCCGCGCAGCATGCATTCTGCGCGAGGTTCTTCTCGCCATCTGGCGTTCTATTGGCCGCACGGCGCAGAATGCATGCTGCGGGTGACCCGTGCGGCCGGGCTACGCGGCGGCGCGCTTGGCGGCCTCCGACAGCTCCTGGTGGCGATCGAGCAGCCCGACGGTCAGCGGCTCGGGGAACTCACGCTGGTCGGCAGGGGTGTTGTCGGCCGGAACCTCGCCTTCGTAGAGCGTCTTGGCGTAGGTCTGCATGAGCTCGGCGCGCCCGCCGTCGATGATCGCGGCGGCCATCTCCTGCGCGAGCGGGTTGGTGGCGCCGCCCTTGTCGACCACCGCCACGGACTCCGTGAGCGAGTAGGTGCCCTCGGCCGGGTCCACGACCTCGATGGGCAGGCCCTCCGCCTTGTCCGCGAGCGCCTGGTGGCGCAGGCCAAAGCCGATGGCCACCTCGCCGGCGCGCACGTTCTTGATGGGCGCGGAGCCGGACTGCGAGAGGTACGGGCCGGCGTTGCGGTAGATCCCGGTGAGGATCTCCTGCGCCTCGGCCTCGCCGTAGGCGTCGACGAGCGCCTGGATGAGGAGCCAGGCCGTGGAGGACCCGGTGATGTCCGGCAGGGAGACCATGCCCTCGTAGACCGGGTCGGCAAGGTCGCGCAGGCTCGTGGGCACGGGCAGGCCCTCGCTCGCCAGCACCTCGGTGTTGTAGAAGATCGCGCCCTCCTGGGCCTGCGCCGGCGCGCGCCACGCGGGCGTCATCTCGTCGAGCGGGACCGCCTCCACGTCGGTGAGCTCCGCGAACATGGCGTTTTGGTCCTCGGCGCTGTCCACGTAGCAGGAGGACATCGTGATCACGTCCGCCTCGAGGTTGGTGCCCTCGGCCAGGAGCTTGCCGCCGAGCTCGCTCGTGCCGAAGCTCTGGATCACGTACTGGCCCTCGTAGCCGGCGGCGTCGAGCGCGTTGCGGTAGGCGGCGAGCGCCTCCTCGTCCGCGTTGCTCGCAATGACCACCTGGCCTTCGGCCGGAGCCGCCGCCTCGCCCTCGCCGGGTCGGGTGAGGCCCGCGAAGGTTGTCACGGCGAGCACGGCCACCACCACGACGCCCGCCACGACCAGGCCGCGGTTGTTGGGCGGCTCGGGCTGGCCGAGCAGCCCCTGCGCGAGCGACTGGTCGGAGCGTCCGGTGTCGCGCATGCGGATGGACTTGCGCGCGGTGCGCGCGGAGCGGTCTCGCGTGAGCAGGGCGATGAGGCCCTTCACGGCGAGGTTGATCACGAGGATGCCGAGCGAGAGCGCAAAGATGCTGTCGAACTCCGCCAGGTGCTGGAGCGAGGAGATCTTGGTCGTGATGACCATCGTGTGGGCGCCCGTGAGGAAGACCACGGCGGAGATCGTGACCATGGCGCTCACGAAGTAGTAACCAAAGACCTGGAGGATCGTGGGCCAGGCGTTGGGCGTGACCACGCGCACGATGGTCTTCCACCAGGAGTCGCCCATGAGCTTGGCCGTGGTCTCCCAGCTGGCGTTCATCTTGGTGAGGGAGTCCTTCATCATCTGATACGGCGTGGCAAAGTAGTGGACCACGTTGCAGACGATGAGGATCACGAAGGTGCCCTGGATCGGCGTGCCCGAGAACGCGAACAGAAACGCGATGCCGAGCACCATGCCCGGCACGACGTTGATGGCGCCGGAGACCGAGTCCACGATCCGCTTGGAAACCGGAGAGAGGTTGAAACGCGCCGTGACGAGCGCCGCCGCGTAGGCGAGCGCACAGCCCAGAAGCGCCGTGAGCACGGCCACAATGAGCGAGTTGGAGAGCGTGCTCGCGAGGTCGGGGTCGGTGAAGACAGCAGCCACGTGGTCGAGCGTGAAGTTGGGCCGGTAGGGCACATCTCGATGAACGGCACGATCAGGATGACGAGGAACACGGAGAGCACACCCACGATCACGGCCACCGAGAGGCCGCCCGCCACGCCATCGCGCACGCGGCTCTTCTCGAGCTCCACGGGCGTGACCTTGTTGTAGCGGATGGCAAAGCGCTCGAGCACCGCCATGAGGATGATGCTCGCCACGGACGGGATGAGCATCACGACGGCGATGACCGCGCCCTTGTTGAAGTCCGGCAGCGCGCCGAGCATCTGGTTGTAGAGCTCGAGGGCCACCACGTCGTACTGGCCACCCACCGAGGTAGGGATGCCATAGTCGGTGAACGCGAGGAAGAAGCTCTGGACAAAGGCGACGCAGAGCGCGCCGGCGAGCGGGCGGAGCACCGTGCTCACGAACGTCTGGAGCGGCGAGTCGCCCATGACGCGGCTCACGATCATGAAGCGCTTGTCGATGAAGCGGAGGCTGTTGTCCACCAGCAGAAACGCAGTAGGCAGCGTGTAGATCACGTAGCCCAGGAGAAGGCCGTTGAAGTCGTAGATGTCGAAGAGCTGAAATCCCAGGAGGCGCGTGAGCAGGCCCGTGCGGCCAAAGGTGTAGATGATCGCAAAGCCGTAGGTGATCGTGGGCAGCAGCATCGGCAGCTGCGCGAGGAGCCCGATGGCGCGCTTGAGCAGGGGCGGCACATTCGTGCAGTTGATGGTGTAGGAGAGCAGAAACGCCAGCGCCACGGAGACCAGCGCGGCGGCAGCGGAGACCACGAAGCTGTTGGCGATGGACTGCAGGAACTCCGGACGCCCCAGGACCTCGGCAAAGTTGGCGGCGGTGAGCCCGCCGTCCGCCGTGGTGACGGAGCGCACCAGCACGAGCACCATCGGGATGGCGAGAAACGCGACAAAGATGGCAGCGATGACCACGAAGATGGCGCGGAGCTCCTTTTCCTGGAGCGTCCTTCTCGGACTGGCGGCCGCGAGGGTGGAGAATTACCCGCCTTCCGCATTTCGATTGCATGGCAAAGAGCCGTATGGACACCGCACGACGCGGGCGCCGCGCGGGGGTGTTCGGTTTTTTGTCATGCCGCGGGAAGACGCGTTGCATGCGACGCCGGGACGGCATCGATGAGTGGCGGGAGACACGGCGGGCCGCGCGAGTCTCCACGCGCGACCGAGAAGGGATTCTATGAGGCGTTTTTCAGCCGTCGGGAAGGTCTTCGTAAGGGCTCCGTCAGAGGGCGGTCACGTTTCCGCCTGAGCCGCAATGGCCCGCGCCCCGCCGTGACGGCCTTGGACGCGCGCCCGCGACGACCGCTGGCCGCGCGGGCCCTCCGTCTGGAGCGGCTTTTATCGCCCCGGCGGCACATAATTTGAATACTAATATTTGGTACGGCGCAGGTACTTGCCAGGGCCCTATAAAAACACCTACAACCGTCACCACCGGATTACGTCAACTGGTGTTTTGCGAAACTCGATGCCGATTGTAGGTGTTTTTTCCAATCCTTCCGAGGTATCAGACGACCAACCCCAGACACGCTAAGGGATGCCCGCACCTTACGTGCCCCCGGCGCCAGAAAAGTCGCAGCTTCAAGTCCACAACCGGCCATTCGGGGGTATTCTTACTAGTGACGTTGTGTCACTAAAGAGAAAGGACCCCCATGAGCACTCTGGTAGCGTACTTCTCCGCCTCCGGCACCACGAAGCGCGCGGCAAAGGCCCTCGCGGAGGCGACGGGCGCCGACCTCTTTGAGATCACGCCCGAGCGGCCCTATACGCCCGCGGACCTCGACTGGAACAACGGGGGCAGCCGCAGCTCGCGCGAGATGGCGGACGAGGGCAGCCGCCCCGCCATCATCGGCCGCGTGGACAACATGGACGCCTATGACACCGTCTTCGTGGGCTTTCCCATCTGGTGGTACGTGGAGCCGCGCATCATCGACACCTTCCTCGAGTCCGAGGCCCACGACCTTGCCGGCAAGACCGTTGTCCCGTTTGCCACGAGCGGCGGCAGCGGCCTCGGGCGTGCGCCGGAGCGCATGGCCGCGCTCGTGCCGGAAGCCACGGTCCTCGAGGGCCGGCTGCTCAACGGCCGCCTGGACGCAGACGAGCTGCGCGCGTGGGCGGAGGGCATCGCACGCTAGGCGGCAGGAAGCCCGGATGGTTGCCCAGCCCTGCACAAACAGGTACAACTGTTGGCTAGGGAAGGGCGGGTCATGGTAAGAATCGGAATCGTAGACGACGAGGCGGCGGCCCGTCAGAAGCTCGAGGCGGCCGTTGAGCGCTTTGGCATGCAAAACGACCTGGAGCTCTGGGTTCGCACCTACTCCAGCGCCGGGGCCTACCTCGCCGACAAGGACAGTCAGTTTGACATTCTCTACCTGGACATCGACATGCCGGGGATGTCGGGCATGGAGCTCGCCGCGGCCATCCGCCAGACCAACTCGAGCCTCGTCATCATCTTCTGCACCAACCTCCAACAGTTTGCCGTCAACGGCTATGAGGTCTCTGCGCTGGGCTTTCTCGTGAAGCCCGTCGAGTGGTACCCGTTCAAGCTCTACCTGGAGCGGGCGCTCAAGGCCATTGCCGCACGGGCCCGCCTGCGCGAGCGCCCGGGCAAGCGCATCATCGTCAAGGACGGGGCCTCGTCACGCGTGGTCGACGTGGGCGGCCTGGCCTGCGTCGAGGTCCGCAAGCACAACCTCATCTACACCGTGCTCGACCGAGCCACCGGCCGGGAGACCACCCTTCAGTCGCGTGGCTCGATGCGCGACCTCGCCACCGAGCTGGCGCCCCACGGATTTGCCCGCTGCTCGGCCAGCTTCCTCGTCAACCTGAGCTTCGTGACCGCGATCAGCGGCTCGGACGTATACGTCGGCGAGCGCGTCCTGCCCATTGGCCGCACGTATCGCGACTCCTTCAAGCGCGAGTTCGCCCGCCGCCTTGCCACGCAGGACTGGGAGGCGCCGTGCCCGTAATCGACGCCCTTGGCGACTTCGTCTTCTCCAACCAGGTCATGCTTGGCCTTCTCGTGGGTGCCTGCCTGTTCTCTCCCTGGGACTCCCGTCGCGACCACTTTGCGGCGCGGGCCGCCCTGGGCGCCGCGGCCCTGCTTGCCCTCTCAGAGCTCCTCTACATGACGGCCATGCCTTCGATTCTCAACCTCATCTCCTTTGTGGCGCTCGTCTTGCTATGGGTCCTCCTGTGCTTTGACTGCTCGGTCGTGCACGCGGTCTTCACGGCAACCTGCGCCTACACCGTTCAGCACATCACGAGCAAGCTCGCCTACATGGCGCTGATACCTCTCGCCATGAGGTGCCCGGCCATTCCGTCCTGGCTTGCCCTCGTTTTTCTCGCCACGTTCAACGTCCTTGTGTGCATACCCATCTACCTCAATTTCACGCGAAGCCTCCTCAGGGACGTCCAGCTCATGTTCAACAGCGTGCGCACGGTCCTCTTTTCTGCGTTCTTCCTGGTGGTGGCCGTGTTTTTGAGCTCCATCCTAGAGGGCAACCTCGACACCGGGGCGCCCACCTATCTCTCCAGCTACCTCTCGCTGGGCGCCTTCTGCGTGCTTTTTGCGGTAACCATCCTCTCCCTCGAAATCACCAACTGCGGAGTCAAGCGCCTTGAGGCGGAAAACGGCGTCCTCGAGCGCCTGCTCGAGAAGGACCGCCTGCAGTACGAGCGCGCAAAGGAGGACATGGAAAAGATCAACATCCGCTACCACGACCTCAAGCAGCAGTACTCGCGCGTATCCGCCGAGGAGCGCGCCAACCTGGAGAGCGAGATGAGGAGCCTCAATCTTCGCTACTTCACCGGCAACAAGGCGCTCGACATCGTGATTACGCAGAAGGCCTCGCTGTGCGCGCAGAAGGATGTGCAACTCATCTGCTCCGCAGACGGAGAGGCGCTCGGCTCGATGAAGAGCTACCACATCTACTCGCTCTTCGGCAACGCGATTGACAACGCCATCGAGTGCCTGGAGCAGGTGGCGGACCGCTCGCGCCGCACGATCAGCGTGAGCGTCACGCGCTCGGGCGACATGGCGGTCATCCGCTTTGAGAACTACACGCCCACCAAGCCAGTGGTGGAGAAGGGCTCGCTCGTAACCACCAAGGAGGACTCGGAGTCCCACGGCTACGGCATGAGAAGCATAAAGGGCATCGCCGAGAAGTACGGCGGCACCGCGGAGTTCTTCGTGCGCGACCACGTCTTCTACCTCGTGGTCGCCCTTCCCATCGCGCGCCTGGGCTGACGGGGCGGTCCGCCCCTGCCGCGCTTCTGCGATTTGGGTCGCGTTTTGCGACGATTGTGCCCGCTTCGTTGACCCTCCACAGCCCTGAAAAATAACGTGGCCTCATCGGGGCGCCCTCCCGCGCGCGGTGCACAGCGCGCGAGCGGCGCGGCTCACCATGAATCAGGGAAAGGGAGGTCACATGACAGAACCAAAAGCGCCCAGGAACGTCACCAGGCGCTGGCTCGGCGCCGCAGGTGCCGGCGCGCTGCTCACGAGCCTTGCCGCGTCGGCATCGACCGTCGCCTTCCAGCAGGAGGGCGAGATCAACCACGCGCTGGGCGTGAGCGAGGCCGGCACGGGCTATGGCGGCACCGAGTTCACCGCCGACGGCACGCTCTCCGACGAGGGCTTCAACGCCTACATAACCGCCGCGTACCAGTTCTGCGAGCGAGAGGAGGAAGAGGGAAGCGTCCTTCTGTATAACAAGGACAACGCACTGCCCCTCGCCGAGTCCGAGCGCAACGTCACGGCCTTCGGCCGCGGCAGCATCGATCCCGTCTTCCGCAGCACCGCGGGCGGCTCCTCCACCAACCTCGACTTCCAGAAGACCCCGGTCGACGCCCTGCGCGCCGCGGGCTTCAACGTCAACGAGACGCTCCTCGACGCCTACGCCAACGCCTCCGCGCCGGCGGACCGTACCGTAAGCAACGTGGGCGAGTACGACGCCTCCGTTCTCTCCGACGACGTCAGGGGGTCCTTCGCAGGCTACGGCGACGTGGCGTTTGTCACCCTCTCGCGCTTTGCGACCGAGGGGCAGGACCTCGCGATGACCAACGAGGCCGGCAAGCGCATGCTTGAGCTCGACGACAACGAGAAGGCCATCTTCGAGGCCATCAGGGGGTCCGGCGCCTTCTCCAAGACGGTCGTTCTCCTCAATAGCGTCTTTGCCTTCGAGCTAGGCTGGCTCGAGGACTACGACGTGGACGCCGTGCTCTGGGTGGGCAACCCCGGCTTCTACGGCATGCCCGGCGCCGTGCGCGTGCTCACCGGCGAGGTCAACCCGTCCGGCCACACCCAGGCAACCTTCGTGGCCAACTCGCTCTCCGCCCCGTCCGCAGAGAACTTCGGCCTGCATCAGTTCAACTACGGCTCCAAGGCCCCGCGCGCCGCAGGCGACGTCTTCGTCTCCTACAACGAGGGCATCTACGTGGGCTATCGCTACTACGAAACCCGCTACGAGGACTGCATCCTGGGCCAGGGCAACGCCAGCTCCAAGGCGGGCGTCAAGGCCTCCGCAGACGGCTGGAACTACGCCGAGGAGGTCTGCTTCCCGTTTGGCTTTGGCCTCTCCTACACCACCTACGAGTACACGCTCGACGACGTGACCTACAACGCCGGAACGGACACCTTCACGGCCACCGCCACCGTCTCCAACACGGGCGATGTTGACGGCAAGGCGAGCGTCCAGCTCTACGTGCAGTCCCCCTACACGGACTACGACAAGGCCAACGGCGTGGAGAAGTCCGCAATCCAGCTTCTTGCGTACGACAAGGTCGACGTGGCCGCGGGCGACTCACAGACCGTGCAGCTGGAGGTTCCGGGCTACCTGCTGGCCTCCTACGACTCAAAGACCGCCAAGGGCTACATCCTCGATGCCGGCGACTACTACTTCGCCGTGGGCAACGGCGCGCACGAGGCCCTGAACAACGTCCTCGCGCTCAAGTGCGGCACCGAGGTCGCGGGCAAACTCTTTGACCACAACGGCCAGACCGTCGAGGGCAGCACCGACGCAGCCAAGGTCTGGGTCTCCGAGAACACCGAGACCGATGCCGAGAAGTACCGTCAGTCCCCCTACAACGCCGAAGCCGAGGTCACCAACATCTTCGACGACGCGGACATCAACTACTGGGTGAACGACGACGAGAAGATCACCTACCTCAGCCGCTCCGACTGGGAGGGCACCTACCCCGTCAACGTTGCCACGCTGACCGTCAACGACGCCATGTACGATGGCCTTGACATGCAGTTCTACGAGAAGGCCGCCGACGCCAAGAGCGTCAGCGACTTCCAGCTGGGCGTGGAGCTCGACCAGAAGATCAACTTCCTCGACATGAAGGGCGTCGAGCTCGACGATCCCAAGTGGGACGACTTCCTCTCCCAGCTCACGATGGACGATCTCCTGATCAACATGGGCGACTCCAAGGGCATCAAGACCGTCAAGGCAGTCAACAAGCCCGGCTGCACCATCGTCGACGGCCCCGAGGGCATGAACGGTCAGTTCAAGTACGGTGACCGCCGCAATTGCACCGGATGGGCCACGCTCTCCATCGTGGCGGCCACCTGGAACCCGGAGCTCCAGTACCGCTTTGGCCAGATGTACGGCGAGGACGCGCTCTACGCCTCCATCCCCATCGCCTACGCGCCGGCCACCGACATCCTGCGCTCGCCGTACTCCGGTCGCACCTCCGAGTACTTCTCCGAGGACCCGATGGTGGGCTACTGGGCGTCCAAGAACGTCATCTCCGGCATGGGGACCAAGGGCCTCATCGGCACCATCAAGCACTTCTTCCTCAACGAGCAGGAGGCCGGACGCCAGGGCATCGCCACCTTTGCCAACGAGCAGTCCATCCGCGAGATC
>NZ_JACJKN010000001.1 GCF_016900775.1 Olsenella uli | reverse complement strand
CGCCGCGGTCGGCGCGATCCTCATTCCCGTGCTCGAGCTCGCGCTCGGAGACGTGCTCCCCGGCGCCACGATCGGGCTTCTCGGCTGCGCCGCGTTCTTCGTGCCCATCCTCGTGGCGGGCAAGCTGAACGAGTAGCGAGAGAAGCATCGGGTCGGGCTATCGCTCGAGGTGCAGGTCCTTCACCATGAGGAAGTTCGTAAGTTGCATGCCCGCGCGGACGGCGACATTCTCGCGCAGCACGACGTAGCCCTGGCGCTCGAAAAACGGACGCGCCGTGATGGACGCGAAGGTCCGGACCGCATGTGCGCCCCGGTCCCGCGCATCGCGCTCGAGCGCCCCCGCGAGCAGGCGCGCCACGCCTCGTCCCTGATGGTCCCTGTGCACGAAGAGCATGTCGAGAAGGTCCGCGCCCTCGAGGCTGCCAAAGCCCACGAGGGCGCTGCCGTCCCAGGCGCCGAGCGCACCCTGCCTGAGCAGGAGCTCGGCCAAGCGATGCGCTGGGACCGCCCCGCCCGGAGCCCACGCGTCCAGCTGCTCGGACGTGTAGTCGCGCGCGTTGACCGCGTGCACCGTCTCGCGGAAGAGCTCCGCCGCCGCGGCCGCGTCGCGCAAGGAGAGCGGCGCGAGCCTAAGCGCGGGACCGACGTTCTTCTCGCACATAAAGCCCCTCCTGCCGCCTATGCCAGGTAGGACTCGAGTGCGGCGACCAGGAACTCCGTCGCGCCCTCGCCCGCCCCCGTGTCGTAGTAGACGCGGAAGCGCTCGTCCGCAAGATACATCTGCGCGAGACCGCAATGCGCCTCGCGCGAGTAGTGCCCCTCTCCCCAGTGCAGGCGAATCCAGCTCTCGTGCATCTGCGCAAGCTCACGGGCAGCGTCACCCGCCGGGTCACCCGTCGCCATGGCAGCGCGCAGCTGCTCCTTGATGGCCTGCTCGAGCCGATCCTTCTCATCCCACTCGTCGCGGGAGAGCGAGGCCAGCCGCTCGTTTGCAGCGTCCACCGCATCGTCCCCGTAGCGCGCTCGTGCCTCGCGGCCGTACATGCGCTCGTTCTCCTCGATCGCGTTGCGCTTGAGCGCCTCGTATTTGCCCATGCCCTCATTCCTTTCTTCTGGGGCCAGCGCAGCCTCCTTGTGGCGAACGCCGTCCCCTGATGCCTCGCCCATGCTCTCGCTGCGCTTCCTGGAGACATTGTGAGACCTGGCGCGACGAAGGGTCTTGGCATGGGGCGCAGAAATTAATCCGCCTTTGGATTTGTGAAGGCGACGTTTGCCCAGTTGAGATTTGATCGACCGCCTCCGTGGGCGGGTTATTATTCCGCGCCCGCTTAGTGAGAGTCATTTCGCTCCTGTGTGCGCGCTCACTATGACGCGCGACCAAGCCGGAATCGCCGCGGCAGCCCAGTCGCTGGGCATGTCGCAGCTTCGGGGCTCACCGGCAGCGCGTTCGAAAGAATCGACCTCCAGACGCTTTGCGCAGAGGACGCATGCGGTGCACCCCGTATCCCGCAACTTACAAGTCATTTGATCGCAAGCATTATGACAGCATCAGCCGCATCTCTTGGCAATCACGTTGATGCCAACCTCAAGCGCGCCTTCGACGCACCCGCGGAGGAGCTCGGGCTCACGCCCGCCTCGGCGCTCACCGTCTTCACGAAGCGCCTTGCCAAGGAGAGCTGCTTCCCCTTTGCCGTTCGCAAGCGCACCCCTACCGAGGCGGAGTACGTCGCCGAGATGCTAGGCCCGCGCGTCACGCGTCCTTGCGCGCCACCGCCACGCAGGCGGTGACGCCCACGCGGCGCCAGCTCACCCGGCTGAACCACGTGCCCAGGACGTCGCGCAGCTCCGTCTCGGAGTAGATGCGGACGTCGCCCTCGCGCGAGCGCGGCATCCACGCGTTCATGAGCGCGCGGGCCGGCGCGGGCTGCCAGACGTCACCCATCACGAGAGCGCCTCCCGCCGCGAGCACCCGCCACGCCTGGAACGCGGCCCTCTCCGGGTCCGGGTAGTGGTGGAACGAGTCGTTGCAGACCACCATGTCAAACGCGGCGTCGTGGAAGGGTAGGCGCTCCGCGTCGCCGAGAAGGACCTCGGCTCGTCCCGCCAGCCGCGCGCGGGCCACCTCGACCATGCGCTGCGAGAGGTCCACCCCCGTGAGGGAGCAGCCCGGGATCGCGTCGAGCAGGCGCGCTGCCAGGGCGCCCGTTCCGCAGCCGAGGTCGAGCACGCGCGGGGCCGGCATGCCCGCCACGGCGCACGTCACCTCGCCAACAACGTGCTGGTAGAGACGTCGGGCATGGTCGCCTTCCATGCCCTCGTCGTAGGTCGCGGCCTGCGCGTCGAACGCGGCGCGCGAGCGGCCGCGCAGAAGCTCGGCGTTCTTCTCGTCCATTTCCGTCTCCTCTTGTTGAGCAATGTTCAATACAGCGTCTCGAAAAGAGCCCCGGACCAGGCCGGGGCGGTTTTCCTATCTTGGGCCGGTGCTGGCGGCGCCCGTCGCGCGAAACTCGGCGAGAAGCGCCCGCAGGTAGCGATGCGCTGCGGCGAGCGCGGCCTCGTCCGGCATGCCCGGGCCGCTCGCGAGCCCCACGCACCCATAGGTCATGATGGCCGCGAGCTGATCCGCGTCCGCGGCAGACGCCCCCCGCTCCGCCGCGTCGAGCTCGAGCGCGGCGCGCAGGTGCGGCCGCACCGCCTCGCACATGGCAAGCGAGAGCCGGTCGTGCAGCGCGCCGGCACCCTCAGCGTGGAAGAAGGCAGCGTAGGGGAAGCCGCCGTGCGCGGCGCCCGCCTCGAGCGCACGCCCGAGCTTCTCGTCGAGCGAGGGTCCCCGCTCGTCAAGGGCCTCGCACACGCGCTCCGCGCAGCGGCGCGCGTAGTCCTCGATCGCGGCGGAGAAGAGCGCCTGCTTGGAGTCGAAGTAGTGGTACGCGAGGCCGGGCGCCACTCCCGCAGCCCGCGCCACCGCGCGCACGGACACGTTGTCGTAGCCCTGCTCGGCGAAGAGTCGCATCGCACAGGCTAAGAGCTCGCGTCTGCGCTCCTCGGGCTCCTTCACGGTTCTTGTCATGCGCGCCACCCCCTCGTTTCGGAGGCTAGCACTCTATTGAACATTGGTCAATAGATGTCTCGACGGAGTCCTGCCGTCACGTTGCCTTGCCTTCTCGTAAACCTATCGTATACTAGGTTTTGACGACCACGGGAGGCTGCATGGGACGTCCGTCCGGGCCAACGCGCGACACCAAGCGCCTCATCTGCGAGCGCGCCCTCGAGGTGTTTGCCGAGAAGGGCTATGCCGCGGCAACGATGCGCGACGTCTCGGCCGCGGTGGGCCTGCGCGAGGCCTCGCTCTACAGCCACTTCCCCGGCAAGCAGGCCATCTTCGACGCGGCGGTGGCCCACCAGCTCGACCGCCTGACGCAGGCACTGCGCTCCCGCCGCGCCCTCGCCCACCCCACCGACGACGCGAGCGCCTACCTCGCGGACGGGCCCGCGCTCGCCGAGGTGGTTCTCGCCAGCTACGAGCCCCTCTTCGCGGACGCCGGCATCACGTGCCTGCGCCACGTGCTCGAGGGGGCGCGCCACACGGACCCCCGCTGCGACGAGCTCTACCGCACCGTTTTCATGGAGCGGCCGCTCGAGCTGCAGCGCGCGATCTTCTCGCGCCTCGTCGACGCAGGCCTCTTCTCCCCCTGCGACGTCGACCTCGCGGCCCGCCAGTTCCACGGTCCCGTGTTCCTCGCGCTCTGCGAGGGCATGCCCTGGCCGCGGGCGCGCGGGCTCGTGGGGCGGCACCTCAAGGCGTTTCTCGCCCAGCACCGAGCGAAGGAGTGAGCATGAGCACCGCCGTCGTCTACTGCTCGCAGACCGGGTTCACCGAGAGGTACGCGCGCTGGCTCGCGGAGTCCCTCGGGACCAGGGCCGTCCCGTTCGACGAGCGCGCCTCGTCCTCCGTGGACAGCGCGGGGACGCTCGTCTTTCTCAGCTGGTTCCACGCGGGAGGGCTCAAGGGCGCGCGCTGGCTGCGCGACCTCATGGACGGGCGCCCCGAGCGCCGCTACGTGGTCGTGGGCGTGGGGGCCTACCCCATGCCGAGCGACGAGTGGCCAAAGAGCGAGACTGACGCCGCCTTCGACCAGGCGTTCCCGCAGGACCGCTACCCCGACCTCGCGCGCTTCTACTGCCAGGGCGGCTTTGACTTCGACCGCCTGTGCGCGCTCGACAGGCTGGCCATGCGGGCGTTCTTCCGCATGCAGGCCAAGGCGGCCAGGACCGACCCGCGCGTCACCTTCGCGCTCGACGCCATGCGCGAGGGCTTTGACGGCACGCGGCGCGAGTACCTGCAGCCGGTGCTCGAGCACCTGCAGGGCTGAGCCGCTACCCCTCCGCTCCCCCGCGCGCACGCAGCTCGCTCGGGAGGCCGTCCGTGTCAAAGGGGCGCGGGGCCGGCACGTCCTTCTCGCCCCTAAAGCGAACCTCCATACGCTCCGGCGAGAAGAACCTCCTCACGCGGCCCGCGATCGCGGCGCGCGCCGTGTCCGAGAGCGGGCGGAACTCCGTGACCGTCACGCGCCTCCCCTCCCTCCTCCAGCGGGCGCGGGCGCGACCGCGGTAGAGGACCGCCGCGAAGACGATGCCCGCCCGGTTGGTGACGCGCGGCAGGTCGGGTGCGTCGATGAGGCGCGAGCGGTCGCGGTACCCGAGCACGAGCTGGTCGAAGGGGGCGAGCAGCACGCATCCGGGCACGCGCGCCTCCGTCGGGGAGGGCAGCTCCCCGAGGTAGGAGAGCGTGGCGCCCCGGCAGGTGAGCTCGCGCAGCGGAAGCGCCGAGCGACGAACGAGCGACGCCACCTCCGAGGCGCGGTAGCCCAGGAAGGCCGCGCAGTCCTGCATGGTTGCGGGGCCGTAGCGCTCGAAGTAGCGGCGCACGAGCTCGGCGCGCGCCTCGTCGCGCGGGAGCCACTCGGGAGCCTCCGGAACGGCGGCGAAGCGCTTGGCCGTTCCCGCCTCGTAGACGAGCATCCCGCGGTCGCACATCTCTTTGAGCAGTCCGCCCCAGCCGTTGAACACGCGCTCCAGCAGCCAATCAGACATGCCCGCCGCGCGGCACGCCTCCTTGAGCTCCTCGCGTCCGCGCGGGCCGGACGAGACCTCGGCGCGGATGAGGTCCGCCCAGCGCTCGGCCTCCCCGGCCGGGATCCCCCAGCCGTCCCAGAGGTCGGCGAGCGGGCCGCGGTTGTCGCGCGCGGAGAGGTGCAGCCACAGCTCGCGAGCGGGCACCACATGGATGGTGCCGCGGTGCGACCAGATCTTGACCAGCCCGCGGTCCCAGCCCTGCGGCGAGAAGTCGCTGGCTCGGGCGCGCAGGGCGTCGCGCGGGCCGGTCGAGAACTGCGCCTGGAGGCCCAGCAGGTCGGATGCCACCTGCACGCACGACGCGTCGCGGCGCAGGAGGTGCTGGCGGTCGAGCGTGACGGCGAGAAGCTCGCCGCGGGTGAGGTCGGGTCGCGCGGGCGTGGTCATGGGGCCTCCTCTCTCGTCATGCTCCCATGGTAGCGCGACGGCCGGACGCGACGGCGCGGTCCCGCGCGCGAATCAGCCCACCCAGTGCCGCGGGTGGCGCTCCCAGTAGCCACGGTACTCGGGCGCGCCCGGCACGAGGTCCACCTGATGCATCCTGAACGTGACCTCGTAGTTCTTGGGCTGCCAGAGCTCCCGGTACGAGTAGCGATACGTGAGCCCGCACGCGCGCATGACGGCCCCGCTCGCGGGGTTGAGCTCGTCGTGCGTCGCGGTGAGGAAGGCGAGGCCCGCCGCCCGGGCGCACCCGATCACGGCATACGCCGCCTCGCGCGCGAACCCACGCCCCCAGCAGTCGCGGCGCAGGGCGTATCCCAGGTCGTGCGCGTCGTCCTCCGCGAGCGTGACGTAACCGATCACCTCGTCGGGCTCTTCTCGGCGGCAGACCACGCGGCTCAGCGGGTCGGCCAGGCGACGGTCGGCAAACTCACGCGCCTCGCCCTCGTCTCGCAGCGAGAACAGGGGCAGGAAGCGCGTCACCCGCTCGTCGGAGAGCATGGCAAGAAGCGCCGGCGCGTCGTCCTCCGGGCGCACGCGGCGGAGCACCAGCCTCTTGGTCTCCATCCGTCCCTCTTCCACGATGCCCCCCCTCTCTCTCGACGGCTGTCCTCCCGTCCTAGGGTATGCCATGGTCGGGCGCGGGCGCGGCCTCCCCGCATCGGCCAAGGGACGGCTGCCCGGCCCAGGCGAGCCGCGAGCGCTCACCTCCCGCGGGCCGCTGGGGCGAGCCTCATGTAGAGCAGCGGGTAGGGGCGGCCGCCATCGTCCGTGGACGTGCGGCGATACGCCGAGAAGCCCAGGTGCTCGTAGAACCCCACCGCCTGCGGGTTCTGCTCGTTCACCGAGACCTCGCGCGCCCCGAGAAGCTCCGTCGCCCGCTCCATGAGCAGCCGCCCCACGCCGCTCCCACGCTCCGCGGGGTCCACGAAGAGCATCTCCACGAAGTCCCCGTCCATGCCCAGAAACCCGATCGGCGCGTCCGCCCGGCGCGCGACGAGAAGAAGCGGCACGTGACCGATTGCGTCGGGCACCATGGGCCGCATCCGTCCCACCTCGCCGGGCAGAAGGAAGTCGTGCGTCGCGCGGACCGAGCGCTCCCAGACGTCGGCGAGCGCGCGCAGCAGGGCCGCGGGGCGCTCGGGGGCCTCGGCGACGACCAGGCCCTCGCGCTCCAAGGCGAGAAGGGCCCGCTTGCGCCAGAGGCCGCCCGCGTAGCCGGTGAGCGCGCCGTGAGCGCCGAGCACGCGATGGCAGCCCACGATCACAGAGACCGGGTTGCGTCCCACCGCCGAGCCCACCGCCCGCGGCGAGGTGGCGCGGCCCAGAAGCCGGCCCACGCGAGCCGCCAGCTCCCCGTAGGTGACGGTCTGGCCGCTCCCCACGAGGCGCAGCTCGTCCCAGACGGCGCGCTGGAACGATGTGCCCACGAGCGCGAGCGGCGGCACGGCATCGGGGCGGCCGCCCGTGAAGTAGGCGTCCAGCCATGAGCGCGCCTCATCGAAGACGGCCAGGCCGTCGCGGGCGCGAGCGTCTGGCGCCAAGCCCGCGGCGAAGCGGCGCTGCCCCTCGAACCAGAGCCCGGTGAGCGCGGAGCCGTCGCTCGCAAGCAGCATCTCCCCCAGCGGGGAGCGATAGACTGACGTGCACCTCACGGCTGCTCGCCGAGCCCCGCCCGCCGGCGCAGCTCGCCCATCAGGTTGTCGTTGCCGATCACCGAGACCGCGGCGTCGCCGTCCCGCGGCGCCTCGATGAAGACGCCGTCGAGCGCCGCCGTGCACTTGTTGCCGGTGAACTGCTCAGACGAGCCCGTGTAGGGGCGCACGCCCGTCACGTGCTCGTACGGGATGATCGTGCGCGCCCAGCCAAAGACGATCTCAAGTCTGTCGGCATAGAGCTCCACACGGTTGCGAACCACCGCCGGCCACAGCACGACGGCGCCAGCGACGAGCAGCGCCGCCGGCACGCCGGCCGGCATCCCGGGCTGCAGCGCCAGAATCGCCGCCACCGCGGCCACGAGACCAGAAAGCGCGCCGTACCACGGCGCCACCTTCCCGCGAAAGACAAGCTCGGGATTGCCCTTGTAGATGCGCACGTCAGCTCACCTCGCACGGGACGCCCGACCCAGCGCATCGCATGTCGGCCATGTCCCACCGTCCTTCTCGCCGTCCGCCTTCACGAGAAGCATAGCGCGACTGATGCGGCAAGCTCGCGCATTGTCTTGATTCTTTGGACCAGGGCGAGTCCGGTCAAGCGGCTTCGAGAAGAGCCCGCCGACCGTCTTGGCCTAGCGGCGCAGAGCGAGGCCCCCGGCGAGGCGCCCGCAGCTACGCGCGCCCGTCGCCCGGCCGGCGCGGCCTCCACCCCTTGAGCGCCATGAGGCCGAGGAACGCGGCGAGAACGACCACGGACAGCACGAGCAGCGCCACCGGGAAGAGCCAGAAGCCCATGCGCTCCGCGAGAAGGCCAAAGAGCGGCGGCAGCGTGAGGGAGCCCACGTAGGAGGCCGCCATCTGCACGCCGATCGCCGCCTGCGAGAGATCGCGCCCAAAGAGGCGGGGCGTGAGGTGGAGCATGTTGGGGTAGAGCGGGCTGTTGCCAAAGCCCACGAGGAAGAGGCCCGCCGGCGCGGCGGCCAGCGGCAGCGGGGCGAGAAGCACGAGCACGGCCACGAAGGTGACCGCCTGCCCCAGCCCCACGAGCTGCTTGCTGGTAAGCCGGTTGGCCAGCACGCCGGAGAGGAAGCGCCCCGCCGTCACGCCCACGTAGTAGACCGTCACCATGCCGGCGGCGGCGCCGGCCGCCATGCCGCGCGCGCTCACGAGATAGCTCGCGCACCAGGTGTTGCAGACGCCCTCGATGGCGACGGACGCCATGAAGACGAGGCAGGCCAGGCGAATGTCGCGGCGTCGGACGAGCGCGAGCGGGCTCGCGGAGCGGGGCGCGGGGTCGTCGCCCTTCTCGCCCGCCGGCTCCTCATGGCCGACGCGGGACCAGAGCGGCAGGATCGCGATCGTGGCCGCCATGATCGCAGCCTGGACGGCCGCCGCCTCGAGGTAGCCGTCGCGCCACGTGCCGCCCGAGAGCGCGAGCGACATGAGAAACGGGCTCACCGTAATGCCCACGCCGTAGGCGCAGTGGAGGAAGTTCATGTGCGTGGCCCTGTAGTGCAGGGCCACGTAGTTGTTGAGCGCCGTGTCGATGGCGCCCGCGCCGAGGCCGAGGGGAATCGCCAGCAGGCAGAGCCACGGAAAGCCCGGCGCCACGGCAAAGCCGGCGAGCGCCGCCGCGGTGAGCGCCGTGGAGGCGGCCGTGACGCGCCCGGTGCCAAAGCGGCCGATGAGCGCCGCGGAGGAGAGGCTGGAGACGACGGTCCCGCAGCAGGTGACCATCGTGACCGCGCTGCCCCACGAGACCGGGACGCCGAGGTCGGGGTGCATGGCGGGCCACGCTGCCCCAAAGAGCGAGTCCGGGATGCCCAGACCCACAAAGGCCACGTAGATGACAACGAGAAGAACGGTGGACACGGACGCTCCTCCCCTTTTGGCGCTCTCGGAATGGAAACGTTTCCACACCATGATAGCGGCGCTCGGGGAGCGAGGCAAGCGACGCGCGGACGGTCCTTCTCGCCAGGGCCCGGGCCGCGGGCGCCCTACAGCCCCGCCCGATACCAGGAGACGGCAATCTGCGTGCGGTCGCGCATGCCCAGCTTGGCGAGGATGCGGGAGACGGCGCGCTTGGCGCTGGCGGGCTGGATAACCAGGCGCTCGGCGATCTCGGCGTTGGAGAGGCCGTCGGCTATGAGCGAGCAGATCCTCCGTTCGTGGCCGGTGAGCCGGCGGAAGGCCCGGCGCAGGCGCTCGCGCTCGGAGCCGGGGACGACCCTGGGGACGTCGCGCTCGAGGACCGCGCGGGTGACGCGCAGCGTGAGGACGGCGTCCCCCTCGGCGATGGCGTGCACCGCGTCGATGAGCTCGCGGGCGCGGACATCCTTGAGGAGAAACCCCGAGGCGCCCGCCTCCAGGCCACCGAAGGCGTAGTCGTCCTCGTCGTAGGTGGTGAGGATGAGCACGCGCGCCTCCGGGTGGCGCGCGCAGATGAGCGCGCAGGCGTCGATGCCGTCCATGACGGGCATCCGCACGTCCATGAGCACGACGTCGGGGAGCGTCCGGCCCGCCGCGGCGGCGCGGTCGACGGCGTCGACCGCCTGGCGCCCGTTCTCCGCCTGGCCCCAGAGGTGCAGCGTCGGGTCTCGCCGCAGCATGAGCGAGAAGCCCAGGCGGGTCTCTGCCTGGTCGTCGACGAGCATGACCTCCACGATCTTCGTCACGCGTCCCCCTCTCGCGCCATCCTCGGCAGCGCGGCCCGCACGCACCAGCCGCCGCCCTCGCCGGGCCCTGCCGAGAAGGACCCGCCGGCCGCCTCCACCTCGGCGCGCAGGCGCGCGAGGCCGGTCCCGTCCGAGGCCGCGGGCGCGCCGTCCTTCTCGCCCGGCCGCCCGTTGTCGCGCGCGGTCACGACGCAGCCCCCGTCCGCGCCGTGGTCCCAGGAGACCGTGAGGCGCGTGGCCCCGCGCGCGTGGCGCAGCGCGTTGGTCACGGCCTCGCGGCTCACGCGAAGCGCGAGGTCCGCCTGGGCGGGGTCGTCGTGCGGGCGGGCCCCGGTCTCGGTGAGCGCGGCGGCCAGGCCCGTCGCGCGGGCGTCCGCCAGCGCCGGGGCGAGGTCGTCCCAGCCGTGGCGCTCGGGGCCCTCCACCGGGACGGCCCCCAGGCGCCCGATCGAGCGCACGGCGCGGCGCGTGTCCGCGAGCCCGGCGCGGGCCAGGTCGTTGATGCGCGCGATTGCGTCGTCTATGACCGCGTCGCCCGTGGCGCCTGCGAGTCCCTCGGAAAGCGCGATGATGGCCGTGAGGTCGTGCCCCACCGAGTCGTGCAGCTCGGCCGCGATGCGGCTGCGCGCCTCGGCCTCGTCGCGCTCGCGCGCCGCCCGCTCGCGCGCGAGGCGCTCCCCCTCGAGCTCGCGCGCCGCCTGACGGCGGGTCCACAGCGTGCGGGACACGAGCGCGGCGGCGACCACGGCCAGGGTCCACTCGAGGTGCACGAGGGCGAGGGCCCCCTCCCCCGCAAGGTGGACGGGCGCCCAGAACGCGGCGATGACGGCGATGACGGCCGCCACCGCCCGCGGCCAGTCCGCCCGCGCGACCACCCCGTAGAGCAGGACCAGAAGCGGGACGCTCGTGTAGTTCCCCTCGTCGACGTGCGCGCACGCCGCCGCGCAGGCGCAGGCGGCGAGCAGCGCGCCGAGGGGGTAACGCCCCCGGAGGAAGACGCACGCGAGAACGGCAGCGACGCACCACAGGAGCAGCCACACGGAGGCGGGGTCATAGTCCCCGGACAGGAAGGAGATATAACGGGTAAGGAAGACCGCCTCAAAGACCACGCAGACCACCGGCGCGACGAGGCGCGCCTGGGGACGCTCGCCCCAGGCGACGACGCGCTCCCGTATGCGGCCCCGCTCCGTCATGCCCCGTGCCCCCCGACCGAACGCCACGTCACCCACATACTACTTCGTCGCCACGACGTCGCGGCGCGAGAGCCATCGGCACGCCCACGCAAGGGCGAGCGCCGAGTACACGGCCGAGAGGACCACAATCTGGGCAACGCCAATGGCGGACAGGTCGACCATCGTGTTCGAGTTCATGCCGGTCTGAATCAGGGAGTAGGGCCAGACGTTGCCCCAGCCCACCATGGTGGCGACGAGGCCCGACACGCCCCCGGCGAGGGCCACGCCCACCGGCGCGGCGAAGTTGCGCACGACCATGGAGACGGCGAGCTGGACCGCCACGATGACGAGCGAGCCCAAGATCCCGAGCGTGACGTACTCCGCGATCCGCGCCACCGGCATCTCCCCGGGCACTCCGAGCGCGACGCCCCCGACCACGTAGAACACGACAATCGACGCAAAGGCGAGCAGCGACATCAGCGCGCCCACGCAGAACTTGGCGAGCACGAGGTCCAGGACGGGGACCGGCTGCACCATGAACTCGTTCCAGTTGGAGCCCAGGTGCTCCTGGCGCCACAGGAACGAGCACCCCGCGCCCATGAGCGCCGGCAGGAAGAAGTAGCACACGAAGAGCGTCTGCTGGGTCCAGAGGTTCGCCCAGCCGGGGGTGATGACCCCGAGGTTCATCTGGTAGTTGGCGCAGCCGATGAGCGCCGAGGCGCCGGGGAGCGCCACGAAGGCCACCCAGATCGGCGCGCGGCGGAGCTTGATCAGCTCCGCGCGGATGCAGGAGACGAGCATGCTAGAGCTCCCTTCTCATGAAGGCCCGCAGCGACAGCGCGAACGCGGCGACGGTGATGAGGACGATGACGGCGAAGTAGCCCACGGGCCAGGCGACGCTGCCAAAGCTCGCGACCCCGGCGGCGGCGTCGTAGGACATGCTCACGGTTGACATGAGGCCGAAGTAGGAGCTCGGCACGAGGATCGAGAAGGCCGGCGGCCGGTACATCGAGAAGAGCCCCAGAAACGACAGCGCCACGCCCACGACGAGCGGCGCGAACTGGTTGGCGATGAAGAGGCAGAGGCACTCAACGACCGTCGTCACGAAGAGGCACACGGAAAGCGTCGAGACCCAGAGCACGAAGCGCTCCCCCACCGGAATCTCCCGGAAGCCCACGGCGGCGCCGATGGCGGAGGCGGCCGCGACCTCGGCCGTCACCACGGCGGCCATCACGAGGGCGCAGGTGAGCCACTTCGCGCAGAAGAGGTCCTCCGCGCGCTCCATCGTGAGGAGCTCCTTCCACATGTTCGCGCGGTTCTCCACGTCGCAGACGGTCGAGGCCACCACGGCGGACAGAAGCGGGAGGAAGATCGCGTTGACGACGGGCAGGCTGTAGAGCAGCGCGCGGTAGTCGGTCGTGTGCCCGACCTGGCGCGACGACTGGTAGCCAAACCACAGCAGGAGCACGCCGAGCATGGCGGCGCAGATGAGCCAGAGGTGCTTGCGCCGGCTCTTCCCGAACTCGAGCAGGACCTGGCGGGCCATGCCCGGCCGCGGCGCGGCGGCGAGCGCCGCGTTCTTCTCGCCCGTCATAGCGTCTCCTCCATCCCGGTGAGCCTGAGGAAGATGTCCTCGAGCGAGTCCTCGTGCTCCTCCATGCGCACAAGGCCGATGCCGCGGTTGGCGAGGCCCAGGCTGATCCGTGCCGCCGCGGCGTCGTCCAGCGCGCGCACGCGCAGATAGGAGGCATCGTCCGGGTCCACCTGCGCGCCGGGCAGCAGCTCTGCCGCCCGGGCGTTGTCCGTCGTGCGCAGGGCTATCCAGCGCCGCCCGCGCGCGTGGAGCTCGGCGAGCGGGCCCTGCCACACCATCTGACCCCTGCGGATGATCCCCACGTGGTCGGCCATCTGGTCGACCTCGGAGAGCAGGTGGCTGGACACGACGACCGTCATGTCGAACATACGCGGAAGCTCGCGCACGAGGGCGCGGATCTCGTGGATGCCCGAGGGGTCGAGGCCGTTGGTGGGCTCGTCGAGCAGGAGCAGCGGCGGCCTGCCCATGAGCGCGGCGGCGATGCCGAGGCGCTGCTTCATGCCGAGCGAGAAGTTCCCCACGCGCTTGCGCCTGAGCGACGGCGCGTCAAGCCGGACGATCTTCAGCACCTCGTCGATCTCAGAGGAGGGCAGGCCCCGCAGCTGGCGCACGATCTCCAGGTTCTCCCGCGCCGTGAGGTGCGGGTAGCAGCTCGGGCTCTCGATGAGCGAGCCCACGCGCCGCAGGACCTCGAGCCGGTTTTCCGGGGTCATGGGCGTGCCCAGGACCGTGGCCGAGCCCTCCGTGGGGTGCACGAGCCCCAGGAGCATCTTCATCGTGGTGGACTTGCCGGCGCCGTTGGGCCCCAGAAAGCCGTAGACCGCGCGCTCGGGCACGGCGAGGCTCACGCGGTCGACCACGCAGGCGTCCCCGTAGCGCTTGGTGAGGCCCGCCGTGGTGACGGCCATCCCTCCCGAGGCGGCCGGCGCGGCATGTGCACCCTGCATCGCAGCGTCCATCTCTCCCCTTTCGTCATGGCTGTGCGGTACGCAGACAGTCTCCCCGGACCTCCCCGGCGCGCTCGGGGTCCCCGCCGGCACTGACACCCTGGGGTGACAAGGCTTGCGAAACCGTAAGGAACTTCGATGGCGGCGGACACCCCCGGCGGGGAACAATGAGGCTCAGGAAAGACGGGCGAGAAGAACGGACGGCATGAATCTCATCAGACGCTTTCTCTCCGACTATACGGAGAACTTCCTCGCGGCGGTGTCGCTCTGGCCGCTGGCCTCGGCCGCGCTCACGCTGCCGATCCTGGCATGGGTCTACCACCGAGACGGGCGCCTGCGCTTTGGCACGGTCGTCTCCACCTACCTTGCGGTCCTCTATGTGCTGGGCCTGGGGTGCTTCACGCTCTGGCCGCTGCCGGAGGGCAGCTCCGGCCCCGGCATCACCTACGGCATCCCCTGGCAGCTCGACCCGCTGGCCTTCGTGGGGGACTTCCTGCGCGAGGGCGTGAGCACGCTGCCGCAGATCGCCTTCAACGTGGCGCTCTTCGTGCCGCTCGGCTTCATCGCGGGGCGCCTGCTGCGCTGGGGGTTCTGGCGGTCCGTCGCCGCGGGCCTGCTCGCATCGCTTGCCATCGAGGCCGCGCAGGGCACGGGGCTCTTCGGCCTCTACCCGTACGCCTACCGCACGGCGGACGTGGACGACCTCATCTACAACACGTGTGGCGCGGCGCTGGGGTGGGCCTGCGCGGCCGCGCTCGCACGCGTGCTGCCGCCCGGGGCGCTGGCCGAGGAGGGCGAGGTCACGCGCGCGCCGGGCCTCGTCCGGCGCTGCGTGGCGTTCTGGCTGGACATGACGCTCGTCTCGACTGTGGCGGTGAGCGGCGGCGCGGCGCTGGCGCTCGTGCTGAGCGACGTCGCCGGCGGCGAGCGCCTGGCCGACGGCCCCTGGGTCCTTCTGCTCGCGGGCGCGGCGTTCGTGTGGGTCGAGGGCGTGCGGCCGTGGCGGCACGGCGGCTCCACGCCGGGCGGGGCGTTCGTGCGCATGAGCTGCGAGAGCCGCGAGCGCACGGGCGCGCGGCGCGCGGCGTTCTACGTGCTGCGCGTCGCCGTGCTGGGCGCGAGCTGCCTGTTCTTCTCGCTCGCATGGCCCGTGCTGGGGCTCTTCTACCTGGTGGCCAGGCAGATGCCGTACGACCTCGTCTAGGGCGGTGCCCGATGCCGTCCCGGCTGTCGGCTCACATCAAGTCTGGCTGCACCGTTTTGGCCGTTTGGGGCTCCCTGGAGGGGTCCAAACGGCCAAAACGGTGCAGCCAGATTTGAGGTCGCATGGGGAGAGCGAGAAGGACGCGCGGGGCGTCGTCCTTCTCGCCGGGCGTCAGCCTTGGGCGGCGAGCGCCGCGAGGGCGTCGCCGGCCACGCGGTAGACCGTCCAGTCGCTCATGGGCTCGGCGCCCATCGCGAGGTAGAAGTCGATGCTCGGGCGGTTCCAGTCCAGGCACCACCACTCGAGCCGGCCGCACCCGCGCTCGAGGGCAATCCGCGCGAGCCGCCGGAGCAGCGCCCTGCCGTAGCCGCGCCCGCGACACTCGGGCCGCACGTAGAGGTCCTCCAGGTAGAGGCCCGCCCGGCCAAGGAAGGTCGAGAAGTTGTGGAAGAAGAGGGCAAAGCCCACCTCGCGCCCGTCCTCCAGCGCAAAGATCACCTCGGCGGCGCGGCGGTCGAAGAGCTGCTCCTCGAGCGTGGCCTCGTCGGCCACGACCTCGGCGAGCATGCCCTCGTAGTCCGCGAGCTCGCGGATGAACGCGAGGATGAGCGGCACGTCGGCGCGCTCGGCGGACCTGAACTGTGGGCTATCCCCCATGTTACGACTCCCCTCTCACGCAAGACGCCGCTCAAGCACGCCGCCGAGCACGGTGAGCGCCACCACGAGCACGTAGTAGATGATCGCAGCCACGATGAGCGGCTCGAAGGAGCGGAAGGTCATGGCCTGTGCCGTGGTGGCCGCCTTGAGCGTGTCCGCGACGCCGATCGTGGAGACGAGGGCCGACCCCTTGAGCATCGTGATCGCCTCGTTGACGAGGGCGGGCGCCGCCGAGCGCAGGGCCTCGGGCACCATGACGTGGCGCATCGCCTGCGAAAATGTCATGCCCAGCGAGCGCGCGGCGTCGTACTGCCCCCGGTCAACGCCCTGGATGCACCCGCGCAGGACCTCGGAGACGTTCGCCGCGCCCGCCAGGCCGAACGTGGCCACCCCCGCCTGGAGCGGCGTGATGGCCCAGCCCGTGAGCTGCGGCGTGGCAAAGTAGACGAGGAAGAGCAGCACCATGAGCGGGATGCCGCGCGCAAGCGAGGTGTAGAGCCGGAGCACCCAGGCGAGCGGTCGGCAGCGCACGAGCTTGAGCGGCGCGAGCACGGCGCCGAGCGCGAGCGCCACCGCGAGCGAGAGACCCGTGAACTGGAGGGTCACCACCAGGCCGTCGCGAAACATCCCCGCGTAGGGGGCGATCAGGTCAAAGCGCACGTTCTTCTCGCCAGCCGCGCTAGGCGCCGTAGGAGAAGTCGGGGCCCACCCAGGTGTGTATGAGCTCCTCGAGGGTGCCGTCGGCCTTCATGTCGTCGAGCGCGCCGTCGAAGGCGGGGATGAAGGGCGCGCCCTTCCAGCCCATGATGCGGTAGACGCCCACGTAGTCGCTCGTCTCGTCGTCGGGCAGGAGCGTGCAGGCCAGGCCCGGGTTGGCCTTTGCCATGGAGTCGCCCTCGGCGCCGTCGCACACGTAGGCGTCCACGCGGCCGGCCACGACCTCCTGCATAGCCTGGTCGGCGGTGTCGTAGGTGGAGATCTGGGCGGCGGGGCACAGCTCGGTGAGCATCTGGTTCTGGACCGTGCCCGTCATACAGGAGAGGCGGCACCCGTCGAGCGCGTCCGCGTCCCTGAGCTCGGCGCCCTCCTTCGTGAGCACGCCCACGCGCGGCTGGTAGTAGCCCTGCGTGAAGTCGAAGGTCTCCTCGCGCTCCGGGTTGGAGGCAAGCGCCATGGAGAAGTCCGCCTGCTTGTTCTGGATGGCGGGCAGCGTGCCGGTGAAGGACATGGGCCTGAACTCGTAGGTGAAGCCGAGACGGGAGGCCAGCTCGTCGGCCACCGCGATGTCGAGGCCTACCGTCTTCTTGCTGCCGTCGTCTGCGGTCTCGACGTAGCGATAGGGCTTGAAGTTGTCGTCCCCGATGAAGGTGAGGCGGGAGCCCTCAACGCCGTCGACGCCATCGGAGGGCACGTCTGCGGCCGACGTCCCCGAGGAGCAGCCGACGAGCGCGAGCGCGCCCGACGCCATCAGGAGGCCCAGGAACGACCTCCTGCCCAGACCATGCGCCACCCGAGCCGATGTTGCTGACGTCATGCGAGTGCCCCTTCTCCCATTGATTACCCACATCGGCAACCCTAGCGTGCCTCGCGCCGCTGTCAAGGGACGAAACGCGACGGTCACGCGATGTTTCGCGAGAAGAACGTGGCGTCGGCGGCCCGGTACGGACGCAGGCGAGCGGGGCCCACGACCGTGTGCGCGTGGGCCGGCACGTCGCGCCACTTGACGGTGTGGCCGGCACCGTGGCTGCAGAAGACGGAGTCCGGCGTGTTGGGGAGGTCGGCCTCTGGGTCGTAGGCCGCGGCGGCGATGACCTCGTCGGCGTTGTGGCAGGCGCGATACCCGGAGAGCTCCAGCGAGAGGCGGCCGCGACCGCCCGTGTAGCGCGCGACCTCGAGCGCGTACTCCCCCACCTCGGAGGCCGGGACCTCACCCGTGATGCGCGCCACGTCGCCCGTCGCCGCCGGCGCCGCAAAGTCGGCCGCCATGCGCGTGAGATCGGTGAGCGCACGGCCCACGCGGTCTGACGGCACGGTCAGGCGAAAGCGGTACCACGGCTCCAGGAGCCGGCACTCACCGCGCTCGCGCGCGCCCATGAGCGCCTGGCGGACCGCGCGGTAGGTGGCCTGGCGGAAGTCACCGCCCTCGGTGTGCTTGGCGTGCGCGCGGCCCGCAAGCAGCGTGACGCGCACGTCCGTGAGCGGCGCGCCCGTGAGCACGCCAAGGTGGTCGCGCTCCTGCGCGTTGGTGAGGATGAGGCGCTGCCAGTTGAGGTCCAGCTCGTCCGTCGAGCAGCGCGTGCCAAACTCCACGCCGGCGCCAGGGGCCGTCGGCTCCACGAGCACGCGGACCTCGGCGTAGTGGCGCAGCGGCTCAAAGTGGCCGACGCCCTCGGCGGGCGCGGTCACGGTCTCCTTGTAGAGGATGCCGCCGGGGCCGAAGGTCACGTTGAGGCCGTGGCGCCCGCGCAGGAGCGCCGCGACCACGTCCTGCTGGACCTCGCCCATGAGCTGGACGTGCGCCTCCTGGAGCTGCTCCTGCCAGCTCACACCGAGCATCGGGTCCTCGTCCGCGAGCTCGCGAAGCGCCCGCACGAGGGCCGTGACGTCTGCCCCGGGCTCGGGAATCACCTGGTAGGAGAGGACCGGCGCGAGCACGGGGCAGGCGCCCTCCGGCTCCGCGCCGAGGGCGCTGCCGGGGATGACATGCGAAAGCCCGGTGACGGCGCAGATGCGGCCCGCCGGCACCTCGGGCACGGTCTCGAAGCTCGCACCCTGATAGAGCCGCACCTCGTTGATCTTCTCGGCCCAGGGCTCGCCGCGGCGCCCCACGCCCGAGAGCGGCATCTTCGCGCGCAGCGTGCCGCCCGTGACCTTGAGCCAGGCAAGCCGCTCGCCGCGCGCCCCGCGAGAGACGCGAAAGACGCGCGCCGCGAACTCCTTGGGCCAGGAGCGCTCGGCGAGAAGTGCGACCATGCCGTCGAGCAGCTCGCGAACGCCCCCGCCCCGCAGCGCCGCGCCAAAGAACACCGGAAAGAGGGCACGCCCCGCCACCAGGCGCCGCAGCGTTTCCGCCGAGAGCGCGCCCGTCTCCAGGCACTCCTCGAGCGCGGCGTCGTCCGTCGCGGCGGCGTCCTCCACCGCAGCGGCGTCGCCGGCAAGCAGCGCCGCCGCGTCCACGCAGCCCGGCGAGAGCCGCGTGACAAGCTCGGCGAGAAGTTCTTCTCGCCCCGGGTTCTCCAGGTCGCACTTGTTCACAAAGACGAAGGTGGGCACCTCGTGCCGCGCGAGCAGGTCCCAGAGCGTCTCGGTGTGGCCCTGGACGCCGTCGTTGGCGCCCACCACCAGGATCGCGCAGTCGAGCGCGGCGATCGTGCGCTCGGCCTCCGCGGAGAAGTCCACGTGGCCGGGCGCGTCCACGAGCATGAGGTGGGCGCCGTCCCAGTCGAGCGCGGCGGTGGCCGAGAAGATCGTGATTCCGCGCTCGCGCTCCATGGCGTCGGTGTCCAGATGGGAGGTGCCGCCGTCAACGCGTCCGGCCGTGCGGATGGCGCCCGCCTCGGCGAGCAGCGCCTCCGCGAGCGTGGTCTTGCCCGCATCGACGTGCGCCAGAAGCCCCACGACCGCCTGTCTCACGCAGTCTCACCGTCCTTCTAGCCACCTGTGAGTCACTCCAGCATGATACTTGACCCGCGCCGCACGCCGGGGCATACTGGCCACGTCGGACGAGCGGGGAATGGGCCCCGCAGCGCGGGTGGCGCCGCCATCGGACCGACGGAGAGCAGGAGAGCCGTGCGCATTCGCTAGACATCCTCGATCAGAAACCCCGATGTGCAAAGGTGCCTGCCGTGCAAAGGTGCCTGTCACTTTTGCACGGAGAAGAGATGTCTATGCAACTGATGCTCTCCGGCGTGCGCTACGCCTATCCCGCGGCCCGCGAGGCCGTCCTCGACAACGTCACCATCACCTTCCCCACCGGCTGGACCGCCCTTCTGGGCGACAACGGCTGCGGCAAGACCACGCTGGCCAAAATCGCCTGCGGACTGCTGACGCCGGACGCGGGCTCCGTCACGCGCGGCCTCGTCTGCGCCTACGTGGCCCAGGACGCCGACGAGCCGCCCGAGGCGCTCACCGACTTTGCCCTGGACTACGGCCGCGAGGCCCGGGAGCTCCGCGAGGCCTTCCGCATCGAGGACGACATGCCCTGGCGCTTTGACGAGCTCTCCTTTGGCGAGCGCAAGAAGCTGCAGGTGGCCGTGGCCCTCTGGGGCCGTCCTGACGTGCTCGTGGCCGACGAGCCCACCAACCACCTGGACGCAGGCGCCCGCGCCGAGCTGGGCGCGGCACTCGCGCGCTTCCGGGGCATCGGCATCCTCGTAAGCCACGACCGCGACCTCGTGGACGCGCTCGCCAGCCGTTGCGCGTCCTTCGAGCCCGGCGGCATCGTCGTGCGGCCGGGCGGCTACAGCGCGGCGCACGACCAGGCGGAGCTCGAGCGCGCGACGGTCGCGGCGGAGCGCACGGCCGCAAAGAAGGAGCTCGCGCGCCTGGCGGCCGAGAAGGACGCGCGGGCCCACGAGGCGGCCCGGGCCGACGCGCGGCGCAGCAAGCGCGGCCTAGACCCGCGCGACCGCGACGCACGCGCCAAGGTCGACCTCGCGATCTTCACCGGCAAGGACGGGCAGGCAGGACGGCTCTCCTCGCAGATGGACGCGCGGGTGGCCGCCGCGCAGGAGCGCCTTGCCGCGGCCCGCGTGACCAAGCGCTACGACGGCGACCTCTGGATGGACGCCGAGCCCGCGCGCCGCCGCACGGTGCTGCACGTGCCGGCCGCGACCATCCCCTGCGGCCCGAAGGGCACGCTCGAGATTCCCGAGCTCTGGGTGGGGAGCACAGACCACGTGGGCATTGTCGGGCCCAACGGCGCCGGCAAGTCCACGCTGCTCGCGCACCTGCGGGTTCTTCTCGCCCAGGCGGCAGGCGCGGGACAGGGCATGGAGGTGCTGGACATCCCGCAGGAGCTTCCGGCAGAGGCCCGCGACACCGTGGTCGCCCGCGTGGCGGCCCTCGCGCCCGCCGAGCGCGGGCGTGTGCTCTCCACGGTGGCGCAGCTCAACTCAGACCCAGACCGCATCCTCGAGGGCGGCCGCACGAGCCCCGGGGAGCTCCGCAAGCTCATGCTGGCCGAGGGCATCCTGCGCCACCCCCAGCTCATCGTCATGGACGAGCCCACCAACCATCTGGACCTGCACTCGACCGAGGCGCTCGAGCGCGCGCTCGCCGCCTATCCCGGCGCGCTCGTGCTGGTGAGCCACGACCGGAGGTTCCTCTCGGCCTGCACCACCCGCACCTGGGAGATCCGCGACGGCCACCTGCGTGAGTGATTTGGGGACGGGTTTTCCCGCCCAGAGTTTTGGGACAGGCCGGCCTGTCCCAAAACTCTGGGCGGGAAAACCCGTCCCCAAACTACCAAACTACAGAACGCCCTTCCAGAGGAGGAAGCTGTAGAGCGCGATGAGCGCCACGCCGCCGAGAAGGGCGACCAGCAGCGCAATGACCATCGTGGCATCGGGCAGCGACGGCGAGAAGATCGCCAGCACGACCATCGCCGCGCCCATGACCACGAAGACCGGGCCCGCGAAGCGGTGCGTGCGCCGCCAGTTCTCCGGGTCCGCGAGCGTCCAGGGGATGCGCACGCCAAAGGTGTAGTTGGGCTCGATTCGCGGCATCGCGATGCCCAGGCCCACAAGAAGCAGGCCCATGAAGCCGAACGAGAGCAGGCTGACCGTGAGGCAGCCCCCCGGGACAAGGCCGAGCGCCGTGGCCGGCGTGAGCCAGCCCATCGCCACCATGAACGCGGTAAATGCCGCAGAGAACCCCTGGTAGATTCCCTTGAAGCGGTTGAAGCTCGCGCCTCGCGGATCGAGGGACGGCACCGCGAAGAGGAGGGCCAAGACCAGAAGCGGCATGACCGCGCCCGTGAAGACCGTGGAGCCCTTGTCGCTCCAGCCGTCAGCAACGCCGTCCGCGCCCCAATGCGTGGGCACCGTGTCCGGCATCGCGGGGAGCGCCCAGAGGACGTAGGCCGCCGCACTTGCCACGCACAGCGCGGCGAGCGCCGCCCACAGGACCTTGTCGCGCGTCTCGTACTCCAGGCCAGACATGTCAGCCCCCTCGGACGAACCCTTCTGTTGCGCGAAGGTATACCCCCTTTGGGTCGGGCATCAATCTTTCCGTCTGCCATCGCGACGGTGCCGCTCGCCGAAGCTCAGCCAGCCACGGCGCGAGAAGAACGCGATCTCCACGGCCGCTATCGTCACGCACGCCACGATCACCGCCGCATAGCCCCACGGGGCGTCGAAGAGCGCCATGTGCGGGAAGTTCATGCCGTACCAGCCGGTGATGAGCGTGAGCGGCATGACGATGGTGGTCACCACGGTGAGCCACTGCATGACGCCGTTCTGCCGCAGGTCGATGGACTCCTGGTAGAGCCCGTGCACCTGAAGGCTGTAGTCCTGCAGCGACTCCAGGCGCGCGGCAAGCCGCCCGAGCAGGCGCGCAAGCGAGCGCAGGCGCGCCTGGTCCGCGGGCGCCACGAAGCCGGTGTCATCCTCGGCAAGCTCGCCCGCGAGGTCGGACATGCCCTGGTAGAACGTGTCGAGCCCGAGCATGCGCCTCGAGTCCGCCATCATCGTGCGCCGGTCCGGGCGCTCGCTCCCCTCGAGAACCTGCTCCTCGAGGCGCTCGAAGTCCTCCCGCATGCGGGAGAGCCGGGCCGGGTGGTCGCGCAGGAGCTCGCGGAGCAGCGCGCAGAGCGCGCCCGCGGGCCCCTCGACGCGCGCCCGGTCCTCCACGGCGCGGCCGAGCGCCGTGGCGCAGGTGTCCCCGTCATCGATGAGCACCAGCTCGGAGGCGGTGAGGATGAAGCCGAAGCGCCGCCGGCCGCTCGAGGAGACCACGAGGCCCGCGGCGCCCGTGGACGTGCGCTCCAGGAAGGGCATCGCGGCATGCTCCAGCTGCCCGAGCACCTCGCGCTGCGTGTGCGAGAGCCCGCGGGCGCGCGCCTCGTCGAGGCGCCGAAGGACCACGATTGCGCGCCCATCCTTCTCGCCCGTCGCCAGATGCCCGTTTGCCATGTGCCAGGCTCGCGCCATGCCGCGCCTCCGTCCTCAGCCGACGTAGGGGTTCGCTATGGGTTCTACCCGTTGTCGTGTGCGACAATAGCCCCGTTGGACCACCGACCCAAGGAGGCAGCATGGGCTACGTTATGGAGCGCGATCGCGTGCAGTACCTGGACGACAGCTGGAACGTTCTCGCCGAGGTGACCTTCCCCCAGGTGGAGCCCGGCATCGTGGAGATCGACCACACCTTTGTGGATGAGTCCCTGCGCGGGCAGGGGGTCGCGGGCGAGCTTCTGGGTCGCGCCGTGGCGAGCATCGCCGCGAGCGGCTACTACGCGCGCCCCACGTGCTCCTACGCCGTGAGCTGGTTTGAGAAGCACCCGGAGCACGCCGGCCTCCTCGCGTAGCGCCGACGCCGACCCGCCCGATCACGGCCCCCGCCGCGCCCCCAGACGCGCGGCGGGGACCTTTCATGAGGGGCGGGCCTCATGAGGACGCCGTTTGACCCCCGGATATGGGGCCGGCCCACGGTATGCCCTGCGCAAAAGCCGCCTTGGTGCGAAAGAATTCCCGGCCGGCGCGCAAAAGTCCCCTTGGTGCGAAGCGTTTTTCTGGCCCGTTCTCCTATCGAGCAATCTTATAGGCTAAGTCATATATCCAGAACGTCTATCACTCCTTGCACAGCGGTCCAAACGGCTTCGCACCAAGGCGGCCTTTGCGCAAGAAGGGGGAGCGGCTTCGCACCAAGGCGGCTTTTGCGCAGGGACGCCGAGGCGCCGGGCCGCCCGAAGGCCGGACAGCATCCCCTAGCAGCCGAAGAGCTCCGCCGCCGCGGCCATGCGCTCGGCAACCCGCACGCCAAAGGGGCAGCGCCCCTCGCAGGCGCGGCACGCGATGCAGCCCGCCGCCGTCGCGCCGAGCGCGCGGTAGTGCTCGCGCAGGGAGTCCGGCAGCTCGTCATAGCTCGTGGCCAGATCGTAGAACTTGTTGACGGCGGCGATGTCGATGCCCTTGGGACACGGAGCGCAGTGGCCGCAGTAGGTGCAGCTCCCCAGGTAGGCGTGACGCGGCGCCCCGGCGAGCACGCGCGCGTAGTCCCTCTCGGCATCCGTCGCCGTCTCGTACGCCACGGCCTCGGCGACGTGCGCCGGCTCGCCGAAGCCCACCATCACGCTCGCCACGGCCGGGCGCGTGAGCGCGTAGTGCAGGCACTGGACCGGCGTGAGCGCCACGCCGAAGGGCGACTGCGCGGCGTCGAAGAGGCGACCGCCCATGTAGCCCTTCATGACGGTGATGCCGGTGCCCGTCTCCTCCGCGAGGGCGTAGAGCTCGGCGCGCTCCGGGCGCATACCGTCCGTGGCCGCGGCGTCACCGCGCTCGTCGAAGTAGGCGTCGAGGTCGTCCGTGGCGGGCATCATGTCAAAGGCCGGGTTCACGGAGAAGAGGATCACCTCGATCTCCGGGCTCCGTACCGCACGAAGCGCGACCTCGGGGTTGTGCGTGGAGAGGCCGACGTGTCGGATCGCGCCGGCGGCGCGCAGCTCGCGCACGTAGTCCATGAAGGGGCTGCCGGCGGAGTCCATGAGCCGGTCAAACTCGGCGGGCTTGTCCACATAGTGAATCATGCCGAGGTCCACGTAGTCCGTGTGGAAGCGCGCGAGCAGGTCCTCGAAGGCCGGGCGCACCTGCGCGAGGTCACGCGTGCGCACATACTGGCCGCCCTGCCAGGTTGAGCCCAGATGGCCCTGGATGACCCAGCGCCCGCGGGTGCCCCGCGCCGCCAGGGCGTCGCCGAGGTTGGAGCGGCGCGTGGGGTCCGGCATCCAGCAGTCCAGGATGTTCACGCCTGCCGCCTCCGCGGCATCCACCACGGCGCGCACCTCCTCCGGCGTGCCGTCCATCCACTCCCCGCCAAAGCCGATCTCGCTCACGATGAGGCCGGTGCGGCCAAGCTCCCTGTAGCGCATGCGTCTCCCCTCTCGCGCGTCATACATGTCCCTATCGTAGCGCGCTGGCAAGAGGAGCTGCGAGCCCGCCGTCCGCCACGTTGCTTACCTTCTGCTTGCAAAGCTTACTTGTCTTTTTGTGCAAAGCGTACTATGCTAAAAATGCAAAGCTCGCTTATCATCACCATCGGCCCCGGCGCCATACGAGAGGAGTGATGCCGTGCGAACGCGCATCCGCGAGCTGCGCCGCGAGCGCAGGATGAGCCAGGCCGAGCTGGCCGACGCCGTGGGCACCACGCGACAGACCATCACCTCGATCGAGGTGGGCAAGTACACTGCCTCCTTGCCGCTGGCCCACAAGATCGCCCGGTTCTTCGGCCTCACGATCGAGGACGTCTTTGACTTTTCCGAGATAGACGAGGAGCTGTGACCACCATGAAGAAAAGCGTCGAAGCGCTGCGCGCCACCGTCCGCCGCCGCCTGCGCCGCGAGAGAATCTCGCTCGCCGTCATCCTTGTCGCATGGGCGGCCCTGCTTGCGCTCGCCATGTCCGACAAGCTCCCCGCCCTGCACGCGGACCTGCGCGCCTCGGGCTTTCTCTCGGGATTCATAATGGGCATCTTCATCGTCGCCGGGGGCATCACCGCGCGCCAGGCCCACAGCCTTCAGCGCGCCCTCTCAGACGACGCCGAGCTGCGCCGCTTCCAGGCACGAGAGCACGACGAGCTGCGCGCCCACACGGAGCGCGAGACCGCGCGCACCTACGTTCAGCTGATGCCTGCCCTCGCCGTGGTCGCCGTCCTCGTCGGGGCGCTCGTGAGCTTTGAGTCCATGCTCGCCGTGGCGGCCACGCTGGTTTTTCTCGCGCTCGTCCTGCTCGGCGTGAAGATCTACTACAAGCGGCGCCTTGCCGTCCCCGAGGCGGAGTAAAGTAGCGCCAACGACCGCACGTGAAAGGAGCGCCCATGGACGAGGTCCTGGCCTATCTCAAGGAGAACCCCACCTACTTCCTGGCAACCGTCGACGAGGCGGGCAACCCGCAGGTGCGCCCCTTTGGCACCATCGCCAAGTTCGAGGGCAGGCTCTACGTCCAGACCGGGCGCGTGAAGCCGGTCTTTGAGCAGATGCTCGCCCACCCGCGCGTGGCGATTTGCGCTATGGGCGAGGACGGCTCGTGGCTGCGCATCGAAGCCGACGCAGTGCTCGACGACCGCCTAGAGGCGCGCGAGGCAGTGCTCGCCGAGTACCCAGAGCTGCGGCCCATGTACGCTGCCGACGACGGCAACTGCGAGGTCTTTGCGCTGGAAAACGTCACCGCCACGTTCTGCTCGTTCACCAAGGACCCCTACACCATCCGCTGGTAGCCCCGTGACGGGGACGGAGCGGCGACAACCTCTCCGCCCCCCGTCACACTCCCCGAGCAAATACGGCCGCAGAGCCGGCGCATGACGCGCCTCCCCCTTACGGACGCCTAACATTTTCATATTGGCAACTCAGCAAAGGGGGACATCATGGACGCTTTTGGCATTGACATCGGCGGGTCGGGCATCAAGGGCGCCCCCGTCGACCTCGAGAGGGGCTGCTTCGCGGCGGAGCGGCTGCGCATCCCCACGCCCGAGGCCTCCACGCCCGACGCCGTCGCGCGCATCTGCTGCGAGCTGCTCGACAGCTTCCACGTGGACCCGTCCGTGCCCGTGGGCGTGGCCTTCCCCGCGCCGGTCCACCCCGGCAGGCCCATCGGCTACATGGCCAACCTGGACAAGTCCTGGATCGGCGTCGACATCACGGCCAAGCTCTCCGAGGCGTGCCGCCGGCCGGTCCACGTGGTCAACGACGCGGACGCCGCCGGGCTTGCCGAGGCCCGCTTTGGCGCCGCGCGGGGCAGCAGGGGCCTCATCGTTGCCATCACGCTCGGCACGGGCATCGGCACGGCGCTCGTGATGGGCGGCCGGCTCATCCCCAACTCCGAGCTCGGCCACCTCATCATGGGCAAGCACGGCGAGGAGGCCGAGAGCCTCGCGGCCGACTCCGCCCGCCAGCGCGAGGACCTCAGCTGGAAGAAGTGGGGCAAGCGCCTCACCAAGTACCTGCGCCTCCTCGAGTTCTACCTCAGCCCCGAGGCCTTCGTCATCGGCGGCGGCGTGAGCAAGAAGCACGAGAAGTACTTCCCGTACCTGGACGTGGAGACCCCCGTCTACCCGGCGGCGCTCCTCAACGACGCGGGCATCGTCGGCGCGGCGTCCTACGCCGCCAGCGCGCGCTGACAGGAGGACACACAATGACGCAGGGCGAGAAGAACGTCCGCCTGACGTTCTTCTCGCCCTGTTACTTTTGAGCGGCCGCGTGTAGACTGTGGGCACCATTCGACCCCGGGGCACTGCCCCGGCCCCAGGAAGGGACCCCCATGTCTGACGCCACCCCCGTGGAGAAGCGCAAGATTCCCCTGCTGCTCAAGGTCTACGCCATCTACTGCCTGCTGACCGCCGCCGCGGTACTTGCCCTGGTGGCGCTCATCGCCGTGCCGCTCGCCCAGTACGGCGTCCAGCTCTTCCGCGAGAGCCACGACGTCACGCTCACGATGACGCTTACGATCGCGCAGGTCGTGATGCTCGCCGTTGGGGCCGCGGGATACGTGCTGTTTGGCGTGCTCGTGCTCATGGACCGCCGCCGGCACGTGGCGCAGCTCGCCTACGGCCTCATCGGCGTGGGCGTTGTCAACCTCGTGCTCGAGATCATGCTCAACGGCTTTGGCGACAACCTCATCTACGACGGCGTGCGCCTGCTCGTCCTCGTGGGGATCTCGGCCACCATCGACCCCACGCTCATCACCGAGCGCCGCCTGCAGCGCAAGCTCCGCGACATGGAGACCGAGGAGGCCGCCAAGGACGGCACGCTCGGGCGCGCCAAGGGCGACCGCGGCTTCATCGAGCTCGACTTCTTCAACCTGTTCTGGGTCTTCGTGGTCTGCTGCGTGCTCGGGCTCGTCATCGAGACCGTGTACCACATGGTCGTGGTTGACCCGGGCGTCTACCAGGACCGCGCCGGCATGCTCTACGGGCCCTTCTCCCCCATCTACGGGTTTGGCGCCGTGCTCATGACCATCGCGCTCAACCGCTTCTACAAGGCAAACCCCGTGGTCATCTTCCTGGTGTCCGCCGTGATCGGCGGGCTCTTCGAGGCGGCGGTCTCCTGGTTCATGCAGGTGGGCTTTGGCGCCGTGGCCTGGGACTACTCGGGCTCCACGATCTTCGGGCTCTTCCCGGACCCGGTGGCCCTGCTCTTTGGCGGGCGCACGAGCACGCTCTTCATGTGCATGTGGGGCGCGCTCGGCTTTGTGTGGATCAAGTTCTGCCTGCCGTGGCTGCTCAAGCTCATCAACCTCATCCCCTGGCAGGCGCGCTACTCCTTCACCACGCTCTGCGCCTTCCTCATGCTGGTGAACGGCGTCATGACGCTGCAGTCCCTCGAGTGCTGGTACCAGCGCGAGAGCGGCCTCGCGCCGAGCTCTCCCGTGGAGGAGTTTTACGCCGAGCACTATGACAACGCCTACATGCAGCACCGCTTCCAGAGCATGGAGATCACGCCGGAGAACAGCGCCCGCGCGGCATAGCCCCCCTGAAAGCCCGACAAACGCGGCGGGGCCGTCTGTCATGAGTGATTTCATGACAGACGGCCCCGTCGCCTTTGTCGGGTCGTGTCGCTTATGCCAGATAACCCACCTGCGGGCGGTTGAGGCGATGGGCCGCAACAAGGACCACGATGCCCAGAAGGACGAGCGGAAGGCTCAGGAGCTGGCCCATCGTGATGGGCCCGAAGAGGTAGCCGAGCTGCGCGTCGGGCACGCGGACGAACTCCACGAGGAAGCGGAAGATGCCATAGAGCGTGAGGAACCACCCCATGAAGGTGCCCTGCGGGCGCGGCGGCACGCGGCGCGACAGCAGGTACAGCACGAGGAAGATCACGAGACCCTCGAGGATGGCCTCGTAGAGCTGCGAGGGGTGCCGGTAGACCGCGCCGCCCGTCTCGAACATGACGCCCCAGGGCAGGTCCGTCTCCTTGCCCCAGAGCTCGCCGTTCACGAAGTTGGCGCAGCGGCCGAAGAAGAGGCCGAGCGGCGCGCCGATGACGCCGAGGTCGCAGACCGTCGGCACGGAGATGCCGTAGTGGCGGCACACGAGCGCGCCGCCCACGACGGCGCCCACGAGCCCGCCGTGAAAGCTCATGCCGCCCTCCCAGGTGGCGAAGATCTCCAGCGGGCTCGAGAGCGTGAGCCCCGCGCCCCAGATGTAGAAGACCACGTAGAAGAGGCGCGCGCCGATGATGATGCCAAAGACCACGCCGATCACGATGGAGAAGACGTCGTCGGCCGACAGGCCCAGGCCCCAGCGCCGCGCCGTCCGGTACATCACGATCCCGGCGCAGATGAAGCCGAGCAGGTACGCGATGCCGTACCAGCGCACGGTGAGCGGCCCCAGTGTGAAGGCCACCGGGTCGAGCATGTGATAGAGGTCGTTCAGGAACACGTTCTTCTCCGCCCGTTCTTCTCGCCGCTCCTGCCGTCGCCCCCTGCCGCGCTAGAACGCGGCGGGCTGGACGCGCGTCACGCCGGGGACGTGCTCCATGAGGATGCGCTCGATGCCCTCGGACATGTCGAGCGAGGAGAGCGGGCAGCCGGCGCAGGCGCCCTGCATCTCCAGGGTGACCACGCCGTCGTCGGTGCAGTCGATGAGGGCGACGTCGCCGCCGTCCGCCTGGAGGCTCTGGCGGATGACGTCGAGGGTGGCGTCGAGAAGGGCTCGGTCAACGGCCATGGGATGTCCTTTCCTCATGCCTCGGCCGGCGCGGGGCGTCGGGAGGCAGCCTGTGTCCGTGAACCATGTTACCCAATGCCGGCAAAAAGATGCCCGGAAGTGGCGCCGGGCAGGCGTCGGTCGGGCCTGCGGCCGTCCTGGGCCGCCTCCACCGCGCGCACGACGCGGCGCACGGCGGACGCGACCTCCTCCTCGTCCATGAGCTGGGCGTCCACCAGAAGACGCGACACGCCGGCGGCGAGAAGGACGTCCGCCTGCGGCGTGGCGTCGAGCGACTGGCCGAACCAGATGCGCGAGCGGCCGTTCACGTCCGTGCGGACGGGGAGCTCGCGGCCGTCGATGTCGCGCAGGGAGAGCCGGCGGCGGCGCAGCGCGCAGCGGCGGCAGTCGTGGGCGCACCGGCCGAGCGCTTGCAGCACGCAGTGCTCGCTCGTCATCACGCGCTCGCGGCCGAGGACGGAGAGCCCCGCGGGGACCCGCGCCGCCCGGGCGAGCGCGCAGACCTCGTCGAGCGTGAGCTCCGGGGAGAGCCAGACGCCCGCCGCGCCCGCGTCCTCCAGGGCCGCGAGGCAGGACTCGTTGTGCACCGGGATGCAGGAGCGGACCTCGGCAAGCGCGCCGCGCTCCGCGGCGAGCGCGAGCTCGGAGACGTTGCCCACGGCGACGGGCTCGCCGGCGCGCACCCAGCCGTCGAGGCGCGCGTGGTCGCCCTCGCGGCAGACCTCATCGAGCCAGGGGATGACGCCCTCGGGCCACGCGCCCTCGGCGAGGTCGTCCGCGCCCGCGTAGACGCGCGTGGCGCCGGCGGCGAGCGCCGCCGCAGCGCATGCCGGCGTGGTCACGAGCGCGCAGACGCACGGGCGTGCGAGGGGGGCAGCCACTTCCGCGCGCCCGTTCCGGCGCGTGCAGGAGTGACTGTCCCCCTCGCACGCCCCCCTGCCCGCGTACGGGGCGAGGAGGGCCTCCTCCAGGCGACGGCACGCCTCGGCGCGGACCTTGTGGACGGCCGAGAAGGACATGCCGCAGCCGGAATCGAGCGTCACGTCCCACTCCACGGGCTCAAACGGGCTCTGGCCCATGCGGCCGACATGCTCCACCAGCTCCTCGCCGGTGACCTCGCGCGTCCGGGCCGCCTCCACGACGAAGCCCTCCGCGCGCGCCGAGGCGGCGCCGTCCGCGCACGAGAGCTCCACCGAGAAGGGCTCGCCGAGGCACGCCGTCACGCGGACGCGCACCGGGCGGCGGCGCACCACGTCCTTGTCCGCTACGCGGGCCGCCTCGTCGAGCGCGCGCTGCGAGCGGATGAGGCGCACGACGGAGCCCGCGGGCATGGGGCGCGCCGCGCGGCAGGTGACGGTCTCCCCCGCCGCGGCGTCCGCGGGAGCGGGGGCGGTGAGGAACTGCGCGGGGTCGTCCACCGGGCGGAGCTCCAGGAGGTCCCCCTCGCCCACCGGGGCCGTGAGGCGCACCTCCACGTCCGCGCGCGTGAGGCGGCGCATCCGCTCGCGCCCGCCGTTGCCGCCCCCGCGGCGCACCACCGCGTCCTCGAGCTGGCGCGAGCCCACGACCTCGCCCACGACCTCGCCGCGGTTGTTGGAGCGCTCGTAGCTCATCATGTCGTTGTCGGAGCTGCCCCGGAGGTAGCCGTCCGTGAAGTCGCGGTTGAAGGCGCGCTTGAGCCGGCGGTGCCGCGCGGCCGCGCGCGCCTCGGGGTCCTCCCCCGCGGCCAGCGCGTCAAGCGCGTCGCGGTAGGCGCCCACGACGGAGAGCACGTAGTCGGGCGCCTTCATGCGCCCCTCGACCTTGACCGACCCCACGCCGGCGTCGCGCATCTCGGCGAGGTGGTCCACGGTGCAGTAGTCCTTGGGGCAGAGCAGGCGCGTGCCGCCCACCCCGCGGCTCTTCTCGGGAAGGCCCTGCGTGGCCACGCCCGGGATCTCCATCACGTTGCCGTCCTCGTCGAGCAGGTCATACGGCAGGCGGCAGGGCTGGGCGCAGAGCCCCCGGTTGGCGGAGCGCCCACCGTTGAGCGAGCTCATGAGGCACACGCCCGAGTAGCAGAAGCAGAGCGCCCCGTGGCCGAAGCACTCCAGCTCCACGCCCTCCTTCGCGATGCGGGAAATCTCCGGCAGCGAGAGCTCGCGCGAGAGCGTCACGCGCTCCGCGCCCCAGACGTCACGGCACCACGCCACGCCGCGGGCGTCGTGCACGTTGGCCTGCGTGGAGACGTGCACCTCCACCTCCGGCCACCGGCGGCGGACCTCCGCCATGAGGCCCCAGTCCTGGATGATGAAGGCGTCCGCGCCGAGCTCCCACGCGCGGCGCACGAGCCCCAGCACGCGCGGCATCTCCTCGGTGGAGACGGCCACGTTCACGGTCACGTAGACGCGCGTCCCGGCGAGGTGGGCCCGACGGCACGCCGCGGCGAACGACTCGTCGTCGAAGTTGTGGGCGCCGCGGCGGGCGTTGAAGTCGTTGCCCAGCCCGCAGTAGATCGCGTCCGCCCTCGCGGCGAGCGCGGCGTTGAAGGGCTCCGGGCCGCCGGCGGGCGCCAGCAGCTCCGGCACGCCGTGGGCCTCCAGAAACGTGGTCCCTCTTGCCATCATGCCCCCGTCCTTGCGCGTCGTCTCGACCGCACCCGCCAGAATTAATCCGCCCTCTGGGGCCCTCGCCAGAATGCCAACTGGGAAAACGTCGGCCCGCGCGCTCACAGGGCGGATTATTTTTCACAAACTCACAGACACGGGCGGAGCCGCAGCCGCGACCCCGCCCGCGCATCGCCTGTCTTGGGCCCTACACCAGGCGCGCCCAGCGCTTCTTGCCGGACTGGACCGTCGTGCCCGCCGAGAAGAGCGACGCCTCGACGTTGTAGCACTTGGGCGCCACGGCCTCGCCGTTGATCTTGACGCCGCCGCCGTCCACGAGGCGGCGCGCCTCGCCGGCGGACTTGGCAATCCCCACCTCCACGAGGAGCTTGCCCAGGTAGACCTTGCCCTCGTCGTTGACCTCGGCCACGGAGAGGGGGAACTCCGGCATGTCCTCGGGCGCCTCGGCGCGCTTGAACTGCGCGTCGAAGGCGTCGCTCGCCGCGGCGCCGGCGCCCTCGCCGTGATAGAGGTCGCAGATGTTGGCGGCCAGCTCGCGCTTGAGCGCGTACGGGTCGGCGGAGCCGTCCGCGAAGGCGGCGTCGATCGCGTCGAGCTTGTCCATGTCCGCCGTGGAGCACAGGCGCCAGTAGAGCGGCACCAGCTCGTCGGTGATGGACATGACCTTGCCGTACATGTCGGCCGGCTCGTCGGTGAGGCCCACGTAGTTGCCGTAGCTCTTGGACATCTTCTTGTGGCCGTCCGTGCCCACCAGAAGCGGCATCGTGAGGGCCACCTGCGGCTCCATGCCCATCGCGCGCATGAGGTCGCGCCCGGCGAGGAGGTTGAAGATCTGGTCGTTGCCGCCCATCTCGAGGTCAGCCTTGATGACCACGGAGTCGTAGGCCTGCAGCACGGGGTAGATGAACTCGTGCAGGCCGATGGACTTGCCCTCGGTGTAGCGGTTGTGGAAGTCCTCGCGCTCGAGGATGCGGGCCACGTTGAACTGGCTCATGATCTTGAGCATCTCGGCGAGGTTGAGGCCCTTGAGCCACTCGCCGTTGTGCAGGACCGTGGTCTTCTCGGGGTCGAGGACCTTCATGGCCTGCTCGACGTAGGTCCGGGCGTTGGCCTCGACCTGCTCCTCGGTGAGGGGCGGCCGGGTGGAGTCGCGGCCGGACGGGTCGCCGATGAGCGCCGTTCCGTTGCCGATGATGAGCGTCACGTTGTGGCCCAGGTCCTGGAACTGTCGCATCTTGCGCAGCGGCACGGCATGGCCGAGGTGCAGGTCGGGCGAGGTGGGGTCAACGCCCAGCTTGATGTTGAGGGGCGTGCCCTTCTCGAGCTTCTTCTTCAGCTCGTCCAGCGGCACAATCTGCATCGTGCCGGACGTAATCACCTTGAGTTGCTCGTCAACTGGCAGCAAATCTCTGTCCTCCATAGGTCCTTCGCTTTACCAAGCGGCCGTCAACACGGCCGCATAAGGTATTAGCATAGCGCAGCGGCGCGGGAAAGGGGCAGGACAGGGGCGATTTTCCCGTCCGCCCGCGCCATGCGCGACAGGGCGAGAAGAACCCCGCGCGGCCTCACTCTCCCGCTCAGGCCCAACGCCGCGCGGGCCCCCGAGCCGACAACCTCCTATAATGTTGGACAGTTATGGACCGGTCTCCCCGACAGGAGGACTAGATGGGGATCAGAACCCGAAGAGCCCGCACGCACTCCCGCACGCACTTCGTGGGCTTTGGCATCGCGGGCGTGTTCGGCTTCATCGCGCTGCTCTGCGTGACGCTCGCCCTCTCGCTCGGCGGCGTGGTGAGCGCGTGGCTCGAGGACTTGCCCGACTACACCTCTGCCGACGCCTACCTTCTCGCCGAGCCGACGCGCGTCTATGACGCGGACGGCAACGAGATAGCCTCGTACTACCTCCAGAACCGCCGCTCCGTCACGCTGGACGAGATCTCGGACTACGTCATCAAGGGCCTCATCGACACCGAGGACAAGCGCTTCTACGAGCACAACGGCGTCGACCCGCAGGGCGTGCTGCGCGCCGTCGTGGGCCAGATCACGGGCTCCGGCGACGCCGGCGGCGGCTCCACGATCACCCAGCAGCTCGTCCGAAACACCGTCCTCTCCGACGAGCAGTTCGAGCAGTCGCTCAAGCGCAAGGTGCGCGAGGCGTACATCGCCATCCAGCTGGAGAAGGAGTACACCAAAGAGCAGATCATCAACATGTACCTCAACACCATCTACTATGGCAACGGGGCATATGGCATCGAGGCTGCGTCCATCACCTACTTCAACAAGCACGCGAGCGAGCTCACCCTCTCCGAGGCGGCGGTCCTCGTGGGCCTGCCCAACGCCCCCTCGCTCTACGACCCCTTCACCAAGCCCGACAGCTGCGTCTCGCGCCGCAACCTCGTCCTCTCGCGCATGCTCGAGGCGGGCGACATCTCCCAGGAGGAGTACGACGCCGCCTGCGCCGAGCCGCTCGTCCTGAACCCCGGCGAGCTGACCGACTCCATCGGCACCTACCCCTACTTCACCGACTACGTCCGCAACCTTCTCCTGCAGGACTTCTCCTCCGAGACCATCATGCAGGGCGGCCTCAAGGTCTACACCACGATCGAGCCCGCCCGTCAGCAGGCCGCCGAGCAGGCCGTGAGCGAGCGCGTCGCCTCCTCCGGGGACGAGCAGCTGAGGGGCGCCCTCGTCTCGGTGGACAACTCCAACGGGCACATCGTGGCCATGGTCGGCGGCCAGAACTACGGCAACGACACCGAGGCCGGCCAGAGCTCGGTCAACCTCGCCACCAACCCCCGCCAGCCCGGCTCGAGCTTCAAGGCCATCACCCTGTGCGCCGCCATGCTCGAGGGCATGAGCCCCACCGTGCGCATCAACTGCAACTCCCCCATCCAGATCACGCCCCTCTGGGCCCCGAGCAACATCAACAACGACCAGCTCGGCACGATTACCCTCGCCGACGCCACGGCCTACTCGTCCAACACCGGCTACGCGCAGGTCGCCCAGACCATCGGCAACGACAAGATCATCGAGACCGCGCACATGCTCGGCATCGACTCCCAGATCAACCCCGTGGCCGCGCTCACGCTCGGCGTCCAGGAGGTCACGCCGCTCGAGATGGCCGAGGTCTACTCGGTCTTTGCCAACGGCGGCGTGCACCGCGACGCCATCGCGATCACGCGCATCGAGGACCGCAACGGCAACGTCGTCTACGAGCACCAGGACAGCTCCGAGCAGATCGTCGACTCCGCCATCATCGAGGACCTGACCGGCGTCCTCGAGGGCGTCATCGCCAAGGGCTCGGCCACCTACGTGCGCAACTACGCCACGTTCGACCAGCCGGTTGCGGGCAAGACCGGCACGACCGAGAACTACGGCGACCTCTGGTTCTGCGGCTACACCCCGCAGCTCACGACCGTCGTCTGGTGCGGCCACCAGGACAACAACAGCACGATCCGCTACCAGGGCACCAACGGCACCACCGCAACGCTGCCGCTGCCCATCTGGACCGCGTACATGAACGTTGCCCTCGACGGCGTGGCGCGCGAGGAGTTCCCCACCGCGGACCACAACGCCACCTACAAGCCCAACAGCTCCTGGACCTTCGTCGGCACCAACCAGGCCTCCAACGAGGATGACTGGGAGGACGAGGAAGAGGAGAACGTGGACAAGACCGAGGACAGCCAGGCCGAGGAGCCCAGCGGTCCTGCGACGCCCGTCGTCCCGACCACGCCCGATCCTGAGCCGACCGCCCCTGATCCCGAGCCCACGCCCGAGCCCGAGCCCACGCCGCCCCCCAGCGGCGGCGGGGACGGCGAGACGCCCACGACCCCGACAATACCCACGGAGTAGCCGGAGGGGAGGGCCAAGACAGCTTGGCCCTCCCCTCTTTTGTGCCCGCAGCGCCCGCGCCAGCGGCTCAACCAGCGCTTGAGCGCGGCTCATATCGCAGGCAACACATACCGCTCCCCGAATTGTTGCCTATCGGCAGGCAGATTAATCCCCCGGGCTGCCTATCATGCGATAAGGGTTACTCTCGCTCATGCGCACATCCCCTGGAGGGACAATGACTCGCACCGATCGTGACCGCCGCCCCCGCTCGGGCGGCTCATCTATGAACGGCTCCTCTCGCCAGTATGCCGGCGCTGGGGACAGCAGGGCTCGCGTCCCCAGCCAGACCACCTATCACGGCCCCACCGGCACCCGCTCGCGCGGGGGCGGCATGAGGGGCGCAGGCCATCGCGGCGGCCGCGGCGGGCGCGGCGGCTACCCGCTCAGGTCCCGCAGCATCAACTTCCAAGGCGGCAGGAACCGCGTCTTCGGCGTCGACCGGCAGCTCCTCATCCTGGGCGCGCTCGCCGTGGTCCTCCTCGTCCTGGTGGTCGTGGGCGTCTCCAGCTGCGTGCGCGGCTGCTCCACGGACGCCGCCCAGAGCGACAACCAGATTGACGCGCGCGTGGCCTCCGGCGTCTCCGAGGAGCTCACGCAGCGGTTTGCGACCGAGCTCAACGAGGGCGAGAAGCTCGCCGCCATCGCCGCCTCTGCGGACCGCTACGCGGACGCGGGCCTGCTGGAGCTCGCCCTCAGCGTCCCCGAGGCCATCGACTTCGTCGCCGCCTACCCCGACGCCGAGAAGACCGCCCAGCCCTACGGGGATTCCGTGACGCAGGGCGAGGCCCCGCAGCTCTGGTGCTGGGACGCTCGCTGGGGCGCCGTCGACTACGCCGGCCGCGCGCTCGCCATCACGGGCTCCGGCCCCACCGCGCTCTCCATGGCCTACATGGGCCTCACCGGCACCAACGACAAGTCTCCGGCGGACCTCGCCCAGCAGGCCAACGACGCCGGCGCCGCCACGGGCGACTCCGCGATGGCCGCGAGCTTCCTCGAGAGCTCGGCCGAGGGGCTCGGCCTCTCCTACAAGAGCTACACCTCGAACGCCGACAACCTCTCCCAGGCGCTCGACGCCGGGACCTACGTCCTGCTTGAGACCAAGGCAGGCTCCATCACCAGCACCGCCCATTGGATCTTGCTCGTCTCCGAGAACGAGGACGGCTCCATCACCGTCTACGACCCCACCTCCCCCGAGGTGAGCGCGCACCCCTGGCCCGCGGCGACGCTCGCGGCGAGCACGGACACCATCCATGCCCTGAGCCTGCCCCAGGCTGACGACGACGCCACCGCGGCGGATGACGGCCAGGCCGCCGACGACGCCACCGCGAACACAGACGAGTAGCCCGCCCGGCCCTAGCGCGGAAGCCGCGCCTCGTTGCCCCGCTTGAGCCCCTTGAGCAGCTCGAGCCGGTCCAGCGCCTCGGCCCCCATGCGACTCGCCACCGCCACGACGAGCGCATCGATCAGTGCGACCGCGCTCGCCATGGAGTGATACCCGCGCGGCTCGCCCCGGTACGCCACGAGCTCGACGTCCGCGCCCGACCCGCGCAGGCGTCGGCCGGTGAGCAGGATCGACCGCCCCGAGACGCGGCGAAGGTACGCGAGCGCCACCTCGACCTCCGCCGGGACGCGCTCGAAGCCAAAGGCGAGAAGGACGGTCCCGGCATCGGCGCGCACGAGCCCCTCCATGACGTCGGAGCCCGCCTCCAGCACGAGTGCCTCCTTCCCGAAGCGCGCAAGCCGGAACCGGAGGAGCTCGGCAAACGAGCGCGCGGCCCCCTTGCCGAGGAGCAGCACGCGCGAGGCCCCCGCGAGGGCGTCGGCCGCCCTGCCGAACGCCTCCTCGTCGAGCGTCTCCGCGGTACGCCCGATGTTCTCCCGCTGCTCCGCCAGGAAGGCGCGCGGCGACCCTACCCCCTCGATGCTCGCCTGGATCTTCTCGGCCGGCCCGAGCGTCGCGGACGCCACCGCCGCCTTGAGCTCCTTGAAGTCCCGGAAGCCCGCATGCCGCGCGAACCGCGAGACCGTGGCGTCAGAGATCTTGAGGCGCGCCGAGACCTGCTGGATGGACATGACGAGAAACTCGGCGGGCCGCGTCGAGACAAAGTCCATGATGAGGTGCTCCGCCTCGGTGTAGCTCACGTCCCGGCGAAAGAGGGATTCCGACGCCATCATGCCTCCCTAGAGCGCCTGGCCGGCGAGGATCGTGGCCACGTAGTCGCCGCCGAGGCGGTCGATCTCCTTGAGGGCGCGCTTGAGGTAGCCGGCCGTCTTCACGCGAAACGCCGCGTCCTCGGCGACCACGATCTCATACTCCCCCGCCTCGACCTGGGCGAAGAGGTCGTCGAAGGTCGTGCAGCGCCGCGCCATGCGGGTGACCACGCAGCCGTACTGGAAGGCCTGATGCGTGTCGCTGCCCGAGATCACGGGGATGCCCAGGCGCTCGCCGAGCGCACGCGTGAGGCGCTCCGAGCGCTCGCGGTCGCGCGCGAGGTCCTTGCCGTTGAGGTCGAGGAAGTCGAACCTGGAGAGCTGCTCGTCGGAGAGCTCCGGCAGATGGCCCGGCGCGCGGAAGGGATGCCCGGCGCCAAAGCGCAGGCCGCGACGGTGCACCTCGTCGGCCAGCTCGTCAAAGGGCAGGAAGCGCCCCTTGGCCTTGTGCGGCTCAAGCCAGGCGTTGAGGTCGAGGATCTCCTCCATGGGCCCGAGGGCGAGCGTATGGCCGCCCTCGGCCACGTCGATCTCCATCCCCGGGAAGACGAGCAGCCCGTTCACGTCGTAGGCATCCCCAATCCGGGCGAAGCGACGGGCGACGTCGGCGTAGACGTCGTGAAAGCCCTGCGTGTTGAAGTGCTCCGTGAGGCACAGCGCGTCGAGTCCCGCGCTTATCGCCTCGCTGAAGGGCCAGTCGGTGTAGTCGGGCGAGAAGGCCGGGTACTTGGCCAGCTTGCCGTGCGTGTGAAAGTCGATGTCCATCTAGAGTCCCACAATCCCTGAAATGACGAAGCACATGACGACCCAGGAGGCGCAGATCGCCACGAAGGCGGCCTCGCGCCTGCCCGCGCGCAGCGAGGAGAGCTTGATCTTGAGCACCTTGAGGTTGGTGGACGCGTAGCGGTACCCCTTGAGCTCGAGGGCCTCCACGGTGGTGCGCGAGCGCTTGGCCGTGTTGAGCATGAGCGGATAGAACGACTGAACGATGATTTTGACCTGGTAGACGACCCAGCGGAGCTTGCCCGCGAGGGTGTCGTGCGCCGGGGCGCGCCCGCGCAGGCGATACGACAGCAGGATGTTCTGCAGCTCCTCCATGAGGATCGGCAGCACGCGATACGCAAACGCGATCGAGAAGGACAGGCGCTCGGGCACGCCGAACCACAGAAGGCCGTTGGAGAGCCTGTCCGGGTCGAGCCCCGAGAAGACCGTGATGCTCGCGAGCGAGCACGTGGCCACCTTGAGCGTCAGCACGAGCAGCGAGAGGAGCGTGTCCATGTTGCCCTCGAAGAAGAGCGACACGACGAACGTGTAGCCGGTCTGCGAGAGGACGCCGAGCGCAAAGACGAAGAGCACGAGCGGCGCCACGCGGGCCACGCGCGTGATAACCACCGTCAGGGCGAAGAGCCCGAGCAGCACGACGACGTCGTTCAGAAACCACGGCACGACGCCGAAGAAGAGGTACCTCAGCAGGAGCACGCGCGGGTCGAGCGCCGCTATGGGCGTGTCGTCGTTGCCGTAGGCGTTCTTGAGCACCTGGTCGCGCAGAAAATCGATAGAGACCTTGTCCAGGACGCTCTCGGAGATCTTCTCGATCATGCGCGCCCTCCCTCCTTCGCGTCCTTCTCGCCCTGTGCGGCCTCCCATGCGGGGAAGCAGGCGAGAAACTCGTCGAGCGTGTAGCAGGCGGCGCGGCAGTCGAGGGCGCGGCCCATCTGGAAGATCTCCGGCGGGCAGATGCCCGAGCGGGCGACCGCGTCCTCGTCCATGAAGACCTCGTCGGGCGCCGCGTCGCCGATGACCTCGCCTCCCGTGAGCACGATGACGCGCTCGGCGAACTGGCAGACGAGCTGCATGTCATGCGTGGCGATGACCACGGTGTCCGTGACGCCGCGAAGGTCGGAGACGAGCCTGGTGATCTCCTGGCGCGTGCCGATGTCGAGGTTGGCCGTCGGCTCGTCGAGCAGCAGGATCGGCGGGTCGAGCGCGATGCCCACGGCAAGCGACGCGCGGCGCATCTGGCCGCCCGAGAGCAGGCGGCCGTCGCGGTCGGCAAACTCAGTGAGGCGGAAGCGCCTGAGCAGGGCCGCCGCCCGCTCGCCGGCATCGGCGACGCCGCGCGCCCGCATGGCAAACTCCACGTCCGCGCGTATCGAGTCCTTGATGAACATCTGCTCGGGGTTCTGGTAGACGAGGCTGATCTTGTCGGAGAGCTCGTCCGGGCCAAGGTCGCGCGTGCGGGCGCCCTCGAGCAGGACCTCGCCCGCCTGGGGCTTGACGAGGCCGCACATGAGCTTCATGAGGGTTGACTTGCCCGCGCCGTTGGCGCCCACGAGCGCGACCTTCTCCCCGCGCCGGATGTCCAGATTGAGGTCGCGGAACACCTGGCGGGGCGCACCCTTGACGCTGCGATAGCTCACGCCGACCCCGCGGAAGGAGACCGCCGGCTCCGCGGCTGATGCGGGGGCGTGCTCGCGCGTGCGCGCGACGAACGGGATGCCCCAGAGCGCGGTGGCGCCCTCGTCGACGGCGGTGGGAAGCGGCGTGTCCGCCGGAAGCGCGCCCACGCGCACGAGCTCGCGGGCGGCAAGGGCGATCTGTGGCGGGTGCACGTCGCTCGCGGCGAGGTCGTCGATGCGGCGCAGCGCCTCGTGCGCGGGGAGCTTCCAGGAGATGGCCCCGTTCGCCATGAGGGCGGCGGTCGTGCAGTACTCGGCGATGAATTCCGTGTGGTGCTCTATGACGATGACCGTCTTGCCGGCGGATTCCAGCGGCCATTGCACCACGACGAGAGGGGCGTGGTTCAATGGCCGCTGGAATCCGCCTTCGAGCCGTTGTCAGATATGGGGTTATGGCGCTGGGCGAGAAGAACGACCTGCGGTTCTTCTCGCCCGCGTTTACGAATCGGGGGTTGTGGCACTGCCCTTTCTGCCATAGCCCCAAACTCGGCAACACCGGGAGGCGTCAGGCTGCCATAACCCCCATTTCCGCAACGCAGGCGAGCGGCCGGAATCGCCGAGAAGAACTCGTGGGCCCGGACACGGCAGACAGCAGGAGGCCCCGCCGACCAACGGGCCGGCGGGGCCTCCCCTCCTGCAGAGAGCGTCCTCTACGACAGGATCTCCTTGGACGCGGCCTCGAGCTTGGCGCGCACGGCCTCGGACTCGGCGCGCGTGGCGCCCTTGGAGAAGAGGTACGCCTTCACCTTGGGCTCGGTGCCGGACGGGCGGAAGATGACCTTGTTGTCGTCCTCGAGGCGGAACTCGATGACGTTGGCCGACGGCAGCACCTGCGCCGCCTCCTTCTGGAGACCCGAGACGCGCGGCATCTCGGGGCCGGTGGCGTAGTCGGTCATGCCGGTGACCTTGTAGCCGGCGATCTCCGCGGGCGGGTTCTCGCGCAGCCCGGTCATGATGGCGGCCATCTTGTCGGCGCCGGCCGCACCCGGGAAGGACGCGTTGACGGTGCCGTTGAGGTAGTAGCCGTACTTCTGGTAGAGGGCGTCCATGGCCTCGTAGAGGTCCATGCCGCGCTCGGCGTAGTAGCTGGCCATCTCGACGCAGAGCATCGTGGCGACGATGGCGTCCTTGTCGCGGGCGTGCGTGCCCACGAGGTAGCCGTAGGACTCCTCGAAGCCCATGAGGAAGCGGTCCTCCTCGCCCTCGTCCTTGAGCTGGTCGATCTGGTCGCCGATGTACTTGAAGCCGGTGAGCACGCGCCTCATCTCAAAGCCCCAGTCGCGCGCGAGCGCGTCGGGCATCGAGGAGGAGACGATCGTGGAGACGGCCACCTTGCGGCCCACGTCCTCGCCGCGGTCGCGCGCCATCGTGGCGAGCCAGTCCATGAGCAGGACGCCCATCTCGTTGCCGGAGAGCAGCACGTAGTCGCCGTCGTGCGGGATGGCGGTGCCCATGCGGTCGGCGTCCGGGTCGGTGGCCACGACGAGGTTGGGCTTGACCTCCTCGGCGAGCTTGAGGGCGAGCTCGAGGGCCTCGCGGAACTCGGGGTTGGGGTAGGTGCAGGTGGGGAAGTTGCCGTCCGGCTCCGCCTGCTCGGGCACCACGGAGACCTTCTCGACGCCGATCTCCTTGAGGATGCGCGTCACGAGCTCCATGCCGGTGCCGTTGAGCGGGGTGTAGACCACGGAGTAGTCGTCGGAGGCCTTGAAGCCCGGCACGGAGACCTTCTTGATGTTCTCGATGAAGGCGTCGAGGACCTCCTCGGGCGTCCACTCGATGAGGCCCTTCTCGATGCCCTCGTCAAAGTCCATGATCTTGACGTTGAACGGGTCGGCCTTGGCGATGTTGGCCGAGATCTCCGCCGCGGCCTCGTCCGTGATCTGGCCGCCGTTGTCGTTGTAGACCTTGTAGCCGTTGTAGGGCGCCGGGTTGTGGGAGGCCGTGAGCACGATGCCGGCGGAGGTCCCGAGGTGGCGCACCGCGAAGGACAGCGTGGGGACGGGCTCGATGCGCGGGTACACGTAGACGTGGACGCCGTTGGCGGCGAGCACGCCGGCGGCGACCTTCTGGAAGTCCTCGCCCTTGTTGCGCGAGTCGCGCGCGAGCGCGAGCGTGGGGTTCTCGTAGTGGGCGTTCAGGTAGTCGGCGACGCCCTGGGTGGCCTGCGCGACCACGTAGACGTTCATGCGGTTGGTGCCCACGCCGAGCGTGCCGCGCAGGCCGGCGGTGCCAAAGGCGAGGTCGCGATAGAAGGCGTCGAAGAGCTTGTCCTCGTTGCCGTCCTTGACGAGCTCGGCGAGCTCGGCCGCAAGGTCGGGATCGGTGACGTTGTCCTGCCAGGCCTTGACCGTGGCCTCGATGCTAGCGTCCATAGCGTGTTCCCCCATTTTCAATCGGGGCGCGAGCGTGCCCGCGCCTTACCCACACGTGCAGGTTGATTCTACTCGCGCGCGGGGCGCGTCTGCGCCTCGCGCGCGCAGACGGACGCCGCGCGGCGGCGGACGGAGCGGACGGCGGGGGCGCGGACGGAGCGGCGGGGCGCGGGCTCTTCTCGCCCGGGCGGCGCATCAAATCTGGCTGCGGCACCTTGGCTGCCTCAAGGCCCCAGGGGTCGAGAGCGCCAAGATGCCGCAGTCAGATTTGATGTTGCCCAACGGCCCCATCCTCGGGGCCGGCGCCCCTACGCCCGCTCCACCAGATAGGCGTGGTGCACCTTGCGGTTGCGCGCGAAGTCCTCCGGGATGGTCTCGGCCGTGATGTCCGCGAGCCTCACGCCCGCGCGCTCGAGCTTCTCCGTGTCCGGCTTGAAGCTGCGCAGGTTGCACGAGAAGATCGCCCGCCCGCCGCGCACGAGCAGGCGCGACACGCCGATGATCAGCTCCGCGTGGTCGCGCTGCACGTCAAAGGACGCGCGCCGCATGCGCGCGGAGTTGGAGAACGTGGGCACGTCGCAGAAGATGAGGTCCCAGCGGTTGCGCGTGTGGCGCTGCTCCGTCACCCACGCGAGCACGTCGGCCTGCACGAACTCGTGCTCCGACCCCGAGAAGCCGTTGCGGGCCATGTTGCGCCGCGCCCAGTCCAGGGAGGGGCGCGAGAGGTCCACGGTCGTGGTGTGCTTAGCGCCGCCGTCCGCGGCGTAGACCGTGGCGGTGCCCGTGTAGGCGAAGAGGTTGAGGAAACGCTTGGAGCCCTTGGCCTGCTTCATCATCTCGCGGATGCGCGCGCGGGTCTCCCGATGGTCCAGGAAGATGCCGCAGTCGTGGCGCGCGTCAAAGTTGACCTCGAAGGTGAGGCCGCCCTCGTCCACCAGGTGCGCGCCCGCCGGCAGCTCCACGCGCCCCGCCCGGCGAGAAGGGCGCCCGGGCCGCGGGCGCTCTGGGGTGCGCGCCTCGTCCGCGTACTGCGAGCCGCCGCGGGCGCGGGTCCGCACGCGCACGCTCACGTCCGCGGGCGCCACGCCGAGCGCGCGGGGCGCGATCGCGAGGACGTCGAGCAGGCGGCGATGGGCGAGCTCCGGGTCCACGCCGCGCGGGGCGGCGTACTCGGAGACCTGGAGCCAGCGGCCCGGGGTCTCGGAGCCCTCGTAGAGCTCGATCGCCACGGCGTAGTCCGGCAGGTCGGCGTCATAGACGCGGTAGCACGTCACGTCCTCGCGCCGCGCCCAGCGGGCGCGCAGCCGGGCGACCTTCGCGAGGCGGCGCGCGAACTGCTCCGAGGCGCTCACGAGCACGGGCACGCGCTCGCCGGCAACCTCGACGGTCACCGGCGCCGCGGCCTCGCCCGGCGCCTCGTAGACGCGGATGCTCGCGGCGTCCCGCCCGACGATCACCCCCGTCACGGAGGCGGGCTCGCGGGAGAGCGCCGCGTCGACCGCGGCGCCGCGCGAAAGCGTCACGACGGGCCTCCCCGAGAGCGTGGAGAGGTCGGCGAGCGCCGCGGCCTCCGTCGCGAGGGCCGTCTCGGCCACCCACGAGAGGTCGCAGGTCACGAGCGCCTCCCCCGCGCCCGCGGCGTCGGCAGGCGAGCAGAACGCGGGCTCGACGGGAAGGCCGGCGGCGCGGAGGGCCTGGCGGCACGCCGCGGCCGCGCCCGGGCGGGCGTCCGACACCATGAGCGAGCAGGCGTTCTTCTCGCCAGCCTCCGCGCGGGCGTCCGCCTCGTCGAGCAGGCCCCGCCAGGCGGCGGCGTCATGCCCCGCCCAGCCCGTAAAGCCCCAGCGGGCGCGCAGCAGGCCCGGCGCGCGGTCGAGCGCCGCCTGCGCCGCCTCAACGAGCACGCTCCCCTGCCCCGCCCAGAGCGCGATGAGCGCCGGCGCCCCGCGACGGACGAGGCGGCCCCACCCGCCCGCTGCGAGCAGCGCCGCGGCGTAGTCCGGGCGGAGGGGCGCCACGCGCGCGTCGGTCCGCACGTCGTAGCCGCGCCTGAAGAGGGGCTCGCCCGCCAGGTCGAGGGAGATGGTCGCCCGCTGGCCGCCCAGGCGGACGGAGACCGTGAGGTCCGGGCGCGCCGGGTCGGTCAGCGGGCGGGCACCCGTCGCGGAGAACACGCGGTCGACGATGGCGTCCTTGGCCCGGAGCGCGATGAACTGGGTGTTTCTCAGCGCGGCGTTGGTTCCGTGGGCGTCCACCGCAAAGGTGGCCCCGGGCGCGAGCTGGGCCTCCCACGCGACGGAGGACACGCCCTCGTAGAGCTCGTCGGCGTCACGCGCGCCCACGCGCGCGAGCACGAGCAGCACGCGCGAGGCGAGCCGCGACCACAGGCAGGCCCGATACGCGTCCTTGACCTCGCCGCCAAACGAGACCTGTCCTGCCAGGGGCCGCACCTGGGGGGTCCCCAGCTCAATCAGCTCGTCGGCCAGCAGGCGCTCGAAGCCCTTGGGGCACGTCGCCACAAACTCCATCGGGTCACCTTTCGCCCGTCGCCATCACATTCGCCCATTCTCCCATGAACGCGCCCCTCCCGCCGCGGCGGCGCGCGACCCACATCAAATCTGGCCGCGGGATTATGGCACTTTCCGGGCTCAAAGGGGGGTCCGAAAGTGCCAGAAATCCGCGGCCAGATCTGATGCACAGGGCGAGAAGAACCTCGGGCAGCACCGTTGACGGCCTACGCCAGAAGCCTCCGGACGTGCGCGGCGCGACCTTACGGCCTAGCGCTTCTCGTAGAACTCGTGCAGGTCGCGGCCCATCGCCTCGAGCGTGGGCTCGTCGACGTAGGCCATGTGGCCGCAGCCATAGAGGTGCCAGCTCACGCGGCTCTTGAGCGCGGGCGAGAGGAACTGGCAGCTCATGTCATGCACGACGTTCCACCACGTGGTGGCCGCGTCGTAGCGGCCGCCGAGGATGGCGAGCTTGAGCGTGGGGTTGCGCCGCATGGCGACGGCGATGTCAAGGGAGACGTTGGGCGTGGCGACCCTGCCCAGGCCCGGCTCCTCGTGGCCCCAGTCCCAGCCGGCGTTGACCTTCTCGTAGTTGTTGGAGAGGTAGCGCGCCGGGCCCTCGTAGCCCAGGTCGTCCGCGCAGAGGCGCCTGAACGCCCGCACCCAGGCGCCCTCGACGGCGTCGTCGGCCGGGTCCTCGCCGGCGAGCCACATGTCATAGGACTGCATCGGCGAGGGTGCGTCGCTCGAGAAGCGCGTGTCCAGCCGGCCGCAGACGCGGCCCTCGTCCGCGAGCAGGTGCGTGCGGAAGTCGAGCAGGTCGATGCGCAGGTGATGGGCGAGGATGTGCTCGGCGGGAAGGCCGATGAACGCCGCCATGCGCTCGGCCACGGCACGCTCCTCGGCCTCGCCCAGGCGGTCGCCGCGCAGGAGCGCCGGGGCGAGCTCCTTCTCGGTGAATTCCATCGCGCGGGAGAACCACTCGTCCTCGTCCACGCCCGCGCCCGCCCTGCCGAAGAACTGCGCCGTGGCGGCGAAGGTGGGCATCATGCCCAGGTAGTAGAGGTCGTCGCCCGGGTTGAGGAGCCCGGCGATGTTGAAGACCGCCGAGAGCATGACCACGCCCGTCAGCTGCACGCCGCGCTCGCCGAGCAGGCGCATGAGGACGGAGTTGCGCACGGTGCCGTAGGACTCGCCGAAGAGGTAGAGCGGGCTCGACCAGCGGCCGTTCTCCGTGAGCCACGCGCAGATGGCGCGCGCGAAGGCGTCGGCGTCTCCGTCCGTGCAGAAGAGCTTCTTGGGGTCGGCGTCCTCCGCGAGGACCGACCACCCGGTGCCGAGCGCGTCCAGGAAGACCACGTCGGACTCGGCGAGCAGCGTGTGCGGGTTGTCCTCCACCGGGGCGTCCGCGCGCAGGTGGGAGACGCCGTCTGTGGCCACGCGGCGCGGGCCGATGCCGCCCAGGTTGATGGGCACCGAGCTCGAGCCCGGCCCGCCGTTGTACGCGAAGGTCACCGGTCGGGACGCGTCCGGGCGCCCCTCGCCGTCCACCGCCACGTACGAGACCGAGAACATCCTGCCGAGAAGGACGCCCGCGTCGTCGCGCACCTCAAGATGCGCGGCCCGGGCCTCGTAGTCCAGGCTCCTCTCGCCGTCCGTCCAGGTGAGCCGCGCCGCGGCGGGCTCGGGCACGCCCGTCGCTCGCTCCGCCGGCACGCTCGCGTACACGCCTCGCACCGGGCCGGCGGCCTGGGTCGCAGCCTGGGCGGCACCCGCCTCGTTCTTCTCTTCCGCCATGTGCCTCATCTCCTCTGTCGTAGTCCAACGAGGCCATTCTAGCCCCCACGGCAAGCGTTACACTACTGGGAACGGCCGGGAGGCCGCGAAACGTAAACCCCGAGTTTGGAGTCACATGAACGCAAAGCGCAGTCCTTCCGACACCGCGGTCGCGGCTCGCCAGAGGACGAAGGGGGCCGGCATTCCCCTGTCGGCCGGCATGCTGCTCGTCACCCTCGGCGTCGTCTACGGCGACATCGGCACGAGCCCGATGTACACCCTGAAGGCGATCATCTCCGGCAACGGCGGCCTCGCCACCATGTCCGAGGACGTCGTCCTGGGCGCGCTCTCCCTCATCATCTGGACGCTCACCCTCATCACCACGGTCAAGTACGTGCTCGTGGCCATGAAGGCGGACAACCACAACGAGGGCGGCATCTTCGCGCTCTACAGCCTCGTCAAGCGCTGCGGGCGCTGGCTCATCATCCCCGCCATGATCGGCGGCGCGGCGCTTCTGGCCGACGGCATCCTCACCCCCGCCGTGACGGTCACCACCGCCATCGAGGGCCTGCGCACCGTTGACTTCTTCTATGACATCATCGGGGACAACCAGCACATCGTGGTCGCCGTGGTCATCTGCATCCTGTGCGTGCTCTTCTTCCTCCAGAAGGCGGGCACGTCCAAGATCGGCAAGGCCTTCGGCCCCATCATGACGCTCTGGTTCCTGTTCCTCGCCCTCGCCGGCCTGCCGCACATCTTCGAGAACTTCGGCGTGCTGCGCGCGCTCAACCCGCTGCGCGGCATCACGTTCCTCTTTGACGGCAACCTCAACGCCGCCGGCGTCATGGTCCTCGGCAACGTCTTCCTCTGCACCACCGGCGCCGAGGCCCTCTACTCCGACATGGGCCACGTGGGCAAGTCCAACATCTACGCCTCCTGGCCCTTCGTGAAGGTCTGCCTCATCCTCAACTACCTGGGCCAGGGCGCCTGGATCCTCGCGAGCAACGGCTCGGCCGAGCTCGCCGCCATCGAGGACCTCAACCCGTTCTTCCAGATGCTCCCCGAGAACTTCCGCGTCTTCGCGATCGTGCTCTCCACCTTCGCCGCGATCATCGCCTCGCAGGCGCTCATCACGGGGTCCTTCTCCATCGTCTCCGAGGCCGTGCGCCTCGACCTCATGCCGCACATGCGCATCAACTACCCGTCCGAGACCAAGGGCCAGATCTACATCCCCATGGTCAACAACGTCATGTGGATCGCCTGCATCTGCGTCGTGCTGCTCTTCCAGACCTCCGCGCACATGGAGGCCGCCTACGGCCTGGCCATCACCGTGACGATGCTCATGACCACGGTGCTGCTCTTCACGTACCTCTCGCGCATCCGCCATCAGGTGGCGCTTGCCGTGCCGTTTGCCATCTTCTTCGGCGCCATCGAGTTCATGTTCTTCTTCTCGAGCCTGACGAAGTTCTTCCACGGCGGCTACGTGACCGTCATCATTGCCGCCGCGATCTTCCTCGTCATGTACGTGTGGCGCCGCGGCACCGCCATCGAGCGCACGCAGACGGTCTATCTGCCTGTGGGCAAGTACCTCGACCAGATCTTCGACCTGAGCCACGACAGCGAGTACCCGCTTCTGGCCGACAACCTAGTCTTCCTCACCAACGACTCCTCGTTCGACAAGCTCGACCGCGACATCCTCTACTCGATCCTGGACAAGCAGCCCAAGCGCGCCCGCGCCTACTACTTCCTCAACGTCCAGGTGACCGACGAGCCCTTCACGCACGAGTACATCGTCGACGACTTTGGCACCGACTTCCTCTTCAAGGTGCAGCTGCGCCTGGGCTTCAAGGTCAACCAGCGCGTGAACACCTACCTCTACCAGATCGTGGCCAACCTCGTGGAGCGCGGCCAGCTCGCGCCGCAGAATCACAAGTACTCGATCTACCTCGAGCCGAGCGTGGTGGGCGACTTCAAGTTCTGCCTCATCCGCAAGACGATCTCCCCCGAGACCGAGATCTCCGGCATCAACCGCTGGTGCATCGAGCTCAAGTACTTCATCCGCAGCCTGTGCGGCTCCGCGGCGCGTTGGTACGGCCTCGAGAACTCGAGCCTCATCTTCGAGTACGTGCCGCTCTTCTCCAAGACCAAGCGCCAGCACAAGCTCACCCGCATCGAGCGCGACGAGCTCGGCCGCACCGGCCAGCAGCCCGCCCTCGTGCCCGACGCTGCCGAGGGCGACGAGGACGACGAGGACATCTTCTCCGTCCAGATGCGCAAGGACCGCGAGGCGGCCCAGGAGGAGGCCGAGAAGGCCCTCGTGGGCGGCGACACCGCGGTCTTCAAGCCGCTGCGCCTCGACGAGGAGGAGGACGAGGGCGAGGACGTGGAGTAGGCTCGCCCGCAGAGCGCCCGCGCGGCCGTCGCAGCCCTGCTGCGGCGGCCGCTTTTGTTGCGGGCGGACTTCTTCTCCCCCGGGCGGGGTGGCCTGCGTTAGGAAACCGCGGCCGTTGCGGGCGTGCGGTGGCCGCAGGTTAGAAAGCGGCGGCCATTGCAGGCGCGCTGCGCATCCGGGTTAGAGAATGGCGGCCGTTGCAGCGCGAAGTCGCGGATGCGCCGCAGAAAGGCCGCGCCCGTCGCGCGGCGAAGCACTTCTCGCCTGCAACGAGCGCGGCCTTCTAAGCAGGAAGCACCCCGAGCCCGCAACGAGCGCCATTCTCTAACGCACGTCGGGCAAAAGCGCGCATCGAGCCCGATTCTCTCTCAGCGCCCTACGCGCGCTCGTCGAGCGGCACGTACTCGCCCGAGTTGGGCATCACCGAGTTGTAGGCCGGGCGGATGATGCGCCCAGCGCCGTAGAGCTCCTCCATGCGGTGCGCGGCCCACCCGGCGAGGCGCGCCATCGCGAAGATGGGCGTGAAGAGGTCCTGCGGGATGCCGAGCATCGAGTAGACGAAGCCCGTATACATGTCGATGTTGGTGGAGATGGGCTTGGTGATGCCGCGGACGTCGCGCATGACCTGGGGACCCAGGCGCTCGATGCTGGCGATGAGGTCGAGCTTCTCCACCTGGCCCTTCTCCTCGGCGAGCCGGCGCGCGTAGCCGCGGATGATCTCCGCGCGCGGGTCGGTCTTGGTGTAGACCGCGTGCCCCAGGCCGTAGAGCAACCCGGCGCCGTCGAAGGCCTCCTTGTGCAGGATCTTGGCGAGGTAGTCCGCCACCTCGTCCTCGTTGGACCAATCGTGCACGTGGGCGGCAACGTCGTCGATCATGTCCCCGGCCTTGTAGTTGGCGCCGCCGTGCTTGGGGCCCTTGAGCGAGCCGATGGCCGCCGCGTAGGCCGAGTAGGCGTCGGTCCCGGAGGACGAGAGCACGCGCGTGGTGAACGTGGAGTTGTTGCCGCCGCCGTGCTCGGCGTGGAGGATCAGCATGACGTCGAGGAGCATCGCCTCCTCGTGGGAGAAGCCCTCGTCGCTGCGCAGAACGTCGAGCACCGTCTCCGCCATCGAGTAGCCCTCGCGCACGGGCGGCACCATGAGGCGCTCGTCGTTCTGCTCGGCCACGTGGGCGGCGTGCGCGACGGCCGCGGTGCGCGGCCAGCGGCCGAGGAGCGACAGCGCGACGTCGATCTCGTGCGTGGGCGAGGTGTCGTCCGGGTTGGGGTCGAAGGCATAGAGCAGAAGCGTCGCGCGCTGCAGGACGTTCATGATGTTGTGGCTGTACGTGGCGCGCGGGAAGAGGTGCAGGTAGCCCTCGGGCAGCTGCTTGCGCGAGTCGATGCGCGCGCGGAAGTCGTCGAGCTCGGCGCGGGTGGGCAGCGACCCCGTGATCAGCAGGTACGCGACCTCCTCGTAGCCAAAGCGGTCCTCGCGCTGAGCGGCCTCGACGAGGTCGCCCACACTGTAGCCGCGATAGATCAGGTCGCCGTCATCGGGCTCGATGCCGTGGTCAGTCCGGTTGTAGCCGTGCACGTTGGAGATCGTCGTGAGGCCCACGAGCACGCCCGAGCCGTCGGCGTTGCGCAGGCCGCGCTTGACGTCGTACTTCTCGTAGAGCTCGGCCGGCACCACGTCCACGGACTCGTAGCCGTGATAGAGTCGCTCGGAGTCGCGCGTGAGGGCCACGCCCGCGGACGGCATGGGATAGACGTCCGCCACGTGCTCGAAGGCGGACGTCTCGCGCGGGGTGAGGATGGGCCAGCCGGCCCCCTTGGGAATGCGAATCATGGGAAGACCTCTCTATCCGCGAGCCGGGGCCACGGGGGTCTCCCCTGGCTCAGCTGCCGTTACAGGCGGTACATGAACTTGAAGACCTCCTCGCGCTGGAGGTTGATCTGGACGCCGAGGCGCTCGGCCAGGGCGTCGAGGGTCGACTTGAGCTCGGAGAACTCGGCGCCCGCAAGGTCCACGAGCATCGTCATCGTGAACGTCCCCTGCAGGATCGTCTGCGAGATGTCCAGGATGTTGGCGCTGCGCTCGGAGAGCGCCCCCGCCACGGCCGCGACGATGCCCGGCCGGTCGCTGCCGAGCACGGTGATGATGGCGCGCCCGCCGACGGTCTGGTCGGCCGCGGTGCTGTCGGTCGTCATGTGTCCTCCTCGGAGACGTCGTTGAGTCATCCCATTGTAGAGGGGAGCTGCGAAGCCTCACAGCACCCACATGAGGTTGACCGCAAACGGAAACGCTCCGAGTCGGCGCCGGGCGAGAAGGACGGGCCCGTCGCCGGCGCGCCGCGCCCTAGTTCTGCGCGGCGACGTCCCCTCGCCCGTGCTCGAAGAGGGCCGCCACGTCCTCCGGCGCGCAGCCGAGCGCGACGGACATCTCCAGCCGGGAGCGCTCCTCCGCCTGCTTGAGGATGCGCTCGTAGGCCACGGGGGGCTTCTTGTTGCGCTGCGAGAGGTCCTCGATGCGCGCGCGGAAGGTCTTCACGATCCGCACCGAGTCGCGGCACGAGCCGTTGCGAATCTCGTTTCTGAAGTGCTCCTCCTCGAGCGATATGCTGCGCGCGGCAAACTCGTCGAGCTGCATGCGGGGATAGTCGTCGATGATCTGCTCCGCCTCGTCGCGCGTGAGCACGGGACGAAGGCGATCCTCGCTCGCCACGGGAAAGCTGATGTGCACGGGATGCCGCTGGCCGACGGGCAGCAGCTGGTAGAGCGCATTGGGACTCTCCGTCACATCCTTCACCTGACAGACGCCCTGACCGGGATGAACGATGTAGTCTCCAACGGCATACATATGCATGCTCCTTTCGTGTTCTTGGAAGTATAGCACGAAAAGATGCTTTTTTATACCGTTTGCGGAAACACTATTGCATTACCGCATATTCATCAGTAGATTAGTTAGGTTTTTACTCTCCGCTTACCGGAGGGTAACCGTTCTCCCGGGCACCCAAGAACAGCAGAGAGGGTGACAGGTTCTGGCCGAACGCGGCGCCTTTTGGGGCGTCGTCCGTCCAAAAGCTGTCACCCTCACGCTCCCGGAGCGGAAGCGGGCCCGCGCCGGCCGGGCGTCCCCGCCCCTAGTCCACCAGCGTGATCTTGGCGATCCTGGGCTGGTTCTCCGGGGCGACGGTCCCGTTGGAGTCCTCCACGGGCGTGTTCTCGCAGATGGCGTCGACGACCTCCATGCCCGAGGTCACGTTGCCGAAGGCGGCATACTGCCCGTCAAGGGAGTCAGAGGTCTCCTGCATGATGAAGAACTGGGAGCTCGCGGAGTCATAGTCGGACGAGCGCGCCATGGAGATCGTGCCGCGGACGTGCGGGATGTTGTTCTCCACCCCGTTGGCCGAGAACTCGCCCTTGATGGTCTCGTCCGAGCCGCCCGTGCCGTCGCCCGAGGGATCGCCCCCCTGGATCATGAAGCCCTCGATGATGCGGTGGAACGTGAGGCCGTCGTAGAATCCCTGCTCCACCAGGTGGCAGAAGTTGGAGACCGTGATGGGGGCCACGTTGGCGTTGAGGGCCACCTCGATGGTGCCGTAGCCCTCAACCTCGATCGTGGCGTGGTGGACGCCCGTCGCGTAGGGGTCGTCCGGGTCAACCTCGGGCGCGGCCGCGTCCTGGCCGGCGGCGTCTTCCTGCGTCGCGGCGGCATCCGACGCGGCGTCCGCGGCGGGCTCGCCCGAGGAGCAGCCGGGAAGCAGCACGAGCGCGCAGACCGCGAGCGCGGCGACAAGGGCGAGAAGGACGGGGGCACATCTTCTTGAGCGGGTCATGGCGGTTCAACCTTTCACGAGAGGGCGGGTCAGGCGCGCGCGGCGCGGCGGCGGAGCAGGGCGGAGGCCACGGACGAGAGCGCGGCGACGGCGACGGCGGGAAGCACCCACCCCAGCCCGACGTCCGCGAGGGGCAGCGCGTCGAGCGGAAGCGCGAGGTGGGGCGCGAGGGCGTCTCGCAGCGCCACGGCCGCGCTCAGCACCACGGTGACGCCGACCGTCCAGGGCCAGGACATCGGCACCGCGTCAAAGCGACGGCGGAGCAGCCCCATGGCCACGAGCACGATCGCGGGCGGGTAGAGCGCGCCGAGAAGCGTTGCGGAGAAGGAGATGATGGCATCGAGCCCGAGGTTGGAGACCACGCACGAGAACGCCGCGAAGGCGAGCGCGCACGCGCGATACGAGACGCAGGGGATCTCCTCGGCGAAGTACGAGCCGCAGCAGCTGATGAGGCCGATGCAGACGTTCAGGCAGGCGAGCAGGAAGATGGCCGCCACGATGACCGTCCCCGCGAGGCCAAAGCGCGCCGTGGCGGAGGCGGTGATCACGACCGCGCCGTTCGTGGCCGAGGGGAGCTCCGCGGAGAGCGCATAGCCCACCACGCAGAGGCCGCCGTAGACCGCCATCATGAGGGCGCCCGCGACCACGCCGGCGCCGCACACCGCCCGCGTGACGTCGCGGGGCGCGGTGAGGCCGAGGGCGCGGACGTTCGTCGCGATCACCAGCCCGAAGGTGAGCGAGGCGAGAAGGTCCATCGTCTGGTACCCCGTGAGGAAGCCCGCCACGGCCGGAGCACCGTCATAGGGGGCGACGGGCGCGGGGGCGGGGGCCATCCCGGGCAGCGAGGCCAGCGCCGAGACCACCACCACGACGATGAGCGCGATCAGCGCGGGCCCGGTGATGCGTCCGAGCAGGCGCGTCAGGCGCCCGGGGTGCAGCGCGAGGACGAAGGCGACGGCGAAGAACGCCACCGAGAACGCCAGGCGGGCGAGCTCGAGCGAAACGCCGGCGGGGAGCAGCGGGGCGAGCATCTCGAAGGCCGTCGACGCCGTGCGCGGGATGGCGAGGCAGGGCCCGATGGCGAGGTACACCAGGGCCACGAAGACCCGCGCGAAGACCGGGTGGACCCTCGTCGCGAGGTCGCGCAGGGTCCCGGAGAGCGCGACGACGACGATGCCGAGCACCGGCAGGCCCACGCCCGTGACGAAGAAGCCGAGGATCGCCGGGAGGCTCTCGGCTCCCGCCTGGACGCCGAGCAGCGGCGGCAGGATGAGGTTGCCGGCGCCGAAGAACATCGAGAAGAGCGTGACGCCCACGAACAGGGTCTGGCGCGGGGAGAGCGAGCGGGCGGGGCGCGCGGCCCCCTCGTTCTTCTTGCCCTCCGCGCCGCCGGACAGGGATGCCCCCTGCGAGCCCTGCGCCATTACTGCGCCGCCGTGCAGCAGGAGACGACCCACTCGACGAGGTTGGACGTCGCGGAGCCGGTCCGCTCGGCGAGGACGTGCCCCTGGCCCCAGACGGGGGTGTAGGAGACGTCCGCGACGCCGTCGTACTTGCGCAGCGCAAAGACGATGTTGGCGGCGGACCCGAGCGGCGCGTCGGTGTCGAAGAGGCCCTCGTTGACGCGCCAGTGCGGGGCGACGGACGCCTGGCCGTAGCCCGCGTAGTGGCCGCTCAGCCAGAAGAGCGGGTTCATCATGGCCACGCGCGCCGCCATGTCCGTCTCGAGCATGTCGACCTTCTCGAGGTCCTCCTCCCAGGCGGTCTCGTACTCGGGATCCCAGCCCTCGAGGGCGGCGTAGGCGTCGACGTTCTCCGCGACGAGCCCCGCGGCCACGGCGTCGAAGTGCAGGGTCGACTCCTCGCCGATGCCAAAGAGCTGGTTGGTGCGCGAGCTGCGGTTGGGCAGGTCAAACGGGCACGCGGGCGAGCTCGCCGGGCGCAGGTTGACCGAGAAGTCGCGCAGGCTCGCCACCGAGACGCTCTGCGAGCGGTGGTTGTAGTTGATCCACCAGCCGTCGTTGTTGAGGGCGGCAAAGTAGTTCTGCGCCGAGTCGTAGATCGTCGACTGGACCTGCGCCACGCCCGTGAGCGCAGACGCGGAGGCCGCGGGCGCGTCGGTGGGCTCGGACGCCCCCTCCGCCCCTGCTCCGGCCTCGGTCCCGGCCCCGGACTCCGCCTCGGAGTCCGTCGCGGCGCTCCCGTCCGCCGGGGCCTCGCCCGTGCCGTCCGCCGGGGCCTCGGTCTGCGGCGTCGGCGCGGCGGACTGCGCGGCCGCCTCGGAGGCGCGCGTGGCCACGAGGTTGGGGTCGCCGGGGAACGTGGGCTCCTCGAGCCGCTGCGGGGTGTAGGTGTAGGGGAAGGCCGTGTTCTGGACGAAGAACGTCGCCGCGTCGTCGATGGTGCCGAGAAGGGCGCTCGCGTAGGAGCCCATCGAGTAGACGCCGGTCTCCGTCTCGTCGAGCGTGAGCTGCTCGTCCTCGGCGGAGCGCAGGTCCATCTCGTTCACCCACGCGCCATAGGCGTCGGCGAGGTCCTGGGAGAGCGCGCGGGTCCAGGTGCCCTCCGCGCGCGTGTCTGCGCTCGCGTACTGGCCGGTCCCCCACTCGTAGGCGGCGTCCGCCACGTCGAAGGAGGTGAGCGGGCACCAGGAGGCGCTGCCCGCGATGGCATCCGAGACCGCCTTGCCCTCAGCGTCGTGCGTGACGGCCCCGATGGACTCGAGGTAGGGCGTGAACTCCGCCGCGTCGCCAGACGAGCCGAGCACGGCGCTCACGCCTCCGCCGGCGGAGAAGCCAAAGACAAAGATGCGGCTCGTGTCGCACGGAAGGGAGCCGGCGTTGTAGCGCAGGTAGCGGACTGCCGCCTTGAGGTCGACGACCGGCCACGGGGAGCCGCCCGGGAAGAGCTCGTCGGACCCGGAGGCGGTGTCATAGCCGGCGGAGCGGCCGCGGAAGCCCGCGTAGACGTAGATGCAGCCCGCTTCGAGATAGGGAGCGAGCCCGTCATAGCCGTACACCGTGGGGCTCATCTGGGCCGAGAGCGTGCCGGTGTTGATGGGCATGAGGACGGGCGCCGTGGCGGGGGTGAAGCTGCCCACGACGGCCTTCTCGTTCACGGTGCAGGCGTAGGTGTCGCCCTTCTTCTCGGCGGTGAAGTACGCGCCGGGGACGAAGACGGCCAGCGACTCGTAGGTCTCGGTCGCCGGAGAGAGGCAGTAGGTGAGACCAAGCTGGTAATAGACGTCATTGTCCTCGTCGTAGTGCCACTTCGAGGAGTCGATGGCGAGCGACTCGAACTTGGAGAGGTCGACGTCCGGGGTCTCGTCGCCGGGCTCCTCCGGGGCAGCGGGCTTGGACGGCTGCGCCTCGGGGGTGCAGGCGGCAAGGCCAACGGCGGCAGAGGCCGAGGCCAGCGCGAGAAACTCTCTTCTTGTACAGCCCATCGTTCCTCCCTTGTGCGCGGGCGTTCGTTCGCGGCTACTATTGTAAGCAACGGCCCGGACAGAACGGCCGCGCGACGCGGCGAACACCAATTCAGGACAGCCACGGCAGGGAGGCGTCATGTTCAACTTCAGGCGCAGGCAGGCGCAGACCGAGAAGGCCCCGGCAGCCCCGCTTCCGCAGGACGCCCGCAGGCTCCGCCTGCGCTTCGTGGGGCAGGTGCAGGGCGTGGGCTTCCGCTGGACCTCGATGGGCGTGGCCCGCGAGCTCTCCCTCACGGGCTGGGTGAGAAACGAGCGCGACGGCTCGGTCACGGCGGAGATCCAGGGGTCCGCCGCGCATGTGGGCGCGTTCTTCTCACGCATGCTCGAGGCGTACCGGCACTATCCCATCAGCTACACGGTCGAGGAGCGGGAGGACATCCCCCTCGTCCCGGAGGAGACCGAGTTCGAGGTGCGCTACTAGGTGCCCCCGCCGGTTCCGGCAGGCAGGCGGGCCTGAGGTCGCGATAGCAAAGCAGGTCGGAGACACATGGCCTCCGACCTGCGAAAGTTCTGGTGGCGGGGAAGGGAGTCGAACCCCTGACACGGGGATTTTCAGTCCCCTGCTCTACCAACTGAGCTACCCAGCCATTTGGTGCGGGAATTACTATACCAAACTCGCCCGGCATGTCAAAGACTTTTTTCGGAATCCTGCGCGGACGAGAAGGGATGACGAGAAGGACGGGCTACGCCGCCCTTCCGGCCCTCGCGGCCTCCTCCTTAGCGAAGCGCTCCATGATGGCGCGCTCGGCGTCCCCCGCATAGCCGGGCTGGTCACCTCGACCGGCACGGTAGGAAAATTCGAACTCGGCCTCCATCCGCCAGAGCTCTTGGTCCTCCGGCGACATCTTTGCGAGAATCTCGGAATACTCGTTTCGATCATCATCCCCTCGGTATAGCTCATGGAACCTGTGCTTAACGACAGCGTAGATGCTCAACTCGCACCCCCAGACTCTCCTCGTAGCCCCTAAGCAAGTCGAACTCGCTCCCACCACGCAGCTGTGAGAGCAGCCGGATTGTGTCGTCATCGACAGTATACCCGGGCGCCGGGTCGCCAACGACCCGGAAGACGTACAGGCTCCCGTCGTGACATGCGATGACGCCACGGCGAGCGCGGTGTGCGACGAGGCTTTTTATGTCCGCGGCGGACGGCGGCATGCTATCGGGGTGATTGTGGACGATGGCGATCGCAGCCCCGCCCTCCACGGCAGATGAGATCGACGTCGCCAGCCCCTCTGTGAGCTCGACGCGCTTGGGCGCCCGCGCGTTCACGACGCTGCCAATGAGCGAACCGTCCCGCATGTCATAGACGTAGAGGTCCTCGTAGGGCGTGCCGCTTCGATGGCGGAGCATGCGCACGATCCCCTCGTAAATCGCCTCTGCGGCCGCCTCGCCCACGGCCCCTCTCACGAGCGCCCGGCACGACTTGCCGCGGACTCGCTCGAGGTCGACCCTCCTCTGCGCCGCATCGCCTTGCCACGGCGCCTCGAGCACCATGCCCTACGAGGCCTCGGGGCCGGTCATGACGAGGCGGCACCCGCAGAGGTCTATCTCGTCGCCATAGGGCACGATGACGCGTGCGGCCACGTCCCTCCCCCGATAGGTGGCGGGGTTCTTCGAGCCCAGGTCCTCGACCTCCATGCCGTCCGGGGTCGGTACCATGCTCAGGTGGCGCCGCGAGACGGCGAGCGAGTGGAGGACCACGTCGTTCGACGGGTCCCTCCCCACGCGGACGCCTCCCTCGGGCACGGGCGCCCAGAGGTCGACCGACGCCGTACGGACGACGATCCCGACCTCATCCCCCCTCCGCCGGGCAAGCGCCGTGGCGGCCGAGAGGTCCTCCGTGTCGCCCTCCCGCACGTCGGGCGCAGACGCTGCGGGAGCCGAAGACGGGAGCACGGGGGCCGGGCGCCCCACGTCCCGCATGAAGTCATAGAGGCACCCGTAGCAGATGCCCATGTCCGCATAGAGCTCCGCCCCGCAGCGAGGGCACCGCTTGGTCTTGTAGCTCCCTCGCGCGCTTCTGGTCATCCCCATCTCTCCTCCTTCGTCACATGGCGGGGGAGACGGCGAGCGAGACGACCCACAGGTGCTCCCCCTCCTCGATCCACTCCCCCTCGCCCGCCGGCCGCTCGACCGTGCACTCCGCCGCGGGGTGCGAGAGGAACGTCCCCGGAGCCACCCCGCGTCGGACCTCGAGGACCTCGCCGCGCTCCCCCACGAACGCCACGTCGAGCGCATAGCGCATGCCGAGCGTGTGGACGGACCCGCATCTCAGGAGCAGGACCGGCATGGCGTCCTCGCCCGTCCCGAGCAGCCCGCGCAGCCGCTCCGCCCACGTTGAGAGCACCCTGAGCTCGTGGCGAAGCCACGGTCGCTCGTCGGAGCACACCCTCACGACGCCCATCAGACCACCACGCCGGGCCGGTAGCGGTCGACCACGAGCTCGCGATCGTGCCGAAGGGCAAGAGGGGCCTCGTACGTCACCCCAGGCATCCTCAGCAGCCGGGGCCACGGGCGATAGATCAGCGTGCAGGTGTAGCGCGTGAGCAGCGGCGAGATGGCGAGGGACGTGGGCTCGTCCCCGCCGGAGACCGCCTGGGCGCTCACCTCGACCTCGCAGGCGCCCTCCCTTCCGAGCGCCTGCTCGAGCGCGGACTCGACCTGCGCGACGGCCGCCGCCTGCGTCTGCTCGCCCGCGGGAGAGATCCCATGAGCCACGACGGCGTCGAGCGCGGCCTGGTCGAACGCGGCGCATGCCTCGACAAACCACATGAGGTTGAGCACGATCAGCGCCACGACGATGGTCACGGGCACCATGACCGCAAGCTCCACGGTCATCTGGCCGCCCTCCCCCGCGCCCGCGCGGGCCCCCTCGGGCCTCATGACCCGCCTCCCAGCTCCGAGAGATTGATGGTGAGCGGAATGGAGAGGTCGGTCCCCGGGACGGGAATCTCCGCCACGGTGAACCTGTCCCCGCCCACCTCGTCCACGAGCCAGAGGCCCGCCGCGCGGGCGAGGTCGAAGGCGGAGCCGGAATCGGGCAGGGCGTTGACGAGCGAGCGCACCGTCGAGAGGCTCTCGAGGCCCGCCTGGTCGAGCACGTCCTGCGTGTTGGTGAGCACCGGCTTTCTCAGGCGCATGTCAACGGGCTCGAAGCCCGCCGCGCGCAGCACCTGCTCGAGGCGCTCCCGCAGCCATGCCCCCACGCTCCCGCCGAGAACCCCGTCAAGGCCGTCGAGAAACTCCGCGCCCGCGTCCCCCACGCTCTGATATGCCGAGCCATAGCCGACGAGCAGGTCCCCCCAGAGCCCCATCACCCCGTCAAGCGCGCCGCCGAGGGCGGAGTCCCCCGCCCCAAGGGCGTCAAAGAAGCTCGAGAGCACGTTGTTCTCCGCCGTGGCCTCATCCGGCGCGAGCGTCGCCGCCGAGACCGCAACGCCGTCGGGCAGCTCCGTCGCCGAGAGAAACGACGCGGTCAGCTCCGAGGGGACGGTCGAGCCCGAGCGCGCCACCACGGCGACGCACCCCCACGCCCCGGGCGGACAGAGCGAGGGGCGCGAGACGGAGAGCTCCTCGAGGGCCTGCTCGAAGGCACCCTCCCCCTGCTCGGCGAGGTCCCTCAGCCGCGCCTGCGCCTCGGCCTCGTCCCAGCGCGCCGCCTCATAGTCCCACGAGGCCTCGACGATGATGCGCCAGTGATGCTCGAACCCGTTGGCGATGGAGGTCGACGCCGAGGCGACGCGCCCCATGTCCCCGATGTCCATCCGGCACTCATCGCATGTGGCCACCGCACCCGCCTCGGCATCCGCAAGAGAGGCGTTCCCGGAGCGTGCGCCCGTGGCGCCGGGGCAGAGCGTCGAGGAATGCAGCGTGCGCGCGCCCTCCTCCACGGTGCACGGCCAGGCGGGATCGGTGTAGAGCCTGGTCCCGCGCGTCTGGTCGGCATTCCTCGGTAGGCTTGGCAGGTCGACGCCCACCGTCCCGTCGCCATACTCCTCATAGGAGCCGGACCGCACCTCCTCGAGCGCGTACTCGTAGAACGCGCGGCGGCAGGCCGAGTCCGTGATCTCCTCCGCGCTCGAGCCGCCGACGTGGGCCGACGCCAGCCGCGCGGCGTAATAGGCGCGAGCGCGCAGGAGCGGGACCCCGAAGGTCCACCCGTCGACCGTCGGGTAGTCGGGGTTCTCGCCCGCGCCGAGTCCCGCAAGCGAGGCGGCCCGCTCCCGCAGGCAGTACGGCTCGGTGACGCAGTCCGCCTGCCACGCCCGCTCCCGGGCCGCATCGGCGCGACGCTGCGCCTCGTCGACCTCGTCGGAGACGCCCTGCATCTGATCGGAGAGCTCGAGCAGCCCAGTCTCGTCGACGTCGGCCTCGAGGGCCGAGAAGTCAGACCGCGACTCCGTGGGAAACGGAATCGCGCATCCCACGTACGAGACGCCGCCGGCCTCGTTCGCCTCGACGCACGATGCCGAGTTGGCCACGATGAGCAGCGGCAGCGTCGCCTCGAGCCGCTCGATCCCCTCCCCCGCGCTCGACGCGAACGACCTGCGCGCCTCCAGTATCCTGCCGCCCGCCGACGTGACCTCGGCCCCGATGGCGGAGAGCCCGGGCACGCACGAGACCACGAGCCCCGCGCCGAGCACGATGACGCCCGTGAGGCCCATGCTGAGCACGCACGCGTCGACCACCTGGACCACCGTCGAGAAGCCCGCCACCGCATTCTCCCCCGCAAGGGCGCAGGCGTCCGCGACGCGCTGCACCTCGGAGGAGCGGCCCGCCACCCACGTCGCGCCAGCGGCGCTGAACACGAGTGAGAGGCTCAGGACGAGGGCGACGGCGACCGCGACGGTCGTGAAGCCGCCTTCGTCGTCCCTGAAGAGCGAGAGGACGGTCGCGCCGCGCGGGCGCAGCTCATCCCCAGATGCCAACCCATTCGCCATAGCTTCCCCCAATCCAGCTCGCGCGCAGGTCGCAGTCCGCCTCCACCCGCACGAGCACCACATCCCCCTCCGCCGTCCCCAGGGCGGAGACGATCGCGCCCAGGAGCGGCAGGGGCCGCACGCGCCCCTCGATCGACACGCTCACGCGCCCCGCGTCATCTGGTCCCTCGGCGCTTACCTCCCAGGCGTCGGGCCCGCCCTCATGGAACATCGGCACCTCGGGGACGGCCGCAAGCCTCCTCAGGGCGTACGAGCGCACGTCCTCGGCAGACCCCCGGCCCGTCGCGACCACGCGGGCGAGCTCGTGGGCGGTCGCCGCCATCACCGACCTCGTGTAGAGAACGCACGCCGGCTGCACGAGCAGCGCGACGATCGTGAGCACCACGGGAATGAGCAGGGCCGCCTCGACGGTCGACTGGCCGCTCCTTGAGAACGCCGCGCCCATCTCAGAACGCCGCCACGTCTTTGAGGAGCGCCGCGGCCCCCTGCCCCGAGCCGTGTGACGCCGCGCCCGTGGCAAGCGCGAGCAGCCTCCCGTCGCGCGCCGCGTGCCAGACGAGCGCGAGGGCGGCGATCATCGCCATGAAGCCGAGAAGGACGAGCAGGTACTCGAGGGTCGACTGACCCGAGCGACCAGGCCCCATCACGTCCCGCCCGCGACGTCGCCCGCGTCCATGTGCCACGAGGTGACCGAGCACCCTCCGGAGGGCCCCTCGCGAACCACGCATATCTCCACCCATCCCCCTCCGCGCACGACGCATGCCCACGCCCTCCCCGAAAGATCGATGTACCCGGCGTGGGCGAGGACGCAGTCGCCGCGCGCCTCATACCTCTCCAGCACGCCCGCGCCCTCGTCCACGACCGACCGACCGCTCTCGTATTCCGTCACCTCGGCCCCTGCCGGGACGGCCGCCCCCATGCCCGACGCCCCCTCGTCGACCCCCGGGGCGCCCACGCCCACGGCGTCGCCCTTTCCCGACGGGCCGCCCGCCCCTCCCCACAGCAGGGCCGTCGCCACCAGCACGCACGCAAAGGCGACGAGGGCGAGGGCCTCGCCGAGACGAAGGCTCCTCACAGCGAGTTGATGCCGTTTGCGATGGCGTCCCACAGCTCCGCCACCCGGTCCCTGAACGCGATGATCGCAACGATGGCCAAAACGACGAGCACCCCCACCAGGATCGCGTACTCGGTCGTCCCCTGGCCCTCCTCGTCGCGCGCGAGCGCGCGCACGCGGGTGGCAACGCCTCTCATGAGCGCCTTCTCAGCCATGTCCTTCTCCTCTCTCGAACGGGCCTTCGCCCTAGCCGACAACCGTTGCGGACCCGAGCAGCGGGCCCAGAATCGCCAGGAACATCGCGGGGACGATGAGCGTCCCCAGCGGGACGAGCATCTTCACCGGAACCTTCTCTATCTCCTCCTCCACCTGCGAGCGCTGCTCGTCGCGCATCGCCTGCGCCTGCCGCTCGAGGGCCCCGGCGAGCGGCGTCCCGAAGGCGAGCGACTCCCCCACGACCGTCGCAAAGCGCCTGAGCGGGGCGAGGTCGAGCCTCTCCGCGAGCGAGAGCAGCGCCTCCTCCCTCCCGCTCACCCCGATGTGCCAGCCGAGCATCGCCTCCTCGAGCGAGCGGGCGAGCTCGTTCTCACACCGCTCGCAGTACAGCCCCAGCGACGAGTCGAAGGAGAGCCCGGCCGAGAGGCCAAGCGTCACCACGTCGAGAAGGACAGGCAGCTCGGAGAGGCACTCCGCCCTCCTCCTCGCGGCCGCGCCGGCCAGGCGGGCCCGGCGCACGGGAGGCATCGAGCCCACAAGATCGCTCGCCCATGCGAGCAGCCGAGGCGCCTGCCGCCCCCGCCGCGGCGCGGGCGCGTCCGGGAGCGCGAGCGCGGCGGCACCGCAGAGCACGAAGGCGGCCAGGGGGGCGCCGAGGTCCTCGGGGGACATCACATCACCTCCCGCATCATCCGGCGGATGATTGCCAGCGCGAGCCCGTCGAGCGCCGCCGCGGCACAGACGCACCCGATGCCCGCCGGGGTGAGAAGGCCCCTCTGGAAGTCCGGGGAGAGCAGCGTCAGCGCACCCACCATGATCGCGGGCAGCAGGCAGACGATTCTCACGGAGAGGCGCACCTGGGCGGTCTTCACCGAGAGCAACCGCTCAAACTCGCCCTGGCGCTCGGCGAGGCGTGCCGACCTGAGCAGCAGGTCGCGCAGGGGGCTGCCCGTCCTGTGTGAGATGACGAGCGCGGTCGCGAGCAGCTCGGCGCCCGGCACGTCCAGCTCTCCCGAGAGCGCCTCAACGGCCTCCTCGGTGCCCATCCCGCAGCGAAGGCGCAGCGACATCCGGGCAAACGCCGTCGACGCAGGGCCACGCTCGTGCGTCCCCACGTACTCGACCGCCTGCGCGAGCGTCTGCCCCGAGCCCATCGCAACCGAGAGCGTCCGGTAGATGCCCGGCATGGCGTCGACGACCTCGCGCCTGAGGCGCCTTCCCCTTGCGGCGTCGCGCGACACGACGAGGCCGACGAGCACGATCCCCATCACGGGGCACGCGAGCGGGGATGCCAGCAGAACCCCGAAGATCGAGCAGAGGAGCGCGCCGGCGCACAGCAGCGCGGCGAGCGCCGCCTCGGGGCCGATCTCGAGCGCCGCCATGGCGGGAGACGAGGCCGCCTCCATCGCAAGCCTACGCCCCACCCCCGTCTCGAGCAGCGCGGCAATCGGCGATGACTCCCCCGCGCGCCGCAGGGCCCTCACGGCTCGGTGGCTGGCCAGGCGAGCGAGGCGCTCCGTCTGCCACGCGCCGCCCTCGGCCCCTCCGGGCACCAGGGCGAGCACCCCCGCGAACGTCATCAGCGCGACGACCGCGACAAGCAGTCCCTCCATCGGCTCACCTCCCCCTCGTCGAGCACGCCGTTCCCGACGGCTCGTCCCACGAACGACGGCTCCCGGACGACCCTCCACGACCGATCCGCCCGCTCGAAGGAGACGCACTCCTCCAGGAGGGCGCGCCCGTCCGGCCCGCGCGACACCTCCGTCATGGACGTCACGACGCGCCTGCCGTCCGCAAGGCGGCACATCATGACGATGAGGTCGATGGCGGTGGCGATCTGCTCCTCGATGAGGGCCGTCGGCAGGTCCATCCCAAACCGCGCCATGAGGATGAGGCGCAGGACCGCCTCCTCGGCACTGCCGGCGTGGAGCGTGGTGAGCGAGCCGTCGTGCCCCGTGTTGAGCGCGTTCAGCATGTCCACGCACTCCTCGCCGCGGACCTCCCCCACGACGATGCGGTCGGGCCGCATGCGCAGCGCGTTTTTCACGAGGTCCCTGATCGTCACCTCGCCCGAACCCTCGATCGAGGCGTCCCTCGCCTCGAGGCGCACCACGTTGGGGTGGGCGTCAAAGCGCAGCTCCGCCGAGTCCTCGATGGTGACGATCCTCTCGCCGGGCGGTATCTCGCATGAGAGCGCGTTGAGCAGCGTCGTCTTGCCCGATCCCGTGCCGCCGGCGACGGCCACCGAGGAGCGGGCCCTCACGGCCCACGTGAGGAGCGTCGCGTACCATCCGGGCAGAGAGCCCAGCTCCACCAAGCGCGCGAGCGTGCGAATGCGATCGGAGAACTTGCGAATGGTGACGGCCGGCCCGTCGATTGCGATGGGCGCCGCAACCGCGTTCACGCGGTCGCCGTTGGCGAGGCGGGCGCTCACGAGGGGGCTCGACCGATCGAGGCGCCTTCCCAGCGGGGCGAGAATCCGGTCCAGGACGATCATGATCTGCTCGGGGGAGTCAAAGACGGTGTCCGCGGCGTGAAGCTCTCCGTCACGCTCGTAGAACAGCGCGTCGCACCCGTTGATCATGACCTCGGTTATCCCGTCGTCCTCGAGCAGCGGCTGTATGGGCCCGAGACCGCAGACCTCGTCCAGGATCTGGCGGGAGAGAAGCGTCCGCTCGTCGGGGCCCAGCGACCCGAACCCCCGCGTGTTGAGAATCGCCTCGAGCGCCACGCCCAGCTCCGCGCGCGCCCTCCCCGGATCCTCGTGGGAGAGCATGCCGGCGATGATGGCGAGGCCGAGCCTCTCGACGAGCGCCGCCTTGAGCTGCTCGCGGGCAGCCCTCAGGTCCTGCCCGCGGGGCTCGCCCGTGCCCTGGGCGGACTCCGCCTCCCGCACCCTCTCGAGCAGCGACATCTATCTCGCCTCCCTTCTCAGCCCAAACAGGGCGGGCCTGCGGCGCGCCGTCGACCCCTCGGCGGCGCGGGCGGCGTCCTCGCACTCCGGGAGCCTCCCGAGCTCCGCGAGGAGCTGCGCAAGCGAGATGGCCACCGACTCCGCGAAGGGCCCGCCCGACTCGGGAAGCTCGAGTGCAAGTCCCTCGGCGAGAAGGTCCGCGACCTCGTCTCCCCCGTCAAACGCGCGATATACCCGAGCCACCTCGAGCCCGACCTCCGCCCGCGCCAGGGCGAGGTCCGGCCCGCGCCGGGGGCTCGCCCGGTTCTCGAGGCGTGCCACGCGCGTGCGGGCGACCCCGAGCCGCACCGCAAGGCTCCCGACGCGCGCGAGCGCCGCCGTCGTGCCCGGGCGGTCGTCCGAGACGATGACGAGCCGGTCCGCGAGCTGGGCCGCCTGCGCCACCGCGTCGGTGAACGTCGCAGACGTGTCAACGAGCAGGAGGTCGCACTCCCGTGCGAGCGCGGAGACGATCTCCGTGACGCGGGGCGAGACGAGCTCTGCGGACTCCGGCCTCTCGCACGGCCCCGCAAGCCCCAGCAGGGGCGTCACCGCAACGCTTGCCTCGGGCCCCGCGCCCTCGTGGCCCACGACCTCGGCCAGGCGGGCGAGGTCCGTCCCTCGCGGCAGGCCGAAGCAGCTGAATAGGTTTCCGCAGGAGAGGTCCAGGTCGAGGGCGCGCACCCGCATGCCCCACCGCTGTGCCTGCGCGGCGGCGGCCGCCACGACGGAGGTCTTCCCCACGCCCCCGCGCCCGGAGCAAAACGTCAGCACGGCCGCACCGTCCCGCCCGGGAGACGGCCCGGGCACCCTCTCGGGTTCCCCGACCGAGCGACCCCCATCGCTCCCGGGAGATCCCGCGCCCGGGCCGCCTCCGCCCTCGTCGAGGTCAACCACGTCGTCTATTCCCGCGCGCGCCGCGCGGGAGCGAAGCGAGCCAGAGACCCCGTGACGCGCGAGCACCACCCGACGGGCGTTCCCGTCGTGCGCGACCGCCGCTGCGAGGTTCACGTCAGAGACGCCGCCGTCGACCTGCCCCACAATCACGCCCAGCTCGCCGGGGGCCGCCTCGAACACCATCCTCCTCAGGGCATCCGGCGTCCCGACGAGCTCGACCTCCGCCGAGGCGTCGAGGGAGCGCGCGACGCGCCCCATCAGCTCGTAGTCCTTCTCGCCGCACACCGCGACCCACTCGCTCACGCGACATCCCCTCCCCCGTCAGGCGCCTTCTGCTCCGCCGCCCCCTCGGCCGGCGCCGCCGCGGAATCCGGCTGCACGACCTCCGCCCCGGTCTCGAGCCCCTCCGCGTCATCGGCGGGAAGCGCGAGGCGCAGGCTTCCCTCGGCGCTCGAGGCGAGAACGCTCGCCACGCTCCCGGGTGACACCGCAAGCGTGACCGCGCCGCGCGAGCCCACGGAGGAGCGCTCCGCGGGGGAGCACAGCACGGTGAGGTCGGCCGCGAGGAGGCTCACCCCCGAGTCGGTGACCTCATAGGCGGCGAGGGTGGTGCCCTCGGCGGCGGACGCGGGCAGGCCCAAGTCCTCCGTCACCGGAATCGACAGGGCCACGCGCCCCGAGGGGACGTCGATGGCATCCTCGCTGTCGCGGAAGTTGAGGTTGGTGAGCGGCGCCCCGGCCGCCGCCGGAACGGTCACCTCCTCGCCAATCACCGAGTCGATCCCGACGACGGCGCCCTCCGGTGCGAGGTCGGCGAGCCAGTCCCTCTCGACGACGTTCTGCCCGTCGACGACCTCCCCCACCTCGAGCCCATCCGGGGCCACGAGCAGGCTCACGACCTCTCCCCCGTAGCGCTCGAACGCCTCCGTCCGCACGCGCTCGGCCTCGTCGCGGACGTGCTGACCGTAGAGACCGCAGACCAGCGCCGCCGCCAGCGCGCAGGCGCCCGAGACCACCAACCTGAACCGCCGCCTCATCCGAACCCCCTTCCATGCCCCTGAAGACGTGTGAGGGGGATTCTCCGCCCCGTGGGCCCCCGCTCGGGCCCTCTTTCGGGAAAACCGCCCCCGGAGCCATACCGCTCGCTGACCGCACGCCGACCGAACGGCATCAATCCGCAGCGCAGTTTGGTTGACATAAGTTATTCGAACCGACGTGCAAAAAATCGCCTCCACAGGGCGTGCGCAATCGGTCCAAATCTTGTCCACATCGCCGTTCTTCTCGCCGCGCGGCGCTTAGGAAGGAGGGGTGATTGCACCAGAGGGCCACCGCCGCGTTATAAAGTCGGGCTCGTTGCAGCCCCCGCCGCGCTCAAAGGCCGTACCGGACAGCATCCGAAAAACCGCCATCAGGGAAAATGCAAAAGGCGACGCATCGGGACGGGCCGCGGCGCGCCGGCACGCGCGTCCCACGGGCGCCCACGAGGGCGGATTCATGCAACGCGCCCCGTTTTCTAACGAATCCGGGGGCCGGAGGGGCATCAACCCGCAATCCTTAAGCACGCGGCCACCCAGCGCACGCGGCCCCCAGCGCCCGGCCCCCTACAGCACGACGTCCGGGTCGAGCGAGGCCGCGCTCTCGCGCATCTCGGCGGCAAGCGCCACGTAGGTCTCGGCGCGGGCCGGCAGGATCTCCCCGACGTCCCGCCTCGCCAGCACCTCGCACCCCGGCTCGTGGGTGTGGGTACAGTCGCGGAAGCGACAGCCTTGGGCGGCCTCGGAGACCTCGGGGAAGACCATGGCGAGTCCGCGCTCGTGGCCCACTATCGGAAGGCTCCTGAGGCCTGGCTCGTCGACGATCACGCCCGCGCCCGGGAGCGACACCATCCGGCGCGCGACCGTGGTGTGGCGCCCCATGTCGTCTGCGGCGCGCACGGCGCCCGTCTCCAGCACCTCGCGGCCGAGAAGGGCGTTGAGCAGCGTGGACTTGCCCGCGCCGGACTCCCCCAGCACGATTGCCACCACGCCCCCCGGAACGAGCGACCGCACGGCGTCGACCCCCCAGGGCACGCCCAGTGCCCGCGCGCACGCAGAAACGCGCCCGACCTCGTCTTCCCGCTCGGTCGAGGACGTGAGCGCGAGCGGGCACGCCTCCCCGAGCACCTCGCGCACGGCCGCGACGTCACGCGCGAGGACGTCGTCCGAGGCACGGTCCGCCTTCGTGAGCACGACGGCGACATCGGCGCCGCAGTCGCGCGCGATCACCGCCGAGCGGGCGAGCCGCTCGCAGGACACGGGTCGCTCGCCGAGCTGCTGCACCACCAGCACGAGGTCGACGTTGGCGGCAAGCGTCTGGCGCTCGCCCCGCGCGCCGCCGCGCCAGCGGGCGATGTCGCTCTCGCGCGGGAGGATCTCCTCGATGAGGCCCATGTCGTGGCCGTGCGGCCGTCGTGCGCAGACCCAGTCCCCCACCGCGGCGCGGGACTCCGCCCTTCCCGCGAGCCCGCCCTTGGTAAGCCGCGCCGAGAACTCGGCACGAAAGACGGCGTCCTCGCAGAGCACGGCGGGAAAGCCCCGGTCAAGGCGCACGACGCAGCCCATGACGAGCTCGTCCTTCTCGGCCCCCGCCGCCACGGCCCGGTCCCGGGCGGCGCCGAAGGCGGAGCGCTGGCGCTCGGAGCAGGAGAGCTCGCCGAAGGCGGGAAGCTCGGTCAGGGAGGAGAGCGTCGGCAGCGAGGGAGCACCTGCCGTCGCGCCGCTCCCGCGCCTTCTCTTGGATGATTTGGGTGACCGTCGTGCCACGCGCGCCCTTCCGTCGTCCTGTCCGCAGCCAGTATAGCGCCAGGCTGACGCGGGACGCCCCCGTTGTTATCGCGCCGCTTCTGGCATGTAACGCGTCAGCGACGATACGTCGTCGACGAGGCGTCGACGCCGCGGGCGGCATACACTGACACCGCCTCGGAAGGCCCAGCGGATTGGAGCCCCCATGCTCGGCATCGCCGGACTCGTCCTCGCCGTCATCGCCATCGTCGCCCTCATCTGGCGCGGCTGGCACATGGTGGTGGTCTCGCTCGTCGCCTCGCTCATCGTCATCCTCGCCAACGGGATGGACGTCCTTTCCGCCATCAACGAGAGCTACATGGGCGACATGGCGGCCTTCGCGGGCAGCTGGTTCCTGCTCTTCGCCCTCGGGTCCGTCTTCGGGCGCGTCATGGGCGACTCCGGGGCCTCGGCGGGCATCGCCAGCAGCATGCTGCGCCTCGTGGGCGAGAAGCACGTGCTGCTCGTGATCATGGTCACCGGCCTCGTGCTCTCCTACGGCGGCATCAGCGCGTTCATCATCGCGTTCTCGGTCTACCCCATCGCGGCCGAGCTCTTCGAGCGCGCGGACATCCCCAAGAAGCTCGTCGTGGCCGCCATCATGGTCTGCCCCGCCACGCTCGGCATGGTCATGATGCCGGGCATCCCCTCCACGCAGAACCTCATCCCCGCGAGCTTCCTCGGGACGGACGCCTACGCGGGCGCGCTTCTCGGCGTCATCTGCTCCGTGGTGATGTTCGCGCTCTCCTACGCCTACCTGCAGTGGGAGATCGGACGCTGCCGCAGGCGCGGGGAGCACTTCTCCCCCAGCCCCGGGGAGGCGCTCGCCCGTCCGGACGATGCCGACACCCCGCCCGTCTGGGCGTGCTTCGCGCCGATTGCGCTTCTCGTCGTGCTGGTCTTCGTGCTGCAGCGTGCGGCGGGCATGCAGGCCACCGACGCCGTGGCCGTCTCGATGCTCGCCTCGGTGATCGCGTCGTGCCTGCTCTACCGCGGGCGGATCGAAAACGTCAGGCGCGCCATCGGCGAGTCCTGCACGAGCGGCCTGAGCTCGCTCGTCTCCGTTGCGGCCATCATGGGCTTTGGCGGCGTGGTGGTAGCATCGCCCGCCTACCAGGGCATCATCGAGGCGCTCATGTCCACGAGCCTGAACCCCCTCTGGCAGGGCTTCATCACGATCTTCGCCATCGCCGGCATCACGGGCTCGGCCATCGGGGCGCTCAACATCTACCTCGGCAGCATGGCGCAGACGCTGCTGGCCACCGGACTCGACCCGGCGATGATGCACCGCGTGCTCTGCATGGCGTCCGTGGGGCCGGCCACGCTGCTGCCCCACACCTCGGCGATGCTCGCCGCAAACCAGGCCGCCAAGACCGAGGTCCGTGACACGTACCGCTACGTGCTCGTCTCGTGCGCGCTGCTGCCGATCGCGGTGTCGCTGCTGGGCATGGCCCTCGGTCTCGCGGGCGTGGCGTAGGAACGGAGGTCTCCGTCAAGCCCCCGCCAGGGAGAACTGCCTTCTGACTCCCTGCAACCGCGTGCCGCCAGGCCCTACACGTGCACCCTCACCGCGCCGTGCGAAACCGGCACGCCAAAGAGCGCCCGCTCGAGCCCCATCCCGCACCGCGTTGCGCGCAGGAGCCGCTGGTGCAGCTCCGCCACCTCCTCCTCAGAGGCGGGACCGCCCGGCTGGCGCGGGACGGCACCCTCGAAGAGCGCGACCGCGCGCATGAGGGCCGCATGGTCTGCCATCTGGTCGAGCTTGATGGTGTTTATCGTCCATCCCATGTGCTCGAGCGCCTCCTTGCGACGCAGGTCCTTCTCGGGATCGAGGTGAAACTCCAGGCTGTCGTACTCCACGCCGCGACGAACGCCCGGCCAGGCAACGTCTATCGAGCAGCTCTTCGTCCCCGTGATGATCGCCGCGGCCTCGTCGAGCGGCACCTCGTAGTTGAGCTCGGGCCTCACGAAGGCGAGGCCCTTGTGCCGCCCGGGCAGGAAGAGCTCCGCCGACAGCGCCGTCTCCATCGGCGAGCGGGCGCCGTCACGCACCCAGCGCAGGGCCTCGCGCGCCCGGCTGACGCCATAGAGCCCGGGAAGGGCGCTCACGGCCTCCCCGATCTTCTCGACGGACGTGAGCGGCGGGCGCTCGTAGTATCCGGAGACCATCTCAGAGAAGTGCGAGTATCGGCCGCAGAGCTCGCAGCCCAGCACGACGGCGCCCACGGGGGAGGACTTCCGCGCCATCTGAATGAAGCAGAGCTCGGGCCCGGCGGCATACACACCCGGGGAGAGCTCCAGTAGCAGGCCGCCCGGCATGACGGCGAGGCCGAAGTGATGCGTCTTCACGCCGGATGACTGAATCTCACGTGCGGACCTCGACACGAGAACGTGGACGGGATCCCTTCGGATGCCAAACGAGCGCACGTCGAGTGAGCGGAGCTCTCGGGAATCGGTTGAGATGTCCGCAAGCCGCAGCGGCTCCGCCACGTGCGGATACATCCTCACCTGCGGCGGAACGGCGCGCAGGAGCTCAAGGGCAGAGCTGTGAGAAAGGATGACCGGCATACCACTCCCCTCGCTTGGGAGCGATGGGGGTCGCCTGAGGACACTCTAACACAGACGGGCTTGGCGGTCAGTCCGGACCTCACGAAGGTAGTTCGATGATTTACCTACTTCAAAACCATGTAGCAACCCGCCTCGGAAGGGCCATTTCCGACATTTGACCCGAGTTACTACATGGTTTTCCATGTGCTAAATACCTGAATTACCTAGGCGGACCGCCAGGCGAGAAGAACGGGCGGGTCGGGCCGCGGAGACGACCCGCCCGAGCCGGGCCCGGACCACAGAAAACGGGGACGGGGCCGAAGCCCCGTCCCCGCGGACGCGCGCATGCTGAGAAGGACTACTGGTTCTTCTCGATGCCGCGCATGACGGCCTTGTAGACCTCCATGATCGGGATGATCAGGAACGCCAGGCCGATGGCCCAGGCAAGCGCCTCGATCGGCAGCTCCATGAAGCCGAACATCTCGGCCAGGAACGGCACCTCCACCACCACGACGGTGAGGATGAGGGCCAGCAGGGCGGCGCCCCACAGCCACTTGTTCTGCTTCTTCATGGAGAAGAGCGACGCGCGGCGGCTGCGCATGTTGAAGCAGTGGAAGATCTCCACCATGGACAGCGTGATGAACGCCATGGTGACGCCCTCTTCGTCGGCGGTGCCGGCGATCATGTCCGCGATGTCGATGTAGCCCATGTCAAAGTAGACGCCCACGAAGAAGCTCGCCAGCACGAGCACCGTGATGATGACGCCCTGGACCGCGATGTCGAGGCCCATGCCGCCCGCGAAGACGCCGTCGGAGGCGTTGCGCGGCTTGCGCTTCATGACGTTACCCTCGGCGTCCTCCATGCCGAGCGCGAGCGCCGGGAAGCAGTCCGTGATGAGGTTGATCCAGAGCAGCTGCACCGGCTGGAAGATCGTGAAGCCCACGAGGGTGGCAACAAAGACCGAGAGCACCTCGGCGATGTTGGCCGAGAGCAGGAACTGGATGACCTTGCGGATGTTGTCGTAGATCCGGCGGCCCTCCTCGACCGCGCTGATGATCGTGGCGAAGTTGTCGTCCGCAAGGACCATGTCGGCCACGTTCTTGGTGACGTCGGTGCCGGTGATGCCCATGCCCACGCCGATGTCGGCGCGCTTGATGGAGGGCGCGTCGTTCACGCCGTCACCGGTCATGGCCACGATCTTGTTCTTGGACTTCCACGCCTCGACGATGCGCGTCTTGTGCTCGGGCTGGACGCGCGCGTAGACGCAGTAGCGCTCGATGTTGCGGTCGAGCTCGTCCTCGGACATCTTGTCGAGCTCGGCGCCGGTGATGGCCTGGCTGCGGTCGGACGCGATGCCGAGGTTCTTGGCGATGGCGAAGGCGGTGTCGATGTGGTCGCCCGTGATCATGACGGTGCGCACGCCGGCGCCCTGGGCCTCGCTGATGGCCGCGGCCACCTCGGGGCGCTCGGGGTCGATCATGCCGGAGAGGCCGCAGAAGGTGAGGTCGTGCTCGAGCGCCTCGGGCGAGCAGTCGGCGGGCACGGCGTCCCAGGTACGGCTCGCCAGCGCGAGCACGCGCAGGGCCTCGTCGGCCATCGCCTTGTTGGCGGCGAGCAGCTCGGCGCGGCGCGCCTCGGTCATCGGGACGACCTTCTCGCCGTCATAGACCTTGGTGCACAGGCCCAGGACCACGTCGGGGGCGCCCTTGGTGTACTGCTCGTAGGAGCCGTCGGCCTCCTCGACCACCACGGACATCATCTTGCGGCTGGAGTCGAACGGGGCCTCGCCCACGCGCGGGTGCTCCACGTCGAGCCCGGTCATGCCCGCCTTGGCGGCGTCGTTGACCAGCGCGGCCTCGGTGGGCTCGCCCTGGGACTCGCCCTTCTCGGCATCCCACTTGGCGTCGGAGCAGAGGGCCATGCCGGCGAGCAGCTTCTCCTCGGGCGCGGCGGCCACGTGCTTCACAACGGTCATCTTGTTCTGGGTGAGCGTACCGGTCTTGTCCGAGCAGATGACCTGCGTGCAGCCCAGCGTCTCCACGGCGGTCATCTTGCGGATGATGGCCTGGCGCTTGGCCATCTTGGTCACGCCCATGGAGAGCACGATGGTAACCACGGCCACGAGGCCCTCGGGGATGGCGGCCACGGCCAGGGAGACGGCCACCATGAAGGTGTCGAGGATCATCTCGGGGTGGGAGCCCAGCTCGCCGAAGTGGCGCACGATGTCCACCGCAAAGATGATCACGCAGATGGCCAGGACCAGCTTGGTGAGGATGCCGGAGAGCTCGTTGAGCTTCATCTGGAGCGGCGTGAGCTCCTTCTTGGCGGTGGTGAGGGCGCCGGCGATCTTGCCCATCTCGGTCTTCATGCCGGTGCCCGCCACGACGGCCTTGCCGCGGCCGTAGACCACGGTGGAGCCCATGTAGCACATGTTCTTGCGGTCGCCCAGGGGCACGTCGTCGGCGCCGGCGGCCAGCGCGATGGCCTCGACATGCTTCTCCACCGGGACGGACTCGCCGGTGAGGGCGGCCTCCTCGATCTTCATCGAGGCGCTCTCGAGGATGCGGCAGTCCGCGGGCACGGAGTCGCCGGCCTCAAGGAGCACGATGTCGCCGGGCACGAGCTCGGCGGACGGCAGGTGCTCCATCTTGCCGTCGCGGATGACCTTGGACTGCGCGGCGCTCATCTGCTGCAGCGCCTCGAGGGCCTGCTCGGACTTGGCCTCCTGGACCACGCCGAGCACGGAGTTGATGATGACGACCGCCATGATGATGATGACGTCCGCCCACTCGGGCTCGCCCTGGACCATGCCGGTCACGGCGGAGATGACGGCCGCCACAATGAGCATGATGACCATCGGGTCGGCCATCTGCTCGAAGAAGCGCTTCCAGAGCGGGGTCTTCTCCTCCTTCTCAAGCTCGTTGGGCCCGTACTGCGACAGGCGGCTCGAGGCCTCCGCCGCAGTGAGGCCGCTCTCCTCGCTCGAGGAGAGCTCGCCCAGGACCTTGTCCTTGGACTCTAGGTACTCCTTCATTCAGTTCCCCTCCTGGGAAGTAGGCGCCCGGCAGATTGATGCCCGATCATAATTCCCCAGGAAGGGGCAAGGGCCCATCAAGGCTGCCATGCCGGACGCGTGGACAAAAAACACGAGGCCTATTCTACCCGACGCGCGGCTTACATTTCCCTGTTCCTTTTGCTCGCCCGGCGGTCACGGCCCGCCGCGGCGGACAGCGCGGCAACGGCGACGGCCGCGGGAGCCGCCAGCGTGAGCGCCGGGAAGAACCAGGCGAGGTCGACCGCGCCAAAGAGCGCCCCGCCAATCACGGGGCCGAGCGTCATGCCCACGTCGAACCCCATGTAGTAGGTGCTGTTGGCAAGCCCCACGCGCTCGGCCCCCACCGCGCGCACGGCCGTGGACTGGCAGACCGAGCACATGACGCCGTAGCCGCCGGCCATGAGGGGCGCCGCGAGCAAAAGCCCCGCGGGGCCGTCCATGGTGGCGAGAAGGACGAGCGACGCCACGGAGGACGCCCCCGACGCCACCACGAAGGGCACAAACCCCACGCGGTCGAACGCGCGGCCGAGAAGGACGCGCAGCGCCATGAGCGCGGCGGCGTAGACCGTGAAGAACGCACCCGTGGGGACATCGAGCCCGCGCGCCTCCGCATAGCTCACGAGAAACGACTGCGTGGCCATATACGGGATCGTGAAGAGCGCCACCACGACGGCGGCCGGGACCGCACGGCGGTCGAGCAGGCGCAGGCGCGGCGCGGGGCGCGCGTCCTTCTCGCCCTGCGCGTCCTTCTCGCCCTTCTCGCCGCGTGCGGGCGCCTCGCCGCGCACGAGGAGGATCCCCACGAGCGCGAGCGCCGCGAACGCAGCCGAGACGCCGAGCGCGAGACGATAGCCCAGCGCGTCGGAGACGGCAATTCCGAGGGCTGGCCCCACCGCCATGCCGAGGGCGTTCATGAGGCCGAAGATCCCCATGCCCTGCCCCAGCCGCGCGGGTGGGAGCGTCATGGCAAACCACGTGGACATGCACACCGAGCAGAGCGAGTAGCCCGCCCCGTTGGCAAGCCGCATGGCGGCGAGAAGGACGGTGCTCGGCGCCAGGGCCTGCCCCACCGCGGTCACGAGCATGAGGACCGCGCCCGCGGCGGCGAGGCGGCGCTTGGGAAGGCGGTCGGCGAGGTTGCCTGCGACGGGGCGCACCACGAGCGAGCACGCGTTCATGAGGGCGGTGAGGACGCCCATCATGGCCGCGGTGGCGCCGAGCGTCCCGGCAAAGCCCGCGACGAGCGGGTTTGCGAGCATGGTGCTCGCGAGGTAGCAAAACGTCGCGGCGAGCATGACCGCGCCGTCGCGCGTCACCAGCATCTCCTCACCTCCTTGCGTGGCAGGAGGAACGGAGGAGTGTCGCCGCTCCGTCCTCGTGACACATCAATACTACTCACGGAGCGGCGACACTCCTCCGTCCCTCCTGTCGCATGGCGCCTGCTGCGCTCGTGACGCGCGCCCTGGCGCGCGGGCGCGTCAAGAGTGTGAGAACGTTCCCCAAAGCGACAAACACACGGCTTACACGATGCTTGCGTGTACTAAACTGTGGGAACGTAGGATAAAGTCCGTGCGTGCAGGCGCACCATGAAAGGACCAGCCATGAACATCCTCTTCTATGGAACGGCAAGCTACGACCGCGCCTCCTTCACCAAGGAGCTCAAGGACTACCCCGAGCTCAAGATCGACTTCACCGAGACCAACCTCACGCCCATGACGGCCGCCCTCGCCAAGGGCTACGACGCCGTCTGCGCCTTCGTCAACGCCGACTGCGGCGCCATGACGCTCGAGATCCTGGCCGGCTTTGGCGTGAAGCTCCTCCTCATGCGCTGCGCCGGCTTCGACGCCGTCAACGTGGCCGTGGCCAAGGACCTCGGCATGAAGGTCACGCGCGTCCCCGCCTACTCCCCCGAGGCCATCGCGGAGCACGCCATGGCGCTCGCCCTGGCCGCCAACCGCCGCATCTGCAAGGGCTATATCCGCGTCCGCGAGAACGACTTCTCCCTCGACGGCCTCGTGGGCAACACCCTGCACGGCAAGACCGCCGGCATCATCGGCACCGGCCGCATCGGCGCCGCCCTCTGCCGCATCTGCAAGGGCTTTGGCATGAAGGTCCTGGGCTCCGACCTCTACCCCAACCAGAAGCTCGTGGACGAGGAGCGCGTGGTCGACGAGTACGTTGACTACGACGAGCTCTACCGTCGAAGCGACCTCATCTCCCTCCACGCCTTCCTGAACGAGGAGAGCCGCCACATGATCAACGACGAGTCCATCGCCAAGATGAAGGATGGTGTGATTTTCGTGAACACCGGCCGCGGCGGGCTCGTGGACACGCAGGCGCTCATCCGCGGCATCCTCTCCGGCAAGATCGGCGCCGCCGGCATCGACGTCTATGACGAGGAGGGCCCCAACGTCTACCAGAACCGCGCTGGTCAGGTCATTGACTCCGTCACCGCGCGCCTCTGCTCCTTCCCCAACGTCGTCATGACAAGCCACCAGGCGTTCTTCACCCACGAGGCACTCGCCGAGATCGCGCGCGTCACGCTCGACAACGCGCGGGCGTACGCCAACGGCACCGACTTCGTAGAGCGCAGCGTCGTCTGCTAACATCGGTCAGCTGGCTCAGGCCACCGCACATTACAAGAGAGAGGTACACATGGCGTTCAACAAGAAGAAGACCAAGATCGTCTGCACGATGGGACCCGCGACCGAGGACGAGGAGGTGCTGCGCCAGCTCATCCTCCACGGCATGAACGTCGCGCGCTTCAACTTCTCCCACGGCAGCCACGAGTACCACCGCAAGAACATCGAGCGCGTCCGTGCCCTCTCGCGCGAGCTCTCCATCCCCGTGGCCATCATGCTCGACACCAAGGGCCCCGAGGTCCGCACCGGCCTGCTCAAGGACGGCGAGAAGGTCCAGCTGGAGACCGGCAAGACCTGCATCGTGACCACCGATGACGACGTCGTCGGCACCGCCGAGCGCTTCTCGCTCGACTACAAGCCGCTCCCCTCCGAGGTCGAGGAGGGCACGGTCATCCTCATCGACGACGGCCTCATCGGCCTTGAGGTCCTGAGCGTCGAGGGCACCGACATCACCTGCAAGATCACCAACGGCGGCCTGCTCGGCGAGCGCAAGGGCGTGAACTTCCCCAACCTCAACATCAACCTGCCGTCCGTGACCGCCCAGGACCGCGCGGACATCATGTTTGGCTGCGAGCTTGGCATCGACGCCATCGCCGCGTCCTTCATCCGCGACGGCAAGGCCGTCGAGGAGATCCGCAAGATCTGCATCGAGATGGGCGCGCCCGACGTCCTCATCTTCCCCAAGATCGAGAGCGCCCTCGGCGTCAAGAACTTCGACGAGATCCTCCACGTATCCGACGGTTGCATGGTCGCCCGCGGCGACCTCGGCGTCGAGGTTCCCGCCGCGCAGGTCCCGCACATCCAGAAGACCATCATCCAGAAGTGCAAGCAGCACTACAAGCCGGTCATCACGGCGACGCAGATGCTCGACTCCATGCAGCGCAACCCGCGCCCCACGCGCGCCGAGGTCAACGACGTCGCCAACGCCGTCTATGACGGCACCGACTGCGTCATGCTCTCCGGCGAGACCGCGGCCGGCAAGTACCCGATCGAGGCCGTGAAGACCATGTCCGAGATCTGCAAGGAGACCGAGAAGTACCTGCCGGAGCGCAAGGAGTACTTCGACCGTGGCGGCGTGCGCAACGTCAACGGCGCCACCGGCTTTGCCGCGCTCGAGATGGCCGACCGTGTGAACGCCAAGTGCATCCTCGCGCCCACGAACTCCGGCCGCTCCGCGCGCCTGATCTCCACGTTCCGCCCGAGGATGCCGCTCTTCGCCACCTCGCCGCGCGAGCAGACCATCCGCCGCACCTGCTTCTACTGGGGCGTCTACGCGTACCGCACCACCGAGCAGGGCTCCCTCTCGAGCACGCTCTACGACGCGCTGCTCACCGCCAAGCGCAACGGGCTCGTTGACACCGGCGACATCGTGGTCATCACGGCCGGCGACCCGCAGACCTCGCCGCGCCTGGGCGACTACACCACGTCCACCAACGTTGCGATGGTGGCCCAGGTCCAGTAGGGACCTCTTCCCGCGAGCTGTGAGGCCCCGCGATGCTTCCTCCAGGCGTGCTCTTCGAGAGACGTCCTTCGGAAGCATCGCGGGGCCTCTCGCTGTCGGGGTGCCCTTACCGGCTGGGGCTTGGGGCTCGAGGTTCTTCTCGCTTGTTGCGCAAATTGGGGTTGTGGCAATCACGTCGCTTCCGGCGTTGCGGGAACGGGGGCTATGGCAGCAATCAGCCTGCCATAGCCCCCGTTCCCGCAACGCATGATGAGAAACGCCCTGTTGACATGATCCAGCGATTGCCACAACCCCAATCGGCGCAACGCGCGGGGGACCCGGACTGCCGCAACCCCAATTAACGCAACGCACGGAGGAATCCAAGCTGCCGCAGCCTCGCCCACCCGTTGAAAAAGCTCCCCCGCTCGGCCACCATGGAAGGCAGGGCACGGCAGCAACGGACAAGGAGGTCGCATGGGCAAACTTGAGGGAAAGGTCGCCATCGTCACGGGGGCGTCCAAGGGGATTGGCGAGGGCATCGCCCGCGTCTTTGCGCGCCATGGCGCCAAGGTGGTGCTCGCGGCGCGGGGCGAGGACGTGATGGCGCTCGCACAGGAGCTGCGCGACGCGGGCTTTGACGCGCTCGGCGTGCGCTGCGACGTGTCCAGCTACGAGGACTGCCGGCGGCTCGCCCAGGCGGCGCTCGACGCGTATGGCCGCATCGACGTGCTCGACTGCAACGCCGGCATCTGCGTCCTCGGCGACTTCCTCTCCGCGGACGACTCCTGGCGCGACTCCCACATCGACATCAACGTCAAGGGCGTCTGGAACGCCTGCAAGGCCGTGGCCCCCGCCATCATCGACGCCGGGGGCGGCGCCATCGTGATCACGAGCTCGGTCACCGGCGACATGGTGGCCGACCCCGGCGAGGTCGCCTACGCCACCACTAAGGCGGCGCTCGTCGGCTTCACCAAGGCCCTCGCGCGCGAGCTTGCGCCCAAGAACGTGCGCGTGAACTGCATCTGCCCCGGCTACGTGCGCACCCCGCTCGTCGACGGCATGGCGCGTCAGTCAGACCCCGACGACCCCGAGCGCGCCATCGCGGCCATCGCCTCGGCGGTGCCCCTCGGCCGGCTCGGCACGCCCGAGGAGTGCGGCGAGCTCTGCGCGTTTCTCGCCTCCAGCGAGTCGAGCTACCTCACCGGCACGCAGGTCGTCATCGACGGCGGCTCCACGCTGCCGGAGACCTCGTCGATGGGCCAGTAGGGCGGGCGTCTCCTCCCGCGAGGTATGAGGCCCCGGGCGTTCCGCCGAGAAGTGCGCTGCGCGGAACTTCTCTCCGGAATGCCCGGGGCCTCTCGCTGTCGGGATGCCCTCACCGTTAGGGAAATAGCTCCTTCGTCGGCTGCGGCCGGCACTTCATAGGTGCCGGCTGAGGCCTCTGATCGGTGGAAGATCGCCGCGAGGCAGCCCGCGCGGCTACCGTCCCTACCGCTCGCAGCGCCAGTAGTAGGCCGAGAAGGGCTTGAGCTCGGAGCCGCCGCCGAAGTCGTGCTCCTCGCCGGTGATGAGGTCCACGGCGCGGCCGCACTGGGCGTCAAAGTGCACCGTCGCGGGCTCGCCGCTCGCGTTGATGGCCACGATCACGCGCTCGCCCTCGCTGCGACGTTGGAACACCAGCTGCTGGGGCTGGCACTGGAGCTGCGCGTAGTCTCCCCAGACGAGCGCCTCGGAGCCGGCGCGCGCCTGGGCGAGGGCGGCAATCCAGTCCGTGAGGGCATTCCACTCCGGGGCGTCCAGCGCGGGGCGCAGCTCGTGGTCGCCGGGAAGCTGCTCGCCCTCGATCCCCCACTCCGAGCCATAGTAGACCGCCGGCACGCCGGACATGGCAAAGAGCAGGCCGTAGAGCGGAACCAGCTGGTTCTTGTCATCCAGCTTGGTGGCGATGCGGGGCACGTCGTGGTTGTCCACAAAGTCGAGCATGTGACGGCCGGCATAGAGGTCCCACGGGTGGCTGCCGCTCTGGCGCTCCAGCGCGTAGGCAATCTCGTGCATGTTAGCGGAGTTCATCGAGGACCACAGGCCCTTGTAGGCCTCGTAGTTGGTCACGGAGTCGCAGAGGTCCTCGCCCATCCACTGGTTGTAGTCGCCGAACATGGTCTCGCCCACGAGCGGGAACTTCTGCCCCCGCTCCTCGCCGATCTGGTTGGCCAGGGCGCGCAGGAAGCGCAGGAACCCCTGGTCCAGGCAGTAGGCCACATCCAGGCGCAGGCCGTCGATGTCAAACTCGCGCACCCAGCCGCGGATGACGTCGGCCAGGTAGTCGTTGAGCTCGCCGTTCCAGTGGTTGAGCTTCACCAGGTTGACCGCCCCCTCCCAGCAGCTGTAGGAGAGGCCGTCGTTGAAGCAGTTGTTGCCGTTGAAGTCTATCTCGAACCAGCCCGCGTAGGGGCTCTCGCCGCGATGCGCCAGCACGTCCTGGAACGCCCAGAAGCCGCGCCCCACGTGGTTGAACACGCCGTCCAGGAGCACCTTGATGCCGGCGGCGTGGCACGCGTCCACCACGGCGCGCAGATCGTCGTTGGTGCCCAGGCGGCAGTCCACCTTGGTGTAGTCGCGCGTGTCGTAGCCGTGGGCGTCGGACTCGAAGACGGGGTTGAGCAGGAGACACGTGGCGCCCATCTTGGCCATGTGGTCGACCCAGCCGTCGTCGATAAGTCTGAGCAGGCGATGCTCGAGCACGCCGTCGTTCTCGTGGGGGGCGCCGCAGAGGCCCAGCGGATAGACCTGATAGACGAAGGACGGCTCAAACCAGCTCATGGGAGCTCCTCTCCAAGACGGCGCGGGCGCGCCGGTGCGGGCAGACCAACCTATTCTAGCCGCGCGCCGCTCACCTAATTTGTCCGCGGCGAGCGGCAGAGGCCGCGGGGGGCGGCCCCGGAAGGGCCGCCCCGGGAAAGGGGGCTCAGGACGACGCCTCAGCGCTCGTAGACGGTACGTCCGCCCACGATCGTGCGGACGACGTCATATGCGGCGTCGAGGAGCACGAGATCCGCACGCGCGCCGACGGCGATGCGGCCGCGGTCCGTCCAGCCGAAGAGGCGGGCGGGGTTCTCCGAGAGCGGCTTGGCCGCCTTCTCCACCGGCGCCCCGGTGAACTTCATGAAGTTGCGCAGCGCCGTGACCTGCGTGAGGGTGGAGCCGGCGCGCACGCCCGTGGTGGCGAGCTTGGCGTCGCCGCCCTCCACCACCACGTCGTTGACGCCGAGCTTGTAGTTGCCGTCCGGCAGGCCGGCGGCCATAATCGAGTCCGTGATGCCGAGCAGCCGCTCCCAGCCCTTGGCCTTGACGTAGAGGCGCACCGTGCCCGGCACGAGGTGACGGCCGTCGCAGATGGTCTCCGCGTAGATGTCGCTCTCGAGCGCCACGCCAAAGATCGCGGGCTCGTGCTGGTGGAAGAGGCGCATCGCGTTGCCCACGTGCGTGGCGGCCTTGGCGCCCGCCCTCACGCACGCCCAGGAGAGCTCGTAGCCCGCCCCGCTGTGCCCGATGGCGCAGGTGATGCCCAGGGCCTCGAGCTGCGGGATGAGCTCGGGCACGCCGGGGACCTCCGGGGCGAGCGTGGTGTAGAGGACATGCCCGCCGGCCGCCTCCTGGTAGCGGCGGAAGAGGTCGGCCGAGGCCTCGTGCATGAGCAGGTGCTCGGGCATGGCCCCCTTGTACTCGCTCGAGAGGCACGGCCCCTCCAGGTGAATGCCGAGAAGCGCGGCGCCGTCATAGGGCCCGCCCTCGATGACCTGGCGGGCCTGCTCGATGCACCAGAGCGTCTGCTCCGGCGTGTCCGTGAGGATGGAGCAGAGCCAGCCTGTGGTGCCCTGGGAGGCGAAGAAGCGGCCGATGGCGCGCAGGCCCTCGGCGTCGGCGGCGTTCACGTCAAAGCCGGCGGCGCCGTGCGTGTGCACGTCGATGAAGCCCGGCAGGGCGAGAAGCCCGCTCGCGTCGACGACCGGAAGGTCCTTCTCGTTGTCATACGCCGAGGAGAGGGCGGTGATGACGCCGTCCTCCACGGTGACGTTCAGCCGCGCAAGCTCGTCGCCCGCGAGCACCCGCGCACCGGTGATGTAGCAGCTTGACAGCATGGCCGCGCCTCCCTAGTACGCCTGGTGACGGGCGACGTCGTTCACGTAGATCCTGGCGTCGGGATGGCCCTGCAGAAGCGTTGCCGGGAAGGCGGCGGTGGGCTCGCCGTAGGCGGCGCGGCGCACCACGGCGCGATGCCAGTCGCGGAACACGCCGAGGCGGACCTTGCGGGCGCCCAGAATCTCGCGCATGCCGATGGTCACGCAGCGGCGGGGCATGTCCTCGAGCGCGCCGCCGAGGTCGCCCACGGAGTTGGTGGCGCGGGTCTCCGGGCGGATGTCGAGGGCGCGGGTCTCGAGCGCGGCGAACTCCCCGCAGGTGAGCTCCGGCTGGGGCTCGTTGAAGGCGAGGTGCCCCGTGATGCCGATGCCGCCGAAGGCGATGTCCACGCCGCCGAGCTCGTCGATCACGCGGCCCACCCGGCCGGGGTCATGCGGGTCGGGGAAGATGCGCTGGCACTCGGGCATCACGAGCTCGGGATCGATCCTGTCATAGACGCTGCGCGCCATGAAGCCGCGGAAGGAGAGCGGACTTTGGGGATCGATCCACTCGTCGTTGTCGTCCAGGTACTCGTCCATGTTGATGAACCAGCAGTCCCTGAGGGAGATGCGCTGGTCGTTGACCATCTTCACGAAGTAGGGGTAGTGGCCGACGGGGCCGACGGGGCAGATGAAGACGGTCTTCTCGCCCCGCGCGTTGTGCTCGCGAATGGTGCTCACCATCTCGAGGGCGAGGTCGAAGAACACCTCGGCGGAGTCGGCGGCGCAGACGAGCGGGATGCGCGCGCCCGCGCCCAGGTCCTCGGCAGAGATGTGATAGTAGTCCATGCTTCCTCCTTGTCTCACGGGGGCGAGACGGCCTCCCCGCGCGGATGGGGAGGGACATCCCGCGGCGGAGAGGCCGTACGTAGGGGACCAGAAGGGCCCTCGGGAGCTCATCGCGTCAGAGCGCGCTACTTGATGGTCTCGTAGAGCTCGTCGGACTCGGTGATGACGTCGACCAGGACGTAGTCCTCGACGGGCACCTCGGCCTCGATCTGGCCGCCGTCCAGGAAGACCTTCTGCTGCGCCTCGTAGTAGCCGGTGATGACGTCGGTCTTGCCGATGGCGTCGACGGCGCCCTGCCAGTCGCCCTCGCCCGTGGACTGCAGGAGCGTGTCCTCGGGGACGCCGAGCTCGGTGGCGAGGAGCTTGGCGACGTCGTCGATGTGCTCGTTGCGGTAGACCTTGCCCTTGTCGAGCGCGGCGCCAAAGCGGACGAGGACGTCGTGGTTCTCCTCGGCGTACTCGGGCAGGCAGACGTAGGAGCCGGGGAAGGCGACCTCGTCGGAGTAGTCGGTGTTGGTGCCGAGGACGAGGTAGTCGTCGCCGAGCTGCTCCTCGAGGGTGACGGTGTTGGGCGACCAGGTGGCGGCGGCGTCGATCTGGCCGGAGATGAGGGCCGTCGTCATGCCCGAGACGTCCATCTCGACGGTGTTGATGTCTTCGGTGGTGAGGCCGGCGTCCCTCAGCACGTACTGGAGAATGATCTCCGAGGAGGTGCCGGAGGCGACGCCCACCGTCTTGCCGGCGAGGTCGGCGCCGGTCTCGATGCCGTGGGACTTGTTCGCGACGACGCAGTCGGCCTGGGAGAGCTGGTCGAAGGCGAAGATCTTGGCCTGGCCCTGGATGCAGAGGGAGTGCGCGCCGTGGCCGATCTGCGCGATGTCCACGGAACCAGACTGCATGGCCGTGATCTCGGCGGGGCCGGCCTGGAACTGCTCGGTCTCGACGGTGATGCCGACCTCGTCGAAGTAGCCCTGGTCGATGGCCGAGAAGAGCGTGGCGGCCGATCCCAGGTTGGGCATGAAGGCAACGTGCACGGTGACGGGCTCGTACTCGCTGTCGGCCGGCTCCCCGGAGGCGTCGTCGGAGGAGTCGTCCGCGGCGGGCTCCTTGGCGCCGCCGTCGCAGCCGGCGAGGACGAGTCCCGACCCCACGACGCCGACGGCGCCGGCGACCTTGAGGAACGAGCGGCGGGTGAGCTGGTTCTTGTCGAGCTTCTTCATTGCGTTTCCTTTCCTTCCGACGGCGAGTCCTTCTCGCCGGCCTCCCATGCTGCGGGGGCGCACCCCCGCGAGAATCCCACGTGCGCCATGCGCTACTTGCGGACGGACAGGTACTCCTGGTAGACCTGGCTCCAGATGTGGTTCTTGAGCTCGAGGAAGCGCGGGCTCATCTTGGTCTCCTGCGTGCGGGGGTACGGGATGTCGATGTCCACGATCTCCTTCACGCGGCCCGGGCGGGCGTACATGATGACGACGCGCTGGGCGAGGATGATGGCCTCCTCGACGTCATGCGTGATGAAGAAGCAGGTCTTCTGCTCCTTCTCCCAGGTCTCGAGCAGCTCGGACTGGAGCTGGGTGCGGGTCTGGGCGTCGAGGGCGCCGAAGGGCTCGTCCATGAGCAGGACCTTGGGGTTGACCGCGTAGGCGCGGGCGATGGCCACGCGCTGCTTCATGCCGCCCGAGAGCTCCTTGGGGTAGGAGTGCACGAAGTCCTGGAGCTCGACGAGCTTGATGTACCTGAGCGCGATCTCCTCGGCCTCCTTGTCGGGCTTGCCCTGGAGCTTGAGGCCAAACTTGACGTTCTCGAGCACCGTGAGCCAGGGGAAGAGCGCGTACTGCTGGAAGACGATGCCGCGGTCGGGGCCGGGGCCCGTGACCTCCTGCCCGTCGACGAGGACGCGGCCCTCGGTGGGCTCCTCGAGGCCGCCGATGATGTTCAGGAGCGTGGACTTGCCGCAGCCGGACGGCCCGACGACGCACACGAACTCGTTCTCGTGGATGTCGAAGTTGGCGCCGTTGAGGGCGACCACCTCGCCCTTGCGGGTGTTGAACTTCTTGACGACGTTCTCGATGTGGACCTTCACTGCTGAATCGTTTCCTGCCATCCCGTGAACCTCCTCTCAAGGAACCGGACGATCTTCTCGAAGCAGATGCCGATGATGCCGAGCAGGATGATGCCCAGGAGCACGACGTCCATCTGGTAGTAGCCGCTCGCCTGCTGGATCATCATGCCGATGCCCTTGTCACCGCCGACGATCTCGGACGCCATGAGCGTGGTGAGCGAAGTGGAGAGGCCCAGGCGCGCCGCGACGAGGATGAACGGCGTGGAGGCGGGGATGGTGACCTTGAAGAAGATGTCCCTCTGGGTGGCGCCGAGCACGCGCGCCGCCTTGATGAGGGTGACGTCCACGCCCTTGACGCCCTGGTAGATGGTGATGACCATGACGAGGAACGCGGCGATGAAGATGACCGTGATCTTGGAGACCTGGCCGATGCCGAGGGCCGCGATGATCAAGAAGACGTAGGCGAGCGGCGGAATGTTGCGGATGAACTGGATCCACGGCTCGACGACGTGGCGGAACGGGTCGTACCAGGCCATGAGAAACGCCACCGGGATGGACACCACGAAGGCGATGCCAAAGCCCGTGAGGACGCGGGAGACCGACGCCCAGACGTGCTCCCAGAGCAGGCCGCTCTCGGCGCGCTCGAGGAAGGCCGCAAGGACTTGCTCAGGTGACGCAAAGACGGCCGGCCACGCGCCCGATGCGGCAAGCCACAGGGCCACGGCCAGCGCCAGGGAGATCAGCGCCCAGGCCCAGCTCGGCACCTTGCTCCAGATGGATACTTTCCTCTCTTTCAATGACGGCCTCCTTCGTTCGATTCCGCCTTCGCCCCGCTGGCGACCCGCGGGGGCGCGATGGGGGCATCCGGCATGTGAGCGTGCGGTGGTGCTAGAGAGCAAGAGCTGCAAGCAAGAGAACGGGGAGAAGCACGGTGCGAATCAGGTGCGTTTCTACTCAAACGATTAAGTTATGGACATGTAAGCACAGCCCTCTGGGAATTCCTAGGCTCGGTTCTCACAAAGACCGCTCGCAGCGAATTTGGTACCGCTGAGGACCTGTACGAGTCTTTAGCTCGGTAAACGGTAGTTTTTCTACCGCGAGCGCGTTTCTTCAAGTTTCCGCGCCCGCGCGGCGCGGGTCATGATAAACAGATACTATCTCGCTTAATCGAAAAAGCGAGCATGATGACAGGAGGCGAGATGGGCAGGCGAACCACGCTCAAGGACGTCGCGCAGGAGGCCGGGGTCACGGCCGCGACCGTCTCCTACGTCATCAACAACACCCCCGGTCAGTCCATCAGGCCGGAGACGCGCGAGCGGGTGCTCCAGGCGGCGAGAAGGCTCAACTACATGCCCAACGCGCACGCGCGCACCCTGAGGAGCCGCAACATCCCCTGCGTGGGCGTCGTCCTCAGGAGAAACCTCGCCGTCCCCCGCTTCAGCCAGATGGCCTACGGCATCCAGACGCGGCTCGAGCAGGACGACTACAACGTCCTTCTCCTTGGCAACAAGATCGACGGCCTCGGGCACGCCGACTACGCGAGCGCCTACCTCGCCGGCCGCGTGGGCGGCATCATCTTCATCGGCATCGAGAACGAGGGCCCCGACAGGGAGAGCCTCGAGCTCCTCCGGGAGGAGGGCGCGCCGCTCGTGGTCTTTGACTGCCAGCAGCAGGCGGACTCCTACAGCACCGTCGACCTCGACTACCGCGGCGGCGCCCGGCTCGTCACCTCGCGCGTCGTGGAGCGGGGGTGCCGGCGCGTCCTGTACCTGCGGCCGCAGATCGACACCGCCCAGGAGCGCCTGCGCGAGCAGGGCGTGCGCGACGTCTGCGAGGAGACCGGCACGCGACTCGAGGTCCGCTACGCGCCCATCGACCTGAGCAACATCGACGTCTGGGACGAGCGCTACACGGTCGGCAACACCGAGGACGGCCTCGCGCTCACCGCCCGGCTCCTCGAGATGGCCTCGGGCATCCTCTCCGAGACGCGCGACGGGGACGCCATCATCACCAGCTGGGCCACGTGGACCCACTTCTTCCGCAAGGTGAGGCCCAACCGCGGCATCATCTACGCCGAGCTCGCCAACAACGGGGAGAACTGGCTCGCCGCCAACTTCTACACCCGCCTCCCCAACTACGAGACGGGCGTCGTCTGCGCCGACGAGATCATCTCGCTCATGCGCGGCGGCGCGCCGTCCGCACGCATCATCAAGCTCACCAACGTCATCGAGCCCAAGATCGAGCCGCAGCGGGGCTAGCCGAGAAGGGCCCCGCCGGCGCGCACGGAGCCAGCGCCACCGCACGAAGCAACGAGAAGCAGTCAGAGCCACAGCCAACCAGCGCCCGGGGCCCGGGCACGAACAAGGAGATGGTCACATGGCACTCGTTCCACTCAAGCCCGTCCTGGACGCCGCGCGCCGGGGCGGCTACGCACAGGGGGCGTTCAACGTCAACGCGGTCTGCCAGGCGAAGGCCGTGATCGAGGTCCACGAGATGCTGAGGAGCGCCGCCATCCTGCAGGGCGCCGACCTCGCCAACGCCTTCATGGGAGGGCGCGCGGACTTTGCCAACGGCACGGTCGAGGACAAGATCGTCGGCGCCAGGAACATCGGCGAGGCCGTGAAGAGGTACGGCGAGCACAGCCCCGTCCCCGTGGTCCTGCACCTCGACCACGGCCGTGACATGGAGAGCGTGAAGGCCGCCATCGCGGGCGGCTACACCTCCGTCATGATCGACGGCTCGTCGCTTCCGCTCAAGGAGAACATGGAGCTCACGCGCGAGGTCGTCAAGTACGCGCACCCGCGCGGCGTCTCCGTGGAGGGCGAGCTCGGCGTGCTCGCCGGCGTGGAGGACCACGTCTTTGCCGCGTCGAGCACCTACACCAACCCGCTCGCCGCGGTCGAGTTTGTCCGCAGCACCAAGGTGGACGCCCTCGCCATCAGCTACGGCACCATGCACGGCCCCTCCAAGGGCGCGGACGTCAAGCTCCGCCGCGAGATCCCCATCGCCATCCGCGAGTGCCTGGCCCACGAGGGGCTCGACTGCGCGCTCGTGAGCCACGGCTCCTCGACCGTCCCCGCCTACATCGTGCGTGAGATCAACGCCCTCGGCGGCAGCATCCAAAACGCCCACGGCATCAGCCTCGACGAGCTCAAGGCCGCGATCCCCGCCGGCATCAGCAAGATCAACGTGGACACCGACATCCGCCTCGCGGTGACCCGCAACATGCGCGAGCTCTTCGCCACGCGCCCGGAGCTCCGGGAGAGCCCGTCAATCGGCGGCGTCTACCAGCTGCTCAGGGAGCACCCCGAGAATCCCGACCCGCGCGTCTTCCTCCCCGCCGTCTACGACACCGTCATGTACGGCGTGGTGGAGGACGACGACCGCGCGGCACTCGTCCGGGCCATAGAGGCCGGCGTGAAGGAGGCCGTGGCCACCCTCATCGTCGAGTTCGGCAGCTACGGCCACGCGCCCGACGCCGAGCTCGTCACGCTCGAGGAGATGGCCGAGCGCTACGAGAGGGCGGGGATCTAGATGGCGGCAGACGGCCTGCTCGTCGTCCACGGCGGCGGTCCCACCGCGGTCATCAACGCGTCGCTCTATGGCGCCGTCGACGAGGCCCTGGGCACGCCGGGCGTCGGGCGGGTGCTCGGCGCTCTCGGCGGCGTGGGCGGCATCGCCGAGGGCAGGCTCGTGGACTTTGGCCAGGTGCCGCGCGAGAAGCTCGACCTGCTGCCCTTCTCGCCCTCCTCGGCCATCGGCACGAGCCGCACCCCCCTCGAGAACGAGGACTACCGCGCGCTCGCGCACGCCCTGCGCGACCAGGGCATCCGCTGGCTCCTCTGCACCGGCGGCAACGGGACGATGGACACCTGCGGCAAGATCTGGCGCGCCTGCCGCGAGGAGGGCGTGCCCGTCGACGTGGTGGGAATCCCCAAGACCATGGACAACGACATCGCGGTAACCGACCACGCGCCCGGCTTCGCGAGCGCGGCGCGCTACATGGCGGCGACCACGTCGGCCATCTGCTGCGACGTGCGCGGGCTGCCCATCCACATCGTCATCGTGGAGGCCATGGGCAGAAACGCCGGCTGGGTCACGGCCGCGAGCTGCTTTGCCGACGAGTCCGGCTGCGGCGGCCCCGACCTCATCTACCTGCCCGAGCGCGACTTCGACGAGCGCGCCTTCCTCGATGACGCCCAGCGCCTCATCGACGAGAAGGGCTCGGGCGTCGTGGTGGTGAGCGAGGGCCTGCACACAGCCGACGGGGCCCCCGTTGCCCCGCCCCTCATGACCGTGGGCAGGGCAACGTACTTCGGCGACGTCTCCGCGCACCTCGCCAGGCTCGTGATCTCCGAGCTCGGCTACAAGGCACGCTCCGAGAAGCCCGGCCTCATCGGCCGCGCCTCCATCGCCTGGCAGAGCCCCGTCGACCGCGAGGAGGCCGTCGCCTGCGGGCGCGAGGCCACCCGCGCCGTGCTCGAGGGCGACTCCGGCACGATGGTGGGCATCGAGCGCGTCTCCAGCGAGCCCTACGAGGCGCGTCTCACCCGCATCCCCATCGAGCGGGTGATGCTCGACGAGCGCACGATGCCAGACGAGTACATCAACGAGCGCGGCAACGGCGTGACCGACGCGTTCCGCAGCTGGTGCCGCCCGCTGCTGGGACCCGCCCTCCCCCGCTTCGCGAGCTTCGTCTGACGCGCGGGACGGTTGTAGCCAGCCAAAAGAGAGGACCCCTTCATGAAGCACATCTTCCTCAACCTCAAGCGCTTTGACATCACCCCCGAGCGCGGCGGCGTGAACCGCCTTGCCGAGCCCGCGCGTTGGGGCGAGGCCGTCGCCGCGTCCATCAGGGGCGTTGCCGAGAAGTACGCGGGCGTCGCGGAGTTTGCGGCGTTTCTCCCCGAGGCGCACCTTGTGGGCGCCTGCGCCGCCGCCGAGGGCAGCCCGCTCGGCATTGGCTGCCAGGGCGTCCATGGGGCCGACACCGCCCCGGGCGGCAACTTCGGCGCCTTCACCACGCTGCGCACCGCCAACTCCGTCGCCCAGCTCGGCTGCGGGTGGGCGCTCGTCGGCCACTGCGAGGAGCGCATGAACCTCCGCGCGATCCTCGGCGAGGTCGGGGCGGACCCGGCCGAGGTGGAGGCCGCCGTGAGCCGCATCCTCTCCCGCGAGGTCCGCGCCGCGCAGGCGGCCGGCCTCAAGGTGCTCTTCTGCATGGGCGAGCGCGAGGAGGAGGTCGACGACTGGGAGGCCGTCCTCACCGCCCAGCTGACCCAGGGCCTCGAGGGCGCGGACCTCTCCGGCGTGCGCATAGCCTACGAGCCCGTCTGGAGCATCGGCCCCGGCAAGACGCCCGCCGACGCGCCCTACATCGCCAAGGTCGCCCGCCTCGTCAAGGGCGTCGTGCCCGGCGTCGACGTGGTCTACGGCGGCGGCCTCAAGGCCGACAACGCCGAGATGCTCGCCGGCATCCCTGAGGTCGACGGCGGCCTCATCGCCCTCACGCGCTTCACCGGCGAGATCGGCTTCTACCCCGACGAGTACGCCCAGATCGTCGACCTCTACCTCTCGTGACTCAAAAGGGGACAGTCCCCTTTTGAGTCACTTTCGCACGCCACCCCCCACAGAAAGGAAACCCATGCATCTGGACTTTGAGTACGGCAACGGCATGCTCGGGGCCGAGCTGCCCGACAGCACCGACGTCTTCGTCACCGGCGAGACCGTCAAGGACCCCGAGTGCCTGCCCCAGGACTGGGACAGCCTCTATAACGCCACGCTCGAGAGCATCCGCAACCCCATCGGCATGGAGCCGCTCGCCGACCTCGCGCACCCCGGCGCCAAGGTCGTCATCGTCATCCCCGACATCGTGAAGGGCGGCACGCAGCCCACCGCGCACCGCAAGGTGGCCATCCGCGCCTGCCTCGACGAGCTCTTCGCCAACGGCGTCTCCCACGACGACGTGCTCCTGCTCTTCTCCAACGGCCTGCACCCCCGCACCTCCACCGCCGAGGCCAGGCTCATCCTGGGCGAGGAGCTCTACAGCGAGTTCGAGGGCACGGGGCAGATCACGAGCCACGACTCCGAGGACTACGACCACCTCGTCGACCTCGGCTTCACGCCGCAGGGCGACCACGTGATCATGAACAAGTACGTCTATGACGCCGACATCGCCATCCTCATCGGCCACACGCAGGGCAACCCCTACGGTGGCTACTCGGGCGGCTACAAGCACTGCGCCACCGGCATCACCCACTGGCGCTCCATCAGCGCGCACCACGTGCCGCGCGTCATGAGCCGCCCGGACTTCGTCCCCGTCTCCACCTCCTCCCTTATGCGCGACAAGTTCGACCAGCAGGGCATGTTCATGGAAGAGAAGATGGGCAAGAAGTTCTTCTGCGTGGACGCCGTGCTCGACACCTGGAGCCGCCAGATCGCCATCTTCTCCGGCTACGCCGCCGAGATGCAGCCCGTCTCCTGGAAGCTCGCCGACAAGCGCACCTACGTGCACTGGGCCGAGAAGAAGTACGACATCGTGGTCATGGGCATGCCCACCAACTTCCACTACGGCGACGGCATGGGCACCAACCCCATCCAGATGATGCAGGCCGTCTCCGCCCAGGTCATCCGCCACAAGCGCATCCTCTCCGACCACTGCGTCTTTGTCATCGCCAGCTACTGCAACGGCTGGTTCCACGACGAGCGCTGGCCCTACCTGCGCGAGCAGTGGGAGCTCTGGCAGTCAGACAAGATGAACACCCTCGACGAGATGATCAAGTACGGCGAGTACTTCGCCACCAACGAGGAGTACATCCGCAAGTACCGCTTTGCGGGCGCCTTCCACCCGTTCCACGGCTTCAGCATGATGACCTGCGGAAACCTTGCCGAGAAGTACCTCAGCGCCACCTACATCGTGGGCGCGCAGAAGCCCGGCATCGCCCGCACCATGGGCCTCAAGACCCGCCCGACCTTCGAGGAGGCCATCGCCGACGCCACGCGCAAGTTCACCGACGGCAACCCCACCATCCTGGCGCTGCCGCACGCCTACAACCGCGCCGTGCCGCACCTCTGCATGAAGGACCCGTCCCAGAACAGCCACTTCCGCGACGACGCCCCCGCGCACCCCTGCGGCTGTTAGGCACAGCGGATGCTTCGGCTTAACGAGACGTATCTCGGCGCCCGGGTGAGCTCGGAGGAGGTCACCCGGGCCTCGGTCGAGCGCGCGGACGTGCTCGCGCGCTGCCAGGCAGGCGAAGAGCGCCACGCGGGATCGCTCGGCTGGCTCCACGTGGATAACTGGGCCTCGGACGAGAAGATCGCCCAGATCGAGAGCCTTGCCGCGCAGCTGCGCGAGAGGGCGGACACCTTCGTCCTCATTGGCGTCGGCGGCTCCAACAACGCCACCCGCGCGGTGCTCGCCGCCCTGGGCGCCCGGGACGGCTCGCTCGACGGGGCGCACCGCATCATCTATGCGGGCAACACGCTCTCCGCCTTTGAGCTGCGGCGCGTCCTGGAGGACCTGGAGGGTCACGAGGTCGTCATCGACTGCGTGGCCAAGAACTTCGAGACGCTGGAGCCCGGCTCGTCCTTCCGGCTGCTGCGACAATGGCTCGACAGGAGATATGGCGAGAAGGACGCGGCGTCGCGCATCGTCTGCTGCGGCACGCCGGGCTCGCACCTCGAGGGGCTCTGCCACGCCCACGGCTACGCGTTCACGACCTTCCCCGAGCCCGTGGGCGGCCGATTCACCGCGCTCACCGAGGTGCACCTCCTGCCGCTCGCCTTCGCCGGCGCCGACGTCCGCGCCCTCGTGGCCGGCGCCCGCTCCGAGGAGGCGCTCCTGCGCGACGGCACGGGGGACCCCCTGGCAAACGCCGCCTGGCGCTACGCGCTCATCCGCAGGCTCGCCTGGGACGCGGGGCTGCGCGTGGAGCTCCTGAGCTTCTTCGAGCCACGCTTCCGGTGGCTCTCCAAATGGTACGAGCAGCTCTTTGCCGAGAGCGAGGGCAAGCGCGGACGTGGCCTCTTCCCCGCCTCGGCCGAGTACTCCGAGGAGCTCCACAGCCTGGGACAGTACGTCCAGGACGGAACCCGCCAGCTCATGGAGACCTTCCTCGACGTCGTCGAGCCCGGCGAGGGAGACTCCCTCGTCCTGGGGGGCTCGGACATCGACGACCGCTTCGGCTACCTCGACGGCGCCGACTTCTGGGACATCAACAAAGCGAGCTTCGCGGCCACGCGCGCCGCGCACGCGCCGACGCTCCCCTGCCCCACCATCGAGCTCGACCGCCTGGACGCCGAGCACCTGGGAAGGCTCCTCTACTTCCTCATGTTCTCGTGCTACCTCTCGGCGAGCCTGCTCGACGTCAACCCCTTCGACCAGCCGGGGGTGGAGGCCTACAAGCGGCTCATGTTCCGCACGCTCGGACGCCCCTAGGGCAGCGCCGCACGCCCCCTCAGGCACGCCCCCTGTGCCACGTTCTTCTCGCCATCTGCGGCAATGCGAGAAGGGCCGCGCAGGGGGCGCGCTTTCCCGTGCCGGGACTAGCCTCGGCGGCCGGCGAACAAGCGCAGGCCGCGCACGATGGTGTCATGCGCCTCCTGGCGGGCCGTTTCGAAGAACTCCGCGCTGAGCAGCTGGTAGACGGGTACGCCGCTCACGTGCTCCTCGCAGTTCTTCTCGACGATCCGTCGGGCCACGTCCGCGGCGGCGCGCGCGTCGCGCTCGAGGATCGTGTACGGCGGGAAGGCGGCGCACTGCTCGAGCAGGGACTCGCCGACGCTCGGGACCATAGAGATGTCGAGCGTGCGCCCAAAGAGCGCGAAGTCCGCCTGCTTGCCGATGCGCGCCCGCTCGCCGGGCTTCACGCCGATGAGCTCCAGGTAGCGGCGCGTGTGGGCGTTGTAGACGTGGTCGGTCACGAGATGCGCCCACGCGCCGAGCGCAAGGTCGCTCACCCGCTCCTGGCGCGCCACGTAGAAGCTCCAGAACTCGTCGTAGCTGGGCAGCGGGATGTGCTCGCGCAACGCCTGGTGCGTGAGCTTGTAGTCGATGCGATACGTGATGTCGGGCACCATGTAGCCCACGTAGATGTCCGGCGCGAGGTTGCCCATGAGAAACGCGTTGGGGTCGCGGACGCCAAGGGCGGCCGCACCCTCCTCCCGGAGCAGACGCTCCACGTGCGCGACATGTATGTTCCAGCTTGGCATGGAACCTCCGGGCTAGATGTAGGCGGAGCCGCGCGACTGCTCGAGCGAGAGGATCGTCGCGGCGTTGCGCTGCTCGGTGTAGCTGAGAAACGAGTCCACGCGCGCGTCGAAGTCATCCGGGGAGTAGAGCGGGGTGTACCAGGACTTGTCACCGAAGTAGCGGACGAGGTCGTCGTTTCTGAACTCGCGGCCGTGACGGGCGTAGATCTCGTTTCTCGCGAGGTAGAGCTCCCAGTCGCTCAGGTGGGAGATCTCGCTCGTGGAGTACTCGTACGTTGCGCTGTACGGGAGGATGTAGTCGTCGGAGCTCGTGTGCACGACGGTCGAGCGGGGCGGGGCGGGCGCGTGGTCGTTGCCCTCCACCACCACGACGACGTTGTTCTGCTGCGTGCCGGCTGCGGCGTCCGCCTCATCCGCCGCGGCGTCATCGGCGCCCGCGTCGTCCTCGGGGCCGGCGTCCTGCGCGGCGCCCTCGTCGTCCTTCTCGCCCGCGCTCGACGGCTCCTCGGCGGGGTCCGCGCCGTCCGCCGGCTGCTCCTGCGCCGGCTGCTCGGACGCGGGCTGCGAGCCGGCGCCAAAGGGGTTGGCCACCACCACGACGAGCGCGACCACCGCGACGAGCGCGACGACGGACATGACGACGGCCACGACGGAGCTGCCGTGGGTACGCGGCGCGGGGGAGCCCTGCTCGGGCGTCGGGGAGGCGGGCGGCGTAGGCGCGCCCGGAGGGGCGACGGCGGTCTTGTCAGCGTCGCCCGCGCCGACGGGGGCGCCGCACGTGTCGCAGAACTTTGCGCCGTCGGAAACCTCGGCGCCGCAGTTGGTGCAGAACATAGGCCCTCCTCGCAGCATCACTCGTAGAAACAGTGTAACCCTAACGCGGCGCGGCCGGACGCGTTGTGCGCCCGGCCGCGACCATGACAAACGACCCTGACACCTTTGTCAGGTTAGCTGCGGACCTCGCCGCCGGTGGCCTTGCAGACCTTGGTCACGAGCTTGGCGTGCGCCTTCTCCACCTCGTCGGAGGTGAGGGTGCGGTCGGCCGCGCGGTAGGTGAGCGAGAAGGCCATGGACTTCTTGCCCTTGCCCACGCGCTCGTCATCGCGGTAGACGTCGAAGAGGCGGGCGTCGGCGAGCAGCTTGCCGCCGGCGGAGGTGATGCGCTGCATGAGGGTCTCGCAGGTCACGGACTCGTCCACGACGATGGCGAGGTCCACGTCCACGCCTGGCAGCGTGGGCACGTCCTCGTAGGGCAGCTCGTCCGCGGAGAGGCGCAAGAGCGCCGCCTGGGAGAGCTCGAAGGCCACCACGGGCTCGTCCACGCCCATGGCCTTGAGGCCGCGCGGGTGGACGTTGCCCACCCAGCCGATGACCTCGCCGCGCGAGAGCACCTCGGCGGCGCGGCCGGGCTGGAGCCACGGGTACTGCTTGGGGTCGGCCACCTTGAAGCGGACCTTCGTGAGACGCAGGGCGTCCAGGAGCTCCTCGACCACGCCCTTGGCGTCGAAGAAGTCATACTCGTCGAAGCGCTGGTTCCAGGCGTCGTCGGCGCGCTTGCCGCACAGGACGCCGCAGACGTAGCTCGGCTCGTCGGGCAGGCTCGCGTGCTCCTTGCCAAAGAAGACGCGGCCGATCTCGTAGAGCGCCACGTTCGAGACGCCGTGGTCGAGGTTGTACGCCACCGAGCGCAGCAGGCCCGGGAGCATGTCGCGGCGCATCTCGGACTGCTCGGCCACGAGCGGGCGGATGATCTTCACGGGCACGCCGCGGCCGGTCTCGGGGATGCCCAGGCGAGCGAGGTCGTCCGGCGCGGCGAAGCAGTACGTGGAGGTCTCGGAGAGGCCGCAGGCGCGCAGGACCTGGCCGATCTTGCGCACGCGGCGCTGCTCGGGCGTGAGGCCGCCGGCGTGGTTCTTCGCGGCGGGGATGGTGGGCTCGATGTCGCCCTCGCCCCAGAGGCGCACGACCTCCTCGATGAGGTCGACCTCGCGGGTGAGGTCGGGGCGGTTGGTCGGGGCGGTCACGACGTAGTGCGCGATGTCGTTCTTCTCGACCGTGCAGCCGAGGCGCTCGAGGCGCGACATCATGAACGAGTTGGTGATGGGGGCGCCGGCGAGCGCGCGGGCGCGGTACGGGCGGAAGTTGATCTTGACCGGCGCGTCGTCGGCCTCGCCGGGATAGACGTCCACGATGCCGGGGCAGACCTCGGCGCCGCAGCACTCCTCGAAGAGCGCCGCCGCGATCTCGGCAACGTTGGCGCAGTTGGTGCCGTCGACCTTGCGCTCGTAGCGGATGGAGGCCTCGCTCATGAGGTCGAGGTTGCGGCTCGTGCGGGAGGTGTGGCCGCTCGAGAAGTTCGCGCTCTCGAGAAGGACGTCCACGGTCTCCTCCGTGATCTCGGAGTCGAGGCCGCCCATGACGCCGGCAAGGGCGATCGGGGTCGCGCCGTCGTCGGTGATGAGGCACATGTCGTGCGTGAGCACGCGCTCCTGGCCGTCGAGCGTCGTCAGGCGCTCGCCGTCCGCCGCGGCGCGCACCACGATGTGGCGGCGTCCGTCGCGCTCGGTGAGCTTGCCCAGGTCGAAGGCGTGGAGCGGCTGGCCCGTGAGGTACATCACGTAGTTGGTCACGTCCACAACGTTGTTGATCGAGCGCCCGCCGGCGGCGGCCACGCGCTGGGCGAGCCAGTCGGGCGAGGGGCCGATCTTCACGTTGCGCACGACGCGCGCGGTGTAGCGCGGGCAGAGCTCGGGGTCGGCGATCGTCACGTCGACGAGGTCGGCGGCGTTGGGGCCCTGCTCGACCTTGACGCTCGGCAGCTCGATGTGGGTGTCCTCGTCCAGGATGGCGGCGACCTCGGCGGCGATGCCGGTCATGGAGAGGCAGTCGGGGCGGTTGGGCGTGATCTCGCAGTCGATCACGGTGTCGGACATGCCGAGGTAGTCGGTGAAGTCCATACCCACCGGGGCGTCCTCGGGCAGGATCATGATGCCCTCGTGGTCGTTGCCGAGGCCCAGCTCGCGGGCCGAGCAGTTCATGCCGCAGGACTCGACGCCGCGCAGCTTGCTCTTCTTGATCTTGAAGTCGCCGGGCAGCACCGCGCCGATCATGGCGGTGACGATGTGGTCGCCCTCGTTGAAGTTCTGGGCGCCGCAGACGATCTGCAGGGGAACGGGATTGCCGTCCGCATCCACGTTCTTGTCGCCAACGCTGACCTGGCAGAGCCACATGTGGTCGGAGTCGGGGTGGGGCTTCTTGCTCACGACCTGGGCCGTGACCACGTGCTCGAGGTTGGCGCCGACCTTCTCCACGCCCTCGACCTCGGTGCCGGTGCGGGTGAACTCGGCCACGAGCTCGGCGGGGTCCGCCGGCACGTCGACCATGCTCTTGAGCCACTCATATGAGACGCGCATTCTTCTTCTCCTTCTCGCGCGATTCGAAACATGTTTCCGCTGGTTCTGAGGGTTTCACTGGTGCCTGAGATTGGTGCGAATGATGACAATCTCCCCGGTCACCTTTGTCATCATGACAAAATGCCCCGGCACCTTTGTCAGAACTGACGGAGGAAGCGCATGTCGCCAGTCATGAGCATCCTAAGGTCGGGCAGGTCGTAGCGCAGGCACGCGATGCGCTCGACGCCCATGCCGAACGCGAACCCGGTGTACTTCTCCGCATCGATGCCGCAGTACTCGAGCACGTTGGGGTCGACCATGCCGGCGCCCAGGATCTCGAGCCAGCCGGTGCCCTTGCAGAAGCGGCAGCCCTTGCCGCCGCAGACGCCGCAGGAGACGTCGACCTCGCAGGAGGGCTCGGTGAAGGGGAAGAAGTGCGGGCGGTAGCGCGTGGCGCGGTCCTTGCCGAAGATCTGGCGCAGGAAGTAGTCCATCGTGCCCTTGAAGTCGCCGAAGGTGATGCCCTCGTCCACGACCAGGCCCTCGATCTGCGTGAACTGCGGAAGGTGGTTGGCGTCGGCCGTGTCCGGGCGGAAAACCGTGCCCGGGCAGATCATGTAGATGGGCGGCTTCTTGTTCTCCATCACGTGCACCTGGACGCCGGAGGTCTGGGTGCGCAGCAGGATGTCGGACTCACCCTGGACGTTGGTCTCCTCGGCGTGCGCCACGGTGCCCGGGGCGTTATCCACGAGGTAGAAGGTGTCCTTGGCCGAGCGGCTGGGGTGGTCCTCCGGGGCGTTGAGCGCGGTGAAGTTGTACCAGGTGGTCTCCACGTAGGGGCCGTCCTCGACGGTGTAGCCGAGCCCCGCGAAGATGTCCTCGACCTCCTCGCGGATCTGGCTGATGAGGTGCTGGGTGCCCTGGGAGAGGCGGCGGCCCGGCAGCGTCACGTCGACGGCGTCGGCGGCCATCTTCTGCTCCAGGAGCGCGGCGGAGAGCTCCTCGCGGCGTGCCTTGAGCGCGGCGTCCACGTTGCCGCGCACGGTGTTGGCAAGCTGGCCCATGGCCGGGCGCTCCTCGGGGGCAACCTTGCCCATGGAGCGCATGATCTGGGTGAGCGAGCCCTTCTTGCCGAGCACGCTCACGCGCAGGGCCTCGAGGGCCTCCATGGTCTCGGCGGCGGCGAGCCCCTGCTGGAACTGAGCCTCAATCGCCTTGAGGTCGTCGGACATCGACATCGTGCAATCCCTTCTCTACTAAAAAGCCGCCCTCCGGCAGCCATGCTGCTGCCCAAGGACGGAATGCTCCGCGGTACCACCTCGGTTGACGGGCGGGTTTTCTCTCCCGCACGCCCTCTCGTTATGCCCCGTTCCGTGGGACCCCCGGCTTCCCTACTGAGCGTGCGGAGGGGGCGGTCGCTTTCGCGCGTGTCGCGCGTGACCGTCCGAGCGTGCAGAAGTGACTGTCCCCTCTGCGCGCCGCACGACCGTTCAGGTCGCGGCTGGTGGAGTGAACTCCGGGCCTCTGCCTTGGAGGGGGCTCTCAGCCGGTGACCCCCATCTCTTGTCCGCTGGCAACGCGACGCCCAGACCTCTCCGTCATCGCCTAGCGTGACATGGTAGCACAGCCAGGCAGGCGACGCACCTCCATGCGCAATTACCCCCTTGGTGCGAAGAATCGAGCCCCGCCCGCGCAATCAGAGCCTTGGTGCGAAGGGTTTTTCACCCTATGGAGGAAAGGCGCCTTCCGGCCACCTGCGATTATGTGAGATGAAAGCATCAGCGGGCGGTCGCAGGGCGCATGCCTGAGCGAAATGGCTTCGCACCAAGGCGCTGATTGCGCAGGCGGGACCAAACGATTCGCACCAAGGCCCCAATTGCGCAGAAACGGACCCCCTCGCGCCCGCACCAAGCCAGCTGCTACGAGAACGTCAGGGCGGAGGCGTCCGCGGCGTCGAGCCATGCGATGTAGGTGTTGGGATAGTGGCTGGCGAGGAGGCGCCCCACGTCGACGCTCAGGCAGAGCCGCGTCAGCGTGAGCAGGCCCGCGGGCGACGTCAGCTCCTCGAAGCTCGAGACCTCCCCGGCAAGCTCGTTGACCACCCGCTCCACCGTCTCTCGATCGGACGGGTCGTATGGGCACTCCGCCCCCATGCTCCCCTCATACGACGAGCGCATGGCGGCATACGCGCGGCCAAACCCCTCCTGCCCCTCCGCGGGCAGCCACACGTCCTGCCCGTAGCGCCCGTAGCCCCACCCCGAGAGGGGCAGGCGCGGCACGAGGTCGGAGGGGTTGAGCACGTTGAAGATGTTGTCGTAGGCGGACCCGCGCGCATCGTCCGCGGAGGTGCAGTTGGGCGTGGCAAAGGTGTACGCCCGCACGTCGCTGGCGGAGGGAATCGCGCCGTGGGCCCCGGCGGCGCCGTCCGCGTAGCTCGCCAGGAGGTTGGCCACCGCGCCGCCGCGGCTGTGCCCGCAGAAGAGGTAGCTCCGCTCCACCCCGGGCTCGAGCTCGGCGGCGCGCGCCTCGAGGTCGGCGACGATCTCCGCGGCGGCGAGCGTGAAGCCGAGGTGGTCGGCATCCCCCAGCTCGCTCGCCACGTCGGAGGTCCCCTCGATCCGAACGTTGGAGAGCCACTCGGACCCATATGACCCGCGCACCACCACGACGCAGAGCTCCTTCTCGGCCCCGGTCTCCCGGGAGCGCAGGCGCTTGGTCGCAAGGGTGTAGGCGACGACATCGGTCCCGTCGAGAAGCCCCCTCAGCTCGTCGAGCACCTCGCTGCGATATCGATAGGACGCCGTGGAGACCTCGTCGAAGCCCAGGCTCGCAAACGCGTTCTCCGCAAAGGCGGGCGCGGTCGAGCCCTGCTGGTAGTACGCGCTCTCCGCGTTGGCCACGGCGGACAGGACGGCGCAGGTGTGCGCGAGCTCCTGGTTGTAGGCGGTGGGGTCCTGGAAGAACCACTCGTCGTCCCACACGACCGAGGAGCTGACCTGGTGGCCCTCCCCCGAGAAGAGGGCGGCGTACTCGATGCTCGTCGTGAACGACGAGGGGCGCTCCACGGCGCTGACCTCGGGCGCGATCACCGCGTTGGTGCCCGTCGCCTGCTCGATGCGGCGGGCGTGCAGCACCGCGGCACCGGCAAGCGTGGCGCTGTCGAGCAGGACCACGGTGACGAGCAGGGCAAACAGCAGGCTCCGCCGCCTCCTGGGACGCGCCCGTCTCCCGCCGTGAAGCTGCATTGCCACCTCCGTCCGCCCTTTTGACCATGATACCCGGCAACGCGCCGCAGGTGACGGCCGCCGGGCAACGTGAAGAAACCGTTAGGAAGACGGCGGGGCGCCGAGGGGGGTCGAGTTCCTAGAGGAGCGCGAAGCGCACGAAGTTGTACGCGCAGATGACGATGATGAGCAGCAGCGCGAAGATGTAGAGCCGGTCGACGGCCGAGCCGTCCATGTGCCTCAGCAGCTTGCGCCCCACGACGGACCCGAGCACCGCCATGAGGCACATCCCCACGAGCACGGCGATCTCGAACTCCGGCATGACGCCACTCGCAAGCGAGTAGAGCAGGCTCGCGGACTGCGAGAACGCGATGATGAAGAGCGACGCCTGGGCCGCCACCTTGCTCTCCATGGCGAAGAAGAACACGAGGATGGCCAGGTTGAAGGGGCCGCCGCCAATGCCCAGAAAAGACCAGCACGCGCCGGCCAGAAAGCCGATGACGGCCTGGGCCGCCGGGCTCTCCAGCCTCATGCCCTCGATGCGGGCTTTGTTGAGGGTGTAGGCCAGCACCAGAACGGAGAGGGCGATGAGCACCGCGGCCTGGACGGCGCCCACGAGGTCGGCGTCGGGGAAGACCGCGCTCAGCTGGTTGAACACGACCTTGCCGCAGACCCCTCCCACCGCGGAGCCCGCGGCAATGGGGACGAGCCTCCGGGAGTCGATCGAGGACGAGTGTGTCGCGGCGTTCTGGATAAGCGTCGAAAGGGACATCACGAGCACGGAGACGCTCGAGAGAAAGCTCACGGCGCTCACGCTCATGACCCCCATCGCGTCGACGATGGGCTTGATGATCACGCCGCCCCCTATCCCGCAGAGCGGGCCGAGGAGGGACGCGAGGAAGCAGACAACAAAGACGGGGACAAACTGAAGGCTCATGCCTCACTCCTCATGGTTGCAAAACGGAACGCCCCCTCCTCAGGCGGGGCGGGAGCCAGCCGACGGGAGGGCCTATGCGTCGGGAGGGCTCGCCTCGAAGACGTCGCGCACCTGCTCGAGGTACGCGTTCGCGCGCTGGGTGTCCCCCTTGTTCTCGTATTGCACGGAGAGCAGGTAGAGCAGCGTGGTCCGCTCCGGCCCCGTGGCGTCCTTGAGCTCGGCCTCCATCTGGTCGATGTAGGCCGAGCTCTTCTCGGCAAAGATCGCGTAGGTGCGCTCGCACCCGGCGAGCTGCTCGGGCGAGGCCTTCTCGCGCAGCTCCCCGAGCAGTTCGCCCGCGCGGTCGTAGTCCTCCTGCTCCACGAAGAAGTTGAAGGCGCGCAGGAGCAGCACGAGCCGCTGCTTGTCGCTCGAGCCCAGGGCGAGCATCTCGTCGATGGTGGCGCGCGCCGCCTCGGCGTCCGAGAGGCACATCTGCGCGTTGAGGCGCATGTAGAGCTGGTTGTAGCGCGGGTAGACGACTCTGGCGACCGGCCCGTCAAGGACGCGCAGGCAGCCCTCGAAGTCGCCCTGCTCGAAGAGCTTCTCGTAGCGCGAGAAGATGAGGCGCTTCTGGACCTCGGTGTAGACGAGCGAGATGACGCAGAGCGCCACCACGATGATTCCGATCAGCCTGAGGTCCATGTGCCTCTCCTCCCGGCGCCCCGCTGGGCGCCCTAGTCCCTCCCGAGCACGGTGCGCGGCGTCCTGCCCACGACGAGCTCGTCGTTTGCGACGTAGCCCTCCTCGCGGCCGCGCAGCTCGTCTATGAGTATGGCACGGAGCTCCGCCACGCGCTCGGCATGGGCCGGGTCGCGGGAAAGATCGTGCTCCTCGCGCGGGTCGGCGTCGAGGTCGAAGTAGCGCTCCACGCCCGTCTGGGTGAACCAGACGTACTTGTCGTGCCCGGTCAAGATCCACTGGTTGGACTGCTCGCGGCTGCCGGCGTGCTCGCCGTGGAGATAGGCGCGCTCGAGGTTCTTCTCGCCCGTGATCTCACCTCTGAGCGAGGAGCCCTCCACGGTATCGGGCACCTCGGCGCCCACGAGGTCGAGCAGGGTGGGCATGACGTCCATGAGCTCGACCACCGCGTCCGAACGCCGGGGCGCCGGCCGGCCCCCCGGCAGCACCTTGGAGCCCACGCGCACGATGAGGGGGATGCGCGCGCTCCCCTCGTAGGGCAGGACCTTGCGAAACGAGCTGTGGTCGAAGAGCATCTCGCCGTGGTCGGCCGTGAAGAGCACCACGGTGTTCTCGTAGGTCTCGTCGTTCTCGAGCGCCGTGATGAGCCGGCCGATCTGGTGGTCGAGGTGCGTGATGCAGCCGTAGTAGCCCGCCATGGCCTCGTGGCGCAGCGTGGCGTCGCGGCAGCCGTGCGGGCTGTCGAGGACCATGCCGTCGCGCTCGGTGGCCTCGGCGTCGTCCCAGTCGCCGTGCGCCGGCTCGCGCAGCTTACGGTCGAGGTACGGCTGGTAGTAGGCCGCGGGGGCGTCGAAGGGCGGGTGCGGGCGCACGAAGCTCGCCATGAGGAAGAACGGGCGGGTGCGGTCGCGTGTCTCGAGGAAGCGGATGGACTCGTCGACGACCCAGTTGGTGGGGTGCAGGCGCTCCTCGTAGACCCAGGGACGCGCGATCCAGGAGTTGTTCTCCACGCCCGTGCCGTTGACATCGGCCTCAGGGCCCAGCTCGGAGCGGAGGAAGCGCAGGTAGTCGTCAGAGACGTCCTGGTGCATCCAGTGCGGGAGGTTGGCCTTGCGGTAGTGGCCGATGTAGCCGTCGTGCAGGCGCAGGTGCTGGAAGCCGCAGGCCAGGCGCGGCGGGTGCACGTGCATCTTGCCCACCATCGCCGTCTGGTACCCGGCGGCCGAGAACTCCTCCGGCATCATGTGCTCGTAGCGCCAGGGGACGCCGTCCTGGTAGCCCACGCGGCCGTTGGTGGCCGGCGTGGTGCCCGTGAGCAGCGACGCGCGCGCCGGGATGCAGCTCGGGCACGCGGCGTGGGCGTTCTCGAAGTAGGTGCCCTGCGCGGCGAGCGTGTCCAGATAGGGCGTCTTCACGTCGGGGTGGCCGTCAAAGCCGAGGCAGTCCCCCCTGAACTGGTCGCACATGATCAGGACGACGTTGGGACGGCGGCTCTCGAGGCCGTCATCAGAAATGCCTGCCATCAGTCCTCCCTGTCTGTGAATTGGGGACAGTCCCCGATTTGCAGAAACGTTTTATGTGAATTGGGGACTGTCCCCAATTCGCTGGCGCACGAGCGCGTGGGCCATCTCGGCGAGAGGCTTGTACGCGTGCTCGAGAAACTCCCGGTAGCCGCAATACGTCTCGTCATAGTACGAGGCGTTGAGGCGCTTGCAGTTCCGATGGCAGATCCCCTCGAACGGGCAGTCGGCGCAGGCCGCGCACTCCCGGCGCGGCTCTGCCAGAAACCCGCGCATGACCGCGCAGGAGGCCATCTCCTCGAGCGAGTCCTCCCTAATGTTGCCGCAGCGGTACTCGTCGAGGGCATAGAAGTCGCAGGGATAGACGTCGCCGTTGCTCTCAACGACGAACTGGGGGGCGCATCGGCCGAGCATCCCGCAGGCCTGGGGCCACTGGCCCAGCGAGAGCTGCATCACGTTGTCAAAGAGCCCCACCGAGAAGGCGCGCCCGGCGCGTGCCTCGCGCAGCCAAAGGTCGAAGAACGTGCGGTAGAACGAGAAGAACGCGCGCGGGGTGAGGGCGTACTCCTCCCCCTCCCCGTCGAAGCCCGCCAGGCACGGGATGAGCTGCACGTAGTCGATCTTCTCGCGCTGGTAGAACTTGAACACCCGCTGCGGGTGCCGGGCGAGCTGCGCCGAGAGCACCGTGAGCACGTTGAACTCGACGCCCGCCTCGCGGAGCATCCGGATGGACTCCATGACGCGCGCGTGCGTGGGCCCCAGGCGGATGTCGCCGCGAAGGCTGTCGTGGAGCTCGCGGTAGGCGTCGACGGAGACGCCCACGAGAAAGCCGTGCTCCCGGAAGAAGGCCGCCCACTCGGGCGTGAGGGAGTGGCCGTTGGTCTGAAGCGCGTAGCTCACGGTCTGGTTGGTGCGGCGCGCGTCCACGTAGGCCGTGAACGCGCGGAAGAAGTCGAGCCCTGCGAGCGTGGGCTCGCCGCCCTGGAAGGCAAAGGTCACCTGCGCGTCCGGGCCGAGCCCGAGGGCCCGGTCCACGAGCGCGCGCACGGTCCCCTCCGACATGCGCTCCCTCACCGCGTGCGCGCGGTGGTCCGCGACGTCACGGTAGAAGCAGTACGAGCAGCGCATGTCGCACGCGCTCGACGCCGGCTTTATGAGGAAGCTGATGTACTTCACGTCTCTCCACCCGTCACGCGGCCCAAAACCTGACAAACTACCCTGTCACCTTTGTCAGGTTTACGCAAGGCCGAGGCGGGCGAACTGCTCGGCGGGGGCGCCGTGCTCGGCGAGGCCGCGCCTGAGCAGCCCGATCATGCGCTCCTCCGCGGCGGCGTCCCTGCCCACGAGGTTCACGGTCTGGCCGTAGTCCGCCTCCAGGTCGAAGAGCATCGAGTCGTGGACCTCCTCGAGGCAGTCCTCGCGCTGGTCGATGTTGGCGGGCTTCCTGCACGGGAACCTGTAGACGGGGTAGTCCGTCCACGAGAGGAAGCGGCCCATCTCGATCTCATCCACGCAGTCGGTGCCCATCTTCTTGCGGATGGTGTGCGGGATCGCCGCGTACTCGTAGCAGGGCTGGTTGCCCGGCACGGGCGCGCGGAAGTAGGTGTGGCGGCCGTCGGTCACGTTGACCGTCATGGCGTGGACGCCGTAGAGGGCGTAGTCGCGCGTGGGCGCCGCGGCGTCCGTGGCGAGCGGCATGAGCGAGGTGCCCATGACGGTCTCGGGCACGGGGCAGCCGTGGGCCTCGAGCACGGTGGGCATGAGGTCGATGGCCTGGGTGAGCTGGTGGGCCCGCTCGCCCGCGCGCTCCCCGTGGGGGAACTTCACGATCAGCGGCAGGTGGGCCATCTCGTTGTACATGTGCATGTAGTTCTTGCCCAGGTAGTCGCGGCTCCCGAGGAAGTAGCCGTGGTCCGTGGTCACGATGACGGTCGTTCCCTCGTACATGCCCTTCTCCTTGAGCTTGTCGACGAGGGTTCCGAACCAGTGGTCGGTCATCGTGACGAGCGCCTTGTAGCGGCGCTGCACGTAGTCGACGGCGCTCTCGGGGATGTCGGTGTCGGAGACGCGCTTGTAGGGCGGGATCTCAAAGTAGTCGCGGTCAAGCCCCTCGGAGCCGCCGTACTCGTCCATGTAGCGGTCGGGCACGTCGAAGGGCTCGTGCGGGTCGAAGGCCTCGACCATGAGGAAGAAGTCGTCCTTCCCCTCGTTCTGGTCGATGAACTCGCACGCGGAGCGGAAGGTCCTCGGGGAGGGCATGTCCTCCTCGCTGGGCCACCTGAGGCGGTTCTTCTGGTACTGCTCGCGCACGCGGCCATAGAAGGTCTCGGGCATGTTGTCCGGCTCGTCGATGCGGCTCACCCACGGGTCGCCCTCCTGGCCGCGGAAGAACTCGAAGGTGTTGAAGAGCTGCAGGTAGCCCTCGCCGCCGGTGCGCGCGTAGTGGCAGTGGTCCGTTGAGATGTGCGTGCGGACGCCCCCGGCGCGCAGGCAGTCCACGAGCGTCACGTCAAAGGGCTCGATCGGGCCCCAGGGACGCTCGAGGAAGTTGTAGCGCCCGCACATGATGTCGCGTCGGGCCGGCATGCAGGGCGCCGAGCCGATCCAGTGGTTGTCGAAGGTGACCGCCTCGCTCGAGAAGGCGTCGAGGTTCGGGGTTCGCGCGCTGCCTCCGGGGTTGTAGCACCCGAGCGCGTCCCGGCGCAGCGTATCCATCAGGACGAGTACGGTTCTCATGGGTCCTCCGAAAATTGATACGAGGCGCCCCGCCCAGAGGGGTGGGCGGGGCGGCGGGCAGGGCGCGTCTTACGAGAAGATCTTGGGGAAGCCGGGGATGTAGTAGTTGAGGGCGAAGAGCGCCAGGCACACGGCGATGATGCCGAGGATGATCTGGGCGGAGTTCTTGCCCTGCCCCTTCTTCAGGAGTCGGTAGCAGATGAAGGTCACGATGATCGGCAGCAGGCACGGCAGGACGGAGTCGAGCTGGGTCTGGAGCACGAGCGGGTCGCCCTCGCCGAAGGAGAACTCGATGGCGGTCTTGAGCTTGACCGTCGTGGCGATGAGGCCGCCGGTGACCATGACGCCGAGGACGTTGGCGGCGTCGCCGAGGCGGTCGAAGACCTCGACGCCGAACTTGTCGACGAGCGCCATGCCGGACTCGTAGCCCTTGTGCAGGCCGAAGTACTTGAGCGGCCAGTACAGGAGGTTGATGAGCAGGAACATCACGAGCGGGCCGATGAGGCTGCCGTTGTCGACGCACAGGGAGGCGCCGATGGAGCCCGCGATCGGGAACCACGTGAGGTTGAGCAGCGAGTCGCCGATGCCGGCGAAGGGGCCCATGAGCGAGGTCTTGATCGCGGTGACGGTGTCCTTGTGGTCCTCGTCGGTGTTCTCCTCAACCGCCGTGGCAATGCCGAGGATGAACGGAATCGCGATGGGGTGCGTGTTGAAGTACTCGAGGTAGCGCTGCATCGCCTTGACGCGCTGCTCCTTGGGGGCGTCCTTGTAGAGCTCCTCGAGGACCGGGGAGACGCAGTAGGTGAGCGAGAGAGACTGCATGCGCTCGTAGTTGTGGGCGAACTGGCAGCCCTGGGTCCTCAGGAGAACCCGGTTGAGCGTCTTCTTGGAAATCTTACCCATTAGAGATCATACTCCTCGTCCTCGTCGCTGACAGGGGCGTCGACGGCTGCGGTGGCCTGGGGCTTCTTGGTTCCCTCGACGACGAAGTCATAGAAGCCCGCGGCAGCGGCGGCCACGAGGGCGATGCCGATCGTCGGGACCTTGAGGAAGGCCGCGAGCACAAAGCCGCAGATGAGGAAGATCCACATGTTCTTCTTCATCATCATGGTGAGCAGCATCGCGAGGCCGACGGCGGGCATCATGCCGCCCGCGGTCGAGAAGGCGGAGAGGACCCAGGGCACCTGGTTCTGCAGGAAGCTCATGATGCTCTCGACCACGACCGAGCCGATGCCCGTGGCGATGAACACCGGGACGGCGCGGGTCAGGAAGAAGCAGGCGGCGCCGGCCCAGAAGTACTTGTTGACGGACCTGAACTCGCCGCTCTCGGCCGCCTTGTCGGCGCCGTGCAGGAACGTGATGTTGGTGGTCATCACGAGGATGTTGAGCTGCTGGACGAGCGTGGCGGTGGGGATGCCGATGGCCACGGCCAGGGCGATGGCGCTCGCGGTGTCGCCGCCGGACATGATGCCGAGGGCCGCGCCCACGATCGTGCCGGAGATGACGTCGGGCGGCACGTAGGCGCCGATGTTGTTGACGCCGAGCCACATGAGCTCCATCGTGGCGCCAATCATGATGGCCGTGGGCATGTCACCAAGGATGATGCCGACGCCCACCGAGGCGAGCAGCGGCTTTCTGAATCCGAGGTGCGGGCCAAACTGGTCCCAGGTACAAAGACCCGCCCAGATGGCAAGCAGCAGTGCTTGGATCATTTCTCCTCCTTCTGACGAAGTCGTCGCATGCTGACGGCGCGCCCTCTCCGCGCCGACGGTGCCTTGTGGTGCCCGGCCGCCGGGCCCGGCCGCGCGGGGGCGGCGCTAGGCCTCCGCGTGCGCGCCGGTGAGCAGCTCGGAGACGGAGACCTTGGGGTCGCGCGTGGTGGGCTGCATCCAGCACTCGACGCCCATGGCGATGAGCTGCTCAAACGCCGCGCGCTCCTCGGGGGTCACGGACATGTTCTTGTGCAGGCGCGTGCGCTGGTCGTTGTAGCGCATGCCGGAGACGTTGAGGTAGTCGAACGGCAGGCCGTTCTCGTGCATCCTGAGGGCGTCGATGGGGTTGGTGAAGAGCACCATCGTCACCTTCTTGAGCGTGGTCTTCTTGAGGACGTCGATGAACTTGTCGACGCCAAAGACCGAGACCTTGACCTTGGGGACGGCAAGCCCCGCGACGGACTTCTGCACCGGGTCGTTGGCGACCTTGTCATCCACGATGATCACGGACTCGATGCTGTTGTCCGGGATCCACGTGGACGCCAGCTGGCCGTGGATGAGGCGGTCATCGATGTCAACGAGCTTGAGTGCCATGTTCTTCTCCCTTTCTCTGGGGCTTTCGTTTGGTGCCTGGGGCCCGCGGGGCGCTCCGGACGGGCCTGGTGCCGGTGGCGCGCGGGCTAGAGGTCGAGGTCGTCCTCGTCAGAGCCGTCCTGGGCCATCTCGACCTTGATCTCGGCGAGGGTCTGGGCGTGCGCCGCCTCGATGAGCTGGCGAATCTCGTCGGCGTCCGCGGCCTGGTCGCGGGAGAGCAGGAGCTCTATGAGGACGGGCAGGCTCAGGCCGGTGAAGGCGACCATATCCATGCCCTTGAGGATGCTGCGCGAGATGACGTTGAACGGGGTGCCGCCATGGATGTCGCAGATGGTGACGATGAGGTCGCAGGTGGCCCTGAGCTCCTCGTAGGCCTGGGCGAACTCCGCCTCGAACGCCTCGGCCGACTTGTTCGCCGTGAGCGCGAGCGCGCGCACGTCCTGCTGGGGGCCGGCGACCATCTCGACGCTGCCGAGCGCCGCCCGCGCAAACTCGCCGTGGCTCGCAACGATGACGCCTACCCTCATGGTGCTTCCTCTCCTCCGCGCGGCCGTGCGGCCGCTCTTTTTTCATAACAGAACAGAATTGGATTTAAATTGTTCGTTTCTGTTCGGAATGATGGTATCCAAATGTTCGGAATTTGTGTGTGTAACTCGTCATCTCAGCGTAAGAATGGGGGCGGACGGTAGGGAATCGTCGGCGACCGTACCGATAGAGCTGCCGCTCGAAGGAAAATCTGCAAGTTGTCAAAAGTTGTCAGCTTGCGGACGCGATGTGCGACTCGCCCGGTATAGTGTTGTTCGAACAGTCATGCGGAGGTGACGGAAGACCCCATGCTCAAGGCCGAGCGACAGGACCGGATCGTAGAGATGTGCCGCGTACGCGGCACCGTCTCGGTGCACGAGATCGCCACCACGCTCGGCGTCTCGGACATGACCGTGCGGCGCGACCTCGAGGAGCTCTCGGACGAGGGGCGCATCGAGCGCCTGAGGGGCGGGGCCAAGACGTCCGAGGGCGTGCGCGACCGGGCGCTCATCCGCGAGTCCGCCCACCTTGAGCGCCAGCTTCTCCACATAGAGGAGAAGACCAAGATCGCCAAGGTCGCGGCCTCGCTCGTGAGCGAGGGGGACACGATCTTTCTGGGCTCCAGCACCACCGTCGAGCTCGCCGCGCAGTTTCTGCCCGTCATCCCGCTGCGCATCGTGACCAACAGCCTTCCGATCTTCAATCTCTTCGTCGACGGCGACATCCGCGAGATCATCATGCTCGGCGGCACCTATCGCCCAAGGTCCGGCACCTTCATGGGGCCCATCACCGAGAACGCGCTCGCCTCGCTCGGCTTTGACAAGGCCTTCATCGGCGTCGACGCCCTGCGCGACGGCCGGCTCTTCACGAGCACGCTCGACGCCGGCAGGCTCTACAGCACCGTCTTCGACCACGCCACGGAGTGCTTCGTGCTCGCCGACAGCAGCAAGATCGGCTCGCGCGGGTTCTACTCCTTCTTCTCGCTCAGGCCCGAGGACACCGTGATCTGCGACGACGGCGTGGACCCCGAGGAGCTCGAGGCGCTCCGCGCGCACGCGCGGGTGCTGTTCTAGGGCACGCGCCCAGACGGCGAGAAGAACCCGGCTGCCGGCAGGCTCCCTGCGCGCCGCTGTGCGGGGCCGTGGCGACGTTCTTCTCGCCGCGTTTGTCGCCAGGCCTCCGCACGTCCGCTGTGCGGGGCCGCCGCGACGTCCCCCACACCGCATCCGTCGCCGAACCCCCGCACGTCCGCTATGCGGAGCGGATGCGACGTTCCCCACGCCGCGTTTGTCGCCAAACCTCCGCGGAAGGCTGTGTGGAGCGGCCGCGACGTTCTTCTCGCCGCATCCGTCGCCAAACCTCCGCGCAACCGCTGTGCGGAGCCGTCGCGACGTTCCCCGAACCGCGCCCGCCGCACGGCGGCCCCGCAGCCGCCGGCGGAATCCTCCCCACAGCGGCATCGTGCCAATTTGTTCGAATCTGTTTGAAGCAAATGAAATCGAGTACACTTCTCGCAGATTCACCTTTGCAGGCCATCCTGGGGAAAGGACAGCTATGAGAATCGTCATCGGATCTGACGCTGAGGGCATGCCGCTCAAGGAGACGGTCAAGGCCTACCTCGCGGAGCTCGGTCACGAGGTCGTGGACAAGAGCGAGGAGCCGGCCGCGGACCTCGTGGACTCCACCCTCGCTGTCGCGCGCGACCTGCTTGAGAACCCCGACAGCCTCGGCTTTGCCTTCGACCGCTACGGCGACGGCTCCTACATGGCCGCCTGCAAGGTCAAGGGCATGGTTGCCTGCGAGTGCTCCGACGAGCGCTCCGCCTTCATGACGCGCCAGCACAACAACGCGCGCCTCATCACCATGGGCTCTGCCGTCGTGGGCGACGAGATCGCCCGCGGGATCGTGCGCGAGTTCCTGTCTGAGCCCTACGCCGGCGGCCGCCACCAGATCCGCGTGGACATGCTCAACAAGATGGCCTAGCAGGCGCGTTGACCCAGCTCCGGCGCCAAGACCCAAGACCCAAGACCCAAGGAGGACTCACCATGATCATCGCGATCGGCTGCGATCATATTGTCACCAACGAGAAGATGGCCATCTCCGACCACCTCAAGGCCTGCGGCCACACCGTCATCGACTGCGGCACCTACGATCACGCGCGCACCCACTACCCCATCTACGGCAAGGCCGTGGGCGAGAAGGTCGCCTCCGGCGAGGCCGACGCCGGCGTGGTCATGTGCGGCACGGGCGTGGGCATCACCAACGCCGTGAACAAGGTCCCGGGCGCCCGCTGCGCGCTCGTCCGCGACATGTCCACCGCCGTGCACGCCCGCGAGTGCCTGAACGCCAACGTCATCGGCTTTGGCGGCAAGATCACCGGCGAGTTCCTCATCGCCGACATCGTGGACGCGTTCCTCGCCGCGAGCTACCAGCCCACGCCCGAGCGCGACGCCCTCGTCGCCAAGATCGACGCCATCGAGGCCGGCTGCGACGCCGAGGCCCAGGCGGACCCGCACTTCTTTGACGAGTTCCTGGAGAAGTGGGACCGCGGCGAGTACCACGACTAGCCCCCGCGCTCTCCCCGGCGTCGCCCGCAGGCCGCCGTCGAACGCAAACCTCTGGCGATTGGGTGGCATTCCTTATATCAATCCGTTTCTTTATAAGATATGCCACCCAATCGACGCCAAAACAGCGCAGAACAATAAACCATCGCATTAAAAAGCGAGAAGAACTCGGCGAAGAGCCGGCGGGGACATCAAACATGCCACCCAATCGCACCCGGGTTCTGCGGGGGTGACGCGCGGCGCGCCCGCTACAGCCAGTCGAGCCCGGCAGACGGCGACGCGGGGGTGCGCCGCGCCGTCAGCTCAACGCCGCGCTCGCGCAGGGCGCGCAGGGCGGCGAGGTCGCGCTCGTCAACGGCCACCGCCGGGGCAACCCGGCGCTTGCCGGCCGCCATGTGCAGGTTGCCCACGTTGACCGCCCGCGGGCGCACCCCCGCCTCCACGAGCGCGAGGGCATCCGCGGGCGTCTCCACCACCGCGAGCGTCGGGGTACCGCCTGACGCCCGGAGCGTGCCCGCCGCCTCGGCCACGCCCTGGAAGAGCGCCTCGACCCCCTGGGGGACGGCCATGCGCATCACGCGCTGCCGCATGGGGTTGGCGGCGACCTCGTCGTTGGCCACGACGATGCGGCGCGCACCGAGCGCGCGCACCCACGCGGCCGCCACCTGCCCGTGCACGAGGCGGCTGTCGATGCGCACGAACGTGCCGTCGGGCCCCGTCATTTCCGGCCTTTCTCCCAGTGGTACCCCAGTGGTTTCTATCTTACCCGCACGCAACGGGATAAGATGCAGTGAGGACACGCCGCAATGACCCAGAAGGAGACGCCATGATCTCTACCGTCACGCTCAACAGCTCCATCGACAAGGCCTACCAGCTTTCCTGCCCGCTCGTCGACGGCACCGTCATGCGCGTTGAGACGTGCATCGACAACGCCGGCGGCAAGGGACTCAACGCCGCCCGCGCGGTGGCCACCTGCGGCGAGAAGATCGTGGCCACGGGCTTTGTGGGCGGCAACAACGGCCGGCTCCTCTGCGAGCTCCTGGACGCCGACGGCATCGAGCACGACTTCGTCCACGTGGCCACCGAGACGCGCTGCTGCATCAACGTCCTGGAGCCCGACGGGCGCTCGACGGAGTTCCTCGAGCCCGGTCGCCCCGTGACGGCCGACGAGGTCGCCGCCGTGCGCGAGAAGGTCGGCCAGATCGCCGCGCGCGCCGACGTGGTGACCTTCAACGGAAGCGTGCCCAAGGGCTGCGGCGACGCCATCTACCGCGAGCTCGTGGAGATCGTGCGCGCGGCGGGCAAGCCGGCGATCCTGGACACCTCGGGGGCCCTCCTCGTGGGCAGCCTTCCCGCGCGGCCCGCGATGATCAAGCCCAACACGGACGAGATCCAGGCGATTCTGGGCCGCAAGCCCGAGTCCATCGACGAGATCTACGCCGCCGCGCGCGAGGTGCACGAGACCTACGGCATCGAAAAGGTCGTGGTCTCCCTGGGCGGCGACGGCTCCGTGATGGCCTGCGCGGACGGCGTCTTCCGCGGGCGGGCTCCTAAGATCGACGTGGTGAACCCCGTGGGCTCCGGCGACACGATGGTGGGCGCCTTCGCCGTGGCCATGGCGCGCGGCATGGCCGTGGAGGACCAGCTCGCCTTTGCCATGGCCTGCGCCTCCGCCAACTGCCTCACCCCCTCGACCGGCCACTTCGACATGGCCGTGGCCGACGAGCTGCGCGCGGGCACCAGCGTGGAGCGCGTAGCGTAGAGCCGGCACCAGCGCAACCACCCTCCGATTGGGTGGCACCCTTGATGCATGGGCATCCATCCGGACCACAATGACCGCCCGGCGAGAAGAACGACCTGCAGAGACGTTCTTCTCGCCGGGCGGTCTTGTGGATGCGGGCACCGGGGGCGCTCCATCAAGGATGCCACCCAACCGCGGGCTCCTCTGGCTCGCACGCCGCCGGAAAGCGCACCCTCTGCGCCAAACCGGCCGCGTCTTCCCACATGACACAGCGCACCCTCCGCAGCGGGCGCGCTTTCCGGCGGCGCGGCCCCTCCCTAGGGGGCAGGCCGCAGCTCGAGCCGTGCCGAGAAGAACGGCGCGTCCCCCGCGTCCACGCCCACCGTCAGCGTGCCGCCCATCGCCTCCGCAAGCGAGCGAGCGACGGCAAGGCCCAGGCCGCTGCCGCCGGCGCTGCGCGAGGCGTCCCCCTGGTAGAAGCGCTCCGTCAGGCGCGCGGGGTCTATCCGGGCGGCGTCGGCGGGCGCAACGGGATTCTCCACCGTGAGAGCCGTTCCTTCCAGACGGACGAGCGGGGCGCCGCTGCCGTGGGCAAGCGCGTTCTCCAGCAGGTTGCCCACCACCCGGGTAAGCGCGTCGGGAGCCGCGAGCACGAGCTCGCTCCGTCCCAGGCGCACGTCCGGATCCCAGCCGCGCGCGGAAAAGTCCTCGTATCGGGCGGCAAGCGCGTCCGTCACCGTGACGGCGAGGTCGCACGGGACGAGCTCGGGCCGCCAGGACGGGTCTGCGGCGCGGGCGTAGGTGAAGAGGTCGTCCACGAGCACGCGCATGGCCGCGAGGCGCTTCTCGGCACCCTCGAGGTAGCGGACGGCACGCTCCGGGTCAGCAGTGCGGCGGGCGAGCTGCAGATAGCCCTGGGCGCCGGCGAGCGGCGTGCGGATGTCGTGGCTGAGCGCCGCGAGCTGCTCGCGGAAGCGCTCGTCCGCACGACGACGCTCCAGGTCTCGCTCGAGGTCCGCGTCCAGGTGGCGGTCCACCGCCCGGGCGAGCGCCACCACCGCCGGGTCCGCGGACTCCAGGCGCGCACGAGGGGCGGGAGAGACGGCGGCGCGATCGAGCAGCTCCGCCAGCCGCGCGAGGTCGCGGGCACGAGCCGAGAGGAGGCCGTCCCCTCTCATCGTCACACCGTCCTTCTCGCCATTGCGGAGCGCGCCAGCGCGAGGAGTCCCGCCAGCCACGCCAGGGGCACCACGAAGGCGCGCAGGGGGTCGAGCGGCATGAGCCGCGCGGCCATCGCGAACATCACGTCGGCCTTGAGGCCCTCGAGGGGCAGCGCGAAGCCGATGGCCTCGGAGAGCGTCATCCCAAGGGGCGTGGGCGAGCCCTCCGGCACGACGATCAGCACGAGCACGCAGAGCACGAGGAATGCCACGACAACGAGGCCCGTTGCCGCAATCGCGCTCTGGCTCCTCGTGACGAGGCCCGCCACAAAGCCGACCTCCGCGACCGTGAGGTACGTGAGCACGCCGGCGAGCACCCGGCCCGGGGCGCACATCGCCGGGGACGCGGCGATGACGGACGCGCCCGGCACCAGCGCGCCGGCGATTACGTCCAGCGCCGCCGCCACTGCGAGCAGGCCCAGGGCGAGCGCGGCCGCCGCCACGAAGCGCGAGGCCACATAGCCCGCCCGTCCGCGCTCCGTGCAGCACGCCGAGCGCAGGGCGCCACCGCGCTGGTCGAAGGCCGCGACCCCCGCCCCCGCAAAGAGGACGACGAGCAGGAGCGCCTTGTCGCGGAAGAGCGAGTCCTGCAGGCCGTAGGTCACCCCCTGCGTCACGCTCCAGGCGGCATACGCCTTGCCGAGCACGACGAGAGCGAGCGCGACCCACGTCCGGTAGTTGCGCACGAGCGCATAGAGTGCGGCGCGAAGCTGGTTTGCCATGGTGGGACCTCCTTTTGGTCTAGAGCGGGGCCCGCACCATCACGCGGCGCGAGAGCGCCCAGAAGACGATGACGTAGGCGACGGGCAGCACGACGAGGCGGGCGTCGGCCACGAAGGCGTCGCCGAGCAGGCTGCTCGGCAAGATGGGAACGATAAGCTGGAACGCCCCGAAGGCGAGCTCCTGGGAGAGCGGGATGAGCACCGCCACCAGCACGAGGAGCAGCGCGTTGAGCACCCCCGCGCCCAGGATGACCGCCGCGAAGAACGCTGAGGCAAAGCCACGGGGGCTCCGGGCGAGCCACAGGAGCAGCATGCCAAAGACGGCGTACGTCCAGCCCACCAGGATGTGGGCCGCCACGCGGAGCGCCAGCTCGCCCGCAGGCATCCCCTCGAAGACCACGCGAGGGCCAAGAAGCGGCGCCATGCCCAGCAGCACCGACCACAGGCCGAGAAGAACCGCGAGCACCAACGCCAGGATCGCCCGGGAGGCCACGTACCCCTCTCGCCCGCGCCCCACGAGGACGGCCGCGCGCAGGCCGCCCGACGAGACGTCGTGCGTGACGATCCCCGCCATGGCGAGGCAAGTACCGAAGAGGGCACCCGTGCGGACGATGCCGAGGAGGCCCGACTCAAACATCACGTGCATGTTGGCGTCAGGGAAGAGCAGCACCAGCAGGATGGTCGACACGGCGAGCAACGCCGGCAGCACGAAGGCGCCCTTCACGTAGGCATCGCGCGAGGCAAGAAAGAACGCGGCACGGAGCTGGTTGGCAAGGTTGGTCATGGCGCTCACCTGCCCTTCTCGGTAGCTGCATCGTCGATGAGGCGAACGAGCTCCGCCTCGACGTCGGGCGTGCTGGCGGCAAGCTCCATCACGGCGATACCCGCGGCCAGGAGCACCTGCGCCAGCACCGCGCGGTTAGGCTCCCCGCCGCCCGGCGCCGTCACGCGCAGGGCGCCGTCCGGCAGCATGCGCACCGTGAGACCCGGCAGCTCCTCGGCGAGCACGGCCACCGCGCGCTCCGGCGCGTCGACGCGCAGCATGAGGTAGGTGGCGCAGGCGTCGGCGAGCTCGTCGGAGGTGAGCTGGCGCACGAGGGCGCCGTCGCGCATGATGCCGTAGTGCGTGCACATGCGCTCGAGGTCCGCGAGGACGTGCGAGCTCACCACCACGGTGACGCCACGCTCGCGGCTGAGACGGACGAGCAGCGCGCGCAGGTCCGCCACTCCGGTGGGGTCGATGCCCGTGAGCGGCTCGTCGAGCAGCAGCACCTCGGGATGGCCGATGAGCGCGAGGGCGACGCCGAGGCGCTGGCGCTGCCCGGTTGAGAGGTCGTCCACGTAGGAGCCGCGCGGCCAGAGCAGGCGGCGGCGCCCGTCTCCTGCGGCGCGCGCGTCGAGGCCCACGAGCTCAAGCGCTTCTCGGCACGCCCTCTTTGGGTCCGCCAGGCCGAGCACCAGCGCACGGTTCATGAGGTTCTCGAAGGCGTCGAGCCGCCCGTAGACCGCCGGCGCCTCCACGAGCACGCCAAGCCGCGGGTCGGACTCGCAGGGCCTGAGCTCGCGGCCGAGCACGGACACCGTGCCCGCGTCCTGCCGCATGAGGCCGGCAATGAGCTTGAGCAGCGTGGACTTGCCCGCGCCGTTCTTGCCCACGATCCCAAAGACCGAGCCGGCCGGCACGGCGAGGCTCACGTCGCGCACGGCACGCACCGTCCCGCGCGAGAAGGACCTGGAGAGGCTGCTCGTCTCTATGGCGTTCATGGGACCTCCCATCCTCGAGTTATCCCAAGACTACCCGGCAGGCATGGGGAAACCCTTCAGAGACTTACAAGACTTCGACAAGGAGTGCGAGAGGGGTGACCGCCCCCCTTGCGCAGCGCTACGCGGAGAGCTTGAAGCCAATGCCCCAGACGGTCTGGAGGTAGGAGTCCGTGCCGGAGGGGCGCAGCTTGGCGCGCAGGTTGCTCACGTGCGTCGAGATGGTGCGCTCCTCCGCGAGGGCCTCCTCGTTGCGGACTATCTCGAAGAGGGCCTGCTTGGTGAAGACGCGGCTCGGCTCGCGCATCATGGCGGCGAGGAGGTCAAACTCGGTGCGCGTGAGGCGCAGGGCGGCGCCGTCCACGGAAAACGTCCGCGCGGCCGGGTCGAGCGCCCAGCGGCCAAAGCGCAGCAGCCCCTCCGGGCGGGCCCCGGGGCCGCGGTCGCGCAGCTGCACCTCCACGCGCGCGAGCAGCTCGTCAAGGTCGAAGGGCTTGACCAGGTAGTCGCTCGCCCCCAGGCGGAGCAGCCCCACGCGGTCCGTCACGGCCGACTTGGCGGAGGTCACGATCACGGGCGCCCCCACGCCGGACGCGCGGAGGCGCCCGATGAGCTCCTCGCCCGGCATGCCGGGCAGCATGAGGTCAAGGATGACGAGGTCGAAGCGCAGGTTCTTCTCGCCCGCGCGCTCGGCGAGCAGCAGCGCCTCGGTGCCGGAGAATGCCGGGGTACACGCGTACCCCTCGCCCCCGAGGAAGGTGCAGACCACCTCGGAGAGCGCGGCGTCGTCCTCGACCACGAGGACGCGGAAGGTGTCAGGCCCCGTCTTCATGGCACGAGTATAGCCCTGAGCGCCGCCCCCCTCCGGGTACGTACACTCCCCTTCCGGGTACGTACGAGATTCAATTATTTGTTTGGTACCTTGCAAAGTGCGCGCCGCAGGTAGAGGAGCTATCGAGAAGAACATCAATCAGGAAAACGTGTACGTACCCGGAGGAGGCGCGTACGTACCCGGAGGGGGCAGGGGGCGCGGAGGCCCTATCCCGCAAACGGTCACCCGCCGGCGGCCAGCGCCTCGATCGCCGCCGCCACGGCGTCGTCCTCGCAGGCGCCGATGTGCCAGCGCGCGGCGGCCGCGGCCTCGCCCGTCGCCCCCGCCACCGCGACGGAGTTGGGCACCGCGGCGAACAGGGGAAGGTCGTTGTCCGCGTCTCCAAAGACCACGACCTCGTCAAGGTCCAGGCCCAGGCGCTCGGCCAGCCACGTAACCGCGGCGCCCTTGTTCCAGCCGCGCGGCATGATGTTGGAGTAGGTGGGCATCGCACGGTCGACGTCAAGCTCGGGAACCTCGGCGTTCAGGCGCGCGACCAGCTCCGCCGCCGCGCCCTCCCCCGCCCCGGTGAAGACGTTGGCCTTCACCACGGGAAAGTCCGGCAGCGCCCGGGTCACGCGGCAGCGCTCGGCATAGGCAGGGAAGTGCGCGGCCAGCACCTCGAGCTCGCCCTCCACCAGAAGCGGCGTCGCGCCGTCAAAGCAGACCAGGCCCGCCCCCGGCGTCTGCGCCACGATCGCGCGCAGCGCCTCGAGGGCGCCCGGGTCGAGCGTCTGCTCCATGACCTTCTCGCCGCCGAGGTAGACCTGCATGCCGTTGGTCGCGAGCGCCGTGGCGCAGCAGGCCGCGTCCCCGCCAAAGAAGCCCGGAATCCACGAGTAGCCGCGGCCGCTCGCGGGTCCCACGGCAATCCCCGCGTCGAGCGCCGCGTGAAACGCGGAGACGGTGCGCGCGGAGACGCGCCGGCGGCCCCGCGGCAGGATGGTCCCGTCGATGTCGGTGAGGATGAGCTTCACGGCCACGTTCTTCTCCCTTCGCCCGGGGCTGGACCCGCGGGCGCCCCGACCCTGCGGCGCCCCGGCCTAGTATATGACGCGGCACCCCTGCTCGGCGGCGTCCCCGGCAACAAGGCCGCCCGGGTCGTCATCCATGACCACGGCCTCGACGCCCGCGAGCGTGCCAAACCAGAGCAGCCCCGGCGAGCCCACCTTGCTCTGGTCCATGAGCACGAACGTCCTGTCCGCGCAGGCCAGATAGGCCCGCTTGAGCTCGGCCATGTCCTGGTTGTTGGTCATGAGGCCGCGCCCGGGGACGTAGGAGGTGGGCGTGACGAAGGCCTTGCGGGGGTGGAGCACCTCGAGCGTGCGCATGGCGAGCGGCCCGGCCGTGTAGCGGTGGCCCTTGCGCAGGCTCCCCCCGAGCATGATGACGTCGAGCGAGGGCGCGGAGCGGTCCACGTAGTCGGCGATCGTGAAGTCGTCGGTCACCACGGTCACGCCCGCGCGGCCCGAGATGGCGCGCACGAGCTCGAGCGCCGTCGTGCCCGAGTCCACGAGCACGGAGTCGCCGTCCTCCACGAGCGGCGCCGCGAGCCGCGCGATGGCGCGCTTGGCCTCCACGTTCACGTTGATGCGCCGCTCCTGCACGGAGACGGTGAGCGTCTTGGAGAGCGAGACGGCGCCGCCATGCGTGCGGCGCAGCTTGCCGTCTCGCGCGAGGGCGTCGAGGTCCGCGCGGGCCGTCACGCGGCTCACGCCAAAGGCGTCGGCGAGCTGCGTCACCTGCACGGACGCGGCGCGGTCGAGCATGGAGAGGATGGCCGAGCGGCGCTCCTCGGACGACATCGGCATCGCGAGCCTCCCTCCGCCCAACGGACGCTCCCCCGCGAATTGTGAGCAGAATATGTTTCCTTTGCTTTCCCTAAAGACAATCTAACACAGTGCCTTTTCTTTTCTTTTGAAAAGTCTGGGATGCGGGGGCTCCCGGCGCGGGCGGGTGACGCGGGGAGCCGGCGTCCCCGGCCGGGCCCTCGGTTAGGGAATCGCGGTCGTTGCGCCCACGACACGCAGGCCCGTTAGAGAATCGCAGCCGCTGCAGGACCCGGGGGCCCGCGCGCGGCGCAGAACCGCCTCTCCCCATGCAAGCCCATTCGCCAGCTGCGCGTTCTTCTCGCCATGGCGAGAAGAACGGCCCAGTGCGGCGCAACGACCGCCGTTTTCCAAGCGGTCGGCGCAGCTCGCCCGCAACGACCCCGCTTTTCTAACCAACCTCTACCGAATCCCAGCAACGACCGGCATTTCCTAACCGGGCACGCGGCAGGGCCCGCGGGACGAGAGCGCCCCGCCCCTGCCTTTGCTTTCCTTTTGACGACCCCCGCGGGACCGCCCGCGGCCCTCGTGGGACCCGAGGGAGGACGCGCCGCCCTACAATGGCGTTGCAGGAGCTGGAGCCGGGATGACCCGGCGCGACGAAGGGAGCAACGATGCTCGTCACCACCAAGGAGATGCTGCTCGACGCCCAGGCCGACCACTATGCCGTCGGCGCGTTCAACGTCGAGAGCCTCGAGTTTGTCATGGCCGTCGTGAAGGCCGCCGAGGAGCTGCGCTCCCCCGTCATCATGCAGACCACGCCCGGCACCGTGAAGTACGCCAACCTCGACTACTTTGCCGCCATGTGCCGCGTTGCCGCCGAGCAGGCGAGCGTGCCCGTGGCCATCCACCTCGACCACGGCGACGGCTTCGACCGCTGCGTCCAGGCCATGAAGGCCGGCTACACCTCCGTCATGATCGACGGCTCCCACGACGCCTTCGAGGACAACATCGCCCTCACCGCCTCCGTGACCAAGGTCGCCAAGCCCCTCGGCATCCCCGTGGAGGCCGAGCTTGGCAAGGTGGGCGGCAAGGAGGACGACGGCCCGGCCGTCGAGGGCGAGAACCCCTACACCGACCCGGAGGAGGCGCGCGAGTTCGTCGAGCGCACCGGCTGCACCTCCCTTGCCATCGGCGTGGGCACCGCGCACGGCGTCTACACCGAGACCCCGCACATCGAGCAGAACGTGGTCAAGGCCATCCGCTCCGTCGTGGACGTGCCGCTCGTGCTCCACGGCACCTCCGGCGTGCCCGACGACCAGGTGGCCGAGGCCGTGAAGAACGGCATCTGCAAGGTCAACTACGCCACGGAGCTCCGCCAGGCGTTCATGCGCGGCTTCATGGGCTTCATGGGCGAGAACCCCGGCGTCTTTGACCCCAAGAAGGCCAACAAGCCCGGCATGGAGGAGATCACCAACCTCGTCAAGATCCGCATGACCAACCTCGGCTCCGTCAACAGGGCCTAGGGGCGCGCGACCACCAGATAGCCCACGGTGCGACCGTCCTCTCCGGAGGGCGGCCGCACCCATATGCGAGCGGGGCCCGGTGCAGCACCGGGCCCCGCTTCATGACAAAATGCCCTGACACCTTTGTCAGGTGGCTACTCCGCGTCGATGCCGGCGTTGATGAGCTCGGCGATCTTGGCCGCGTCGTCGGCCGCCTGGACGCTCGAGCGGAAGCCCTCGTCCATGAGCAGCACGGCGACCTTGGAGAGGAGCTGCAGGTGGGTGGTGCCCGCCTCGGAGGCGGGGGTGAGCAGCGCAATGGCGCAGGTGATCGGGGCGTCGTCCATGGACGGCCAGGCCACGCCCTCTGCGAACTTGTCGACGATGATGGCGGACTGCTTGACGGCATCGCTCTTGGCGTGCGGGATGGCAAAGCCGCCCATCATGCCCGTGGTGCCCTCTGCCTCGCGGGCCTTGAAGGCCTCGAAGAGCGCGTCGGCGTCATCGGCGATGCCGAAGGAGGCCGCCTGCTCGGAAAGGAGCTTCAGGACCTCGTCGACCGTGGAGGCCGAGCAGTCGAGAACAACGTGGGACGCAGAGACAAAATCGCTCATGATGACTCCTCACTCACAATCAACGTTCTTATCGCCCCGCGCGACGTCCTTTCCGGTTGGGGCGGCTTGTTCGCACGTAACGTACCTAGGATACCACCGCGACGGCAGTTCGGGGCGAGCGCATTACGATGCGTCGGCATCGAGGCGCAGGGCCTCCCGGCGCAGGCGGAGCGCCTCGTACGCGCAGCCGTACATGGCGGCCTGGTTGCCGAGGCTCGCCGCCTCGATGCGGGCCTCCCTGCTCGCCGGGAAGGCGTACTCGGCGAAGAGCTTGCGCAGCTCCGGGGCGAAGGTCGCAAACGCCCCCGCCACGCCGCCGCCGATGAGATACATCGCGGGGTCGGCCACGCAGGAGATCTGCGCCATGGCCTGGGCCAGGTAGTCGCACATCTTGTGCACCGCCACGCGGGCGCACTCGTCACCGCCCGCGAGCGCGCGGAAGACGGAGAGGGTGTCGGTGGCGTGCTCCACGGACACGGGCGTCACGCCGCGGCGCTCGCACTCCTCGAGGTAGAGGCGGACGATGCCCTTGGCCGAGGCGTACTGCTCGAGGCAGCCGCGCCGTCCGCAGCCGCAGGTCAGGGTCTCCTCGCGGTTGACCGTGATGTGCCCGATCTCACCGCCGGCGCCAAAGGCGCCCGCCACGAGCTTGCCGTTGGCGACGACGCCCGCGCCCACGCCCGTGCCCAGGGCGATGAGCACGTAGCTCGAGACCTGCTGCGCCACGCCCGCCCACATCTCGCCGAGCGCGGCCGCGTTGGCGTCGTTGATAAAGGCGACCGTCGCGTTGGGGAAGGCGGCGGTCAGCGCGCCCACCATGCCCTCCGGGTCGAGCTTGATGTTGGCGAGGACGCCCACCGTGCCGTCGTCGGCCACGGGCCCGGGGATGTCCAGGCCGCAGGCGATGACGTCTCCTGCCGTGGCGTCGTGCGCGGCGAGGATCTTCTCGATGCCGCTGGTCACGACCGCGTATGCCTCCTCGGTCACGAGCTCGGGCGTGGGGATCTTGCGCTCCTCGAGGAGCTCGCCCGACGGGGTGAAGAGCCCCGCCTTGATGCTCGTCCCGCCGACGTCGATGCCAAGAACCGCTTCCATTGGTGCCTCCTTGCCCCACGGGGTCGCGCCTGCATTTCCGTACCACAGATGATACGGTCTCCACTCGGCATCGTGGGCGTTTTGGGCGCAGATTGCAACTGTTCTGTCATGACCGGTAGGACGGGTAGACTGTGAGGGAGGCCCGGCGGCACGCCGCGGCCGCGCACCCCACGAGAAACCACAAGGAGCAGTCATGGCACCCACGGACAACACGCAGTTCAACGCCGCTCTCCCCAACCCGCGCGCGGACATGGAGGCGCTCTGCGCCCTCGAGCGCACGCTCTTCTCGCTCGGCTACGCCATGGGCGAGATCGACTCCCTCGGCCAGGTGATCGACCCGCCGCGCGCCACGGCCCAGCGCGCCGAGGCCGTGGCCAACCTCCAGGAGATGAGCGTGCGGGCGCTCTGCGACCCCGCGGTGGGCCCGCTGCTCGACCGCCTGGAGCAGCAGCCCGAGCTCCTGGGCGAGACCCGCATGGCGCAGGTGCGCGTCCTCAAGCGCGACCGCGCCTCGCTCGTGGACGTGCCCGCCGAGGAGCAGGCCGCCTTCAGCCGCCTCACCGTGGAGGCCAACGACGTCTGGCGCCGCGCCAAGGCCGCCAACGACTGGGCCTCCTTCGAGCCCTACGTGGACCGCATCGTCGACGCGCTCAGGCGCATGGCCGCCTGCAAGGACGCCGAGAAGGACCCGTACGACGTCTGGCTGGACGAGTATGAGAAGGGCACCGACCGCGCCTTCTACGACCGGTTCTTCTCGCAGGTGAGGGAGTGCGTGGTGCCGCTTCTGGCCGACTGCATGGCAAGCCGGCACAAGCCGAGCCACGCCTGCGTGGACGGCACCTTTGACGAGGAGCGCCAGTGGCGCCTCGCCGAGGACCTCGTGCGCCTTGAGGGGCTCGACGCCGACGCCCTGTGGATCGGCCGCACCGAGCACCCCTTCACGAGCGGCCTCTCCCGCGACTTTGTCATCGTGACCGGGCACGCCTACGCCGACAACGTGCTCTCCAACGTGTTCTCCATCCTGCACGAGGGCGGCCACGCGCTCTACGAGCAGAACGTCGATGCCGCCTACGCGGGGACCTCGCTTGCCGGGGGCACCTCGATGGGCATGCACGAGGCGCAGTCGCGCTTCTTCGAGAACCTCGTGGGCCGCTCCGAGGCCTTTGCCGGGCCGCTGCTCGAGGTGCTGCGCCGCCACTTCCCCGGGCAGTTCGGCCGCGTGACCGCGCACCAGCTCTACCTCGCCGAGAACTGCGCCGAGCCGGGGCTCGTCCGCACCGAGGCTGACGAGCTCACCTACCCGCTCCACATCCTCGTGCGCTACGAGATCGAGCAGCTGCTCTTCTCGGGCGAGGCCACGGCGGCGGACGTCCCGGGCCTCTGGGCCGAGAAGTACCGCGCGTACCTCGGCGTCACCGTTCCCGACGACGCGCGCGGCGCGCTCCAGGACACCCACTGGTCCGGCGGCTCCTTCGGCTACTTCCCCACCTATGCGCTCGGCTCGGCCTTCGGCGCCCAGCTCAAGGCCGCCATGGTGCGCGGCGGGACGGACTTTGACGCCGCGTGCGCCGCGGGCGACCTCGCCCCCGTGCGCGCCTGGCTGCGCGACAACATCTGGCGCTGGGGCCGCGCCAAGGACTCCGAGGAGCTCATCGAGGCCGCGTGCGGCGAGCCCTTCTCGCCCGCCTACTACACCGACTACCTCACGGAGAAGTTCTCCGCCCTCTACCGCCTGTAATTTGGGGACGTGTTTTTTCTCTCAGAGAAAACGGGACAGGTTAGAGGGGACGACGGGAGGGGCGCATGAGGGCACTCATACAGCGCGTTGAGCGGGCATCCGTGGAGGTGGGCGGCGCCGTGGTGGGCAGCTGCGGCACAGGCTACCTCATACTGCTGGGCATCGCGCCCGGCGATGACGAGGCGCTGGCCGAGCGGCTGTGGCGCAAGGTCGCCGCGCTGCGCATCTGCGCGGACGACGCGGGCAAGACCAACCGCTCGCTCGTGGACACCGGAGGCGCCGTGCTCGTGGTGAGCCAGTTCACCCTCTACGCCGACGCGCGGCGCGGCAACCGCCCCTCGTTCACGGGCGCGGCCGGCCCCGAGCTCGCCGAGCGCCTGTACGAGCGCTTCTGCGCCCTCGCGGAGGAGCAGCTCGGCGCGGAGCGCGTGAGCCGCGGCGTCTTTGGGGCGGACATGCGCGTGAGCCTGGTGAACGACGGGCCCTTCACGGTCCTGCTCGATACCGATGAGCTGGGCTGGGGCTCAACACAGGGTTGATGCGACCTTGGGGCACCCTGCTACAATCTCTCGGATTTTATCCCCAGGCAGAAAGGTTCCCGCATGAAGATCGTCGACGAGTTCAAGGAGTTCATCGCCCGCGGCAACGTGATGGACATGGCCGTCGGTATCATCGTCGGCGGCGCGTTCACCGCCATCGTCAACTCGCTCGTGAGCAACCTCATCAACCCGCTGATCACCCTCGTGACCACCTCCACGAGCACCATCACCGGCGGCGCCTCCGACGGCGCCACGGAGGTCATCAACGGCCTGCGCTGGGCCGTCCCCGGCACCGACCAGTTCATCGACCTCGGCGCCTTCATCTCGGCCGTGATCAACTTCCTGATCATCGCCTTCGTGGTCTTCTGCCTGGTCAAGGCCCTGAACACCATGCGCGAGAAGATGGACGCCCTGGCCAAGAAGGAGGCCGACGAGGAGGCTGCCGAGGAGGCCGCCGCCCCGCACTGTCCCTACTGCCTCGAGGAGGTCAAGGCCGGCGCCACCCGCTGCCCGCACTGCGGCGAGAAGATCGAGGCCTAAACCTGACAAAGGTGTCAGGGTCGTTTGTCATGAGCGCCGCCCGGCATCCCGCCGGACGGCGCTTCTGACAGTTTCCCCTGTCACCTTTGTCAGGAGTCGCGGGCCTACTTCGGCAGGTGGGAGGTCACGAGGGTCATGTCGCCCACGAAGGACAGCGTGCCGCAGCCGGCGGGGGCCAGGAAGTGCGCACCCCGGGCGATCTTGTGGGTGACGCCGGCCTCGGCCGCGCACACGGTGCCGGAGCCCTCGATCACGCTCACGCACAGGAACGGCCAGTCCTCGGCCACGTCCTTCTCGCCAGACACGCGGACGCGGTCCACGACGAAGTTGGGGCACTCCATGAGCTCGGTCACGCCGTCGACCTCGGGCGCCGTGACCTCTCCGGACGCAGGGGCCTCGGCCGCGTAGTCCACCACGTCGAGGCTCTGCTGGATGTGCAGCTCGCGCGGCTTGCCGTCGTCGCCCACGCGGTCGTAGTCATAGACGCGGTAGGTGACGTCGGAGGACTGCTGGGTCTCCAGGATGAGCGTGCCGCCCTGGATGGCGTGCACGGTGCCCGGCTCGATGGGGAAGAAGTCGCCCACGTGGCAGGGCACGAGGTTGAGCATGTCGTCCCAGCGACCCTCGTCGATCATGCCCGCGAGCTCGGCGCGGTCGTGCGCGCGCTGGCCGATGACAATCTGGGTGCCCGGGTCCGCGGCGAGCACGTACCAGCACTCGCGCTTGCCGAGGCTGCCGTTCTCGTGCTCGGCGGCGTAGGCGTCGTCGGGGTGCACCTGCACGGAGAGGTTGTCCTTGGCGTCGATGATCTTGACGAGCAGCGGGAAGCGATCGCCGGGCTCGTTGCCAAAGAGCTCGCGATGCTGGTCCCAGAGCTCGGAGAGGTGCCTGCCGTCCCAGGCGCCCCCGCTGACCACGCAATCGCCGTTGGGATGGGCGCTGATGGCCCAGCACTCGCCGATGGGGCCGTCGGGAATCTCATAGCCGAAGTCCTCGGCCAGCTTGCGACCGCCCCAGATCTTCTCGTGGAAGATCGGCGTCGGGAAGATGAGGTCTCTCGTGGTGTCTGGCATGGTTCCCCCGTTTCTGCGCTCACGTCTGGGCCGGGACGCCACGGAGGCGCCCCGGCCCTATCATACCCTGCCGCTGCCTGGAACGACGAGGTCAACCGCCCCGTCGGCCGCATCGGCCCCCGGGGCGCAAGACGCCCTAGATGGCGAGGTCGTACATCCCCACGGGATTGAGCGACTCGTCGAAGAGCATGATCGTGGCGGTGCAGGAGGAGTCCGCCGAGACGCTCACGGCGCTCGCGTCGAAGAAGAAGAACGCCGCCCTGCTCTCCCCCGCCGGGACGGGCCTCACGAGCGTGGCGTAGTCGTCCACGTACTGGCCGTCGACGGCGGTCTCGAAGTTCATGGCCACGAAGTTCGCGCCCGTGCGGTTCTCCACGGTCACGAGGTAGCCCGTGTCGCCCTCGTAGTCGGTCCCGACGCCCGTGACCTTGATGAGCGCGGTCTCGTCGTCGGCCACCGTGATGTCGAGCGGCGCGTCCACGGTAACGCCCTCAGCGTACGCGGTCATCGCGAGGTCGGACTCCGGGGAGAAGAGCTCCTCCATGTCCGAGCCCACGTCCGAGACGTCATCGACGTCCTCGAGCTGGTCCTCCAGCTCGTCCTCCATGCCCTCGACGCCGCCCGAGTTCTCAGAGGGGTCGCGGTCCATATTGGGCTCGTCGTCGGCCTTCTCGAAGGTCATGGTCTGGCCCTCGTAGGAGAGCGTGAGCGTGCCGTCCGCGACCGGCGCGTCGAGCGGCTCGTCCTCGATGGAGAGCGTGAGGGTGTCCTCGTCCTTGATCTCCCACGTACCCGTGGTCTGGTCGCCAAAGACGTCGATGAGCATCGTCCCGTCATCGCCGAGGTCAACCGTCACGTTCATCCCCAGCTCGTTCATCGCGTCGATGTCCTCGGCGGTGATGTCGCCGTCCGTGGACGTAGCCGACTCGATCTCCCACGTGCCGACGAACCCCTCCTTGAGGGACTCGAGCGACGGAATGTCCACGCCGCCCGACCCGCCGCCGCAGGCCCCGAGCGACGCCGCAAGTGCCGCCGCGATTGCCAGGATGCCGATTCTCGTACGCCGCATGGCGCCTCCTTGTCCCGTTTGGTCAGAAACTGAACCCACTCTGAAGGCTACCGCATCGCGCGACGCTTCGCAGCAACTCCGCGGCGACGTCCGGCGGACGGGGCGCATGGCCGCCCTCGTCGGGGGCGGCCATGCGCCTCAGCACCGCAGGGAGAGCACGCCCGCCGAGATGAACCCCGAGACGGTGCGCAGGTGCCGGAGCGCGTCCTCCAGGCTGTCGCTGCGCTCGACCACCACGATGATCGAGCGCAGGGCGACGTTGGCCAGCCAGCCCACCACGAAGTCGTCCTCCGCGACCTCCGGCTTGCCGCTCGCGCGCAGGAAGGAGCGGATGGTCTGCGCAAGGGCGACGACATGCTCCGCGCGCACCTTCTCCATGACGGAGCTCGCGCGGTTCTTCTCGAGCACGGCCACCACGTCGCTGCGCTCCTCGCAGAGCTCGAGGAAGCGGCGCGCGCGGTCCGGGAGCCCCGACTCGGACGCGGCGTTCCCGAGGGCGTAGGCGCTCGCCCGCTCGGACCCCACGCTCCAGATGAGGTCCTCAAGCGGTCCCATGACGGGCGCGATCACCTCCCGAAAGAGGTTCTCCTTGTTCTTGAAGAAGAAGTAGAGGGCGCCCGTGGTCACCCCCGCCGCGGCGCAGATCCCCCGCACGGACGACCCGTCATAGCCCCTCGTCGCAAACTCCTGCAGGGCCGCCCTGACGAGGTTCTCCCTCGTGCCCGCGACCTCACGCTCTTCTCGCTCCCGTGTCATGGCAGCCCCCGTTTCCCCGATAAACGAGTCCGGCCGGTTTTCGTGAGCACGATTATCCGACAACCCGGCTCTGGCGGGAAAGGGGGATGGCGCTACCGTCCGCAGGCTATCGGCGGGCGTCGTGGGACGCGCCCGGCCGCTCGAAGCGCTCGCACACGTAGGAGGTGCGCAGGTACTCCTCGCCGAAGGGGTCCACCGTGGGGACGAGCTCACGCGGGTCCTGGGCGAAGTGGTCCTCGGGACTCGTGTGGACGTGCGGGTTGGTCAGGGTGTAGCCGCGGCTGCACACGCCCTGGTACAGCCCCGAGCGCTCGTGATAGGCGAACGAGCCGAACACGCAGTCGGCGCAGCGAAATCCCATCGGGTCCTCCTCGGGCGGCGTCGCGGCGGATTTGTCTCTCGGAATGGTAGCGCAACGCGAGCGGTCGCGCTCGGTCGGTCAGCGGGCAGCGGGGCCGCGGTTCGCGGGAGTGGTGGATACTTGGGGGCACCGTGGGGAGGAGCCGGCATGAACAGGGACGGGAGCTACGTCATCGCGCTCGACCAGGGGACCACGTCCTCGCGCGCGGTGCTCGTCGACCGCGCGGGACGCATGGTGGACGTCGCCCAGCGGACGTTCCAGCAGACCTACCCCCGTCCCGGCTGGGTGGAGCACAACCCGCAGGAGATCGTCTTCTCCCAGCTGGGCACGCTCTCCGAGCTCGTGGTGCGCCACGGCCTCACCGCCCGGGACATCAACGCCATCGGCATCGACAACCAGCGTGAGACCACGATCGTGTGGGACCGCTCGACGGGCGTCCCGGTGTCCAACGCCATCGTCTGGCAGTGCCGCCGCACGGCGGAGATGGTCGAGCGCGTCTGCGGCACGCCCGAGGTGCGCACGCTGGTACGTGAGAAGACCGGGCTGCTCCCCGACCCGTACTTCTCGGCAAGCAAGATCGCGTGGATTCTGGACCACGTGCCGGGCGCGCGGGAGCGGGCGCAGGAGGGCGAGCTGCTCTTTGGGACCGTGGACGCCTGGCTCGTCTGGACGCTCACCGGCGGGCGCGTCCACGCGACCGACCCCACCAACGCATGTCGCACGATGCTCTACAACATCCACGAGGGGCGCTGGGACGAGGAGCTGCTCGCGCTCTTTGACATCCCCGCGTGCATGCTGCCCGAGGTGCGCCCCAGCTCCGGCCCCTTCGGCGAGACAAGCTACCCGGGGCTGCCGGCGGGCATCCCCATCGCGGGCGTGGCCGGCGACCAGCAGGCGGCCCTCTTCGGCCAGTGCTGCTTTGAGCCCGGCCAGGCCAAGAACACCTACGGGACCGGCTGCTTCATGCTCCTCAACACCGGCGGCGTGCCGCGCGCAAGCGAGCACGGCCTCGTGACCACCATCGCCGCGGCGGCGCCCGAGGCCCCGGGCACGCAGTACGCCCTCGAGGGCTCGGTCTTCGTGGCCGGCGCGCTCATCCAGTGGCTGCGCGACGAGCTGGGCATCGTCCAGACGGCCGCCGAGACCGAGGCGCTGGCGAGAAGCGTGCCGGACACGGGCGGCGTCTACGTGGTCCCCGCCTTCACGGGGCTCGGGGCGCCCTGGTGGCAGCCCGAGGCGCGCGGCGCCATCCTCGGACTCACGCGCGGGACGAGCCGGGCCCACCTGGCACGGGCGGCGCTGGAGGCGCTCGCCTACCAGATCCGCGACCTCGCGGACGCCATGGCGGCGGACGCGGGAGGGCCGCTCTCCGTCCTCAACGTGGACGGGGGCGCCTCGGCAAACGACTTTCTCATGCAGTTCCAGGCTGACCTTCTTGGCTGCGAGCTGCGCCGTCCCGCCAACACCGAGACCACCGCGCTCGGTGCCGCGTTTCTCGCCGGGCTCGCCACGGGCTTCTGGGGCGGCACGGACGAGCTGCGCGGCCTCCGGGCTGCGGACGACACCTTCCGCCGGCAGATGGACCCCACGCGGGTCGACGCCCTCCTCGCCGGCTGGCACGACGCCGTGAGACGCGTTCTGTGATTTGGGGACGGGCTATTTCGGACAGAGATAACCCGTCCTCAAATCACAGGCGGTTGGCGCAGAAGTCGACGCACCACTGGTACGAGAAGTCCGTCTGCCCGGACACCGTGCGGATGTGGTTGGCCGCCGCGAGCTCCTCGGTGTAGTCGGCAAGGGGGTACGTGGTGTAGTCCGTCCCCGAGGCGCGGTGCGTCACGAGCGGCGTGAGCTGCCACGACGCCACGCGTCGCTCGTCGCCCTCGAAGGCAAGCGTCACCTGCGCGAGGCCTCCCACCATGGTGTCCTTGCGCGCCTGCCCGGAGACGAAGTTCCCCAGGGACCAGAACACGGGCACCGCGCGCCCGTCCGGGGCGGCGAGCTCCTCGACCGGCTGCAGGACATGCGGGTGACAGCCCAGGATGACGTCCGCCCCCAGCTCCACGAAGCGCTCCGCCCAGCGGCGCTGCCCCTCGTCCGGGCCCGCCGCGTACTCCGTCCCCCAGTGGGGGCAGACCACGACGGCGTCCGCGCCGCGCTCCCGCGCCAGCGCGAAGTCGCGCTCGACCCGCGCGTCATCGAGCATCCTCACCGCCCAGGGCGCGTCGGCCGGCAGCGGGATGCCGTTCGTGCCGTACGTGTAGGCGAGCACGGCGATGCGCCGGTCGCCCCGCTCGAGGAGGGGGATCTCGGCCGCCGCCTCCTCGCTGTCCGCCATGCCCGTGACCGCCACCTCGGGATGCTCCGCGCGCCAGAACGCAAGCTCGGCCTCGATGCCCGCCATGCCCTTGTCGAGGGCGTGGTTGTTGGCGTGGAGCACCACGTCAAAGCCGGCGGCCGCCTCCGCGGCGCCGATCTCCTGCGGGCTGTTGAAGGTCGGGTAGCTGGAGAGCCCAAGCGCCGTCCCGCCGAGGATGGTCTCCTGGTCCACGATCGCCACGTCCGCCCTCGCCACGGCATCCGCGACGTGCGCGAAGAGGTGCTCGTAGTCGCGCGTGCCGTCCTCGCGCTCGCCGCTCTTCCAGACGCCCTCGTGCACGAGGACGTCGCCCACCATGAGGATGGTGACCTCGGAGCGCTCGGGCGCGGGCGCGGGGTCGTCGAGGATGGTCTGCGCGGGGCGCAGCTCGTCTGCCCGCGGCGCGTCGGGCGTCGCGGAGCAGCCCGCGAGCATGCCGGCGCCCGCCACCGACGCGGCGAGAAACCCGCGACGGGTGAGGGGGCGTTCTGCGAAGGGGGCGCGACGCTCGGACATGACTGCTCCTCGGGTCAGGTTGCCCCTAGGATAGCCGACGCGAGCGTGACAGGGGGACGGAGCGGCGACAATGCCTCCGTCCCCCTGTCACCGTTTAGAAGTCGGCGTTGCCCACGGTGCGCGGGTGCGGGATGACGTCGCGGATGTTGTCCACGCCGGTGAGGTACATCACCATGCGCTCGAAGCCCAGACCAAAGCCCGCGTGCTCGCAGCCGCCGTAGCGGCGCAGGTCGAGGTAGTACTTGTACTGCTCGGGCTCCATGCCGAGCTCGGAGATGCGCCGCTCGAGCACGTCGAAACGGTCCTCGCGCTGCGAGCCGCCCACGATCTCGCCGATGCCCGGCACGAGACAGTCCACGGCGGCCACGGTCCTGCCGTCGTCGTTCAGGCGCATGTAGAAGGCCTTGATCGCAGCGGGGTAGTCCGTCACGAAGGTCGGGCGACGGAAGTGCTCCTCGGTGAGGTAGCGCTCGTGCTCGGTCTGCAGGTCGCACCCCCACTCCACCGGGAACTCAAAGACGTGGCCGGAGGCGGCAGCCTGCTGCAGGATCTCGATCGCCTCCGTGTAGGTGACGTGCGCAAAGTCCGAGGTGGCCACGTGGGTGAGGCGCTCGACGAGGCCCTTGTCCACGAACTTGTTGAAGAACTCCATCTCGTCGGGGCACGCGTCCATAACGTAGTTGATCACGTACTTGAGCATGTCCTCCACGCAGGCCATGTCGCCCGCGAGGTCGCAGAAGGCCATCTCCGGCTCGACCATCCAGAACTCGGCGGCGTGACGACGGGTGTTGGAGTTCTCGGCGCGGAAGGTGGGGCCAAAGGTGTAGACGTCGCCAAACGAGAGCGCGAAGTTCTCGGCCTGGAGCTGGCCCGAGACGGTGAGGTTGGCGGCGTGTCCGAAGAAGTCCTGGGACCAGTCGATGGCGCCGGACTCGGTGCGCGGCGGGTTCTCCACGTCGAGCGTGGTCACGCGGAACATCTCGCCGGCGCCCTCGGCGTCGGAGGTGGTGATGATCGGCGTGTTCACGTAGACGAAGCCGCGCTCCTGGAAGAAGCGGTGGATCGCGAACGCCGCCACGGAGCGCACGCGGAACACGGCGCGGAAGAGGTTGGTGCGGCTGCGCAGGTGCTGCTGGGTGCGCAGGAACTCGCGGGTCTGGCGCTTCTTCTGCATGGGGTAGTCCGGCGCGGAGGCGCCCTCCACGCGAATCTCGGCCGCCTGGAGCTCGAAGGGCTGCGGGCGGTCCGGCGTGAGCACGAGCTCGCCGGTGACGCTGAGCGCCGAGCCCACGCCCGTGGCCGCGATCTCGTCGTAGTTGGCGAGCTTCTCGCGGTTCATGACGACCTGCAGGTCCTTGAAGCACGAGCCGTCGTTCAGCATCACGAAGCCGAAGTTCTTCATGTCGCGGACCGAGCGGACCCAGCCGGCCACGGTGACGGTGGTTCCGCCGAGCTCGTCCATGTCGGCGAAGAGCTGAGAGATGTGGGTGCGTTCCACGGGTACTCCTTTTGCGAGACGAGGTTCTTCTCGATATGCCGGTCTCACTCTAGCGCAACGAGCTAGACGGCGCTCACAGCGCTTGGGGGGCGGAAAAGAACCGTGGAATCAATCTGGCTATTTTGCATTACCAATTTTCGAAGAACTGGTCATATCGAATTACCAGTTTTGTTATTATTAGTAATATAAAGTTACCAGTTTTGGAGAGCAAGCCATGAACGAAACTATTGCGGCCATCCTCAAAGAGTTCTCCCTCGACCTCTATCGACCCATCGTGCCGCGCGACCTCGACCTTGGCGAGCCCCTCGTCCCGCGCGCAGGCAACCTTGTCAAGGTTGTCACGGGCATGCGCCGTTCGGGCAAGTCCTACCGGCTCTTTCAGGAGATGGACGCTCTCATCAGCTCCGGCGTCCCCCAGAGGCGCATCTGCTACTTCAACTTTGATGACGATCGATTGGGTCCCGTGACTCCGGGCACGGGAGACGACCTCCTCGAGGCGTTTCGCTACCTCAATCCAGAAACGTCCCCCGAGGAGGGCCTCTATCTCTTTCTTGACGAGCTTCAGGAGATGGATGGCTGGGGCAGATGGCTTCGCCGCATCGTCGACACCACGCGCGCGACCATCTATGTGACGGGATCGTCCTCCAAGATGCTTTCAAGGGAGATCTCCACGGAGTTTCGTGGGCGCGCGCTCGACTTTGAGCTACTTCCCTTCTCCTTTGGCGAGGTCGTCTCGCTCGAACCCTCGCTTGCTGCACGTCGGGGCGACCCTGTCCATGCACCGTCGCACCAGGCGCAGCTCCAGGCGCTTCTCGACGCATACCTTGACAAGGGGGGATTCCCCGCCGTCCAGGACCTGCCCCGACCGAGGGCAAACGCGCTGCTCCAGTCATACGCCCAGCGAGTCGTCGCCAAAGACGTGGTGGAGCGCCACAATCTGTCCCGGCTGCGCGTCGCATCAGCCCTGGCAACAAGGCTCCTCGGGCTCAACGCCCGGCAGCTCTCGGTAAGAAAGATCGAGAACGACCTGCGCTCGGCAGGCCTCTTCACGGGACGGGGGTACCTTGCGGGACTCGTCTCGTACTTCGAGGAGGCGTACCTTCTCTTTCAGGTGAAGGAGTTCTCGCGCTCGCTCTCCGAGACCACGACCTCACAGCCCAAAATCTATGCAATAGACCCCGGGCTTGCGCTCGCCAGCAGCAGGGCAGGAGCAAGCGACCGAGGCCAGAGACTAGAGGATGCCGTCTACCTTGAGCTGCGCAGGCAAAATCCGTCGGCGCGCGAGGGGACCATCTCCACGCTTCGCACCCGCGAGCACGGCTACGAAATAGACTTCGTCGTTGGAGACGTTCTCGACGGCGCCCCATACCGGCTCATTCAAGTCACGGAGCGCATGGACGAGCCGGAGACCGTGGAGAGGGAGACGCGTGCGCTCTGGGAAGCGATGAGGGAGTCACACCTTGACGAGGGCATCATCGTTGTGGGAAACGGCCCCGAGAAAACGTATGAGTCAGAGGCGGGCCGCATCACGCAGACACCCGCGTGGAAGTGGCTTCTCTCGGGCAACGTGACCTCCTCGGATAAGTAAAATCGAGCTACGCACACGGAACGCCCCCGGAAGGAGCACACATGGAAGCCTACAAGCGCGAGTTCATCGACTTCATGGTGGAGGCAAACGTCCTGAAGTTCGGCGACTTCACCCTCAAGAGCGGCCGCAAGTCCCCGTTCTTCATGAACGCGGGCGCCTACGTGACGGGCTCCCAGCTCAAGCGCCTGGGCGAGTACTACGCGCACGCCATCAACGACAACTTCGGCTTGGACTTCGACGTGCTCTTCGGGCCGGCGTACAAGGGCATCCCGCTGGCCGTGACCACCGCGATCGCCCTCCACGAGCTCTACGGCAAGGAGGTCCGCTACTGCTCCGACCGCAAGGAGGAGAAGGACCACGGCGCCGACAAGGGCGGCCTGCTCGGCACCAAGCTCGCCGACGGCGACCGCGTGGTCATGATCGAGGACGTGACCACCTCGGGCAAGTCCATCGACGAGACCTACCCCAAGGTCACCGGCGCCGCCGACGTGGAGGTCAAGGGCCTCATCGTGAGCCTCAACCGCATGGAGGTCGGCAAGGGCGGCAAGGTGACCGCCCAGCAGGAAATCCAGGAGAAGTACGGCTTCCCCGTGGCGAGCATCGTCTCCATGGCAGACGTCGTGGAGGCCCTCGACGGCACCGTCATCACGCCCGAGCTCAAGGCCGCAATCGACGCCTACTACGAGCAGTACGGCGTGAAGTAGCCGGCATTTGGGGGCGGGCTTTCCCTCTCAGAGAGTTTGGGACAGGCCGGGGGCGCAATAATGGCCCCCGGCCTGTCCCAAACTCTCTGAGAGGGAAAGCCCGCCCCCAAATGCCCTACTCAGCGAGCTCCGTCGCCCAGGTATAGCCCTCGGGGATGTGAGCGTTGCCGGCGGCCACCTCGGCGGGGATGCGGCTGTCGGACGCCATGAGCTCCGCCACGGTCACGAACTCGTAGCCCTCTCCCTGGAGCTGCTCGATGATGCGGGGCAGCGCCTCGAGGTCCTGGTCGCGGTTGCCGCCACCGTCGTGCATGAGGATGATGCTGCCGGAAAAGGCGCCGCTCGTGCAGTTGTTCACGATGGCGTCCGCCCCGGGCAGCTCCCAGTCCAGGCTGTCCAGGTTCCAGATCACCGAGGCCGAGAGCGTGCCGCCCGAGGCCAGCCACGTCGACGTGTCAAAGGAGCCGTAGGGCGGGCGGATGACCGAGGTGTCCCCGCCGCCCGCGCCGGAGATGGCGGAGAACGCCTCCGTGATCTCCGACTGCAGCGTCGTCTGATCGACGGCCGTGAGCTGCTGGTGGTTCATGGTGTGGGACGCGACCTGCGAGCCCTGGTCCTTGATCGCCTTGACGAGGTCGGGGTTGTTGGCCGCCGCGGAGCCGAGGCAGAAGAACGTGGCGTGGATGCCGTGCTCCGTGAGGATGTCGAGGTATTGCTGGGTGTACTTGCTCGGGCCGTCATCGAAGGTGAGCGCGATGAGCTTGTGGCCGTCGTCCGCCTTCGGGTTGATGCTCATGAGCTTCACGTTCTGCGCGGGCTCGACGACGTCTCCGGGAACCGACTCTCCCGAGGTGTCGCCAACCACGAACTTCTGCCTGCCCGTCTTGCCATACTGGGAGACAAAGGTCACCGAGCCCACCGAGTCGGGCGGCTCGAGCAGGGGCTGGATCTCACGCTCCTCCTCGTGCGAGGCCTCGGTCACGTCCGCGCCGTCCCCGAAGGTGATCTCCTCGTTGCCCTCCGCGCGGAACGCGTCGCGGCCGGCGGCGTCCAGCTGCGCGCCGTTGACCGTGGCCGAGAACGCGTCGCCGCCACCCTCCGTGATGACGTTCCCGCTCACGGAGACGAGGTTGCCCGGCTTGGGCGAGAGCTCCTCGCTCTTCACGATCTCCTCGAGCGTGGACCCCACGCGAACGTCGGCGCGCTCGCCGTTGATGCTCACGTTGACCGTCCGGTTGAGCCACAGCCACACGCCGCCGCCCACGATCGCCACGACGACGAGAAGGGCCACGATGGTGACGCCCCTCCCCTCGCGCCGCTTCTTGTAGCGGCTGCGCGGGGCGCGCTGCCGCGGGACAGGCGCCTGCCAGTCGGGCTCGGGCTGCCGGGAGGGGCCGATCCCGCCCTGCGGGGCCGGGGCCTCCTGATGGCCGCGCCGCTCGTGGCCGGCCTGGCGGGTCGTTCGGGCATGGGGCCGCGCATCGCGCGGGGCGCCCGCCGCATGTGTGGGCGCCGCCCCCGAAAGGTCGATGGGGCGCATGTGGGAATTTGATGCCTGCGCGCCCCGCGTGCGGGGGTGCGGGCGCTGGGCGTTGTTTCTGCTGGTCATGGTGCCATCCGTCTGCGCGGGGAAGGTTTCGACTCTTTGTTGTGTTTACCGCTCGCGACGCGGCTCCGCGCACGTTCAAGGGTACCAGTTCGCACGGCGGGCAACCGTGACGGAACCGTCATGCAACCAGAGGTGCACGACAATTTACACATTCGATTCTCGGCCCTCAACGCCCGGCGCCCAGGGCGGAAGGCCCGCGCGCGAGGGCCCCGAAGGGCGCCCCTAGACGCGGCTCACGAGCTCCCCCGCAGGCCGCCGCTTGAAGTGCATCACCGCCGGCTCCGCGTCCTCGGCGGGATAGCCCAGCGGAAAGAGCGCCACAAGGTCGTAGGGCTCCATCTCCGGGAACTCCTCCTTCACGGCGGGGGCGTCGAAGTGCCCCACCCAGGTGGTACCGAGCCCGAGGTCGTGGGCGGCCAGCATGACGTGCGTCCCCACGATGGAGGCGTCGACGTCGGCGAAGTTGCGGCCGTCGTACTTGCGGACCCACGCCTCCTCCGGCGCCGCGCCCAGCACGAGGATGACCTGCGCGCCAAAGTCGAAGCGCGTGTGCGCCGCAAGCCGGGCGACGGCCTCCGAGCTCTCGACGACCCACATGTGCCACGGCTGCTTGTCGACGGCCGTGGGCGCGGCCAGTGCCACGTCGAGAAGCACATCGATCTTCTCGCCCTCCACCGGGCGGTCCGAGAAGGACCTGCAGGAGTAGCGGTCGTGCGCGAGCTGCTGGAAGTCGGTCATGGGAGTCCCTCCTCACGTAGTTTCGGAAAGTATAGCCGCACGGTGCGCCGTGGCGGGGCACCGGTCGGCGGCGGCCTCCCACAGGGAGAGAGGGGCGCCCTCGCCGGGCGGGGCCGGGAAGGAAGGGGAGGAGCGGCGCATCGCATCTGCGTCCGCGGGCGAGGGCACCCCCGTTGGCTTCATGGTATGCCGCCGCGCGCACGCCGCGGCAGCTTCGTCGCAACTGGACGGTTATGCGACACGATTGGCAGGCTGAGACGCTCACGCGGCTGGGCGGGCCGCACGCTCCCCCGCCGCACGCTAGAATGGGGGTCTGTCTATCGAGGAGGCCGCATGCCCGCATTCCCCACATCCGAGTCCGTCGACGAGGGGCCCAACGCCCCCGGGTCGCTGGGACGCCTCATCCCCTGGCCGGACGAGGAGACCTATCCCAACATCCCCGCCGAGGAGGCGCTCGACCTCTTCCTCGGCTGGGTGGAGTCGCGCGGGATCGAGCTCTGGCCGCACCAGGAGGAGGCCCTGCTGTCGCTTGCGGCGGGAGACCACCTGATCCTGGGCACGCCCACGGGGTCGGGCAAGTCCATGGTGGCGCTGGGCATGTGCTTCATGAGCGTCTGCACGGATAGGCGCGCCTACTACACCGCCCCCATCAAGGCGCTGGTGAGCGAGAAGTTCTTTGACCTCGTCGAGCTCTTCGGCCGCGAGAACGTGGGCATGATCACTGGCGACGCGGCCATCAACGCGGAGGCGCCCATTATCTGCTGCACCGCGGAGATCCTCGCCAACCAGGCGCTGCGCGAGGGCGAGAAGTGCGACGTGGGCTGCGTGGCCATGGACGAGTTCCACTTCTACGCGGACCCGGACCGCGGCTGGGCCTGGCAGGTGCCGCTGCTCACGCTCCCCCACACGCAGTTCCTGCTCATGAGCGCCACGCTGGGGGACACCACCGCCATCGCGGAGTCGCTCTCCGAGCATACCGGCGGGCGCACCGTGGACACCATCGCAGACGCCCCGCGCCCGGTGCCGCTCTCCTACGAGTTCGTTGACACGGCGCTCGAGGGCACCGTCGAGCTGGCGCTGCGCGCCGGCGAGGCGCCGCTCTACGTCGTGCACTTCTCGCAGGACGCGGCCCTCACGAGCGCGCAGAGCCTGGCCAGCTACGGCGTCTCCACCAAGGAGCAGCGCGAGGCCGTGAAGGAGGCCATCAAGGGCACGCGCTTCACCACGACCTTTGGCAAGACGCTCCAGCGCCTCCTGGGCTGCGGCGTGGGCGTGCACCACGCGGGCATGCTGCCGCGCTACCGCCTGCTCGTGGAGAAGCTCGCGCAGCAGGGCCTGCTGCCGGTCATCTGCGGCACGGACACGCTCGGCGTGGGCATCAACGTGCCCATTCACACCGTGGTGCTCACCGCGCTCTCCAAGTTTGACGGCCGGCGCATGCGCCACCTCAACGCGCGCGAGTTCCACCAGATCGTCGGCCGCGCCGGGCGCGCCGGCTTTGACACCGAGGGCCACGTCATCGCCGAGGCCACCGAGTACGACATCGAGAACGCCCGGGCCCTGCGCAAGGCGGGTGGCGACCCCAAGAAGGCGCGCAAGATCAAGACCAAGAAGCCCCCCGAGGGCTTTGTGGGCTGGAACAAGCAGACCTTCGAGCGGCTGATCGCCGCCGTGCCGGAGCCGCTGCGCCCGCGCATGAAGGTCACGCACTCGATGGTGCTTGCCGAGGTGGAGCAGGGCGGGGACGCCTGGGCGCGCGTCCACGCGCTCGTGGAGGAGTCCGCCCAGCCCGCCGAGGAGAAGGCCGCGCTCGCCACCCGCGCAGACGAGATCTTTGCCACGCTGCAGGACGCGGGCGTGGTCACGCGCGAGGAGGGCCCGGACGGGGGGGTCTCGTGGAGCACGACCGTGGACCTTCCGGACGACTTTGCGCTGGACCAGCCGCTCTCGCCGTTCCTACTGGCGGCGCTCGAGCTCCTGGACCCGGAGTCGGATACCTATGCGCTCGACGTCATCTCCATGGCCGAGGCCACGCTCGAGGACCCCTGGCAGATCCTGCGCGCGCAGCAGCGCGTGGCGCGCGACCGCGCGATGAGCGAGATGAAGGCCGAGGGCATAGACTACGACGAGCGCATGGAGCGCCTGCAGGAGGTCACCTACCCCAAGCCGCTCGAGGAGCTGCTGGAGCCCGCCTTCGAGCAGTACTGCGAGCAGGTGCCGTGGGCGCGCGACTTTGCGCTCTCGCCCAAGTCCGTCCTGCGCGACATGGTGGAGACCGCGAGCGACTTCAAGGAGTACGTGGGCCGCTACAACGTGGCCCGCTCCGAGGGGCTCCTCCTGCGCTACCTCTCCGAGGCGTTCCGCGCCCTCGACCGCACCGTGCCGCTCGAGAAGCGCGACGAGCGCCTGCGCGACATCATCGCGTGGCTGGGCCTGGTGGTGCGCACGGTGGACTCCTCGCTCGTGGACGAGTGGGCGGCCGCCGGGGAGGGCTCCTCGGAGGGCCTCGATGCCGCCCCGCCCGCGGCCGAGGAGGTCGTACGCGACCGCCGCGGCCTCACGCTGCTCGTGCGAAACGCGCTCTTCGCCCGCGTACGGCTGGCGGCGCACGAGGCGACCGACGAGCTCGGCAAGCTCGACGCCGAGTGGGGCTGGCGCGCTCCCGTGTGGCGGCGCGCGCTCGACCGCTTCTTCGAGGAGCACGAGGAGATCCTGCTGGACGCGGACGCCCGCAGCGCCGCATACCTCTCGATTGACGAGAAGGATGAGAAGTCGGCACACGTGTGGCACGTCCACCAGACGTTCCGCGACTCCGACGACGACCGCGACTTCGGCATCTGGGGAGACGTGGACCTCGACGCCACGCAGGACGAGGGCGCCGTGGTGTTCTCCGCCTACCGCGTGGGCTTCGTGGACGACGAGTAGCGGTTGGACATAACAGGATCGTTTTCCGTTTCTAGGTGTTTTTTCGGCGGAAGTCACAGTAGCGCCCACACATGGAGGGGCAAACGAGCAGGTCAAGGATCTGGCCGTATCCTGGCTACTCGCCCCATCCCTCAAAAAACACCTAGAAACGGAAGACCCAGCAAAAGCGCATTCAAAAGAGCCTTCGCCGAAAGTCTGTCAGGCGCTCATAGAGGGAGATCTGTGCCATGGTCTCCTCAGGGGTGTAGTCACGATGGGGAATTCCAAAGCGCTCCTTAACCATCCAGATGAATGTCTTAAATTTCTCAAACGTATCAATCTGGTGCCAGGTGGCCGACATGGTCTTGACGCCCATCACCTCAAGAATGTTTCGCCGTGCTTGGGTATGGTCGGCACGCCAGCGTCCCGTGCGGAACTCCTCGCTGTCATATTCCATGTCTCCCCTGACGAAGGGAATATAGACGTCTCCGACAAAATGATCGGCCCCTGCCACCTCTTGCAGCCTTTTGTCCACATCAATCCGCTCGTTGGGGACAACCCTGGGAAACCCCCAGCCGCCCAAGCGGGGCGGAAGCACAAAGGCAAGAATGAGCAGCACCTCCATGGGAGATGCAGCCCGGGCAAGCACATAGCGCAACGAGGCGCGAGCCTTCTTCACTCCATATGCGCCCGCCGTCCTGCCAATAAAGCTCGCAAGCTCCTCCGGCGTTGTCAGGGCCATCCGCTGCCCCACGTAACCATAGCCCTCATCGCCAATCGAAAAAACCCCGCAGAGATAGAGTCCTATCTCAAGAGTCGCGATTAGGTCCCTCTTTGCTGCAGCCTGCACGAAGGTAAATTCCGGCGCGCTCACATAGTTTGCTCCAGAAAGCTCGCTAAAGGAGCCGTCGGGCACGGGGCCAGTCCATAGGTGGGGTATCACCAAGCCGGAGGAGTGCAGACTCGCAGGGTCGCAAACAAGCAGGTGAACAGGACAGGCCTCCGAATAGTCAATGGGGAGGAGCGCCTTGCCAAGCTCTCGCGCCGAGGCACTCGCCTGAGCAAGGCTGCCAATGGAAGCGACATCGGGAACGCATTCGTCCCCTCCTTTGGTCAGCCAATAGCGCAGCGCAGAATCGTGGCTCAGAAACAGTGACATAGGCGCCTCCTCCAGCCATCCAATAGTTGGAAGACTGTATCCAAGCACCGCCCCCCCTGGCCTATCCGTCAGCTGACGCCAAGCTGACGTCTGAGGTAGAAAGGCTAAAAGAACTCCGAGCACATAAGAGAATCACGTTTTTACGAGCTGAGCGGCAACATCCGCCCGCGAGCGGCGCAGAAGGCAGAGGTGACGTTTCTAGGTGTTACTTTTCGTCACTACAAAGTAGCTCTTGACCACCGCGTGCGATTTACCTGCGATAACGTAATCTGAGATTCAAGCAATACTCCGAAGCGACCCGAAAAAACACCTAGAAACGGAAAGGTGGGGGCGTCGGCCCAAGTCGATGCAAAACGTCGGAGTGCCCGACTTACCCTGCGAACGGCATCACATGCGCACCGGCATCCTCGGGCCGGAAGTGGGTGTCGCCACTGTTGAGGCACACGAGGGCGTAGCGCCAATTGCCCATCCCCAACTCCTTCATATAGGAAAACCGGCGCGGGTCACGACAGGCCGCCATGCGCCCCATGAACCCCTCGTCAGTCGAGCGTCCTGCGATGCCCCTCGGTGGAGTCACGATCCCCGGCATAGCAGCTGCCAGCCTCCACAATGGCGGCACCCACCAAATCACTCTCAAGAAGATCGGCCACCCACAAACGCGGATGATGCTGGGGCCATGCCGCTCACCGGCACGCAGCTTTACGGCCACCCTGCCGTCAAATCTTCGCGACCGCCTGCTCACAGGCACGTCACAGACCCGCCGCCGGCCGGCGAGAGCAGTTTCTGACAAATTGGTTTACCTCGCCCTTATGTGCCGATTAGCTTGAGGAATGCAGAAGAACTGTAGAGATTATTTGAACTCAACCGCTCGCGGAGACCGCTAGGCCTTTACTGTTGACAAAACCGGTTTACTGTCCTTAACTGAGACTCAACGAACGGCCATCCAACAAGGAGGACACATGGCAGAGCAGTACGCAGATCCCAGCACGTTCAGCATGGACAGCTTCCGCCTCGACGGCAAGGTCGCCCTGGTCACCGGCGCCTCCTACGGCATCGGCTTCGCCATCGCCACCGCGCTCGCCAAGGCCGGCGCCAAGATCGCCTTCAACGACCTCAACGCCGAGAAGGCCGAGATGGGCGAGAAGGCCTACGCCGCCGAGGGCATCGAGGCCAAGGGCTACGTGGCCGACGTCACCAAGGTCGACCAGGTCGAGCAGCTTATCGCCGACATCAAGGCCGACTTCGGCACCACGCCGGACATCCTCGTCAACAACGCCGGCATCATCAAGCGCATCCCCATGCTCGAGATGAGCGCCGAGGACTTCCGCCAGGTCGTGGACGTTGACCTCAACGCCCCCTTCATCGTCTCCAAGGCGGTCCTGCCCGGCATGATCGAGAAGGGCCACGGCAAGATCATCAACATCTGCTCCATGATGAGCGAGCTCGGCCGCGAGACCGTCGCCGGCTACGCCGCCGCCAAGGGTGGCCTCAAGATGCTCACCCGCAACATCTGCTCCGAGTTCGGCGAGCACAACATCCAGTGCAACGGCATCGGGCCGGGCTACATCGCCACCCCGCAGACCGCGCCGCTACGCGAGGTCCAGCCCGACGGCTCCCGTCACCCGTTCGACCAGTTCATCGTCGCCAAGACGCCGGCCGCCCGCTGGGGCACCCCGATCGACCTCATGGGCACCGCGGTCTTCCTGGCCTCCGACGCCTCCAACTTCGTCAACGGCCAGGTCGTCTACGTCGACGGCGGCATCCTCGCCTACATCGGCAAGCAGCCGCAGTAGGCAGCGCGCCATCCGTCCCCTTGCGCCGCAGGTTCGCTCCACGAGCGGCCTGCGGTTTTTCATAGCGAAAGGAGCACCCATGCCCCAGCTCACCCTCAGCCTCGTCGGCGCCGACGGCGTCGCGCGCGGAACCTCGACCGGCGAGGACCTTGTCCAGCTCGACACCCGCTATGCCGAATATCAGCCCGGCGACGTCCTCGTCCTCACCTCGGACGAGAAGAACGTGGAGCTCGAGGTCATGCTCGACGAGTCCCTGCCCCCGAGCGTTGTCTATCTGACCGAGGGACGCCTCGAGTTCCCGATTCCCTTCGAGTCCGCCCGCGACTCGTACCCCAGCCACGCCTTCCTCGGCGACACCCACTGGGGCTATGCGCGCGTACTCGACCCCCGCGAGCGCGCCACCTGGCGAAACCTCGCCCTCAACTCGCATGACCTCGAGGGCACCACGGGCGTCTACCCGCATGCCACGACCAACTCCGGTGCCACCAACCCGCGCTTCATCGCCCGCAACGCGATCGACGGCACCTGGCAGAGCATCCACCACGGACGCTGGCCCTACGAGTCCTGGGGCATCAACGGGCGTGACGACGCCTGGCTCCAGGTGGACTTTGGGCGGCCGGTCCACGCCGAGGAGGCCATGCTCGTCCTGCGCGCGGACTTCCCACACGACAGCTGGTGGGAGCAGGCAAAGCTCACCTGCTCGGACGGATTCGAGCTCACCGTGCACCTGGAGAAGACGGGCGTCCCCCAGCGCTTCTCCCTCGGCGAGGGCGGCCGCGACATCGAGTGGATCCGCCTCTCCGACATGGTGAAGGCCGATGACCCGGCGGAGTTCCCCGCCCTCACCCAGCTCATCGTCATGGGCGCCCTGACCTGTTAGTTGGGGACAGTCCCCAATTAACAGAGCGGGCCGCCGAGGTTCCTCTCGGTGGCCCGCTTCATCAAAAGTGTGTGTTAGTTGGGGACTGTCCCCAACTAACACAACTAACACCTAGGCGCGCAGGACGGTGAGGTCGCGCGCGTCGCCCGCGCCGTGGACGACGACGGCCTTAGCGTGGAAGGAGACGCCCTCGAGGGCGAACGCCTTCACGCCGGTGTAGACCTCACCGTGGAAGAACGCCACGGTGTAGAACTCCCCGCCGGGAAGCTCAAAGCGCACGGCCTCGGCAAGCGCCGGGTCCACGGGCTCGGAGCCGCCGCGGAGCACCTGGGCGGGACTCACGCGCACGTCCGCCGGGGCGAGCCACCAGAGCTGGCCACCCCTCTCGGAAACCGCGGCGCGCGCCTCGACGAGGGCGGCGTCGGACAGGGCATTGTAGTCGAGCGAGATCTGCTCGGAGCCGAGCGTCAGCGCGCCCGTGGAGCCGAGCGTCAGCTCGCCCGCCGGGCAGATGACGCGGCAGCCGCCCTCCGCAGCCTCCACGCGCGCCTCGGGATCGAGGTGGAACCGCGAGACCAGCTCGTGCTTCCCCTCGGCCAGGGCCTCGTCCGCGCAGACCCAGATGCCGCAGTCCAGCGCCACGAGCTTGCGCACGAGCACGTGCATCGGGTCGTGCCCCACGAGAGCACCCTCGAAGTAGTGGGCGCCATCCGCGTGACGGGCGTAGGTCTTGAGCGGGTAGCCAAAGTCGGAGTACCCCCAGCTGCCCTTGGGCGCGCAGCTCGAGCGGCCGTCCAGCAGCGGCACGTTGTGGGCGAGCGGCCCCTTGAGGTACGGCCGCTCCGGCGAGTCCTCGCGGTAGGTGTAGCGCCCGCCGTCAACAAGCACGGGCGCGCCATGATAGACGGCGGTCACGTGCAGGTTGTCCGAGTGCCCGTGGCCAGAGCCCAGGGGCCCGGAGGAGAACTCGGTGAGGTTGGCGTCCGCATCCCATGAGGAGCGGGCCACAAAGAGGCCGGAGTCCATGCCGTCAAAGACGAGCGGCAGCTCGGCGCCCTTCTCGCCCGCGCACGCCACGAGGGCGTCCTCGACGTCGCAGCCAAAGGCAAAGACGTCGCCCGGATCGAGCTCCGTGCGGCCGGACGCCACGGCGAGCGCCGTGTCACCGAGCACGCCCGCGCAGAGGGCCATGAGGCCCCGGACGTCCGTGCGGTCGGAGTCGCCCTGGGCGTCGATACAGCCGTTGGGCATCATCTGCGCCGCAAGGGCGCGGGAGAGCCGCTCTGCCGCACCGCGCAGCCCACGCGGGACCGGGGCGCCCTGCGCCTCCAGCACGTGGAGGGCGCGGAGCGAGTACAGCAGCACCTCGACGTGGTACATCGTGGACTGCTCCCAGTCGATGCCGTCAGGGTAGACCTGCGCGGCCATCTGGGACTCGGCGCGCCCGGCCGCCCAGGCCCAGTCGGGGTCGGAAGCGGGGTCGTCCTCGAGCGTGGCCAGGACCGTGAGGATGGCGAGCGTCTGGATGCTGCCCCAGTTGCTGGTCTCGTACTTGGGGAGGTAGCGCTCGCGCAGCGACGCGATCTGGTCGCGCACGCTCGCGACCGTCTTCTCCAGCAGCTCGTCCGCAAGGACGCCAACGGCGTCCAGCGCGGGCAGCACGCACACCATGGAGCGGATGCGGATGCCGGTGTCGAGCGTGCGCGTGGAGAGCTCGGGCACGATCGTGGGGTGCGCGTCCACCCAGGAGCCGATGAGCTCGGCTGCCTTGCGCGCGTACTTCTCGTCCCCCGTCACCAGAGAGGCGAGCGCCAGGTCCTCGAGGTAGTCCATGCGGTTGAGCATGAAGCACCACTCTTCGTCGTCGTTGTTGACGACGTTCCAGTCATAGGCGCCGGCCGGCAGCGTGAAGGGCACGCGGCAGCGCTCCATGTCCCACGTTTTGGAGAAGGTGTAGGTGTCCGCCATGACCTCGTCCGCGCGGGCGAGAAGAACGGAGAGGTCGCGGCCGTGCAGCCGCTCGCCCATCTCGCTCACGCGCATGAGGCGGGCGGCCCGCCGCAGCCTCTTTCGGATCGCTTCAAGGTTCATAACGTTCCCCCGCTACTCGTGCTTGCCGGCCTTGCGGGCGCCCCAGGCGGCGACAAGGGCGACGGCCCCCACGGCCGCAATCGGCGCGGCGGAGACGAGCGCGTCCCCGGTCTCGGGAACCTTGCCCTCGCCGGGCTTGCCGTTCGCCGTTCCGGAATCGGTCGTGCCGGCCGGCCTGTCGCTGGACCCCGCGCCCCCGTTGCCGCCCGGCTTCTGGGTGTCGTCGGTCGTGGTGCCGGCGGGCTTGAGGGCGGACATAGCATTGTTCAGGGTGACAAGCGCGCCGTCAATGGCAGCCTGGTCACCGGAGACGAGGGCGGCGTTCGCCTGCGCAAGGGCGGCCTGGAACGCGGCCCAGGACTCGGGCGTGTAGTCGGCGGCGTTGAGCGAGCCCGCCTGGTCGATGGCGGCCTCGAGGTCGTCGGTGCTCACCTGCTCGGCGAGTCGGACCTCGAACGCGTGCGTGGCGCCAGCCGTGCCGTCAACGCTCGCCGTATAGGTGCCGTCAAGGTTGTCGGTCACGGTGTCGTCAAGAGAGACGGTGCCGACAACGTTATCCACCTTGACGGTCACGCTGCTGGAAAGGTGGGTCGGATCGCTCACGTAAACCTTGAGGGCGCCATCCTGCTCGACGGCATAGATGGAGGCAGGGCCGTTGACGGTGATTCCGCCAACAGTTGCTCCGCCCTCAGCCCACACGTTGGCGGCGATGGCGCCGGTGGCGCTATCGCGAACCGCCTGCACCTCGGAGGTGTTCGCGAGAACCTCGACCGTGGGGTTGGCGGCATAGGCGGCCATGGAGTCGGTCGTGGCGCCGGGCATCACGATGAAGCCGTAGGTGCCGTTCTCGACGGACTTGCCGTGGTTGATGCCGAGCTTGAAGTAGGAGCGCGTGAACTCCTCGGCATACGGGAAGGAGTCGTTGATCTCGGCGTAGGAGCCGGTGTTCGTCTCCTTGGACATCTCGACGGGCGTACCGTCGATGAAGTAGTAGCCCATGCTCGAGCTGCCGGTGGTGCCGGCGAGCGTCACATAGCTGCCGTCCTCGAGCTCGACGTTCTTCTCGCCGTTCCAAGCGGTGCCGTCAACGGTCACGGCGGCGTCGCCCGCGGTCATCATGCGGTTCTCGACCGTGGTCTCGATCGTGGCGTCAGTGGTTCCGGTGATGCCGGCGCCCAGCTCGACGATCTTGCCGTCGAGGAAGAAGTAGGACTTCTTGGCCACAAGATCCATGCCGAGGTTGTTCTTCTCCGCATCGACGAGGTTGGAGGTATCGAAGCTCATGCCAGCCGCGCCATTGGTGCCGTCGGTCACGCCGCCAACCCAATCCTGGGTGGAGTACATGGGGATGTCCAGGTCGCTCGGAAGCTCGCGCGTGTCGACCGTGGTGCCCGGCAGGCGATACGGGTCAACCGTCGCCCAGTAGCCGATGTCATAGGTGTCATCGTCGGTATAGACGTAGAGCACGCCGTCGCCCTGGTGCCAGCCGTGCTTGTTCTCGCCGTTCATGCACTCGTAGTTGTAGATGCGCGTGGAGTACATGCTGAGGCCCGCGGCGTAGCTCTCGGTCTGCTGGACCACGCGGTCCATCGAGCCGAAGACGCGCATGCCCTCGTAGGTCGTCGCCGCGATGCTTGAGTCGTTGAGAAGGTCCTTGGCGAGAAGCATCGCGTCGAAGTCGCGCGCGTTATCGAAGTAGAAGTCACCAGCGTCGAGCAGCCAGCCCTTGATGGTGGAGAGGAACTCCGTCTTGTAGGGCTCCGGCGCAGACTGGGCGATGTTGAGCAGGTTCGCGATGGTCTCGTTGCCCCAGTACTTCTCGGAGCTGTAGGGGGCGGTGTCCTGGACGCGCGCCGCGGCGCGGCCGTTGACCATCGACATCATCTCGGAGCCGTGCATGAGCGGGATGTAGCCCGTGGACACGGCATTGTAGAGGTTGTAGATTCCCGGATCGTTGAAGGCCCACTCGGTGTCCGCGAGGATGGCCGTGATCTTGGCAACGCCCTTGATGAGCTCGTTGCCGTAGCTGCCGGTGTAGGCCTGGGCGGTGTGCTGCACGATGGAGCCGTCGGCATAGATGCCGTCGCCGGTGGTGACCTCCTGCAGGACCGTGGGCACCTGGCTGTCCACGAGGGAGAGCTTCTCGGCGCCATCATGGGACACGATGGCCATGCCCATCATGGCGTTGGCGATGTCGGTGCGGTTGGAGCCGGTGGAGGTGACCCAGCCGCTGGCGGCATTGAGCTGCTTCTCAGGCTCGACGCAGTACTTGCCCACCGCGTCAACGACGGGCTCGATGGCCTCGTAGTCGCAGTAGTCGGACATGACGATGAGCATGTCGGCGAGGCGGCCGGGGCAGCCGATCTGCCAGTCCCACCAGTTGCTGACCACGCCGGTGCTGTTGAACTCCGTCCAGTCCTTCGTCTGGGAGCCGTAGTCCATGCCCTCGGGGCTCACGAAGTAGTCGAGCACGCTCATGATGTCCTCGTAGAGCGCACGATTCTGGTAGAGGTCGTTGCCCTCGAGGTTCATGCCAAAGGCGATGACGAGCGGGCGGAGCTTCTTGAGCTGCGAGGTGAAGTTCGCCGAATCGCTGTCAGAGGCGATTCTCTCCCAGCACGTGGCGTTGCCGTCCTCGTCCCTCTCGACCGTGTCCCAGTTGCCCTGCGCGTCGGCAAGCTGCTTGTTGGCGTAGGCCACCAGGGCGTCATCGGACATGTCGAGCGGACCCTCGCTCGGCGCGGAGCCCACGATGCGGCGCAGCCAGCGGTCCTGCATAAGATCATAATCCGCGCTGTATTCAGGCTCGGCGACGGTAACCTCAGTCGTGGAAACAACCCCCGACTCGCCAGAGGCGGTAATGGTCGCCGTGCCCGGCGCAACAGCGGTGACGAGGCCCTCCTCGTTTACCGTGGCAACCGCCTCATCGGAGCTCTCCCAGACAAGCGAGCCCGCATCCTGGCCGCCGTCGTCTGCAAAGCGGAACTGGCGCGTGGTCAGCGACATGCTCTGCTCGAGGCCGTGGGTCTCAACGATCCCCTCCGTCTCCCCCTCGGCAAGGGCGGTCACGGGCGCGAGCGCAACTCCGGCACCCGCAAGAGAAAGCGTCAGCAGGCCAACTGCTCCCGCACGGCATAGGCTGGGTCGCCAGCCGACCCTAAATGTAACTTGCTCCATACTCTCCCCTTCATTTCGTGTCGGAGGGGCTCCTCTGCTCCCTTTCCGACAGTCAACAGGCACTTCATCGGTATGCCAAGGGGGACGCCCCGCACCAGCGGCGAAGCGCCCCCCTTGTCAAGTTCTCGGCTAGCCGACTAGACGAGGATGCCGCAGACGGAAAGCACCACGCCGACGACGATCGTCAGGATGACGAGCTGGTAGGTGTTCCAGTTGCGCTTCTTGATGAGGTAGTACATGAGGAGCAGGTACAGCATCGGGAGCAGCTTCGGGGCGATGTTGTCGAGCATGCCCTGGATGCTCACGGTGGACTGCTTGACGCCCTCCTCGGCGGCTCCAGCCGCGAACTCGATGTTCACGTTCATCTTGACGAACGTGGCGGCGAGGCCGGTGATGACCGTGACGCCGACCATGCTGGCGCACTCGGAGATGAGGCCCATGGACTTGGACAGCGTGTCGATGACGGAGGTGCCGAGCTTGTGGCCCAGGTTCATCATCACGTACTTGATGGCGAGCAGCGTCGCGTTGATGGCGAGGAAGAAGCCCACCGGCGCAAAGGCCATGCCCTGCATGGCAAGCGACGAGAAGATCGTCGAGTAGAGCGGGGCGAGGCAGAACTGGGAGAGCGAGTCACCGATGCCGGCGAGCGGGCCCATGAGGGCCATCTTGAGACCACGGATCTCGCTGTAGGGGACGCCCTCGTCGGCCATGGCCAGGTGAAGCGACGTCACAAACGGCAGCAGGTTCGGGTTCGTGTTGTAGAACTCGCAGTTGTCGGCGAGGTCCTTGCACAGGGCCTCCTTGTTGCTGCCGTGAATCTTCTTGAGAGCGGGATAGACGACATAGGAGTAGCCATTGCCCTGGTAGTTGCTGTAGTTGAAGCCGTTCTGCAGCAGCCAGGCACGAATCATCGTCTTGGTGTAATCGCCCTTGACGAGCTTCTTCTCGTTAGATCCAGTCATCGTGGCTGACCTCCTCGGTGGCGGCAGCGGGAGCGAGCTCCTCCTGCTTCTTCACTTCAAAGTAGTGCTTGAGGGCGAACACGAGGCCAACCATGGCGATGCCGACCGTCGGGATCCCGAGGTAGCCGGCGCAGATGTAGCCGAGCAGCGCGAAGGGGATGAACTCCTTGGTGAGCATGACGCTCATGATCATCGCGAAGCCGATGGCGGGCAGCATGCCGCCGGCGACGGAGAGGCCCGAGGTAAGCCACTCGGGGATGGCCTCGATGACGACCTGGAGGGCCGGCATTGCGAAGGCGGCGAAGAAGCCGAGCAGGAAGCCGCCCACGGCGAACAGGATCACGGTGATGTTGCAGACGAAGCGGTACTTGCCAAGCTTGTTGGCGGCGAGGGCGCGGGCAGCGGCCTCCTGGTTACCGGAGCAGGCCGTGTAGATGGCGGTCTGCAGGAACTGAATGGCAACCGCGAACGGGATGGAGAGGGCAAGCGCGCTCTCCGGGGTGACGCCCTCGGTGGTGATGGCCATCAGGGTGCCCACGATGCCGGGGCCGATGGCGTTGGGCGGGACGGTGCCGCCGGCACCGACGCCAAAGCCCATGAATGCGAGCTCGGCCACCGCGCCGACGCCAAGCGCCGTCGGGATGTCGCCGAGGATGACGCCCACACCGAACGCCAGCACGAGGCTGCGGTTGGTGTAGATTCCGAACAGCATGCCGCTCCAGCAGACAGCTGTCCAGAGGCCAATCAGAATGGCCTGGATGAACGAGATCTCCACGTTCCCTCCTTTTTCCTACCTGACACTACGTTCCGCCCTCCCCTTGGCGGGCGGTATGCTCAGCAGGGGCTACTTCCTGCAGAACTCCACGATGTCGACCTCGGCCGCGCCGTCAGCGCCGGACGGGGTGGTCTTGGTGTTGAACTTGACGCCCTTGTCGGCCATGGCGAGAATGGCGGCCTTGTCCTCGGCGCCAACGAAGATGGAGCGAGTGACCTTCTCCTTGCCGTCGGCGTTGTGGATGTTGCCGACGTTGATCTCGGTCACGGGCACGCCGCCCTCGACGAGGGTGAGCGCGTCGGCCGGGTTCTTCACGAGCAGGAAGATGCGCTGCGCGGGAGCGGCCTTGTGGATAATGTCAATCGTCTTCTGCAGCGTGAAGAAGCGCATGGCGATGTTGCCGGGGATGACCGTCTTCATGAGGGTCTGGGCCATCTTGTCACCTGCCGCCTCGTCGTTGGCCACGATGACGGTGTTGACTCCCAGGGACTTGATCCAGAGCTGGCCCTGACCGTGGACGAGACGCTCGTCAATGCGGGTCATAACGATGTTGGGTGTTGCCATTTCTTCCTCCTACCAGTACGGGTTCCAGCTCTTGGCGCTGCGAACCAGGGCTTCCATGAAGTAGTAGTCGCCCCAGATGTTGCCCTCGTCGACGCCCTTGCCGGAGTGCCAGCTGTAGACGCCGTGATAGAGGATGGGGCGCAGGGGCGCGTGGTCCTCGGAGGTGTACGAGTTGATGAGGGAGCGCATCATCTGCGCGGTGACGCCGGCATAGACGGGCGCGTCGGGGTCGTCAACGGGAAGCATGGGCGCGACCTCCATGAACCCGCAGGCGGCCGCGGCGGCGGCGCTGGAGTCGCGGGACTGGCCGGAGCCGTCGCCGAAGATGAGGTCCCAGTAGCAGATGGAGTCCTCGGGAAGGCGGTTGATGAAGTAGTTCGCCATCGCGCGCCAGGTGTCGAGGTACTTGCGGTCGTTCAGGTGACGCATGTTCAGCGGGATACCGTAGATGCCCCAGGCCTGGCCACGGGCCCACGCGGAGTCGTCGGAGTAGCCCTGACGGGTGGCGCCGTGGTCGGGGCCGCCGGTCTCGGGGTTCATATAGAAGGTGTGGAAGGCGCTGCCGTCCTCGCGGATGATGTTGTTGACCGTGGTGTCAAAGTGCATGCGGCAGACGTCGCGGTAGTGCGTGTCGCCGGTCTCCTCCGTGGCGAAGTAGAGAATCGGCAGGTTGAGCATGCAGTCAATGATGAAGCGGTAGTGCTCGGGGCTGTCCATGGGGCCCCAGGCCTGCAGGAACTTGCCCTTGGGCTGCCAGCGCTCCATGAGCTTGTCGGCGGCGAGAAGGGCGGCGGTGCGGGCGTCCTCGCTGCCGGTGAGGCGATAGGCCGCCACGCAGGAGGGCACATAGAGGAAGCCGAGGTCATGGTGATCGAGCTCGATGCGGTTCTCGACGCGGTGCTTGAAGCTCTGGACGTTCTCGAGGGCGCGGTCGCGGTACTTCTCGTCCCCCGTCACCTCGTAGGCGAGCCAGAGAAGGCCGGTCCAGAAGCCGTCGGTCCACTCGATGCAGTCAATGACCGGGTACTCAAGGCCCTTGGTGGCAGACCAGGGAAACCTCGTGCCGAAGGCCTCCATGTTGGCGTCAATCTGGGCGAGGCAGCAGGCCAGGCCGCGATCGACCTCCTCCTTGGTGAGCGGCTCGACCGAGAGCCAGCGCTCGCGATCGGCGATCTTCTCCGTGTGCACGTGAGCCATCCCTACCGTCCCTTCCTGCCTCGTTCCACTTCCCGCTTCTTTCCGGTCCAGCTTATTATAAACCGGTTTATTTCGCCACCGTTTATAGAAGATGACAGCTAGAGGAACAAGACGGTCAGTTTTTTAATCACGTAAACGGTCCATGTTTCTCGGTGAGCGGGTCTCTCGGCCGTAACTGTTGACAAAACTAGTTTTGCTCTTACTCTGGTTCTGATTACGTTTCCTCTCAGGGAGCGCACTGGACCGCGGAAGGAAGGATTTGAGACCCATGAAGATCGCCCTCATCAACGAGAACAGCCAGAACGCCAAGAACCCCATGATCGAGGCCGCCCTCAAGAAGGTCGTCGAGCCCATGGGCCACACCGTGTTCAACTACGGCATGTATGCCGAGGAGGGCTCCAACCCCCTCACCTACGTGCAGAACGGCATCCTCGCCGCCGTCCTCATCAACTCCGGCGCCGCCGACTACGTGGTCACCGGCTGCGGCACCGGCGAGGGCGCCATGCTCGCCTGCAACAGCTTCCCGGGCGTGCTGTGCGGCCACGTGGCCGACCCGCTTGACGCCTACACCTTCGCCCAGGTCAACGACGGCAACGCCGTGGCCATGCCGTTTGCCCTCAAGAACGGCTGGGGCCAGGAGCTCAACCTCGAGTACACCTTCGAGAAGCTCTTCGGCTTTGGCTCCGGCAACGGCTACCCCGCCGACCGCGTGGTCCCCGAGCAGCGCAACAAGAAGATTCTCGACGGCGTGCGCGCCGCGGCCTTCAAGCCGCTGACCGAGATCCTCGACGCGCTTGACCCTGAGCTCGTGAAGGGCGCCCTCTCCGGCGAGCACTTCCAGGAGTACTTCTTCGCCAACGCCACCGACGAGGCCATCGTCGCCAAGGTCAAGGAGATCCTGGGTCTCTAGGCCAGCGCCGAAAGCGCGATCTTACATGCGGAAGACGCGGGTTCTTCTCGCCCTTCTGCGCCCTGCCGCGGGCGGCCCTCGGGTCGCCCGCCTTTTTGTGCCTCGCGCATCGCGCCCACGCCAACTGATATGTAAGCGTTTTGTTGGGGGCATATTTGCGTTCCCAGCTGCCGCGAATTGAGTAAACTATGTTTACTAAACATCCCGGGCCGGACGTAGTGGGGAGCGCGAAGAGCATCATGGCGCAGAAGAGACGCATCACCATCAAGGACATCGCCGAGATGGCGGAGACGTCGAAGACCACCGTCTCGTTCTATCTCAACGGCAAGACCGAGCGCATGTCCGAGGACACCCAGAAGCGCATCAAGAGGGCGATTGAGAAGACCGGCTACGAGCCCAACCCGCTCGCGCGCGGCATGAACGCCAAGAGCTCCAAGCTCATCGGCGTCATCATCGGCGACGTCACCAACGAGTTCTCCAACCGCATCGTCAAGGGAATCGGCTCGGTGGTGGACAAGGCCGGCTACCGCCTGCTCTGCTGCTCGTCCAACTACAGCGCCGACGGCGAGCGCGCCTACATCGACCGCCTGCTCGCGCTTGGCGTGGACGGCTTCATCGTGCAGCCCACCTCCCAGTTCAAGACCGTCGCGGACGACATCGAGGCCGCGGGCAAGAAGCTCGTCTTCTTTGACTCCAAGTACTACGACTACACCTCGAGCTGGGTGAAGACGGACAACTACGAGGCCACCTACCGCACGGTGAAGTCCTGCGTGGAGCGCGGCTACCGCCGGTTCCTGCTCATCGCCGCTGCGCCGCAGCTCCTGAGCTCGCGCATCGAGCGCTTCTCCGGCTTTGTCGACGCGCTGGAGAAGGAGGGGACCGGCTTCACGCAGTACGAGATAGCCCCAGGCGGCATCGACGGCGAGTCGCTCTCCCAGTTCCTGCGCGCCAACATCGACGGCGAGACCCCGACCCTCGTCTTTGCCCCCAACTGCTGGGCGCTGCCGGAGATCTACATGGCCATGCGCGAGTTCTACCCGCTCATGCCCGAGAAGGTGGGCCTCGTGGGCTTTGACAACTTCGACTGGACGGGCGTGGCCTCGCCGAGCGTCACCGCCATCGAGCAGCCCGCCTTCGAGGAGGGCCGCGAGGCCGCGCGCATCCTGCTCGACCTGCTCGAGAACGAGGACAAGAAGTCCGTCCACCAGGAGCTCGGCTGCAACGTCCAGTGGCGCTCGACCACGATGTAGCGCGCCGCGATCTTGTCGGGCCCGCCGCCAGATGCCGCCGCGCCCGCCCCTACTCCGCCAGATAGCCCGGCTCGCCGCAGACCACGCAGGCGAGCCACGTGGTCCCGGCGGTGATGCGCGCCCGCAGCACGGGCACGGCGCTCCGCTCGCAGCTGTAGATGTTGGTGTTGGGGTCCTGCAGGACCACCCCGGCGTCGCGGTCGCTCCACAGGACGCCGCGCATGGCGTCGGCAAGGCCCGCCCCCCCGATGGCGCGCTCGAGCGTGTCGTCGCACGCGCGCGCGTCCACGATGCCCGAGCGCCAGAGCCTCCCCGCGCCCGACACGCGCGAGAGGAGCACGGCGCCGTCGCGCTCCTCCTCGGGGACGTCGCGCTTGGGGTTCCAGCCAAAGAGCGGGAAGGCGCCCTCGCAGACGTCGAGCGCAGAGGAGGACTCCACGTGGTGGATCCGCACGTGCGTGGACTCGTTCACCGGGATGAGCCAGGTCTCCACCTGCGCGATCGAGGCGTAGCGCCAGAGGGTGTGCGCAAAGCCAGGGCGCACCTCGCCCATGTCTATGCGGTCGCGCGAGACATACTGGTCAAGCCCCGCCACGGAGAGCGCGAGGCACGAGTCCGCGGCAAAGTAGGAGAGCCCGCAGACGTCGCGCGAGACGTTCCACCCAAAGGCGGAGGAGTAGCAGAGCTTCCCGTAGCGCGACATGCCGCCCCAGACGGAGGGGCCGCCAAACTGCGAGGCGGAGAGCAGGTAGCTGTGGTGAGGCCCGCTCACGGCGAGCACCCCCGGCCCCTCCTCCACGCGCACGGCCTCGCGCTCCGGGTCCCTCTCGCCCATGCGCCAGAACTCGTCTTCGGACGGGAGTGCCAGGAGCACGAGCGAGCGCAGCGCGCGCAGCGGCGAGGCGGGCGAGCAGTAGTCCTCCACAAGCGCGAGGTTGGGATAGCCGTAGCCCGGCGCAAGCGGGTTGGCGAGCTCCTCCAGGTGGTCGTGCCACCAGCGGAGGTTCTGCATGATGAGGCGCTTGACCTCGCCGAGGGGGCGCTCGTGCACCCCCGTGAGGGCCTCGGCGGCCCAGAAGCACGCATGGCCAAAGCGGTAGAAGATGCTGCGGCCAAACGGGACCGAGCGCCCCTGGCGATCAAACCAGGGGAGGTAGTCCGCCTCGAACTCCGCCGCGCGGGCGGGCTCCTCCGGCAGCGGGCACGCCTCGGGCGCAAAGCGGTGCAGCAGCAGGAGCACGAAGTGGAACGAGAGCCCGATGTAGTGATCGCGCTGGAAGGGGCGGCCGTTCTCGTACCAGCCGCCGCCCGCGTACATGGACTCGATCGAGCGCAGGTCCAGCGCGAGCCGCTCGGCGTCGTACGGCAGCCCCGCGGCGGCGAGGCCCGCGTTCACCAGCGCGCGCGAGCAGAACCAGCCGCCCCAGGGAAGCTCCACCCCGTTGGCAAGGTTGAGCCAGGCGACGAGGCGGTCGCACTCGGCCGCGCTCAGGCGGGAGAGCAGGTCCTCCGCGCAGACGAGGAGGCCATACCCAAAGACCTCCATCTCCATGATGATCTGCCGGCGCGGGAGCGTGGGCTCGGGGAAGGCGAACGGCCCCGCCGGGTCAAGCCCGTCGTGCACGCGGCGGATGAACGGCGCCACGTCCCTCTCGTCATACTCGCCCGATGCCATGAGCGAGAAGACCGCCCAGAGCGGCCGGGCCGCCCACTCGAAGCGGCGGATGTCCTCGTCATAGGTTGAGCCCGAGGTCGCGGGGTAGGCATACGGGTCCGGGAGCAGCCGCCGCGTCCACGCGACGAGGTCGTCCCTCGTGCTGAGCTCGTGGCACTCCTCCGACATGGCGCCCTCCGCGTCTCGGTTTTCGTAAACGTTTATCGTTACCATACCACGCGCGTGAGGCGGCGCACGGGCGGGCGGCGAGTGGTCGTTCTTCTCGCCATGCGGCCTCCCGGCCGCAAGGTGCCCCCTCGCGCCACCCGCGCCGTCCGCGCCGCCCGCGCCAACCGCGCCACCAGCTTAGGAAAGCCGGGTCGTTGCAGGATTATCCGGCAACGCACTTAGGGAATCGAGGTCGTTGCATAGAAGGAGCACCGAGAAGGACCGTCGGGGGAGCCGCAGAGCCGCCGCAGGGGGACTTAGGGGCGCAACAAGCCCCGTTCTTTATGCGTGCGAGGGCCGGCGGCTGCAACGAGTCCCATTTTCTAAGCGCGCCAAGGCCGCGCGGCGCAACAGCCCGCATTTCCTAACCACGTCACGGCTCGTGGACGCAGCCCCCCGTTGTGCGCCAACACCCCGATGGCGTACCATTATCTACTCGAAATTCCGCGCAACGGAGGGAGCGCAATGCCCGAGAACATCGACGCCGCCAGCAACGTCGACCCCATCTTCCAGGCAGAGCAGGACCATCTCACGGAGCTCTACGCGCAGCTCCTCAAGATCCGCGACGACATCTCGGCCGACCTCGAGTCAAACCACCGGGGCGCCAAGCAGGACCTCATCGCCATGAGCGAGGAGGTGCGCCTGGACTTTGGCGGCGCGGACGAGACCATCGAGACGCTCGCCGCCATCGAGACGCTCAACTCCGTCATCGACGCCTACAACCAGTACCACGACTTCAACGTGGACAAGCTCCGCCGCGTGATGCTGCTGCTCATGCAGCCCTACTTTGCCAAGGTCACGCTCGAGATGCGCCCGGGACGCCCCCCGCGCGACGTCTACATTGGCACCGCGGGCATGACCGACGAGCGCAGCCGCCCGCTCGTGGTGGACTGGCGCTCGCCCGTGGCCGAGACCTACTACAACCAGGAGATGGGCCCCACCAGCTACGAGGTGGACGGCAAGGTCCGCACCGTGAACCTCACGCTGCGCCGGCAGTTCGACATCGTGCGCGACCAGCTCAACTCCTACTTTGACACCACCGTCGCGATCCAGGACTCGCTCTTGCTGGGCGCCCTCAAGAAGCACCACACCGAGAAGCTCCAGGCCATCACGGCCACGATCCAGCGCGAGCAGAACCAGGTGGTCCGCCACGAGGACGTGCCCGTGCTGCTGGTCAACGGCATCGCGGGCTCCGGCAAGACGTCCGTGCTGCTGCAGCGCATCGCCTACCTGCTCTACCAGGAGCGCAAGACCCTCTCGCCCGATCAGGTCTGGCTCTTCACGCCCAACGACGTCTTCGAGCACTACATCGACACGGTCCTGCCCTCGATGGGCGAGGCCAACCCGCAGACGCTCACCTGGCGCGCCTTCGTCGAGGCGCAGGGCGCCGGCGAGCGCGACCTCGGCGTGGACACCGCGCCCGAGTCCCTGCGCCGGCTCGAGGAGGCCGTGGCCGAGCTCACGCTCGAGCCGGACGACCTGCGCGAGATCCGCTTTGCGGACGAGGTCCTCCTCAGGGCGGGCCAGGTCCAGAGCGCGGCGGAGAAGTTCGCGCAGTTCCCCATTGGCCCGCGCTTCACCGCGCTCGTGAAAGACGAGCTCCACGAGCGGCTGGAGCGGCGCTTCACGCAGCTCTCCAAGAGCGACGAGGTCCAGGAGGAGATGCTCGACATGGACGTCGAGCAGCAGGTGGAGGTCTTTGGCGAGACCATCTCCCCCGACGATGACGACGAGGTCGCCGCCTACGCGCGCCGCCTCGTGGAGCAGCGCTACGCCGGCGCGCACGATGAGATCGAGCGCCTCTCGTGGATCCGCTTCGACCGCATTGGCATGCGCCTGCTCGGCCAGCGGGCCCTCTCCGCGACCGAGTGGCTCTACCTGCGGCTGCTCTTCACCGGCACCGGTGACAAGTCCGCGCGCTTCGTCATGGTGGACGAGGTCCAGGACTACACCGAGGCCCAGCTCATGGTGCTCGCGCGGCACTTCTCGCGCGCGCACTTCCTGCTCCTGGGAGACGAGCACCAGGCCATCATGGAGGGCACGGCCACGTTCCCGCGGATCGCGGAGATCTTCCGCGCGAGCCACGGCAGCGTGGACGAGTGCCGCCTGCTCACGAGCTACCGCTCCTCGCCGGAGATCACCGAGCTCTTCTGCGGGCTTCTCGAGCCCGACGAGCGGCGCCGCCTCACCTCCGTGCAGCGCGCCGGCATCAAGCCCGACGTCCGCTCGTTCGCCGAGAAGGACGCGTATCTCGCGGCGCTGCGCGAGGCCGTGGCCGAGCCCGGCGAGGGCCTCACGGCCGTCATCGCCGAGTCGGACGCGCGCGTGAGCTGGCTTGCCAAGCAGCTTGGGGACGCCGCCTGCGTGCTGGGCAAGAACTCCGACCTGCCCGCCTCGGGCGTGGTGCTGCTCTCCCTGCGCGTGGCCAAGGGGCTGGAGTTCGACCACGTGATCGTGCCCGACGCGCAGGCCGAGGTCTACCCGGACACCCCGCTCGCGCGCCGGCGCCTCTACACCGCGCTCTCCCGCGCGATGCACCGCGTGACCGTGCTCGCCCAGGGCCCGCTCACGCCGATGCTGGGCTAGCGCCGGGCGACCTTCCGGCCGTTCTTCTCGGCGGCTCTTCTCGCCCGGTCCTTCTCGCCAGCCGTGAGTGACGGTTTTGAACGGATGGGGCCTCCCGAGGGCCCTCGTTTGTTCAAAACCCGTCACCCACTGCGCGCCACCACCCGCGGCCCGCCCTCCGCCGCTCCCTGCGAGAACGTGCTACGCTGCTCTTGACCGGCCCCGCACGCAGACTGGCACGTTCTTTGGAGGCCCCATGTTCAGCCCGTTTCGCGATAGGCAGGGCGCGCCCAAGGCGCTTGCGGACGTGGAGTACGCCGACCTCACGCAGCTCGCGGACTACGAGGAGGGCTTTGCCCTGGAGTTCAAGCAGTCCTTCTCGCCGAGCGTGCGCCGCAAGGTCCCCAAGATCGTGGCCTCGTTTGCCAACTCGCGCGGCGGCTGGCTCGTCATTGGCGTGTCGGATGCCGAGAAGGACGTCTGCCCGGTGCCGCGCCCCAAGGCCGACGTCAGCCAGACGATCGGCGAGCTCTGCCGGCGCCACGTCTCCCCCGCGCCGCGCTTTGACGCGCGCTTCGTGCCGGACCCCGCCGCGCCCGGGCAGGGCGTCATCCTCGTGCAGGTCTTCGAGGGGGACTTTCCGCCCTACGTGGCGGACGGCATCGTGGAGATCCGCGAGGGCTCCACGTCCGGGCCCGCCGCCGGCACCGCGCTCGTCGACCTCTACGACAAGGCCACGCGCCGGCGCCTCGAGGTGCGGATGTTCTGCAAGCGGACCGTCCACTACCCCATGGGCGGCGAGTCCCTGCCGCTCTTCAACCTCTATCTCTTCCGCATGGGGCGCGTGGCCGAGGAGTCCTTCTCGCGCGAGCGCGACGGCGAGCACGCGCGCGCCATGAGCGCCGCCTTCACCCAGCAGGGACTCGAGTGCCGCGTTCAGCATGCGCACGACAGCCTGGTCTTTCGCATCCCGGCGCGCGACGAGACGGTGGTCCCGCACTCCGCGATCGAGCTCTTCCCGGACGAGTCGATGAAGCTCTCGGTGCCCGCGGTCCTGCTTGGCGGGGACGAGCGGGCGCGCGCCATTGACGTCCTGGCCGCGCGCGCCCTCTTCCCGCCCGCCGCGGACGCCCAGCTCATCGACGCGCCCGCGACCCTCGGGCGCGTGACGCGGATGGCATCGCTGCTCGACCGCTACGCGCGCGCCCGGGGCATTGGGTGGCGCGAGTACGCCGTGGCCTACGAGCTCGAGAACATGGCCGGCGTGACCCTGTGGTCGGACGACCCGGTCTACCTCGCCTACGCCGAGCGGCACGGCGTGCTCTACTGCGCCACGACCGACTGCCTCTCGCGCGTCCGCTATCTCGACGACGGCGCGCACGACACGTTCCGGGCGCGCCAGTTTGCCGGCAGCCACTTCTTCGAGGCGTGCGGCCTGCCGCTGGGCTCGCCGGACCCGGAGGACAACGCCCTCGTGGACGCCCTGCTGCGCACCTCCTGACATTGGTGACAGGGTCGTTTGTCAGGAAAAACCTGACAAACGACCCTGTCACCAATGTCAGGACGCCCCCGCCCTCCCATCGGCTACGTTGCGCTATGGTTGGTTGTCGGAAAACGCAACAGAGGGGGGCTCATGGACGCGAGTCAAAGGCGCGTTGTTGTGACGCTGGGTTTTTGCGGGCTGGTGTCCGCGGCGGACAACTGGTTTGTCTCGCCGGCGCTGCCCGCCATCGCGCAGACGCTCGCCGTGATGCCGTCCGTCGCAGCCGTGGTGCTGACGGCGTACCTCGTCCCCTACGGCATGCTGCAGCCGGTCTGCGGAGCCATCGGCGACCGCGTGGGTCGCCAGAGGCTGTTGCGCATCATCGTCCTGGGGCTGGCGATAAGCACCGTCATCTGCGCCGCGGCCCCGACGCTGCCGCTCCTCGTGGCGGCACGCATCCTCACGGGCTGCTTCGCCGCGGGCATCATCTCCGTCTCGCAGGCGCTCGTGGGCGACGTCGTCCCCGCAGAGGGGCGCGCGGGTGCGGTGGGCCTGCTCATGGGCATCACCTTCACCGGGCAGGGACTCTCCGCGGGGCTCGGCGGCATCATCACCGACCTCATGGGCTGGCGGGCGGCGTTTGTCTCCTTCGGCGTGCTGGGGCTTTTGGCGTGGGTCGGCCTGCTGCGACTGCGCGGCGTCACCGAGGCCCTGCCGCCCGCCGGGGAGCGCCGCTCCCCCGCCGCCGAGGCGCGCGACTTCCTTGCGCGGGCAGGGCGCCTCTTCTTTGTGCGCGGTCGCGCAATCTACCTCACCGCCTGCTCAACGGGCATCATCTACCTCGGCGTCTATGGGTTTATGGGGACGTTTCTCTCCGAGCGGTGCGGCCTTTCCTCCACGGCCGCCGGCCTGCTCATGATGTTCTACGGCATCGCGTGCCTCGTGGGCGGAACCATCTCGGGGCGCATCGGCGCGCGCGGCGGGCTGCTGCGCGTGATCCAGGTGGGCGAGGTCTCGGGGCTCTGCGCCGTCATCCTGCTCGCCGCGAGCGCGCTGACCGGCTCCTGGGTGCCCGCGCTCGGGGCGGCGGCGTGCCTCGGCCTAGGGTACATCCTCGTCCAGCCCACGCTCGTCTCGCTTTCCATGGACGTGGACCCGTCCCAGACGGGCCTTTGCACCGGCCTCATCGGCCTCGGCGTCTTTGCGGGCGGCGGGGTTGGCTCGGTGCTCGGCCAGCTCGCCATCGGCGCGGGCGGCTACCTCGCGCTCTGGGCCTGCGCCGGCGCCGCGCTCGTGGCCCAGGCCGTCCTGAGCACGCGCGCGCTCGCGCGACGCGGACGAGCGTAGGTACGACGGGCCCTCCGCAGCACGCGTTCCGAGCGAGGCTCTTCTCCCCATCCGGGCGTTTGTTCGTCCAGCCGCACAGGTCGCACGCTGTCCTCGCCGCGCATCGTGGCGTCACGCATAGCGTCGCGCCGTCGCGATGGTCTCAGCAAGATACCAGCCGCCAAAGAGCACGCAGTGCAGGAGCAGCGGCGCCAGCTGGTGAATGCCCACCCGCTCCCGCCAGCCGTCGGCAAGCGGCGACGCCTCGTCGTATCCGGCGATCACCTCATCCAGAAACGGGTAGCCAAAGAGCGCGAGCATCGCGAGGTCGGTCTCGGCGTGGCCTCCGTAGGCCATCGGGTCGATGAGGACACCGCCGGTGGGCGCGTCTCGGTCGGCGTCCCAGAGCACGTTGCCCGCCCAGAGGTCTCCGTGCAGGCGGGCGCACGGGAGGCCCGACGCCCGCACGAGCGCCGGCTGCGGGGCGTCGAACTGCCCGCCGGCAATCCGGGAGGCCACCCGCTCCAGAACTGCGGCGTCCCCGTCGCTGAAGTCCCCGCGGTCGACGAGCGTGCGCACGTAGTTCATGACCCGGTGCTCGGCAAAGAACACGCCCCAGGCGTCCGCCGCGTCCTCGCGCGCCACGTAGGGGGTGCGGGCCCGGCCACACCACGGGTCGCCCGACCACCCCTCGGGGGCGCAGCCAAGCCAGGGGGCGCCCGCCGCATGCGTCCTCGCGAGGGCCGCACCGATCCTGCGGGCCGCCCTCGCGGAGGGAGCGCCCGTCTCGATGCGCTCCTCGACGAGCTCGTCTCTCGTCACGCTCACCACGCGCGCCACGCGAATGCCGCCGAGGGGCTCTGCCTCGGCGAGCCAGCGCAGGCCGGCCGCCTCACCGGGCAGGTTGTCGCCAAAACCGGCCTCCTTGACGAAGGTGCCATCTCTCATGAAGCCCCCTTCTGTGCGCAGTTAGGCCCTTGGTGCGAAGAAATGGACGCCGTCTGCGCAATCAGCCCCTTGGTGCGAAGCCATTCTATGGCTCCTCGGCTTCTTTTGACGCTTCGAGGGGCGGTGTCTCCGCAAAAGGCCAGGTGCGGAGCAGCCATCATCTTGTGAGCGCGCGAAATGCCTTCGCACCAAGGCGCTGATTGCGCATCAAAACCGCGTTTCTTCGCACCATCGGCCTGACTGCGCAATTCAGCGGCACCGGCTCAAAGTACAATGGGTCATCGCACAACATCGAGAAAGGACCCCCATGGCCGGCAGCATCAACTACCAGACTGCGCGCTTCGAGGCCTCATACGGCACCGTGGCCCAGCTTCCCGAGTCGACCACGCCCGAGGTCGCGGTGGCCGGCCGCTCCAACGTGGGCAAGTCGTCCCTGCTCAACAAGCTCTTCAACCGCAAGGGCCTCGTCAAGGTCTCGAGCACGCCCGGCAAGACGGCCAACATCAACTTCTTCGAGGTCGACGGCATTCGCTTTGTGGACCTGCCCGGCTATGGCTTTGCCAAGGTCTCCCAGAAGGAGAAGCAGCGCTGGGCGGACCTCATCTCCGGCTACTTTGCGCAGGAGCGCAGCTTCAACCTCGTCATCGCCCTCGTGGACATCCGGCACGACGCGCAGCGGCTCGACCACGAGATGGTGGGGTTTTTGCGCGAGAGCGGCCTTCCCTTCGTGGTAGCGCTCACCAAGGCGGACAAGCTCGGGCGCTCCAAGCAGGCGCAGCAGGCGGCCGCGATCGCGCGACAGCTCGGCATCGAGCGCGACCAGGTGGTCGTCACCTCCTCGGAGACGGGCCAGGGCATCGATGACCTGCGTCGCCGCATCGCCGACGCCTGTCTGTAGTTTGGGGACGGGCTATTTCTCTCAGAGAGCTCGGGGCAGGCCCGGGGCTCTCTGAGAGAAATAGCCCGTCCCCAAACTACAGAACGCCCAGGTGCTCGAGGAGGACCTTGAGGCCGATCAAAATCAGCACCACGCCGCCCACAACGCTCGCAGGTTTCTCGTAGCGCGCGCCGAAGTAGTGGCCCACCGCGACGCCGGCAAACGAAAGGCCAAACGTGATGACGCCGATGAGGGCAACCGTCGGGACGATATCCACCGCGAGCGCCGCAAAGGAAATGCCTGCTGCCAGCGCGTCGATCGAGGTGGCCACCGCCAACACGAGAAACTCCCGCAGGTCAATCCCGCTCGTGTCCTCGCAGCCGCAGCACCCCTCCTCCTCATGGAAGGCCTCCCAGAGCATCTTGCCGCCAATGAAGGCGAGCAGCACAAACGCCACCCAGTGATCCACGGGCTCGATGAGCCACATGAACTGGCTGCCAAGCGCCCATCCGATGAGCGGCATCAGCCCCTGGAAGCCGCCAAAGAAGAGCGCCAGAACGGCCGCCGTCCGCAGGTTGAGCCGCCGCATCCCCAGGCCACGGCAGATGGAGACGGCAAACGCGTCCATGGACAGCCCCACGGCAATGAGAAGCAGCTCGACAATACCCATGACGTCCCCTCTCGTCAGCGTCAAAGAAAAAGACTCGCGACAAGGGCCCTCACCCTCGTCGCGAGTCTCGTTGATTAAGGCGCGCCAGGCCCTGCGGCCAGCGTGTTGACGCACCACACGCCGCGGGCGGCGTGCCACTACTCCCTCGTGGGGCGCCATCATACCACAGCCGCTCTGTTACCAACCTGAAAACCTGCACGCACCCACCTTGTACTCCACCACGCTAAAGCGTATATTCATCCGTGCTTTAGCAGAGTAAAGTACCGGCCCCGCCGAGAAGAACCATACGGAAGGAATCCCATGCGCGCCATAAACAGAAGGTCGTTCGTCCTCTCCTCCCTCGCCGCCCTCTCCGCCGCCGCGCTTGCCGGCTGCGGCGGCACGCCCGCGACCAGCGATGACGCGGCGGAGCCCGCCGCCGATACCGGCGGGGCCGGCACCGGGGCCGCGGACACCGGCACCCTCATCGTGGGCTTTGACTCCTCCTACCCGCCCTACGGCTACGTCGGCGACGACGGCGAGTACACCGGCTTCGACCTCGAGCTCGCCCAGGAGGTCGCCAGCCGCAACGACTGGGGAATCCAGCTCGAGCCCGTCGACTGGGACGCCAAGGACACCCTGCTCGACAGCGGCGCCATCAACTGCATCTGGAACGGCTTCACCATGGAGGGCCGCGAGGAGGACTACACCTTCTCCGAGCCGTACATGCTCAACGCGCAGGTCGTCGTCACGCGCGCGGACTCAGGCATCGCGAGCTTTGACGACCTCGCCGGCAAGGCCGTGATCACGCAGGTCGACTCCGCCGCCTACAACGTGCTCGCCGGAGAGGACGCCACACAGGCGGAGCTTGCCGCCACCTTTGCCAGCCTCGAGACCATCGGCGATTACAACACCGCCTTCATGCAGCTCGAGTCCGGCGCCGTGGACGCCGTGGCCTGCGACCTCTCCATCGCCGCCTATCAGCTCGCCGCCAAGCCCGACGCCTACGTCCAGATGGACGAGCCCCTCTCCGAGGAGCACTACGCCGTCGGCTTCAAGAAGGGCGACGACGCCACGGCAAGCACGGTCACCGAGACCCTGCGCGCCATGGACGAGGAGGGCTTCGTCGAGGAGCTCTGCGAGAAGTACGCCGACCAGGGCATCGACTACGCCAACTGGTGCCTCGAGTAGCGGCACCCGACCCAAAGGTTCCTCCCAGGGATGCCTAAAAGGGGCCTGTCCCCTTTTAGGCATCCTGGTCGTGAAAGGAGCAGCGTGGACGCGCTTACCATGACCGGCATGCTTGCCGAGGGATTCCTCGTCAGCCTGCAGATATTCCTCTTCACCCTCGTGGGGTCACTGCCCCTTGGCATGCTCGTCGCCTTCGCCCGCATGAGCCGCGTGAGGCCGCTCGCGCTCCTCGCCCGCTTCTACATCTCCCTCATGCGCGGCACCCCGCTCATGCTGCAGATGTTTGCCATCTACTTCGTGCCGTACTACGTCTTTGGCATCAGCCTCACCACCGACAGCAAGTGGTACGCCACCATCGTGGCCTTCATCGTCAACTACGCCGCCTACTTCGCCGAGATCTACCGCTCCGGCATCCAGTCCATCCCACAAGGCCAGCACGAGGCGGCCGAGGTCCTCGGCTACTCCAAGGCGCAGACGTTCGTGCGCATCGTGCTGCCGCAGGTGGTCAAGCGCATCATGCCCGCCATGACCAACGAGGTCATCACGCTCGTTAAGGACACCTCGCTCGCCTTCTCCATCGGCGTCATCGAGATGTTCACCGTGGCCAAGCAGCTCGTCGCAAGCCAGGTGAGCATGCTGCCCTTCGCCATCGCGGCAGCCTTCTACTGGGTCTTCAACCTGCTCGTCGACTTCGTGGCCGGGCGCATCGAGAGAAAGCTGAGCTACTACCATGACTAACGCCGAGAAGAACGAGGCGCGTCCCGTCGTCTCCCTCGAGCACGCGCGCAAGAGCTTCGGCGACGTGGAGGTCCTGCGTGACATCTCGCTCTCCGTGAGCCCCGGCGAGGTCGTGGCCATCATCGGCCCCTCGGGCGGCGGCAAGTCAACCCTGCTGCGCTGCCTCACGCTGCTCGAGCGCCTGGATGACGGCGACCTCTCCTACGAGGACGTGACCGTCGCCCACGGAGGCGCATATGGCGACAAGAACGTGCTCGCCCAGGCCCGCCAGCGCTTTGGCCTGGTGTTCCAGAACTACAACCTCTTCCCGCACTTCTCGGTGCTGCGCAACGTCATGGACGCGCCCGTGTGCGTGCGGGGGCGCGACCGCGCCGAGGCCGAGGCGGAGGCCCGTGCCCTTCTTGCCAAGATGGGGCTCGCCGGCAACGAGGACAAGGTGCCCTGCCAGCTCTCCGGCGGCCAGCAGCAGCGCGCGAGCATCGCCCGCGCCCTGGCCATGCACCCCGACATCGTCTACTTCGACGAGCCCACGAGCGCCCTCGACCCCGAGCTCACGGCCGAGGTCCTGCGCGTCATCAAGGAGCTTGCGGCAGAGAACATGACGCTCGTGATCGTCACGCACGAGATGGGCTTCGCCCGCGAGGTCGCGGACCGCGTGGTCTTCATGGACGGCGGCGTCATCGTAGAGCAGGGCCCGGCCGAGCAGGTCATCGAGCACCCGCGCGAGGAGCGCACCCGCGCGTTTCTCGCCCAGCGCGAGTAGCAAAAGGGCACCCCACGGCGAGTGACAGCTTTCGGATAAACGAGGCCCCCGAGGGGGCCTCATCCGTACAAAAGCTGTCACTCAGCCAGACCGCACTCGAACTGACGGAGGCGACCTGACAAGGGTGACGGGGGCGTTTGTCATGAAAACCATGGCAACGCCCCCGTCACCCTTGTCAGGTCGCCCTTGCCAGGTCACTCGGCGGACTTGAGGGCGCCCACCATGTCGATGCGATCGAGGGAGCGGTTGGTGATGAGGTTCACCATCAGCGTGAACGCGAAGGCCATCGCCGCGGAGATTGCATACGTGAGCGGGTCCACGACCACGTCAAAGTAAAGGGACGGCATGCGGAGGATCCACGTGAGCGAGCGGGCCAGCACATAGCCCATCGGAAGCCCGACCACGATGCCGATCGCCGTGAGGATGAGCGTCTCCTTGTTGATGTAGCGATGCACCTCGGGCCGCCTGAAGCCAAGCACCTTGATGGTGGCGAGCTCGCGCTCGCGCTCGGAGATATTGGTGTTGGAGAGCGTAAAGACCACCGTGAACGAGAGCGCCGCCGCCAGCACGATGACCACGTAGACCACGGTGTTGATGAGCGTGAACGCGCTCGAGAAGTCATTCACGAGCTTCTGCGTGGAGACCACCGAGAGGTAGCGACCGTCCTCGGTAAGCCCCTCGGAGAAGGCAATCTGCTCGTCGGCGCCCCCTGAGAGGTGCGCGAGCACGCCGTTCTGCTCGCAGGGCGCGCCGAAGGCGGCCTCGTAGGCGCTCTCGGTCATGTAGAGCGTGTTGCCCAGATAGCCCATTGCGATGCCGGCCGCAGGCGTCGTCCCCTCAGCAAGCGTGGAGTCCTGGAGATGAAGCTCGTCACCGAGCGAGAAGCCCATGACCTGCTCGGCGTTCTTGGTGATAACGGCCCCGTCCTCCGGGAGCGCCATGGGCTGCCCGGACTCGTCCACGAGCCGCACGTAGCCCGACAGGTCGACGTCATCCGGGACCACGATGAGCGAGACGCTCTCCTTGGAGTCGCCATAGCTCACGGTGAGGCTGTCGATGGAGACGCGCAGCACGTCCTCGACCTCGGGGCTCCCCTCGAGGTCGGCCACCGCAGAGTCGAGGTCGTCCGCCGAGGTCACGGCCATGAGGTCGTAGCGGGTCACGCCGGCATCCCCATACTGGCGCCCGGGAAGCGAGAGGACCGTGTCCCGGATGCCAAAGCCCGTGATGAGCAGGGCCACGCACCCCGCGATGCCAAAGACCGTCATGAGGAGGCGGCGCTTGTAGCGGAAGAGGTTGCGCGCCGTGACCTTGTTGAGGAAGCCGAGCCGGCGCCACACGGGCGCCACGCGCTCGAGCAGGATGCGCGAGCCCGCCTTGGGGGCCTTGGGCCGCATGAGCGAGGCGGGCGACTCGTGGAGCTCCCGCCAGCAGGTGAGAAGCGTCGCGCCCACGATGCCCGCGGCAAAGAGCGCAAACGCCGCGAGCGCCCACGCCGCGTCAAAGCCGTAGCTAAACCCCGGCAGCGCGTACATGGTCGAGAAGATCGTGAAGATGATGGCCGGCAGCACCACGAAGCCGAGCACGTTGCCCACCACGCCCCCGACGAGGCACGCCGCCAGCGCGTAGAGGGAGTACTTGGCGAGGATGCTCCCGCGGCCGTAGCCGAGCGCCTTGTAGACGCCGATGAGCCCGCGCTCCTCCTCCACCATGCGCGTCATCGTGGTGAGGCTGATGAGCACCGCCACCACGAAGAACACGACGGGGATCACGGTGCCGATCGCCTCGATCGAGGAGGCGTCGGAGTCCACGCTCGCGTAGCTCGAGAGGCTCGAGCGGTCCTGCACGTACCACGTGGCGTCGGGGAGGTCCGCGATCTCCTCGCGGGCGTCCGCAATCTCGGCGAGGGCGTCGTCGCGCTCCTGCTCGAAGGTGGCGCGCCCCTCGTCGAGCTCGGCCTGGCCATCGGCGATCTCCGCAAGGGCGTCGTCGAGCTGACGCTGGGCGTCGGCGAGCTGTGCCAGGGCATCGGCGCGCTGGCGATCGAGCTCGGCCTGGCCCTCCGCAAGCTGGGCCCGCCCGTCGGCTATCTGCTCCGCGCTCTGGGCGAGAAGGACGCGGGCGCTCTCGAGCTCGGCATAGGCGTTCCGGAGCTCCTGCCAGCCCTGGTCGATGGCCGCCTGCCGTGCGGCAAGCTCCGCCTCGACGGCACTCCTCGCCTGCTCGATCGCGGGGTTGAGACGGTCGAGCCCCTCCTGGGCCTGGGCAAGGCCCGCCTGCGCCCGCACGCGGCCGCTCGCCAGGGCCGTGGCGCCCTGGCCGTCCGCAGACTCATCGCTTCCGAAGGAGATGAGCTGGTCGAGGCTCGTCTGGTATCCGACGTAGGTGTCGAGCTGGCCCTGGAGGGCGTCGCGCTGGCCCTGGAGGTCCTCGCGGCTCTTCCGCTGCTCCCCGAGCGTCCCCTCGAGCTCCATCTTCTGATTGAGAAGTCCCTCGAGGTCGGGAGACTCGGGGTCAGACTCCTGAAGCTCCTCGATCCTGCTCGTGAGGTCCGCGAGTTTCCCCTCGTTCTCCTCGATGGCACGGCCGAGCTCCTCGATCTGGCCGTCGAGGTCGGCAATCTTCACGCCCAGCTGGTCTATCTGGGTCCCGAGGAGCCCCGAGAGGGCGGAGAGCGTCTTCGAAGCCCGGGAGAGCACCTCGGCGTACCCGCCCACGGCGGCGCTGACGGCCACGTCGTCACTCGGGTCGACGGCCACCACGGCCGCCCAGGCGTCGCGCGCCTCCGTCGCAAGCCCCCCGATCCCGAAGTCCGTTCCCAGAAGGCCCTTGAGCGCCTCCGATATCTGCTCGAGTCCTGACGCCACGCCCTCGGCGGTGGCGTCAATCGACGCGATGGTCCCTGGGAGCGAGTCCACGGCCGCCTGGGCCTGGTCGCGCTGCTCCTCGAGGTCGCCTATCGTGACCCCCTCGGCGACCTCGACGCCGGAGATGTTCGCGCGCACGGCGTCGAGCTGGGCCTGGCCGTCTCGAAGCTGCTGCTCGGCGCCCGGAAGCGCCGCCTCGTACGCGGCGAGGCCCTGCTCATACGCGGCGAGGCCGTCCTCGTACTCCGCGGCGCCCTCCTCGAGCGTGCGGAGGTTCTCGTCGATCGCATCCTGGGCGTCCTCGAGCTGCGCGAGGGCGTCCGCGCGCTGCTCGTCGAGCTCGCGCTGGCCGTCCGCGACCTCGGCACGCCCCTCGTCGAGCTCCGCCTGCCCATCCACGAGCTCCTGCTCGGCTTCGGCCAGCTCCTCGAGGGCCTCGGCCTCCGCGTCGTCCACCTCCTCGGCGGCGTCGGAGCGAACCTGCTCCCCGCGGGCGCGCTCGCGCTCGGCGCGCGCATCCTCGACGCTCTGGAGCACCTCGTCCACGATGCCCTCGTACTCCGCCGAGTAGCAGAGCGGGTCGGCGGCCCCCTCGACCATGACGTACGCCACGGTATAGACGCTCGGATCGACGACGTCGTCCCCCGTCACGAAGAAGGAGTACTGCGAGCCTCCGCTCGAACGGAAGGACATCGTCCCCTCGCCCGCGTTGATCTCCATCGGGTCGAGCACGGACCCCACGATCGTGTAGTCCCCGCGCCCGAAGACCTCACTCGAGCCGGAGTCGAGCGCGGACTCATCCTCGCCGGACTCCTCGCCGTCGTCGGCGCCGTGGAAGCTCACCGAGTCCCCGACGGAGAGGCCGGAGTCCTTGAGGTAGCGCGCGGTCACCGCCACCTCGCCCGCGAACTCGGGCAGGCGACCCTCGAGCACGAGCGGCTCGTTCATTCCCGAGGCGGAAAGCGCCTTGACGTCCACCTTCTCCGAGGTGGTGCCCACCGTCGTGTAGCACGTCTCGGCGTAGCCCCCCTCGACGGCCTCCACGCCGTCGAGACGCGAGAGCGCGTCCACGTCCTCGTCCGTGAGCCCGAGGGTCGACTGCACCCGCACGTCAAAGAGGCCCTGATCGTCAAAGAAGGCGTCGGCGGAGTTGCGCAGGTCCACGCATGCCGCGCGCAGGCCCACGAGCATGGTCACGCCAAGCGCGGTGATCGTGGCGAGGGCCACGAAGCGCTTCAGGCTCCCGCGCACCGTGCGCAGGACGTCCTTTGAAAACGCAGGGGATATGCCGCCCCGTGCCGCCACGTCCCTCTCGCCCCGCTACCACTCGATCTGGGCGATGGGCCTGGGGTCGGGGTTCACGGTCATGTCCGTCACCCGCCCGCTCTTGAAGCGAATGAGGCGGTCGGCCATGTCGGCGAGCGCCGCGTTGTGCGTGACGATGATCACGGTGATGCCGTCGCGCCGGCAGGTGTCCTGCAGGAGCTGCAGAATCTGCTTGCCGGTGACGTAGTCGAGCGCTCCTGTGGGCTCGTCGCAGAGCAGGAGCTTGGGGTTCTTGGCTATGGCGCGCGCGATGGAGACGCGCTGCTGCTCGCCGCCGGAGAGCTGGGCCGGGAAGTTGTCCAGGCGCTCCGCCAGGCCGACCTTCTCGAGCGTCTGCGCCGCGTCGAGCGAGTCGGGGCAGATCTGCGCCGCCAGCTCCACGTTCTCCAGCGCCGTGAGGTTGGGCACGAGGTTGTAGAACTGGAAGACAAAGCCCACGTCGGCGCGCCGGTACATGACGAGGTCGTTCTCGCTGGCGTGGCTGATGTCGCGCCCGCCCACGACGACCGTGCCCGACGTCGCGGAGTCCATGCCGCCCAGGATGTTGAGGGCCGTGGTCTTGCCGGCGCCGGAGGCGCCCAGGATGACGGCGAGCTCGCCCTTCTCCACGACAAAGCTCGCGCCGTCGAGGGCGTTGATCTTGGCGCCGCCCTCGCCGTAGCTGCGCACCACGTCGGAAAACTCGATGTAGGACATGCCATCTCCGATTACTCGACAGCGTGTTGTCTAAAGGGAAGTATACTGGTCCCAACCGGCGAGAAGAACCTCGGCTCGACACCGGGTGCGCAAGTGTCGAGTCCTCTCCGCGCGCACGAAGCCACCTCGTGGAAGAGGGGCTGCCACTTTTCCACGCTCGGGGACGGGGGATCCATGAGAAAGCAGCCGCAGGTCACCGAGCAGACGCGGGCCAACCTCCGCCAGGCGTTCTGGGAGCTCTACCGCGAGCGGCCCATCGAGAAGATCTCCGTGCGCGAGATCACGGACCGCGCGGGCTACAACCGCGCCACGTTCTATCTCTACTACCACGACGTCTACGAGCTTCTGGAGGAGATCGAGGGGCAGGTGCTCGGCGTCATCGACCACCTGGTCAACAAGCGCCTGCTCCAGGGGGACCGGCTCGACTTCTCGCAGCACATGAGCCTCATCCTCCGGCTCGCCGAGAAGTCCCGCGACTACACGCGGGTGCTCCTCGGCGACCACGGCGACCCGGCGTTCACCCAGCGGCTGAAGGAGATCATCAGCCCGCTCGTGGACCGCTTCTTCCTGCCGGCAGAGCCCCTCGGCGAGCAGGCTGAGCGCATCGTCCGGGAGTTCTACCTCTCGGGGATCGTCTCCGTGATCCGCACCTGGACCGCCGAGGACAGGCCCATGCCCATCGCCCAGCTCATCCAGCTCGTGGTCGGCATCGTCATGTGAGGCGCCCCGGGGCCCGGGCGGGCCCGGGCTAGCGCCCGAGCACCTCGCCGGCGATGCGCGCGGTCTCCGTGGCGTCCTTGGCATAGTAGTCCGCGCCCACCATCCGCGCGTACTCGGGCGTGAGCACCGCGCCGCCCACGACGACCTTGCACCACGGGGCGCGCTCGCGCAGGAGCTCGATGGTCTCGGCCATGGCTGGCACCGTGGACGTCATGAGCGCCGAGAGCCCCGCCAGGCGCACGTGCCGCTCCACCACGACCTCGGCCACCGTCTCGGGCGCCACGTCTCGCCCGAGGTCGATGACGTCGAAGCCGTAGTTCTCGAGCAGCATGCGCACGATGTTCTTCCCGATGTCATGGATGTCGCCGCGCACCGTGCACACCACCACGGTGCCCTTGTCGCCCGCGGGCGCGCCGTCCTTCTCGCTCGCCGCGCGCACCACCTCAAAGCCCGCCTTGGCCGCCTCGGCAGACGCCATGAGCTGCGGCAGGAAGAAGGTCCCCGCCTCAAAGCGCCGTCCCACCTCGTCGAGCGCCGGGATGATGGCCTCGTTGATGACGAAGAGCGCGTCATGCGCGAGAAGGACCTCGCGCACCGCGTCGGGGACGGGGCCGCCGCGGCCGGCGAGCACGAGCGCGCGGATGCGCTCCACGGGGTCGTCCGGCAGGCCCGCATCGGCGGCGGGCGCGGCCGGGGCGCCCTTCTCGCCCGTCCCCGAGGCGGCGGGGGCGGCGTCCGAGCGGTCGGCGTAGTGCTCCACGTAGAAGCGCGCCTGCTCGTCCTCGCCGGAGAGCACGCGCCAGGAGTCCACCACGTCCATCATGCGCCGGCTCCCCGGGTTGATGATCGCGAGGTCAAGCCCAGCCGAGAGCGCGGCGGCGAGGAAGGTGGCGTTGACAAGCGGGCGGAACGGCAGGCCAAAGCTGATGTTCGAGACGCCGAGCACGCAGCGCACGCCCGGCAGCTCCGCCTTGACGCCGTGGATGGCGTCGAGGATCGCGCGCGGCGCGGCCTGGTCGGTGGAGGCGGCCATGGCCAGGCAGTCGATCACGACGTCGTGGCGCGGGATGCCGGCCGCGTCCGCGGCGGCCACGATCTTGCGCGCCACGGCCACGCGCCCCGCGGCCGTGGGCGGGATGCCGTCCTCGTCCAGGGTGAGCCCCACGAGCGCGCAGCCGTAGCGCGCGGCGATGGGCACCACGGCCGAGAGCACGTCGGCCCGGCCGTTGGTGGAGTTGATGAGCGGCTTGCCCGGGTAGCTGCGCACGGCCGCCTCGATGACCGCGGGGTCCGCCGAGTCTATCTGCAGCGGCAGCGTGGTCACGCCCTGGAGCTCGTCCACAAGCCGGCACATGACGGCGCGCTCGTCGATCTCGGGCAGGCCGGCGTTGACGTCCAGGATCTGGGCGCCGGCCGCCTCCTGGGCGATGGCCTCGCCGAGCACGTGGTCGTGGTTGCCCGAGCGCAGGGCCTCCTTCATCTTCCGCTTGCCCGTGGGGTTGATGCGCTCGCCGATGACGCCCACCTGGCCGGGCGCGAGCGCGCAGAGGCCCTGGGGGCCGCACACCGCAAAGCGGTCGGGACGCTCGCGCCGCACGGGCGCACGTCCCGCAAGGAGCGCACGCTCGGCCGCGATGTGCGCCGGCGTGGTGCCGCAGCAGCCGCCCGCGATGGTGACGCCCGCGTCCAGCATGCCCGCCACGGCGGCGGCGTACTCCTCCGGGCCGATGTCAAAGACCGTCCGGCCGCCCACGACGTGTGGCAGGCCGGCGTTGGCCTGCACCATCACGGGGCAGCTCGCCCAGGGCAGCATGCGCGCCACGAGCGGCGCCACCTCGGCCGGGCCGAGCGAGCAGTTGATGCCCACGACCGCCGCCCCGAGCGAGGAGAGCGTGAGCGCCGCGACCTCCGGCGTGGTGCCAAGAAACGTCCGCCCGTCCTCCTGGAAGGTCATCGTGACAAATGCCGGAAGGTCCGAGTTCTCCCGCACGGCGAGCAGGGCGGCCTTGGCCTCGGCGAGGTCGGCCATCGTCTCTATGATGAAGAGGTCCGCGCCCGCCGCCTGGGCGGCGCGCACCTGGCGGGCAAAGAGCTCGTAGGCGTCATCGAAGGAGAGGGTCCCCATCGGCGCGAGGAGCTGCCCCGTGGGGCCGATGTCGGCCGCCACGTAGCACGGGCGCGCCGCGCGGGCGCAGGCGACGGCCGCCGAGAAGACCTCCTCGACCGTGGCCGCGGAGCCGAGCTTCTCCGCGTTGGCGCCAAAGGTGTTGGTGGTCACCACGTCGGAGCCGGCCGCCACGTAGGCGGCGTGGATCTGCGTCACCACCTCCGGGCGCTCGAGGCACAGAAGCTCCGGCAGCTCCCCGGCGGCAAGCCCGCGCTCCTGCAGCTGGGTGCCCATGGCCCCGTCAAAGAGCAGAAAGCCGTCCCCGGCGAGAGCCGCCGCGAGGGTGTCGTCGTTGGTCATGGCGCCTCCTTGCGCACGTTCTTCTCGGTCGTTCTTATCGCACGTTCTTATCGACAGCATCCTAGCAGCCGATGGTTTCCGGCAAGGAAACGCGCGCCCGTTGCGGATAATTGGGTCGTGGCAATTCACGGTCCGGGGGCGTTGCCTCAATCGGGGCTGTGGCAGCAATCGCGCTGCCATTACCCCAAATCCCGCAACATGCCTATAAGAACGCCCAGGTGACGCCACGCACCGATTGCCATAACCCCGTTTTTCGCAACCCCCGCGCGCCGGCGGGCGCCACAACCCCGCCCCTCGCAACGCGCCCCCTCCGCACGTCGCGCGCTCAGCCGCGGCAGGTGCTCCCGGCGCGCAGCAGCACGCAGAAGTCCCGGCAGGGACAGCCCGCGCAGCTGGCGTGCGCGGTGCCGCGCGGCCGCTCGAAGAGCCCCACCACGGCGGTCACGCTTTTGGTGGGCGACATCAGAAGCGCCCGGGACAGCGTGATACCCAGGGCGCGCTGCGCGTCGAGCGCGGCGAGAAGGGCGGGCTGGGTCGCAAGCGGCAGGTCGCCGTAGCCCGGCGAGAAGCGCGTCCCGCAGAAGAGCCCGCGCGAGGCGGCCTCGGCCACCACGCTCGCCTCCGCGGCGTCGGCCGCGCGCTCCACGGCGGCCGTGCCCGCCGCGTCGAAGACCACCTGCGCGAGCGGGTCGGTGAGCGAGAGGCGCCTGAGCTCGGCCTCGACCCCCATCCCCACCGTCACGGCGAGCGCACCCACCGCCACGGCGCCGTCCAGGTGCTCGGCGATGGAGCGGCCGCGGAGCTCGAGCGAGGTCCCCGCGAGCGAGATGACGGGCACGCCGCCCTTCTCGCCGCGCGCCGCCACGTCGAAGACGCCCCAGGAGCCGCGGGGGCGGCACGCGGCCAGGCAGCGCGCCACGACCTCGTCGATGCGCGCGTCCAGCTCGGGCGTGATCGGCTGGCCGGCGTAGCCGAGGTAGCGCAGGACCTCGCCGCGGTCGACCGAGCGGACGTCATAGGACTCGACGGTGGCCACGCGCTAGGCCCCCAGGTATCCGCAGGCCACGAGCGCCTCGCGGGCGGCGTGCGCCACGGACGGCTTGTTCATGCTGTAGACGTGCAGGCCGTCCACGCCGTTGGCGGCGAGGTCGGCCAGCTGCTCGCAGGCATACTCCACGCCGGCGCGCGCCTGGTCGGCCGGGTCATCCCCGGCGAGCACGAGCCGCTTGACCACCTTGGCCGGGATGGAGGCGCCGCAGGTGAAGGCCATGCGCTGGATCTGCTTCACGCTCGTGAACGGCATGATGCCCGCCACGATGGGCAGGCGCACGCGGTGGCGCAGGCACTTCTCGCGGAAGCGATAGAAGTCCTCGTTGTCAAAGAAGAGCTGGGAGACCAGGTAGTCGGCGCCCGCCTCCTGCTTGAGGTAGAGCGAGCGGAAGCTCTCCTCCTCGGTGGGCGACTCGACGTGGCCCTCCGGGTAGCACGCGGCGCCGATGCAGAGGCCGGAGCCGGAGGAGCGCAGGTGCGCGATCAGGTCTGAGGCATGCTCGAAGTCGATGGGCTCGCGCCCGGGGGCGCGGTCCCCGCGCAGGGCGAGCACGTTCTCGACGCCGGCCTCGGCGAGCGATGCCACGTAGGCGTCCACGTCGGCGCGCGTCGAGCCGAGGCACGTGAGGTGCGCGAGCGCGGTGATGCCGAGGTCGCGCTCGATGGAGGCGGCAATGGGAACGGTGTTGGCCGAGTTGCCCGAGCCGCCGGCGGAGTACGTGACGGAGATCCAGTCCGGGCGGTCTGCCGCCATCTCGCTCGCCACCGCATAGGCGGTCTCGAGCGGCAGCTCGCCCTTCGGCGGGAAGATCTCAAACGAGAACGTCTGCCGCGCGGATAGCTTGTCTGTGATCCTCATGGTGTCCCCTCTCCTCGCCCCTATTCTAGCGGCACGCGCGCGGCTCGCGGGCCGCGGCACATGACGCGACGGCGGGGCGGGCATGGCGCGCCGCCCCGCCGCGGGGGTCTCCCAGGCACGACGGTCGGGGGCCGTCGTGCCCGAATACGTCGCGCACCCGGCGCGGGGCACGGGAGGCGACACCCTAGATATAACCCTCGCGCGCCCGATATGCGCGCAGAAAGTCGCAGACGGCAGGCCATAGGCCCTCTACGTCGGGTTCTGACGACGGGCGCGCGGCGAGCGGACGCCGGCGCGGCTACGCCTGCCACGGCAGGCCAAGAAGGACGATCCCCAGCGTCGCCGCGGCGATCCCCGGCGCGAGGGGCACGCCCGCCACGGCCCCGCGCCCGCGCCTGGCGCCGCCCGCCGCGACCCGACGCGCGAGCAGGACCGTCGCCCAGAGGGCGAGCGCCGCCGCGCAGGAGAGCGCCACGCACGCAAGCCCCCAGACCGGCCCGAGCCACACCCCCGCCGCGGCGAGCAGCTTGATGTCCCCGCCCCCGACGCCGGGGGCGCCCCGCACCCGCCACGAGACGAGCGCCGCCGCGAACATCACGGAAAGCGTCGCGAGCGCGCCCGCGGGCGCCGCCGCAAGGGCCGCCGCCTCGCCTCCCGCCGCGCGGGACAGCGCCGCGGCGAGCCCCGAGGCGGCGACCGCGACGACGCACCCATTTGGTATGACCCGGCGTGCCAGGTCCTCGGCCGCGGCGAGCCCGAGCGCCGCGGCGAGCGCGGCGCACGAGGCCACCCAGACGACCATGCCGACAAGAGCCATCTCGTCTCCCCTCTCCCGGACCGTGCGAGCATTCTAAGGGGCCAGGCCGCGCCGCGGGGCGCTCCCGCACGGCCCAAGATCGGTGCCAGGAGGCGATTTGTGCCCTCTCAGCTGGCATTCTTTCAAAACCGACGCCCGGCGTCAGATTCGTGGCAGATTCGCGGAAGGCCGCCCCCCGGACGTATACTTGAGCCCACCCCGACGAAAGGACCTCATGACGACCGCGCACGCCCAGGCCCCCCGCAACGCCCGCATCGAGGCGCTCAGGCTCGTGGCCATACTCGCGATCGCCGTCTTCCACACCTTCCAGCCATGGTTTGCCGCCGCGACGGCTGACTCCTGGGACGTCTGGGTGACGAGCCCCGCCATGCTCGCGGCGCTTGGGTGCATAAGCCTGCTCGGCGCATACGGCAACCACGTCTTTTTCCTCATATCGGGCCTCTTCCTCATACCGCGCGCCGCGGCCGGCGCCGACGAGCCCGGCTACTGGCGCGAGCAAGCGAGAAGAACCGTCCGGCGCGCGGCCGTCATCCTCCTGACCGTCGCGCTCTACGTCCTCGGCGCGCTCGCGGTGGACGCCTGGGTCGCCCCCATCGAGGGGCTGTCGCTCGAGAGCCCGCTCTGGATCCTCTCCTGGCTCGAGTTCGTCTGGGTCTATCTCGTTATCGTGCTCGCCACGCCGCTCATGGGCTGGGCCTGGCGCCGCGTCCGCCGACCCGTCCCCGTGGTCTGGGCGCTCGTCGCCTGCGTCTTTGCCGTCAACGCCTACATCGCCTTCGTCTCTCCGGGAGACGAGGTCCGCGGCCTCCTCGAGTGGCGCAAGCTCATGAGCGCCGTCAGCTACCTCGTGGCGTTTCTCGCGGGCGGCGCGCTCGCCGAGCGCAGGATCGGCCGGCCCGGACGAGCGCTCAGCTGCTGCGTGGCGGCGTCCGTGGCGGTGGAGGCCGCGGCGGCGCTCGCGGGCAACACGGCCCTTCTCGAGGCGCTCTCCTTCAAGTCGACCTCCGCCCTCTCCTTTGCGCTCGCCGTCTGCTCGGTCGCCGCGGCCGCCGCGCGCACCGACGAGCGCATGCCCGCCCGCGCATCCGCGCTCGTCCGCCGGCTCGCCTCGTCCATCCTCGGCTTCTACGTCGCCCAGGCGCTCCTCTCCCCCCTCTGGCGCTCCTTCGGCTGGGACCTCTGCCTCGCGGCGCTCGACCACGGGGAGCTCTCCCTTCTCGCCGCGGGCGTCATCTGGAGCGCCGTTCTTCTCGCCGTTCTTCTCGCCTTCGACCAGCTTGTGAGGATTCCCCTGCTCAGGGCGGTCCGCATCCGCTGAATCTGGGTATACTTCTCCCTTGCCGAGCAGATGGGCAGGGGGGATTGGCATGACGGGCTGGCTGATACGGACGTTTGTCCCTAACGCTGAGGACACGGGGGACCCGACGGTCCGCACGCGCTACGGGCTCGTGGCGAGCGTCACCTGCATCGTCTGCAACGCCCTGCTCTGCCTGGGCAAGGGCGCCGTCGGCGTGGTGGCGGGCTCGGTCTCCATCGTGGCCGACGCCGTCAACAACCTCTCCGACGCCTCGAGCAACGTGGTGAGCCTGCTCGGCTTCAAGCTCGCGAGCCGCCCCGCCGACGAGGACCACCCCTACGGCCACGGGCGCTACGAGTACCTCGCCGGGCTCGTCGTGGCGGTGCTCGTGTGCGCCATCGGCATCAACCTCGTCATGAGCTCGGCCAACAAGATCGCGCACCCCGAGCCCACCGAGTTCGGGCCGGCCGTCGTGGCGGTGCTCGTCCTGTCCATGGCGGTCAAGCTCTGGATGGCCGCGTTCAACCGGCGCCTTGGGCGCACCATCTCATCGGAGACCCTCGAGGCCACGGCCGTGGACTCGAGAAACGACGTCATCGCCACGGCGGCGGTCCTCGCCTCCGCCGTCGTCTCCCAGCTCACCGGCGTGGACCTCGACGGCTGGGCGGGCCTGGCCGTGGGCGGCTTCATCCTCTGGAGCGGCGTGGGCCTCGTGCGCGAGGCCGTGAGCCCGCTTCTGGGCAAGGTCCCCGACCCGGTCTACGTCGAGCACATCCGCTCCAAGATCATGAGCTACCCCGGCGTGCTCGGGACGCACGACCTCATGGTGCACGACTACGGCCCCGGCCGGCAGTTCGCGAGCGCGCACGTGGAGATGGCCGCCGAGGGCAACCCGCTCGACCAGCACGACCTGCTCGACAACATCGAGCAGGACTTCAAGGACGACGAGGGGCTCGTGATGACGCTCCACTACGACCCCATCGTCACCAACGACCCCAAGGTGCGCGACATGCGCCACTGGATCGACCTCGCCGTGAAGGACATCGACCGGCGGCTCTCCATCCATGACCTGCGCTGCGTGCCCGGCCCCACGCACACCAACGTGATCTTCGACTGCGTGCGGCCCGCCGACTGCGCGCTTTCGGCCTCCGAGCTGCGCGCCCGCATCTCCGAGCTCGTGCGCGAGCGCTACCCGCGCGCCATCTGCAAGATCACCGTCGACGAGTCCTACGTCTCCTCCCGGCAGTAGGCGCGCCCGCCCCCACTGTCTCGCCCCGTACAGATTGGAGCCCCATGCCGTCCAGCAGCTACCTCTCGAAGCAGATGATCGTCATGCGCCGCGACCTCAAGATGCGCAAGGGCAAGATTGCCGCGCAGGCGGGCCACGCGTGCGTGGAGGCCACCCTCATGGCGCTCGTGCGCGAGGGCCGCGCGGGGCAGCTCCGCGCGACGGACGCCTGGGCGTGGCTCGAGCATGACGAGGCGGACCGCTCCCCGCTCACGGACTGGTTCGACGCCGGGGTGGCCAAGGTCTGCGTCTACGTGGACTCCGAGGAGGCGCTGCTCGACCTCGCCGCGCGCGGGCGCGAGCTCGGCCTTGCGGTGGCGCTCGTGCGCGACGCCGGACACACCGAGTTCCATGGGGAGCCCACCTACACCTGCCTCGCCTTCGAGCCGCTTCCCGCCGAGACGATCGACCCCCTGACCGGCGAGCTCCCGCTCTACTAGTTGCCTAAAAGGGCCTGTCCCCTTTTAGGCATGTTTCGACCCCGTAATTCCTACTTGCGCGCAGGGGTTATACGTGCCACCCTATCGTCAGCGAGCGTCGCCGCAGCGACCACCTCGCGGCCAGCACACATACCAAAGGAGGCACCCATGCGTCACGCGCGCACCGTCGAGGCCCTCGTTGGCTCCACCCCCCTGGTGGACCTCTCCGACCTCACCAGCAGCCCTGCCACCATCCTCGGAAAGCTCGAGGCCGCCAACCCCGGCGGCTCCGCGAAGGACCGCGTCGCCCGCGCCATGGTCGACGCCGCGGAGCGCGAGGGACGCCTCGCCCCCGGGGGCACCATCATCGAGCCCACGAGCGGCAACACCGGCGTCGGCCTCGCCATGGTCGCCGCCGCCCGCGGCTACCGCCTCATCCTCACCATGCCCGAGACCATGAGCGTCGAGCGCCGCCGCCTCGCCGCGGCCTACGGTGCCGAGGTCGTGCTCACGCCCGGCACAGAGGGCATGGCGGGCGCCGTCGCCCGGGCCGAGGAGCTCGCGGCGGCCACCCCCAACTCGATCATCGCGGGACAGTTCGACAACCCCGCCAACCCGCGCGCGCACTACGAGACCACCGGCCCCGAGATCTGGGCGGACACCGAGGGCTCCATCGACGTCCTCGTGGCCGGCGTGGGCACGGGCGGCACCATCTCCGGCTCCGCGCGCTTCCTCAAGGAGAAGAACCCCGAGGTGCGCGCCGTCGCCGTGGAGCCCGCCGAGTCGCAGGTGCTCGCCGGCGGCGCGGCCGGACCCCACAAGATCCAGGGCATCGGCGCCAACTTCGTGCCCGGCAACTTCGACCGCTCCGTCGTGGACGAGATCGTGCCCGTGGCCTCCGACGACGCCGTCGCCACGATGAAGCGGCTCGCCGGCGAGCTCGGAATCCTCGTGGGCATCTCCTCGGGCGCGGCCGTCGCGGCCGCCCTCTCGCTCGCCGAGCGCCCGGGCATGGAGGGCAAGACGATCGTCGCCGTCCTGCCCGACACGGGCGAGCGCTACCTCTCGATGGACCTCTGATGGACGCCGTCGCCATGGCCACCGCGAGCAGCCCGGCGCAGGGCGAGAAGAACGCGCGGCTTGGGCTGCGCGCCATGATTCGCGAGGACGCCCAGGCCGCCTTCGCGCGCGACCCGTCCGCGGAGAGCGTCTCCGACATCACGCGCTTCTCGGCAGGCTATCGGATCGTGCGCGCCTATCGCGTCCAGCACTGGCTCTACGAGCGTGGGCACCGCTCGCTCGCGCTCTGGCTCGCCACGCGCTCCCGCATCAGGTACGGGGCCGAGATTCACCCCGCCGCCCAGATCGGCCGGCGCTTCACCATCGACCACGGCGTGGGCGTGGTCATCGGCGGGACCGCCGTCATCGGGGACGACTGCCTCATGTACCACGGCGCCACCCTCGGCATGACCGGCAAGCACGGCGGCAAGCGCCACCCCACCCTAGGCAACAACGTGCTCGTCGGGGCCGGGTCCATCCTCCTCGGCACCATCACGGTGGGCGACGGCGCCCGCGTGGGCGCGGGGTCTGTGGTGGTGGACGACGTCCCGCCCCACACCACCGTCGTGGGCAACCCCGCCCGCGTGGTGCGCACGCGCGAGTGCCCCCTCTTCGACGACGTGGTCTGCGTCACCGACGACTCCGGCAAGAGCTGGCTCGTGGAGAAGTAGCACGCAGGGGCGACCTGACAAAGGTGACAGGGTCGTTTGTCATCATGACAAACGACCCTGTCACCTTTGTCAGGTCGCCCCTGTCAGGCCCGGCGCTTGCCCGTGAGGTGCGAGATCTCGACGCGCCACACGGCCACGCGCTCGAGCGCCGGCTCGGAGAATGAGACGGGCGCGCCGGGGGCCATGTGGTCCATGATGCACGCAAGACCGTGCACCTTCTCGCCCGCGTCGCGCACGCGCGCAATGCCGCCGACCGCCATGACGCTCTCATACGCATACGAGTACGCGCAGGCGAAGTCGCCCTCGATCACGCCCGCGGGCACGTCGAGCTCGAGCGCCACCACGGGGTCGGCATCCCACGCCTCAGCCTTGCGCCCCTCGCCCGCCGAGTGCATCCAGAAGACCCAGCGCGGCTCGTCGTCCTTCTCGCCTAGCACCTCGTAGCCAAAGCTCATGGGCACGACGAAGGGGCCCTCGTCGTCCGCGGAGCCGACGTGCAGGACCTGCGCCCTATCAACGATCGACCTCAGCTCAGCCAGGTCCGTCACCTCGCGGTGGGCGCGCCGCATCGCCCGCGGTGCCGTCATAGCACCTGCTCCAGGCACGTCTTCTGCGGAACGAGGCCCATCGCGTCGTAGAACGCGCGCGCCCCGGGGTTGCACGACCACACGTTGAGCGTCAGGTTGTGGCACCCGAGCTCGCGCGCGTGCTCGACGACACGCCGATAGAGCGCCGTCCCCACGCGCCGCCCGCGGGCCCGCTCGTCCACGCAGATGTCGTCCACGTAGAGCGAAAGGATGGGCTGCATGTTGTTGCTCGAGCGGAAGTCCTGGACCTCGCAGAACGCATGGCCGAGCACCTCGCCCGGCGCCGCCCCCTCCTCCACGGCCACGAAGACCGGGCGGGCGTCATCGGCAAAGATCGCCAGCAGCTCCTCGTCCGTGTACTTGCGGGTTCCCGCGCGAAAGAGGTCGGGCCTCCCCGCGGCATGGACCTCCAGCACCTGCCGCAGCAGGCTCGTCACGCCGGGCAGGTCCTCACTTCTCGCCCTTCGGACCATCATGGCCAAAGCGCCTCCTCTCCTGGACGTACGCCACAAACTCGTCGGCCTCCCCAGAGGTCGCAAAGCGCGCCGTGTACTGCTGGTCCCCCAGGTCATCCGAGAGCGCGGCGGGGACGCGTCCGCACGAGACGATGGCATCCCCCCAGCGCGCCATGATCTCCTCGTGCGCGCGACGGTACCGATGGACGTCCCTTCGGGCGGCATAGACGCAGACCGCCGGGTCGCCCGTCGGCTTGCAGCGAAGCTCGTCATGGCACACCATGTCCGCCCATGCCTGGTAGACGTCGATGCCGTGCGCCTGGCAGATCATCTCCGGGGTCGAGCCCCCGGGCGGGCGGACGTTCACCTCGAGCCCCACGTAGTCGCCCGCGGCGCCCAGGCCGGGGCGGTCGTGCGCGAGGCGGAAGAACTCCATGTGCACGAGGCGGCTCGCAAGGCCGAAGGAGCGCGCGAGCGCCCGGCCCGCCCGGGCGAGCGCCGGGTCGACGGTCGGCAGGGACCGATAGCTCAGGTCGAGCTGCCGCTGCGCGACGTCGGCCATCGAGGGCGGGAACTCCTCCTGGTTCTCGAGCAGAGGCTCCCCCCGGCTGTCGAGAAGGGCGTCGTAGGAGCAGATGTCGCCCTCGACGTACTGCTCGACCACATACGGGACGTCCCCGTGGTCCGCGATGAGGTCGCGAAGGTCGTCATCACTCGTGAGCAGGCGCGCCCCGCCCGACCCCACGCCGACCTCCGGTTTGGCGAAGACGGGGAAGTGGCCCATCTCCCCGATGAACCAGCGCGTCTCGTCGAAGGTGGTGAGGCGCGTCTGGCGGGCCGTGGGGACCCCGGCGGCGGCATAGAGCGGCTTCTGGGCGGCCTTGCTCTGCCATGCGGCGATCTGGGCCGGGAGCGGGCCTGTGCGGACGTTGAAGTCCTCGCGCAGGCGCGCGTCCTGGGCGAGCCAGTGCTCGTTGTTGGACTCCACCCAGTCGACCTTGCCGTACTTGAACGAGAAGAACGCGACGGCGCGGAAGACCTGGTCGTAGTCCCCGAGGTCGGAGACCCAGTAGTACTCATCGAGCGACGCCCTGACCTCGGGGGCCAGGGCGTCGTAGGGCGTGTCCCCAATCCCGAGGGCGCGCGCCCCGTTGCGGCGGAGCGCGGCGCAGAACTTCCAGTAGACCTCGGGGAACTGCGGGGAGGCAAAGACGAAGTTCATTTACTCGGCGCTCGTGTCCTGCTTCTTCGCGGCCGAGCGGGTCGTCCTCTTGGCGGCCGGCTTCTTGGCCGCGGGCTTCTCGGCGGCCTCGGCCTTGGGTGCGGCCGCCTTGGCGGCGGGCTTGGCGGCAGCGGTCTTGGCGGCAGCGGTCGTCTTGGCGGCAGCGGTCGTCTTGGCGGCAGCGGTCGTCTTGGCCGCAGTCGTCTTGGTAGCAGTCGTCTTGGTGGCAGTCGTCTTGGTGGCAGTCGTCTTGGTGGCCGTGGGCTTCTTCGCGGCGGTCATCTTGGTGGCGGTCGTCTTGGTGGCCGCAGCCTTCTTGGTGGCGGCGGGCTTCTTCTCGGCGGGCGCGTCCTCCGCGGTGGCCTTGGTCGCGGCGGCCGGCTTGGCAGCGGCCTTGGTCGTGGCCTTGGCGGCCGGCTTCTTGGCCGCGGCGGCCTCGACCTTCTCCTCCGTGGCGGCAGCGGCCTTCTCCGCGGCAGGCTTCTTGGCCGCGGCGGACTTGGCGATGGCCGCCTTCTTCGTCGCGGCCGGCTTCTTGGCGGCCGGCTTCTCCTCCGTCACCGCAGCGTCCTTCTCGGCGACCTTCTCCACGCTCTTCTCGGCAACCTTCTTCGCCGCCGGCTTCTTGGCTGCGGCGCGCTTGCGGGCAGGTGCCTTCTTCTTGGCGGCTGCGGCGGCCTCGCGCTCGGCAGCCGTGGTCTTCTCCACGTCCTCGAGCACGATGGGCATGAAGTAGCGCACCTGCTTCTTCCACCAGAACCAGGTGTGCGAGACGTCGCCGCCCCAGTAGTCGCACCACGCCTCGACGCCCAGGCGCTGGAGCTGCGCGTCGATCTCGCGCGTGGTGCGGAGGCTCTCGGCCTCGCTCGGCTCCTGGCCGCAGCAGAACAGCAGCTGGCGCTGGTTGTAGAGCGCGATATAGGGGTGGTCGGTCGGCATGTTGGGAAGGAACGCGCACGGCGTGTTGTCATAGAGCGTGGCGTCCATCCAGTCGCCAAAGAAGCGGCTGGCGTCGTAGACGCCCGAGAGACAGACGCAGCCCTGGAAGAGGTCGGGGCGGCGCAGCGCGAAGATCGCGGCGTGGGTGGCGCCCATGTCAAAGCCGAGCGCCAGCGGGCGCGCGTCGGAGCCGCTCACCTCGGCCACGAGCGGGACGAGCTCCTCGCAGACCGCCTGGTAGTAGGCCTCCTGGCGGGCGGCGCGCTCGACGGCGTAGCCGTCGGAGCCCCAGGACTCGCCATCGACGTTGCTGACGCAGAAGAGCTGGATCACGCCGGCGTCGAGGTAGTCGGCCAGCTCGTCGACGAGTCCGACCTCCTCGAGGTTCTCCGGGCGCTGCCCGAGCGGCGCGAACGCCATGACCGGCTGGCCGGCAGACCCGTACACGATGACATCGAGGTCCTCGCCGAGGATCTCACTGTGACGAACGACCATCTTCTTGTCCATAGTTACTCCCCCGTGAGCACGGACTATCAAAAGCAAAGCCGTATTCTAGCGCTTATGGGCGCGGCCTGTGTATTTCGCGCGTAAGGCCTGTACCAAATGGAAACGATGCGGACCTCGATTTGCGCCCGGGAGCGCTTCTGGAACACAATGCTCCATACCCAAGAAGCCGCAGGCAGCGGCCGCAGGACAACGGGGGGCCTCATGAGGGACAAAACACGGCGGGTGCTTGCGGGCGCGGCGAGGTCGCTTCGGCTTGGGGGCGTCGCCGCGCTGGCGCTTGGCGCCGTCGCCTTCGTCTTTGCCCTCCTCACCCACGGGCTTGACTGGAAGGTCGGGCTCGACTGGGCGTGCAGGCTGCTCTACGTGACGGGGGCGCTCTGCCTTGTCGTGGGCGGGTGCGGGCTTCTCGTCTCCGGGCGCGAGCGGGCAGACGGCGCCGCGTCCCCCAACGAGGACGACGCCCCGCGCGCGTTCTGGCGCGAGGTCGGCCTTCCCTGGGAGGTGGCCATCTGCTTCGCGGCCGTGGTCCTTCTTGCGGCGGGAACCGTGGTGGAGATGCTCGTTTTGCTCGTCCGGTAGGTTCTGAGACGGGGGCGCGGGTAAGGCGTGTTACCCTTTCTGATTGGCTCACCGCCCAGAAGAGCAGAGAGGACCCCCGCAGATGCGCATAGGATTTGACAACGACAAGTACATCTCGCTTCAGGCGGAGAAGATTCGCAAGCGCATCGGGCAGTTCGGAGGCAAGCTCTACCTGGAGTTTGGTGGCAAGCTCTTTGACGACTACCACGCGAGCCGCGTCCTTCCGGGCTTTGAGCCCGACTCCAAGATCCGCATGCTCGAGAGCCTCAAGGAGGACGTCGAGGCGATCATCGTCATCAACGCCGACAACATCGAGAACGCCAAGCGCCGCTCCGACATCGGCATCACCTACGAGGAGGACGCGCTGCGCCTCATGGACTCGTTCCGCTCGCGCGGGCTCATGGTGGGCGGCATCTGCATCACCCACTTCACCGGGCAGCCGCACGCCGAGGCCTTCCAGCGCCGCCTTGAGGGCATGGGCGTCTCGGTGTGGCGCCACTACCTCATCGACGGCTACCCCTCAGACGTCAACCACATCGTCTCCGACGAGGGCTTCGGCAAGAACGACTACATCGAGACGAGCCGCCCGCTCGTGGTGGTGACCGCCCCCGGCCCCGGCTCGGGCAAGCTCGCCACCTGCCTCTCGCAGCTCTACCACGAGAACAAGCGCGGGATTGCCGCCGGCTACGCCAAGTACGAGACGTTCCCAGTCTGGAACCTGCCGCTCAAGCACCCTGTGAACGTCGCCTACGAGGCGGCCACGGCCGACCTCGACGACCGCAACATCATCGACCCGTGGCACCTCGAGGCCTACGGCGAGGTCACCGTCAACTACAACCGCGACGTCGAGACCTTCCCCGTCCTCAAGGCCATGATGGAGAAGATCGCCGGCGAGAGCCCCTACCAGTCTCCCACCGACATGGGCGTCAACATGGTGGGCCTGTGCATCTCCGACGACGAGGCCTGCCGCGAGGCGGCCAAGAACGAGATCGTGCGCCGCTGGTTCACGGCGGCGGAGGAGCTGCGCCGCACCGGCGAGGGCACCGAGGCGCTCGACAAGATCGAGCTGCTCATGCGCCAGACCGACGTCACCTGCGACTACTCCCCCGCCCACCAGGCTGCGCTCGCCAAGGAGGAGGACACAGGCGGCCCCGCCGCAGCCATGGTGCTCCCCGACGGCACGCTCGTGACCGGGAAGACCTCCGACCTCATGGGTGCCGCAGCGTCGCTTCTGCTCAACGCGGCGAAGCACATGGCGGGCATCCCCAAGCAGACCTACGTCGTGAGCTCCGAGGCGCTCGCGCCGATCTGCCACCTCAAGACCGAGCACCTGCGCAGCCGCAACCCGCGCCTGCACTCCGACGAGATGCTCATCGCCCTGTCGCTCTCCTCCGCCACCAACCCCCAGGCCGGGGAGGCCGTCGACGCGCTCGACCAGCTCGCCGGCTGCGACGCCTACTTCTCGGTCATCATCTCGGAGGCAGACAAGAGCACCTACCGCAACCTCGGCATCAACGTCTGCTGCGAGCCCAAGTACGAGCGCCACGGCTACTACCACCGCTAGACGCCATGGCCTACCAGCTCATTGCCCTCGACATGGACGGGACGCTGCTCGACGGCGCCAAGCGCGTGCTGCCGTCCTCGACCGAGGCGATCGAGGAGGCGCTCGCCGCCGGGAGGCACGTGGCAATCTGCTCGGGCCGCTGCCCGGCCATGGTGGAGGTCAGCCGCGACGAGCTCGCCGGCATCCGCTACGCGATCTGCGGGAGCGGGACGAGCCTCTATGACCTCGACGAGCGCAGGCTGCTCTGGGAGACGCGCCTCGACCACGACGCGCTCGTCCGCATCCTCGACGCCTGCGAGGGCACCGACTGCCTCCTCGAGCCGTTCGTGGGCAGCTCCTTCCTCTTCGAGAGCGACGCCCTCGAGCGCATGCCCGGCTTCGGGCTCGGGGTCTACGTCGAGTCCTACCGGCGCGCCGGCCGTCCCGCCGAGGACATGCGCGCGCTTCTCCGCGACCCGCGGACCCACGTCCAGAAGATCAACGTCCACTTCCGCGACGAGGCCACCCGCGAGCGCGTCCGCGCGCTCGTGAGCGACCTGGGGCTCGGCCTCGTGGACTTCGAGACGGCGAGCCTCGAGTTCTCCCCCACGGAGGCGAACAAGGGCACCGGCATGCTCGCCCTCGCGGAGCTCCTCGGCGTGCCGCGCGAGGCGACGATGGCCGTGGGCGACGCCGACAACGACCTGCCGATGCTGCGCGACGCGGGCCTCGGCGTGGCGATGGGCAACGCCAACGAGCGCGTTCGGACGGCGGCCGACGTCGTGGTGGCCGACAACGACCACGGCGGCGTCGCCGAGGCGATTCGCACCTACCTGCTGGGTAGCGCGCACTAGGAGCCCGGATGCCGCACAGGCCCCTCAGGGAGAGGCGTGCGCGGCAGAATTGGGGAGTTGTGCGGTATCGCGCGACGCGGCCGCCACGACGGCGCGCCGCCCGCTATCCTGTTGCCGCAGGCGACGCCACAAGGAGGAGGACCCGTGGAATACCAGCTCATGGCAATAGACATGGACGGGACGCTGCTTGACAGCTCCAAGCGCGTGCTGCCCTCCTCGACCGAGGCGATCGAGGAGGCGCTCGACGCGGGCCGTCAGATCGCCATCTGCTCGGGGCGCTGCCCGGTCATGATCGAGATGGACCGTGACGACTTCACCCGAGTCCGCTACGCGATCTGCGGAAGCGGCTCGGCGATCTACGACCTCCACGAGCGGCGCCTCCTGCGCGAGACCACGCTCGACCACGCCCTTCTCGACCTGGCGCTCGAGGCCTCCGAGGGCGAGGACTACATCTGCGAGGCGTTCTCCGGCCCCGGCTTCTACTTCGAGTCCGACATGGTCGAGCGCATGCCCGACTACTACATGGGCATCTACGTGCCGCTCTACGCAAAGACGGGCACGCCCATGGAGGGCTTCGAGCGGCGCCTGCGCGAGCCGTCGTTCCCCGTACAGAAGTTCAACCTGCACTTCCGCACCCCCGAGGCGCGCGCGCGGGTGCGCGAGCGGCTCGAGAGCGCCCCGCTCGAGCTCGCCTACTCCGACGAGGCGAGCCTGGAGCTCTCCCCCATCGGCGTCAACAAGGGCACGGGCATGCTCGAGCTCGCCGAGCTGCTCGGCATCCCGCGCGAGGCGACGATCGCGATCGGCGACGCCGACAACGACCTGCCGATGCTGCGCGACGCGGGCCTCGGCGTGGCGATGGGCAACGCCAACGAGAACGCGCGCGCCGCGGCGGCCGTGACCGTCGCCGACAACGACCACGGCGGCGTGGCCGAGGCCATCCGCCGCTTCCTGCTGGGCGCGGGCGACGCCCGAGGAGGCGAGCGCGCGTGAGCAAGAGGCGCGTGCTCCTCATCGCGACCGGCGGCACCATCGCCTCGACCGAGGACGGCTCCGGGCTCGCCCCCACGATGACCGGGCCCGAGCTCGCCCGGCAGGTCCCCCTGCTCGACACCCTCTGCGAGCTGGACTTCGTCCAGCCCATGAACATCGACAGCACCAACATGCGTCCGCGCGACTGGCTGTGCATAGCGCGCGAGGTGCGCCGCGCCTACGACGCATACGACGGCTTCGTGATCCTCCACGGCACGGACACCATGGCCTACACCGCCGCCGCGCTCTCCTACCTCATCCAGGACAGCGAGAAGCCCATCGTGCTCACGGGCTCCCAGCAGCCGATGGCCAACCCCTTCACCGACGCCAAGCTCAACCTCTACCAGAGCGTCCTGTACGCCTGCGACCCGGCGTCCCACGACGTGAGCGTGGTCTTTGGCGGCAAGGTCATCTGCGGGACCCGCGCACGCAAGCAGCGGACCATGAGCTTCAACGCCTTCTCGAGCATGAACTACCCGTCACTCGCCTACATCCGCGGCAATGGCATCGTGCGCCCAGCAGGCATGGCACCCGCGCCCGCAGGCCACCACCGCCCGCGCTTCTACGACGCCCTCGACGAGCGCGTCATCGTGCTCAAGCTCACCCCGGAGCTCAAGCCCACGATCTTCGCCCTCCTCAAGCCTGACTATGACGCCATCATCCTCGAGACCTTCGGCATTGGCGGCATCCCGGCGTACGACGAGTCCTACCAGCGGGCGATCTTCGACTGGGTCGACTCCGGCCGCGCCCTCGTGGTCACGACGCAGGTGCCGGAGGAGGGCCTTGACCTCGGCGTCTACGAGGTCGGTCATGCGTACGCGGAGAAGGACGGAATCCTCAAGGGCGATGACATGACCACCGAGGCGCTCGTCGCCAAGACGATGTGGGCGCTTGGCCAGACCCATGACCCCGCAGAGCTCTCGCGCCTCTTCTACCAAGAGATCAACCACGATCGCATGCCAAAAGGCTGACAAAGGTGACAGGGTCGTTTGTCATGTTTTTCATGACAAACGACCCTGTCACCTTTGTCAGCCTTTGTCCGGCGGCCGCGGCTAGCGCTCGCGACGGGAGAGGCTCCGCGCGCAGGGACCGAGCACCCACCACGCGAGGGCCGCGCACTCGAGCACAAAGATCGCCAGCGCAAGGCCGAGCGCCACAGGCGCCGCGAACGCGCCCCAGAGCACGCAGCCCAGAAGCGCGAGCGCGGGCAGCGCCATCACGACCGCACCAATGACGAGCCCGGCAAACACCATCAGCGTGGCGCCGCCGCCCTTGACGAGCTGCGCCTCGTTATCCCACGTGAGCCGCGGGAAGAGCGCCCCCAGCCCAAGCGAGAGAAGGCCCAGGGAGATCGTCGCGCCGAGGTAGACCAGGATGAGATATGCCCCCGACGCCGCGGGCACGCCCAGCGCCACGATGGCAATCACAAAGAGGACGAGCATCGGCACCGAGGAGAGCGCGAACGGCGCCACGAACTTGGCGGCCAGATACGCGCTCCAGTTCATGGGCAGGCCGCGCATGAAGAAGAAGTCCTCGCCGTCGCGGCTCACGCCCATCGTGAACGAGTAGGACGAGAAGCCCAGGAAAAGGCCAAAGACGAGCACGACCACCGCGCACCACACGAGCGCGGGGCTGTCGAGGGCCAGAAGGCTCGTGAGCTCGCGCGCCATCCCGAGCAGCGCCGCCGGGTCCAAGCCGGCGTCAGACGCCTGCGAGACGCCCACGACGCCGCTCACCACGATGATGGCGATGAAGTAGAGCGGCATGAGCAGCGAGCTCAGGACAAACTGGTTGAAGAACACCGGCACGCGCACCATCATCTTCCAGTCGCGGCTGAGGTTCGCCGCGAGCGCGCCCCGCGTGCGCGTGACCTGCGAGAGCTCCGCCCCCTCGACGCGGCGGCCGCGCTTGCCGCCCGCGCCCTGGAGCGCCTGCACGCCCTCGAAGTACCAGCGCCGGGAGACGGCGGAGAGCACGGCGGCATAGACGGCCACGCTCGCGAGCATGGCGAGAAGCCCGCCTGCCGCCACGAGCGCGTCTCCCGAAACGACAAGCCGCGCGAAGAGCGACGGCGGGCACAGAAGGCCCATCACGACCGCAGGGGCGCCACCCGAGAGCAGCTGCTCCGAGCCCGAGGCGAGCGAGGCCAGGCCGTCGCCCTGGAGCGCAAACTGGCTCCCCACGCCAATGACGAGCACGAGTACGATGATGATGCCGCCAAAGACGCGGGAGAAGCGGTCCTTGTCGTGCGCCAGGCGCGAGAAGCGCATGATGGGCACGCAGACGATCACGAGCGCCAGGTTGACCGCCACGGCGCACAGCACAAACGCCAGCGTCATGGCCACCCACGCCCCGGGCCCGGCCCCTGCGGACAGCAGGCACCCCAGCCCCACCGGCAGAAGAATGAGGTCGCCGATGATCGACATCCCCAGGAAGTGCGCGAGCTTGGCCCACATGATCGTGGTGGCCGAGACGGGAAGCGTGAGGTAGTAGCCGAGGTCGCGCACAAAGTAGAGGATGTTCACGGCCTGATAGAGGCCAGTGAGCAGCGTGAGGCCCACAAGGCATACCACGCAGAGGCTAAACGCCACGTAGGGCGTGGTGCCCACCTCCCCCAGCATGAAGCCCATCATGAAGAACATCGCCGCAAGGAGCAAAAACAGGAAGCCCATCGCCACCTTGCGCGCACCCGCGCCGAGCGACCCCCAGAGCCCCTTGCGCGACTCGCCGTCGCCGCCGAGGCCCATGCCCGTGCTGTCCAGGTGCTGCTCGCCGCGCATGATGACGCGCAGCATCACGCGGAACTGCCGCCAGGAGAGGCCCTGGGCCGCCGCGCGCGCCATTACCGCGCCTCCCCTGCGGCGGCGCCGTCCTTCTCGCCCTGTGCAAACGGCGAGTTGTCAGACGTGAGCTCGAGGAACATCTCCTCGAGCGAGCCGTTGGACCGGAAGTGCTCGCGCATCTCGTCGACGGTGCCCACGAAGAGCAGCTCGCCGTGCGCGATCACGCCGACGCGGTCCACGACCTTCTCGGCCACGTCGAGCACGTGCGTGGAGAAGAGCACGGTCTTGCCCGCGTCCGCATGGCGGCGCATGGACTGCTTGAGCAGCCACGACGCCTTGGGGTCGAGGCCGGTCATCGGCTCGTCGAGAATCCAGATGGCCGGGTCGGGCAGCAGCGCGCCCATGATCATCATCTTCTGGCGCATGCCGTGGGAGTAGGACTGGATCTGGTTGTCCAGCTCGCCCTCCATGCCGTACTCGTGCGCGAGCTCGGCGATGCGCTGGGCCCGCACGGCGTCCGACACCTCGTAGACGTCGGCGATGAAGCGCAGGAACTCGTGACCCTTGAGGCGAAGCAGGTGGTCGGGCGAGTCGCTCACGTAGCAGAGGTTTCTCTTGGCGGCGAGCGGGTCGGTGGCCACGTTCACGCCATCGAGCTCGATCGTGCCTGAGGTGGGCGCGAGCACGCCGGCGAGCATGTTGAGCAGCGTGGACTTGCCTGCGCCGTTGGGGCCGAGCAGGCCGAAGATCTCCCCTGAGCGAATCTCAAGGGAAAGGTCGCGCACGGCCGTGGTCGCGCCGCCGTCGTAGGACTTTGACACGTGGTCAATCTTGATCATGGGTCTCCCGTCTCTGGGGCCAGCCGGTCATGTGCGCCATTCTACGCTAGGAGAACCCCCCCCGGCAAGTTATGGGTGACTTGACAAAGGTGTCAGGGTCGTTTGTCAGGTTTCCTGACAAACGACCCTGACACCTTTGTCATGCCCGGATCTCTGCGGGACGGCTACTCCTGCTCGGGCAGGACCTTCTCGCAGTAGTCGCGAATGATCGAGCAGGACTTGCGCATGGCGCGACGCTCGTCGTAGGAGAGGTCGATCTCCAGCACGGAGTCGACACCGGTGCTGCCGATGACGCAGGGCACGCCGGCGGAGATGCCGGACTCGCCGTACTCGCCGTCGAGGTGGGCGGAGAGCGGCACCACGCGCTTCTCGTTGTGGAGGATGGAGGTCACGAGCGCGGCCACCACCGAGGCGATGCCGAACTCGGTGCAGCCCTTGCCCGAGATGATGGCGGCGCCGGACTCGCGCACGCGGCGCATGATGTCGGCAAAGTCGATGGTGTCCACCACGTCATCGCGCAGCGACAGATACTCGCGCAGGCCGATGCCCTCGACGGAGATGCGCGAGGTGGGGATGAACATCGAGTCGCCGTGCTCGCCCATACAGAAGGCCTGGATCTGGCGGCTGGAGACGTCGATGGTCTCGGAGAGCACGCGGCGCAGGCGCGCGGAGTCGAGCGAGGTGCCGGTGCCAAAGACCTGGTTGCGCGGCAGGCCGAGCTTGCGGTAGAGGTACTCCACCACGATGTCGGCCGGGTTGGAGACGCTGATCAGGATGCCGTGGAAGCCGGACTCCTTGAGCGGGCCCACGATGCCGTCGAGCACCTTGATGGTGCCGTCGAGCATCTGGAGGCGCGTCTCGCCGGGACGGCGGCTGCGGCCGGCGGTGAGGATCACGAAGTGGGCGTCCGCGCAGTCGGCGTAGTCGCCCACGCGGATGGTGAAGGAGTCGCCGAGGCCGGAGGCCAGGTCGTCGAGGTCGAGCGCCTGGGCGCGCGCGGCGTCCCGGTTGACGTCGAGAAAGACGATCTCGTTCACGAGGTGCTGGAACATGAGGCAGAGCGCCACATGGCTGCCCACGCGCCCCGCGCCGATGATGACGGCCTTACGTGTCCTGATGTCGCCCGTGTGCATTGATGCTCCTATCGTCCTGGCGCGGCGCGCCGTTGCTCACAAAAAAGGGGCGCCTTGGGGCGCCCCTCCATTCTAACCGGTTGTGGACGTTCTGTGACGTTAGTGTTTCAGAAAAACGACGCCGTTCACCGAGGAGTGCGCCTGCTCAAGCGGCGGCCCGGCGAGAACAGGCGCTCTGGCGATGGTGCGCCCCCGCTCCGCCCCGGCAGACCGCCGTAGGCACGAGACGAGGCCTCCTACTTCGCCGCCAGCCACGAGGCGAGCTGCTTGTCCTCGATGGCCCGCTTTCCGCGACCGAGGTAGTGCCGGCGGGCATCCTTGATCGCGGAGGACGCCTCGTCCACGAGCCCCGGGTTCTTCTCGACAAGCTCGCGCGGGAGAAAGAGCACGCCCGAGGCGTCCTCGTCGCGGAAGGCCCAGTTGATTCCTATGAGGTTGTAGGCAAGAGAGGCCTCCTTGCCCTTTGCCAGCACGAAGTAGGTCCCGTTGTCGCCCGCAACCGGGCGAGCGTCGAGGGCAAACCAGGGTATGTTGAGCGTTGCGGTGCTCGAGGCCTCCGTGAAGCCAAACGCGGAGAGGGTCACCGTATAGTCGGCAACGAGCTCCGCGAGCGAATCGTCGCCCGCGCTGGCGGCACCTCGCTGCGCAAACCACCTCCGCACCAGGCCCGCGCGCGTTGCGAGCAGAAGCGGCGGACGCACCGCCATCACGACACCAAACACGAGAAGCGCCACGAAGAGCAGCGTGCCCCCGACCATCTCGACGGAAGGGGCAAAGAGACACGCGAAGACGGAGGCGATGGTCATGAGCCCAAAGAGCACGGCACAGAGAATCCCGAGCTTCCGGGTGTAGCGGATCTGCTGGGCGCGGAAGAGGTCGCGGAACCCCTCGATGTCCATGTGGACGGAGTAGGACACGCCTTCGAACATATGGCTCCCTTTCACGAGACGGTCGCCTGACATGGCACAACCGTAGTCGTGTCACGTCAGGCGACCGTAAGGGAACCGTTCGAAAACTATGGGAGGGGGCACAAATCCCTAGTCGCGCGTGAGCTTACGGTGCAGGCGGTGGGGCTTGGACGCCTCCGCGCCGAGGCGCTTCTCGCGGTCAGCCTGGTAGGCCTCGAAGTTGCCCTCGAACCAGTGCCAGCGGCCAGGGTTCTCGTCCGTGCCCTCCCAGGCGAGGATGTGCGTGGCCACGCGGTCGAGGAACCAGCGGTCGTGCGAGATCACCACGGAGCAGCCGGGGAACTCCTCGAGCGCCTCCTCCAGGGACTCCAGCGTCTCGACGTCGAGGTCGTTGGTGGGCTCGTCCAGGAGCAGCAGGTTGCCGCCCTGCTTGAGCGTGAGCGCGAGGTTCAGGCGGTTGCGCTCGCCGCCGGAGAGCACGCCCGCGCGCTTCTGCTGGTCCGAGCCCTTGAAGCCGAACGCCGCCACGTAGGCGCGGCTCGGGATCTCGGACTCGCCCACGCGGATGTAGTCGTTGCCGTCGGAGACGACCTCCCAGAGGGTCTTCTCCGCATCGATGCCCGAGCGCATCTGGTCCACGTAGGAGAGCTTGACGGTCTCCCCCACCGCGAGGGTGCCGGACGTGGGCTCCTCCTGCCCCACGATCATCTTGAAGAGCGTGGACTTGCCCACGCCGTTGGGGCCGATCACGCCCACGATGCCGTTGCGCGGCAGGGAGAAGGAGAGGTCGTCAATGAGTACGCGGTCGCCGAAGCTCTTTGAGAGGTGCTCGGCCTCCAGGACCTTGGCGCCCAGGCGCGGGCCCACGGGGATGTGGATGTCGGTGAAGTCCACGCGCTTGGAGGCGCGGGCCTCGGCCTCCATCTGCTCGTAGCGCTCCAGGCGCGCGCGGTTCTTGGCCTGGCGCGCCTTGGGGCTGGAGCGCACCCACGCAAGCTCGGACTTCATCTTCTTGGCGCGGCGGGCGTCCTGCTGGCTCTGGGCCTCCAGGCGCGCGGCCTTCTTCTCCAGGTAGGTGGAGTAGTTGCCCTCGTAGGGGTAGAGCTGGCCGCGGTCGACCTCGCAGATCCACTCGGCCACGTCGTCGAGGAAGTAGCGGTCGTGCGTGACGGCCATGACGGCGCCGGGGTACTTGTGCAGGAACTGCTCCAGCCAGAGCACCGACTCGGCATCCAGGTGGTTGGTGGGCTCGTCAAGGAGCAGCAGGTCGGGTGCCTCAAGCAGCAGCTTGCACAGCGCCACGCGGCGACGCTCGCCGCCGGAGAGGATGGAGACCGGCGCGTCCGGGTCCGGGCACTGCAGGGCGTCCATGGCCTGGGAGAGCTGGGAGTCCAGGTCCCAGCCGTTGGCGGCGTCGATCTCGTCCTGGAGCTGGCCCATCTCGGCCATGAGGGCGTCAAAGTCCGCATCCGGGTCGGCCATCTCGGCGCTCACCTGGTTGAAGCGCTCGATCTTGGCAAGGAGGTCGGCAAAGGCCAGCTCGATGTTCTCGCGGACGGTCTTGTCCTCCTCGAGCGGCGGCTCCTGCTGGAGGATGCCCACGGTGTAGCCCGGCGTGAGGCGCGCCTCGCCGTTGGAGACGTCCTCGAGGCCGGCCATGACCTTGAGGAGCGTGGACTTGCCGGCGCCGTTGGGGCCCACCACGCCGATCTTGGCGCCGGGGTAGACGCCCACCGTGACGTCGTCGAGGATGACCTTGTCGTGCACGGCCTTGCGGGCGCGGTTGAACATGTAGACAAACTCTGCCATGGGGTTTCTCGCCTCTCTTGTGCGGGGCTTACCGTCACACCGAGTCTATCCCAGCCCCCTCCCCCGGGCGAGAAGAACGCGCTGCCTGCAGGAGAAATCCGCCACGGGAGGCGGGGGGACGGCGCGCCCGGCCCGCACGCCCCTCCCCGCGCTGCGGATCTGGGGGCTATGGCAATTCCCGTCGCCACAGCGTCGCGGAATTTGGGGTTATGGCAATCGACGCCACCCAACAACTGGCCGTTCTTCTCGATGTGCTGCGCTTTTTGGGGTTATGGCGGCCCAGACTCTGCCATAACCCCAACCCGCGCAACGCCTCCGGGCCGGGAATTGCCACAACCACCAGATTCGCAGCGGGAAGCGGGCGGTGGCAGCTGCGGCGGACAAACGTTGGCCCGCGACGCGCCGAGAGGCGCGTCCGGTCGCGCAGTTTTGGTACCGTTCACAAGCCGCACATCAAAACATGACCTCGTGCGTGGCACAATCAGACGAGGAAGCACCAGGGGGAAGGAAGGCACATGCCAGAGGGTATCCGCAAGGTCAACGTCATCGGTCACCTGCACCCGGACACGGACAGCATCTGCTCGGCCATCGCGTACGCGCACCTCAAGAACGCCGTCGAGCACACGGACATCTACCAGCCGCGCCGCGCGGGCGCCATCAACCGAGAGACGGCCTTCGTGCTCAGGCACTTCGGCTTTGCCGAGCCCGAGCTCATCACCTCCGTCACCCCGCAGATCAAGGACACGGAGATCCAGCGCCAGGGCGGCATCGACGGCGAGATGAGCCTCTTTGCGGCATGGAACCTCATGCGCGAGGCTAAGACCGACACCCTCTGCGTCACCGACGAGGAGAACAACCTCGAGGGCCTCATCGCCGTCAAGGACATCGCCAACGCCAACATGGACGTCTTTGACATGAGCGTGATCGGCGAGTCGCGCACCTGCTACGCCAACATCGTCGACACCCTCAAGGGCGAGATGATCCTCGGCGACCCCACCGGCCGCGTCACCGGCGGCTGCGTCCGCGTGGGCACCACGCCCGAGATGATGGAGGACACCGTCAAGCCCGGCGACATCGTCCTTGTGACCAACCGCTACGAGACCCAGCAGTTTGCCGTCGAGAGCGACGCGAGCTGCCTTGTGGTCTGCTGCAGCGCGCACATCTCGAGCAAGGTCATCTCGTCCGCCGAGCGCCATGGCTGCGCGATCATCACCACGCCGTATGATACCTATGCCGCGGCGCGCATCATCTCGATGTCCATCCCCGTGCGCGCCAAGATGCTCTCCGAGGGCATCCTCAAGGTGAGCGTCAACACCTCCGTCGACGACGCGCGCAAGATGATGGCCCACTCGCGTCACCGCTACTTCCCCGTCATCGACGAGAACAGCCACTACGTGGGTCTCGTGAGCTCGCCGAACCTCCTCGCCGCCAAGAAGAAGCACGTCATCCTCGTGGACCACAACGAGCGCTCGCAGTCCGTCGAGGGCCTCGAGCAGGCGGAGATCATGGAGATCATCGACCACCACCGCATCGGCTCCATCGAGACCGAGGGGCCCGCGTACTTCCGCAACGTGCCCGTCGGCTGCACCTGCACGATCGTCTACATGATCTATCGCGAGAACAACGTGGAAATCCCCAAGGACATCGCCGGGCTCATGCTCTCGGCCATCCTCTCCGACACGCTGGCCTTCCGCTCGCCCACCTGCACGCAGATCGACCGCGACACCGCAAACGCGCTCGCCAAGATCGCCGACGTCGACATCAACGCCTATGCCGACGAGATGTTCGAGGCCGGCGCCGACCTCACCGGCCGCACGGCGGAGGAGGTCTTCGGCGGCGACTTCAAGATCTTCAGCCGCGGCAACGTCAAGTTTGGCGTGGGCCAGGGCACCTACATGACCGAGAAGAGCCGCAAGGCGGCCGAGGAGCTCGTGGGCCCCTACCTGAGGGAGGCCGCCGCGCTCGAGGAGCTGCCGCTCGTCTTCTACCTGTTCACCGACGTCAAGAGCTCGTCGAGCGAGATGCTGTGGTACGGCGAGGGCGCCGAGGACATCATCGCGCGCGCCTTTGACGTGGAGCCGACCGACGGCATGGCCAAGCTGCCGGGCGTCGTCAGCCGCAAGAAGCAGGTCATCCCCGCCCTCATGGCCACGCTCCAGAGCATCCAAGAGGGCACGGACTAGCGCCTTGCGCCTGACGCCAGTGATGCACGACCGCCGCCCGTCGGATTGTTGTCCGGCGGGCGGTATATCATTGCTGCGACACGTTGGACGAACCAAGGAGCCGCCATGGCCGAGTCCCACTTCCTCGCGCTGCTCTCGCGCATGAAGTACATCGAGCGCTGGGCCCTCATGCGGAGCTCTCGCCCCGAGAGCCTCTCCGAGCACACGCTCGAGGTGGCGCTCATCGCCCACATGCTCTGCGTCGTGGGCAACGCTCGCCATGGCCGCTCGCTCAACGCCGAGCGCGCCGCGCTCGTGGCGCTCTACCACGACGCCTCGGAGATCATCACCGGCGACATGCCCACGCCCGTGAAGTACCACGACGGGACCATCAGAAGCGCGTACGGCGCCGTCGAGCGAGAGGCGGAGCGCCAGCTCCTGGCGGCGCTTCCAAACGACCTGCGCCCCTGCCTCGAGGACGTCTTCTGGACGCCGGAGGGGGCAGACGAGGACGAGCTCTACCTCCGACGGCTCGTGAAGGCGGCCGACAAGATCTCCGCGCTCATCAAGTGCGTCGACGAGCGCCGTGCCGGCAACGCCGAGTTCACGAGCGCGGAGCGGACCTGCCGCGCCGCGGTGGACGAGATGGCGGCAGAGCTCCCCGAGGTCGCCGACTTCGTGTCCGAGTTCCTTCCCTCCTACGGAGCCACCCTCGACGAGCTGCTCTAACCCTCCCGTTGCCTATTTGGGGACAGGCCCCTTTTAGGCATGTTTGCATGCTAGAAAACATGCCTAAAAGGGGCCTGTCCCCAAATAGGCAACGTCCGGAAACGGAGAACCCATGCCCCACGCCCTTCATGCGAGGCTTCCCAAGAACTTCGTCCTCGAGGAGCGCCTCGAGCGCTACGCGGACGCCATCGAGCTCACGCCCGAGCGCTGGCGCGGCCGGTGGGCGGAGGCCTGCTGGCGCGGCATCGGCGCCGAGGCGGGGGCCGGGCGCTACCGCGAGGTGCGCCTCGACCTTGGCTGCGGGAAGGGGGCCTTTGCCGTCGAGGCGGCCCGCCGCGAGCCCGAGGTGCTCTTCGTCGCCATGGACGCCGAGCCGATCTGCGTGGCCTACGCGGCCCAGCGCGTCTGCGAGAGCGGCCTTTCCAACGTGATCGTGGTCCCCGGCACCGGCATGCGCGTCCGCGAGTTCTTCTCGCCCGGCGAGCTCGCGCGCATCTACCTCAACTTCCCCACGCCGTTTCCCCGCAAGCGCGACGCCCATCTACGCATGGCGAGCATGGAGCGCCTCATAGACTTTCGGGGGGTGCTCGCCGCAGGCGGCGAGGTGGCCTTCAAGACCGACAGCCAGCCGCTCTTTGACTTCATGCTCACGCAGGTGCCGCTTGCCGGCTACCGCATCCTCTGGGAGTCGCGCGATGCGCGGGCGGACTATCCCGACGAGCCCACGAGCGAGTACGAGGAGCGTCTGAGCGCGCAGGGCGCGAAGGTGCTCTCCCTCGTCGTCACCCCCGGCCCCGCGCCCGAGCGCGCGGAGCAGACGGCGGAGCTCTCGCTTGCGGCCTATCTCCCCCAGGACCTGGCCTCGCTCGAGAGGCTCTCCTACGCACCGCACGGCATGCAGGCGACGGTCGCCAACCTCAGGAACCGCGCGGAGCGGCTCTCCTCCCGCGGCGCGGGCCGCTAGGCGGGGCGCGCCTCCCCGCCGACCGTGGAGAGCGAATCGGGGATGAAGCCCTCGAAGATCACCGGCGCTCCCTCGGCCTCGCTCTCCAGCATCTCCCGCTCGGAGCGGATCGTCCAGGTGACAAGGTGCGCGCCGAGCCGCCCGCAGGCCAGCCGGACCGCCGGGAGGCCCCGGTCGCGGAACCGGCACGCGATGAAGTCCGGCCGTGCCGCCACGTTGCCGAGAAGCGCCGTCGCCCCGAGGCGACGCAGCGGGTCGAGGTCCTTCTCGCCCAGGAAGCTCCGCACGAGCTGGCCGCGCAGGACGTCCGGACGGTGGGAGCGCAGCCAGCGGAGCACGCGAGAATCGAAGCTCTCCACGCAAAAGCGAAGGTCATAGCAGTCGATGCACGCCATCGCGCGGCCGGCGAGCAGCCCTGCGTTGGCATCCGCGGTCTTGAGCTCGATGATCACGGGAGGCGCCGGGGCAGCATCGGCATCGCCCGCCGCGTCAAACAGCCGCAGCACCTCGTCGAGCGTGGGGATGCCCTCGTCCGTACCCATGAGCCGGCACTCGCCGAGCTCGGCAAGGGTCAGCTGCTCGACCAGCCCCGAGCGGCCGCAGAGGCGCTCCAGACACGAGTCGTGAATCACGACGAGCGCGCCGTCGAGCGTGAGGCGGACGTCAAGCTCGACACCAAACCCCAGCTCGCGCGCCTTGGCGAAGGCGGCGAGCGAGTTCTCGGGGATGCCGGCGGCATGCAGGCCCCGGTGCGCGTAGCGGTGGCGGGCAATCTCCGCCCAGCGCTCCTCCAGCCCCTCGTCGCCGCGGCGCGGCGCCACGAGCGCGCAGGCTCCCGCCGCGATTCCCGCTGCGGCACCGACGGCGATTCCCGCCGCCCCAAGAACGTCTCGTATCCTCATGGGCGCTCCCTCCGGTCGCTCCCTCGATGCTAGCAGTTCGCCACGAGGAGGCGCCTTCTTGCCGCGCCTTTTCGGCTGACGGCGGGCGACGCCGCGAGACCGCTCGCAAGACGCGCCCGGCACCCGGCCGGAATGGGTAGTAAGGTAGTGTGCTCGCAACTTCACGCCCCAGGGCGAGCAACGCAAGGAGGCACCATGACTAGGATCACCCCCGGCAACCGGGTCTACCTGTACCAGCTCCTCTCACGCGAGCTGGGACGGAACAGGCAGACGCTCCTGCCGCGCGCAGAGGAGGCGCTCGCCGCAGACGGCATCGTGCCCGCGGACCTCGGCTGCGCCGACATGCGCGAGCTCTGCGAGCAGCTTCCCGAGTTCATCAAGCTGACGGTCTTCAAGAAGGGCTACGTGTACGCGACGGTCCTCGCGTGCGAGGAGTATGACCGCGCGCTCGAGCGGGCGCAGGGCGCCGGGGACAAGGCGGCCGCGAACGGCAAGCCCTGGAAGCGCAAGCGCGGCGCCAAGGCGCTCAAGCCCGTGAAGCCGCGGCACGTCGAGCGGCCTGACGAGAAGGGCGGGCAGGATGCCAAGGCCCCCGAGGCCGAGGTGCCCGCCGAGCCCAAGGCGGGACAGGTGCCCGCTCCCGAGGCCGAGGCACAGGCCCAGACGCCTACCGAGGAGGAGAAGAAGGTGGCAGGCGGCGAGCCGGGCACGGGGGAGGACCGGCCGACCCCTGATGCCGGCCAGCCGGATCGGGACGCCGGGCAGAGCGAGCCCACCCCAGGCGCCGAGGCGCCCGCCGGGCCCACGGCCGACGCCCCAGAGGCCGAGGCCGCCGCGGAAGAGGCGCCCGACGACGCAACGGCCGCCGAGCCAAAGACGCCCGCCGAGTCCGCACCCGCCGGGCCCGCGCACGAGCCTCCCATCTCCTTCACCATCACCTACGTGCCCGAGACCCCGCCCGCGCGGGAGGAGCCCGAGGCAGATGCCATCCCCCTGCCCGACGTCGCCCCCCGCGTCCGCGCCGACCTCCCACAGGACTTCCACGCCGACATTCGCTGCTCCGACGAGCAGCTGAGCCTCCTCTACCAGGTGCTCCCGCCCAACGTGGACCCGCTTGCCGTGCTCGAGGAGGACTTCCGCGCCGCGCGCTCGACGGACGCCCTCGAGGGCACGCGGAGCAACGTGTCCTTTTCCCTGCGCTACCTGCAGGCCGACGGCGTGACCCCGGTGCGCGTCACGCTGCGCCGCTCCGCGCGCCCCGTCTCCGGCAAGCGCTGGGCGCTCACCGAGGTCGACGCGGGCAAGGCGGAGGAGGTCGGCCTCGAGGGGCTTGGCAGCGCGCCCGCCGGGGCGTGGGCGGCCTTCGCCGGGGCCGGCGCGGATGGCGGCGCCGACCCGCTGCAGGTCCTCACCTCGACCATCGCCCTCGGCCCCTGGGATGACGCCCTCGAGCGCCTCGCGGCGCTTGCGGCGCCGGAGCCCTGGGGGGAGGGCCTCGCCATCCTCAGGGACTACCTCATGATGACGGTCACCCGCATCGTCTCCGAGGGAAAGATCGCCGTCGCCTCCGACGGCGCGGCCGCCTCCTTCGACACGGGCCTGCTCACCGCGGACGGAGAGCCCATTCGGGCGCTCCTCTCCCCTCTTGCGGGAGACATCCCCTGGCAACTGGTCGAGTTCTCCACCAAGGGCGCCGGCAGGCCGGCATGCTACCTCTCCTCGTTCGCCGAGGCGTCGTTCGACCCGACGATGTCCTCCCCCGTCTTCTCTGGGGCCGCGCTGGTCGCGCGCAACCCGCGCGCGGCAACCCCCGCCTACGACCCCGTCCTCGACAGGACCGTGCTGCTCGTGCCCAACGAGGGGTCGGCGCTGGCGCTGCTCCCGGCGGGCGACAGCTACGAGGCAATCGCCACGCTCGCGCTCGCAGACGCCTATGCCTGCGCCCGCGTAGTGAGCGCGGACCAGCCGGAGTGGCTCTTTCCCGGGCGCAGGGGCTAAAGGCTGCGCAATCAGGCCCTTGGTGCGAAGGCCGGGGCGCCGCCGCGCGCAGTCGGGCCCCTGGTGCGAAGCGTTTTCACGGGTGGTGCGAGTAGCCAGCCGAGCATTTGCCAGGTCGCAGCTCTCCCACGCCTTGGAAAAACGGCGCTTTTCCAAAAAACGCTTCGCACCAGGGGCCCGACTGCGCGCGGCGGCGCCCCGGCCTTCGCACCAAGGGCCTGATTGCGCCACATCCGTGTGTCCAACACGTCTCAAACTGACGTGGCCTGACCGGCCGTCCCGAGCACCGTGCTACATTCTTCCCCGTGAGCACCCGCGACCCTGGAGGCACGCATGGCCAAGATTGAGATGAAGATCCCGCTCGTCGAGATGGACGGCGACGAGATGACCCGCATCATCTGGCAGATCATCAAGGACGAGCTCATCTGCCCGTACGTTGACCTCAAGACCGAGTACTATGACCTCGGCCTTGAGAATCGCGACAAGACGGACGACCAGGTCACCGTTGACTCCGCCGAGGCCACCAAGCGCCTGGGCGTGGCCGTCAAGTGCGCCACCATCACCCCCAACGCGGCGCGCGTGGAAGAGTACGGCCTCAAGCAGATGTGGAAGAGCCCCAACGGTACCATCCGCGCGCTGCTCGACGGCACGGTCTTCCGTGCCCCCATCGTGGTCAAGGGGATTGACCCGGTGGTGAGCTGCTGGAAGAAGCCCATCACCATCGCCCGTCACGCCTATGGCGACGTCTACAAGAACGCCGAGATGCGCATCGACGGCCCCGGCAAGGTGGAGCTGGTCTACACCGCCGCGGACGGCACCGAGCGCCGCGAGCTCGTCCACGTCTTCGACGGCCCGGGCGTAGTCCAGGGCCAGCACAACCTCGACGCCTCCATCGAGAGCTTCGCGCGCAGCTGCTTCGAGTACGCGCTCTCCACGGGTCAGGACCTGTGGTTTGCCACCAAGGACACGATCTCCAAGACCTATGACCACCGCTTCAAGGACGTCTTTGCGGACGTCTACGAGGCGGAGTACCGCGCCCGATTCGAGGCGGCCGGCATCGAGTACTTCTACACGCTGATCGACGACGCCGTGGCGCGCGTGGTCAAGTCCGAGGGCGGCTTCATCTGGGCCTGCAAGAACTACGACGGAGACGTCATGAGCGACATGCTCTCCTCGGCCTTCGGCAGCCTCGCGATGATGACCTCGGTGCTCGTGAGCCCGCACGGCTACTTCGAGTACGAGGCCGCGCACGGCACCGTGCAGCGTCACTACTACAAGCACCTCAAGGGCGAGCCCACGTCCACCAACTCCGTGGCCACGATCTTTGCCTGGACGGGGGCCCTGCGCAAGCGCGGCGAGCTCGACGAGCTGCCCGAGCTCGTGGACTTTGCCAACCGCCTGGAGGCGGCCACGGTCCACACGATCGAGTCCGGACGCATGACCGGCGACCTCGCGCGCATCACGAGCCTCCCCAGCCCCGAGACGCTCGGCACGCGCGAGTTCATCCTCGCCATCCGCGAGACGTTCGACGCCGAGGCCTAAAGGCGACCCGACAGGACCTGACAAAGGTGACGGGGGCGTTTGTCATGATGTTCATGACAAACGCCCCCGTCACCTTTGTCAGGTCGCTCACAGATTGCCGGTGAGCGCCTCCTTCACGATGGCGGCGCACTCGCGCAGCGTCGCCTGGGGCAGGTAGAGCGGGTTCGTGCGGGCTGCCAGGCCATACGCGCCGGACAGCCCGTTCTTCTCGGCAATGCGCAGGGCCCGGTAGAGGTGGAAGTCGTTGGTGACCACGGCGACAGAGTCGCCCGGATCCAGGAGCTCGGAGGAGTTGCGGATGTTCTCCACCGTGGTGCTCGAGCGTTCCTCCTTCGTGATGCGCGCCCCGTCCAGCCCGCGCGCCTCCAGGTACTCCGCCATGGCGTCGGCCTCGGTCCGGGACTCGCCAAAGCCCTGCCCGCCCGAGACGACGCACGCCGTCTCGGGGTTCTCGTCCAGATACGCGAGCGCCGCCTCCAGGCGAAAGCGCAGGGTCTCGCTCGGATAGCCGTCGGGCCTAAGCCCCGCGCCCAGCACCACCAGGCAGTCCACGCCCGCAGGCGGCGTCGCCGCGGCCGTGGTGGCAATGAGCGCCGAGAGCGCTCCGACGACGAGCGCACCCGCCGCAAGCACGACGCATATCGCAAGGCGCACGCGCTCCACGCGAGCAGCCGCGATCAGCGCCGCCCCGATCGCCATCCATGCCAGAAAGAACCCGCCCGCCGGATAGAGCGCCGCCATGAGTGCCCCATAGGCCACAAAGATGGCCCCCAGCACCGTCAGCGCCACAACCACGCCGCTTCACCCCCGCTCGCCCATTGGTGCCCGCCGCCCGGGCTCCCATGGGCACAATGGTACTAGGCACAGCCCGAGGCAAACAAATCTGACGAGACTGTCACCCGCCGGAAGGGAGGCCCGCATGCCCATCGTCATAGCCGCAGCCGTACCGCACCCGCCCCTCATCGTCCCCGGCGTGGGGCACGGGCGCGAACGGGAGATCCAGTCCACCGTGGACGCCTACCGCAAGGTCGCCCGCCGCATTGCCGCCCTCGAGCCTGACACCATCGTCATCTCGAGCCCGCACACGGCCATGTACCTCGACTATCTGCACGTCGCCCCCGGCCCGGGCGCGCGGGGGACGTTTGCGCAGTTTGGCGACGTCGCGGACGGCTCCCGCGTCACCTACGACGAGGAGCTTGTCGCCACGCTCTGCCGCCTCGCGCAGGAAGAGGGCCTTCCCGCCGGCACCGCAGGCGAGCGGGAGCGCGAGCTCGACTGGGGCATCCTCGTGCCGCTCCACTTCATCCAGGACGCCTATGCGGAGCTGCGCGCCGCCGGCCACGAGCCCGCCCCCTACCGCGTGGCGCGCATGGGCATCTCCGGCCTCTCCCCGCTCCAGCACTACCGCATGGGCCAGCTGGTCGCACGCGCCGCGGAGCGCCTGGGCCGGCGCGTGGCCTATGTGGCCTCGGGAGACCTCTCGCACAAGCTGGCGGCGGACGGCCCGTACGGCTTCTCTCCGGACGGTCCCGCCTTCGACGAGCTGGCCTGCAGGGCGCTCGGCTCTGGCGCCTTCCTCGAGCTGCTCACGGCGGACCCGGGCCTTTGCGAGCGCGCCGCGGAGTGCGGCCTGCGCTCCTTCCAGATTATGGCCGGCACCCTCGACCGCACGCCCGTCACGGCCGAGCTCCTCTCCTACGAGGGCCCCTTCGGCGTGGGCTACGGCGTCACGTGCTTCTCGCCCTCCGGGGCGGCCGGCAGCGACCCCGCCCGCGCCTTCGGGGAGGCGTATGAGGCCTGGCACGCCGCGGACATGGGCCGCCGCCGTGCCGGGGAGGACGCGTACGTGGCGCTTGCCCGCGCCTCGCTCGAGCACCGCGTGCGCACGGGCCGGCACCTTGAGCTCCCGCAGGGCCTCCCGCCCGAGCTCTGCTCCCGCCGCGCCGGAGCCTTTGTCTCGCTGAAGAAGAACGGCCAGCTCAGAGGCTGCATAGGCACCATCGCCCCCACACGCGCGAGCCTTGCGGAGGAAATCGCGGCCAACGCGGTCTCCGCGGGCCTCCACGACCCCCGCTTCCCGCCCGTCACAAAAGACGAGCTTCCCGAGCTCGTCTATGACGTGGACGTCCTCGGCACCCCGGAGCCCGTAAGCGGCCCCGAGGGGCTGGACCCGCGCCGCTACGGCGTAATCGTGAGCGCGCCGGGCGGGCGCCGCGGCCTGCTCCTCCCCGACCTCGACGGCGTGGACACCGTCGACGAGCAGCTGCGCATTGCCGCGCGCAAGGGCGGGGTGGACCTCGCCGAGCCCGGCGTGCAAATCGAGCGCTTCGTCGTGGAGCGCCACGAATGAGCGCCGAGAAGGACGGCACGCTCGTCTGCCCCGCCTGCCCGCGCCGCTGCCGGCTCGCCCCGGGCGCGCTCGGGGCCTGCCGCGCGCGGCGCAGCGCGGGCGGCCGCATCGTGCCGGAAGGCTATGGTCGCGTGACCTCCATCGCGCTCGACCCCATAGAGAAGAAGCCGCTCGCCCGCTTCATGCCCGGTACGTACGTGGTCTCCGTCGGGGGCTACGGCTGCAACCTGCGCTGCCCCTTCTGCCAGAACTGGGAGATCTCCCAAGCGGGCGAGAAGGACGTGCGCTGGCGCGAGCTCTCCCCGCACGAGCTGGTCGCCCTTGCACAGGAGGCCCGCCGGCGCGACCCGCGCGTCTCGGGCATCGCCTATACCTACAACGAGCCGCTCGTCTGCTGGGAGTACGTCCGCGACTGCGCGCGGCTGGCGCACGAGGCTGGGCTCGTCAACGTGCTCGTCTCCAACGGGTGCGCGGGTCCGGGCGTGCTCGACGCGCTCGCGGGGCTCATCGACGCGGCGAACATCGACCTCAAGGGCTTCTCGGACGCGTTCTACGATGCCTGCGGGGCCGCGCCGGGCTCCCTCTCGTGCGTGCGTGCCACGATCGAGCGGCTCGCGGCGGACCCCACCTGTCACCTGGAGGTGACCACGCTCGTCATCCCCGGCATGAACGACGCCGAAGGCGAGGTCGACGCCATCGCCCGCTGGCTCGCCGGACTGGGGGACGTCCCCTACCACGTGACGCGCTTCTTCCCCTGCTGGCGCATGACGGATCGCCCGCCCACGCCCATTCCCACCGTGCGGAGGCTAGCCGACGTTGCGCGCCGCCACCTCACCTACGTCTCCGTGGGCAACTGCTAGCGTGGGGCGAGAAGAGCGACGGCCCGGCGTTCTTCTCGCCCCGCGCCGCGCCAACTCCCCGCTATTGGGTGGCATCTTTGATATCGGGCAGCCGCAGAACGAAGACATCCGCCCAGAATTAAAGCAAAACTTGTCCTGCCCGCTCGTTTTTTGCTAAAAGTGGGTGGCATCTTTTATTGAGTCAAGACTCTATATAAAAGATGCCACCCACCGTCGCATGGTTTGCCCTCGCGCGAACGGCGCCGCCGAGGGGCCTAGGTGCCTACTCCTTGCCGTTCCAGCAGTAGGTGCAGACCTTCTTGCGGTCGATGCCAATGGCCTCGAGCATGCCGTCGAGGCTCTGGTACTCCAGCGAGTCGAAGCCCATCTCCTCGCAGATGGAGCGCAGCAGGCAGCGCCCGCGCTCGGAGCGGCCATCCGCGTACTCGTCGAGGTGCTTCTCGCCCTCGTCCCCCTCGAGCTCGCGGACCTTGCGGCGCGCGATGAGCTCGTACTCGGAGCGGCTGCGGGAGAACGAGAGGTACTTGCAGCCGTACATGATGGGCGGGCAGGCCGAGCGCATGTGGACCTCGGAGGCCCCCGTGTCGCGCAGGAAGTCGATCGTCTCGCGCATCTGGGTGCCGCGGACGATGGAGTCGTCCACGAGCAGCAGGCGCTTGTCGCGGATGAGCTCGGGCACCGGGATCTGCTTCATCTTGGCCACGCGGTTGCGGACCTCCTGGTTTGCGGGCATGAAGGAGCGCGGCCAGGTGGGCGTGTACTTGACGAAGGGGCGCGCGAGCGGAACGCCGGACTCGTTGGCGTAGCCGATGCCGTGCGGCAGGCCCGAGTCGGGCATGCCGGCCACGTAGTCAACCTCGGGGAGCAGGCCCGCCTCGCGCTCGTCGCGGGCCATGATGGCGCCGTTGCGATAGCGCATGCACTCGACGTTGACGCCCTCGTAGTTTGAGTTGGGATAGCCGTAGTAGACCCAGAGGAACGCGCAGATGCGCATCTCGTCGCGCGGCTCGGAGAGCGTCTCGTAGCCGTCCGCCGTGATGCGTACGATCTCGGCCGAGCCGAGCTCGTACGCATCGACATAGCCGAGCTTGCCGTAGGCAAAGGACTCGAAGGTCACGCAGTAGCCGTCTTCGTCCTTGCCGATGAGCACCGGCAGGCGGCCCATCTTGTCGCGCGCGGCGATGAGCGTGCCGTCCTCGGTCATGACGAGCAGCGTGAGCGAGCCCTCGATCTCGTCCTGCGCGTAGCGGATGCCCTCGACGATGCTCCCCTGCGAGTTAATGAGCGCCGCCACGAGCTCGTTGACGTTGACCGCGCCCGACCCCATGGCGCCAAACTGATGGCCCGCCTCCTCGAAGCGCGCCACGAGCTCGTCCTGGTTGGCGACAGCGCCCACCGTGGAGATGGCGTAGACCCCCAGGTGGGAGCGGACGAGCAGCGGCTGCGGGTCGTTGTCGGAGATGCAGCCCATGGCGCAGGTGCCCGAGAGGTCGGGCAGGTCGTGCTCGAACTTGGTGCGGAACGGCGTGTTCTCAATCGAGTGGATCTGCCGGTTGAAGCCGCCCCCCTCGCGGCACGACACCATGCCGGCACGACGCGTGCCGAGGTGCGAGTGATAGTCGACGCCAAAGAACACGTCGAGTGCAACGTCGCGATGCGAGACCGCGCCAAAGAACGCTCCCATGAGTACCTCCCCGTCTGCGGCGCCGCCCCCGCGCAGCCCGCGTCCTGCCAACTGTCACAGTATATCGTCCGGCACGCGCCGACGAGGAACGCGAGAAGAACGTGCGTGAAATAGTTACAGGCTTCTGGGTAGGAGGAAGGCATCCGCGCGGCGACCCCCGCCGCGCCCAACGGAAAGGACTCTCCCATGAAGTTCACCAAGGTCGCCGTCGCCGGAGGCGGCGTGCTCGGAAGCCAGATCGCCTTCCAGTGCGCGTACAGCGGATGCGACGTCACCATCTGGCTCCGCTCGGAGGGCTCCATCGAGCGCTGCCAGCCCAAGCTCGACCACCTGCGCGAGGTCTACCTCGCCACGCTCGAGGCCATGAAGACCAACCCCGCCGCCTACGCCTACGGCCTTCTCCCCCGCGAGGACGTCACGCCCGAGGCCTGCGAGGCCGCCAAGGCGCGCGTCGAGGCCGCATACGAGGGGATCCGCCTCACCACGAGCTATGAGGAGGCCTTCTCCGACGCCGACCTCGTGATCGAGTGCATCGCCGAGAACCCCCAGCAGAAGATCGAGTTCTACACCGCCGTTGCCCCCATCATGCCCGAGCGGACCATCGTGGTGACCAACTCCTCCACGCTCCTGCCGAGCGCCTTCGCCGAGCACACCGGACGCCCCGAGAAGTACCTCGCGTTGCACTTTGCCAACGAGATCTGGAAGAACCCCACCGCCGAGGTCATGCCGCACCCCGGAACGGACATGGCGCACTTCGACGAGGTGGTCGAGTTTGCCGCGGACATCCGCATGGTGCCCCTCAAGGTCATGAAGGAGCAGCCCGGTTACCTGCTGAACAGCATGCTCGTGCCCTTCCTCACCGCCGCACAGGCGCTCTGGGCCGGTGAGGTGGGCTCGGTCGAGGACATCGACCTCGCCTGGAGGCTCGGCACCGGCGCGCCGGCGGGCCCGTTCCAGATCCTCGACATCGTCGGGCTGACCACCGCCTACAACATCACGCTGCTCGACCCTGCGGCAGCCGACCCCACCACCATCAAGGGCCGCATCGCCGCGCTGCTGAAGGAGAAGATCGACCGCGGCGAGACCGGTCGCGCCGCCGGCAAGGGCTTCTACGACTATCGCTAGCGCGGCGTTGGGGGCGGCGGGCACGCGAGGCCGCCGCCCCTTTTTCATGTGCGTTCCGCGTCGCGGTATGTCGATTGTTAGATTGGGTATACTCAAGATAACTTAGCTCAGTCAAACAGAAAGGTTCGCCATGAGCAAGATCGCAAAGGTCTACGGCCGCGAGGTGCTCGACTCCCGCGGCAACCCCACCGTCGAGGTGGAGGTCACGCTCGAGGACGGCTCCTTCGGCCGCGCCATCGTCCCGTCCGGGGCGTCCACCGGCGAGTTCGAGGCCGTCGAGCTGCGCGACGGCGAGAAGGACCGCTACCTGGGCAAGGGCGTCACGCAGGCCGTGGCGCACGTGAACGACGAGCTCGCCAACGTGCTCATGGGGCGCGAGGCAACTGACCAGCGCGGCGCCGACGAGGCCATGATCGCCGCGGACGGCACCCCCAACAAGGGCCGCCTGGGCGCCAACGCCATCCTCGGCTGCTCGCTTGCCATCGCGCGCGCCGCCGCGGCCTCCGCCGGGCTGCCGCTCTACGCCTACCTCGGCGGCCCCAACGCGCACACCCTCCCCGTCCCGATGATGAACATCCTGAACGGCGGCGTCCACGCGGACAACAACGTCGACTTCCAGGAGTTCATGATCATGCCCGTGGGCGCGCCCGACTTTGCCACCGGCCTTCGCTGGTGCGCGCAGGCCTACCACACGCTCAAGGACACCCTCAAGAAGGCCGGGCTCTCCACCGGCGTGGGCGACGAGGGCGGCTTTGCGCCCGACCTCAAGACCAACGCCGAGCCCTTCGTCTACCTGATGGAGGCCGTGGAGACCGCCGGCTTCAAGCCGGGCGAGGACTTCATGTTCGCCATGGATCCCGCCACCTCCGAGTGCTACAACAAGGAGACCGGGATGTACGAGCTCAAGGGTGAGGGCCGCACGCTCACGTCCGACGAGATGGTCGACTACTGGGCGGAGCTCGTGGAGAAGTACCCCATCATCTCCATCGAGGACGGCCTGGCCGAGGAGGACTGGGACGGCTGGGTCAAGCTCACCGAGCGCCTGGGCAAGAAGGTCCAGCTCGTGGGCGACGACCTCTTCGTCACCAACACCGAGCGCCTCAAGAGGGGCATCGAGGTGGGCGCCGCCAACGCCATCCTCATCAAGGTCAACCAGATCGGCAGCCTCACGGAGACGCTCGACGCCATCGAGATGGCCAAGCGCGCGGGCTACACCGCCGTGGTCTCTCACCGCTCCGGCGAGACCGAGGACACCACGATCGCCGACCTGGCCGTCGCCACCAACGCCGGCCAGATCAAGACCGGCGCCCCGGCTCGCACTGACCGCGTGGCCAAGTACAACCAGCTCCTCCGTATCGAGGACTCCCTCGGCACGAGCGCCGAGTACCTGCAGAAGGCGGCATTCTACAACCTGGCGTAAACGCCCGGCAGCGACGACTCGGCAAGCCTTTGGCGCGGCCCCGGACCATCCGGGGCCGCGCCTTTGCGCAATCAGGCCCTTGGTGCGAAGCCTTTTTTGCCCAAAACCCGACACATCTCATGTAGCGGCTGATTTGGAATCACATAATGCCAGGTCACCTCCAGCCTCTATAAGGACGGACCCTCATAACGCTTCGCACCAAGGCCCCAACTGCGCGCCGCCGGCCCTGGCTTTCGCACCATCGGCTCTTTTGCGCACCGGCGCGCGCCGCCCATGCGCTGAGGTATGCTTACAGCAGCGCAAACGACGAAGGGAGCACCCCAAATGGCCGAGAGATGCGTGCTGGTAGGACAGTCGGGCGGGCCCACCGCCGCCATCAACGCGAGCCTCGCCGGCGTGATTGCCGCAGGCATCCTCGAGGGAGCGCGCGTCGAGGGCATGCGCTATGGCATCCAGGGATTCCTCGACGGCCGCTCCGTGCGCCTCGACGAGGCATTCGTCAGCAGGGTCGACCTCGAGCTTCTTCGTAACACCCCGGCGAGCTGGCTCGGGAGCTGCCGCTTCAAGCTCCCCGCGCCCGGAACGGATGATGTCGTCTACCAGCAGCTCTTCGAGCGCTTTGAGCAGCTGGGGGCCTCCGCGGTCCTCTACATCGGCGGCAACGACTCCATGGACACCATCTCCAAGCTCGCCGCCTATGGTCAAAGCACCGGGAGCGACATCCGCTTCATCGGCGTGCCCAAGACCATCGACAACGACCTCGTGGGGACCGACCACACCCCCGGCTACGGCAGCGCCGCGCGCTTCGTGGCGACCGCCATGAACGAGCTTGCCTACGACGCCGACGTCTACAACCTCAAGAGCGTCACCTTCGTCGAGATCATGGGGCGCGACGCCGGCTGGCTCACCGCCTCGAGCGCCCTTGCCTCCGTCGAGCCCGACCTCGTGCTCCTTCCCGAGGTCCCGCTCGACGAGGATGCCCTCATCGAGCGCCTCACCCAGGCACTCGAGAAGAAGAACACCGTGATGGTGGGCGTGAGCGAGGGCGTCCGCACGCCAGACGGCAAGCTCATCTGCGAGCGTGCGGCCGCGCCTGGAGTGGGGACCGATGAGTTCGGGCACCTCGCCATGCTCTCGGGCGCCAGTCGCTACCTCGCCGCCCTCACCAAGGAGCGCATCGGCTGCAAGACCCGTGCCGTCGAGCTCTCCACGCTCCAGCGCTGCGCGAGCTACGTCGCCAGCAGGACCGACCTCAACGAGGCCTACGACGTGGGCTATGCCGCCGTCGAGGCCGCCTTTGCCGGCGAGACCGCAAAGATGTGCGCCATCGAGCGCGTCTCCAACGACCCGTACGAGTCTCGCACCAAGCTCATCGACGTCGCCGCCGTGGCCAACCAGGTGCGCAACATCCCGAGCGAGTGGATCTCTGCCGACGGCATGGGCATCGGGGACGAGCTGCGCGCCTACATTCGCCCGCTCATCGGCGAGCTCCCCGCCCAGCTCGCCTCACTCGACTAGGCCCGTCGGGGGGCGCCCCGCGCCCCCCGGCAGTCCCTACTGGCGCAGGTGCATCGCCGTCTGGGTCACGCGCGCCACGGGCGTGCCCAGCTCGTCCGTGACGAGGCAGTTGTAGAACCCCAGCGTGCGCCCGTTCTTGTCCACGTCCGCCGTGGCGATGAGCTTCTCGCCCTTTGCGGCGCTCATGAACTCAATCGAGCTGCTCACAGACACCGTCACCGGCTCGCCCACGTTGGACGCCACGGCAAAGGCGAGGTCCGCCACCGTGAAGATGGCGCCGCCCATGACGCCGCCCTTCTCGTTGCGATGTCCGGGCGTGATGTCAAACTCGCACACCGCATGCCCGCGCGAGGCCTCAACCACGCGGCAGCCGCACGCGTCCGTCGCAAAGCGGTCGTTCCTGAAGACCCGCTGGACCTCCTCGAGCGGAGCGCCCTCACCAATCAGAGCCATTCGTCCTCCTTCACCTTCACGCCCAGAAGCCCCGCCAGTTGCACGGCCTGCGCGGCGCTCACCACGGCACCGCGCAGCTCGCGGAAGTCTCCGGACACGCGTATGCCCGATATGTCGCACGTGGAGAGGTCAACGCCCGCAAGGCTCGAGCGATAGACCGTCGCCCGCGTGAGGTCACAGCCATCAAGCTCCACGTGCGAGAGCTTGGTCAGGTGGATATTTGCCTCCGCGAGGTTCGTCTCCGCAGCGCGCAGGCGGCTCACGGAGGCCTCCGAGAGGTCGCAGTATCCAAACTGGGAGTCCGCCATGAGGACCCCGGTGAGCCGACCCTTGTGAAAGCTCATCCCCGGCGCCGAGCACGAGCGAAAGTCCACCCGGTTGAGCCACGAGCGCGCCATCGTGCAGGAGATGAAGCGGCAACTCAGAAACTGAACGTCCGTGAACGTGCAGCCTGAGAAGTCCACGCCCTCAAAGACGCAGCCGCGAAACGCCACGTTCTCAAAAGCTGTGCCGGCGGCGGAAACCTCGTCGAGCTCAAGCCCGGAGAACGCCGTTCCCCGCACGCGCGCCTCCCCCTCCGCCAGGCTGGCGAGAAGGACCTCACGCCCCATATGCTCGCCGAGCTCGGGCGTTACCTGAGCAAAGCCCCTTGCCTGCCTAGGACGCGCCACGGTCAGGCCACCTTGACGATCTTGGTCCCATGCACCTCGGAGACGCCCAGCGCAGCGGCGACGTCCTCGGCGTTCTCCCAGGTGATGCCGCCTCCAGGCAGGATGATGATGCGTCCGTCCGCGCGCTCCACATAGGAGCGCAGGCGGTCGAGGTTGTCCGCGATGGGCGTGCCGGCCGCGCCTCCGTGCGTGAGGATGCGCTCCACGCCCTGTTCGGCGAGCCAGTCGATGGCGAGAAGCTGGTCAGCCGGCGACAGCGCGTCAAAGGCCATGTGGAAGGTCACCGCCACACGGCCGGGGGCCTCGGGAGTGTCCTCATGGGCAAGGCGGATCAGCTCAGAGGTAAGCTCGCGGTCCAGGCAGCCGCCTCGCAGGCAGCCAAAGACCACGCCCGTGACCCCCAGGCTCTTGGCCATGATGAGGTCGTCGCGCATCATGGCGACCTCGGCGGGCGTGTGCTCGAAGCTGCCGCCACGCGGACGAATCATGCACATCACGTCAACGTTCTTCTCGCGCGCGAACGCGACGGCGGCTCGGATGACGCCGTAACTCGGCGTGGTGCCACCTACCGCGAGGTTGTCGCAGAGCTCGATGCGCGCCGCGCCCGCGGCAACCGCCGCCGGGACGAGCTCCATGTTCTCGGCGCAGAACTCCCTTGTCAGCATGTCTCCCCCATTCGCCTCACTCTGCCCAGTATGCCACGAACGCCGGACACCACGCCCCCGGCCCCGATTGATAACAAGAAGGCAACTAGAACTCTCACGGCTGGACGAGAAGAACCGCAGGTAGAACGCCCGCGTAACAATCGGGGCCCCTCTCGGGACCCCGATTTGTGATTCTGGCGCAACGAGAAACCGGATGTCCGGGCGAGGCCACTACAGCAGCGCGGCCTCCCACTCCGCCTCGCGGAAGCCCACGAGCACGAAGTCCTCCCCCACCACGATGGGGCGCTTGACCATCATGCCGTCCTCGGCAAGAAGCGCGAAGGCGTCGGCGTCCGCCATGCCCGCGTCGAGCAGCGCCTTCACGTTGCGCTCCCGGTAGAGTCGGCCGCTCGTGTTGAAGAAGCGCCGGACGGGCAGCCCGGAGCGAGCCTGCCATGCGGCGAGCTCATCGGCAGTGGGGTTGTCCTCCACGATGTGACGGTCCACATACGAGACGCCATGCTCGTCCAGCCACGCCTTGGCGCGACGGCAGGTACTGCACTTGGGATATTCAACAAAGAGCACGTCAGACATGGTGTTGTCCTTTCGCTCGAGATTCGTGGGGCCAGTGTAGCACGGGAATCGCTAACGTATAATCAGCTCATCGAAGGAGGGCGGCGGTGAACAGTCAGATCATCTATGAATGTCAGGCCTTCTGCCCGACCCTCAGGCGGGCGAAGAGACGCGTCCCGGAAGAGTTCATCCCCTGCTACGACTGGTTTCAGCAAAACACCGGGGAAACAATCCCGCGCCTTCCCCATCACATGAAGAATCGCCCTCGAACCCCCATTCCCCTGAGCCGTGACGCTGGGATCTACATACCGGGCGCGTCTCTTGTCTCCCATAAAAGAGGGAGAAGGTACGCCCTCTCCATCCATTCCAACGGACGGGGAGCCTACAACGATCGCAGACCCATCAATCTTGCAGATGGAACCTGGGTACTCGATTACGCGGCCCACAGCGGAGCTGACACGAGGCAGAACTACAACAGCTCGCTTATGAACTGCCTGACGGACGGGGTTCCCGTTGGAGTCATGGTTCGCGAGGCAAACGGCTACCGCATACTTGGCCTCGCCTTCGTAGAGCGCTTCAATAGTGCAACGAACATGTTTACGCTCCACGGACCAATTACCGAGAAAAGCGAGGCAGAGGGGGCGTTCGCCTTCCCCGGCTTCGACGCCCTTGCCGAAGACGACCGCTCGATTCTTGCCGAGATCGACGACGGGGACGAGCGCAGGCTGGTTAAGGCGGAGCAGGTGCGCCGCGAGCAGCAGGATGCGTTCCGAAAGACGCTTCTCGACGCGTATGAGGGAGCATGCGCCATCACCGAGACCGATGTTCCCCAGGTCCTTCAGGCGGCGCACATCAACCCCTACCGGGGAAGGAAGTCCCAGATCGTTAATAACGGAATCCTACTGCGCTCAGACGTGCACCTCCTGTATGATGCCCACCTGATCTCGGTGGAACCCGATACGCTGAGGATCAGCCTGAGCGAGCGCCTGGGCAGCACAGCCTACGTCCCCCTTGCCTCATGCCGACTGCGCCTTCCCCACGACGAGGCAAGCCACCCCAGCCGCAACCTGCTTGCCGCCCATTACGAACAGTTCATGCAGGAGAACCACGTTCTTGTCGCCTAACCAGACGCGCATGCCCACGGAACAAGGCGCATGCGGGCGGCGCACTCCCTGACAACCTCCCGGAACGCCGGCGTCCCAACCAAGGGACCGCCCTCGAAGACGCTGGCGTCCTCGAGGGCGCAGCACCACCGCCCAAAGTCAACTCTCAGCAGCTCGGGAACGCGCAGAAAGCTGTCCCCGCGCCGTCTTGCGGGAATGGCCGCCATGCAGCGCGCCAACGATTCTGGCCACGAGCCGCCCATTTCCTCAAGCGTTTCCACGTCGCTCACCGCAACGGGCCAGAACTCGCGGCCCGCCTCCTCATCGCACTGCAATCGTCTTCCCAGCAGGGGATCGAAGAGAAAGACTCCCTCGGCAAACTCGTATGCGTTGCCATACCCCCAGAAGTTCCCGCCCTGCTCCTCATCCCACTGTCCAGCCTCCCCAGAAAAGACGATCCATTTTCCGTCCATGGGAACGCAACCCCCGTCAGGGGCATCTCCGACCTCTGGAGCTTCGCCGGACGCAATCACCCGCAGCAGCTCTATCGGGGCCCTGCTCGGCGGGCCAGGGCAATACACCCACGCCGCCTCCGCATCTTCGCCATCAAACAAGTTTCCCCCTTCCGTCCGCAGCTTTCAGCCTGATCAACTTGGAGCGGAAGATGCAGACGGAGCACGGATACGATCAAATAACAGGATTCGTTCTCCTCGCACGCCGCCCCACCGCTTAGGAATCCGGGCCAGTTGCAGGTTGCGCGCGATGATGGGTTAGGAAAGTGAGGTCATTGCATCAAGAGGACGCACCCAGACCCGCAGGAGGGTGCAACAACTGCGCTTTTCTAAGCACTTCTCGCCTGCCAGGAGAGCGGCTCGGGGCAACCGGCCCTTCCGGGCTGCAATGCGCGGCCTTTCTTAAGCAGCGCGGCCCCACTCCCCGCAACGACCGGCAATCTCTAACCCGCTTATCAGAAGGGCACGCAACGAGCAGCCTTTTCTAACCGCGCGGCGAGAAGAGCCGCGCTCCGGCATCCGCCCGCAGGCCGCACGTCAACGGGATATACTTTCCCCAGCGGCCACGACAGAGGAGGCATCATGCCCGGCAGCGAGAGCACGCCTATCCGCAACGTCATCTTTGACATGGGCAACGTGCTCATGACCTTTGACGGGCCGTACTTCGCGCGCCTCTTCACGGACACGCCGGAAGACGCGGAGCTGCTCGACGGCGCGCTCTTCGGCAGCACGATGTGGTCGCTTCTGGACTCGGGCACCATCGACCGCGAGACCATGCGCCGCTACGCGCTCGCCCACCTGCCCGAGCGCCTGCACCCCAACCTCAACGAGTGCTTTGACCACTGGCCGGAGCACTCCGAGCCCATCGCCGGCACCAACGAGCTCGGAATCCGCCTCAAGCAGGAGGGCTATGGCATCTACGTGCTCTCCAACGCCAACACCCGCATCATGGACCAGCTCCGCCACGCGCCCGTCACGCCATACCTGGACGGCTGCGTGGTCTCGGCCAAGGAGCGCATCATGAAGCCGGACCCGGCGATCTTCCGCCTGCTCTGCCTGCGTTATCGCCTTGACCCGGCGGAGTGCCTCTTCGTGGACGACAACGCGGACAACTGCGCGGGCGCACGCATCGCCGGCATGCGCGCGTTCCACTTCACCGGCGACGTTAAGGCGCTGGAGGCGTCCATCCGACAGGCCGGCTAGACCCGCGCGACCAGCGAGGCCAGAATCCACAGGACGAGCAGCCCCAGGATGGCAAGGAGCCCCACGCGGGTCTCCCGCCCCACGGTGAGCTGCGCAAGCAGGGGAATCTCCCTGCGCAGCGGCCGGCGGTCGAGCATCAGGTAGCAGGCGATCACAAACGCCGGCATCAGGAACACGAGGTACGAGAAGAACCGGTACCAGACGGGCCACCTCGCGTTCTCGGGCGTGGGCTGGACAAACCCCATCACGCATCCCATGATGCAGAGGCCACACGCCGAGAGCACCGCAAGGTTCCAGACCGCCCCCAGCCAGCGCGGAACCCGCGCGAGCAGCGCCCCAGGCGACGGTCGCGCGGGCTCAAAGCTCGGCGGCTCCTCCGTGGGCGAAGATTCCCTCCCGCGCGTCACGTCGCCGAGCGCGGACACGAGCGCGTCGCGCAGCTCACGGACCGTGGCATAGCGCGCCGCGGGATCAAGCTGGGTCGCGCGAACGATGACGAGGCATAGCGGCTCGGGGACGCCCGCGTCCACAAAGCCGCGCTCGCGGTCACGCGCCACGGGCTCCCGGCCCGCGGCGCAGAAGAAGAGCAGCATGCCGAGCGCGTAGACGTCGCTCCGCGCATCCGTCTGCCCAAAGCCGAACTGCTCGGGCGGCGCGTAGGCGCGCGTGCCAAAGTGCGTGGTGTCCCGCTCGCCTCCCTGCCGGAACGCACGAGCGATTCCCAGGTCAATGAGGGTGACCCCAGCATCGGAGACCATGACGTTCTCCGGCTTGAGGTCGCGATGGATGACCGGCGGGCTCAGCCGCTCGTGCAGCTCGCTCACGGCATCGCAGAGCTCCGGGAACACGCGGGCGAGAAGAACGAGCCGCTCGTAAGGCCCCTCGGCCCGGGCCACGCGCGCGGCCAGCGTCTCCCCGCGCACGCACTCCATCACGACGACGATCCTCTCGTCCCGGCGGTAGCATTCGAGGATGCGCGGCAGATGCGGAAGGGCCACGCCCCGCCGCTGCGCCGCGAGCACCTCCTCGTACGCGCCGCCCAGCCCGGACTCGGCGCTCAGGTACTTGCGCACGAACGGTCCCAGCTCGGCGCCGCTCCTCCCCACAAAGAAGACGCGCTGCGTAGTCTCGAGCGGGCCCTCCTTGAGCACGGCGTCGACGCGATACGAGTCCTCGCGCCCGAGCGAGTCGAGGTAGCGCGCCAGGTCCTCTTCGAGGGTGTCTTCGTGTGTCTCCATGTGGCAATCCTAGCAGAGGGGCCAGACAGATCGGCGTCCGCCCCACGGGGCCGCTGCGCAATCTGGAGTCGTGGCAACCTCGTCTCGGCACGCGTTGAGAAAAGCGGGGTTATGGCAGCCGGCACTTCTCGCGAGCTGGGGTTCTTCTCGCTCCTGTTGCCAAATGCGGGGTCGTGGCAGCCCAAATCCTGCCACGACCCCCAAATCGGCAACGCGCCAGAATCGCAGACCCTAACAGATGGTCCGCTCGCCAAAGCGATAGAGCTCCTCGTTCACCTTCTGGAGCGAGCAGCCGCGGTCGAGGCAGAAGATGATGATTGCGTCGCGGCGGTCCTTGCAGTAGAGCTCGTTCGCGCCGGAGGCCTTGAGCGCGCGGTTGGTCTCGCGCAGCGTGAGGGCCATGGCAAAGGCGATCTGTAGAACTTTGTCCCTGCTCGGATGGCGCGTGCCCTGAAAGATCTGATAGCCAAAGGTGTCGTTGAGGTTGGCCATGCGCACCACGCGCGAGCGCTCGAGCCCCTTCTCGGCAAGGAGCTGCCGCAGGTACTCGGAGAGCGTGCGGCCACCCGGCTCGTGCTCCTCGAGGTAGCCCTCGAGGTCGGAGGTGGAGAGGAGCTCGTCGAGCAGCTCCTCAGTCAGTCGTTCCGCCATGGCATCGCACCCCTCTCCGCCTGCGCGTTCTCTACGCGACCGAGAACGTGGCCTCCGCGAGCATCGTATCATCAAGCGAGAAGAGCTCCTGGACCTCGACGGTGACGTCGGACTCATCCGTCAGGCTATAGGCAATGCGCGCCGTGGTCGTAGAACCAGGCTTTATCTCTGCCATGTAACCATTCCCAAGGTCCTCGGTCACAATCGCGCTCTCAAGCTGAACCCCGTTCTGGAACGCCTTCTGAGCGCACGCAACCGCAAAGGACGTGTCCTCGTCAGAGTTGTTGGTAAAAGTGTAATCGACGATGATCGCAGGGGCTCCCTCGTAGTCAGTCGTCACCGTCGACCCATCGATGGTGACCGCATAGTCAGACTGCGTCGGCTCGGAAACCTGGCTCTCGGCGGGCTGTTCCTCGGCGGGAGTCGAATCTTCCGCGGAAGACGACGTCCCTCCGCACCCGGAGAGGGCAAACGGAGCCAACGCGGCGGCCAGCGCAAGCGTGGCGGCGAGACAGCGACGGGGAATTGGAGCAAGCTTACTCATTGATACCACCCGTTCTTTCGACGAATTGGTCCTGATGGCTGCAGCCTATCAGGGCAAAAGAAGGAATTCATTAGCTGCGAGCTAATGGCCGCCATCCGCATGCCCGCACCGCCCGAAACGCTATCCTGTACTGAGCAACCCCCAAAGAAAGGCACCCATGGCACAGAAACTCACCGAGCAGGAGCACGACGCGATCGTCTCCCTGGCAAAGCTCCTCAGCAGGGAGCTGCCCGTTCAGCAGCGCAGCGTCTCGGGCGGCATCGCAAGCGGGCTCGTCCGCCTGCGCAAGAACCCGCTCGGACGAGACGACGTGATGGGCGTCCTCACCAAGTACGGGACGGGCGAGCTCACGCTCAAGGCCCTGCTCGACCTGCACGTGCTTGAGCGGGAGAAGGGCGGCGAGGGCTACGTTCTTCTCGCCGGCGGAACACCGCCAAAGGACACGGGCAAGAAGGGCGTGCGCGAGAAGGGCACAGGCGAGAAGAACGCCCGGCCGGGGGACCGCCCCCAGGCCATCGCCCGCGCGGAGCGCCCCCGGCCTCCCGCGCGCCGGCCCGCCCGCAGCCTCTCCGGCCTGGACACCGTACGCAAGCAGACGCCCGAGCTCGAGGACATCCGCCGCAAGATCATCGACCTCGACCCGCGCCTGTGGATCAACGGCTGGCTGCTCAGCACGCCCGACGCCTACGTCCGCTTTGAGCGCGAGCTCCGTGCCCTCGACTCCGCGCTCGCGGAATCGGTCTCCATTGGCGACGGCACCCTCAGCACGCGCGAGCTCTCCTACCGCCTCTTCGGGGACGAGAAGTTCCTGGCGCTTGACTCGGACGGCCGCAAGCTGCTCCACCTCATGGGCCTCTCGGACGCGGTGGCCACGCGCCCGCAGACCAAGCTCGAGCTCATGCACCACATCCCCAAGCACCACCGCCACCTGCGGCTCGTTGTCTCCGAGAACCTTGACCCCTGGGTCAACATGAGAAACGCGATGTTCCTGGAGGGCCGCAAGCGCATCCTCGACGAGCGGGTCCACGGCGTGGTCTTTGGCAACGGCTACATCGTGGACGACCCGCACAAGCTGCCCGACCTCATCGCCTCGCTCGGGGCCGAGGACGTGCGCGTGCTCTACTGGGGCGACATCGACCGCGCCGGACTCTCCATCCTGGCCAAGCTCGCCTCCCTGGCCGACGGGCGCTTCGGGGTGGAGCCGTTCGTCCCTGCGTATCGCCTCATGCTGAGGCGCGCGATGAGGCGCTTCCCCGATCCGCTGGAAAACGAGGAGACGGACCAGGGCGGCGTGCGCATCGAGGGGCTCGAGCTGCTGGAGCCCGTCCTCAAGCCAAAGGAGGCCGCGTACCTGCGCGCCGTCGTGGAGGGAGCGCGGCTCATCCCCCAGGAAATCGTCACGGCTGCGGACCTGTAGGGTTTGACCCGCTACGTAAATCGGAGTCGTGGCAATTCCCCCGCCGCCGGCGTTGCGCGGGTGGGGGTTATGGCAGCCCGCACTTCTCGCCACCTGCGGTTCTTCTCGGCGCTGTTGCGGAAAACGGGGTCGTGGCAGCGCGATTTCTGCCACGACCCCGATCTTCGCAACGCGCCTCGGCGCCAGGCTGCCACGGCCCCAATTTTGACAACGGCGCCGAGCCGCGGCGCTCGCAACACGTTCCCTCCACAAATAATAGTTCACTATTTCATTCCATTAACTTATGTCAAGTGAACTGACCTGCGCAGATGGCCTTTCTCGTCAGCACCGCGACAGCAGCCCGTCAGCTGCGAGAACAGCTTTCTTCGAATCTAAACCCCCACGCCGAGGCGATGCCCTAGCCTCAAGCCATGAGCATCCTTCTCTCGCATACCACGGCCCTGGAGGCGATGCGCAGCAAGCGGCTGCGCTGGCGTCTCGAAAAGGGGGACGCTGTGACGGCAACGTTCCCGGGCAAGTACCGGACAACGCGGAAACTGCGCGACTCATCCAGACCGTCCCCGAGCTGGCCCAAGCGAGCAAGCCCCTTCACCTGCTCGTCTCGCAGGGGACGCCTCGAGCGAGAAGATCGCTGGTCCACACCCGCGCCTCCCCCGACCTTCCGCCTGGGTCCGCCTTTGAGGTTGCCCCGGGCGTGCGGTGCATCTCGCCCGAGCACCTCCCTGTGGTCATGGCGCCACAGCTCACGGACCTCGAGCTCATCTACCTGCTCTCGGAGCTTCTTGGCATCTACGCCATCGACCCCACGTCGGAGAAGGGGATGTTCCAGCGAAGGGCGCCTCTCACCACGCCCGAGCGCATCCGCGAGCACCTCGACGCCCTCGGAGCGGAGCGTGGAACCCAGCGGGTGCGCCGTGCGCTGCGCCACGCCTGCGTGCGATCGGGCTCTCCCCGTGAGACAAAGCTCTCGCTCCGCCTGGGGCTGAGGAGGTCGCTTGGAGGATACGGGCTCGAGGTGCTCTCCATGAACGAGCCGCTCAAGGTGCGCCGCGTGCACGACCGAATGAGGACGGGGGTGAGAAAGCCCGACATCCTGCTCCGCGGCCGTGCGGGCGAGGCGGGAGGCGCGCCGCGCATCGCCGCAGTCGAGTACGACGGCCGCGACCACGCGACCGAGCAGGCCCACGCGCGAGACGCCGCGCGAAGCACCGAGCTCGCGGCCATTGGGCTCACCGAGCACGTGGTAACGAAGGTCCAGTACCGCAGCCTCGCCTACATGGACGGGCTTGCCGACATCCTCCGCCAAGAGCTCGGGCTGCCCCAGCATCGCGTGACCCGCAAGGTCGCCGAGCTGCGACGCTCACGGCGCCGGGCGCTCTATGAGGAGCTCGAGCGCATCGACGGCGTCCACTGGGACGGTCGCGCCCGCGAGCGTGCGCGCGGCGAGAGGAACTCCCCCGCCGCCGCGCCCCAGGCCATCGATGACGGATGGGACGTCGTGCCCGTCGAGGCATACGGCCTGGAGTAGGGTCAACTCGGCGCGTTGCGGGAATCGGGGTTATGGCAATCTGGCGCCGCGGGGCGTTGTCCAGATTGGGGTTATGGCAGAAATCTCGCTGCCACAACCCCAATCTGGACAACGCGGGCGAGAAGAACCGCAGGTGGCGAGAAGTGCGGGCTGCCATAACCCCCATCCGCGCAACGCCGGCGGCGGGGAAATTGCCACGACCCGGATTTACGCAGCGCGCCCGGCCCGCAGCGCCCCCTACACGGCCTTGACACCGCGCTCGCCGGTACGGATGCGCACGCACTCCTCCACGGGGTAGACAAAGATCTTGCCGTCGCCCACCTCGCCGGTGCGGGCCACGTCGCAGACGAGCCCAATCAGGTCGTCAACCTGCGCGTTGTTGACCACGAGCTCAACTTTCACCTTGGGGATCATGTTGAGCATGACCTCCTTGCCGCGATAGTACTCGGTCCAGCCGTGCTGGCTGCCGCAGCCCATGACCTCGTAGACGGTCATGCCGTGGATGCCCTTTTCGTTGAGCGCGTCCTTGAGCTCCTCGAGCTTCTCCGGACGGATGATGGCGGTTACCTTCTTCATGATGCACGCTCCCTATGCGTCGAGTCCGGTGAAGGCGGGGTAGGCGCTCTCGCCGTGCGCGGCCACGTCAAGGCCAAGCGCCTCGTCGTGCTCGCTCACGCGCAGGCTTCCGCCAAAGGCGGCGCGCACCGCGGCCACGAGCACAAGGTCGAGCACGACCACGATCACGAGCGTGACCAGAATGCCTACGACCTGGCTCACCAGCAGCGACGCGTCACCGGTGTAAAGCAGGCCGCCCGCCTCGGTCCAGGAGAGCTCCGGCACGCAGAAGAGGCCCGTGAGCACGCCGCCAAGGATGCCGCCCACGCCGTGGCAGCCAAAGGCGTCGAGCGCGTCGTCATAGCCAAAGTGCGCCTTGAGCCTGGAGATGGCCAGGTAGCAGACAGGAGAGACGAGAAGTCCCATCACGACCGCGGCCCACGGCTCCACAAAGCCCGCCCCCGGCGTCACCACCACGAGACCGGCCACCAGGCCCGTGCAGGCGCCCACGAGCGTGGGCTTGCCGGTTGCCACGCGCTCGGTCACGAGCCAGGAGACGAGGCCCGCCGCGCTGGAGACCACGGTGTTGAGAATCGCCAGGGCCGCCACCTCGTCCGCCGCGAACTCGGAGCCGCCGTTGAAGCCAAACCACCCGAGCCAGAGCAGGCCCGCGCCAAGCGCGACGAACGGCACGTTGTGCGGCCGGTAGCTCTTGAGGCCAAAGCCCTTGCGCCCGCCGAGGAACAGGCACAGGATGAGGCCCGTCACGCCGGAGCTGATGTGGACCACGTCGCCGCCGGCAAAGTCCAGCGCCCCGATGACGTCCCCGATGAGCGAGCCCTCGCCGCCCCAGACCATGTGGGCGAGCGGCGCGTACACCACGAGCGACCACGCGGCGATGAAGGCAATGATCGCGCCAAACCTCATGCGCCCGGCCACCGAGCCCGTGACGATGGCGGCCGTGATCATGGCAAAGGCCATCTGGAAGCACACGTCCACGAGCGCGGGATAGACCGCGCCGTCCGGGACGGCGGCCGCCTCGGCGAGCATGCCGGAGACGAGCCCGGCAAGCCCCAGCTGGTCAAACCCGCCAAACCACGAAAGCGAGCCGTCGCCCCCGTAGGCGAAGGACCAGCCGGCCAGAACCCAGGCGATGCCCACGACGCCAATCACGGCAAAGCACATGAGCATCGTGTTGACCACGTTCTTGCGGCGCGCCAGGCCACCATAGAAGAACGCGAGCCCCGGGGTCATAAACAGGACGAGCATGGTGCAGACGAGCATGAAGGCGGTAGATCCCGTGTCATACATGACGACCTCCCCTGTCGTGCGGACACTACGCGGCAGATACTGCCATCCCGCACCGCGCCCGCCGAGAAGGACGCGCCGCCGTTAACGGCATCGCGCCGAGCCGGAAACGTTGGTAGCCGGCGCGAAACCCGCGTTTGCGCCCCAGAAACGTCGCGGAAACCCCGCGGCCCGACGGTTCTTCTCGCCCCTCAGGCCGCGGGGCCGCAAAACTTTTCTCTTTTGTCCTTGACGGGAACGCTGCGTCACGGGGTACCGTGGGTCCCGTCGGACGTGGCCAGATGGGGCTTGCCCCATACGCCCGACATGGCAGAGGCACCTCCGACTCTCCATCGGACACGCGGCAACTCCCCGGCCGTCACGCGTCTCCTCACCCCCACGGGTAGCGCGACGGCAGCCGCCTTGTCCTGGCGCCCCAGCCCATCCGAGTAGCTCCCTCGGAAAAGGGCGCCCCAGCCGCCCCCGCATCGCTCACGTGCGGGGGCGGCGCCTTTTTGCCCGCAGCGCCCCCTTCCGCGCAGGCGGCGCTTGCCGGAGACGCTGCGTCATCCCCTACGCTGTGAGAACTCGTCCTCACACCGTGGAAGGAACACAGATGAAGCGTCTACCGCAGCGCCTTGGGGCCCTTGCCCTGGCCCTCCTGCTCGCATTTGCGGCAGGGGCGTTCGCCCTGCCCACCAACACCCTCGCCGAGACAGCTGAAGAGGAGGAGCCCCTGGAAGAAGAGGAAGAGGAGCCCTCGCTCTCCTGCGAAAACATCGTGGAGCTGCCGCCTGACGACTCCGCGCAGTCGCGCGTAGCCTCGAGCGTCTTTCCCACGGACGCCGACGCGGACCACGTCCTGCGCATCAACCCCAACGACTCCCCCGACGGGAGCCTTGACACGCCGGGCAACACCTACCCGCGTCCCGGGGAGTACGGAGAGGTCGTGATTGTCAAGGGGCAGTCGGTCTCGGACTCAGCCAACCCGCTGCTCACGCACTTCACCAAGCAGAACTATGGCGGCCTGGGCGGCGAGGCGCTGACCAAGACCTACCAGATCACCACCATCTCCATGTCCCCCTACGGGCAGTCCGTGGGGTCGACGTACTACCCGGCGGGGGGCTACCCGGGCTCCGGCTACCTCTTCACCTCCGCGGGCAGCCCCAACTCCCGGGGAATGGCCTCATTCGAGTTTGAGGGCGTAAAGGCGACGCCCGCGGACACGCCGGTCTACGCCTACTTCAAGATCACCATCTCGGGCAGGGCGGACGACGGCGACACCGCCACGACCGTCCTCAACGTGGGCTACAAGGTCACCGTGGTTGACCCGCCGACGCCGCGCTATGAGGCCACGATGCGCTACAACGCCACGGGCGGCACCATCGATGGCCAGCCTAACACCAAGGTGAGCAAGGTGATCGGGCCCGCACATGTCTGGGCCACGGGGACCGTGGACCCTCCCTCCTCCGCCACCTTTGACGTCACCGACACCATCCCCGTCCGCGAGGGCTACGTCTTCCTCTTCTGGAGGGATGCCGAGTTCCTCAACGGGTACCCGCCGCGCAGGATGTATCGCGGTGCGGCGAGCACGCCCTCGGCGGACGAGTCCCCGCTGGGCATGTTTGGCTACTACGAGGACACCTTCGAGGTCTCACAGGCGGATACGGCGACGGGCACCTGCCCTGACAACACGCTCTACGCGGTCTGGGACAAGACCTGCTCGCTCGCCTACGACGCGGCCGGCGGGGACGTCACGCCCGAGACCGAGCGCTCGACCTTTGGCATCAGCTGGCGCACCGGGGCGTCCAACCCCGAGAAGAGCTTCGTGGCCGCCGCGGCGCCCGCGCGCGAGGGCCATGCCTTCAAGGGCTGGAAGGCCTCTGACGGCACCGTCTACCAGCCCGGAGACACGGTAACGCTCACCCCGGCCGCCCCTGACGAGACGCTCGTCGCCCTCTGGGAGGCCGAGTCGAGCACGCACGAGCCCGGCGACGGCGGGACGGGCGAGCCGACGGACCCGAGCGAGCCGGGAGACCCGGACGACCACGGCGGCTCGGACAACCCCGGAGCACCGGACGACCACGGCGGCTCGGGCAGCCCGGATGACCCGGGAACTCACTCCGGGACCCCCGGCACCAACCCTGGAACCCCCAGCGGCTCAGACGGCTCCGGGAACCAGGGCTCCGGCCGCGATTCCGGGTCGGGCGCATCCCCCTCATCGGGCAGCGCGACAAAGAAGGGCGCGCAGGCCTCCGGCAGACGCGCCAAGAAGGCCGCCCTGCCGGCAACCGGCGACGCATCGCTGCTCGCCCCCGCCGTGCTGGGCGGGTCCGGCATCGTCGCCGCAGCCGCGGCCGCGGTGATAAGGCGCCGTCACTAGCCTCCCATCTCTCGAACGCCGGGCGCCCCGCAGCCTCCTTCCGCTGCGGGGCGCCTTCTCGCCGCCAGACATCGGTGCAGACGCGGGCGAGAAGAACGTGCGACCGCGCCCCTCACTGCTTCAAATATGGAGAAGCGTTCACAATTCGAACCCATCCTTGCGCAACAGATGTCCGGTCGATATAGTTGTTTCTTGCACGCACGCAGTGCACCCAATTGCGGGGTGGAGCAGTCTGGTAGCTCGTCGGGCTCATAACCCGAAGGTCGTAGGTTCAAATCCTGCCCCCGCGACCATACACAGTCAGCCCGGAGGTCATGCGACCTTCGGGCTTTTTCGTGCGCACGACCACCCCCGAGTTGCCGCGCACTCACGCACGTCCTTCTCGCGTTTTCCCGGTTGGGGGGGTTCGTCGAGGCCACGCGGGTACGCTCTGCCGCCGCTCTCGACCCGCGGCGGTTGTCCCGCTTCTGAAAATGGGGTTATGGCAGCCAGAGGCTCCTCGGCGTTGCGGCGGTGGGGGTTATGGCAGAAAACCCTCTGCCATAACCCCCAATTCGACAACACGCGCCAGAGAAACGCCAGATGGCGAGAAGGACCTCCTGCCACAACCCCATCTTCGGCAACGCCGCCTGCCGCCAAGCTGCCACGACCCCGTTTTTGAGAACAACGGGCGACGGCCCGGAGCACCCGGAGCCGCCGCCCGCACGCCGCACGTTCTTCTCGCCCGACGCTAGTACTCTGCCAGGCGCTCCTTGAACTGGTCGAGGAGGCGCTGGTTGAACTCGGGGCCTCCGTCCACGTTGGCGCTCATGAAGAGCGGCGGCTGGACGCCACGCTCAAGCAGGATGTCAATCGACTCCATGACCGCACAGTCCAGAAGCAGGCAGCCCGTGTAGAGCGAGGTGCCGCCCACGCGCGTGGAGAGGCCCTCCACCTCCAGCGCCGCGTCGCCGAAGGAGGACTTGTTGTCCAGCACCACGTCGGCGCACTCGAAGAGGCGCTTGCCGGACTTGGCGCGCGAGGTGCCGGCGCGAGAGACCTCAACCGCGGTCACGGCGATAACGGGCACCCCGGCCTCCCGCGCATGCGTCGCCAGCTCCACCGGCAGCGGGTTGCGGCCGGAGTTGGAGATTACCACGAGGCAGTCCTCGGGGCGCAGGTCCAGCTTGAGCCAGAACTGGTCCCCCACGCCGTCGATCATCTCGTAGATGCCCCAGGCGGGCTCGCGCACCACCTTGGTCTGGATGTAGCCGCCGGCGCGCCCGCAGATCTCGAGCGCGTTGGCGTGGCTGTGGCCGGAGCCAAAGGCGCGGATGATGCCGCCGCGCTCGACGGTGTCGGCAAAGATGACCGCAGCCCTATGCAGGGCGTCCTCCTGGCCGTCGAGGACCTCATCCAGGCGGCGCAGGACCTCCGCCTTGAAGCGCGCTGCCGTGTTGCCCATGCTCTCTCCTTTCCCCAGGACCGGCATCGCCGGCATTGCCGTTGAAAAGAGTGCGCCCCCTGCGCGCCCCCGACAACAAAACCGCTGTTGGCGAGAAGAACGTGACGCAGGGGGGCGCACTGTCAGCCGTGACGCCGCTACTTGACCTCGACGCCCCCCACGAAGGTGGTCGCGAGGGTCATGTCGGCGTTGAAGACCGTGAGGTCGGCGTCGCGGCCGGGCAGGATGAGGCCAAAGCGGTCGTCGATGCGCGCGGAGCGGGCGGCGACCTCGGTGGCCATGCGGATGGCCTGCTCGGCGGTCACGATCTGCCAGTCCACCATGTTCTTGACGCCCTCGGCGAGCGTGAGCACGGAGCCGGCGATCGACCCGGTGGTGCCGTCCCCGTTTCTCAGGTAGCAGAGGCCGCCCTTCATGACCACGGGCAGGCCGCCGGACATGTAGTCGCCCTCCGGCATGCCGCCACAGCCCAGGCAGTCCGTGATGAGGACCGTGTGCTCCCAGCCCTTGGCGTCCACGAGCGCCTTGATGGCGGCCGGCACGACGTGGCGGCCGTCGCAGATGATCTCGGCGTAGGTGTTCTTGGTGGTCATGGCGGCGCCCGTCACGCCCGGGTCGCGGTGATGCAGGCCGCGCTGGCCGTTGTAGGTGTGCACGAAGCAGCTCGCGCCCGCGTTCACGGCGGCGAGGGTCTCGTCATAGGTGGCGTCGGAGTGGCCGATGGAGGTCACCACGCCCATGGCGGCAAGCGCGGCGCAGTACGGGCACGCGCCCGCGCGCTCGGCCGCGAGGGCGCTCTTGACGATGCGCCCGCCGGCGACCTCCTGCCAGCGCTCGAAGACCTCGACCGAGGGGTCAATGAGGTAGGCGGGGTTCTGGGCGCCCACGTGGGCCTCCGTGAAGAACGGCCCCTCAAGGTAGATGCCGCCGATGCGCGCACCCACGAAGCCCTCCTCGCGTCCCTCGTCCGCCTGGGCGATGGCGGCGCAGGAGCCCTCGATCTGCTCGACGGACTCGGTGAAGGTGGTGGGCAGCCAGCAGGTGGTGCCGCGGCGAGCGAGCTCGACGCTCGAGGCGTTGATGCCCTCGGCCTCGCGGTCGGTGGTCGCGTGGTTGAAGAAGCCGTGGATGTGCGTGTCAACGAGGCCCGGGCCCACGACGCAGCCCGTGAGGTCGCGGACCTCGCAGTCCGGGGCGTCGGCGGACCACATGCCGAACTTCCCGTCCTCGACGGTGAGGTAGCCGCCCTGCATGGTGGCGCCGGGGAGTACGAAGCGGTCGGCCTTGATAGCAAACGTGCTCATTGATGCAACCTCCTTGATGGCTCGAATGCAACGACTACGAAGACGGCCTTTCCAGGTGCTCGAGATTCTCGCGAAGGCGGAGGCCATAGACCTTAGGGTCATGGCCGAACGCCCGAGCGAGAAGATCGGGTGCCTGGGAAGGCCGGACGGGTTAGTTACCCTGCGAACGGGTGGATGGTGACGCCCTTGACCACGCGGTTGACGGTGCCCGTCGGCGACGGGGTGTCGGGCGTGTTGCCCACGCGCACGGAGTTGAGCAGCGACACCGTCTGCGCGACCATGATGAACGGCAGCGCGAGGTAGCCCTCGGGCAGCGCGTCATAGCCGGCGAAGGTGAAGGACTCGCCCTCGAAGACCGGGCCGCAGTCCTGCTGGACGGCGATGGTCTTCTGCGCGATCTTGTCGCCGCCGATCTCGTTCAGGATATCGAGGTCATACTGGCGGGTGTACTCGTCGTTGTTCATGTAGACGAAGACGAGGGTCTTGTCGTCGACAAAGGACTTGGGCCCGTGGCGATAGCCCATGGAGCTGTCCCAGGAGGTGGCCACGAGGCCGTGCGCGAGCTCGAGGATCTTGAGCTGGCTCTCCTGGGCAAGGCCCACGAAGGAGCCCGATCCGAGGTAGGTCACGCGGTTGAAGTCGCCGGCCAGGAACGCGGCGACCTCGTCCTCGCGGGACACGACCTCCTCGCCCATCTTGGCAATCTGCTCGACCCAGGCGGCCTTCTCGTCGATCGACGCGGTATCGAAGATGAGCGTGGAGAGCAGCGTCATGCAGCTGTAGGAGCCGGTCATGGCAAAGCCCTTGTCGTTGGCGCGCGGGATGAGCAGCGTGAGCGCGCGCGGGTCGTCCGCGGACTCGACGGCGAGCTTGCCCTCGGGGGCGCAGGTGATGTTGAGGAAGCGGACGTTCTTCACGAACTTCCCGGCGATCTCGACGGCCGCCAGGGACTCGGGGCTGTTGCCGGAGCGCGCAAACGAGACGAGCAGCGTGGGCTCGTCGGGGTTCAGGAAGTCGCGCGGAGCGGAGACGATGTCCGTGGTAGCCACGGGCTTGAAGTCGTAGAGCGAGGCGTCGCCCGCATGGCGCAGGTAGGGGGCCGCCGTGTCGCCCACGTAGTCGGAGGTGCCGGCGCCGGTGAAGACGACGGAGAGACGGCCCTCGCCCATAGCGCGCGCCTCCGCGAGGAAGGCCTCGATGGCATCCAGGTTGGTCTTGTAGATGTTGAGGGTGTCCCTCCAGAGCTCGGGCTGCTGCGCGATCTCGGCGGTGGTGATGTCAGCGCCAAGGGAGGCGAGCTCCTCCTTGCTCTTCTCAAACATTGCGTGCTCCTTTCGAATCGACGGGACCGTGCAAAAGCGACTGTCGCTTTTGCACGCTAGGGAAGACGCTGGTGGTAGACCTTGTACTTGAACTGGTCTGCGCGGGCGACGGAGAGCGTGTACTCGATGACCTCGTTACTCGTGTTGTAGGTCGTGCGCACGAGATCGAGCACGGGCGCGCCCTCGGAGATGTCGAGCAGGTGGGCATCGGCGGGACGCGCCACGCTTGCGAAGAATTCCTCCTCGGCCACGCGGATCTTCTCGTGATAGACGTTCTCGATGATCTCGTAGAGCGGCATGCTGTCGAGAAGGGCGCGCTTGAGCGTCATGAACTTGCGCAGCGGCAGGTACGAGAGCTCGACCATCATGGGCGTGGCGTCCGCGGAGCGCAGGCGCTTGAGCTTGAACAGGCGCTCCCCCAGGCGGACGCCCATGCGCTCCGCGAGGTTCTTGTCGGCGTCGGTCTCGGAGAACTCGAGGATCGTGGTCTCGGGGACGCGCCCCAGCGAGCGCATGTGCTCGGTGAAGCTGTAGGACTGCATGAGGTTGGTGGCCTGCGTTGAGCGGTCGGCCACGAAGGTCCCCCTGCCGTGCTGGCGCACCACGAGCCCGAGTCGCTCGAGCTCGCTCAGGGCGAGACGGACCGTGGTGCGCGAGAGGCCGTAGCGCTCCGAGAGCACGCGCTCGGAGGGGAGAAGGTCGCCGGGCCTGAACTCCTGATCGATCTTCTCGGTCAGGATGTCGACCAGCTGGTCGTAGAGCGGCTGCTTCTTTGGCCTTGACACCATCTCTCCCCCTTTCGCATCGTGCGGCTCGGACGCGCCGTGGGCGCGGGCCTAGATCCCCTCGCCGTCCTCATCCTCGTCGTCGGAGCCGGCGGTGAGCGCCATGTGGCAGACGCCCTCCTTGCCCACCTCGACGGCCTCGGAGACCAGATCCTCGATCGTGGAGTCCTCGGTGCGCGACATCACGATGTCGATGAGCATCGGCAGGTTGGTGCCGGCCACGACGGAGATGTTGTCCTGCTCGGCCGTGATCATCATCGACTGGTTGAACGGGGTGCCGCCCATGAGGTCGCAGAAGACGAGGACGCCGTCGGTCTGGGCGCGCATGGCCTTGACGGCCTCGCGGAGCTTGTCGCCGTACTCGCCGGCGCCCGACTCCTCAAAGGGAACGATCTCGAAGGCCTGCTGCGGGCCCGCAATCATGTCGAGCGCGCTCTTGAGGCCGTTGGAGAACTGGCCGTGGCCCGTAAGGATGAATCCGATCATGGTAGCTCCCTTTCTTCCTCTCCCCGGCCCCGCCGAGGACTCGATGTAAACTGGTTTATAACCAGCGTTCCGCTAGTGTATCGTGACCGGCGCGCGTTTTACGACGAACGCCGGGTCGTGGTCAAATTCGTAAGTTCTTCAAACTGTCGCTTGTAGCGCTTGGCGTGGGTCTTGTCGCCCTTGTTGGCGTACTGCTTCCACAGGAGGAAGCAGAGCTTGCCCTTGAGCTCCGGAGAGGCGCTCTCGAGCATCCCCTCCATCTGCTGGATGTAGTCGTAGCGCTTGGAGAAGACGACGTCGTAGGTGAGCTGGCAGTCGGTGACGACGGCCGCCTCGGCGCCCTTGCAGGCCTTGAGTTGGGCGAGCGTCTCCTTGGCGCGGTCCTTGTTGCCGATCTGGGTGAAGTAGTTGAAGGCGATGGCGAGCGTCTGCGCCTGCCGCTTGGCGGAGCTGCGCATGCGGACGAGAAGCTCGATCATGCGCGTTGCCATCTCTTCGTTGCCCTGTGCCTGATAGCACATGAAGCGAAGGGAGTACTGGCGGTACGTCGTCATGGTCACGCGGGCGAGGACCTTGTCGAGCGAGGCGAGCGCCTGATCGTAGTGCCCGGTGTTGAAGAAGCCCTCGAACCTGGCCTCGTAGTAGCGCCTCCCCCCCTCTGTCACGACGAAGTAGGCGATGACGAGGACGAGAAACGCGATGACGTAGGGTTGCACGACGCAGCTGCCTTTCTAGAGAAAACGGGCGCGCATCTCGGGAGATAGGGCGGGAACCCTCCGGTCCCGGGCCGTGAGATGCGCGCCCGCTCAGCTTGTTGTCCAAAGGACGGGCGCAGTGCCCGGACGAGCCGGGCACCGCAGGGAGCTCTGGGGCTAGCCCTTGGCGACCCAGCCGAGGGCGCCGAGGACGATGCCGAGGATCAGGACGATGAAGATCGCCTTGGTCGAGGTCATGCCCTTCTTGCCGAGCAGCCAGTACACGAAGCCAACGAGCGCCGCCGGGACGAGCTTGGGGCAGATGACGTTGGCGATGTGCTGGAGGTCGACGGTGACGCCGCCGAGGTCGATCGGCGCGGTGATGACGATGCCCACGTTGGTGGACACGAGCGCGCCGACCATGAAGACGCCCATGACGGTTGCGGCGTCGGTGATGGCGTTGAGCTGGTCGGACATGGTGGTGACGAGCTTCATGCCCTGGTCGTAGGCGATGTAGGTCTGCTTGCAGCGGAACCAGTCGACCACGATGTTCACGGCAATCCAGATGAAGATGCCGAGCGGGTTGCCCTCCATGGCCATGTTGGCAGCGAGGGCGCCGAAGATCGTCGGGAGCAGCGAGCCGAAGATCGAGTCGCCGATGGAGGCGAGCGGGCCCATGAGGCCGGTCTTGAGGGAGGCGACGGTCTCCATGCCCTCCAGGCCCTCGGTCTCCTCGATGGCGAGGTCGATGCCCGTGATGATGGTGTTGAGGAAGTTCGAGGTGTTGAAGAACGGCGAGCACTGGGTGCGGCAGGCGGTCTTCAGGGCCTCGGTGTTGTCCCCATAGATCTTGCGAAGCTGCGGGAGGATGATCCACAGATAGCCGGAGTGCTGCATGCGCTCGTAGTTCCAGCCAGCCTGGAAGCCGACGAGGTTGCGGCGGTTGATCTGCTGGAAGTCAGCCTTTGTGAGCTTGTAGCCGGTGGTCTTAGAGCTCATCGTCGTCATCTCCCTCCATGCCAGCGGCAACGGCGGGCGCGGACGCCTGAGCCTGGTGCTGCTGGTAGTAGATGTAGGCCAGGGCGAAGCCGATGAGGGCGATCGTCAGCATGGACAGGCTGTTGTAGTCGCCACCGGCAACCTCGGCGCCAGCCGCGCCGGCAACCGTGGCCACGTCGCCAGCAACGCCGGCGATGTTGGTGAAGACGGTGCCGAGAAGGGCAGCAATGACGAAGCCGAGGATGAGGTACGCCACGTGCTTCTTGACGGGCAGGTAGCGGAGCAGGATGGCGAAGCCGACGGCCGGCAGCATGCCACCGGCGACGGTGAGGCCGGTGCCGAGCCAGGCGAGGTCGCCGTTGAGGGCGGCGGTGATGGCGTCAACCAGACCCTGGCCGAAGGCGAGGGCGAGGAAGACGGGGATCATGCGGGAGAGGCACCAGGAGACGGCACCCATCCAGTAGTGGAAGTTATAGGCGTTCCAGTCCATCTTCTCGACGTCGGCGTCGCAGGCGTGACCCCAGAAGGTGTTGGCCATACGACCGAGGATGTCGGTGTAGACGAGGATGGCGGCCACGGGCACGCCGAGGGCAGCAAGCGCCTGCTCCGGGTCCATCCCGGAGCTCACGGCGAAGGCCGTGGCGATCAGGGTGCCGGAGTTGGCGTCGATGCGGGAGGCACCGCCGAAGGTGCCGACGCCGAGGATGGTGAGCTGCATGCTACCACCGATGAAAAGACCCGTTGCCAGGTCGCCCATGATGAGGCCCGTAATGAAGCCGGAGAACACGGCGGAGCCGGCGCTGGAGTACCAGTGCAGCTCGTCCATGATCTGGAAGCCCGCATAGAGCGTAAGCAGAAGAATCTGCCACCACTGAATCATGGTTCTTTTCCTCCTTCTTGCAGTCTCGAACGATACGTACCACACGCTATGTCTTCGCGGTGCATCTCCCCTCACCGCTTAGCGCCAAGCTGGGTCCCTAGAGCTTGAAGGGCTCCGGGTTGTTCTGCGGGGTCAGCTGGATGACCATCGGGATGCCCATCGAGCTCAGCTCGGTGAGGGCGTCGACGTCATCCTGGCCGCAGTTGAGGTTGCGGTTGTAGCTCTTGGCGATGTTCATCGAGGTGATGTTGCCGAGGATGATCTCATCGAACTTCACGCCGGCCTTGGCAAGCTTGACGTAGACCTCGGGCTTCTTGACGACGATGAACAGACGCTGTGCGTCGTACTTGCCTGCGAGAATGTTGGCCGCGGCCTTCTCGACGGGCAGGACGGAGAGCTTGCAGGTGGCCGGGGTGGCCATGCGCAGGACCTGCTTCTGAACGGCATCCTCGGACACCTGATCGTCGACGACCATGAAGCGGCTGACCTGGCGGGCGTTCGCCCAGAGGTTGCCAACCTGGCCGTGAATCAGGCGGAAGTCGACACGTGCTCCAACGATCATGCTACTCAACTCCTTCTTTCTCGAGGTGGCTGATGAGGGGTGTGGAGCGCAGGGAGATGGAGTCGCTCACCGTCCCCTCGGTCTCAAACAGCACGAGCTCGTTGACGCCGGCGCGCGTCATGCCATGGGGCACGTAGAGCGTGGCAATGGGTCCGATCTCCCAGTACCTTCCCACGTTCGTCCCGTTGACAAAAGCGACGCCCTTGCCAAAGCCCGTAGTGTCTATATAGGTGTCGGCCGGCTCGTCGAGCGTGAACTCGAAGCGCGAGAAGGACGGCGTCCCCTCGGCCCAGCCGGCAGAGTAGTCGATCCCGGAGACGTCCTCGAGGGGCAGGCGATACTGCTCCCAGCCCAGGACGAAGTGCAGGTCCACGCAGACGCCGGTGCGGATGCCCTTGCGCTGCGTGTCGGCAAGGAACTTGTGGCCGTAGTTCACGCGGCCCATGTTCTCCACGAGGACGTCGAGCTGGTTGTCCTTCTCGGGGAGCGCATGGCGGATGTCCTCGCCGATGTGCTCCTGGTACTGCGTGGCCACGAGCGAGCCGTTCACGTAGACCTGCGCGCGGTCGCGGCCGTCCACCACGCGGATGCGCTCGGGCTCCGAGGTGTCGCGCTCGATCTGCGTGCGGTAGAGGACGTAGCCGTAGGACTGGCCCAGGTCCTCCATCGTCTGCGGGTAGAGCGAACTCACCGGGCTCGCGTCGAGGTTGTCGAGGTTCTCGAAGAGGCCGGCGCGGCCCGTGAGCTCGATTTTCTCGGCCGGAACGTCAACGGCGGCCTTGACCAGCGGATCGGCAGTCCAGTTGTCCGGGAAGAGGTCGCGCACCACGTCGCGCAGCTTGTACCACTTCTCGGTGGGGTTGCCCTCCTCGTTCAGGGGGGCGTCGTAATCATAGGAAGTGACCTGGTGCAGGTCGTGCGTGTGGCGGGCGGAGCAGCCGTTCATGAAGCCAAAGTTGGTGCCGCCGTGGAACATGTAGAGGTTGATCGACCCGCCGAGCTCCAGCAGCTCGCGCACGGAGTCCGCCAGGTCCTGGGCGTCGCGCGTGATGACGTTCTCGCCCCAGCGGTTGAACCAGCCGTCCCAGAACTCCATGCACATGAGGGGCCAGTCCTTGCCGTGCTCCTCGTGGAAGGCCTTGAGCTGGGCGAAGTTCTCGCCGGCGCGAGAGCCAAAGTTACCGGTGGCGAGCACGCCGTCATCGATGAGCGTGCCGGCGCGCAGGCACCCGCGCCACGGTCCGTCCGAGGTGCAGAGGGGCACGTCCACGCCGCGGGAGGTCATGAGGTCGCGGATGGCGCGCAGGTAGGTCTTGTCCTCGCCGTAGGATCCGTACTCGTTCTCCACCTGCATCATGATGATGTTGCCGCCGCGCGTGACCTGGCGCTCGGTGAGGATGGGCATGAGCGCGTCGTAGTAGGAGGCCACGCGCTCGAGGAAGCGCGGGTCGCGCGAGCGCGGGCGCATGGAGCGGTCGGCGAGCAGCCACGCGGGCAGGCCGCCCCACTCCCACTCCGCGCAGATGAACGGGCTCGGGCGCACGATGATCCACAGGCCGAGCTCCGCCGCCTCGTCGAGGAAGCGCGCGAGGTCGCAGATGCCCTCGAAGTCGAACTCCCCGGGGCGCGGCTCGTGGAGGTTCCACGGCACGTAGGTCTCGACGGTGTTGAAGCCCATCGCCTTGAGGTTGTAGAGGGAGTGGCGCCAGTCTGTGGGATGCACCCGGAAGTAGTGAATCGAGCCGGAGAGAATCCTGAACGGCTCTCCGTCGAGTAGGAACTCCTTCTTCACCTCAAAGGTATGCATTCCGCTCCCTCACGCCCGACAATATGAAAGACCGAACTTGTTGCCAACGATTTGGCGGCATGCGGTCACGGTAGCCATGATACACGTTCTCCTCATAGTTATCGCGGAAATGTGGAGAACGCTTTGAGTGGTAGGTTTTTGCCGCTAAACGGTAATCCGGGGTTTACGCAGGTAAATATGTCCGTTACCGCCCAGAAACGCTCGTTTATGGCCTCTAACCTGCTCATAAACTGGTAGTAACAACTCTATCAGTTGCCTGCTGGTCTTAGTTTGATAAGACCACTCTGAAATCGATATCATGTCGTGTAATGTGATTTGCGTGCTGCATCGGGGACCGGAAAACCCGCCCAGGGCGGCGCCGGAAACGGCCTATGATGCGTCCGCACCCGAGGCGCCCTCGCCCTCGGTGCTCGGCGACCACGTCCCGTCAAGGACGCTCGCCCACGTGGCGAGAAGTGCCGCGCGGTCAGGGACGACCGGGTCCCCCACGTCGGGCAGGCCCTCGGGATCTGCCACGTCGGAGCGCGCCGGCCGCGCGAGCGCGTCTGCTGCAAGCCGCTCCTGGCACTCCCTCCCCGTCACAAAGTCAACCCAGGCGCGCGCCTGCCGGAGGTTGGCGCAGCCGGCCACAATGGCCGTGCAGACGCAGGTCACGCACGGCCCCTCCGCAGGATAGACGGGCTCGGGAGCGGGCGGCTCGAGGAGGAGCGCCTGCATGGCGCGCTGCTCGGACGTGAGCGCAACGGCACGTTCTTCTCGCCCCAAGACGTCGAGCGCGTCCTCGCGCACGACGAGCGCGCCGCCCGCGAGCAGACCTCCCACGCACTCCCGCGGCGCGTCCGCGCCGCGTACGGAGAGGCCTGAGACAACGCCCGCCAGGTGCGCGAGCCCCCGCGCGCTCGCGGACGGGTCCTCCATCGCCACGAGGCCGGCCGCGCGCTCGTCGAGCAGCGCCTCGTAGCCCGTGACGTCGAGGTCTCCCGCCGCGCCCTCATCCACCGCGATCACGGCGACGTCGCGCGTCACGGGCGTGATGCGCCCGCCAACGCTCCGGCAGCCCTCCCGCATGACGCCGTTCTCGCCCGAGATGTACTCCTCGAGGCGGCCCTCCGACCCAACGTACCAGCTCGGGTCCGCGCCCCACACCACGTCGGGGGCAGGCTCGAGGGGGTCACCCGTGCCTTCCGCCGAGCCGCTCCCGTACCAGGAGAGCAGCTCGGCGTCCGCGCAGGGCACGATGCGCACCGCCACGCCCGTCTTCTCCATGAAGGCGGGGAGCGCGGCGTTGATGAGCGCCTCCGGGCACGAGGTCCTGAGCACGAGCTTGCCGCCGAGCTTGCCCGCGAGCGGGTTCGTGGCGGCGGGCTCGGAGCTCACGGCCCCGTCGTCGCCGGCGGCGCACCCGGAAAGCCCCGCCGCCGCGCAGGCGGCGCCGAGCGCGGCCGTGCCGAGGAGCGCCCTTCTCGTCAGCGCGTGCGCCACGCCCTACAGCCCCTCCAAGATCTCGCGCATGACGCGCTGGACCGCATGGTCGGAGTTGCGCCCGATGACGCGCTGGCCGATCTGGCGCACGGCGTAGCGCGCGTTCTCCATCACGTAGGGGTGCCCCACGTAGCGCAGCATCGCGTAGTCGTTCATGGAGTCGCCAAAGGCCACCACCTCGTCGGGGCTGATTCCCCAGTAGCGCATGACCTGCTCGAGGCCTGTGGCCTTGTTCACGTGGCGCGGCACCACGTCGATCCAGCGCGAGCCGCTCGGCAGGAAGGTGAACCACTCGGAGAGCTCCCGCTCGAGCACGTAGGCCATGTCCATGAGCTGGTCTGGGTACTCGCAGCACAGCGCCGCCTTGATGATGCTCACGTCCGGCGAGGGCGGGTCGAAGACACGCTCGGCGTTGGGGAGGTCCTTGTCCAGCTCGCGCAGGTAGGCGCTCTGGTCGTTGAGCAGGTAGGTGTGCGTGGCGTCGTAGAGCGCGAGGTGCAGGCAGTCAAAGAGCTGCGTGGTCTCAAAGAGGCGCATCACCGAGAGCGTGGAGAAGACCTCGCGGTCGAGCAGCCGACCGTCCGCATAGACCTGCGTGCCGAGCGAGGCCACGTAGTCCATCCGGTCCGCAACGGGCTCGAAGAGCCACCGCAGCGTGTCGTAGCGGCGGCCGGAGCTCGCCACAAAGCGCACGCCCTTGTCCGCGAGCGCGGAGACGAGCTCGTAGGTCTCCTCGGGGACCTTCGAGTCGTCATCGAGCAGGGTGCCGTCCATGTCTGACGCGATGAGCTTGATCATGTGACCCCTTCCTGAAAAACCTGACAAACGCCCCGGGCACCTTTGTCATGAGAGAAACGCGGGCATCTCTCCGGCGCGGGCGGCGCGGGCAACCTCAAAGAGCGCGTCGGCCACGCCCTCGTCGGCGCTCGCCCCCACGCGATAGTTGGCGCAGCGCAGCACCTCCTCGGTGGCGTTTGCCACGGCGACGGAGTGGCGCACCTTGCCCAGGATGGCAAGGTCGTTCTCGGCGTCGCCAAAGACGGCCACCTCGTCGGGCGTGATGTGCAGCGCGTCAAGAAGAACCTCGAGGCCGTCGGCCTTGGAGACGCCCTTGGGCAGCACGTCAAACCACTGCGGGATGGGCGAGACGATGTCGACCTCCGGCACCGCCTCGGTGATGAGCGCGCGGCAGCGCTCCATGCGCTCGGGCGCGCCCTTGCAGGCGATGGTGGCCGCGATGAAGGGCTCGTCGGGGACCTCGTCCACCACGCCGCCGTTGAAGCTCGTCAGCCCCTCGAAGAAGGCAAGCTCCTCGGAGGTGGTGCCCACCCCGTAGGCGGGGTTCAGGAGGTTGGTCTCGGCGGGGTAGCAGATGAGGAACATGCCCTGTTCGGGGCGCAGGACCTCGTCGATGCGCACGAGCACGTCGTGGTCGAAGGTCACGGTGCGGACGTACTCCCCGTCCACGCGGACGCGCTTGCCGTTGGAGAAGATGCCGGACATGAAGCAGGTCTCGTCCATGTTGAAGAAGCGCATCAGCTCCACGTAGTCGCGCCCGGTGGCCGGGCCAAAGCGCACGCCGGCGTCGAGCACCTCGTGGATGGCCTCGACGGTGCGCGGGCTCGCGGTGCGGGCACCAAGGGGGACGAGGGTGTTGTCCATGTCGGAGAGGACGAGCTTGATCACGCGATACCTCCTAGGAAGCGCTCGGGAGCGCGTCGAAGCGGTCGATGCTCATGAGAATCTGCTCGAGGTCCACAAGCGCGCTCAGGCGCACCACACGCATGCCGCCGGCCCACACGTCGAGGTCGCGGTAGCCGGACGCCTTGCGGAAGCCCACCCACTCCATGCGCTCGATCTCGTCGTAGCGCACCTCGACGTCATGCCCCGCGAAGGGGGTGACGACCATATGGCCCTCGAAGGTCGAGACCTTGTAGCGGGAGAGCACGAGCCAGATCAGAAACGCGGTCACGATGAACGCGTCGAAGAACGCAAGGACCTCGGGCGGGTCGGCCACAAACACGCTCGAGGTGCAGAGCCAGCCCAGGAAGAGCCCCATCACGCCCATGAAGGCCATCATGAGCACGAGCGACCTCGTGAACGCCACGGGGATGACGTAGGTGTCATGTCGGCTGTGATGGCGCTCCGTGATGCGCACGCTGCCAAGCCGCATGAGCGCGATCGAGGCAAGCGGCACCGCCACGGCCACCATCACGAGAAGGGCGATCCACATCCCGCTACTCCCCCGCCCCGGCGGGCGCGGCGAACTTGGCAACGAGGCGCTCGAGCAGGTCAACCGTCACCTCGAGGCTGCTCACGGGGATGAACTCGCGCACCGAGTGCGCGTTGTAGCCGCCCGTCGCGATGTTGGGGCAGGGCAGCCCCCGGAAGGTGAGCTGCGCGCCGTCGGTGCCGCCGCGCGCGGGCACCACCACGGGCTCGATCCCGACCTCGCGGTTGGCGGCAAGGGCAAAGTCCACGAGGCAGCGGTCCTCGGGGCCGAACTTCTCGGCCATGTTGCGGTACTGCTCGCGGATGCTCACGGTGACGGTGCCCTCGCCGTAGCGGGCGTTGAGGAAGTCCGCCACGTCATGCATGGTCTTCTCGCGCCGCGCGAAGTCCTCGGCGTCGAAGTCGCGCAGGATGTAGGTGAGCGTGACCTCGGAGGCGGTGCCCTCGATGTCCGTGGGGTGGTAGTAGCCCTCGCGCCCCTCCGTGTGCTCGGGGCGCTCCGCCGCCGGGATCATCCGCTGATACTCGGCCGCCACGGTGATGGCGTTCACCATGACGTTCTTGGCGCTGCCCGGATGGACCATCACGCCGCGCACGCGGACCGTGGCCTCGCTCGCCGAGAAGCACTCGAAGTTGAGCTCGCCGAGGGTCTCGCCGTCGACGGTGTAGCCCCAGCGGGCACCGAGCGCCTCGAGGTCGAGCAGCGCGGCACCGTGGCCGATTTCCTCGTCCGGCACGAAGGCCGCCTTGATGGCGGGGTGCGGGAGCTCGGGGTGGGCCGCCAGGCGGGCGAGAAGGGCCATGATCTCGGCCACGCCCGCCTTGTCGTCCGCCGAGAGCAGCGTGGTGCCGTCCGAGCAGACGATGTCCTGGCCCTTGAGGTGCGCGAGGTCGGGCACCTGCTCGGGCGTGGTCTGGACCGGCTCGCCGTCGACGACGCCCGCGACGAGCGGGCCGCCCTCGTAGCGCACGACGTGCGGCTTGACGCCCGCGGCCGGCGCGTCCGGCGAGGAGTCCACGTGCGCGCAGAGCATGAGGGCGGGCGCCGCCTCGGCGCCGGCGGAGGCGGGCAGGGTGCCCGTGACGTAGGCGTACTCGTCGGCCGTCACGTCCACGCAGCCAATCGCCCTGAGGTCGTCCGCCAGGACGCGCGCCATGTCGTGCTGGCGCGGCGTGGATGGGGTGACGTCCATGTTGGCCGGATCGGACTGGGAGTCCACCTGAACGTAGCGCAAGAACCGCTCGAGCACGTCTGACACGGGGCACCTCCGAGGTCGCGTTTTTCTCGCCTGCTAGTCTAGCGCACGCGTCCCGACAATGGCGACCGTCCTGACAAAGGTGACCGGGTCGTTTGTCATGATTTTCATGACAAACGACCCGGTCACCTTTGTCAGGACGGATACGTACACGCCTCCTCCGGATACGTACACGCATCGGCCTCCAAAGACGTTGCCCCTCAGAAAGAATCAGCAGGTAGAGGCAGCAACGAGAAGAACATCAATTCATGAATTTGGTACGCACCCGGAGGGCATCCCTACCCCCAGAGCCGCTCCAGGTAGCGCGCCACGCCGGACTCGGCGCAGGACGACGTCACGTGGTCAGCCGCCGCGAGGCACTCCGGGCAGGCGTTGGCCATGGCCACGCCATCACCGGCGGCCAGCAGCATGGGGACGTCGTTGGTGGAGTCGCCAAAGGCCACCGTGTCCTCGGGCGAGATGCCCAGGCGCTCGCAGAGCCAGAGAAGCGCCGTCCCCTTGGTGGCGTCGGCGCGCGTGACCTCGACGTTGCAGGGAAGCGACGAGGAGCGGCAGAGCGCCGGCCGCGCGTCGACGGCGTCCCACACAGCCTGACGGTCCTTCTCGGTGAGGTAGAAGATGTTGACGCGCCCGACGCTCCCGGCGCCCGCAACGAGCTCCTCGACCGTCCCGTCATAGGGGACACGCACGGCCTTCACCTGCTGACGGGTAGGCTCGCTGACGGCAATGCGGTCGAGCAGGGGCCAGCGGTCGCAGGTAGTGCGCGGGACACCGTCGGCGAGCACGTCAAAGGTGACGGGCAGGTCGCGCACCGCGGCATAGAGGTCGAGCACCAGGTCCTTCTCGATGGGAAGCTCGTGCAGGACCTCGTCCGCGCGCAGGTCATAGATGAGCGCGCCGCCCCCGCAGACGGCATAGCGCACGCTTGGGTGGGAGGCGAGCTCTGCCGGGATTCCGTCGGCGCTCCTCCCCGTGCAGGGCACGATGCCCGCGCCGCGCTCAAGTGCGAGGTCGAGGGAGCGCAGGTTGTCCGCCGTGATAGTCTTGTCCGGCGAGACAAACGTGTCGTCAAGATCTATGAACACCAGCCGGGCCGCCATCGCATCTCCCCTCCCCCGAACACATCCATTGTGACACGGGGACGGAGGGGTTGTCACCGCTCCGTCCCCGTGTCACGTCAGTCAACGCTAGTCTTAGTCAACGCTAGTCGACGCTGGCACGGGCCTTGATGTCGGCCAGGCGGGCGCGCTGCTCGGCGGTGAGCGGAATCCCGTAGTCCTCGCCGATCGTGGGGTCGGCGGGGTTCTCCAGCTTGAAGCCGCCGCCGCGGTTGTTGCGGAAGTTCTCCTTGGCCACGGAGATCATGAGCTTGATGCGGTTGAGCTGGTTCACCTCGGAGGCACCGGGGTCGTAGTCGACGGCCACGATGTTGCTCTCGGGGTGCATCTGGCGCAGGCGCTTGATGACGGACTTGCCCACCACGTGGTTGGGCAGGCACGCAAACGGCGAGCAGCACACGATGTTGGGCGTGCCGGTCTCGATCAGGTCGCACATCTCGGCCGTGAGCAGCCAGCCCTCGCCCATCGTGTTGCACAGGGAGAGCACCTGCTCGGCCTTGGCGGCGAGCTCGAAGATATCCGGGTAGGGCTGGAAGCGCGTAGTCTTTCTGAGCATCTTGTTGATGGGCTCACGGAGGCCCTCGATGAGCTTGATGCCCGCCATATGCGTGAGGCGGCTCGTTGCCTTGGTGCCGAGCTCGGCGTTGGTGTTGATGGCGTTGGTCATGCCAAAGAGGAAGAAGTCCACGAGCCCCGGCACGTTGGCCTCGCAGCCCTCCTGCTCGATGACCTTGACCACCTGGTTGTTGGCCGTGGGGTGGAACTTGACCAGGATCTCGCCGACCACGCCCACGCGCGGCTTGGAGCGGTCATTCACGAGCGGCAGCGCCTCGAAGGCGTCCACCGTGCGCTGGCAGAGGTCATAGAAGCGCTTGGAGCCGCCCGCCACGATGACGCCCTTGGCCTCGGCCATCATGCGGTCGTAGAGCGCGTCTGCGGAGCCGGGCTCGGCCTCGTAGGGGCGCACGCGGTAGAGCAGCTGCATGATGAGGTCGCCATAGAGCAGGGCGTTCACGGCCTTCATGAGCAGGCCGGGCTTCTTGAGGACGTCGAAGCCGGGGTTGTTCTCGTCCAGGCCGGAGGCGGCGGTGAGGCTGATCACCGGAATCTCGGGGTGGCCGGAGTCCTTGAGGGCCTTGCGGATGAGCGCGATGTAGTTGGTGGCGCGGCAGCCGCCGCCCGTCTGCGTGATGATCACGGCCAGGCGCGAGAGGTCGTACTTGCCGGAGAGCACCGCCTCCATGATCTGGCCCGTGACCAGAATCGAGGGATAGCAGATGTCGTTGTTGACGTACTTGAGGCCCGCCTCCACGGCACCCTGGTCAACCGAGGGCAGCAGCACCACGTTGTAGCCCGAGCTCTTGAAGAGCTCCTCGATCAGGTCAAAGTGGATCGGCGCCATCTGCGGGACGAGGATGGTGTAGCCGGCCTTCTGCATGTCCTCGGTGTAACGGACCTTCTCGAACGCAGCGCTCGCGGCCTCGCGGTAGACCGGCACGCGACCCTCCTGCGTCTTGCGGGCGCGCTCGAGCGAGCCGTCGGCGCGGCGGACGCCCACGGGCTCCACCTCGCGGACCTTGCCCTGGCTGGCAGCGCGGCGCAGCTCCTCGCGCTGCTCGGTGAGGGCGGCCATGAGGGAGCGGATGCGGATGCGGGCGGCGCCCAGGTTGGAGACCTGGTCGATCTTGAGGACGGTGTAGATCTTGCCGGAGGCCTCGAGGATCTCCTGGACCTGGTCGGTGGTGAGGGCGTCGAGGCCGCAGCCAAACGAGAAGAGCTGAATGAGGTCGAGGTCGTTGCGGGACGCCACGAAGCGCGCCGCACGGTAGAGGCGGCTGTGGAACATCCACTGGTCGATCACGCGGATGGGGCGCTCGGGCTTCATCTTGTGGGCGACGGAGTCCTCGGTGAGCACGGCAAAGCCGAAGGAGTGCACGAGCTCGGGGATGGCGTGGTTGATCTCGGGGTCGTTGTGGTAGGGGCGGCCGGCGAGCACGATGCCGTGCGCGTCGTGCTCCTCGATCCAGCGCAGGGCCTCGTCGCCGGCGCGGTGCATGGCGTCCTTGAACTCGAGGTCAGCCTCCCACGCGTAGTTCACGGCCTCGTCGATCTCGGCGCGCGTGATGTGCTCGCCGCGCACGCGGCCGCGGCCCTCCGCCGCGTCCTTCTCGCGCTGCTCGGAGACGAGCTCGTAGAGGCGGCGCTTGAGCTCCTTCTTCTTGTCATACGGGATGAACGGCGAGAGGTACTCGATCTTGGAGCCCTGGCCGAGCTCGTCGACGTTCAGGCCCAGCGCCTGGGGGTAGCTCATGACGATCGGGCAGTTGTAGTGGTTAGTGGCGCCGTCGTCCTCCTGGCGCTCCCAGCGGATGCAGGGCATCCAGATGAAGTCCGGGTCCTTCTCGATGAGGTTCATGATGTGGCCGTGGGAGAGCTTGGCCGGGTAGCACACGGACTCGGAGGGCATGGACTCGATGCCCGCGTCATAGGTCTTGGCCGAGGTCTGGTCGGAGAGCACCACCGAGAAGCCGAGCTTGGTGAAGAACGCGTGCCAGAACGGGTAGTTCTCGTACATGTTGAGCGCTCGCGGGATGCCCACCGTGCCGCGCGGGGCCTCCTCGGGATCCAGCACCGGACGGTCGAAGAGCAGCTTGTTCTTGAAGTCGAAGAGGTTGGGGGCGTCGTTCTTCTTGGCCTTGGAGCCGCCCGCGCCCTTCTCGCAGCGGTTGCCCGTGATGAAGCGACGGCCGCCGCCGAAGTCGTTGATCGTGAGCAGGCAGTTGTTGGAGCAGCGGCCGCAGTGGACGTTGGTGTGCTTGACCTTGAGGTTGTCGATGTCCTCGCGCGAGAGGATCGTGGAGGTGCCCATGGCGCCGGCGCGGTCGCGGGCGAGAAGGGCGGCGCCGTAGGCGCCCATGCAGCCCGCGATGTCCGGGCGGATGACGTCACGGCCGGTCAGCTTCTCGAAGGCGCGCAGGGTGGCGTCGGACATGAAGGTGCCGCCCTGGACCACGCACCACTGGCCGATCTCATCGAAGTCGCGCAGCTTGATGACCTTGAAGAGGGCGTTCTTGATGACGGAGTAGGACAGGCCCGCGGCCACGTCGCCGATGGTCGCGCCCTCCTTCTGCGCCTGCTTGACGCGGGAGTTCATGAAGACGGTGCAGCGGCTGCCCAGGTCAACCGGGCTCTTGGCGCGCGTGGCCGCCTGCGCGAACTCCTGCACGGTCATGTTCATGGACACGGCGAAGCTCTCGATGAAGGAGCCGCAGCCCGAGGAGCACGCCTCGTTGAGCATGATGTGCTCGATGACGCCGTCCTTGACCTGCAGGCACTTCATGTCCTGGCCGCCAATGTCCAGGATGAACTGCACGTCCGGGACAAAGGCCTTGGCGCCGCGCAGGTGCGCCACGGTCTCGATCTCGCCGGAGTCGGCGCGCAGGGCCTCGATGAGGATCTGCTCGCCGTAGCCGGTGGTGGTCACGTGGCCGATCGTGCAGCCCGCGGGCAGCAGGTCGTAGATGCCGTCCATGATGTGGCGCGCGGTGCCGAGCACGTCGCCGTTGTTGTTGCCGTACCAGGTGTAGAGGAGCTCCCCGCCCTCGCCCACCACGGCGCACTTCATCGTGGTGGACCCGGCGTCGATGCCGATGAACACACGGCCCTGATAGGTGGCCAGGTCGCCCTTGGGGACCACCTGCTTGTCGTGGCGCTCCTTGAACTCCTCGTAGTCCTTCTCACTCTCGAAGAGCGGCTCGAGGCGCGCGACCTCGGAGCCCTGGGTGTCCTTGAGGTTCTCGAGCAGCCGGATGACCTCGTCGAAGGTCACGTACTTCTCGGACTCGCCGGCAAGGGCCGCGCCCGTGGCCACGAAGAGGTGGGCGTTCTCGGGCACGATGATGTGCTCTTCGTCGAGGTTGAGCGTGAGGTAGAAGCGCTTGCGGAGCTCCGAGAGGTACTGGAGCGGGCCGCCGAGAAACGCCACGTGGCCGCGGATGGGGTGGCCACACGCCAGGCCCGAGACCGTCTGGTTGGCCACGGCCTGGAAGATGGAGGCCGCGATGTCGGCCGGCTTGGCGCCCTCGTTCAGCAGCGGCTGGACGTCGGACTTGGCGAAGACGCCGCAGCGGGACGCGATGGGGTGGATCTGCGTGGCGTCCTTGGCGAGCTCGTTGAGGCCGGAGGCGTCCGTGTGGAGCAGGCTCGCCATCTGGTCGATGAAGGCGCCCGTGCCGCCGGCGCAGGTGCCGTTCATGCGCTGCTCGATGCCGTTGTCAAAGTAGATGATCTTGGCGTCCTCGCCGCCCAGCTCGATGGCGCAGTCGGTCTGGGGGATGAGCGTCTCCACGGCGCGCTTGGAGGCGATGACCTCCTGGACAAACTCCAGGCCCAGCCAGTTGGCGAGCAGCATGCCGCCGGAGCCCGTGATGGAGACGCGCATGGGCGCCGCACCGATCACCTTGCGCGCGCGGGCGAAGAGCTCCTTTGCCGTGGCGCGGATGTCCGTGTGGTGGCGCTCGTAGTTGGCGTAGACCAGGTTGTCGTTGTCATCGATGACGGCAAGCTTCACCGTGGTGGAGCCCACGTCGATGCCCAGGCGCAGGTGCGCGTGAGAGAAGTCGGCGGGATTGGCCGGCGAGAGCTCGGCGCCGTCCTGCTTGAGGGCGAGCGGGCGGCGGGCGGCCTTCTCGGCCTGGATGGAAGAGGCGGTCTTACTCATTAGTTGTCCTCCTTGGAGCACATGACGGCCAGGGCGAAGCTCGGGATGTCGAGGTCGATGGGGTTGTCATAGAGGTCGCCGGGGCGCACGAACATGAGCGCGGTCATGAGGCGGGCCATCGTGGGCACGCTCTCGCGCATGCCGCCCTCGAGCCAGCGCAGCAGCACGCCGACCTCGGCGGAGATGCAGAACGTGAGGTAGTAGTCAAAGAGCGGGCCGAGCGCGCGCAGGTCGAGCCCATCGCGGGCGCGCGCGCCGACGACCTCGTACGCGAGCGCCTTGATGCGCTCGGCGAAGGCCGGGTCTCCCCCGTTGCCGAGGAGCGGGCGCAGGTAGTCGCCGCGCTCGCGCACGCAGGCGAGCAGCTCCTCCGCGCCGGGCGCGGGCTCGCCGCGGTCAAGGGCGGCGCGCAGGTCGTTGAGGTGGCAGGCGGCGATGCGCGCGAGCGGCGCGCGGAACTCCGCGAGCGTCTCGTCCTCGATCTGCGTGACGAGGTCAGGGATGTCCCGGAAGTGGGAGTAAAACGTGCGGCGCGTGACGCCGGCGCGCTCGGTCACCGCGGTCACGGTGACGCGGGAGAGGTCGCCCGTGGCGGAGATCTCCTTGGCAAGGGCCTGGCGCAGGGCGCGCCGCGTGCGGACGCTCCTGCGGTCGGTGCTGAGAACGCACTCCTGCATGCGGTCCCTTCGACGTTATTTCACAGCGTGCGTAGTATTGCACAACCTGTGCAGTAACGCTGCGGCACCCGGCGGGCCACAGCATCTCCACGGTGGGCGGGACGCCTCGCCGGCCCTTCTCGCCTTGGCGGGCGCGCGCTTGCGGGTTAGAGAATCGGGGCTGTTGCACGGAGGCGGTAGGAGCGGATTAGAAACGGACGGGCGTTGGAGACCGGCGGTCCGCGCGGGTTAGGAAGTCGGGAGCGTTGCAGGTCAGCGGGGTGTGTGGGCTAGAAACGGGCGGCACCTGAGCGGTCAGACGGCCCAAGATTCACCCCGAAACGCCACGGCCACTGCAACGAGCGCATTTCTCTAAACGGGTCGCGGCCCCGGCCTGCAACGAGCCCGACTTCCTAACAAGCCCGCGCCACACAACTGCAACGATCGAGATTTTCTAAGCATCCCCTCGAGCAAGAACCGCCACTCACGCCCTCCCCTCCCTCACGGCCTGCGATAATGTGTCCCATACGAAAACTCATGACCGGGAGGCAGACATGACGAGCTCGCTCGCCAAAGGGGCCGCGGCGACGCTGCTTGCGCTCGTCCTTCTTGCCGGATGCGCGGGCGGCGAGAAGGACGACGCCGTGGCAGAGGACGTCTCCGAAACGGACGCCGCTGCGGAGGTCGTGCTGGACGAACCCGCCCCCGAGCCAGAACCCGAGCCGGAGCCGGAACCAGAGCCGGAGCCCGAACCCGAGCCGGAGCCCGAGCCAACGCACTCCCTCGACCTTTCCGCGCCCGTGGTCACCACAACCTCGGAGTCCGGCATCACCGCTACCGCACCCGACGGCTTTCTCGCCACACCGGCGTTCCAGCGCGTGGAGGAGGAGGTCTTCAACCTGCGCAACCAGGGCCTGACCGTGGCGTTTGCCCTCGTGGACCTCACCACCGGCAACGGCATCTGGTGCAACGCGGACGAGCGGCTCTATCCCGCAAGCAGCATCAAGGCCGCGTACTGCGCGATGGTCTGCGAGAACAACGGCGGGTCGGCGGGCATGGCGGCAACGATGGAGGACTGCCTCACCAACTCCTCCAACGACGCCTACCATGCGCTGCTCGACGCGTTTGGCCTGCGGGCCTTTGGCGACTGGCTCGCCGCGCACGGCGCCCCCGGGGCAAGCGGGGACGGCTACTACTATTACTATCCCGACATCTCCGCCCACGAGCTCTGCTCCGTCTGGCAGGAGATCTACCGCTTTGGCACCTCCGGGGAGGCGGGCGGCGCCGAGCTTGCCGGATATCTTGCGCGGACCAACTACACGCCGATGGGCAACCTCCTGCGCGAGGGCGCGGGCTTTGAGGTGTGGAGCAAGCCCGGCTGGTATCCCGATGACGAGAACGACATCGCCGCCACCAACGACGCCGGCATCGTCTTCTCTGACTGCGGGCCGTACGTAATGGTGGTCATGACCGACATGAGCGCCTACCTCGACGGGCTCTACCCGCTCGTCGACGCGCTCAACATGGCCCACGGCACCATGTGCGGCGGTTCCGAGGCGTCGCTGCTCCCGTAGCCTCGGGCAGGCGCGAGCACCGTCCACTCGTTGGCGTCGGCAGCCATCTGCGCGGCGCCTACGACATCGTCCGCAGCTCCCGGCGCCGGGTTTCCGCGCAATCAGGCCGTTGGTGCGAAAGGCGCGCCGCATCATGCGCAATCAGCGCCTTGGTGCGAAGCCTTTTCTCGCCCCTCCCCCTCTTTTGGACGCCGAATTACGCCCATGAGCAGCAAAATGCCTGTTGGCGTTGAGCCGCCTACTCAGAAGAAGCCAGAAAGGCTTCGCACCAAGGCGCTGATTGCGCAGAGGGCTTCGAGATTTTCGCACCAACGGCCCGATTGCGCAAGATCGCCCGCGCCCCGACCGCGCCGGCCCTAGGGGTCGCCTAGGAAGCGCTATCTTCTGGGCCGGTTGGCAAGCCAGATGTGGTGGAGGCCACGCAGGGTGAGTGTGTCGTCGACCGTGACCTCGTGACGCAGGAGGGCCGCCATCGCCTCCGCACCATCGCCGGTCATGATGACGGGGGCATCCACGCCAAGCTCGCGCATCACGGCATCGAGCAGGCCGTCGATGCGCGCGACCTCGCCGAGCACCACGCCGGACTGCATCGCGGAGCGCGTGTTGCGCCCGATGACGGACGTTGGGGCGCGCAGCTCGATCATGGGCAGGCGCGCCGCCGCCTCAGAGAGCGAGCGGGCGCCTAGGGCCAGACCCGGAGCGATGATGCCGCCCGCAAACGCCCCGTCCGCGTCCAGGACCTCGAAGTTCGTCGTGGTGCCCAGGTCAACGACCACCGCAGGCGCACCGTAGTCCGCCCGCGCCGCCACGACGTCGGCCACGCGGTCGGCGCCCACCTCGGAGGGATCGTCGTAGCGCATCTTGAGGCCCGTCTTGAGCCCGGGCCCCACCACATATGTACGGCCGGGACAGCTCGCGGCGAGCGCGCGACGCCAGACGTCGGTCAGCATGGGCACCACACAGGCGAGGATGGCGTCATCGGGAAGCCGCTCCCCCATCAGGGCGAGCACCTGCGCAAGCTGCATGCGCGCCTCGTCCGCCGTGAGCCGCTCATGCGTGGTGAGCTCCCACGTCCCCACGAGCTCGCTGCCCGAGAAGAGTCCGAGCCGCGTGCGGGTGTTGCCCACATCAACCGCCAGCAGGTTTTTCTCGCCTGCACTCTTCTCGTTCTGCGCCATGCGTCCTCCAAAAGAAGCCCCCAGCACCGCGGAAGGGGTCGAAATGGGCATACTGTGGATGACGAGGCCCGCTTGGGTAGGCTGGGTCGCGCCGGATATGAGTGAAGCGGGTCGCTCGTCCGCTAGGCTAGCGACCCAACTCATGTTCGTCGTTAGACCTGCTCGCTTTGGACAGAGCGGCAACCGTCAACCACCTTCGATTTTACGTCATCCCCATCCGCCGCCGCATGCCAGCTTCTGCCATACTGGTGCGGTCTCAGAAACCCGACTCCCCATGAGGGGGAGCGGATATTCGAAGGAGAACACATGAGCCAGAGCAGCTCGCGCGCCTCGTGGCGCGGGCAGCTGAGCCCCGTGGGCATTGCCATCGGGTGTCTTGGCTGCGTCATCATCACGGCGTCCTCGGTCTACACCGCCCTCAAGATGGGCGCGCTGCCGTGGCCGACCATCTTCACCTCCATCGTTGCGCTGTTCCTGCTGCGGGCCTTTGGGCACCGGAGCCTCAACGAGGCCAACGTCACGCAGATCGTGATGTCGGCCGGCTCCATGGTGGCCGGAGGCCTGGCCTTCACCATCCCCGGCATCTGGATGCTCGGCCTTGCCGACGAGGTCAGCTGGGCCGAGATGCTCGTCGTGGCGCTGGCCGGCACGCTGCTGGGCCTCGTGTGCACGGCCGCGATCCGCCGACGCTTCGTCGATGAGTCCGACCTCGAGTACCCCATCGGCACCGCCGCGGCCGAGACCCTCATGGCCACCAAGACGGGCGGCGTCACGGGCAAGCGGCTCTTTGGCTCCATGGGCCTCGCGGGTCTCTGGTGCATCGCGCGCGACGCCCTGGGCTGGATGCCCTCGCTCGTGGCGCAGCTACCCATCCCCGGCGTGAGCTTTGCCATCTACAACTCCCCGCAGATGCTCTCCGTGGGCTTTCTCGTGGGCGGCTTTGCCGTGGCGTTCTGGTTCCTCGGCGCGCTCGTGGGCAACTTCGGCATCATCGTGGGTGGGAGCGCCGCGGGCCTCTGGGACGTGGCGACGGCCCAGGGCATCGTCTCCAGCCTGGGCATGGGCCTCATGATGGGCTCCGGCGTGGGCGTGGTGCTGAAGGACATCCTCCCGCACGCAGCGAGGCTGCTGCGCGGGCGCGACGCGTTCGCCAGCGGCGCGGGCAGCGAGAAGGACGGCGCGGAGGGCCGCCGCACCGGGCTCGACTTCGGCGTGCTTGCCCTCATGGTGGCCGCCGCCGCGCTGCTCGTGTGCATCGGCCTTGGGCTGGGGCCGCTCGTGGCCGTGTCCGTGGTTCTTCTCGCCTTTGTGACCACGATCATGAGCGCGCAGTCCGTGGGCCAGACCGGCATCGACCCGATGGAAATCTTCGGCCTCATCGTGCTTCTGGCCGTGGCGGCGTTCTCTGACGCGAGCCAGGTTCAGCTCTTCTACGTGGCCGGCGTGGTGGCCGTGGCGTGCGGCCTTGCCGGCGACGTCATGAGCGACTTCAAGACCGGCGCCATCATCGGCACGAGCCCGCGCGCCATGTGGGGGGGCCAGGCCATCGGCGCGCTGCTGGGCACCGTGGTTGCCGTGGCGGTGCTCTGCACGCTGTTCGCCGCCTACGGGCCGGGCGCGTTTGGCTCCGGGCAGATGTTCGTCTCCGCGCAGGCGAGCGTGGTGGCGACGATGGTCTCGGGCATCCCGAGCGTCCCGGGGTTTGTGATCGGCCTTCTCGGCGGCGTGGCGCTCTACTGGGCGGGGCTTCCTGCCATGATGTTTGGCCTCGGCGTGTACCTGCCGTTCTATATGTCCCTCACCGCGGCGCTCGGCGCGGGCGTCAGGTGGGTCTACGAGCGCGTCTGCGCGGCGCGCGGCATAGCGGACAGCGAGGAGAAGGGCGTGGTCGTGGCCTCCGGCGTGCTGGGCGGCGAGTCCATCGTGGGCGTGGTGATTGCACTCCTCTCGGTGGTAGGGGGCCTCACGGGCTAGCAGGCCCCGCATCCACGCCGCGCTTAGACATTTGGGGTCGTTGCGGGATTTCTCCCCTCACATGTTAGAGATGGGCGGTCGTTGCAGGCGGGCTGGCCGAGAAGAACCTCGGCACGCACAAGCCGCCTGCAACGACCGCCGTTTTCTAACCGATGTCGACGCGGGACCCGCAACGACCGCCCGTCTCTAACGCGCTCCCCAGGAAATCCCGCAACGACTCCCGTTTGCTAAGCAGTCGCAGGCGGCAGGCCGCGCCCAGCGCGCGCCGGGCCCTACGCAAGCGCAATCTCCAGCAGGTCAACCCGCAGGTCGCCCTCCACCGTGAGGAAGAGTGCCTCTCGTGACCCGCGCGGCGCGACCACCCCGGAGAAGCTTTCCCACGCACGGCCAACGCCCCGCAGGTCAACGTACCCAATGACGTCCGCGCCGGCCTCGTCCGTCGCCGCGACGAGGCGCCCCTCCCCGCGGCCGCGCGCCACCACGGAGAGTCTCGTGGTCTTTGCAAGGTCAAAGTACTTGAAGCCCACGACCGCCCCCGCTCGCAGGTTGGCCACATACTGCCGCGCCGCACGCCCCGAGCCCTCCTGCGTGAAGTACGGGTGCCGCGCCAGGCGCCGGCGCGCCCCGCGGCCGTCCACGCGCCCGGCACCAGAGGCGGACCAGAGGTTGCACGCAATTCTCGCCGGATAGGCCCCTCGCCCCGCAAGCGGCCCTCCGTTGAGGCCGCAGCTCGTCACCTCGGCCTGGGCAAAGCCGTCCCGCGGGTTGCCGCGCAGTCGCTCGGCGCAGGCCTGGCGCGCATAGGAGCTGCGGTTGGTCTGGCGGTGATAGAAGACGTAGTAGGCGTCCCCCAGGCGTAGGAGCCCGCCGTGGGTGTTGCCCAGGTAGTTGACGGCATGTGCCTCGTCCGGACGCCCGGGCAGGCCCACGTCTCCCAGAGAGACGAGCGTGCCGCCAAAGACAAATCCACCGTCCGGCCGGTCGCTCACCGCATAGCAGAGCTCGTGGTTGTGCACCGAGCTGTACACAAAGACGTAGCGGCCGTCGTACTTGCGGATGGAGCTCGCCTCAAAGAAGCCGTGGCCGGCAAAGGAGCCCGGGCCCTCCGTCGGAAACACCAGCCGCTGCTCGCCGCGCACCGTCAGCATGTCGGGCTCCAGCCCCACCAGATAGCCACCCTCGCTGCGCGTGCGCACGCCGCCCGTCACAGCCGCCGGGACATGGGTGCGAAAGCCCGAGTACAGCCACACGCACCCGTCATCGTCCACGAGCACGCCCGGGTCAAAGGCCATCCCGTCCCCCGCACGCCGCCCGTACGGCGTGCCGTCCGGCCAGCTCACGTGACCATAGAACTCGTAGCGCCCCGCCGGCTCGTCGCAGACGGCCACACCGATCACGCTCATGAAGTCGAAGGCGTAGAAGAGGTAGTAGCGCCCGTCCGGCCCGCGGGCCACGTCGGGCGCAAAGAGCAGTCGCAGCCCCAGGCGATTTCGCGGGTCCTGCGATCGACGATAGATCACGCCCTCGCAGCGCCAGTCAGAGAGGTCGTCCACGGGCGCGGACCAGCAGACGTAGTCCTCCACGCAAAACATCGGCGCACCAAAGCGGTCGTGCGACCCGTACACGTAGACGCGGCCGTCAAAGACATGCGGCTCGCCGTCCGGCACGTACTCCCACTCGGGAAGATACGGGTTGAGCGCCTGGCCTCTCATGGATCCCCCCCCCTTCGCCCGCAGCCCATGATAGCGAGAAGAACCCGCACGTGCCGCCGCACCACGCCCATCCAGAGCGTCGCGGCACCCCCGCAGAGTCAGCAAGCGGGTGGTTTGCGACACTCTCACGCGCCAAAGTGTCGCCAGACCCCCACGGGCGGCTCGCACGGAGGCGCGACGACACTCCGCCTGCCCGCATCCAAAGCGTCGCCAGACCCCCGCAGATAATCTGTGCGGGGCCGTGGCGACATTCCCCACTGAGGAAGTGTCGCAAACCGCCCGCTCGGATCCTCTGCGGGGCCGTGGCGACATTTCCGCCCGCACGCCCGCGCGCCCGCACGCGCCCGCGCCCCCGACCCCACAGGATGACGGGGCCGGCCCGGGGAAGGGCCGGCCCCGTCGGGGAGGGAAGGGCTCAGGTCAGACGATCGCGCGGGCTACTTCTTGCCCGCCTTCTCGGCGGCCTCCTCGGCCTCGATCTCCTTGTTGCGCTTGGCGCCGAGGTAGCAGCGCACGCCGAGCGCGGCCGCGCCGGCGAGCAGCACCGCCGAGCCGCCCCAGACGCCGTACTGCCACGGCGAGGGCGAGGTGGTGATGGTGGAGCCGGGGGCCATGCCCTGCATGGCGTTGGAGTTCACCACGGTGTAGAGCACGCGGTGGGACGCCTCGCGCAGGCGCGCCACGACGGAGGCCTCGCCGGTGCCCTGGAACGCGGGCGTCATGGCGGCGTAGGTCAGGTGCAGGTCGGTGCCACCGTCGAGGCCCCAGTTCTTGTCCATGTAGCCGTAGAGGTTGAAGTCCGTGATGATGCAGCCCGTGAAGCCCCACTCGCCGCGCGGGATCTCGGTGCAGAGGGCGTGAGAGCCGCCGGCCCACTGGGTGCCCACGTAGTTGAAGGAGCTCATCATGGCCGTGCAGCCCGGCATCTCGACGGTCTCGACGGTGCCCTGGTCGTCGGCGATGTACTTCATCTCGGCCTTGGACTCCTTGATGGTGAGCTCGAACGGGCGCAGGTAGATCTCGCGCGCGGTCTGCTCCGTGGCCCACGTGCAGAGGTGCTGGACGCGGTAGGACTCCTGGTCGTTGAGGGCGTAGTGCTTGATCATGGCGTAGACGCCGTTGCTCGCGGCGCCAGAGACCACCGCGGCGCCCATCTTGCCGGCGAGCAGCGGATCCTCGGAGTAGTACTCGAAGTTGCGGCCGGCAAAGGGCGACCGGTGCGTGTTCATGGCCGGCGCATACCAGCCGTTGTAGCCGGACGCCAGGGCCTCCTGGCCAATCATCTGGCCGGTGCGGTACATGAGCTCGGTGTTCCAGGTCTGAGCCATGATGAACTCGGAGCAGTACGCGCAGTTACCGGTGGAGCCGGTGAGCGAGGTGAAGCCGGCCGGGCCGTCGGGCTCGGAGGTGGCGGGCTTGCCGATGTGCGCGATGGCGGGCGTGTTGTAGGCGCAGTCGTTGAGCATCGTGGTCATGTCGTCCACGGTGAGCTGGTCGAGCAGCTGGTCCCACATCTCGTCGTCATACGCCTTGCCGCGCAGGTCGATGAGGGAGACGCCGTTGTTGGCGCCGGTGGTGGGCATCGCCTCGTCGCCAAGGTGCTGCGTGTAGTCGTACTCCTCGAGCGTGATGCCGCACTCGGCAGCGGTCTTGTCGGCCGCGGCCTCGGGCCAGGTGCCGGCAAAGTCCGCGCGGGACATGGTGCCGCCGCAGTTGTCGTTCATGTACGTCGTCATGTCGTCGAAGCGGTTGGCAAGCTCGTTGCCCGTGGCGTCATCGGTCTTGTAGGTCTCGGCCTCGAGGGTGACGCCCTGCTCGGCGATGACGGTGTGGGAGTCGGAGCGCAGAGAAATCACGTAATCGCCCGCGTCGAGGACGTAACCACCCTCGTCGGAGCTCCAGGACGCCATCTGGCGCACCGGGAACGTGAGGTCGACGGTCTCGGACGCGCCGGGGTCGAGCAGCGCGGTCTTGCCGAAGGCGCCGAGCACGACGGCGCTCTTCTCGATGCCGCCCGCGGTGTACGGGGCGCTGTAGTAGATCTCGACGACGCTCTTGCCCGCCACGGAGCCCGTGTTGGTCACAGTGACGGAGACCTCGACGTTGTCGCCGTTCACGGCGCAGGAGTCAAGCGTCTGCTCGAAGGTGGTGTAGGAGAGGCCGTAGCCAAACGGGAACACGACGGCGGAATCGTAGTCGAAGTCGTAGTTGCCCGCCTCGGCCTCTGCGGCGGCCGTCTCGTAGAAGCGGTAGCCGTAGTAGATGCCCTCCTTGTACTCCACGAAGTACGCGGTACCGTTGGAGACGGTGCCGGTGTAGTTGGTGGTGTAGTAGTTGGAGACGTCGGTGTACTGCTTGCCGCCGAAGTTGCCGAAGGTGGGGTCGGCGGTGAAGTCCGCGGCCCAGATGTCGGTGGTCTTGCCGGACGGGTTCACCGCGCCGGTGAGGACCTGGCCCACGGCCGCCGCGCCGGAGGCGCCGAGCGAGCCGATGGAGACGATCGCGTCGACCGCGAGGTCGCCCTCCATGAGCGGGCCGAGCTCCATCGGCGTGGAGCCGTTGTAGAGCACGATGACCTTGTCGCAGGACTCCTTGACCGCCGTCAGGAGGTCGATCTCCTCCTTGGAGAGCTCGAGCTCGTGCTGGCCCTCCACATAGTTGGCGGTCTCGTCGTTGGGGGTGAAGTTCTCGGAGACGCCGGAGTTCACGTCGCCGATGAGGTCGCGCGAGAGGTCGCCGCCCTCGCCGCCGCCACGGCCGATGACCACGACGGCCGTGGTGCCGGCGATGGAGCTCTTGGCCTCGTCGCTGTAGGCGGACCAGGGAATCTCGCCGATGTAGTAGCTCGCGGTGGACGGGTTGTCCATCGTGATGTTGGCCTTGGGGTAGTTGGCGAAGTTCTCGGCGATCCAGTTGTAGGCGGTGTCGTTGACCGCAAGGCCCGAGTTGACGATGCCGTCATAGAGCGTAACGCAGTCGTTGGGGTCGACGGTTCCCGAGCCCGCCCCGCCGTAGACGGGGTCGGCGGCGTAGCGGCCGATGAGCGAGACGGACTCGCCGGAGGCCAGCGGCAGCGCGTTGTTGTCATTCTTGAGAAGGACGATGCCCTCGCCCTCGATCTCGATGACGATGTTCTTGGCCTCCTCCGTGGCACGGCCACGGCCGCGGTACTGCTGGTCGTAGTACGCGGTGTCCCAGTCCTCGGAGCCGGGGGCGTTGGTGATGGTGGTCTCGCCGCCGCCGATGTAGTGGTCGATGGCGGACTTGAACATGTTGGTGCCCACGTTGGCAGCAACCGTAACGCCAACAAGGCCGGCGGCCGTGGCGCCGCTCGCGATGAACCCGCGGCGGGTCATCTTCTTCCTGGGCTTCTTGGCATCAGCCATGGGTACTCCCCTTCCCTTCTGTTGCAGATACCTTCATTCAACGGGTTTGGGCGAGCCGTATTTCGCCTTTCCCGCAACCTGTCGTTTTGGCGGCGCAAACCGCACGTCGCGCTTTCGAGCGGCAGGCGAGAAGAACGCCGGAAAACGTATCGAGAAGAACCTCGATAGAGGAAGGGCGCGCCGCGCCAGGGAGGATGGCAGCGGCGCGCCCCTTTGGGTCCTTCAGCGCGTGTTTACGCCTCGGGCGCGGTCAGCGGCTCGACGCAGTACTTCTCGGTGCGCTCGTCGCTGATGGGGCCGGAGTAGTTGAGGCCGAAGCCGAAGTCGTACTTGTTGCCGTCGGCGTCGGTGTAGCACTCCATGTCCCTCGGGACGTCCTCGAGCTGCTTCTCGACGTCGAGCATGTCCTTGGGCATCTGCATGGGCAGCAGGCCGGAGGGCTCGTCCTGGCCGGCGATGATGCGGCAGGCAGCCTCGGTGGAGCCGGACATGGAGACGAGGATGGCGTCGACCTCGGACTCGAACTCGTGGACGCACATCGGCTGCGTGATGTCGAGGATCACGATGCACGGCTTGCCGGCCTCGTGCGCCACGGACGCGGCCTGGAGGATCTGGTCGAGCTGGGCCTCGTTGGTGACCATCGAGGTCTTGCCGTAGTAGGAGCGGTTCTCCTTGGTGCCGTCCTCGAGGATGTCGCCGGCAATGGAGGTCTGACGCACGTACTCGTTGTCGGCGGTGTAGGGACGGTACTGGACGGACAGCGGGATGAAGGAGCCATCCTCGCCCTGGCCACGGCGGGAGGAGGCGTTGACGGGGGCCACGGCGCAGACGACGACGTAGTCGCAGTCGGCGATGTCGGCCGCGGTGAGGCGCGTGATGTCGGCCTCGGCGGGCGTGGCGTTGCCGTCCTCGTCGGCCGGGCCGGTCAGGGTCTCGGCGAGCGTGTCGGTAACGACCTCGAAGTAGTTCTCGAGCGTGCCCTGCGGGAGCGGGAGCTCGGCGGTGGCGGCAGACTCGGACCAGGTGACGGCACCCATGCCGGAGCAGGACTTCGCCGCGGCGGTGTAGCGCATCGGGACGTAGACCTTGGGCTTGGCGTCGCCCTCGGCGGCCTTGATCACGCCCTCGTGGTTCTTGAGCATGACGATGCCCTTGACCTGGGCGTCGAGCGCGGCGGCGGTGACATCGTCGGGAGCGCGGTCGACCTCGGAGCGAGCGACGTCCGGATCGACGTAGGGGTCGTCAAAGAGGCCGGTGTCAAAGTAGCCGAGCAGCAGACGCTTGGCGGAGGCGCGGAAGTTAGCCTCGGCCTGCTCCTCGCCGAGGTTGGACTTCATGTCCTCGTAGGCGGTCATGAGCTCGGACGGGTCGTTCCAACCGCCCATCTGGTCGACGCCGACCTCGACGGCCTTGGAGGCGCGCTTTGCGGCATCCCACTCCGCGCCCTCGAGGCCCCAGCAGGTCCAAGGGTTGCCATCGGGGTCGTCGGGGCTGTAGAGGACCGCCCAGTCGGTGCACGCGGAGCCCTGGAAGCCGTACTTGTCGCGCAGGAGCTCCTGGACCTTGTACTTGGAGAAGCCGGAGCCCACGAGCTCGCCGTACTTCTCGTCCTCGTCGTAGGCGATGGTGTAGGACGTCATGATGGCGCCGGCGCTACCGGTCTTGCCGTCGAGCTTGAAGGCGCCGTCGACGAAGGGGATCATGAGCGCGTCGAAGTTGTCGCCCGGGTAGACGGCGAACTTGCCGCCGTCGGTGTGGCCCTCGCGGCCGCCCTCGCCGGCGCCCTCGGCCGGCCAGTGCTTGACCATGGCGACGAGCGAGCCGGTGCCCCAGCCCTGGTCCTCGCCGTTCTCGTCGACCGTGGACTGCAGGCCGTCGATGAAGGCGCGGCAGATGTCGCGGGAGAGGGCCGGGTCCTCGCCGAAGGTGCCGTTGAAGCGCGCCCAGCGCGGGTCGGAAGCGATGTCGGTCTGCGGACCGAGGAACATGGTGACGCCCATCTTGCGCAGGTCTGAGGCGATGCCGGCGCCGGCCTGCTTGGCGATCTCGGGGTCGAACGTCGCGCCGAGGGCGAGGTTGCCGGGCCAGTCGGCGCAGTTCTTGCCATTGCGCGGGTCGGACGAGAAGTTGATGGGGATCTTGTTCTCGGAGCCCTCGACGTAGGCCTGCATGGCGTTGGACCACTCGGCCTGGCGGAACGCGGGGTAGCCGGACATGGCGTTCAGGACGGCGCGGACGTTGCCGTCCAGGAACTCCTTCTGCTCGTCGGTGACGGAGTTGTCGTCCTCGAGCATGCGCTGGTGCATCGAGAAGCACATGAGGCCGCAGATCTGGTCGATGGTGACGCGGGATGCGAGGTCCTCGGCGCGCTCGTCGGACGAGAGTCGCCAGTCCTCGTAGGGGACCAGCTCGCCCGTGCCCTCGAAGTCCTTGAACGCGAAGCCGTCCTGCTCGATGAGCTTGAGGCCGGAGTCCTTGGAGTAGGACAGGCGCTTGCCACCCTCCTGCTCGACAATCGTGTAGCCGAACTCGGTCTCCGTCTCGGTGTAGCCTCCGCCGGAGGTGGGCTGCTCCTCGGTAGTCTGGGACGTGCCCTCGCAGGCGGTCAGGCCGAGCAGGCCAGCCGTCACTGCGGTACCGGCGAAGAACCCTCTACGCGAAATGCTCTTCATGCTTGTCTCCCTTTGTCGGAGCCATCTCTTCCCTCGGCGGGGCCGGGCCGTCCCGGCCCCGCCGCCCTAAAGCAATGCGTTACGGATTAGCCGTAGAAGTCGAACAGGATGGTGTCGAAGTCGGCGATGTCGAAGTCGGCGGCGTTGGCCTCGGCGTTCTCCTCGCTCGTGACCGTCATCACGATGTCGCCCGAGCTCAGGTGCAGAGTAATCTCGCCCTCGGTGGCCTCCCAGGTACCCTCGTCGGTCAGCAGGTCGGAGTGGGCCTCGGTGGGCTCCACGGAGCAGGAGCCGTCCTGCTCCAGATAGACATCCAGCATGGGCTCGACGCCGCCGGCGGTGCCGTAGACGGACTCGCCCGTGGTCTCAACGTAGCCATGCCACTGGCCGTAGTACGCCTCGACGGCGTCGAAGTCGCCGCCGGACTGGGACTGGGCGGCGTCGTCGCCGGTGTTGGCGGTGCCGCCGCCACCGTTGCCGCCGCAGCCGACGAGCGGCATCGAGATCGCGAGCGCGCACGCCGCGGCAAGAACAAGCTGCTTCTTCATGGGTTCCTCCTCTTTCCCTTCCCCGCGCCGGACTCCTCAGGCCTCGCAGGGTCCTTCCGTTGCGTTGGCTCCATTCAAACGCCGCGCTGCTCGCGAGCGTCAGTTTTGGCCTGAGGTGCATTTTTCGTGGCACATCCGTCACGCAAATCCGCCAAACGGTGACACGGTCAGGCATTTAACGCCGGTAAGCGGTTCCGTTCCGCCGGTAAACGTCATGTTGTACCCTTTTACCGGGGATGGGTTTGGCTCCGACCAGGCCCAGGGAGGGAAAACAGATGTATCGCGCACTCGTTGTGGAAGACGAGCCGAGCGAGGCTCAGCGCCTGTCTGACTATCTGCGGCGCTATGGGGACGCCCATGGCGAGGCCTTTCATATCACGTGGATCAAGTCGGCCATGGAGATGCTCTCTGACAAGGGCCGCTACGACCTCATTCTCCTGGACATTGATCTTCCGGGCATCAGCGGCATGGAGGCGGCGCAGCTCATGCGCGTCTACGACGAGACCACGCCCATCATCTTTGTCACCAACCTCGCCAAGTACGCCGTGAAGGGCTACGAGGTCGGCGCCATGGGCTTCATCGTGAAGCCCGTCACCTGGGGCAACCTCTCCATGAACCTGGACCGTGCCCTGCGCGTCATCAAGCAGAACTCCGGGCGCTCCGTCATGGTACCCACCGAGGAGGGCGTGCGCGTGGTGCCCTTCTCGTCAATCGTCTACATAGAGGTCAACGGCCACAAGCTCACCTACCACCTGGAGAGCGGCGAGCAGCTTGAGACGCGCGGAACGCTCGGGCAGGTCGAGGAGGACCTCTCGGGCGCGCCGGTGATCCGCGTGGCAAAGAGCTGCCTCGCCAACATGGACAAGATCTCGTTCATCCGCCCTTCGGCACTCCAGATGGTCACCGGCGAGCAGCTGCACGTCTCGCGCACGCGCAAGCGCGAGGTCATGGACGCGGTGACGGACTACCTGGGCGGCCACCGGTGAGGGAGTTCCTCGACACCTGGTGGTCCCTCGAGCCCCTCGTCCAGCTGCTCGTTCCCGTGACGCTGCTGTGCTGCCGGCTCCCCCGCCGCCCGCACCACGTGCTCAGGGGCGCCCTCGTGCTCGCCGTTCTTCTCGCCATTGCGGTCGTGCCGCTGGCGACGGGGGCCGTGACCGGGCTCGACACGTCCCAGGCGTTCACGGTCTTCAGCGTTGCGCTCGCCGTCTTTGTGCTGCTCATCCTCTTTGTCTTTGACGTGCGACCATGGACCGCGCTGTTCTGCGCCACGGCGGGCTACACGCTGCAGAACATTGCGAGCGGCCTGCAGATCTTGATCCAGATGCTCGTCACGCACCACGCCAACGCTTCCTTGGAGGGGCTCCCCGACGTCCTGGTCACGCTTGGCGTGCCCGCCGTGGTCTACGCCGCGGGCTACTACCTCCTGGTCAGGAGGGTCAACGTCAAGGGGCTCATCGAGGTGGAGAACCGGATGATGCTCTCGATGCTCGCGGTGGTGGTCATCGTGGTCATTGGCTTTGACGTCATCATCAAGGCGCTCGCGCTCAAGGGCGCGCTCTTCAGCCTTCTTGTGATGCTGCGCTTTGTGCATCCCATGGTCTGCGTCTTCGTGCTCGTGGCGGAGTACGAGCTGCTCTACGCCAAGCACGCGGACATCGAGCGGGCCGAGACCGAAAGGCTGCTCGCCGAGCGCGAGCGCCAGTACCGCCTCAGCCGCGAGAACATCGAGGCCATCAACATCAAGTGCCACGACATCAAGCATCAGATCCGCCATCTCGCGGACAGCGGCGCCGTGGTGGACGGCGCCGTGCTCGCCGACATTGCCCGCGAGGTCGACGTCTATGACTCGGTGGTGGAAACGGGCAACGAGGCCCTGGACACCATCCTCACGGAGAAGAGCCTCGCGTGCTCCAGCCGCGGGATCGTGCTCACCGTGATGGCGGAGGGCGCCGCGCTCGACTTCATGGCGCCGGCGGACATCTACTCCCTCTTTGGCAACGCGCTCGACAACTCCATCGAGGCGGTACGCGACCTCCCCGACCCCGAGCGGCGCGCCATCACGCTCTCCGTCCAGCGCCGCGGCGCCATGGTGGGCGTGAGCGTGGAGAACTACTGCCCCGAGTCGCCCCGCTTCTCGACGGACGGGCTGCCGCTCACCACCAAGGCCGACGGCATGAACCACGGCTTTGGCGTGCGCTCCATGCGCCAGATCGCCGAACGCTACGACGGCGCCCTCCACGCCGGCATCCAGGATGGCGTCTTCTACCTCAACGTTCTTCTCGCCCGCCCGCAGACCTGACAAAGGTGTCCGGGCAGTTTGTCATGAAAAACCTGACAAACTGCCCGGACACCTTTGTCAGGTCTGCTGAGCGACGCGTTTTGGACGGACGGGGGCCCAAAACAGCCGCTGTCCGTTTGAAACCTGTCACTCGCCAGGGGGCGCCAGCAGCGTCGAACCCCCGCGCTCACGTATAATCGAACGTTGCAGAAACCCGCACGAGAAAGGCCCGCCGTGGACATCACCCCGCAGGAAGTAGCCGAGACCCTCTCGATGGTCTCCGAGCAGAACCTCGACCTCCGTACCATCACGATGGGCATCTCGCTCGCCGGCTGCGCCGACGAGGACATGGGCCGCATGTGCGACAAGGTCTACGACCGCATCACGCGCACGGCCGAGCACCTCGTGGAGACCGCCGACGACCTGGAGGCCGAGTACGGCATCCCCATCGCCAACAAGCGCGTCTCCGTGACGCCGATCGCGCAGATCGCGGCCGGCTGCGCCGACGAGGACCTCTCCCCGCTCGCGCACGCCATGGACCGCGCGGCCGAGACGCTCGGGATCGACTTCATGGGCGGCTTCTCCGCGCTCGTGCAGAAGGGCATGGGCAACGCCGACCGCCGCCTCATCGCGAGCGTCCCCGAGGCGCTGGCCACCACCGAGCGCGTCTGCTCCTCCCTCAACATCGCCTCCACGCGCGCCGGCATCAACATGGACGCCGTGCTGCTCTCGGCCGAGACCATCCTCGAGTGCGCGCGCCGCACGCAGGACATCGACTGCTACGGCGCCGCCAAGTTCGTCGTGTTTGCCAACATGGTGGAGGACTCGCCGTTCATGGCGGGCGCCGTCCATGGCTCCGGCGAGGCGGACGCCGTCATCAACGTGGGCGTCTCCGGCCCGGGCGTCATGGCCGCCGCGCTGGCGCAGCTGCCCGCGTCCGCAAGCCTCATGGACGTGGCCGAGAAGATCAAGCAGACCGCATTCAAGATCACGCGCGCCGGCGAGCTCATGAGCCGCGAGGCCAGCCGCCGCCTGGGCGTGGAGAAGGGCATTGTGGACCTGTCGCTCGCGCCGACGCCGGCGGCCGGCGACTCCGTGGCCAAGATTCTGGAGATCATCGGCGTGGGCGAGTGCGGCGGCCCCGGCACCACCTGCGCGCTCGCGCTCTTGAACGACGCCGTCAAGAAGGGCGGCGTCATGGCCTCCTCCAGCGTGGGCGGCCTCTCGGGCGCCTTCATCCCCGTCTCCGAGGACGCGGGCATGATCCGCGCGGCCGTCGACGGCGCGCTCAGCCTGGAGAAGCTCGAGGCCATGACCTGCGTGTGCTCCGTGGGCCTGGACATGATCGCCGTCCCCGGCGACACCTCCGTGGAGGCCATCGCCGGCATCATCGCCGACGAGATGGCCATTGGCGTCATCAACACCAAGACCACGGCGGTGCGCCTCATCCCGGCCATCGGACAGGCGGAGGGCGACATGCTCGAGTTTGGCGGCCTCTTCGGCTCCGCGCCGGTCATGCCGGTCAACCAGTTCGCGGGGTCGGTCTTCGCGCACCGCGGCGGCCGCTTCCCCGCCCCGCTCAACTCGCTCAAGAACTAACGTCTGGGGCCGCGCGGTTCTTCTCGCCCAGAACTTCGCACCTAGTCTCTCTTTTGATTCTATTTCATGATGAAACTAAAGTAATACTTTGTATAAGAGACACTAGGTGCGAGGTTCCTGGCGAGAAGAACCTCGGGACGGCGCTACGCCCGAGCCCGAGGCATCAGTTCCAGATAGAGCTTTCTTCTCCGGAGATCCTGCAGCGGAGTTGTCGGCTCAAGCTCAACGCCCAGCGCATGGGCAACCTGGCGGGCGAGAAGCGCCACGCTCTCGGGCGCCCTCACCACCCGCGAGGTCACGCGGAACACCCGATATCCCAGCGCCGTCAGGATGTTTGCCCTGGCGGCGTCTCGTGCGGACTGACCCGCACCGCGCGCCGCATGGAACTCGTCGCTGTCGTACTCGATGGCAACGTGCCTTTCCGGCCAGAGAAAGTCCGGCGTCACCACATCGCGGTCCGCCAGCTCCCCACGGCACGAGGACACGTCAAGAGGGCGGTTGAGCTGCGGCATCTCAATCCCAAAGCCACCGTACTCCACCGGAAGCGTGAGCATGAGGCCAAGGACGGTCTCCATGGGGGAGGCGGAGCCCTCAAGCATGAGGCCGCAGACGCGCGTCGCGCGGCGCGTGCCCGGCGTCTCCCCCACCTCGGCTATTGCTGACTCTAGGCTTACCGCGCTCATGAGGCGCGGAGCCCGATAGCTGACGTTCTTCTCGCCTGCGGGGAGCCGATATGTGCCCGCGAACTCGCAAGCAATCACCGTTGCGGCAATGAGCCGACGGATGTGCTCCCACTTGAAGGGGTGGTCAATGGCGGGCCGCTCCTCAAGACCCAGCTCCGCCGCAAGCTCCACCTCGGCACGAACGGCGCTCGCGTGGGCATCCAGCAGCGCGTCGAGCTTGCCCTGGGCAGAGCAGAGCTGGATTACAACGAGCTCCGGGCCACTGACCAACAGGCCGTCGCCCAGACCAAGCATCGAACGCGACGGAACAGCCCCGTTCCACGCGTGGGCGCGGACAAGGCTTCCGCTGCTGCGCGAGCCCTTGGCGGGGACGATAAGGTCAACGGGAGGCGCGGACAGCCCGAGCGAGCTCAGACGCTCGCCGAGGCGGCACTTCTTGAAGTCCCGCTGGCCCGATACGCAGTCCTTGGCCGACGGCAGCGGACGGGCCGATGCCGGCCAGCGGGGAGCGTCGCCGACCAGGCGCAGGACGTCGCACGCGGACTCATGGCTCACGAAGGCGTACATGGCGCCCCCCTTGCAATCTCGCACCTAGTCACTTATTTGTCCCTATAACACTGTAATAGCAAACTATTACTTTGTACAAGAGAAACTAGGTGCGAGATTTCTGCCGAGAAGAACGCGCAAGCGGCGCACTACCCCAGGAAGCGAACCTCCGGCTCCAGGCGCACGCCAAACTGGCGCTCGACCTCATCCTGCACGTGCTCGATCACCGCATGGACGTCCGCCGCCGTGGCGCCGCCGGTGTTCACCACGAAGCCCGCGTGCTTGCGGGAGACCTCGGCCCCGCCCACGCGGTAGCCCTGCAGCCCGGCGTCCATGATGAGCTTTCCCGCGAAGTGGCCCTCCGGGCGCTTGAACGTGCTTCCCGCGCTCGCCATCTCCAGCGGCTGCTTCTCCTCGCGGCAGCGCATGAGGTCGTCCATCGTGGCGCGGATCTTCTCCGGGTCGCCCTTCTCGAGGGCAAACGTGGCCGAGAGCACCACGAGCCCGTCCGAGGCAACGCGGCTGCGCCGGTAGCCCAGATCCAGGTCGTCCACGCCGATCGTCTCCTGCGAGCCATCCGGCAGGAGGACGCGCACGCTCTTGAGCACGTCGGCCACGCACCCGCCGTAGGCGCCCGCGTTCATGAAGCAGGCGCCGCCGATCGATCCCGGGATCCCGCAGGCAAACTCAAGGCCGGAGAGCCCCAGCTCGCAGGCCATCTCGGAGGCCTCGCGCAGGTCCACGCCCGCCTGGCAGGTCATCTCGGCGCCGTCCACGGAGACGCCCACGAGGCCCTCCGCCAGAGAGACGATCACGCCGCGATAGCCCTCGTCGGAGACCAGGAGGTCGGAGCCGCGCCCCATGACAAAGCGCGGGACCCCTGCCTCGTCGCAGGCGAGAAGCACCTCGCGCACCTCGTCGGGATCCTCCGGCGTGACGAAGAGGTCGGCCGGGCCGCCGACCTTGAACGTGGCGTGCTCGCTCATGGGCTCGTCGGCCAGGACGTTCTCCTCGCCGACGATGGAGCGGAGCTTCCACGCGAGGGGCTGATCGCTCTCAGACATGCTCTGCCACACGCTTCCCTTCAGTGGAGACGGCAGGATGGGCAACTTCTTGAGTATAGCAGCGCGCGGCGGGCCGATAAGTGCTACACTCGCGCTGACAGTTTCAGGGCGGGGCGAAACTCCCCACTGGCGGTAACGGGCGGCATGGGCCGGCCCGAAGTCCGCGACCCGCGAAAAAGGCGGCTGACCCGGTGAGAGTCCGGGACCAACGGTTACAGTCCGGATGGAAGAAACGGAGGCCATCATGGCTGCTTCCACGCACGTCTCTCACGACACCCACTCCACCACCGCGGGCGGGCCCTGGTCCACCCGGCGCATCGCCACGACGGCGCTCTTCTGCGCGCTGGCGTTTGTCCTCACCTTCGTGGAGGTGCCCATCTTCCCGCCCGCGCCGTGGCTCATGTACGACCCCTCGGGCATCGTGGCGTTTGTCGCCGCGCTCGCCTTTGGGCCGAGCACCGGCGCCATCGTCGTCATCCTGCCGTGGGTGCTCAAGACCCTCTTCTCGTTCAACGTGTGGGGCCACCTCATGGCGATCGTCGCCGGCGTGGCGCTCTGCGTGCCCGCCGCCCTCATCGCCCGGCGCGTGGGCGGCGCGCGCGGGCTCGTCGCCGGCATGGTCGTGGGCGCCATCGTGTCCCTCGCGGCCTGCATCGTGGGCAACATCATCGTGACGCCGCTCTACACGGCGGTCTCCACGGCCGACGTCATCGCGATGATCGTGCCCATCCTGCTGCCCTTCAACGGCCTCAAGATCGTCATCAACTGCGCGGTGACGGCGCTCATCCAGAAGCCCGTCGCGCAGATCGTCTCGCGCTAGGCTGGCGAGAAGGACGTGACGCCCGCCGCCCAGCCGCCCGTGAGGCTCTCTCACGTGACCCTCATCTACGACGGGGGCGTGCGCGCGCTCGACGACGTCTCCCTCGAGGTGGCGCGCGGCGAGCGGGTCTGCGTGCTCGGCGCCAACGGCTCGGGCAAGTCGACGCTCGCCTCGGTGATCTGCGGGCTGCTCGCCCCCGACGAGGGCGTGGTCGAGCTCGCGGGCGAGCGCGTGTACGCGGACGGCGCGCCGGACCTCAAGGCGTACCGGCGCGCCCGGCGCTCGCTCGGCCTGGTGTTCCAGAACCCGGACGACCAGATCGTCACGAGCGTGGTTGAGGACGACGTGGCCTTCGGGCCCGAGAACCTCGGCCTGCCGCGCGAGGAGATCGCCGCGCGCGTGGCCCGCGAGCTGCGCCGCGTTGCGATGGAGGGCTATGCCGGGGCCGACCCGGCGCGCCTCTCGGGCGGCCAGCGGCAGCGCGTGTGCATCGCCGGCGCCCTTGCGATGGAGCCCGCCGTGCTCGTGCTTGACGAGCCCGGGTCGCTCCTCGACGTGCGCGGGCGCGCGGCGATCCTGCGCGTGATGGGCCGGCTCGCCGCGGCGGGCACCACGCTCGTGCACGTGACGCACTTCATGGAGGAGGCGCTCGAGGCCGACCGCGTGCTCGTCATGGACCGTGGCCGCATCGTGCTTGAGGGTGCGCCCGAGGAGGTCTTCGCCCACGGGCCCAAGCTTGCCGAGCTGGGCCTTGAGGTGCCCTTCGCCGCCCGCCTCTCCCAGCGCCTCGCCCTCCCCTGGACCTGCGACGAGCAGCGTCTCCTCCGTGAGTTGGGGACAGTCCCCGATTCTCACAATACTTTGATATCGGCGAGACCGGGCATCAAAAAAGTATGCGAATTGGGGACTGTCCCCATTTTGCAGGTCGAGCACGCGTCCTTCTCGTATGGGCGCGGCGCGCGGGCGCTCGAGGACGTCTCGTTTGAGGTTCCCGCGGGGTCCTCGACGGCAATTATCGGGCAGACCGGCTCGGGCAAGTCCACGCTGCTCAGACTGCTCTGCGGCCTGGAGACGCCAGACGAGGGGCACGTCGTCATCGCGGGGTCCAGCACGTCCTCCCGGCGCGGCCGCAAGGCGGCCAAGCGCGCCGTCGGCTACGTGATGCAGCACCCCGAGCGCCAGCTCTTCGCTGAGACGGTCGAGAAGGACGTGGCGTTTGGGCCCAGAAACCTCAAGCTCCCCGCGGACGAGATCGAGCGGCGCGTCTCCCGCGCGCTCGAGACCGTGGGCCTCGCCGCCCGCCGCGCGGACTCCCCCTTCACGCTCTCCGGCGGGCAGCGGCGGCTCTGCGCGCTCGCCGGCATCCTCGCCATGGAGCCGCAGATCCTCGTGCTCGACGAGCCCACGGCGGGGCTCGACCCGCGCGGCCGCGCCATGCTGCGCCGCGTGCTCTCCCGCCTGCTCGAGCGCGGCATCACCCTCGTGCAGGTCACGCACTCGATGGAGGACGCCGCGCGCTCCGACCGCGTGATCGCGCTCGACCAGTCGCGCCTCGTTGCCATCGGCGCCCCCCGCGAGGTCTTCTCGCGCTCGAACGAGCAGCAACTCAGCGCAGGCGGCCTCGGTATCCCGCGCTCCCTGCGCGTGGCGCGCGCGCTTGAGGACCGCGGCTGGCCCCCGCTCGGCGACCCCCTCACCACCGACGAGCTCGTCGCCGCGATTCGCTCCTGCGCGGAGCGTGCAAAAGCGCCCGTCCCCGTTGCACGGGAGGGGAGATGCTGAGAATAACGGTCGGGCAGTACTACGCGGCCCCCTCCCCCATCCACCGGCTCGACGCGCGGGTCAAGCTCGTCTGCGCGCTCGCGGCGCTCGTGGGCATCTTCTGCGTGTTGAACGCCGCCCAGCTCTGCGCCGCCGTCGTCTTTGTCGCCGCCGTGCTCGCGCTGGCGCGCGTCCCGGCGGGGCGCGTCCTCGCGTCGGTCCGGCCCCTCGTGGTGTTTCTCGCCGTGCTCTCGCTCTTCAACCTGCTCTTCGTGCGCACGGGAGACGTCGTCGCCGCGCTCGGTCCCGTCTCCGTCACCTCGGGCGGCGTGGCCGCGGCGGCGCTCTACACCGCGCGCTTTGCGCTCGCGCTCGTGACGGGCTCGCTCATCATGCTCACGACCACGCCCACGCAGCTCGCGGACGCCTTCGACCGCATGCTCTCCCCGCTCTCGCGCCTCGGCCTGCCCGGACACGAGATCGCCATGGTCTTCTCGCTCATGATGCGCTTCATCCCCACGCTCGCCGACGAGGCCTCCGCCATCATCGACGCCCAGTCGCTGCGCGGCGGCGCCTTCGACGAGGGCGGGCCCGTCCAGCGGGTGCGCTCCATCGTGCCCGTGGTGGTGGCCCTGCTCGCGAGCGGCCTTCGCCACGCCGACGGCCTCTCCCGCGCGCTCGACGCACGCTGCTACGAGGGCGGAGAGGGCCGCACGCACCTCCACGAGCAGCGCCTCGGCGGCAGGGAGCTCGTGGCCGCGCTCGTCACCGTCGCCCTTCTCGCCGCGCTCGTCCTTCTCGCCTAGCGCCTCGCCACCGCGCGCACCCGCGCGCCAGCCCCGCCGCCGCGCCGCTTTGCCGTAGAATGGGACGTTAGGGAACGGGCCCTCGACAGCAGGAGGTAGCAGCGCATGGTCTCTCGCATCTACGTGGAGAAGAAGCCGGGGTTTGACGGGGAGGCCAGGGCGCTCGAGCGCGAGCTCAAGACGCTCCTTGGCATCGAGTCGCTCACCGGCCTCAGGCTCATCAACCGCTACGACGTCGAGGGCATCACGCCCGAGCTCTTTGCGTCCTGCGTGCCCACGGTCTTCTCGGAGCCGCAGACCGACGTCGCCACCGAGGAGATGCCCGAGGTGGCGGCAGGCGCCGCGGTCTTTGCCGTGGAGTTTCTCCCCGGCCAGTTTGACCAGCGCGCCGACTCCGCGAGCGAGTGCGTCCAGCTCATCAGCCAGGGCGAGCGGCCGCTCGTGCGCTCCGCGACCGTCTACGTGCTCGAGGGCGCGCTCTCCGAGGCGGACGTGGACGCCGTGAAGCACTACGTGGTGAACCCCGTCGAGGCGCGCCTGGCCTCCCTCGAGAAGCCCGCCACCCTTGCGACGGAAATCCCCGACCCTGCGCCCGTGGAGGTGCTCGAGGGCTTCCGCGAGCTCGACGAGGCCGGCCTTGCCGCCTTCATCGCCGAGCGGGGCCTCGCCATGGACGCGGCCGACATCGCCTTCTGCCAGGAGTACTTCCGCGGCGAGGGCCGCGACCCCTCCATCACGGAGATCCGCGTCATCGACACCTACTGGTCCGACCACTGCCGCCACACCACCTTCGGCACCGTGCTCACCGACGTCCAGATCGACGACGCCACGGTGCAGGAGGCCTTTGACCGCTACCTGGCGATGCGCCACGAGCTCGGCCGCGACGAGCGCCCCGTGACCCTCATGGACATGGGCACGATCGGCGCCAAGTGGCTCACGCACACGGGCCAGCTCACCGGCCTCGACGAGTCCGAGGAAATCAACGCCTGCACCGTCAAGGTCACCGTGGACGTGGACGGTGAGGACCAGGACTGGCTCTTCCTCTTCAAGAACGAGACCCACAACCACCCCACCGAGATCGAGCCCTTCGGCGGCGCGGCCACCTGCATCGGCGGCGCCATCCGCGACCCGCTCTCCGGCCGCAGCTATGTCTACCAGGCCATGCGCGTGACCGGAGCGGCCGACCCCACCGTGCCCGTGTCGCAGACCATGGCGGGCAAGCTCCCGCAGCGCAAGCTCGTCACCACCGCCGCGGCCGGCTACTCCTCCTACGGCAACCAGATCGGCCTGGCCACGGGGCAGGTCAGCGAGCTCTACCACCCGGGATATGTGGCCAAGCGCATGGAGGTCGGCGCCGTGGTGGGCGCCACCCCCGCCTCCCACGTGCGCCGCGAGGAGCCGCAGCCCGGCGACAAGATCATCCTCCTGGGCGGGCGCACCGGCCGCGACGGCATCGGCGGCGCCACCGGCAGCTCCAAGGCCCACAACGTGGAGTCCATCGAGAAGGACGGCGCCGAGGTCCAGAAGGGCAACGCGCCCATGGAGCGCAAGCTCCAGCGCCTCTTCCGCCGCGGCGACGCGTGCCGCCTCATTAAGCGCTGCAACGACTTCGGCGCGGGCGGCGTGAGCGTGGCCGTGGGCGAGCTGGCCGACGGCCTCTACATCGACCTCGACCAGGTCACCAAGAAGTACGAGGGCCTCGACGGCACCGAGCTCGCGATCTCCGAGTCCCAGGAGCGCATGGCCGTGGCCGTGGCCGAGGACGACGTGGACGAGTTCATGGACTACGCCCGCGAGGAGAACCTCGAGGCCACTGTCATCGCCGAGGTCACGCACGAGAAGCGCGTGCGCATGGCCTGGATGGGCGACGTCATCGTCGACCTCTCCCGCGAGTTCCTCGCCAGCAACGGCGCGCCCAAGCACCAGACGGCGCACGTCGAGGCGCCGAGCGTCTGGCAGCCCAGCTGGGGCGGCGCCAACCTCGAGGAGCGCCTGCGCGCGCTTGTGACCGACCTCAACGTCTGCTCCAACAAGGGCCTCTCCGAGCGCTTCGACTCCACCATCGGCGCCGGCACCGTGCTCATGCCCTTCGGCGGCAGGACGCAGCTCACGCCGTCGAAGGCCATGGTCGCCAAGTTCCCCGTGCGCGGCGAGACCACCACGGTCTCCGGCATGGCCTGGGGCTTCAACCCCTACCTCATGAGCGCGGACCAGTTCGCGGGCGCCTACCTCTCCGTCGTGGAGAGCGTCTCGCGCCTCGTGGCCACCGGCTTTGCGCACGAGCGCGCCTACCTCAGCTTCCAGGAGTACTTCGAGCGCCTGCGCGACGTCCCGGAGCGCTGGGGCAAGCCGCTCGCCGCGGTGCTGGGGGCGCTTATGGCCCAGGCCGACCTCGGCATCGGCGCCATCGGCGGCAAGGACTCCATGTCGGGCTCCTTCGAGGACCTCGACGTGCCGCCCACGCTCGTCTCCTTCGCCGTTGCCACGGGCTCGGTCGACCGCGTGACCTCGCCCGAGTTCAAGGCCGCCGGCCACCGCGTGGTGCGCATCGCGCCCGCCGCCTACGGCGACGACCACCGCCCCGCGCTCGACCCGCTCATGCACGCCCTCGAGCTCGTCGAGGCGCTCACCGCCGCGGGCGCCGCGCTCGCATGCGACACGCCCGGCTACGGCGGCACCGCCGAGGCCCTCTTCAAGATGTGCGTGGGCAACCAGATCGGCCTCGAGCTCGCGGACGACGTCGACGTGGACTCCCTCTTCGAGCCGATGTACGGCAGCTTTGTGGTGGAGCTCTCCGAGGAGGCCGACGCCGTCCTCGCGCAGGCGGCCGACGACGTGGTGGTGGAGCCGCTCGGCACCACCGTCGAGGGCTACGTCCTGGAGACGGCCGACGAGCAGATCGACCTCTCCGCGCTCCAGGAGGCCTGGGAGGGCGGCATCGAGTCCGTCTTCCCCTATCGCACGCCCGCCGAGGAGGCCGCGACCCTGCCCGTCGTGGAGCCCGTGTCCTTCTCCTGCGCCGCCCCGCACGTCTACGCAGGCGAGAAGATCGCGCGCCCGCGCGTGGTCATCCCCGTCTTCCCGGGCACCAACTGCGAGTACGACACCGCCCGCGCCTTCGAGCGCGCCGGCGCCGTGGCCGACGTCTTCGTGGTCAACAACCTCACGCCCGAGGCCGTGGCCGAGAGCAGCCGCGAGCTCGCGCGCCGCATCCGCGAGTCGCAGATCGTCATGATCCCCGGCGGCTTCTCCGGCGGCGACGAGCCCGACGGCTCCGCCAAGTTCATCACGGCGTTCTTCCGCGCGCCCGAGGTCACTGACGCCGTGCGCGAGCTCCTGCAGTCCCGTGATGGCCTCATGCTCGGCATCTGCAACGGCTTCCAGGCGCTCGTGAAGCTGGGCCTCGTGCCCTACGGCGACATCCGCCCGATGAACGACACCTGCCCCACCCTCACGTTCAACACCATCGGCCGCCACCAGAGCCGCCTCGTGCGCACCCGCGTGGCATCCACGCTCAGCCCCTGGCTCTCCAAGTGCGCGGTCGGCGACGTCCACAACATCGCAATCTCCCACGGCGAGGGCCGCTTCGTGGCCTCGCACGAGATGGTCGAGCAGCTCGTTGCCGCCGGCCAGGTGGCCACCCAGTACGTGGACGAGGCCGGCGTTCCGGGCATGGCGCTCAATGTGAACCCCAACGGCTCCATCCTTGCCATCGAGGGCATCACCTCGCCGGACGGCCGCGTCCTCGGCAAGATGGGCCACACCGAGCGATCCGGCGCCGGGCTCTACAAGAACGTGCCGGGCAACGCGTACCAGCCGCTCATCGAGGGCGGCGTGGCGTACTTCACGGAGTAGCCCGCCTCGATCGGCCGCCCTTCTCGCTTGCGAGGGGGCGGCCTTTTGCTGGCGCGGCATCCGTGCCGCGCTCCGTCGCGCCCCGCGCGCTGCGGAAATGGGAGTCGTGGCAGCGCCGGCTTCCGAGGCGTTGCCGAATCTGGGGTTGTGGCAGAAATCCCGCTGCCACAACCCCTTTTTCTATAACGGGCAGGAAGAGACCCCCTGTTGGCGATCGAGCCTCGTTGCCATAACCCCCGCTCCCGCAACATCCGCGGGCAGCGCGCGACAGGGGCGGCTCGTTCTTCTCGCCCCGCGCTCGACGTTACTGCTAGGATGTCGTGCGGTACAAGCGCGGAGGAAGCGAGAAGAACGTGAGCGAAGCAGCGGCCAATCCCCAGAAGACCCCCTTCATAGCCACCCTGCCCGGCGTGGTGCTGGCCTGCCTGGCGGCGTGCTTTCTGTGGGGCTCCGCCTTTCCCTGCGTGAAGATCGGCTACGGGCTGTTTGGGATCGATGCCGCGGACGTGCCCTCAATTCTGGCCTTTGCAGGGACGCGCTTTGTCATCGCGGGCCTCATGGTGGTCGCCGGCGTGAGCCTGGCGACCCGCCGCGCCTTCGTCCCCGAGCGGCGCGACCTCCCCGCGATCGGCGCGCTCTCGCTCTTCCAGACCGTGCTGCAGTACGTCCTCTTCTACGTGGGCCTCGCCAACTGCGCGGGCGTGACGAGCTCCATCCTGGAGGCGAGCAACTCCTTTCTCTGCGTGCTGCTTGCCGCGCTCGTCTTTCGCTTTGAGCGGCTCACGGGCCGCAAGGTACTCGGCTGCCTCATTGGCTTTGCCGGCGTGGTGCTGGTGAACGTCACCGGCGAGTCCGGCGGCCTCAGCTTCACGCTCTCCGGCGAGGGCATGGTGCTGCTCTCCACCGTCGCCGCCGCCACGTCAAGCAACCTCGCCAAGCGCTTCTCGCGCGAACACGACCCGGTGCTGCTCTCCGGCTGGCAGTTCGTGCTCGGCGGGGCGGTCATGCTCGTCGTGGGCCTGGCCGCCGGAGGTCACGTGACCCCGGCAGACGCCGCAAACCCGCTGCCCGCGCTGGCGCTTCTCGCTTATCTGGGCTTCATCTCCGCCGCGGCATACTCGCTCTGGTCGCTCGCGCTCGCCGCGAACCCCGTCTCGCGCGTGGCCGTCTTCGGCTTCATGAACCCGGTCTTTGGCGTGCTGCTTTCCGCGGTCCTTCTCGGCGAGACCAGCGCGGTGAGCCCGGCGGTCGCCGTGGCGGCACTCGTGCTCGTAAGCGCGGGGATCGTCATCGTGAACCGGCCAGAAAAGGGGCATGACGCATAGCCTGGCCGATTGTCGGGGCTTTTTAAGAGAGGTCTCTGGCATCCCCCTTCTGAGGGCCAGCAAACTCTCAGGTAGAAAATTGCCATCTCAAAGGTAGTACTTACCCCACCCGCCAAAACCACCGACAACCGTCATCCCCCGCACTCCTCAAGCGCCGCTCGCCGGTCATACGGCGCCCTGGGCGCCATGGCGCACACCGCGTGATAGAACGGTAGTGGCATCTTTTTTTCTTGCGGTCAAGGAGGCACGATGAGGGCGGAGGACATCAAGGTCGCCGCGTCGATCGGCGCGGGAGTCATCGGGTGCAGCTGGGCGCTCAAGTTTGCCATGGCGGGGCTCGACGTGTGGGCGCAGAACCGCACCGAGGAGTCCGGCAACCTGGCGCGCGAGCGCGTGCGGGACTCGCTCGCCTCGCTCGTGAAGAACGGCGTCTACGACGAGGCCCAGGCGGCCGCAATCGCCGGCCGCATCCACTACACCACCTCCATCGAGGAGGCGGTGCGAAACGCCCAGTTCATCCAGGAGTCCTCCGCCGAGCACTACGAGGTGAAGTGGGAGCTCGTGCGCGCGATCGAGGCTGCCGCCGCGCCCGACGCCATTGTCGCCAGCTCCACCTCCGGCCTGCTCGTGAGCGAGATCGCCAAGGACGCCGCCCACCCCGAGCGCTTCTGCGGCGGCCATCCGTACAACCCGCCCCACCTCATCCCGCTCGTGGAGATCACCAAGGGCGAGCGCACCTCCGACGACGTCGTGTCGTGCGCCAAGGAGTTCTACGCGCGGGTGGGCATGGAGCCCGTCGTGCTGCAGAAGGAGGCGCTCGGCTTCATCTGCAACCGCCTGCAGATGGCCCTCTATCGCGAGGTCGCCAACCTCGTGCTCTCCGGCGTCTGCACCATCGAGGACGCCGACAAGGCCGTGACCTTCGGCCCCGGCATCCGCTGGGGCATCATGGGGCCGTCGCTCGTCTTCGAGCTGGGAGGCGGCAAGGGCGGCGTCTCGGGCCTCATGAGCCACCTCAACGACTCGATCAGCCTCTGGCTTGCCGACATGGCCGACTGGAAGCGCTTCCCGCCCGAGTTCGCGCAGGTCGCGCAGGAGGGCGTGAACGCGGAGCTCGCCGCTCGCCCGGCCGAGATCGGCAACACGCCCGAGGGCCTGGCGGAGTATCGCGACCACATGATCATCGAGATCCTCAGGCTCCACGGCAAGCTCTAGGGCCCCTCTTCGCACGCGGGCCAGCGACGTGCTATCGCGGCCGGTGGTGCGTGAGGTGCCAGCCGCCGCAGTAGGGGCACTCATAGACGAAGATCTTCGGCGCGTCCTTGCGGCGCGAGCTCCTTTCGGCCGCCTTGCGCGCGTCGATGCGCGTCTCGTAGCGCTTCTTGCGCCCGCACGCCCGGTATTCCTGGCTCTGCTCGTCCATCTCTCCCCTCCCGCGCCGCCGGCACGGGAACATTATGCGACGCTGGCGCATGTACTGGGCAAGGAGGTGACGAGCGTGGACAAAACCAAGACACGCAGCGAGAAGTTCATGAGGGACGCGATGGCCGCGCATGGAAGCTCGGTCTATCTCGTGGCGCTCGCGCAGACGCGCTCGGAGCATGACGCCCAGGACGTGGCGCAGGACGTCTTCTGCCGGCTGCTCACGGACGGCACCGCGTTCACGAGCGACGAGCACCTGCGCGCGTGGCTTCTGCGCGTGACCGTCAACCGATGCCGCGAGCTCTACCGCATGCCCTGGCGACGTCGCGTGGAGAGCGCCGAGAACGCCGGGGGCGAGTTGGCGTCGCCCGATGCGGGCACGGAGGACGCGGCCCTCGCGGAGCTGCGCGCCGACCCGGTATGGCAGGCGCTCCAGACCCTGCCCGAGAAGCTCCGCGTGGTGGCGCTGCTCCACTACGTGGAGGAGTACACGACCGATGAGATTGCCCGCGTGGTGGAATGCGCCCCCTCGACGGTGCGCACCCGCCTGCATCGGGCGCGCAAGAGGATGCGACAGATGCTTGACCCCACCTCGGAGGGAGAGTGCCATGAGCAACCAGCAGTTTGAGAGGTTTCGCATGCGGGCGCGCCGCGTGACGCTGCCCGAGGATGTGCGCGAGTCCGTGATTGACGAGATGCGGGTCGAGAGGGGCGAGCGGGCCCGCGGCCCGCGGCGGCCGCGTCGCGAGCGGCGGGGCGTCACGAGGAGGACCTTCGTACGCATGGGCACCGTGGCGGCCGGCGGCGTCGCGGCGTTTCTCAGCGCGAGCGCCCTCATGAACCGCCTGGCGGACAAGGAGGGCAACTGGTTCGCGCTCACCGCCTACGCCGAGGGCACGAGGACGCCTGACGGATCCCGCCTGGCGCTCGGCGAGAAGTTCGGCGGTTACATCAACTGGTCCGGCGGCGTAGACCCAGCGACCAGCGCGAGCGAGCTCTTGATGGTGAGCACCGAATTCAACCTCGCGTGCACGGGCGACAACGTGGACACCCTCACGTACCGGCTCGAGGGCGACAACATCCTCGCCGGCGCCGACATCTACACCCGCCCCGGCCTCTGGATGTTCCAGTCCGACGCGGAGGGCGCCGGCACGGTGGAGGGCTTCACAATCGAATACGGCAGCCAGGACACCATGGGGCTCCTAGACGGCATCTCGGGGAACGCAACCTACTATGCCATCTACGCCAACGTGCCCTTCGAGAAGGGAAGCGAGATCTGGGAGCTCATCGCCAAGCTGCTGAACGTCGACCCGGAGACCGGAGAGCATGTCACGCCAGGGGTGACCGGATATTACGAGGAAACGCGCTACCGGAACGAACTCACGAACCAAGTAGCGCTCTATGCCGCCGAGCTCTTTGCCGCAGAGCTCGCCAAGGCCACGCTCGTGATGACTGCGACCTTCGACGACGGCAGCGAGCAGACCAAGCGCTACTCGTTTGCCCCGCGCGAGGGCTACACGCAAATCTACGCCGACTACCTGGAAGAGGGCTGGGAGGCCTACCTCGCCGGCGACGACGCCCGCCGCACCGAGCTCACGCAAAACCCGCCGAGCCTCTACCTCATCACCGAAAGGTAAAGGGGGACGGGTTATTTCTCTCAGGAAAAGTGGGACAGGCCTGCACTGAGGCCTGTCCCACTTTTCCTGAGAGAAATAACCCGTCCCCAAATTCTTTTGCGCCTAGAGCCGGGCTACCCCGCTCTTGCGGGCGGCCTCGGCCACGGCGGCGGCCACGGCGGGGGCCACGCGCTCGTCGAAGGCGCCGGGGATGATGTAGTCGGCGGCGCGGTGCTCGTCGTCCACGAGGCCGGCGATCGCGTAGGCCGCGGCCTCCATCATGTCGTCGTTGATGTCGGACGCGCGCACGTCGAGGGCGCCGCGGAAGATGCCCGGGAATGCGAGCACGTTGTTAATCTGGTTGGGGAAGTCGGAGCGGCCCGTGGCGGCCACGGCGGCCCCTGCCGCCAGCGCCTCGTCCGGCATGATCTCCGGCACGGGGTTCGCACAGGCAAAGATAATCGGGTCGGCGGCCATCGTGCGGACCATGTCCTGGGTGAGCACGCCCGGCGCGGACACGCCCACGAAGACGTCGGCGCCGCGCACGGCGTCGGCGAGGCTGCCGGCCACGCCCTCGCGGTTGGTCCAGGTGGCAATCTCGGCCTTCTCGGGGTTCAGGCCCTCGCGGCCCTCGTAGATGGCGCCCGTGCGGTCGCAGATGATGACGTCCTTCACGCCCATGCGCTGCATGAGCTTGGCGATGGAGATGCCCGCGGCGCCGGCGCCGGAGAAGACCACGCGCACGTCGGCGAGCTCGCGCCCGGTGAGGCGGCACGCGTTGATGAGCGCGGCGCAGGTCACGACCGCGGTGCCGTGCTGGTCGTCGTGGAAGACAGGGATGTCGCAGGACTCCTTGAGGCGGCGCTCGATCTCAAAGCAGCGCGGGGCGGAGATGTCCTCGAGGTTGATGCCGCCAAAGCTGCCGGCGATGAGCTCCACGGTGCGCACGATCTCGTCCACGTCCTTGGAGCGGACGCACAGCGGGAACGCGTCCACGTCCGCGAAGGTCTTGAACAGGGCGCACTTGCCCTCCATGACCGGCATGCCCGCCTCGGGGCCGATGTCGCCGAGGCCCAGCACCGCGGTGCCGTCCGTGACCACGGCCACCAGGTTGCCGCGGCGGGTGTAGGTGTAGGAGTCCTCCACGTTCTCGGAGATCTTGAGGCAGGGCTCCGCGACGCCCGGCGTGTAGGCAACGGCCAGCTCCTCCGGCGTGGTGATCGGGGCGCGGGTGATCACCTCAATCTTGCCCTGCCACTCCTTGTGCTTGTCGAGCGCGTACTGCTTGGCGTCCTCGGCCATGGAAGCTCCTATCTCACGGGGCCGGCCCCCGCCGGCCAGTTTCACACCAGTTGCAAGTCTAGTCCTTTTGCGGCCCCGCGTCCGCCAGCGCCATCGCGCCAATCCAGCCCCATCGAGGCTCGCTCGCCACGCCGTATGCGGAGAGCCACAGCGAAAGCGGCACCGAGCGCACGCGCCCGCCAGCGCAATCCATCACCGTGCCATCCCCCACATAGAGACCCACGTGGCCGTGGTCCCAGCCGCCCGCCCCGTAGGGATGGCGGCCCACGGCCACAATCATCCCAACGAGCAGGCCATCCGTATCCGTGATGTGACAGAACCCCTCGTAGAGCTCTCGCGCATCGCCCGAGACATAACCCATGCCCAGGCGGGAGAACGCCCGCTCCACCCATGCCGCGCAGAGGTCCTCCCCCGTCGGGGCGGTTCCGTGGGCGCACTCAACCAGGCGGCGCTGCAGCGGCGCCGCGTCAAGGAGCGCCTGCGGGCCGCGCCCGTCCGGCACCTCCCTCCAGGAGGGCTGCCCAAAGACGGTCGTCTCGCCACCATCGACAAGAAGCCCCCGCGCCGCAAGCGCGTTCAGCAGGCTCTGTCTTGCATCGCCCATATCCCCTCCCCGGCGCCTCGCCCACACAGCAACCCTATCGCAAGGGATTGCCCGCGCAAAAGTCCCCTTGGTGCGAAATAGCGCCGGCTCCGCGCGCAATCACCGCCTTGGTGCGAAGGCATTTCCGGGCATCCCCAAGTAGCCAACTGGCCTTTCTCAGGAACAGCGCCGCCTGATGCCCGTCAAAACCGCCTTTCCGCCCAAAAACGCTTCGCACCAAGGGGGCTTTTGCACAGCGGGCGCCCCGAATTTCGCGCCAAGGAGACTTTTGCAGAATGCGCCGCCCTCGGCCGGAAACGTTCCCGGCCGACGCGTGCCCGACGTATACTTAGCACTAGGGGAACTACGGGGAAGTATCCACCACAACCGAAAGGACTTCCATGAGCGAGAAGATCGCGCCCCAGGACACCTGCGTGCTCGTCACCGGCGGAGCCGGGTTCATCGGCAGCCATACCGTCGTCGAGCTGCTTACGCGCGGCTATCAGGTCGTCATCGTCGACGACCTCTCCAACGCCTCCGCCAAGGTCATGGACCGCATCAAGACCATCGTCGGCGAGGACGCCGCCGCCAACCTCACCTTCTACGAGGCCGACGTCAACGACCGCGCCGCCCTCACCAAGATCTTTGACGCCCATCACCCGAGCCGCGTGATCCACTTCGCGGGCTACAAGGCCGTGGGCGAGTCCGTCCACAAGCCCATCGAGTACTACTCCAACAACATCGGCAACACCCTCACGCTCGTGGACGTCATGCGCGAGCACGGCTGCAAGTCCATCATCTTCTCCAGCTCCGCCACCGTCTACGGCGACCCGGACAGCCTGCCGCTCACCGAGGAGAGCCCCAAGAAGCCCGCGACCAACCCCTACGGCTGGACCAAGTGGATGATCGAGCAGATCCTCACCGACCTCCACACGGCAGACCCGGAGTGGAACGTCGTGCTGCTGCGCTACTTCAACCCCATCGGCGCGCATCCCTCGGGCCTCATGGGCGAGGACCCCAAGGGCATCCCCAACAACCTCGTGCCCTACGTCGCGCAGACCGCCATCGGCAAGCGCGATGCCGTCCACGTCTTTGGCAACGACTACGACACGCCCGACGGCACCGGTGTGCGCGACTACATCCACGTCTGCGACCTCGCCTCCGGCCACGCCGCGGCGCTCGCCTGGATGAACGGCCGCACGGGCGTGGAGATCTTCAACCTCGGCACCGGTACGGGCACCTCGGTCCTCGAGATCATCAAGGCGTTCTCCAAGGCCTGCGGGCACGAGATCCCCTACGTGGTGGACCCGCGCCGCCCCGGCGACGTCACGGCCAACTACGCCGACTGCTCCAAGGCCAAGGCCGAGATGGGCTGGGAGGCCAAGTTCAACATCGAGGACATGTGCCGCGACTCCTGGAACTGGCAGTCCCACAACCCCGACGGCTACGAGAGCTAGACGGCGAGAAGAACCATGGAAGAGCTCTTCGTCACCTACCTAAAGGCGCGCCTTCCCCTCGTTGAGCGCGCGCTCGCGGATGCCGCCGCGACGCCCCTCACCGAGGGGCCCGCCGCCGCGGACCTGACGCGCTACCTCTACGCGCCGCTCGCGCGCTTCACCGCATCGGGCGGCAAGCGCGTGCGCCCCGTGCTCTGCCTGCTTGGCGCGGAGGCCGTGGGGGGACGCGCCGAGGACGCGCTCTCGTGCGCGGCTGCCGTCGAGCTCTTCCAGAGCGCCGCCCTCATTCATGACGACATCGCCGACGAGGGAGAGCTGCGCCGCGGCGAGCCGTGTCTCCACCGCGTGGAGGGCGAGGGCCTTGCGATAAACGCCGGCGACCTGGCGCTCACCCAGGTCTTCGAGGTGGTCCTGCGCGACGAGTCGCTCTCCGCGGAGCGAAAGCTCCGCGCGCTCGGCGAGCTCGTCCGCATGGAGCGCCACACCCTCGAGGGCCAGGCGCTCGACCTCGGCTGGGTTCGTGACGGCCGCTGGGACGTGACCTCGGAGGACTACCTCTACATGGTCACGAGCAAGACGGCCTGGTACTCGGCGGCCATCCCGCTCTACGTGGGCGCAATCGTGGGCGGGGGCTCCGACGAGGCCGCGCGCGGCCTGCTCGACCTGGGGCTCACCGCCGGCGTGGCCTTCCAGCTCGCCGACGACCTGCTCAACCTCGTGGGAGACGCCGAGGCCCAGGGGAAGGACTTCCGCTCGGACATCACCGAGGGCAAGCGGACGCTTGCCGTGGTGTGGGCGCTCGAGCACCTCGGGCGCGCCGACCGAGAGGAGCTCGTGGCGCTTCTCGGCAGCTCCGCCACCAATGCCTCCGAGCTCGCGCGAGCCGTCGAGCTCATCGAGCGGGGCGGCGGCATCGAGCACTGCCGGATGCTCGCCGAGCAGATGGCGGGCCGCGCCAAGGAGATGGCCATCGGGCTCGCCGATGCGGGTCACATCACGGTTGAGGCTCGCGACCTGCTGCTTTCTATGTCAGACTTTTTCGTGGAGCGCGCGAGCTAGGCGCGCGCCATCCCGTGTTCGCTTGAGGAGAGGCGATGGACGCTATCAGGCAAGGTGCGGCGGGTGTCGCCGTCGAGGACATTCAGGAGCGGCTCGGGTCGCTCGGCTATGCGATTGACGCCGTCGAGCGCGAGCACAGCTCGTTTGGGCCCTCGACCTCCACGGCCGTCGCGCGCTTTCGCATCGACCACGGCCTCCCCCTCGGCGACGAGGTGGACACCGCAACGTGGTCCCTGCTCGTCGACGAGTGCTACCAGCTCGGAGACCGCACCCTCTACCTGCGCCTCCCCAACTTTCACGGCAACGACGTCCGTCAGCTCCAGGAGCGCCTCAACATCCTCGGGTTCTCCTGCGGCGAGCCCGACGGCACCTACGGCGTCCACACCGAGGCCGCGGTGAAGCTCTTCCAGGAGAGCATCGGCGTGCTTGCGGACGGCATGGCCTTCCCCGACACCTTCGACGCCATCGAGCGCCTCCGTCACGTCTGGGCCGGCAAGCCCGCCGACGGCCCCCACCCGATGGGCGGCATGGGCTTCGCACGCGCGGCCAGCGTGCTCGAGAACGCACGCATCGCCATCACCGCCGAGGACCCGATCTCCCGCAACGTCGCGGGACGCATCTGGAACCTCGCGCACGCGACGATCGACTCCTGCGGGATCGACCTTCTTGGCGCACCGGAGGCCGCAAGCCCCGACGCTCAGGCCCTTCTCGTCCTCTCCGCCTCCGCGCTGCCCGAGAACGTGGCGTCCGGCGTCGGGAACGTCATGCTCGATGACTTTGAGACGCTCCCTCCGCGCCTGCGCACCGCGATCCAGAGCTCGCACGCCACGCCGCCCACGGCGCGCATCGAGCTCCCCGTTGGCAGCTCGGCCTTCACGGTGGGGGACGCCCAGACCTTCGCCGTCATCCTCCTCGACGCCATCTGCGCCGCCCTCGACGGACTCGAGCTCACCTGACAAAGGTGCCAGGGGCGTTTGTCATCATCTCCGCCGACGAGTGACGCGCGGGCGCCATCCGCGGACAAAGAAAGCCGAGGCACGCATCATCCCCATCGCAAAGCGGCCCCGCCTCCCAACGGAGACGGGGCCGCGCTACGTCTGGCAGGGGTAGTAGGATTCGAACCCACATTGATGGCACCAAAAACCACTGTCCTAACCATTGGACGATACCCCTGTGCCTGCGCATTGTACCAAGAAACGGGAGCGGCCGAGAAGGACGGCGCTACCGCTTCCCCGGCACCATGGTAAGCGAGATCTTCCCCCGGTCGCGATCCACGCGCTCAACCCAGACCTTCACGGTGTCCCCCACGGCAACCACGTCGCTCGGGTGCTTGACGAAGCGGTTGGCCAGCTTGGAGATGTGCACAAGGCCGTCCTGGTGCACGCCCACGTCCACGAACGCGCCAAAGTCGACGACGTTGCGTACCGTGCCCGTGAGCTCCATGCCAGGCTGGAGGTCGTCAATCGAGAGCGCGGCGCGGCTGAAGACGGGCTCCGGAGCGTCATCGCGCGGGTCGCGCCCCGGCTTCTTGAGCTCGGCCACGATATCAATGAGGGTGAGCACGCCGCAGCCCAGCTCGCCGGCGAGTACGCCCACACTGCCCACGCGGCGCTCGATGTCGGGCACGCCGCCGCGCGTGAGCTCGTCCGCGCCCACGCCCGCGCGCTCGAGCAGCGCCGTGGCCACGTCGTAGCTCTCCGGGTGCACGGCCGTGGCGTCAAGCGGGTTCTTGCCGCCCGTGATGCGCAGGAAGCCCGCCGCGTTCTGGAACGCCTTGGGGCCGAGCTGGGGCACCTTCTTGAGCTCGCGGCGGTCCGTGAAGGCGCCATGTTCTTCTCGGTACGCCACGATGTTGCGCGCCACGGCGGACGTGATGCCGGAGACGTAGCCCAAAAGGCTCGCGCTCGCGGTGTTGACGTCCACGCCCACGCGGTTGACCACGTCCTCCACCACGTAGCCCAGCGTGCGCGCGAGCTCCGTCTGGTCGAGGTCGTGCTGGTACTGACCCACGCCGATGGACTGGGGCGGAATCTTCACGAGCTCCGCGAGCGGATCCTGCAGGCGCCGCCCCAGGCTCATGGCGCCGCGCGTGGTGACGTCGAGGTCCGGGTACTCCTGGCTCGCGAGCTCGGAGGCCGAGTAGACCGAGGCGCCCGCCTCGTTGACGATCGTGTAGCGCAGCTCCGGCGCGGACTCGGCGATGAACTCGGAGACGACCTCCTCGGTCTCGTGGCTGGCCGTGCCGTTGCCGATGACGATGGTGTTGATCGCGTACTTCTCGGCCAGACGCCTGAGCTCGCGCTTGGTGCCCGCGACGTCGTGGCGCGGCTTGGTGGGATAGACCACGCCGTGGTCGAGCAGCTTGCCCGTCTCGTCAAGCACCGCCACCTTGCAGCCGGTGCGGTAGCCCGGGTCGAGCGAGATGATGCGCGCACCGCGCACCGGCCGCGCGGAGAGCAGCCCCTCGAGGTTCTTGGCAAAGACCTTGATTGCGTCCGTCTGGGCACGCACGGTGAGGCGGGCGCGGACCTCGCGCTCGAGCGAGGGTGCCATCAGGCGCTTGTAGCCATCCGCGATGGCGGCATCAAAGACCGGCGCAAAGACGCCCTGGCGGCGCGGCCAGCGCGCGCCGAGGCGGGCCACCGCCGCGGCCTCGTCCACGCGGACGCGCACGCGGAGCTTCTCCTCGCGCTCGCCGCGGTCGATGGCCAGCACGCGGTGGTTGGGAATCTTGGCGGCGGGCTCGGCGAAGTCGTAGTAGGGCTCGTAGGGGGTCTTCTCGTCCGCGTCCGTGGCAACGGAGACGATGTCGGCCGTGGCCTCGGTGAAGGCGCGCAGGTCGGCCACGTTCTCGGCGTCCTCGGCCACGACCTCCGCCACGATGTCCTGGGCTCCGGCGAGCGCCTTCTCCGGCGTGTCAAAGCCGGCCTCGGCCGCCTCCGGCGTCACGAAGCGCGCGGCCTCGTCGAGCGCGGAGCCCTTGGTGGACATCTGCATGAAGATCATGTTGGCCAGCGGCTCGAGCCCCGCCTCGCGCGCCTTCTGCGCGCGCGTCATGCGCTTCTTGCGGTAGGGCTTGTAGAGGTCCTCCACGCGCTGGAGCTGCGTGGCGGCCATGATCTCTGCCTCGAGCTCGGGCGTGAGCTTGCCCTGGGCGTCAATGAGGAGAAGGACGTCCTGCTTGCGCTTCTCGAGGTTGCGCAGATAGGAAAGGCGCTCGTCAAGGGCGCGCAGGGCGACGTCGTCCATGCCGCCCGTGGCCTCCTTGCGGTAGCGCGCGATGAACGGGATGGTGTTGCCCTCGTCGATGAGCTTGACGGCAGCCTCGACGGCCTCCGGCTTGAGGTTGAGCTCCTCTGCGAGCGTGGCGATAAGGTCCATGTGGTTGCAGCTCCCGTGGTTGCATGCGTGCAAGAGTCACCTAGCATAGCGGTCTGACGTTCCTCTCGCCCGCCAAACCTCGCAGGTGGTCTGAGTTTCAACGCTTTTACATTAATCTCATTAACCAGAAATTGATGCAAGAGACACTAGGTGTGAGGTTTTGAAGAGACGCGGGCGAGAAGAACGCGCAAATCCTAGCGATCCAGCTCTTCCATGGAGTAGGTCGCATACCCCTCGTAGCGATAGCTGGCGTCGATGCCCTTCATGTAGACCTGGCGGTCAACAACGGCGTCCGTCAGCGCCTCTTTGAGCGGGAGCTTTATCTCCCTATCGCGCACGGGACTCCGCTCCATGGCAAGCGGGCAGTCCCCTCGGTCCACCTGGCTCCAATCAACGACTACGCCAAGCTCATGTTTGAGCATGCAGTCGAGCCAGATGCGAGCGCTCCGTCCGTTGCCCTCCCGGAAGGGGTGGGCAACGTTCATCTCCACGTACTTCTCGACAATCTGGTCAAACGTGGACTGGGGCATCTTGTCGATTGCCCTGAGGGCCGAGTCCAGATACATCACGGATGCAAAGCGAAAGCTGCCCTTGGAGTGTTCACCGTGCGCGGCTCGCCGGCAAACTCGTAGATGTCTTGGAGCAGATAGCCGTGAATCTTGGCGATCCCGGCAAAGGTCCCGACCTCAAGGGAGCTAAGAAGCCCCGTGTCGTACAGCTCGAGGGCACGGAGCTTGGTCAGGCGCTCCCCCTCACGAGCGAGCTCGACGTCACTGGTAATCCCGAGCTTGCTCTCAAGGATCATCGAGCACACCTCCGAGGCCGCACGCTGCGAATGCTTGTATCTACTGTACCTTGCGAGGCCCAGCGAGAAGAACGCCAGCCCCGTTACTCCCGCGGCGTGATGACGACCTTGAGGCAGCCGTCCTCGTGCGCCTCGAAGGCACGATAGGCGTCCAAGATATCGTTCAGCGGGTAGCGACGCGAGATGAGGAGGCTTGTATCCAGCTTGCCCGCGGCAATGAGCGCCATCACCTCGTCGAGGCCGCACGCGTCCACGCCGCCGGTCTTGAACGTGAGGTTCTTGCCGTACATGCTCGGCAGTGGCAGGGTCTGGTCACGCTCATACATGGCGGAGAGCACCACGGCGGCGTTGGGCCGGGCGATGCGCCACGCCATCTCGAAGGTGTCGTCGCCGCCCGCAGCCTCGATCACGGCATCCGCGCCGCGCCCGCCGGTCGCCGCGCGCACGAGGCGCTCAACATCATCGAGGTCTTTCTCGGCAGGGCTGATGGCAACATCCGCAAGGCCGCGCTCCCGCGCGAGCTCAAGACGCGGCTCGTCCACATCAAGGGCAATGACCTGCGACGGGCTGGCCAGCCGCGCGCACATCATGGTGGTGAGCCCCACCGGGCCCGCCCCGATCACCGCGACGGTGGAGTCGGGCTCTATCTCCGCCAGACGCGCTCCCCACCAGCCCGTGGCCAGGATGTCACCCAGAAAGAGCGCGTCCTCGTCCGAGACGCCGTCCGGAATGCGCGTAAAGGCGTTGTCAGCATACGGCACGCGCACGTACTCCGCCTGGCAGCCGTCGATGGTGCAGCCCAGAAGCCAGCCGCCGCGCTCGCAGTTGTTGACCCAGCCGCGCCGGCAGAAGAAGCACTCGCCGCAGAAGGTCTCGCAGTTCACGGCCACGCGGTCGCCGGGCGAGAAGGACCTCACGCCCGAGCCCACCTCCTCGACCACGCCCACGAACTCGTGGCCAAGCACCGTGTCCGGCTTGGCGCGCGGCACGGCGCCGCGCATGATGTGCAGGTCGCTCGTACAGATGGTCGAGCGCGTCACCCGCACGATGGCGTCCGTGGGCTCCGCCAGCCGCGGACGCGGCCGGTCGAGAAGCGCGATGTTTCCCTGGCCGTCATGCACCAGCGCTTTCATGAGGTCCTCCTTGGCAGGATGGGCTTTGGGGCATCGTAGCACGCTGCCGGGCGGCCGAGCTGAGACGCAGTTGAAATCGCCCCGGATACAAATAAGATATTTTATCTACTTCTAGAGAATGTACCAACCGTGACTAATCGGTCATTTCCGCGCTCCGGAGTCTGATTACCACATGGTTTTGAATGTGATAAATTGTAAAATCAAATCAGCTCTTGTCCCGGGAGCACTCACCAAGGCCAGCCGCGGCGCGCACGAGAAGACCCGTGAGTGGTCGAACCTGCCGGATTCAGCCTCGCCAGCATCAGAAAGTAGAAAAGGAGGCTGCAGAACTTCCGCGACTCCCTGTCAACGCACCTAATTTGGTTAAATTTTCTATTCCTACTCAGTAATCAAATCGTGCATGCCCATGGTCTCTCGTCTACGTGGTGTGCTGTCGTCTCCCCATTTACCAAAATCAGGCGGTTTTCGGATGCCTGAACTAAACTCAATAATAAACTCAACGGAGCCGCTTCTTCTCATTGGCTTGCGGAGTTGGGACCGCCGAGCAGCGCGTCAATCGGCGTGATACAATAATCACATTGTGAAAAGCCTTTGGGCTTTTAGCGGTCGTGGGCGCCTGCGCCTTCGACCGCATTTTTGTGGCATCCACGAGCTTTTACCTACTCGGCCCAAAAGGCAGAGAGGTAAAAGTAGGTTCGAGTGGGTAAGGGTGGCCAGTAAACAACCCGACCATCATCAGAATAGAAGCCCGCAGCTCAGCTCCATGACATGCCGTCTTGCAAAGCGATTGGAGCGGGTAAGAGTAGGACAAGTAGGTAAGAGTAACTTCCTAGTAGCCTGCCCCCACTGAAACGTTCGGTTGCGCCGGCCCGAACGTCCGGCCCTCCCTGATCAGCTCCGTCACGTTCTCGTGCACGATGCCGCCGCGGTGCTGAATGGGGTCGCTACGCGTGATGACGAACTTAGGCCAGTTGTCACGAATCTGCTCGAGCGGACGGTACTCGCGGTCCTCGGTCTTCCGATCGTTCATTATGGTCATCGCCACCTGCACGTAGGCGTACTCCATCTCGGGCGACCGCAGGACGAAGTCGCACTCGAGCTTGCCGATGCGCCCCACGCTCACCTCGTAGCCCAGGCTCCGGGCGTAGTTGTATACGATGTTCTCGAGCACGGACCCATAGTTGATGCGGTTGTCCGTGTTGAGCGCGAAGTAGAAGCTGAGGTCGGCGAGGTAGTACTTCTGCTCGCCCTGGAGAGACTTGCGCGACTTCATGTCGAAGCGCGCGCATTTGCTGATGATCTTGGCGTCCTCGAGTATCTGGAGGTAGCGGTTGAGCGTCTCGCGCTTGATGCGAATGCCCTGCTGCTCGAGGTCCGAGAGGATGTTCGTGAGCGAGGTTGTCGCGCCGAAGTTGTTGATGACGTAGTCGCGCACCCGGTTGAAGACCGAGACGTTCTTCACCTTCACGCGCCGGCGGATGTCCTTCTCGAAAATCTCCCTGATGACGGAGCTCACGTAGACGCGCTTGTCGGCCATCTTGGGATAGTCGAGCGCCTTGGGAAAGCCTCCCTCAAGGATGTAGCGGTCGAGCTCGGCCACGGGGTTGGAATCGACCGCCTGCCCAAGGAAGCGCTTCATCTCTTGGTACTCCTTGAAGCTGAGCGTCTGCACCTCGAACTCGACGTAGCGCCCCGTTAGCTTGGTGGCCAGCTCGCCAGAGAGCAGGTAGGAGTTCGAGCCGGTAATGAAGATGGAGAATCCACCCTCGGCGCGGAACTCGTTCACGACCTCCTCGAAACCCTCGACGTTCTGTATCTCGTCGATGAAGAGGTACTTTATGCCATCGATCTTGAGCGCGGGCTTAATCAGCGCCTCGAGTTGGTCTGGCGTCTTCACCGAGTGGAAGCCATACCGATCGAGGTCGAGGTAGATGATGCGGTCCTCCCGGACCCCTGTCTCCTTGAGCTCCTCGGCGATGGTCTGCATGAGGCACGACTTGCCGCACCGGCGCACTCCGGTGAGCACCTTTATCACGCCGTCATCGTGATAGAACCCGCGGATCTTCTCGAGGTAGTTATCTCGCTTGAACAAACGCATACTGGCCCCAATCTCTCAATTGGGGCCAGTATAGCGAATGCCGAGTTTATCGGGGTATTTTTATCAGAATTGACGATTTATACCCCCATAACTGACAGATTTGCTATTCCCACTCTATCGTGGCGGGCGGCTTGGGCGTGACGTCATACACCACGCGGTTCACGCCCGGCACCTCGGCCACAATCCGCGAGGAGATGCGGCCGATCACATCGTACGGCAGCTTCGCCCAGTCCGCGGTCATCGCGTCGCTCGACTCCACGGCGCGCACGATCACCGGGCGCGCGTAGGTGCGCTCGTCGCCCATGACGCCCACGCTGCGGATGTCCGGCAGCACGGCAAAGTACTGCCAGCAGCTGTGCTCGGAGTTGCGCTCGCCGGTCTCCTCGAAGAGGCGCTCGTTGTAGGCGTCCAGCTCCTCGCGCACGATGGCGTCGGCGTTCTTGAGAATCTCCAGCTTCTCGGAGGTCACCTCGCCGATGATGCGGATCGCCAGGCCCGGGCCCGGGAACGGTTGACGGTAGACCATGCGGTCCGGCAGGCCCAGCGCCACGCCCAGCTCGCGCACCTCATCCTTGAAGAAGTGATCGAGCGGCTCGATGAGGTCAAAGTGCACGCCCTCGGGGAAGGGGATCAGGTTGTGGTGGCTCTTGATCGTGGACGCCTTGCCGCCCGTCTTGCGCGCGCCGGACTCGATGATGTCCGGGTAGATGGTGCCCTGCGCGAGCATCTCCACGCCGCCGATGCGCTGCGCCTCGTCGAAGAAGACCTTCCAGAACTCGGAGCCAATCCGACGGCGCTTCTCCTCCGGCTCGGTCACGCCGGCGAGCAGGCGCTCGTAGCGCTGCTCGGCGTGCACGTGCACGAGCGGCACCTGGAACTGGTCGCGGAAGACCTCCTCGACCATCTCCGGCTCGCCCTTGCGCAGCATCCCGTGGTTCACAAAGACGCAGGTCAGCTGGTCGCCAATCGCGCGGTGCACGAGCGCGGCCACCACGGAGGAGTCCACGCCGCCGGAAAGGCCCAGAATGACCTTGCGGTCGCCCACCTGCGCGCGAATCTCCGCGACCTTCTCGTCAATGATGTTGTCCATGGTCCACGTGGCCTCAAGCCCGCAGATGCCAAAGAGGAAGTTCTCCAGCAGCGTGCGCCCGTGCTCGGTGTGGCGCACCTCCGGGTGGAACTGCGTGGAGTACAGCTTGCGAGAGGCGCACTCCATGGACGCCACCGGGCACACGTCCGTGGACGAGGTGACAACAAACCCCTCGGGCACGCGGCTCACGGCGTCGCGGTGGCTCATCCACACGGTCTGCTCGTCGGGCGTCCCCGCAAAGAGCGCGGACTCGCCGCTGCGCACGACCTGCGCCGGCCCGTACTCGCCCACCTCGGAGTGCGCGACCTCGCCGCCCAGCGTCACTGCCATGATCTGGTGGCCGTAGCAAAAGCCCAGCACGGGCACGCCCAGCGAGAAGATCTTGGGGTCCACGCTCGGCGCGTCCTCGGCATACACGCTCGCCGGGCCGCCGGAGAGGATCAGCGCGGAGGGAGCCATCGCCGCAAGCTCCTCGGCCGAGATGTCGCAGGGCACGATCTCCGAGTACACGTGCAGGTCGCGCACGCGGCGCGCGATCAGCTGCCCGTACTGGGCGCCAAAGTCCAGGACCGCCACGAACTGCTTGGGCGTAGCCTCGCTCATAGAACCTCCGGTCTTCTCGCCACGCGCCGCCGGCGCGCGATGGGCACAAATCTTTACCATTATTGCATTTTCGTAAGAGTCCGCACGATTCCGCTGGTCTTCATGCGCCTTACATCTTGCTTTCGTATCATTCTGAGATTGTATCTATGCCGCTTGCGGGGCCCTCACGCCCCCTACGACAGAAGGGTCCCTCGTGCCCGACAGGAAAAAGCACAAGCGCATGACCAGCGCGGAGCAGGCGCGCCTCTCGGAGAGCCGCTACGGAGGGGTGTCGCAGCCGCAGCCCGTCGTGCAGACCCACGGCTCCGGCCGCCGCTCCGCCCCTGCGGGCAGCGCGGTGAGGAGCGCGCCCTCGCGCGCCGACGGCGTTGACGCCTACAAGCGCCGCCAGCGCCGGAAGGGCCGCGGGCGCGTCCTGAAGGTCTTCCTCATCACCGTCCTCGTTCTTCTCGCCGGCGCGGGCAGCGCGCTCGGGCTCTACCTGGCGGACATCAACAGCCGCCTCAACGAGGGCGTCTCCGCGGAGCTCCGCCAGCAGCTCGTGGCCGTGGAGCCCCAGGAGCCCTTCTACATGCTGCTCCTGGGCGTGGACAAGAGCGAGGGCCGCTCGGAGGAGTGGGGCGCGGACGCCTCCAACTTCCGCGCCGACACCATCATCCTCGCGCGCGTGGACCCGCCCGGGCAGAAGGTGACGCTCGTCTCCATCCCGCGCGACACGATGGTCGACATGGGTGCCAACGGCGAGCAGAAGATCAACGCCGCCTACTCCTTCGGCGGTGCGGCCTACATGGTCGACGTGGTCTCGGACTTTGCGGGCGTCGACATCTCCCACTATGCCGAGATTGACTTCGAGCAGCTCATCTCCATCGTCGACACCATCGGCGGCATCGAGGTCACGCTGCCCGTCGCCGTGCAGGACGACTACGCCGTCATCGACCTTCCCGCCGGCACCCAGACCCTCAACGGCGCCGAGGCGCTCGGCCTCTGCCGCGCGCGCCACGCCTACGACGAGTACGGCGGCGGCGACTTCTACCGCGCCGCCAACCAGCGCATGGTCATCGGCGCCATCGTGAAGAAGGTCCTCTCGCTCGGCGACCTCACCACCATGGCCGCCACGGTCTCGGAGCTTGCCAACAGCGTGACCACGGACTTCGGCGTGACCGACATCGTGGGCCTCGTGGGCCAATTCCGCAGCTTTGACGTGGACAACAACATGTACTCCGGCCAGGTTCCCACCATCTCCGAGTACATCAACAACCTCTGGTACGAGATCGTGGACGAGGACGCCTGGGACACCATGATGGAGCGCGTCAAGGCCGGCGAGTCCCCGTACTCGGACGCCAGCCAGGACTTCACCGCGGGCGTCGCGGGCTCCATCGGCGGCGGCACCAACATCTCGGACGGCAGCGGAACCTCCGCGGACTCCAATGACTCCACCGACGCGGGCGAGCCCTCGGTCGAGCCCACCTACTCCGGGGACGTCATCGTCCTCAATGCGGCCGGCATCGCCGGGCTCGCGGGCAACACGGCGACGGACCTCGCCGTGGCGGGCTTCGACGCGGTCTCCGGCAACGCGGACGAGAGCGGCGTCACCACTACCAAGATCTACTACAACGGGGACGCCGAGGACGTCGCCGCGGGCGTGGCCAAGACGCTTGGCCTCAGCACCTCGCAGATTCACAAGAACGACGGGACCTACTCCACGGAGTACGACGTCGTCGCCATCCTGGGCTCCGACCTCGGGTAGCGCCAGACGAGAAGAACGGCGACTCGCGCCCCGCACGCACACAGCGTGTGGGGCGCACTCATTTTTCCCAGACGGTAAGGCCCGCCACTACGACGAGGCCCCGACGGCCCCACTCGCAAAGGTTCCTGAGCGCCCAGCGCGAAGCACCTTTGCGAGTGGGGCCGTCGGGGCCAACCCGCGGCGTAAATGACGGCCGCTACACGTTGAAGCGGAAGTGCATCACGTCGCCGTCCTGCACCACGTAGTCCTTGCCCTCCATGCGGAGCTTGCCGGCGTTCTTGCACCCAGCCTCGCCGCCAAGCGTGACGTAGTCCTCGTAGCTTGCCACCTCGGCCTTGATGAAGCCACGCTCAAAGTCGGAGTGGATGACGCCCGCGGCCTCGGGGGCCTTGGCGCCCACGCGCACGGTCCAGGCCTTGACCTCCATCTCGCCCGCGGTGAAGTAGCTCTGGAGGCCCAGGAGGCGATACGCCGCCTGGGCGAGCGTCTCCAGGCCGGAGCGCTCAAGGCCAAGGTCTGCCAGGTACTCGGCGGCCTCCTCGGGCTCGAGCTCGGAGAGCTCGGCCTCCACCTTGGCGCAGATGGGAATCGGCGTCACGCCGTCGATGGGGGCGAGCTCCTCGCCCAGCTGGTCCTCGTCCACGTTGGCCACGTAGAGGATCGGCTTCATCGTGAGCAGGAAGAGGCCCTTGGTCTCGGCGCGCTCCTCGTCGGTCATCTCCATCGTCGCGGCGCGGTTGCCCTCGTTCAGCCAGTCCAGCAGGCGGCGCGCCACGTCGGCCTTGGCCGCAAGCTCCTTGTCGCGCTTGGCCTCCTTCTCCAGGCGCGGCAGCTGCTTCTCCAGGGACTGGATGTCCGCGAGGATGAGCTCGGTCATGATGGTCTCGGCATCGCCCGCGGGGTCGACGAAGTCGCCCACGCGCCCCACCTCGCGCATGACGTTGGGGTCTGAGAAGTAGCGCACGACTTCGCAGATGGCATCGGCCTCGCGGATGTTGGCCAGGAACTGGTTGCCCAGGCCCTCGCCCTCGTTGGCCCCCTTCACGAGCCCCGCGATGTCCACGAACTCCACCGTGGCCGGCACGATGCGCCCGGGGTGCACGATCTCGGCGAGCTTGCCCAGGCGCTCGTCGGGCACGTCGACGATGCCCACGTTGGGGTCGATCGTGGCGAAGGGGTAGTTGGCCGCGAGGCCGCCCTTCTTGGTGAGCGCGGTGAAAAGCGTCGACTTGCCCACGTTGGGCAGGCCCACGATGCCAATGGAAAGCGACACGTCCTTCTCCTTACTTCTTGCTCTTCTCGGCGGCGAGGCTGGCGGGGGCGTCGGAGTCGTCAAGCTTCTCCAGCACGTCCGCCACGCGGTTCAGCTGCTTCTTCCCCTGGTCGAGGTACTTTGCCGCCTGCTCCTTGGCCTGCGCCTTCTTGCGCGCGACCTCCTCGGCCACCTTGTCCGGCACCACGAGCTCGTGCACGTCCATCGGCTCCATGGAAAGCGCCCCGTCCGCGCACACGGCCACGCAGGCCCCGCAGCTCACGCAGTAGGGGCTGCGTACCGTGACGCGGCCCTTCTTGTCGAGGTCGATGGCACGGGTGGTGCACGCCTTGGCGCAGTCCCCGCACATGGTGCAGAGCGACGAGTCGCACACCGGGACCTCGAGCCTCACCAGGTCGGCAAGCCCCTCGTCGTGCTGGAGCGCGCCCATCATGAGCTTGCGGCTCTGCGTGAGCATGCGCTGGCGGTTGGCGGACGTCTTGGCGCCCACGGCGGCCTCGAGCTCGCGCTGCAGGCGGTCGAGCCGCTTGGAGTGGTCGGAGATCTTCTGGGCCACCGCCTTGGCGCCGGCGAGCGCCGGGTTGGTCCGCGTGACGAGGCGCTCGGCCGAGTGGATGGCCCCGCTCACGAACTGGCTGCGCTTGTAGGCGCGCGTGAGCTCGTGCGTGAGCGCCGCGTCCTCGACCTCGAGGCCAAGCGCCGCGTCCGCCCACTCCTCCGCAGTGCCGATGGCGTCGGTGTAGACCTCCTCGCCCGTGGTGGTGCGGCAGCGATCGCAGATGCCCACCGGCAGGTAGACGTTGATGTTGTCGTAGTCCGCAAGGAGCGAGAACCACAGGTCGCGCGGGACGGCCCCCACGCACGCGAGCACGATCTCGTTCTCCTTGGGCACGCGCCTGAGCGCGCGCGTGCACGTGACGTAGCACTGCTCGTAGGCCGAGGCCGCGCGGGCGATCTTGTCATAGACCTGGCGCGGCGTGTGGCGGCGCGTGGAGAACGTCTCGGTGGGGCACACCGCGGCGCACAGCCCGCACTTGCGGCAGTCGTCGCCGAGAAGGACGGACTGGTTGTGAATCGTGATCGCGTGAACCGGACACGCCTCCAGGCAGCGCGAGCACACGTCCTCGCGCCCGGACGCCACGCGCAGGCACCGGTTGGAGTTGGCGAAGGGCTTCTCCTTGTAGTCCGCGGGGTTGAAGACCTTGCGCTCGGTCTCGCCCGTAATCGAGCTCACCATCGAGCTGGGCAGGTCCGAGAGCGCGCGCCAGTCGCTCTGCAGGTCGATAAGCTCGTCCAGAAAGTCGCGCTTCTCCGCCACGTGAGTCCTCTCCACTCGGGTCAGCGCCCCGGGGCAAGCGTCGCCCGGAGCAACATTTGATTGTACGCCATGCAGGGCCCACGGGCCCGCGCGGCGCCCCTATCCGAGCGGCGGCATCGGCTCCCAGGTGGGGTCGTGGAGGATCCGCCGGGCCTCGCGGTGCCCCGCGAGGAGCCGCCGCATGCCCGAGGCCATATGTGAGCGGTCCACGATCAAGATCCGGCAGAGCTCCTTCGCAAAGGTGAGCAGCGTCCCCAGGGCAAAGCCGGGCGCGCTGTAGTCCCCGTGGAGCATGAAGTAGCGCGCCAGGTAGCCGCGGTTGCGCGTGATGTAGTAGCGCGTCATGTCCGAGGTCGAGTTGAGCTGGCGCACGGACCCCACGGCCTGGTTGGCCACCTCGCGGCGGCGCGAGAGCACGTAGTCCGGCACGTAGTAGACGGGCGTCACCTTGCTGGCCAGGTAGCCGTAGAGGGCGTCGTCCAGGTAGATGAAGAAGCGGGCGTCCGGCAGGCCGATCTTCTCGACCACCCCGCGCGAGAAGAACCCGCCCTCAAAGCAGAGGGCGTTGCACAGCTTGTAGCGCTCGCCGGGACGCCAGCCGTCGCGCGAGAAGGGGTTGTAGATCGCCAGGCGCGGCCAGAAGCGGTGCTGCCAGAAGAAGTGCCCGTCGTCGAAGTCCCGGCGCAGGCCCATCACGGCCTCGGCCTCCTCGCTCCAGCGCCCGAGCGTCTCCAGGCCGTCGGGCTCCACGGCCACGTCGTCGTCCATGACCCAGAACCACTCGGCGCCCAGCTCAAAGGCCCGACGCACGCCCTCTGAGAAGCCGCCGGAGCCGCCGGTGTTCTCCTCCATGGGGTCGTAGGCCACGCGCGAGACGCCGCCCTCGGCGTCCGGGTCGTCCGTCGTGTCGCCCCAGAGCGCGCGGGCGCGCTCCGAGAACCCCTCCACGATCCGCGCCGTCTCGGGGGAGTTCTCGTTGTCCACCACCACCACGCGCCACGGCGCCACGGTAAGCCCCAGGATGGACTCGAGAAGGCCCGCGAGAAGGCCCTGGCGCTTGAAGGTCACGATGACGATTGCGGGACGCCTCATCCCCCCACCTCTCACTCCGCCGCGGGCCAGCGCCCGGCACGACACAGTCCGTATAGTATAGGGTACGTCTACTCGGCGGATGACAGGGGGGCACATGGGCGATTTCCAGACGCGCGGCGGGGGCGGCCTCGTCTCGGTGGTCATCCCCATCTACAACGTGGCGGAGACGCTCGACGAGTGCCTGGCGAGCGTCGAGGCGCAGACGCACGAGGAGCTCGAGATCATCTGCGTGAACGACGGCTCCGCGGACGGGTCGGCCGCCATCGTCCACGAGCACGCCGCCCACGACTCGCGCATCGTGGTCGTGGACAAGCGCAACGAGGGCTACGGCGCCTCCTGCAACCGGGGGATCTCCATCGCGCGCGGAACGTGGGTCGCCATCGTGGAGCCCGACGACGCGCTCGAGCCCACCTGGTTCGCCGACCTCGTCGCCTGTGCCGAGGCGCATGGCGGCGCCGAGGGCGTCGACGTGGTGAAGGCCCCGTACTGGCGTGAGCTCCCCGCCCAGGGCGGCGGCGCGCCCACGCGCGTGGTCTGCCCCTACGCGGGTCGGGTGCGGCCCAAGTCGCAGCCCTTCCCCATAGGCGACGGCATCGAGCTTCTGCTCCACCACCCCGCCATCTGGGCCGCGCTCTACCGGCGCGGCTACCTTGTCGAGAAGGGCATTCGCTTTCTCGAGGTCCCCGGCGCGGGCTGGGCGGACAACCCCTTCCTCGTGGAGACCCTCTGCCGCACGAGCCGCATCGCCTACACGGAGCGTCCCGGCTACCGCTATCGCGAGCGCGACCTCAACGAGGCGGAGGCCTTCGCCGCGCGCTCGCCGCTCGTCCCCCTCACGCGCTGGAACGACATGATGGACACGGCGGCGCTCGCCAACGTGAGCGACCCGCGCGTCCTCGACGCGCTCGCCGTGCGCGGCGTCAACTACGCGCTCATCACCGTCAGCGCGGTCGGCGAGAGGGACGAGGAGGTCAACGCCCTTCTCGCCAGCTCGATGGAGCGGCTTGACGAGGGCCTGGTCTTCCGCAGCGCGCGCATCAGCCCGGCCGGCAAGCGCCTCTTCGCGCGCGTGCGCGGGCTCGAGGCGCCGCGCGCGGCCAACCTCCCCTACTACGCGCACCTCGTCGGCGAGGCGGCCTATCGCCTGCGCGCCAACGGGCCCGCCTTCGTGCTCGAGACGCTGCGCCGGCGCCGCGAGGGCGGCCGGGTGTAGTCGCGGCAGGCGGACTGGCCAGGTCTCGGTCGCATAACCTGACAAATCGGGGCAATTTCGCGCGGAAATGTCGCCTTATGCGACCTCGCGCCCCCTACTCCCCGCGCACCACCGTCCTGAGGCCGGCCGCCTCGCAGCGCGCGACCACCTCCGCCACGTCCCGCTCGGAGAGCTGCGGCACGTCGCGCAGGCCGTAGGCGCGGCCGAGAGAGTCGTACTTGCCCTGCCCCAGCTGGTGGAATGGGAGCACGTCAACGCGCGTTATGCCCAGCTCGCAGATGCGCGCCACGTTGGCCTCCACGCAGGCGGTGTCGTCGGTGAACCCGGGGATGACGGGCATCCGGGCGACCACGCGCCCGCCGGCGCCAAGAACGGCGCGCACGTTGGCATCGCGCACGTCGGGGTCGATGCCCGTCGCCTCGAGGCTGCGCGCCCGGTCTGCGATCTTGAAGTCCACGAGGAACGCGTCGCACGCCGCCACGAGCCGTCCCACGTCGGCCAGCGGCACGGCAAGCGTCGACTCGATGGCCGTCGAGACGCCCTCCTCGTGGCAGGCCTCCAGAAACGCGCAGAGGAAGTCCTGGTAGAGCAGGCACTCGCCGCCCGAGACCGTCACCCCGCCGCCGCTCTCCTCAAAGAAGGACCGGTCGCGCACCACTTCGGCCACAAGCTCCCCCACGCCGCGCGTCCGGCCAAGAAGCTCCTTGGCGCCCGTAGGGCAGTCCTCGGGCGGGGTCTGGCAGAGGCCGCCCCCGACGCGCGGCGAGCAGCGGATGCAGAGCCGCTCCTTGAACGAGACCTCCGGCTCGCCCGAGAGGTTCTCGGGGTTGCAGCACCACGGGCAGCGGAAGGGACACCCCTTGAGAAAGACCACCGTGCGGATGCCCCCGCCGTCGTGAAGCGAGAAGCGCTGCACGTTGGTGATGGTGGCCACAACGGGTTTCATGACAATCGCCCCTGTCACCTTTGTCAGGAAAGCTCGTGCTCGGTGCGGTTGATGATGTCGTCCTGGATCGCCTTGGCGAGCTCGACGAACATCGCGGAGTACCCGGCGACGCGCACCACGAGGTCGCGGTGGTTCTCGGGATGGGCCTGGGCGTCGAGGAGCGTGGCGCGATCCACCACGTTGAACTGGATGTGCTGGATCTTGAGCCGGCAGAAGGCGCGCAGGTAGGCCACGAGGCGCGCGATGCCCGCCTCGCCCTCGAGGGTGGACGGCGAGAACTTGACGTTGAGGAGCGACCCGTTGGTGTCGAGCACGTTCTCCAGCTTGGAGACGGAGAGCAGGCTCGCGGTGGGGCCGTTCTTGTCGCGCCCCACCATGGGCGAGAGGCCGCCGTCGGCGAGCTGCTCGCCGGCGCGCCGACCGTCCGGCGTGGCGCCCACGGCGGCGCCGAGCGGAATGTGCGCGGAGACCGTGTAGCTGCCGGGCTGGAAGCGGCCGCCGCGCGCGTTCTCGTAGCGCGCGACCTCCTCGCCGTAGTGCGCGAGGAAGCGGCGGCCTATCTCGTCCACCTCGTCGACGTCGTTGCCGTACTTGGCGTAGCGGTTGATGAAGCGCTGGCGCCACACCTCGTCGCCCTCGCCCTGCCAGTCGCGCTCGAGCATCCCGAGCAGCTGGCGCCACGTGAGCGCGCCCTCCTCGAAGACGGCCCTCTTCACCACGTAGAGCGAGTCGGCAAGGTTGGCCGTGCCCACGCCCTGCACGCCGGACGGGTTGTAGCGGGCGCCGCCGGAGGTGATGTCCGCGCCACGCTCGAGGGAGTCGTGCACGAGCACGGAGAGCAGCGGCGTGGGTGAGGTCTCGCGATGCGCCTCGTCGCAGACGTTGCAGCCGCGCACCATGAGGGCCACGTAGTGATCGATGGTGCGCTCGACCTCGCGCTCCAGCTCCTCGAAGGAGGCAAGGCCCTCCGGGTGCGCGCGCATGGCCAGCTCCAGGCAGCGCATCATGTTGAACATGCAGATGTCATGCAGGCCGTACATGCGCCCGGGGATGGAGAGCTCCACGCAGCCCACGACGGCATAGTCGCGCGCGTCGGCAAGGCTCACGCCTCGGCGGGTGAAGGACTCGACGTTCACCTCGTCGTTGAAGCACTGCGGCAGGCCGTCCCCCAGGCGGATGATCTCGGCCGCCTTGGCCAGGAGCGCGTCGGGCGTGCCCGCGTGCAGGCGCACGCTGAGGTTGGGCTGCGGCAGACGCGTATCCCTCTGGAGGTCGAGCAGCAGCGCGGAGAGCTCATTCGAGGCGTCGCCGCCCTCGGCGTCCACGCCGCCCACCACGAGGTTGTAGCCCGTGGGAAAGCCCGCGAAGAAACGGGCGCTGTCCGTGGAGCGCACAAAGACGACCGTGTTGGTCTTGAGGTAGAAGCACTGCAGGAGCTCGCGGACCTCCCCCTCCGAGGCGCCCGCCGCGACGCTCGCGTGATAGTACGGCAGCAGGTACTGGTCCATGCGCCCCAGGGAGATGGAGCTCGCGTTGGACTCGTGCTGCAGCGCCACGCAGAGAAGCCAGGTGAGCTGGAGCGCGTCATAGAGGTCGCGGCAGGGCTCCGTCGCCACGTGGGCGAGCACGTCCGCCAGGCGGGAGAGCTCGCGAGCGCGCTCGGGCGTCGAGGCGGGCGCCACGGAGGCATTTGGATCTGCCACGGAACGCCCCAGCGCCGCGTCCCTCACAATGCGCTCGTAGCGGCGGACGTAGTCGATGACGGCACGCACGCACAGGGCGCCCGCCCGGAGGAAGTCGTTTGCGGGCGCGGCGTCGCGACGCGCCTCGACCTCGGCGAGAAGGACCCCGAGGCCGCGGTCGAGCACCTCGCCCACATCCGCGATGATGTGCCCCTGCCCCTTGTCCGTCTGCGCCACGGCGAAGACGCGGTCCCTCTCGGCGGCCGCCACCTCCTCGGGGCGGTGCGCGCGATACCAGTCGTTGAGCGAGCGGCCCGCCCAGAAGGGGTAGAGCACCTCGCGATAGGTCCGCTTGTCCTCCTCGGACACGTCGAAGGTGTCCTGCGGGCGCACGGGAAACTCGTCGAGCTCGTCGAGGATCCAGTACGGCGACATCTCGGGCGAGACCACGCCGGCGCGCGGCTCCTCCGTGCGGTTGCCCGCGAGCAGGTCGTCCCCGTCGATGACGATCCTGTGGCGCTCGAGCACGCGCCGGAACGCCTTCGCCCGGCGCATGACCACGGGCTCGCCCTCCGTCTCAAGATAGCTCTCTCGATAGAGCAGCGCCCGCTCGAGCGAGATCCGGCGCGGGCGGGCGAAGAGGGAGTCCTTGATGCGCTGCGTGCGAGGGGTGAGCATGGTTCCTCCGGCTTTCGTACGTAACCTGAAATAATTCTATACAAAGAGATCAGGCGTGACGTCCGCAATCCCGGGACGAATGAGGGAAATCAGGCGCGTCTGCGCACACACGAGGGGGATGTTCCGCGCCCGTATGGGGGCGAGCATGGCCCGAGCCGCGCTGCCCCGCGGGCGGGCAACGCTCGCCGCTACCTGGGCGCGGTCGGTGTCAATCATCTGCGCCACCAGGCGGCGCTGGTCGGCGGAGCCCATGCGGCTCCCCCTCCCGCAGATGCGCTCGACGCAGTCCATGAGCTGCTCGATATAGCGGTCCTGAATCGCCTCGACGCTTGCGGCGTCCCCGTCGAGCCCCCAGCTCTCGTAGAGGGCGAGAAGGGCGGCGTGCTCCTCCTCGAGCCGCCGATAGCCGTCCACGACGTCCCGGGGGCCGTGCGGGATGCCCCGGGAGACGTGGTAGCGGGCGCCAGCGACCACGGCAACCCGCTCGACCTCGGCGAGGCAGCGCGTCACGAAGGAGTGGTCTGACCCGCTCCCCTGCGAGAAGCGCGCGCCGCTTCGCTCGACGAGCGCGCGCGAGAAGAGCTTGCCGCTTGCGGGGAGGAGCTGCCCCTCCGCGAGGAGCTTCCAGGCGTAGGAGCGAAAGTCATGCTGCGTGGGAAAGGTGCGCGCCTCCGAGGAGACCTCGGCGCGCGCCGAGCGACCTCCGCCGATGGAGAGCGAGAGCGAGAACCCGCCGATGACAAGCTCAAGCGAGCCCGACTCCGCCCGGTCCGCGAGCTCCTCGAGCATCGTGGGGTCGGCCCAGCCGTCAGCGTCAAAGACGAGCAGGTAGTCGCCGCGGGCGCGATCGAGCGCGAGGTTGAGGGCGTCCTGGCGCCCGCACTCCCCCGCCTGCGCCACCGAGACGCGCATGTCCCGGTCCGCAAGCGCCGAGAGCAGGCGCGCCGTCTCGTCCGCCGAGCCGGCGTCCACGACGACAAGTTCGAAGTTTTGGAAGGTCTGGTTCTGGAGGCTCTCCACGGCGCGTCGCACGGTCTTCTCGGCGTCATGGGACACCATGAGCACCGAGACCTTCGGCGATGTCGGCGTGTAATGCGTCATGCCCGCGTCCTTCTGCCCCGTCGCGGGGCAACGTGCCAGACCACGAAATCTAGGGTATCAGGCACGGACGCGCAGCTGAACGCACGCGGAACGCCTTGGCAAAATGAGCACAGTGATGGACGCCGCGTGGACGTCGGGCGCCCCGCGAAAGCGACGGCCCTACGCCGCCGGAACGATGAGCCCGAGCGCGGCACAAAGCTGCACGCGGTCGACGAGCTGAAGCCCGGTCTCGGCCACGTTGCCCTCCTCGTCCGTGACGGTCTCCGGGGCAACCGGGGCCTCCACCACGGAGATGTTGGCCGTCCCCACGGAGGAGAGCGCCTCGGCGAGGGCGAGAAGGCCCGTCGCGTCCATGTCCGTCCGCATCTTGGAGAGCAGGTCGGAGGCCGAGCGCACGAGGTCGGAGGCCCCCGTCCCCGCAATGGCCGCGGCCTCCTCGACAACGTCTCCCGTCGCCACGACCACGTGGTCAAAGCCGGCGCCCGTCGCCTGTGCGAGCGGCGCCACGCACGCGGAGCCGCCGGAGGCGGCGTAGAGGTCCGCCACGGAGTAGGCCGTGTCGTTCGAGGTCACCCGCGTCGCCACCGGCACGTTGGCGAGCACGGCCGTGCCCTGGGTCCGGTTGACGTCCAAGATCCTCACCGCGGAAAGCGATCCCCCGTCGAGGCTGTCCGTCGTGAGGAGAAGGACGGTCTCATGCTCGTCCGCGGAGGCTACGTAGGAGGTTCCCTCGGTGACGTCCGAGGTGGCCTGCCCTGAGAGCGCGTCCGAGAGGCTCACGTCGCCGAGGCGGCTCTCAAGGCTCACGCGCTGCCACACGAGGCTGACCACCAGCGCCGTCGCGGCAAGCGCGACCACGCACACGATGGCGCCGACGATGTTTCGGTACGGGCTTGCCTCCGGGACGTCGGTCCTCTCGAAGCGCCCCCTCTTTCGCAGCGGCATGGGCCTCGCCCTCCCTCATCGCAGCGTTCTTCTCACCTACAACAGGATACCCGAGGCGCCCGCCACGAGGCCAACGGCCACGGCCGCGGCATACACAAAGGCCGTGATCGCCGCGTTCTGCCGCGCGTCCGCGTTGGTGCGCCACAGCACGAGCAGCCCCACGCCGCCGGAGGCGAGAAGCCCCGCGAGCATGGGGCCCGCGCCGAGCACGCCGTCGAGGTAGAGCTCCGTGATCGCCACGCTCGCCCCACAGTTGGGGATCAGCCCCACGAGCGCGGCCACGAAGGTCGCGCGCACGGGATGGTCGGCGAGAAGCGCCCCGAGGGCGTCTTGCCCCACGAGCTCTATCACCAGGCCAAAGACGAAGGTCACCACGTAGATGAAGAAGGTCACCTGTACCGTGTGGACGAGCGCGGAGCGCAGGATGGCCCACCTGCCGTGGCCGTGCTCGTGGCCGTGCCCCTCGTCGTCGCAGTGGCAGTGCTCGCGCTCGCAGAGCTCGTGGATGTGCAGGTGGCCGTCTCCCGCGCGGTGCCAGAGCCGCAGGGCAACGTCGACGAGCAGCCCCACCGCAACGCCCACGGCCACCTTGACCCCAAGGATCGCGAGCAGGCGCGCCGGGGGCTCCTGGTGCGCCAGAAACACGGGCACCATCTCGTCGGAGGTCGAGAGTATCACCGCGACGAGCGTGCCGGCCGTGACCACGCGCCCCGCGTAGAGCGTCGCCGCCATCGCGGAGAAGCCGCACTGCGGCAGCGCCCCCAGGATTGCCCCCACGACGGGGCCCGCCTTGCCCGAGCGCTCCACGGCGGCCTGCACGTGCGCGCTCGCCGAGTGCTCTATCGCCTCCATCGCAAGGTAGGTAATCAGCAGAAACGGAACGAGCTCGAGAGTGTCCCAGAGGCTGTGCTCGAGCACGTGAACGATGAGTTCCACGACGTCCTCCAAACAGGCGCGCGCCCGAAGGAGGCTACTCCCAGGGCGTCAGAGTTAGCTCGGGGTATTCTACCCCGACGAAGGTCAGTCCTTTCGCAGGCGCGCAGGGGCCGGCGGCGGCACGGTCGCGCGCCGCGAGCGCGCCCTCGACCCACGAGGGGTCCCGATGCCCGCGCCCCACCTCCACGAGCGTCCCGGCGATGGTGCGCACCATGTTGTGCAGAAACGCGTTGCCGGTCACGTCGATGGCCACGAGCTCCTCGCCCGCCTCCTCGACGCGCGTCACGTCGAGCGCGGCCACATAGCGGCACGTGGGCTTGTCCACGGCCGAGGACGCCTTGCAGAAGCTCTTGAAGTCATGCTCCCCCAGAAGGGGCTGCGCCGCCTCGGCCATGGCCTCGACGTCAAGCTCCCCCCGATACCACCACGCATGGTCCCAGGCGAGCACCGGGCGCGCCTCCGTCGTGGCGATCCGATACCGGTAGCTGCGGCTCACGGCGTCAAAGCGCGCAGAGAAGCCCTCGCGCGCCCGGTAGAGCCCCCGTATGGAGAGGTCGTCCGGGGTGAGCGCCACGAGCGAGCGCACGAGCCGTCCGGCCGGCAGCGCGAGCTCGTCCGCCGTCACGGGAACGCTCACGTACTGCGCGAGCGCGTGCACGCCGGCATCCGTCCTGCCCGCGCAGGTGAGCTCGCAGGGGCGGCGTAGCGCGGTCTCGAGCGCGCGGCGCAGCTCTCCTGCGACGGTGCGCACGCCGCCCGGCTGCTCCGCAAAGCCCGCGAAGCCCGCCCCGCGGTAGCCGAGCCGTATGACGAGGGTCCCGCCGCCTGACATAGGTCTCCTTCCTTCCCCTGCAAGGGTAGCACGGCCGCCGGACGCCTTCGGGGCGCCTAGAGCAAAAGCGTGCACACCGCCCACGCGGCCACGCCGAGAAGGACCATCCGCTCGCGGGCGGGCAGGGGCCCCTGCATCGAGGTCTGCTTGCCCGTGAAGCAGCGGTCCTCCATCGCGGCGGCAAGCTCGTCCGCGCGCCGGAAGAGGCTCACGATGAGCGGCACGAGCACCTGGCCCCATCCGGCGAGGCGCCTGATGACGCCGCCCTCGTCAAGGCGCGCTCCCCGCGCCCGCTGCGCGCACCGGATGCGCTCGACCTCCTCCGAGGCGAGCGGGATGAAGCGCAGGGCCACCGAGACCGCCATGGAGAGGCCCCCCACGGGCACCCCCAGGCGCCCGAGCGGCGCCATCAGCGCGGCAAGCCCGTCCGCGATGGCGGGCGACATGGTGGTGGACGAGAACACGAGGGCAAGCCCCACCACGATCACGATCCGCGCGATGGCGGTTGCCGAGCGCACGAGCCCCTCCGCCGAGAGCCCCGGCTGCCCCACGAGCACCACCCCGTTGGCCAGAAGCGAGATACCCAGCAGGACGAGCGCGGGCCGCAGGGCCATGAGCACCCGCACGGGCGCCGTCCCGCTCGCCTCAAGCGCCACGAGAAGCCCCGCCGCAACGAGCGCAAGGCCGAGCGGGGCGGGCGCCGCAAACGCCGTCACGGACGCCACGAGCAGCGCCACGATCTTCGTGCGCGCGTCAAGCCGGTGCACGGGCGTCGCGCCCGGACGGTACGCCCCGGGGGCGAGCGGCCTACGCATGGGAGGCTCCCTCGGCCATCGCGCGCGCCCGGACCATGAGCGGCGGCTCCATTCCCGCCGCGCGGAAGAGCTCAGGCGAGCGGAGGGCCTCCGCGGCCGCGGCGCGCCCGACCACGCGCCCGCCGGCGAGAAGAACCACGTCATCGGCAACGTCGAGCCATTCCGCGGCGTCATGGGTCACCACGAGGACCGCCACCCCCTTCCGCGCGAGGGCGCAGACGAGCTCGCGCAGCCCGTGCCGGGCGGGCGCGTCAAGCCCGGCGGACGGCTCGTCGAGGACGCAGGCGCGCGGACGGGCGGCAAGAACGCCGGCAAGGGCCACGCGGCGCATCTGCCCCCCGGAGAGCTCGAAGGGAGAGCGCCCAAGGAGGTCATCCCCCACCTCAAGCAGCGCCGCGGCCTCGCGCGCCTGGGCCTCGGCCTTATGCGCCTCAAGCCCGAGCGCGCGAGGCGCGAAGGAGAGGTCGTCGAGCACGGTGTCGGCAAAGAGCTGGTCCTCGGGGCGCTGGAAGCAGAGGCCCACGTCGCCGGCGCGCACCGCGGCGTCGTCGAGCGACGCTCGGCCGGAGTCCGGCTCGAGGACGCCGGCCAGGACGCGCGCCGCCGTCGTCTTGCCCGAGCCGGATGCGCCGAGCAGGAGCGTGACGCCCGCGCAGGAGAGCGTCACGTCGTCGAGCGCCACGAGCTCGTCGTAGCTGACGCCCGCGCCCTCGAGGGCAAGCCGATGCGCGCCCCGGCCCGCGCGGAGGCCGCCGCCAGACCGCGGCGGCGGGAGGACCCGGGCGAGCGCCGCGGCGTCCGGCCGACCGCCCAGCGTGCCGCCCTCCGCCACGAGCCGCGTCAGCGGCGCGGCGAGCGGGTCGTCCGCAAGGCCGCTCGCCGCGAGCGCCCGCTTCGAGCGCAGGAAGTCCTCGGGCGACCCCTCCCATGTCACCCACCCGCCCTCGAGCACGACGATGCGCGCCGCGCCGTAGAGGGCCTCAAGGCCGTGAGCGATCTCGAGAACCCCCACGCCCTCGTCCACGAGGCCCCTCACGAGCTCGGCGATCGCGGCGCGAGACGCCTCGTCCAGGTGCGACCCCACCTCGTCGAGCACGAGGTAGCGCGGCCGCATGGCCAGGACCCCGGCAAGCGAGAGGAGCTGCTGCTGGCCGCCGGAGAGCTCATCGGTCATACGCTCTCGCAGGCCCCAGATCCCGCAGGCGCGCAGCGCCCGCTCGGCGCGACCGTGCACCTCGCCCCTGTCGAGCCCGAGGTTTCGCGGGCCAAAGGATGCCTCGTCGAGCACGAGCGGGCTCACGATCTGGTTTCTGGGGTCCTGGCGCACATAGCCCACCACCTCGGCAAGCAAGCGCCTCGAGGACGGGGATGACACCACGCCGTCCACGACGACTCGCCCCGAGCGCGCCGTCAGGGCGCCGTTCAGAAGGCGGGCGAGCGTGGACTTGCCCGAGCCGTTGCGGCCCAGCAAAACGACGCGCTCCCCCGCCCGCACGCTCAGCGAGACGCCACGCAGCACCTCATCGCTGCCATAGGAAAAGTGCGCGTCGCACACCTCGATCAAGCGTCTCGCCTCCCGTCCGTTCTTCTCGGCTGCCGCACTTCTCGTCCCTCCCAACTCGGGAGGCACTCATACAAAGAGCCCCGGCGGTGCCGGGGCTCGAAGATGCCATCTCTGAGAGGGGCGCTACTCGGCGTCCTTCTCCTCGGTCTCGGCGGCCGCGGGCTCCTCGACGGGAGCGGCCTCGACCTTGGTGACCTTGGCCTTGGGAGCGGCCTTGGGGGCCACGGGCTCGGTCACGAGCTCGAGGATGACCACCTCGGCGGCGTCGCCCTTGCGGGGGCCGAGCTTCATGATGCGGGTGTAGCCGCCGTTGCGGTCGGCCCACATGCCCTGCGCGGCCTTCTCGAAGACCTCGCGGACGAGCTCCTTGTCGCCCACCTTGGCGATGGCGAGGCGACGGCTGGCGATGTCGCCCTTCTTGGCCCAGGTGATGACCTTGTCAACGTCGCCGCGGACGGCCTTGGCACGCTGGTCAAGGGTCTTGATGCGGTCGTTCTCAAACAGGGCACGGATGAGGCTCTTCTTCATGGCCTTGGTGTGGCTGGCGTCGGTGCCGAGCTTCATGCCCCTCTTCTTGTTGTGTCGCATTTCTTGCTTCTCCTAAATCCGGCGCGCCTAGGCCTTGAGGGACAGGCCCATGGTCTCGAGCTTGTCCTTGACTTCCTCGATGGACTTGACGCCAAAGTTTCTGATGTTGAGAAGGTCGTTCTCGGAGAACTCCACGAGCTGGCGCACGGAGTGGATGCCGGCGCGCTTGAGGCAGTTGTAGGAGCGGACGGAGAGGTCCAGGTCCTCGATCTGCTTGTCGAGCTCGACGTTGTCCTCGACGGTGCCCGTAGCGAAGATGGAGGCGTCCTCGACCGGCTCGTCCTCATCGGCCAGGCTCATGAACGCGGTCATGTGCTGGTTGATGATGTTGGCGGCCTCGACGACGGCGTCGCGCGGGGTGATGGAGCCGTTGGTCTCCACCTCGAGCACGAGACGGTCGTAGTCGGTGTGACGCCCAACGCGGCAGGCCTCGACGGACTTGGCGCAGCGCTTGACGGGCGAGTAGAGCGAGTCGACGTGGATGATGCCGATGGGGTCGCTCTCGCGCTCGTTGTCCTCGCCGGACACGTAGCCGCGGCCCACGCCGACGCGCATCTTCATGGTGAGGTGGGCGCCCGCCCCGAGCGTGCAGATGACGTGGTCGGGGTTGACGAGCTCGAACTCGGCCGGGATGTCAAAGTCGCCGCCCGTGACGGTCATCGGACCGTCAACGGAGAGGGACGCCTCGGCCTCGTCGCCGGTTCCCATGGAGCGGAAGACCAGGCCCTTGACGTTGAGCACGATGTCGGTGACGTCCTCGTAGACGCCCTCGACAGTCGTGAACTCGTGCTGCACGCCGTCAATCTGGATGGCCTCGACGGCCGCGCCAGACAGCGACGAGAGCAGGACGCGACGCAGGGAGTTGCCGAGCGTGTCACCATAGCCGCGCTCGAGCGGCTCGGCGCTCACGCGCGCGAGGTTCTCGCTGATCTCCTCTACCGACACCTGCGGTCGGATGAATTCGGACATTGCTACCTCCAAATCTGGTCGGGCTTACTTGGAGTAGAGCTCGACGATCAGCTGCGCGTCGATGTCAAGGTCGATCTGATCGCGCGTGGGGAGCTGGAGGACAGTGCCCTTGAGCTTCTCGATGTCAACCTCGAGCCAGCCGGGGACGGCCATGTGCTCGGAGGAGATGAGGGCCTCCTTGATGGGGAGCAGGTCGCGGGCCTTCTCGGCGACGGCGACGACGTCGCCGGCCCTCACCTGGAAGGAGGGGATGTCGACGCGGCGGCCGTTCACGGTGATGTGGCCGTGGCGGACGGTCTGACGGGCCTCCTTGCGGGTGCGGGCAAAGCCGAGGCGGAAGACGACGTTGTCGAGACGACGCTCGAGCAGCGCCATCAGGTTGTCGCCGGTGATGCCCTCGAGCTTGAGGGCCTTCTCGTAGTAGCCGTGGAACTGCTTCTCGAGAACGCCGTAGATGAACTTGGCCTTCTGCTTCTCGCGAAGCTGGATGCCGTACTCGCTCTCCTGGCGACGACGACGCTTGGGCTCGCGGTTGGAGGTCTTGTTGATGCCCATCACAACGGGGTCGATGCCGAGCTGGCGGCACCTCTTGAGGACCGGGGTCCTATCGATAGCCATTGATACTCCTCCTAGCTACACGCGACGACGCTTGCTCAGACGGCAGCCGTTGTGCGCGATGGGGGTCTTGTCCTGGATGCCCGAAACCTCGAGGCCGGCGGCCTGGAGGGAGCGGATGGCGGTCTCGCGGCCGGAGCCGGGACCCTTCACGAAGACGGCGACCTTGTGCAGGCCGTGCTCCATGGCCGCCTTGGCAGCCGCCTCGGCGGCGAGCTGAGCGGCGAACGGCGTGGACTTGCGGGAGCCCTTGAAGCCGACGGTACCGCCGGACTGCCAGGAAATCACGTTGCCCTGGGGGTCGGTGATCGAGACGATCGTGTTGTTGAACGTGCTCTTGATGTGGGCCTGGCCCACGGCGATGTTCTTGCGCTCGGAGCGGCGCACGCGGGTGGTGCGCTGGTTCTTCTTCTGCGGCATTGTCTACTCCCTAGCCCCTCTTCTTGGCACCGATCTGACGCTTCTTGCCCTTGCGGGTGCGAGCGTTGGTGTGGGTGCGCTGACCGTGGACAGGGAGGCCCTTGCGGTGACGGAGGCCGCGGTAGCAGCCAATCTCCATCAGGCGGGCGGTGTTCTGACGCACCTCGCGGCGAAGGTCGCCCTCGGTGGTGTAGTTCGCGTCGATGAAGTCACGAATCTTGGTGACCTCGTCCTCGGTGAGGTCCTTGACGCGGGTATCGGGGTTCACACCGGTCTCCGCGCAGATCTTGGTGGCGCGGGTCTGGCCGATGCCGTAGACGTAGGTGAGTCCGACCTCGACGCGCTTGTCGCGCGGCAGGTCGACGCCGTTAATACGGGCCAACTTGGAGCTCCTTCCTTAGCCCTGACGCTGCTTGTGGCGCGGGTTCTCGCAGATGACGTAGACCTTGCCGTGGCGACGAATGATCTTGCACTTGTCGCACATCTTCTTGACCGAAGGACGTACCTTCATGAGACTTTCCTTCCGGTTAGTGCTGATACGAACCTATCTCCTCGCCCAGCCGCTGGCGTGAATATCCCAGGCTGTGTGGGGGACCTACTTGTAGCGGTAGGTGATGCGCCCCCTCGTGAGGTCGTAGGGAGAGATCTCCACGACGACCCGGTCGCCGGGGAGGATGCGGATGTAGTTCATCCTGATCTTCCCCGAGATGGTGCAGAGAATGGTCTTGCCGTTCTCAAGCTCAACGTTGAACATCGCGTTGGGCAGTGGCTCGACGACCTTGCCCTCGAGCTCGATAGCGTCCTGCTTGCTCAAAATCACACCCTTCCCCGCTCTTACAGCGACCAACAATCATACCTAAAATTCACATGTGCGTCCACGCTGCACCAGACGCACACAACAGCGCCTGGAACAGCGCGGACGATGGACCACTAGTCCTCGACGCCGCCCTCCATGGGACACCACGGGCCCTTCTCGTCCTGGGTGAGGATGACGGGGCCGTCCTCGGTGACGGCGACGGTGTTCTCATAGTGCGCGGCCGGCTTGCCGTCACGTGTGACGACGGTCCAGCCGTTGGCGAGCGTCTCGCAGCGATAGGTGCCGAGCGTGATCATGGGCTCGATGGCGATGACCATGCCGGCCTGCAGGCGCACGCCGCGGCCACGCCTGCCGTAGTTTCTGACCTCGGGGTCCTCGTGCATGACGCGGCCGACGCCGTGGCCCACGTAGTCGCGGACCACGCCATAGCCATTCGACTCCGCGAGCTCCTGCACGGCGGCGCCGATGTCACCAAGGTGGTTGCCGGGAACGGCCTGCTCGATGGCGGCCTTGAGGCAGTCGCGCGTGCACTCGCACAGGGCGCGCCACTCCTCGGAGGGGGTGCCCACGTAGAAGGTCCACGCGTTGTCCCCCACCCAGCCCTGATAGGTGGCGCCGGTGTCGATGGAGATGATGTCGCCCTCCTGCAGCACGACCGCGGGAGACGGAATGCCGTGGACAATCTGCTCGTTCACCGAGGAGCAGATGCTGCCCGGAAAGCCGCCGTACCCCTTGAAGGTGGGGACGGCGCCGTGAAGGCGGATGAACCCCTCCACGACTTGGTCGAGCTCCTTGGTGGTGACGCCGGGGCGCACGAGGGCCCCGGCACGACGAAGGGCCGCCTTGGACAGAGCCCCGGCGGCCTTCATCTGCTCGATCTCAACAGGTGACTTGATGTTGATCATAGAGCGAGGAGCGTCTTGACGTCGGCGTACACCTCGTCGACGGGACGGTCTCCGTCAACCTCCTTGAGGATTGCGTGTCCCTTGTAGTACTCGATCAGCGGCGACGTCTGGGTCTCGTAGACGTCCAGGCGGTGCTGGATCGTCTCGGGCTTGTCGTCATCGCGCTGGTACATCTCGCCGCCGCAGCGCGGGCAGATGTCCACGCCGGCGGGAGCGGTGTAGCCGCAGCCGCGGCAGGTGCGCCGCGAGCTCAGGCGCTCCACGATCACGCTCGGCTCAACGGAGATGAGCAGCGCCGCGTCAAGCGTGCGACCCATCGCGGCGAGCTCGGAGTCAAGCGTCACGGCCTGCGCGGTGTTGCGCGGGAAGCCGTCGAGGATGAAGCCCTTCTGCGCGTCGTCGGCCTCGAGGCGCTCCTTCACGAGGTCGACGACCAGGGCATCTGGTACGAGCTGGCCGGCATCCATGTAGCCCTTCGCCTTCTTGCCCAGCTTGGACCCCTCCTTGATGGCAGCCCTCAGAAGGTCGCCGGTGGAGATGTGCGCAAAGCCATACTCCGCGACGAGCTTCTGGGCCTGCGTGCCCTTGCCAGAGCCGGGAGCGCCGAGAAGAACGATGTTCATGATGCCGACCGCCTTTCTTTTTGCCTTCCTACCCTTCCACGACCGCTACTTGAAGAAGCCGTCGTAATTGTGCATCTTGAGCTGGCTCTCGATGGAGGAGAGCGTGTCCATGGCAACGCTGACCATGATCAGGACCGAGGTCCCGCCAAAGGCCTGGATGAGCGAGTTGCCGGTGAACGAGAAGATGATCGTGGGCACCACGGCCAGGACGGCCATGAACAGGGCGCCCGGAAGCGTGATGTGGTCGATCGTGCTCTTGATGTAGGCGGCGGTGGCGGCGCCGGGACGCACGCCCGGGATGAAGCCACCCTGCTTGCGCAGCTGGTCAGCCGTCTCCGTGGGGTTGAACACCATGGAGGAGTAGAAGTAGGCGAAGGCGACGATCAAGACGACGGACAGCACCCAGTTGATCCAGCCGGCGGAAAGGGCGTTGGCAAAGGCCTGGACCCAGTCCACGTTCGGGAAGAAGACCGCGAGCTGTGCCGGCAGGTACAGAATCGCCGAGGCGAAGATGATTGGCACGACACCCGCCGTATTCACCTTAATCGGGAGGTAGGTGGACTGCCCGCCCATCATCCTGCGGCCGACCACGCGCTTGGCGTACTGGATGGGAATGCGGCGCTGGCCGCGCTCCACGTACACAATGAGCGGGATGACCGCGATGATCACCACGAAGGTGACGACGGTGAGCACGATGTTGCCCACGCCGGTCACCGAGGTGATGAGCGCGGTGGGGATGCCGGACATGATGTTCGCGAAGATGATGAGCGACATGCCGTTGCCCACGCCGCGCTGGGTGATGATCTCGCCGAGCCACATGATGATCATCGCGCCGACCACCATGGTGAACACGACGATGATGTCGAGAAGCAGCTCGGGGGCGGCGATGCCCTCGAAGCTCACGCCATAGCTCCTGAAGAGGAACAGGTAGCCGATGGCGTTGAGCAGGGCGAGGCCGATCGTGAGATAGCGCGTGTACTGCGTGATCTTACGCTGGCCGGACTCGCCCTCCTTTGCGAGCTCGCCAAGGGACGGAATCACGGCCTGCAGCAGCTGCAGAATGATCTGCGAGGTGATGTAGGGCATGATGCCGAGGCTGAACACGGACATGCGGGAAAGCGCGCCACCTGAGAAGAGGTTGAGCACGGCCATGGCACCGCTCGAGGAGAGGCCGGCCTGATAGGCACCGAGCATCTCCTGGAACGGCGCGCCCGGAACGGGCAGATACGCGCCGAAGCGATACAGCAGCAGGATGCCTGCCGTCAGCAGGAGCTTCTGCCTCAGTTCCGGAATGCGAAACGCATTGGCGATTCCCTTTAGCACGCCTGCTCGACCTTTCCTCCGGCCGCCTCGATCTTAGCCTGGGCAGAGGCGGAGACCTTGTCCACCTTGACGGTGAGCTTCTTGGTCAGCTCGCCGTCGCCGAGGACCTTCACGGGAATATAGTTGTGCTTGATGACGCCCTTGGCAACCAGGGAATCGGCGTCGACGGTCTCACCGTCGGAGAACAGCGCCTCGAGGCGGGCGACGTTCACCGGAGCGTACTCGACGCGGTTGTGGTTGGTGAAGCCGGGGAGCTTGGGGAGACGCATCGCGAGCGGCTGCTGACCGCCCTCGAAGCCCTTGCCCTTGCCGCCGCCGGAACGGGAGAGCTGGCCCTTGGTGCCGCGGCCGGCCGTGGTGCCGTGACCGGACGAGTTGCCGCGGCCGATGCGCTTGCGGTTCTTGCGCGAGCCCTCCGCGGGGCGCAGATCGTTGAGCTGCATGAGTGACTCCTAGTTCTCTTCCACGGTGACAAGGTGCTTGACCTTGAAGATCATTCCACGAATGCTCGGGTTGTCCGGCTGCTCGACGACGTCGCCGATCTTGCGGAGGCCGAGGGCGCGGCAGGTGGCCGTCTGGTCCTTCTTGACGGAGGCAACGGCGCTGCGCACGAGCTTGATCTTGAGGGACTGAGCCATCGCTAGTTCTCCTTCCCGACAAACATCTCGCCCACGGTCATGCCGCGGCGCTCGGCGGCCTGCTCGGGGCTGGAGAGCTCCTTGAGGCCCTCGGCGGCGGCCTTGATGATGTTCATCGCGTTGCTGGTACCGAGGGACTTGGAGAGCACGTTGGTGATGCCAGCGAGCTCGAAGAGCGGGCGCACGGGGCCGCCGGCGATGACGCCGGTACCCTCGATGGCCGGCTTGATGAGCACGCGGCCGGCGCCGTAGTGGCCCTCGACGGTGTGCGGGATGGTGCCGTGCTCGGTCACGGGCACGTGGAACATGTTCTTCTTGGCGTCCTCGATGCCCTTCTGGATGGCCAGGGGCACCTCGGCGGACTTGCCCATGCCAAGGCCGACGTTGCCCTTGCCGTCACCGACGGCCACGAGGGCCACGAGGGACATGCGACGGCCGCCCTTGACGGTCTTGGAGACGCGGTGGATGTAGACGACGCGCTCCTGAAGATCCGTGTCCTGCTGGCGCTTACGATCTCGTGCCATTGAATCCTCCTAGAACTTCAGGCCCGCGTTGCGGGCACCGTCTGCCAGAGCCTTGACACGGCCGTGATAGATGCGACCACCGCGGTCGAAGGTGACCGTGGTGACGCCCTTCTCGACGGCACGCTTACCCACGAGCTCGCCAACGAACTCGGCCGCCTCCTTGTTGGAGCCGATCTTGCCCGTGGCGCGGAACTCGGGGTCGAGGGTCGAGGCAGAGCAGATGGTCTTGCCGTCGGCGTCGTCGATGACCTGAGCGTAGATGTTTGCGTTGGTGCGGTGCACGCTGAGGCGCGGACGCTCAGCGGTGCCGAAGATCTTGGCGCGGACGCGGCGCTCGCGGCGCTTGAGACCGGCCTTCTTCGCCTGCTGCTTGTTCATTCCTTCTCCTTAGACGTGCCATCACCTGACGGGGTGATGGTCTTTCGCTGCCTGGCCGAAGACTACTTGGCGGCCTTGCCGAGCTTCCTGCGAATGTGCTCGCCCACGTAGTGGATGCCCTTGCCCTTGTACGGCTCGGGCGGGCGCTTCATGCGAATCTCGGCGGCCACCTGGCCGACCTGCTCCTTGGAGATGCCCTTGACGTTGATGTGGGTGTTGTCGGGCACCTCGAAGGTGATGTTCTCGGGGGCCGGGTAGACCACCGGGTGGGAGTAGCCGAGCGAGAGGTCGAGGTCCTTGCCCTTGAGCGTGGCACGGTAGCCGACGCCGGTGAGCTCGAGCTTCTTCTCAAAGCCCTCGGAGACGCCGATCACCATGTTGTGGAGAAGGGTGCGGGTGAGGCCCTGCTGGGCGTTGGAGGCGGTGGACTCGTCCACGCGGACGACGAGGAGCTCCTCGCCCTCCTCCTTGATCTCGACGAGGTCGGAGAAGGTGCGGGTGAGCTCGCCCTTGCCGCCCTTGACGGTGACGGTGGTGCCGTTGACTGTCACAGTGACTCCGGCGGGAACCTGGACAGGCTGCTTACCAATACGAGACACGGTTGTCTCCTTTCATTCCTGCCGTGAGTTACCAGATGTAGGCGATGACCTCGCCGCCGATGCCGAGCTTGCGAGCATCGCGGTCGCACATCATGCCCTTGGAGGTCGAGATGACGGCGGAGCCGAGGCCGCCGAGCACGCGCGGAAGCTTCTCCGCGGTGGAGTAGATGCGCAGGCCGGGCTTGGAGATGCGGCGGATGCCACGGATGACCTTGGCGTGGCGCGCGCCGTACTTGAGCGTGATGTGGAGGGTCTTCTGCGGGGTCGTGTCCTCGACCTCGTACCCGGCGATGTATCCCTCCTCGCAGATGACGCGGGCGATCTCAACGAGCACCTTGGTCGAGGGCATGGAGACCTCGGCCTTGTTGGCGGCGTTCGCGTTGCGGATGCGCGTCAGCATGTCAGAAATGGGATCAGTGATCTTCATGGATCATTCTCCTTCGGTAATGATGAACCTGCGTGTCCGGTTCGCTCGCACCCGTGGCGCAAGCGCCTGGACGCCAGAGCCCCGGGGTCCTACCAGCTCGCCTTGCGGACGCCGGGAAGCTCGCCTTTGCTCGCAAGCTCGCGGAAGCAGACGCGGCAGAGGCCGAACTTGCGATAGACGGAGTGGGGACGCCCACAACGCTGGCAGCGGTTCTGCTTGCGCGTCGAGAACTTCGGCTCGCGCTGAGCCTTGACGATCATCGATGTCTTAGCCACAAATCCTCCTTCATTGCAATCCGGGCGCCCCGGCCGAGCCGAGGCGCCTTTGTTGGTATTTGACCTACTCAGCCTTGAACGGGAAGTGGAAGGCCTTGAGCAGCGCCTTGCCCTCCTCGTCGGTCTGAGCGGTGGTCACGATGGTGATGTCCATGCCGCGGGTGTGGTCGATCTTGTCGAAGTCAATCTCCGGGAAGATGAGCTGCTCGGTGACGCCCATGGAGAAGTTGCCACGGCCGTCGAAGCTCTTCGGGGAGATGCCGCGGAAGTCGCGGATGCGCGGGATGGCGATGGAGATGAGGCGATCGAAGAACTCCCACATGCGGTCGCCGCGCAGGGTGACCTTGGCGCCGATCGGCATGCCGGCGCGCAGGTGGAAGGTCGCGATGGACTTGCGGGCGTGGGTCACGAGGGGCTGCTGGCCGGTGATGGCGCGCAGGTCGGCGACGGCGCCGTCGATGGCCTTGGCGTCCGTGGCGGCCTCGCCGACGCCCATGTTCACGACGATCTTCTCGATCTTCGGGATCTGGTGAACGTTCTTGTAGCCAAACTGCTTCTGGAGTTCGTCACGCACGGTGGCGAAGTACTGCTCCTTGAGACGCGGTACGTACTTGTCTGCCATGTCCACTCCTTTGACTCTTGGGGTTCTCAGCACGGGGTTTCCAACCTCGTACCTCCCTGCCTTGGCGGGGCCGGGAGCCTTGTCACACGCCCGGGGCAGAATCCTCCCTACCCAGAGACGCAAGGAAACATAATACGCCCTTTCTCCACAAAAGGAAAACCGAGAAGAACGACGCACCGTTTATGCACATTCGTCTCCGCCGGCCCACGCGATACCACGTCCTTCTCACCCGCTCTTCTCGCCACTCAGTTGCGGTTCTGAGCATCACTCCCCGCTCAAATCCGCATCTGAGCACCGCTCTGTACTCATTTCCGCATCTGAGTGCCAGAGGCTGAGGGGCGACGTGCTTGAAGGCGCATTTACGCATCAACATCACGCTGATTGGCCGCTCAGATTCGCATCTGAGTCACAGCCAGTACGCACCTCCGCATCTGAGTACCGCCACCTACTCAAATCAGCATCTGGGCGCATGTCTCCAGACGGAGCACAGACCAGGGCGGCGCCAAGCGGGGCTGATGCGGCTTCGCATATGCAAGGAGGCCCCGGTTTTCCGGAGAGAAGTTTCGCGAAGCGCACTTCTCGGAGGAAAACCGGGGCCTCCCGGGCAGAGCGTCGTCAGTCCCTTAGAACTTGGCGCCGCACTTCTTGCACACGCGGACCTTCTTGCCCTCGTCGTTCACGTCGTGACCGACGCGCGTGGGCTTGCCGCAGCTCGGGCAGACGAGCATGACGTTGGAGGCGTCGATCGCGGCCTCCTGCTCGACGATGCCGCCCTGCTGGTTCTGCGCGTTGGGGCGCACGGCCTTCTTGACCATGGCGACGCCCTCAACGATGACCTTGCCCTCGGCGGGCTTGGCGCGGAGGATCTCGCCCTCCTTGCCCTTGTCCTTACCGGAGAGGACGACGACCTTGTCGCCCTTCTTGACATGCATCTTAGCCATTCGTCCTCACTCCCTAGAGCGTCTCAGGCGCGAGCGAGACGATCTTCATGTACTTGTGGTCGCGCAGCTCGCGGGCGACGGGCCCGAAGATACGGGTGCCCTTGGGCTCGCCATCCTTGTTGACCAGGACGCAGGCGTTCTGGTCAAAGCGGATGTAGCTGCCGTCCTTGCGACGGGTCTCCTTGACCGTGCGCACGATGACGCAGCGGACGATGTCGCCCTTCTTCACGGAACCGCCCGGGGTAGCCTCCTGCACGGCGCCGATGATGACGTCGGCCAGGCCGGCGTAGCGACGCTTGGAGCCACCGAGGACCTTGACGCACTTCACGCGTCGAGCGCCGCTGTTGTCAGCGACGTTGAGCATGGTCTCCATCTGAATCATTGGTGTTCCTCCGAACGTGTGCCCACCCAGAGGTGCGTCCTTTCGTGCGACGCACGTGGGCAGGGCTCGTCACTGATACTTACTTGGCGCGCTCGACGATCTCCACGAGACGCCAACGCTTGGTCTTGGACAGCGGACGAGTCTCCATGACGGTGACGGTATCGCCGATGCCGCACTCGTTCTTCTCGTCGTGAGCGTGGAGCTTCTTGGAGATGGTCATCATCTTGCCGTACTTGGGGTGACGCTTGCGGTAGTCGATCTTCACCGTGATGGACTTGTCGCCAGAGATGGAGACGACCGTCCCGGTGACGACCTTGCGCGCGTTCCTCTTCTCGGTCTCAGCCATAGTCATTCTCCTGCGATCTAGTTCTGCGCGGCGGACTGCTCAGCCGCGATCTGGCGGGCGCGCTGCTCGGTGAGAACGCGCGCGATGTCCTTCTTCACGGTCTTGACGCGAGCCGTGTTGTCAAGCTGGCTCGTGGCCATCTGGAAGCGGAGGTTGAAGAGCTCAGCGCGGCCCTCCTCCAGCTTCTTGGCGAGCTCGTCGTCGCTCATGGCCTTGATCTCGGTGTACTTCATTGCCTATTCCTCCCCGTCCTGGTCGGTGCGGGCGACGATCTTGGTCTTGATCGGCAGCTTGTGCTGGGCCAGACGGAGAGCCTCGCGAGCCACCTCGTCGGACACGCCATCAATCTCAAACATGATGCGGCCCGGCTTGACGACGGCCACCCACTCCTCGGGGTTGCCCTTGCCCGAGCCCATGCGGGTCTCGGCGGGCTTCTTGGTGATGGGCTTGTCCGGGAAGATCGTGATCCAGACCTTGCCGCCACGCTTCATGTAGCGGGTCATGGCGACACGGCAGGCCTCGATCTGACGGTTGGTGATCCAGTGGGCCTCGAGGGCCTGGATGCCGTAGGAACCAAAGTGCAGCTGGGTGTTGCCCTTGGCGTGACCCTTCATGGAGCCACGCTGGACCTTGCGGTGAAGAACGCGCTTAGGTGCGAGCATTAACGGCCCCTCCTCTCATTGCGACCGCGGCGAGGACGGCTGGAGCCCTCGAGCGCCGGGCGAGGCGTGGCCTGGCCGGGGAGCTTCTCGCCGAAGTAGATCCAAACCTTGATACCGCAGGCGCCCATGGTGGTGCGAGCGGTGGACTGGCCGTAGTCGATCACGGCGCGCAGGGTGTGCAGGGGCACGCGACCCTCGCGGTACCACTCGCGACGGCCCATCTCGGCGCCGTTGAGGCGGCCGGAGCACTGGATGCGGATGCCCTTGGCGCCGGCCTTGCGGGCGGACTGGACGGCCTTGCGCATGGCGCGACGGAAGGCGACGCGGCCCTCGAGCTGCTCGGCGATGGACTGGGCGACGAGGTTGGCGTCGAGCTCGGGGCGCTTGACCTCGATGACGTCCACGGCGACCATGCCCTTGGAGACGCCCGCGACCTTCTCGAGGTCGGAGCGCAGGACGTCGATGTCGGCGCCCTTCTTGCCGATCACGATGCCCGGGCGGGCGGTGTAGATCGTGACCTTGACCTTGTCGCCGGCGCGCTCGATGTCGACGCGGGAGAGGGCGGCCTTGGCGAGGCGCTTCTCGAGGTAGGCGCGGATGGCGAGATCGTTGCCGAGGTTCTCGGCGTAGTTCTTATCGGCGTACCAGCGGGAACGCCACTCCTCGGTGATGCCGAGACGGAAGCCAGTCGGCTGAACCTTGTGACCCATGCTTTCCCTACGCCTCCTTTCGAGGAGCGACGACGACGGTGATGTGGCTCATGCGCTTGTTGATGCGCGACGCGGAGCCCTTGGCGCGCGGGCGGATGCGCTTGAGCGTGGGGCCCTCGTCGACGTAGGCGAGCTTCACGTAGAGGCTGTCGCCGCGCAGGCCGTTGTTGTTCTCGGCGTTGGCGATCGCGGAGCGCAGGACCTTGGCCACGTCCACGGCAGCAGCGCGGGTCGAGAACTGCAGGACCTCGAGGGCCTTCTCGACGGGGAGCTCGCGGATCAGCGAGACGACGGCGCGAGCCTTGCGCGGGGCGACGCGGACGTACTTGGCCGTCGCGCGGACCTCGTTGGTGTTGGTGTTCTGAGGCATGTTCTTTCCCTACCCCCTACTTTTCCTTGTGACCACGGAAGGTGCGGGTGGGGGCGAACTCGCCCAGCTTGTGCCCGACCATGGACTCGGTGACGTACACGGGCACGTGCTTGCGACCGTCGTGGACGGCGATCGTGTGGCCGACCATCTCGGGGAAGATGGTCGAGGAGCGCGACCAGGTCTTGATGACCTCCTTGGTGCCGGCCTCGTTCTGAGCGGCGACACGCGCGAGGAGGCGAGTCTCCACGAACGGGCCCTTCTTGAGACTTCTGCTCATGCTTTCTATCTCCTACTACTCGTGTTGCGACTACTTGGACTTGCGGCGACGGATGATCAGGCGGTTGGAGGCCTTCTTCGGGTCGCGCGTCTTGTAACCCTTCGTCGGCTTGCCCCACGGCGTCACGGACGGACGGCCGGAGGTGTGGTTCTTGCCCTCGCCGCCGCCGTGCGGGTGGTCGACCGGGTTCATGACGGTACCACGGACGGTCGGGCGGACGCCGGCCCAGCGGCTGCGGCCGGCCTTGCCGACGACGATGTTGGAGTGCTCGGCGTTGCCGACCTCACCGATGGTGGCGCGGCAGGTGAGCAGCACGCGGCGAAGCTCGGAGGAGGGCATGCGCAGGACGGCGTAGCCGTTGTCCTTGCCCATGAGCTGGACGGAGGTGCCGGCGGCGCGGGCCATCGCGGCGCCCTTGCCGGGCTGGAACTCGACGGCGTGCACGAGGGTGCCGACGGGGATCTCGGAGAGCGGCATGCAGTTGCCGGGCTTGATGTCCACGTCCTTGGTGCCGGACAGGACGGTGTCGCCCACGTGCAGGCCCTCGGGGCACAGGATGTAGGCCTTGGCGCCGTCAACGTAGTGGAGCAGCGCGATGCGGGCGGAGCGGTTGGGGTCGTACTCGATGGTGGCGACCTTGGCCGGGACGTCGTCCTTCACGCGCTTGAAGTCGATCTTGCGGTACTGGCGCTTGTGTCCGCCGCCCTGGTGACGGGTGGTGATGCGGCCGTTGTTGTTGCGGCCCGCCTTCTTGGGCAGGGGCTCGAGAAGCGACTTCTCGGGCGTGCTGCGGGTGATCTCGGAGAAGTCCGAGACCGTCTGGAAGCGACGGCCCGCGCTCGTGGGCTTGAGGTGCTTGACTGCCATTGACTCTTTCCCTTCTTCTTCCGTTGGCCGACCGCTCAGGGATTGGCGGGCGACACCGGATTACCACGGTTCCGCGCGTATCCATCACGCGCGGCACAAAAGCCCGGCCCCCTTCTGGGGGCGCGGGCGAGGTGCTGACCTACTCGGCGGACTGCTGGCCGAAGATCTCGATCGTCTCGCCAGCGGCGAGGGTCACGACGGCCTTCTTCCAGGAGCGCGTGGTGCCAGGGGTCTGGTAGCGGACGCGCTTCTTCTTGCCGGAGACGTTCATGGTGTTGACCTTCACCACGTGAACGTCGAAGAGCTTCTCGATGGCGGCGGCGATTTCCTCCTTGGGAGCGGCCTTGGCCACCTCGAAGGTGTACTTGCCCTGCTCCATGAGGTCAAAGGAACGCTCGGAGACGATCGGGCGGATGATCACGTCGTAGGCGGAGTTCATTATGCGAGCACCTCCTCGAAGTACTTGGCGATGTCGGCGGTCATGACGAGGGCGCCGTTGTCGATGAGGTTGCGGGTCGTGGCCTCGGACATGCCGATGACGTTGACCTTCTCGAGGTTGCGGAACGAGAGGTAGGTGTTGACGTCGTCGTCGGAGACGACCACGGTCACGCGCTTGCCCTCGATGCCGAGGCCGGCGAGAAGCGCCTTGGCCTGCTTCGTGGACGGCTTCTCAAAGGAGAGGGCATCGACGAGGACGAGCTCGTTGTCGGCGACCTTGCCGGAGAGCACGGAGCGCATGGCGAGCTTGACCATCTTGCTGTTGATGCGCTTGTTGTGGGTGCGCGGGGTGGGGCCGAAGACGACGCCGCCGCCGGTCCACTGCGCGGCGCGCGTGGAGCCCTGGCGGGCGCGGCCGGTGCCCTTCTGGCGGTAGGGCTTGGCGCCGCCGCCGGAGACCTCGTGGCGGTTCTTCACGGCGTGGGTGCCCTGACGGGCGCAGGAGGCCTGGCACACCACGACCTGGTGGATGACGGGGATGTTCGGCTCGATGCCGAAGACGCCGTCGGCGAGCTCGGCCTCGGCGACCTGAGCCCCCTCAGCGTTCTTGATAGCGTACTTGGACATTCTGTCCTCCTTGTTAGCCTAAGAGATTTCCTGGCACTTAGGCCATGCGGACCTGGACGAGGGCGTTCTTGCCGCCGGGGACAGCGCCCTTGACGAGCATGAGGTTCTGCTCGGCGTCAACGCGGACGAGCTTGAGGTTCTTGACCGTCACGCGCTCGTCGCCCATGTGGCCGTACATGTGCAGGCCCTTGCGGACGCGCGCGGGGTAGGCGCACTGGCCGATGGAGCCCGGACGGCGCTGGTTGCGGGAGCCGTGGGTCATGGGGCCGCGGGAGAAGTTCCAGCGCTTGATGGTGCCCTGGAAGCCCTTGCCCTTGGAGGTGCCGATGACGTCGACGGCCTTGACGTCGGCGAAGTCGGCGACGGTGACGACGTCGCCCGTCTTGTGCTCCTCGCCGTTCTCAACGCGAACCTCGCGCAGGTAGCGCATCGGCTCGACGCCGGCGGCCTTGAAGTGGCCGGCCATGGGCTTGTTGACGTGCTTGGCGGAGATGTCTCCGAAGCCGATCTGGACGGCGTCGTAGCCGTCGGTCGCCTTCGTCTTGACCTGCGAGACGGTGCAGGGGCCAGCCTGGATGACGGTGACGGGCACGACGTTGTCGTTCTCGTCCCAGATCTGCGTCATCCCAAGCTTGCGGCCAAGGATCGTGCTGACCATGCTCTTTCCTAACCTTCGGTGGTCATGGGACCTGTGGGGCACCCTTTGCCCCTCCCCAGCGGACCACGTCCTGTATCTGCTGCGTCCTGGCTTGACGCATAGTTCTCCCCATTAGCGCAGCCTGTCTAGTCTACACGCGCCTACCTGAATTCACAATGTCTCCGCAAAAGTTTTGTAGGCCCTGACCTGCGGCTCGAGTTTCCGCGCCTCCGGGCGTATCCATCCCATGACCTGACAAGGGTGACGGGGGGTTTGTCACGAATGGCTTCATGACAAACTCCCCCGTCACCCTTGTCAGGTCCGTCATCCGATCAGAGGGACTGGTTCACGATTTGCTCGCAGATAAACTGCCCGGAAGCGCGGTCGAACTCGTAGACGAGCACGCAGCAGTTTCCGAGCGGCACGTCCTGCGGGCAGCGCGCGAGCTGCTCCCACGCCTTCTTGAACTGCAGCGTGGCCGAGCCATGGCAGACGGCGAGCGCCGTCTGTACCCCCAGGGCATCCACAACCTCGGTCATCGCGGCGACGATGCGCCGGCGAAGCGCGGCGCTCCCCTCCCCGCCGAAGGGCACAAGCGCCTCGCCGGGGTCCCACAGCTCCGCCGGCACATCGGCGGCAGGACCTCCCTCGAAGGGGCCGTAGCTCCGCTCCATAAGGGCGTCCACCGGTTCGACGGGAGGGAGGTCCCGCTCGCCGCGCACCCTGAGCTCCTCTCGGACAACCTCAAGGGTCGCGACGGCCCGCCCGAGCGGCGATGTGCACATGCGATCGAAGTGCACCCCCTGATCAGCAATCCAGCGCGCCGCCGCGTGCGCCTGCTCCACGCCGAGCGGCGTGAGCGGCGAGTCACAGTGACCCTGGACCCGATGCTGAAGGTTGAACTCGGTCTGGCCATGCCGAAGGATATAGAGCGTCGGCATCTTGCCCCCTTTCATCGGGCATATGATACCCCGGCGCGCCATGTGCGGCATTAGCCCCAACTACATTCCGTTTCTAGGTGTTATTTGACGGAGTCACGAGGTAACCCTCTTCGTGTCACTCCATTTACCTGCGAGTCTATCGCACGGAGTGTTTAACCTAGTCAAGCCCTCGCTCAAAAAACACCTAGAAACGTCACCTAAGCCATGCGGGCAGCCTGAGATGGCCCAGCTACCCCTCCAAAACCGCGGCGATCCCAGCGAGCAGTTCCTCGTAGGTCTCATACGCGGGGAGGTCAGGGTTGGCCTTCTGGATGGCTGGGGTGCTGCGGAAAAGGAAGCCCGCCTTGCTCGCGCGAATCATGGCAAGGTCATTGAAGGAGTCGCCCGCGGCAATGGTGTCGTAGCCGCAGGACTGCAGCGCACGCACGGTGGTGAGCTTGGAGTTCTCGCAGCGCATGCGATGGCGGAGAATCTCGCCCTCGGAAGACACCTCGAGCGAGTTGCAGAGCAGCGTGGGCCAGCCAAGCTTTGCCATGAGCGGGCGCGCAAACTCCTCGAACGTGTCGGAGAGAATCACGGCCTGCGTGCGCTCGCGCAGCGCGTCGAGAAACGCGCGCGCCCCGGGCAGCGGGTCAATGCGCGAAATCACGGCCTGGATCTGCGGCAGCCCCAGGCCGTGCTCATGCAGCGTCTCAATGCGGAAGGCCATGAGCTTGTCGTAGTCAGGCTCGTCCCGCGTGGTGCGCCTCAGCTCCGGGATGCCGGACTCCTCCGCAAACGCGATCCAGATCTCCGGCACGAGCACACCCTCAAGGTCAAGGCACACGATGTTCATGGCGAGTCCCCTCTCAGAGCAACCGTCCTTCTCGCCATAGTAGCTTCCCCACATTACAGGTTGGCAACAGGCCCAACCCGACGGTTGGGCCTGTTGCACCGACAGCAGAGGCCCCGGCCTTGCTAAGCGGAAGTTTCACGAAGTGCACTTCCGCTTGCAAGGCCGGGGCCTCCCCACTGCTAAGAGCTTACAGCCTTAGAGCTTGATCTCGATGTCAACGCCGGCGGGAAGGTCGAGGCGCATGAGCGAGTCGACCGTCGAGGGCGAGGGGTCGAGGATGTCGATGAGGCGCTTGTGAGTGCGCATCTCGAACTGCTCGCGGGAGTCCTTGTCCTTGTGCGGCGAGCGGATGACCGTGTAGAGGTTGCGCTCGGTGGGCAGGGGGATGGGGCCGGACACGCGGGCACCGGTCTTCTGGGCGGTGTCGACGATGAGCTTCGCGGACTGATCAACGACCTCGTGGTCGTAGCCCTTGAGGCGAATCCTGATCTTCTGGCTTGACACTGTGGTACCTCCAATGAGCTAGGGCTCGGTGGTCGTTAACTAGGAAGCGTTGCCGCCGTTCTTGGCGACGATCTCGTCACGGACGGCCTTCGGCACGGGCTCGTACGAGTCGAACTGCATGGTGTAGCTCGCGCGGCCCTGCGTCTGGGAGCGAAGGTCCGTGGCGTAGCCGAACATCTCGCCCAGGGGCACCTTGGCGCGGATGACCTTGGTGTCGCGACGGTCCTCCATGCCCTCGATCTTGCCACGACGGCTGGAGAGGTTGCCCATGACGTCGCCCATGTACTGCTCGGGCGTCTCGACCTCGACCTGCTCGACGGGCTCGAGAAGGACCGGGCTGGACTTGCGCAGGGCCTCCTTGATGGCCATGGAGCCAGCGATCTTGAAGGCGGCCTCGGAGGAGTCGACCTCGTGGTAGGAGCCGTCGACGAGCTTGACCTTAATATCGACGACCGGGTAGCCGGCGATGACGCCGCTCTCGAGCGCCTCCTGGATGCCCTTGTCGACGGACGGGATGTACTCCTTCGGGATGACGCCACCGACGATGGCGTTCTCGAACTCGTAGCCCTTGCCCGGCTCGTTGGGCTCCATGTCGATGACGGCGTGGCCGTACTGGCCGCGGCCGCCGGACTGGCGGACGAACTTGCCCTCGACGTGCGTAACGGCCTTGCCGGCGGTCTCACGGTAGGCGACCTGCGGCTTGCCGACGTTGGCGTCAACCTTGAACTCGCGGCGCAGGCGGTCGACGATGATCTCGAGGTGCAGCTCGCCCATGCCGGAGATGATGGTCTGGCCGGTCTCGTGGTCGGTGTGGACCTGGAACGTGGGGTCCTCCTCGGCGAGCTTGGCCAGACCCACGGACATCTTGTCCTGCTCGGCCTTGGTCTTGGGCTCGACGGCGACGGAGATGACCGGGGTCGCGAATTCGATGGACTCGAGGATGATGGGGTGCTTCTCGTCGCAGAGGGTCTCGCCCGTGGTGGTGTTCTTGAGGCCGACGCAGGCGACGATGTCACCGGCGGAGCAGTTGTCGCGGTCGACGCGCTCGTTGGCGTTCATCTCGAGGATGCGGCCGAGACGCTCGCGGTTGTCCTTGACCGAGTTGTAGACGTAGGAGCCCGCCTCCGCCTGGCCGGAGTACACGCGGATGTAGGTGAGCTTGCCGACGTACGGGTCGGTCATGATCTTGAACGCGAGGGCCGCGAAGGGCTCCTTGGGGTCGGCGTGACGGACCTCGGGCTCGCCCTTGAGGTTGGTGCCGTCGATCTCGGTCACGTCAAGCGGGCTCGGCAGGTAGTCCACGACGGCGTCGAGGAGCTCCTGGATGCCCTTGTTCTTGTAGGCGGAGCCCACGAAGACGAGGTTGAGCTCGCCGGCGATGACGCCCTTGCGCAGAGCCGCCTTGAGGTCGTCGACGGGAATCTCCTGCTCCTCAAGCACGAGCTCCATGATCTCGTCGGAGAAGTTGGAGGCGGCGTCAAGCAGCTCCTCGCGCTTCTCCTGGGCGAGGTCCATGAACTCATCGGGGATGGCGTCCATGGGCTCGGGGTAGATCATGCCCTTGGCGTCCTCCTTGAAGTCCCAGGCGGTCATGGTGACCAGGTCCACGAGACCCCAGAAGTTGTTCTCGGCGCCCATGGGGATCTGGGCCGCCACGGCGTTGGCGTGCAGGCGGTCCTTCATGGTGTCGATGGCGTGGAAGAAGTCGGCGCCGATGCGGTCATACTTGTTGATGAACGCGATGCGGGGGACGCCGTACGTGGTGGCCTGACGCCAGACGGTCTCGGACTGCGGCTGGACGCCGGCGACGGCGTCGAAGACCGCCACGGCACCGTCGAGGACGCGCAGGCAGCGCTCGACCTCGGACGTGAAGTCCACGTGGCCCGGGGTGTCGATGATCTGGATGACGTGGTCCTTCCAGAAGCACGTGGTGGCCGCGGAGGTGATGGTCACGCCGCGCTCCTGCTCCTGGACCATCCAGTCCATAGTGGCGGCGCCGTCGTGGACCTCGCCGATCTTGTGGGTCTTGCCCGTGTAGTAGAGGATGCGCTCCGTCGTGGTGGTCTTGCCGGCATCGATGTGCGCCATGATGCCGATGTTACGGAGGTCCTCGAGCTTGTACTTAACCTTTGCCATAAGTAGCTCCCTCGGATCGGCTTAGAAGCGGTAGTGAGAGAACGCGCGGTTGGCCTCGGCCATCTTGAAGAGGTCCTCGCGCTTCTTGACAGAGGCGCCGACGCCGTTGGAGGCGTCGAGGATCTCGTTGGCAAGGCGCTCGGCCATGGTCTTCTCCTTGCGGGCGCGGGAGAAGTTGACCATCCAGCGGATGGCGAGGGTGGTGGCACGACGGGAGTTGACCTCCATGGGCACCTGGTAGGTGGCGCCGCCGACGCGCTTGGGCTTGACCTCGAGGGTCGGGCGGATGTTGTCCATGGCCTTCTTGAAGACGGAGAGGGCGTCCTCGCCGGACTTGCTCGCCACGATGTCAAAGGCACCGTAGACGATGCGCTCGGCGGTGGCCTTCTTGCCGTCGAGAAGGACCTTGTTGATGAGCTGGGTCACGAGACGGTTGTTGTACACGGCGTCCGGCTGGACCTCGCGACGGTGGTTCTTGGATGCACGACGCGGCATGTTATATCTCCTCGGTTCTGATGACGATTGTGCGGCTGTTCACTACTTCGGGCGCTTGGTGCCGTAGCGGGAGCGCGCCTTCTGGCGGTTCTGCACGGCGGCGCAGTCGTAGGCGCCACGGATGATCTTGTAGCGGACACCGGGGAGGTCACGCACGCGGCCGCCGCGGATGAGGACGATCGAGTGCTCCTGGAGGTTGTGGCCCTCGCCGGGGATGTAGGCGGTGACCTCGATGCCGTTCACGAGGCGCACACGGGCGACCTTACGAAGGGCGGAGTTCGGCTTCTTGGGGGTGGTGGTGAAGACGCGGGTGCAGACGCCGCGCTTCTGGGGGTTGTGCTGCAGGGCGGCGTTCTTGGACTTGGCCTTGACGCTCATGCGGCCCTTGCGGACCAGCTGGTTGATAGTAGGCAAAGCTCTCTCCTTCTATACTATCGACGTGCCGTTTTTCTCGTATTCAAGGGCCGAGCAGCACCTCTGCCCCGGATTGACGCGACGATGAACATTACGCGCACGCACTCCTGTTGTCAAAACGCCACGGTCCCGGGCGTATCCATTCTTCACAGGGAGTTCACGCGGCAGGCGGCGCTCAGGGGGCAAGGCTCAGCCACGCCGGTCGCCACGTTAAGGGCAGTTTTGGGTGTTTGCGGCTCTCCCGTCATCACGGATGGCCGCCTCTGCCACGTTCCGCGGGCCATTGGGGCACGAATTTTATGCAGGGGCCCGGGGCGGGGGCTCTTCTCGCCCAAACGGGGCTGTTTCTACCACGCACATCAACGCATTGGGTGGCACCTTTGATGCGCCGGGGAACCCGGCATCAAAGGCGCCACCCAATGGCAGAGGGTTTTGCCAGGGGCGAAAGGGCGGGGCGAGAAGGGCGCGGCGCACGCCTCGAGGCAACAGCCGGCCGAGCCCAGGAGGCACCTACGCCCAGGAAAGCCCCACGGCGCCGAGGCCGAGGTGCTTGGCGAGCACCGGGCCGCCGTCCTTCACGCGCACGCGGGCCTCGGGGAAGCGGGAGCGCGCGGCGAGAAACACCTCGCGCGCCTCGACGCCGCGCGGCCCGAAGTGGGACACCACGAGCTCGCGGCTCCCCTCGGGCGCGCGGCGGACCATCGCGGCGGCCATGCCGCGGGCGCCGCGGCCGTCGCCGTACTTCTCGATGCCGCCCTCGGCAAGCTCCATGACGGGATAGCGGTTGAGCTTGGTGGCCACGGCGCGGCGGATGGCGCCGAGCCGGCCGCTCTTGAAGAGCGCCCCCATGTCGGGCACGCTGAAGACGATGCGCGTGCCGCGCCGGGCCTCGGCGAGCTCGGCCACGGCGTCGGCGAGCGATCCGCCCGCGGCCGCGATCGCGTGCGCGCGGCGGACGAGGAACTCGAGCGCGCCCGCGGTGTTCCAGGAGTCGAGCACGGCCACGTGGCCGCCGTCCGGGTCGACGGACGAGGCGGCCTCCTCCGCGCTGCGAAACGCCCCGGACAGGCGCGAGGAGATGGTGACGCAGAGCACGTCGTCTCCCGCGGCGAGCCGCTCGCGGAAGACGCGCTCGAAGGCGGACGGGTGGACGGCCTCGGTCTCCACGCGGGCGCCGGCGGAGAGCAGCGAGCCGTAGTCGCCGTTCTCGCCGACGGGCGCCTCAGAGTAGCGCACGCCGTCGACCGAGTAGGTCATGGGGAGCACGGTGACGCCCAGCTCATCGGCCTCGACGCGGGTCAGGCCGCAGGTGGAGTCGGTTACGAGCGCGAGCATATCCTATCCCCTCCCATCGCGCGGAACTTGTCGTAGCGAAGGCCCACGAGCTGGCCGGCCTCGAGCTGGCCCAGCTCGTCCAGGGCAAGCTCCACCTCGCGCACGAGGTCGTGGGCGATCTCGGTGTGGGTGAGCCCGATGTCGTTGATGACGCCGTCCACGAGCCCAAGGCCCGAGAGGTCCTCCGCGGTGATGTGCAGGGCCTCCGCGGCGTCGCCCGCCCGCTTGGGGTCCTTCCAGAGGATCGAGGCGCAGCCCTCCGGGCTCACCACCGAGTACGCGGCGCTCCTGAGCATGAGCACCCGGTCGGCGACGGCGAGCGCGAGCGCGCCGCCGCTTCCGCCCTCGCCCACCACGACGCTCACGATGGGCGTCTTGAGCCCGCTCATGACAACGAGGTTGGTGGCGATGGCCTCGCCCTGGCCGCGCTCCTCGGCCCCGATGCCGCAGTAGGCGCCAGAGGTGTCCACGAGGCAGACGACGGGGCGGCCGAACTTCTCGGCCTGGCGCATGAGGCGCAGCGCCTTGCGGTAGCCCTCGGGGTGCGCCATGCCAAAGTTGCGGCGCACGCGCTCCTTGGTGGAGTTGCCGCGCTCGATGGCGACGACCGTCATCACGCGGCCGCCCTTCCAGCCGATGCCGGCCACGACGGCGGCGTCGTCGGCATAGAGGCGGTCGCCGTGGAGCTCCACGAAGCCGTCGAGGCCGCGCTCCAGGAGCTCGAGCGCCGTCGCGCGGTCCGCCGAGCGGGTGAGTTTGACGATGTCGTAGGCGCAGGTCGGCTCCTCCACGCGCTTGGGGCGCGCGCCGCGCTTGCCGCGAGGCTCCTCGTGGGAGAGCGTGTGCGGGGAGCCGGTGGCAGGCACCTCCCCCTCGTGCAGGGCGAGGAGCTCGGTCAGGGTGGCCACCATGTCCTTGCGCTCCACGATGAGGTCGCAGAAGCCGTGCTCGAGCAGGAACTCGGAGCGCTGGAAGCCCGCGGGCAGGCGCTTGTGCGTGGTCTGCTCGATCACGCGCGGACCGGCAAAGGCCACGAGCGCCCCGGGCTCGGCGAGGATGATATCGCCCTCCATGGCAAAGCTCGCGGTGACGCCGCCGGTGGTGGGGTCGGTGAGCACGGTCAGGTAGAGCAGGCCCGCCTCGGAGTGACGGCGCACGGCCGCAGAGACCTTGGCCATCTGCATGAGCGAGGTCGTGCCCTCCTGCATGCGCGCGCCGCCGGAGACGGTGAAGCCCACGACGGGCAGCCCCAGCTCCGTGGCGCGCTCGAAGGTGCGGCAGATCTTCTCGCCCACCACCGAGCCCATCGAGCCCATCATGAACTCGGCGTTCATGAAGAAGACCGCGCACTCGTAGCCGCCGATCTCCGCCCGGCCGCACACGACGGCGTCGGCCTCGTGGGACTTCTCGCGCGCGTCGGCGAGCTTCTCCTCGTAGCCCGGGAACTCGAGGAAGTCCGTGGCGGCCAGCTCGCGGTCCCACTCCTGGAAGCTCCCCGCGTCCACGGTCATGCGCATGCGCTTGCGTCCGGAGACGCGCAGGTGACGCCCGCAGCGCGGGCACACGTCGAGGTTCTCGACGAGCTTCTCCTGGTCGATCACGCGGCGGCAGCCGGGGCACTTGACCAGGATGTGGCGCTCGGGGAACTCGGCCGACACCTCGGTCATCGGCCCCTCGAGCGCGTTGATGCTCTTCTCTCGCTTACTCATAGAGGTGCTCCATCAGGTTGGTGTGGTAGTTCCCCGAGACAAACTCCGGGCTGGCGAGGATGTCGAGGTGCAGCTCGCTGTTCTCGGCCACCCCCTCGATCACGAGCTCGCCGAGGGCGGAACGCATCTTGCGGATGGCCTCCTCGCGCGTGGACGAGCAGACGATGAGCTTGCCCAGCAGCGAGTCGTAGTACGGCGGCACGACCGCGCCCACGTAGAGCGCGGAGTCAAAGCGCACCTGCGGACCGCCGGGGACGTGCAGCATGGTGATGTCGCCGCAGGACGGGAGAAACTCCGGGGTCTCGGCGTTGATGCGGCACTCGATGGCGTGGCCCTGGATGGAGATGTCGTCCTGCGAGAAGGGCAGCTCGGCGCCGGCGGCGACGCGCAGCTGCCACTTGACGAGGTCCACGCCGCTCACGAACTCCGTGACGGGGTGCTCGACCTGCAGGCGCGTGTTCATCTCCATGAAGTAGAAGTTGCCGTCGTCGGCGAAGAGGAACTCGATCGTCCCCACGCCCACGTAGCCCACGGCCGCCGTGAGGTCGCGCGCCGCCTTGTGCATGCGCTCGCGGACGCCGGGGTGGGCGTCCAGGCACGGCGCGGGGCTCTCCTCCACGAGCTTCTGGTTGCGGCGCTGGACGGAGCACTCGCGCTCGCCGAGGGAGACCACGTTGCCGTGGGCGTCCGCCAGGACCTGAACCTCGACGTGGTGCGCCGGCGAGACGAACTTCTCCATGTAGCACTCGCCGTCGCCGAAGGCCGCCTCGGCCTCGGCGTGGGCCTCGGTGAAGGCCTTTCCGGCGTCGGCGGGGTCCTCGACCTTGCGGATGCCGCGGCCGCCGCCGCCCGAGCGGGCCTTGATGAGCACGGGACAGCCGATCCGGGCGGCCTCGCGCTCGGCCTCCTCGGCGTCCTTGAGCAGGTCGCAGCCGGGGACGATGGGCACGTCGGCCCCGCGGGCGGTGCGCCGCGCGTTGTCCTTGTCGCCCATGCGGTCGATGACGTCCGGGTCGGGCCCGATGAACACGAGGCCGCACTTCTGGCACTCGCGCGCGAAGTGCGAGTTCTCCGAGAAGAACCCGTAGCCGGGGTGGATGGCCTTGGCGCCGGACTGCAGGGCCACCGTGAGGATGGCGTCCTCGTTGAGGTAGCTGTCCGCGGGGCGCGGGCCGCCGATGCAGTAGGCCTCGTCGGCAAGGGCGACGTGCAGCGCCTCGGCATCGGCCGTGGAGTACACGGCGACGGTCTTGACGCCCATCTCCTTGCAGGCCCTGATCACGCGGACCGCGATCTCCCCGCGGTTCGCAATGAGAATCTTGTCGAACATCGTCGCCTCCCGGCACGCCGCGCAAAAGGGACAGTCGCTCTTGCGCGGCGCTCTCTTCAAATGCCCCGCACCATGCAAAAGTGACTGCCCCCTTTTGCACGGCCTGTCGTTACATGAGCGCGAAGGACATCTCCGCCTGGCAGCAGAGCTCGCCGTTCACGCGGGCCTCGCCCGTGGCAAAGCGGAAGGGCCCGCGACTCCTGGTGATGCGGCAGGTGAGCTCCACCGTATCGCCGGGGCGCACGGGGTGCTTGAAGCGCACCTTGTCGAGACTCGTGTACATGGGCGTGGCGCCCTTGGCCGAAAGGTCGTCGGCGAGAAGGACGCAGCAGTTCTGCGCGAGCATCTCGCACTGGATCACGCCCGGGACGATGGGGTTGCCCGGGAAGTGGCCCTGGACGAAGAACTCCTCGCCGGTGATCGTAATCTTGCCGTGGGCCTCCCCGTCCACGACCTCGGCCTCGTCGAGCAAAAGCATCGGCTCGCGGTGGGGAAGCAGGTTCTTGAGCTCTTCCTTGTTCATGCACCCTCCGTTCCTGTCGCGCGAAACTTGCCTAAAAGGGGCCGGGCCCCTTTTAGGCATCTAGTAGAGCTTCATGAGGCAGCAGCCGTACTCGACGAGGTCGCCGTCCTTCACGCAGATGTCCACGACCTCGCCGTCGGCCTCGGCGGTGACCTCGTTCATGACCTTCATGGCCTCGATGACGCAGAGGGTCTCGCCCTTCTTGACCTTGGAGCCCACGTGCACGAAGGGCTCGGCCCCGGGCGAGGGGGCCGCGTAGAAGACGCCCACCATCGGCGCGCGCACGGCCGTGGTGTGGGACATATCCATCGGGGCGCTGTCTCTTATACACATCT